>NZ_QFYR01000011.1 GCF_003254705.1 Phenylobacterium deserti
ACGCCGGCGCCGACGGTCCGGCCGCCTTCGCGAATGGCGAAGCGCAGGCCTTGGTCCATGGCGATCGGGGTGATCAGCTCGACGTCCAGCTCGGCGTTGTCGCCCGGCATGATCATTTCCACGCCTTCGCGCAGCTTGATGATCCCGGTCACGTCCGTCGTGCGGAAGTAGAACTGCGGGCGGTAGTTGGTGAAGAACGGGGTGTGACGGCCGCCTTCTTCCTTGGTCAGGATGTAGGCTTCGGCCACGAACTTCGTGTGCGGGGTGATGGAGCCCGGCTTGCACAGCACCTGGCCGCGCTCGACGTCTTCACGCTTGGTGCCGCGCAGCAGCACGCCCACGTTGTCGCCGGCCTGACCTTGGTCCAGCAGCTTGCGGAACATCTCGACGCCCGTGCAGGTCGTCTTCTGAACCGGACGGATGCCGACGATTTCAACTTCGTCGCCAACCTTCACGATGCCCTTCTCGATACGGCCGGTCACCACGGTGCCGCGACCCGAGATCGAGAACACGTCTTCCACCGGCATCAGGAACGGCAGGTCCACCGGACGCTCCGGCTGCGGGATGTAGCTGTCCACCGCCGCCATCAGCTCGAGGATCGCGTTCTCGCCGATTTCCGGGGTCTTGCCTTCCACCGCGGCCAGGGCCGAGCCCTTGACCACCGGGATGTCGTCGCCCGGGAACTGGTAGGACGACAGAAGTTCACGAACTTCCAT
>NZ_QFYR01000012.1 GCF_003254705.1 Phenylobacterium deserti
TGCATGGGCTTAAACGCCATCCAGGCTATGAAACCCAGACAGCACCCAAACATGCGCTTTGTAGTTGCCAGACAATGATGTCTTCTCAGGCCAACCTAAGCGGCTAACCCTTCCATTCACGATGTCACTTGTCCCCTTCCCTCACCCATACGGGCCCGAGGAAAACGGAAACCTGTTTCTTCCCGATCGCGCGCAGTTCCGAACGCCTGGTGGAGCCAGACGGGATCGAACCGACGACCTCATGCTTGCAAAGCACGCGCTCTACCAACTGAGCTATGGCCCCATAAGGCCGCTCAGCAAGGAGCTGTCGTCGACCCAGCGAACGTCCGCCCTAGGGTTCACACAAACACTCAAATCAAAAAACTCGAGGAAGGTGTGGTGGGCCCAGGCAGACTCGAACTGCCGACCTCACGCTTATCAGGCGTGTGCTCTAACCACCTGAGCTACAGGCCCTCATGCGCGGATGCGCGATCGCGCCCCAGCCTTGGCGGCCAGAGCGAGTTTGGAAAGAGAAACGGAGACGGCGGCGTTCCGCACCTGTTTAGGTGTCTTTGGAGGATCAGTAGAAAGCCGAAGCTCTCTGGAGATCCATCCTTAGAAAGGAGGTGATCCAGCCGCAGGTTCCCCTA
>NZ_QFYR01000001.1 GCF_003254705.1 Phenylobacterium deserti
CAGACAGCCATATTCATGGTGTCTTCAAGAGACCGCATTCAGTCAGCGTCGAGATAGACCTTAAAGCCTATCGCCAGAACGCCACCGCCTGCGCTTCTCTTTCCATTCCAACGATGTCAAAGACCCAACCGGAACTCCGGCCCCACTGTTTAGCGCCGGTGGTCGGCGGAGGCGGCTACTTAGTGGCCGGCCTCTTTACTGTCAATCGGCTCTTTCGAACTTTTTGCGACAACTTCGGAAGCTCCGATTTTGGCGCAAACATCGCTGCGGGCCGCCGTGGGGTTGCCCCGAAGATCCGTAGCGATTCGATTGAGGTTCGCGAAGATATCCATCTGGAGAAAGAAAGCAAGCGCTTTTCAGCACCAAGCAAACCGTCTCTAGCGGAGCCCTCGCGGGGAGCGGCTACTTAGTGACCGCGCCCGAGAGTGTCAACCGGCCCTTGCGGGCCTTCCCAACGCCGCGCGGCTCCCACCGCCCAGCCTTAGGAAGCGTCGCGGACGAGACGTCAGATGATCTCTGAACAACCCGCGCTGCAACGCAGAAGCCCGAATGAACGCCTCGGCCTTTCGAAGATGATTCAGAGGCTTAACGCCTCAGAAACCGTCTTTTGATTGGCCCCGTCCAAGCGGGAGGCGCTATCTATTCGTCACCCTGACGGGTGTCAATCGGCCGGTCGCATGTTTTTCAGCGACCGGCGGTGGGCGCCGCTGCTGCCGGAGGCGCCGCTCGCCTTTCTTCTTGGCGCGCCATATGAAGAGGAAGGAGGCGTTCCAGAGATCCATGCTGTCACAGAAGGCCCGCTATGCGCTGCGTGCGCTGGTCGAACTCGCCCGCACCGGTGGAGAGCAACTCACGTCAGGTGAGCTGAGCACCCGGGCGGATGCGCCGCGCAAGTTCCTGGAGGCCATTCTGTTGGAGCTGTCCCGCAACAAGCTGGTGATCAGCCGGCGCGGCAAGTTCGGCGGCTATGTGCTGGCGAGGCCGGCTGGCGAGATCAGCTTCGCCGAAGTGATCCGGGTCATTGACGGCCCTTTGGCCTTGGCGCCCTGCGTCAGTCCGAGGTTGGGCTTCCGCAAGTGCGATGACTGCCCGGACGATCCGGCGCTCTGCTCCCTGCGCGAAGCTTTGCGCCGGGCGCGCGACGCCACGGCCGAGGTGCTGGAGGGCTATACCCTTTCGGACGCGGCGAACTCGCGCTCGCCGGCGCTGCTGCAGGCGATCGACTAGCCGGCCGCGATGTAGGCCTTGAGGCCCTCGGCCTCGGCTTGGACTTCCGAAATCTTGGCCTTGACCAGGTCGCCGATGGAGACGAGGCCGACCAGGCGCTCCTTGTGGCAGACCGGAAGGTGACGGATGCGGCGGTCGGTCATCCGGGCCATGAGGTCGTCGACGGTTTCGCCCGGCTGGGCGTAGAGCACGTCGCGGGTCATGCAGGATGAGACCGGCTGCTCGAGCGCAGCAGGTCCGCCCTCCCCCACAGCGCGGGTGATGTCCCGCTCGGAGACGATGCCGACGACGCTGTCGTTCTCCATGACCACCAGGGCGCCGACCCGCCGCGAGTTGAGGAGCGCCGCCGTGGCGGCGACGGTCTCGTCAGGGGCGATGGTGAAGACCAGATCGCCTTTTCGCCGCAGTATCTGAGATACAAGCATGCGCGGTTTCCATCCCTTGTTATGGTTTGGAAAACAGCGTTGCGCAGAATGCGCGGTTGTTCAATGCACGCGCGCGTGACTACGCGCGATGCGCGAGCCAGGCGAACGGGCGGACGAGCACGAGGCCGGCGAGGAAGCCGGCGATGTGCGCCTCCCAGGCGACGCCCGCGCCGCCAGTCCCGGGCAGGAATGCGCTGCCGATCAGGCCGATCAGCAGGTTCAGCCCCACCCAGGCTGCGCCCATGCCCAGCACCATGCGCGAGCGGATCGGGCCCAGCCAGCCATGCCCGGCCAAGAGGCGCGCGCCAGCCGCCATCAGCCCCGACACCGCGCCCGACGCGCCGACCAGAGGCTCCAGCCCGCCAGGATGAAGAGCGGCGTAGGCCAGGTTCGCGAGCACGCCGCAGGTCAGGTAGAAGGCGAAGAAGGATACCACGCCCAGCAGCCGCTCGCCAAAGAAGCGCGACACCGCCGCGGCGAAAGCCAGGGCGAAGGCGCCGTTCATCAGCGCATGGCCCCAGCCGCCGTGAAGGAAGAGCGCGGTGACCAAGGTGGCCCAGCGGCCCTCCCCCAGAGCGGCGGGATAGAAGGCGCCGGCCGCCACCACCATGTCGATGGGGAAGCGGGACTGCAGCGCGTAGCCGCCGATGATCGAGGCCACCAGCAGCAGCGCCGGCCAGGGGGCGTTGAACATCGGCTCCTTGCCGGGCGGATCGCCGGGCCCGCCGCCCTGCCCGGTGGGCTTGGGCCGGCGGGGGCCGCTGGAAGTGTCTCGGAAAAGGGCGACGTCCATCGGCCCCATTTAGGGACTAATCACGCCAGACGCGACCTTCGCCTTGAACGCGCCTTGCCGCCGCCGCACGGCTCCTAGAAGTTGGAGCTCAAGACGTCCGAGTTTCAGGATCCGTAGATGCTTCGCACCCTGCGCGCGGGCCATGCCCTCGCCGCCGTGATCGCCCTTGTTCCGGGCCTCGCTTCCACGCCCGCCAGCGCCATCCCCTACCCCGCCAAGATCGTCGGCGAGGCGCCCTGGCGGCTCGCGCCCGGCGAGTGGCCGCAGTCCAAGTCGGACATCAAGGCCGACCCGGACACCCGGTTCGGCGCCCTGCCGAACGGCATGCGCTACGCCGTCCGTCGCCAGGCCGTGCCCGCCCACCAGGCGGCGCTGCGGCTGTGGTTCGACGTGGGCTCGCTGCAGGAGACCGACCAGCAGCAAGGCCTCGCCCACTTTCTGGAGCACATGGCGTTCAACGGCTCCAAGGGCGTCAAAGAGAACGACATGGTGAAGATGCTGGAGCGGCTGGGGCTGTCCTTCGGCGGCGACACCAACGCGTCCACCAACTACGGCCAGACGATCTACACCCTGGACCTGCCGCAGACCGACGCCCAGACGGTGGACACCTCGCTGATGCTGCTGCGGGAAGCGGCCGGCAACCTGACCCTGGACCAGGGGGCGGTGGACCGGGAACGCGGGATTGTTCTGTCGGAAGAGCGCGCCCGCGATACGCCGGCCTACCGCGTCTACAAAGAGCGGCTGGCCTTCCTGCTGAAGGGGCAGCGGATGCCGACCCGCCACCCCATCGGCCAGGTGGAGGTGCTGAAGACCGCGCCGGCGTCCCAGCTCGCCGATTTCTACCAACGCTTCTATCGGCCCGAGCGCGCCGTGCTGATCGTCGTCGGCGACTTCGACGCCGCGGACATGGAAGCCAAGATCCGCAAGCTGTTCGGAGACTGGACGGCCGAAGGGCCGGCCGGCGTGGACCCGGACCTTGGACAGGTCGCGCCCCGCAAGAGCGAAGCCAAGCTCGTGGTGGAGCCGGGCGCCGCCCCGTCCTTGCAGATCGCCTGGATCGCGCCGCCGGACCTTGCGCCCGACACCCGCGCGCAGCGCCGGCGCGACATCGTGGAGATGCTGGGCTTTGCGGTGCTGAACCGCAGGCTGGCGGTGATCGCCCGTTCGCCAGAGCCGCCGTTCATCTCGGCCGGAGCCTCGCGCGGCGACGTCAGCAACTCGGCGGAAGTTACTACCGTGGCGGTGAACACCGAGCCGGGCCGCTGGCGCGAGGGCCTGGCCGCCATCGAGAAGGAGCAGCGGCGGGCGGCGCAGTACGGCGTGCGTCAGGACGAGCTCGAGCGCGAGATCACGGAGATCCGGGCGATGCTGAAGGCGTCGGTGGCCGGCGCCGCCACGCGACGGCCGTCGGAACTGGCCGGGCAGATCCTGGGCAGCCTGGACGACCAGCAAGTGGTCACCAACCCGGCGCAGAACCTGGCCTTCTTCGAAGACGTGGTGAAGGACCTGACCGCGGCGGAAGTCTCGGCGGGCCTGAAGAGCGCCTTCACCGGGTCTGGACCGCTGCTGTTCATGGCCTCGCCAACACCGATCGAGGGCGGTGAAGCGGCTTTGCTGGCGGAACTCGCCGCCTCTCAAAAGGTGGCGGTCACCCCGCCTGTCGCCCAGGCGCAGCTGACGTGGCCCTACGAGAGCTTTGGGCCGCCCGGCAAGGTCGTGGAAAGCCGCAAGGTCGAGGACCTTGGGGCGACCTTCATCCGGTTCGCCAACGGCGTGCGCCTGACGGTCAAGCCCACCACCTTCCGTGACGACGAGGTGATGGTCCGGGTCAACATCGGCGACGGGCTTCTGGACCTGCCCCGGGACAGGCCAAACCCCACCTGGGCGTCCGGCGCCTTCCTGGAAGGCGGGCTGAAGAAGATCACCAAGGACGACATGGACCGGGTGCTGGCGTCCAAGCTGTACGGCGCAGGATTCAGCGTCGGCGAGGAAGCCTTTGTGCTGAGCGGCGGCACCCGCACGGGCGACCTCGCCACCCAGCTGCAGGTGCTGGCGGCCTATGCCGCCGAGCCCGGCTGGCGGGCCGAAGCCTTCCAGCGGCTGAAAGCCAACAGCCGCACGATCCACGACCAGCTGGAGTCCACCGACTCCGGCGTGCTGTCGCGCGACCTCGCCCAGCTGCTGCACGCGGGGGACCCGCGCTGGGCCTTCCCCAGCCGCGAACAGCTGGCGCAGGCCAAGCTGGAGGATCTGCAGGGCCAGATCGCACCGAACCTGGCCGAAGGCCCGCTGGAGGTGGTGATCGTCGGCGACGTCACGGTGGAACAGGCGACCCAGGCGGTGGCGTCCACCTTCGGCGCCCTGCCCCCGCGGCCGCTGCAGTCCCAGGTCGGCGCCGAGGCGCGCAAAGTGGCGTTCCCGAAGCCGACGGCCGAGCCGATCCAGCTGACGCACAAGGGTCGGGCAGACCAGTCCATCGGCTATGTGGCCTGGCCGACCGCCGACTTCTGGAGCGATCCGAAGCGGGCGCGCCAGACCGCGATCCTTGGCGAAGTCATGCGCCTGCGGCTGGTGGAGCAACTACGCGAGGCGGAAGGCGCGACCTACTCGCCGAACATCGGCTACACCCACAGCCTGGTCTGGACCGGCTACGGCTACATGGCCGCAAGCGTGGAAGTGCCGCCCGAAAAGCTGCAGCCCTTCTTCGAGGCGGTGAGTAAGATCGCAGCCGACCTGCGGACCAATCCGATCAGCGCCGACGAGCTCGCCCGCGCCAAGAACCCGCGGGTGGAAGCGATCCAGCGGGCGCGGGTGACCAACCAGTACTGGCTGGGGGAGCTGTCGTTCGTGCAGGCCGATCCGCGCCGGCTCGACAACACCCGAACCCTGATCCCGGAGATCCAGGCGGTGACCGTGGCGGACGTGCAGCGGGCGGCCCAGGCGTTCCTGAAGGACGAGGCGGCGTTCAAGCTGGTGGTGCGTCCCGACCCTAAGGGGGTCGAGACCAAGCAGGCGGCGACAGCTCCGGCCGTCGCCGCTGCGGCCGCGGCCCGCTGACCCGGGTGTGCCGTTTTGGCGCCGGAACCGTCTGGCGCCGGATTTTATGCAAGCCTCGTGCGGTCGCCATGGGCCGCACGAGGCGGCTTAGATGTACCACGCCAATACACAGAAGCTGATCGACTACTGGGCCAGCCGGGCCAGCCCCGGCCGGGCGCCGAGCCGTTCGGCGATCCAGCCGGCGGACTTCCGCCAGCTGATGCCCCAGACCTTCATCCTCGGCCGAGAGGACAAGGGCCAGTATCCCGTGCGGCTGGCCGGCGGTTTCGTCGCCGACCTGCACCGGCGCGACCTGCGCGCGGTGAACGGCCTGCACCTGTGGTCCGAGCGCGACCGACTGCGCCTGCAGACCGCGCTGGAGGAAGCTCGCCGCCGGCCCGAGCCGCTGGTGGCCGTGGTCGAAGCCTTGGCCGATGGCGCGAGCCTGCCGATGGAGGTGCTGTTCGCGCCGCTGACCGCCCATGACGGGGGACCGGACCGGTATCTGGGGCTTTATCAGCCGCTGTCGATGGTGACGCGGCTGCAAGGCCTGCCCGTGCTGGAACTGTCGGTCCGCTCGCTGCGCCGGCCCGGCGCCGCCAACGAGGCGGCGTCGCACCTGCGGCTGGCCGCGGTGGGCGGCCGGCGGATCGCCTGAGGCGCTTTCTGAGGCGGGGCAACTTAGAGTGCCCATGCTCCAACCTGAGCGACCAACTTGGGAGCCGCCCGTCCAGTCGTGTTTACGCCCTAGCCGCCACTCCATGTGACGTCCGCTTCAAGCCTTGGCGCCGCCGTCTGCTTTCGACCCATTGCGGACGTTCTGAAGGTCTGGTGTTGGGCGGGGCACTCGAGGGCCGACCGACTTCCTGCTGCGATGCACCTGGGGCAGGCTTGAAGCGAGGCGCGACGCAGGCTCAACTTGCAGTAAGTCCTGCAACCGGATCACCGCGTGAAGCTCCTACTCCTCAAGGAGATGGCCAACGACCATCTCTACAGCCACTTCGTTCAGGCGCTCGCGGATGCGATCGCAGAACTCGGCCACGAGGCGGTCATCACGGACCAGTACGTCCATACCGCCAACGGAGCCATCCCAACAGGTCCGCTCGTTGCTGATCTGCAGCAGCATGCACCCGACGCGTTTGTCTCCTTTCGGGCGATGTTCGGTGGCGTCACGCTCACTAACGGAACTTCGCTCTTCGACGGCCTCGGCGTGAAGTTCGTCGGCTGGCTCTTTGACCACCCTGTCTACGCGCCACAATCTTTCACGCGCGAGCTCCAGGGACGGTATGCGGTTTACTCGAGCCCCGCTCACCGCAAGTTCGCCAAGGCGATGTCCGTGCCGGGGCGCGGCACGGTGATGCTGCCTGGCGCCGAGCTCCCAGGCGCGCCACTGAAGCCGCACAGCGCACGAGACTGGCCAATCCTGATCGCCGCGACCTGGCAAGGTCAGCCCCAGCGCCTCTGGGAGAACGTAGCGGAGGGACCTGGTCGACGGCTCTGGAAGGGAATGGTCGATGCTCTGCTAGCGGACCGGGACGCGTCATTGATCGACGCCTTCGAAGCCTCCGCGAAGGCAGCCGGTATCGGCGTCTCTCTCGGGCAGGACCCTGGGTTCGACGCGGCTGTGCTGCCAATGCTACGGGAAGCGCTTACCTACGTGCGTCAGTACGATCGCATCGAGGCGATCCGCGCAATTGTCGAGACCGGCTTACCCGTCGCGCTTTGCGGGTCCGGCTGGGAGACCGTCTTCGGTCATCGGCCCGCAGTGACGTACCTGCCGCCGGTACCCTTCGCCGAGATGCCCCGCCTCTATCAGAATGCTCGATCGGTCCTGAACCTAAACGCCGGGAACGGCGCCTCCGAACGAGCGGTCTACGCCGCTGCCAGTGGAGCCGCGGTCGTTTCTAACGCAGGCGCCGAGCTTCAAGCGTTCTTCGACGACGCCATCACGTTCTATGACCGGACCCGTCCCACGTCGGCCGGAGAGCGCTTCGCAGAATTGCTGGAGGGCGGGGTTGCGGAAGAACGAGCCGAACGCGCGCGGGAACGCGTCAATGCGAGCGGCCTGTGGCGTCACCGCGCCGAGCAGCTGATCGAGTTCGTCCAAACCTGAATGGATGTCTGTTTTCAGGCGTGTCGAGCCAACCTCCGCTTGCCACCCAGTGTTGACGTTCGGAGCGTCCGTTTTCGATGAGGCTGAAGGAAGTCCGCTTTACCGCCGGGAGCTAGGTCAGCTTCCGCCCCTTGGTTGACCTTCGCGGCCGGCGCTCCCGAGCTTCGCTTCCTGCAATGGCGACTTAAGCATTGAGACCTTGATCATGAGCGTCGGTCAGGACAGCGGCTTCCGGATCATTCGAACCGAAGCGCGACGTGCGCTGCTTCCTGTGCTGCCTGGTCGGAAAGTCGAGGTAACTCTCGAGGTCATCGGCGCTCCCTCAGTAATCGTTACATCGGTGCGTCCCTCTGGGAGTCCGCTTCAAGTGCTGAAGGTCCGTCGCTTACGCGTCGATTTTGCGCCGGGTGAGCAGCTGATAGGACGCGCCGATGGACGCGGCATCCCAGTCGTTGGCGCGGTGCTCACGCCTTCAGAACTTCAGGAACTCGGTTGGTGTCGCAACGAACTTAACCGACGCTTACGAACTGCAACGCCTGTGGGCTGAGCGGCTGCGTCCGATCCCGCCTCTTGCTGACCTTCTGAAGCGCACGGCCGATCGAGTGGGCAACCGACTAAGTCACTAACGCGGGTAGCCGCCGAGCTTACAGCGGGGTTTTGGGTGCAGCCGCCGCCGTGGTGAAACGGATCGCGGCTGGTCTCGCCGGCTCTCCACTCAGGCTCCGGAAATTGGTGTGGTTGGGTCCGTTCGCTCCAACAACGTAAGTGAGGCCTGGCTTTAGCCTCATACGGATCCGGAACGTGCGCCCGTCGTCAGAGAACTCGGGAGGGCCCACGAAATCGGGCGCTACACCGAGGTCCCCCACCGTCACGGACATGCGGTCTCGCGCCATCGCTTCGCTGAAGACGAAGACCAGCGTTTGCTCGCCGGGCTGCACGTCCTTGGCTCCGTCCTTTGGCCAAGAGGAGACGAGCTCCGGTTCTGCAAAGGCAACCGCTGGAACAAGCGCAATGAGAGCCGTCATACGCACGATCATCTAGGCGCTCCGCACCGGGTCGTCGCGAGCAAACAACAGCCGAGCTTCTCGAGCAACGTCCGTTATCCACCCGTTGCCGACGTCCTGTGCCGAGCTTGAGGCGTTTGGCGATCGATACGATCGCTCTATGCTGAGCCCGTGCGACGCCCAGCTCACCCCCGTTCCAGTCTGACCTGCGCCGTCCTCCTAGCGTCGCTCGCAAGCACGGCGCCTGCGCAAGAGCTTGCGGCGTCGCCGGTCTACACAGTGACCGTGAAAGGAGTGGCGTTGGGATCCACAGCCGACGAGGTGACCGTCATCTCCCGGATCTCGAATGGCAACGCCCTCCGCCCGAGCGACGCGTGGGTGGCCGAACAGCGACGGTACACGACCTCTCTGGGCCGCATCCCCGACGGGAAGGAGCCCTACGTACCCGGCCCCGTGGTGCGCGATCACCGCTGGATCGACGGTCGCACGTGTCCGGCTTTGCTCACGGCGCTTCGTGACGTCACAGCGTTGCCGCCCGTGAGCTTTGGTGGTCCGGACGGGGTGGGCGGCGGCAGCTTCGCCACAGATACCTTCATGACCACGCTGCGTGGACCGGCGCCCTACGGCGTGCCGGCCGACGAGATCCGTCGGTCTGACTACGGCGGACCAGTAGCTCGCTGGTGGCAGCGCACGGAGGAGGCGCTCGAGCCTTGCTGGACGCCGAAGAAGCCGTCGCACCAGGGTGCGGTGATCGAAGAATATCTCAGCAGCGCGGCCGCCGCCGACGCATGGGCGCGCCGTCGACCGGAGGATGGTCCTCCGAGCCACGAGCGTTAGTCGGCGGGTCTGCTGACCACCCACCGTTGACGTTCGGAGCTTCCGCTCTGCGGTGAGGCTGAAGGAAGTCCGCTTTCCCGCCGGGAGCCAAGGTCAGCTTCCCACCCATAGCTGACGTCTAGAACGCTCGCTTCCTGGCGGGCGGATGGCGGGCTTGGGCCATGAGGGCAGCCTTATGTGGTTTCGGCTCCATATGAGCCGGCGTTTTGTTGTGAGCCGGCGTCCAGCAAAGTGGCCGTGGGCAGACCCCCCAGGGAGTGGGCCCACGGCTTTGATTGTCGCGACAGCCTGTGGCGTCAAACCTCGCGCAGGTCGCGCCGGTAGCGCTTCCAGTTCTGGACGTAGTGCTCGGCGCTGGCGGTGAGGATCAGCGCCTGCTCGGGGCCGACCTCGCGCACCACCTTGCCCGGCGCGCCCATGACCAGGGAGTTGTCCGGGATCTCCTTGCCTTCGGTGATCAGGCAGTTGGCGCCGATCAGGCAGTTCTTCCCGATCTTGGCGCCATTCAGGATGATGGAGCCGATGCCGATCAGCGAGTTCTCGCTGATCGAGCAGCCATGGAGCATGACCAGGTGGCCGACGGTGACGTTGGCTCCGATGGTGAGAGGCGAGCCCGGATCGCTGTGCAGCACCGAGCCGTCCTGGATGTTGCTGTTCTCGCCGATGATGATCGGCTCGTTGTCGCCACGCACGGTGGCCCCGAACCAGATCGACGCGTTCTTCTGCAGAATCACTCGCCCCATAACCGCAGCCGTGGGCGCAATCCAGTATTCGTCATCATTCGGTAATTCAGGCGTCACATCGCCCAAGTTATAGACAGCCACCGGCCCTCCCCTTTTACTGCGACATACGGTCGGTTTAACGATTTCGAAAGCACGTTAGGATCATTCTAGTCAGGCGATTCGAGAGGGGGAAACCCCTTCCGACGCCGCCGCGGGCCATTCGGTCCCGCGTCTCGCGCTGGACGGAGCTGTATGGCGCCGAGTGGGTCTCAGATGCGGGTTCTCCCGCCCGGGCCAGTCCTGACGGACGAGCCGCCTGGCCGCCGTCGCCGCCGCTTCGCTTTCCAATCTGCTGCTGACCCCAAGGGCGCTCCATCGCGGAGACGCCCTTTTTTCTTGCCCTCACGGAGGCCCTCATGAGCAAGCGAGCCACGAAGCGACAACTGCGCGAAGGCGCGTTCGACGCCGGTCAGTTCGAGGGTGACGATAAGATCCGCCGGCTGCCGGTGGACCGAGGGTGGTCGCCCATGCCGCACAACGACGACCGCGAGCAGGGCTACCTGAAAACGATCAAGGCCAAGTCCCCTGGGCAACAGGCGCTGATCGAAGCGATCGACAAGAAGAACCTGGTCCTGGCGCTCGGCCCCGCCGGCACCGGCAAGACCTATCTGGCCATCGCCAAGGCGGTGGAAGCGCTGGAAAGCGGCCGGGTGGGTCGCATCGTGCTGTCGCGCCCGGCGGTGGAAGCCGGCGAGTCCATCGGCTTCCTGCCCGGCGATGCGGAGGACAAGCTCGCCCCTTACCTGCGCCCGCTCTACGACGCGCTGTCCGACCGGCTGTCGATGAAGCGGGTGCGCGCCCTGATGCAGGAAGGCGCCATCGAGATCGCGCCGGTGGGCTTCATGCGCGGCCGCACCCTGAACAACGCCTTCGTGGTGATCGACGAGGCGCAGAACTGCACCTACGGCCAGCTGAAGATGCTGCTGACCCGCCTGGGCTGGCACTCGACCATGGTGGTGACGGGCGATCCCAACCAGTCGGACCTGTTGCCGGAGCTTTCGGGCCTGGCCAGCGTGGCCGACCGTTTCGAGACGGTGGACAACATCTCTGTCGTCCGACTGGCCGACCGCGATATCGTCCGCCACCCGCTGGTCGCCGAGATGCTGGGCGTCCTCTGACGACCTGACGACACCGGTTTTCGGAACCTTCGCCTCCGCCTGACCGCTAGAGGCGGCGGAGGCGAGCATGTCCGAACACGATCCGCAGCAACCGAACCGCCAGGCCGGCATCGAACTGACGCCGGGCCACGACCCCGCCGTCGAGCCCATCGACACGGGCAACCGGCGCGAGCAGGTCCACTACGAGCCCGCCGCGGAGGGCCTGGTCAAAGCCAAGTTCACGGAACATCCGCAAGGTCCGCTGCCGCCGCAGGAACAGTCGCAGGCCAGCGACCTGGGCGAGACGCCGCCGCAGCCCCACATCGGCGACGTGGCCGTGGCGCCGCCCGGATCGTCCGTTTGGGACGCCCGCCCGCCGGCCGACGACGAAGAGCGCAGCGGCAACCCGACCGGCCACTAGGCCGCGGCGAACAACGTTCAACTTGGCTGTCTAGCGGGCTTGGGCGCCCGCCCCTAAGGTGCCGGCATCCCACATTGCTGGACCGACTTATGAAACTCGCCTCCGCCCTCGTCGCCGCCCTGCTTGTCGCGACGTCCCCCTTGGCGCTGAGCCAGGCGCACGCCCAGCCGGCGAGCGCGGCCGCGCCGGCCAAGACGCAGGCCCGGGTGGTGCTGCCCGACACGGTGCAGCCGGAGCGTTACGACATCCGGGTCACGCCCAACGCAGGCGCCCTAACATTCGACGGCCAGGTGAAGATCACCGTCCAGGTGAAGAAGACCACCGATCGGATCGTGCTGAACGCCGCCGACCTGGAGCTGAAGCGCGTCAGCCTGCAGGGCCGCACCGAGACCCCGCGCATCGTGCTGGACGACAAGGTGCAGACCGCCGCCTTCGTCTTCTCCAAGCCGCTGACGCCGGGCCGCTACGTCCTGTCGATCGACTATTCCGGCAAGATCTATGAGCAGGCCTCCGGCCTGTTCTCGCTGGACTACGAAGGCCAGAACGGCGCCAAGCAGCGGGCCCTGTTCACCCAGTTCGAGAACTCGGACGCGCGCCGCTTCGTCCCCAGCTGGGACGAGCCAGGCGTGAAGGCGGTGTACGGCCTGACCATCGAGGCGCCGGCCGACCAGATGGCGGTGTCCAACATGCCGGTGGCGTCCACCAGCAAGCTCGCCAACGGCAAGCAGCTGGTCCGCTTCCAGGACAGCCCGAAGATGAGCTCGTACCTGCTGTTCATGGCGCTGGGCGACTTCGAGCGCATCCACAAGCAGGTCGGGAACACCGACGTGGGCGTGGTGGTCCGCAAGGGCGACGCGGCGAAGGCCGAATACGCGTTGGACGCGTCGGTGAAGCTGCTGGGCTACTTCAACGACTACTTCGGCACGCCCTACCCGCTGCCCAAGCTCGACATGATCGCGGGGCCCGGCCAGAGCCAGTTCTTCGGCGCCATGGAGAACTGGGGCGCGATCTTCTACTTCGACTACTACCTGCTGCTGGACCCGAAGCTGTCCACCGAGAGCGACAAGCAGAACGTCTTCATCGTGGTGGCGCACGAGATGGCCCACCAGTGGTTCGGCGACCTGGTCACCATGGCTTGGTGGGACGACCTGTGGCTGAACGAGGGCTTCGCCTCCTGGATGGAGAACAAGGCCACAGACCACTTCCACCCGGAATGGAAGGTGTGGCTGCAGACCCAGGCCGCCCAGCAAAGCGCGATGCGCCTGGACGCCCGCGCCGGCACGCACCCGATCATCACCGAGATCCCGGACGTGTTCGCCGCCTCCAACGCCTTTGACGAGATCACCTACTCCAAGGGTCAGGGCGTGATCCGGATGCTGGAAGACTACGTCGGCGAGGACGCCTTCCGCACCGGCGTGCGCAACTACATGCAGCGGCACGCCTACAAGAACACGGTGACCGAGGACTTCTGGGCCGAGATCAACAAGGTCTCGCCGCGCCCGATGCTGCAGGTGGCGCGCGACTTCACCCTGCAGGCCGGCGTGCCGCTGATCCGGGTCGAGGAGGCGCCGCGCGGCATCCGCCTGACGCAGAGCCGCTTCGGCGCGGACGAGGCCTCCAAGGCGCCGCAGACCTGGCGCGCGCCGGTGGCCGTGCGCAGCCTGGATGGCGGGGTGTCGTGGAAGGGCGTGGTGTCGGCCGCCAATCCTGAGACCGTGCCCGTCCCGAACGGGGCGCCGGTGGTCGTGAACGCCGGGCAGACCGGCTACTACCGCACCGCCTATTCGGCGCCGCTGTGGGCCAAGCTTGCGCCGCAGTTCGCCCGGCTGGAGCCCATGGACCAGCTGGGGCTGCTTTACGACAGCCGCGCGCTGGGCGAGGCCGGCTATGTGCCTATGAGCGACTTCCTGGAGCTGACCCGATACGGGACGCCGCAGGCCGATCCGGTGGTGCTGCAGACCCTGGCTAGCCAGATCAACGCCATGGCCAGCTACTACGGGCAGGATGCGCGCGGCGAGCCGTTCCGCGCCTTCGCCCGGGCGCGGCTGGCGCCGATCTTCGCGACGGTGGGCTGGGAGAAGACGGCGGGCGAGGCCGACAACGTGGCGGTGCTGCGCGGCTCCCTGATCCGCACCCTCGGCTCGCTGGGCGATCCGACGGTGATCGCCGAGGCGCGCAGCCGGTTCGCCGCCTATGTGGCCAATCCGGAGAGCCTGACCGGCTCCATGCGCACGGCGGTGCTGGGCGTGGTGGCCACCAATGCGGACGCGGCGACCTGGGAGCAGCTGCACACCCTGGCGCGGAACACCAAGGACGTGACCGACCGTCAGCGCCTGCTGCGCCTGCTGGGCTCGGCGCGCGATCCGAAGCTCGCCGATCGGGCCCTGGCGCTGTCGCTGAGCGGCGAGCTGGAGGCGACGGACGTGCCGTCGCTGGTTTCCGCCGTGGCGGGGGTCTATCCGGACAAGGCGTTCGACTTCGCCGTGGCCAACCGGGCCAAGTTCGAGCCGCTGCTGGAATCCTCCAGCCGCACCACCTGGTTCACGGGCCTGGCGTCCGGCTCGCGCGACCGGGCGATGTTGGCCAAGCTGGCGGCCTTTGGCCGGACGGCGCCCGCGTCCACCCAGGGCGAGGTGCAAAAGGCCGAGGCGGCGATCCAGACGCGGCTGTCGGTGATCGAGCAGCGCCTGCCGGAGGTGGACCGCTGGCTGGCGGCCCACCCGAACTAGGGGCTCAGTCGCAGGGCGCGGCCTCGCCAGTGGCGAGGTCGATGCGGAAGCATTGACGGTGTCCGGTCGCGCAGTCCTCGACGATCAGCGAGACCTCGTCGTCGGCCGTGGCGGCCGGGTGGTGGTCCTCCAGGAAATGGAGGGCCGCATCCTGGAAGTCGGCGCCCTCGATCAGCTTGGAGTGAGAGGGCGCCTCGGCCAGGCTGTGGACCGAGAACCTGCGCTGGGATTGGGTCTGCTGGGCGGCGGCCGGCATGGGACCTCCTGGTTTGTGATCGGGCTGTGATCCTGTGCCGCTAACGTCCAAGGCGCCGAAAGGATTCCGCCTGGCGGCGAACCGGCTGTGGACGAAGGGCGTTGACGCCGCGCACCGGCGAGGGCGCACTTCGCTCACCCCCAACCCAAGGAGACGAGAGCATGATCCGCAAAGCACGAGCGGTCTGGCGCGGAACGGGACGCGACGGGACCGGCGATCTGACCAGCGATTCCGGCGTGCTGTCGTCGACGCCCTACAGCTACAAGACCCGCTTCGAGAGCGAGCCGGGCACCAATCCGGAGGAGCTGATCGCCGCGGCGCACGCGGGGTGCTTCACCATGGCCCTGGCGTTTCAGCTGCAGGCGGCGGGCTTCACGCCCGAGGAGCTCGCCACGGAAGCGGCGGTGACGCTGGAAAAGGACGGCGACGGGTTCAAGATCTCGAAGTCGGCCCTGACGCTGACGGCCAACGTGCCCGGCATCGACCAGGATCAATTCGACCAGCTGGCCGGCAATGCGGAGAAGGGCTGCCCGATCTCCAAGGTGCTGAACGCCGAGATCACCCTGAACGCCACGCTGACGAGCTGAGGCGGCTGGCCGTCGCCCCCGGGCGGCGGCCAAGCCTTCAGGCGGCGTAGACGCGCGGACGCAGGGGCGTCACGCGCACGGCGGCGCCGGGCAGCAGGCCGGCGGGCATTGTCGGCCCATGGGCGTGCAGCTCGACGATCTGGCCGTTCAGGGCGCACTCGATGCGCACGTCCGGACCGCGGGCCGACAGGGCGCGGACCTCGGCGGCGAGGCCAGGACCCTTGTCGCTGAAGGCCACCTCGTCGGGGCGGAAGAACAGCTCGACCTTGCCGGCGGGGGCGCCGGCGGGCGCGGCGGTTTCCCAGCCGTCGACCTGCAGGCGGCCGGCTTCCACCACGCCCGGCAGACGCACGGTGGCGCCCAGGAAGTCGAACACGAAGGGATCGGCGGGGTTCTCGTAGACCTCGTTGGGCGTGCCGAGCTGCTTGAGCTCGCCGTCCTTGAGGATCGCCACGCGGTCGGCGAGGTCGAGGGCCTCTTCCTGGTCGTGGGTGACGAACACGGTGGTGACGCCGGCGCGGTCGTGGACCTCGCGCAGCCAGCGGCGCAGCTCGCGGCGGACCTGGGCGTCCAGGGCCCCGAAAGGCTCGTCCAGCAGCAACATGCGCGGCTCGATGGCCAGGGCGCGGGCCAGAGCCACGCGCTGACGCTGGCCGCCGGACAGCTGGGCGGGGAAGCGCTTCTCCAGGCCCTCGAGCTGCACCAGGGACAGCAGGTCGGCGACGCGGGCGCGCACCTCGTCCTTGCTGGGCCGCTCGGCGCGGGGGCGGACGGACAGGCCGAACGCGATGTTCTGGCCGACGGTCATGTGACGGAACAGGGCGTAGTGCTGGAACACCATGCCGACGCGGCGGCGGCGCACCGGCAAGGCCAGGAAGTCCTCGCCGCCGAAGCGCACCTCGCCGCTGTCCGGCTGTTCGAGACCGGCCAGGACGCGCAGCAGGGTTGTCTTGCCCGAGCCGGAGGGCCCCAGCAGGGCCAGGAATTCCTTGTCGCGGGCTTGCAGGGACACGTTCTTCAGCGCTGGAAAGCGGCTGAAGGTCTTGGAGATCCCGTGGATCTCCAGCGCGACGCTGGGCGAGCTAGTGTCTGCGGGCCGCGGAAAGTTCACCGGAGTGTCGCCATTCGAGAGCGGTCTTGAGGACCAGGGTGATGAGCCCGAGGCTCGCGAGGATGGAAGCCGCCGCGAAGGCGCCGACGAGATCATAGTCATTGTAGAGCACCTCAATGTGCAGAGGCAGCGTTGTTGTGAGCCCGCGGATGTGGCCGCTGACGACAGAGACCGCGCCGAATTCCCCCATCGCCCGCGCGTTGCAGAGCAGGACGCCGTAAAGCAGCGCCCACTTGATGTTGGGCAGGGTCACCCGGAAGAAGGTGGTAAGCCCCCCGGCGCCCAGGGTCAGGGCGGCGGCTTCCTCGTCTGCGCCCTGGTCCTGCATCAGGGGGATCAGCTCGCGCGCCACGAACGGCAAGGTCACCAGAATGGTGGCCAGGACCAGGCCCGTGGTGGCGAAGATGATCTTGACGTTGTGCTCGAGCAGCCACTCGCCGAACCAGCCCTGGGCGCCGAACAGCAGCACCCAGACCAGACCCGACACCACCGGCGAGATGGAGAACGGCAGGTCGATCACGGTCAGCAGCAGGCTTTTGCCCTTGAACTCGAAGCGGGCGATCAGCCAGGCGGCGGCGACGCCGAACACCGCGTTGAGCGGCACGGCGATGGCGGCCACCAGCAGGGTCAGGCGGATCGCCGCCAGGGCGTCCGGCTCGCGGATGGCCAGCAGGAAGGCGCCCACGCCCTTGGAGAAGGCGTCGTGGAACACCACGAGCAGCGGGAAAATCACCAGCACGCACATGGCGCCCGCCGACAGCAGCAGGAACAGGGGCGCAAAGCCCGGGAGGTATGTGCTGCGTTGCGCGCTCATCGACGGCCTCGCCCGGCCAGGAACAGTTGCACGGTGTTGATCACGATCAGGGCGCCGAAGGAGATGGCGACCATGGCCAGGCCGATCGCGGCGGCGGCCGCGTAGTCATACTGCTCGAGCTTGATGACGATCAGCAGGGGCGCGATCTCGGTCTTCAGCGGCATGTTGCCGGCGATGAAGACCACCGAGCCGTACTCGCCCACCGCGCGGGCGAAGGCCAGGGTGACGCCGGAGATCAAGGCCGGGGCGACGGCGGGCAGCACCACGTGGCGGATGCGCTGGAAGTCGGTGGCGCCGAGGGTCTGGGCCGCTTCCTCCACCTCGCGGTCGAGGTCCTGCATCACCGGCTGAACGGCGCGCACCACAAACGGCAGGCCGATGAACACCAGGGCGATGAAGATGCCGACGGGCGAATAGGCCGTCTTGATCCCAACCTTGGCCGCCAAAGCGCCGATGGGGCCGTTGGGGGCGTAGATGGCGGTGAGCGCAATGCCGGCCACAGCGGTCGGCAGGGCGAATGGCAGGTCCACCAGCGCATCCAGCAGCCGACGGCCGGGGAAGCTATAGCGCACCAGGGTCCAGGCGATCAGCAGGCCCAGGGGCGCGTTCAGCAGCGCCGCAAGGGCTGAGAGGCTGAAGCTGAGGCGAAGGGCGGCGGCCACGCGCGGCTCGCTGAGCGCCTGCCAGACGCCCGACAGGCCAAGCTCCCAAGGCCGGAGGGCGAGCGCCGCCAGGGGCAGCACCACCATCAGACCCAGGTAGGTGAGCACCAGCCCAAGGGAGAGGCCGAAGCCGGGCAGGATCGAGGGTTCGCGCCAGCGCGCGGCGGGGAGCCGGGCGGCTCCGACGGAAGGCCCAAGGGCTGCGGGTGCGAGTTGGTCGGTCACGCGGGTTTGTAGATCTGGTCGAACACCCCGCCGTCGGCGAAGTGGGTGGGCTGCACCTTTTTCCAGCCGCCGAAGGTGTCGTCGACGGTCACCAGGGGGAGCTGCTTGAAGCTGGCCGCGTACTTGGCGGCGGCCGCCTGCTCGCGCGGGCGGAAGTGGTGACGGCCGACGATGTCCTGGGCGGCCGGCGTGTAGAGGAACTGCAGATAGGCTTCCGCGACGGCGCGGGTGCCCTTGCGGTCCACGTTGCGGTCGAGCAGCGCCACCGGCGGTTCGGCCAGGATGGAGCTGGACGGATAGATGATGTCGTAGTTCGGGCCGAACTCGTCGATCGTGAGGTAGGCCTCGTTCTCCCAAGACAGCAGCACGTCGCCGAGCGAGCGCTGGGCGAAGCTGGTGGTAGCGCCCCGGGCGCCGGTGTCGAGCACCGGCACGTTCCGGTAGAGGCGAGCCACGTAGTCCCGAGCCGCCGCATCGCCGCCCTGCTTCAGGCCATAGGCGTAGGCGGCCAGATAGGCCCAGCGGGCGCCGCCGGAGGTCTTGGGATTGGCGGTGATCACCCCGACGCCCGGCTTCACCAGATCAGCCCAGTCGCGGATACCCTTCGGGTTGCCCTTGCGGACCAGGAACACGATGGTCGAGGTGTAGGGCGTGGAGTTGTTCGGCAGGCGGGTCTGCCAATTTTCCGGCAGCAGCTTGGCGCGGGCGGCGATCTCGTCGATGTCGCCGGCCAGGGCCAGGGTCACCACGTCAGCGTCGAGCCCGTCGATCACAGCGCGAGCCTGCTTGCCCGAGCCGCCGTGGCTCTGTTCGACCTGCACGGAGCCGCCGTGCTGCTGGGTCCAAACCGGCGCGAAGGCAGCGTTGATCGCCTTGTACAGCTCGCGCGTCGGATCGTAGCTGACGTTCAGCAGCCGCACCGCCCCGCCGGCCGCGCCGCCCTTCCCGCCGCCTTCGCCTGAACACGCCGCCAGCCCCGCCGCGGCGGCCGAGACGATCAATCCACGACGGGAAAGCTGAACCATTCGTTTGGGCCCCCAGGATCCGCAGGTACGTTAGGACGGCTATCCGGCCCAGAACCTTACCCAGGTTTAAACCTAGACCGCTTAGTCCCACCGAGTGAGTGGGTTTTGATTGGAAGTGGCAATAGAAATTCTCGGGCGGAGCCTTGGCGGCCCCGCCCGACAAGCGCGGATCAGTACCGGGCGCGCAGAGTGAGCGTGTAGGTCCGAGCGTCACCCGGCGTGGCCACCACCAGACCGGAGTTGCCCGACACCACGGTGACGTTCTGGATGAACTCTTCATTGAGCGCGTTGCGCGCGGAAACGAAGACTTCCCAGCCGGCGTCCGCCTTGAAGCCGGCGCGCAGGTTCAGCAGCTGGTACGACGGCAGGCGGGTGTAGATGCTGTCCGTCGCGTCGGCGAAGTAGGCCGAGCGGAAGCTGGCGTCGACGCCGGCGTAGGTCTCGCCCGAGAGGCGGCCGAAGCTGGCGTCCCGACGATACTCCCCGCCCAGCGAGCCCGCCCACTTGGACACGCCCGGCAGCTCCTTGCCCGACAGGTCGCAGGCGGCGGTGGAGGTGCCGACGCGCTCGAGCGGGCACGGCCCGTTCTTGAAGCTGTCGTACTTGCCGTCCGTGTACGCGAGGTTGGCGTAGAAGGTGAAGCCGTTGAGCGGACGTGTGCTGATGTCCGCTTCAGCGCCGCGGACAGTGACCTTCTCGACGTTGGCCAGGTAGCCGCGCAGAGCGCCTGGGCCGGCGTCCACCACATTGGCCTGGAAGTCCTTCACGTCGGTGGCGAACACCGCGGCGTTGGCGATCAGGAAGCGGTCGAACAGCTCCGTCTTGATGCCCGCTTCGTAGGTGGTCGCCTGCTCCGGCTTGACCACGGCGTTGACCAGCGAAGGCGCGCCAGCCGCCGTGGTCGGAATGCCAGCCATGTTGATGCCGCCGGACTTAAAGCCACGCGAGTAGGTGCCATAGAGGTGGATCTGGTCGGCCAGGTCGTAGGAGGCGGCCACCTGGCCGGACCAGGAGCCGTCGCTGGTCTCGGCCGAGTAGTTCTGCGGCCGCGCAATGCCCAGGCGCCGATTGATCAGGGTGGTGTCGGTGGTCACGCCGCCGCCGGTGACGGTGGCGATGTAGGTCCCGTCCTTCTTCTCGTGGGTGTAGCGGATGCCGGGCGTGATCCGGAACCGGTCGTTGATGTTCCAGGTCAGCTGGCCGAAGGCGGCGTAGCTGGTGGTGTCGATCGTGGAGTCGTTGAAGACCGTGTAGCCTTCAAGCAGCGACGCCGGCGTGTTGGTGGCGGGCAGCAGCCAGTAGGACGCGTCCGAGCCGTATTCCGTCACGCCGTGGGTCGTGACGTTCTGGTCGAAGTAGTAGAGGCCGACCGTCCAATCGATGCGGTTCTCGCCATTGGAGGCCAGGCGCAGTTCCTGGCTGTCCTGCTTCTGGTGCGACGGGTTGTTCGACCGGCGGGTGACGTCCAGCGCGGTGTAGTCGCGGTCGTTGCGCGGCTCCCAATCCCACTCGCGGTGCGCGGTGACCGAGGTCAGCGTCGCCCAGCCGAAGTCGTAGTCGATGATCGCCGACAGGCCGCTGACCCACTGGTCGGCCTGGATGGGATCGTCCACGTCGGCGATGCGGTCATAAACGTTGGTGCTGGGCGGCCGGTAGTTCCGGCCGGCGGCCAGGGCCGGGTATTGCTGGTTCGCCGGCTTCAAGGTCGTGCCGACGCGGTAGAAGATCTGGGTGCAGCATTCCGGATGCTGGGTGGCGTATTCGCCGTTGATCCGGACCGTCAGGCTCTCGTTGGGCGTATAGAGCAGCTGGCCACGGTAGGCCTGGCTGTCACGGGCGTTCTGGTCGAGGCGCTGGATCGGGTTGTAGATGTCGCCGTCGCGCCAGGTGCCCACCGCAGACAGGCGGAACGCCAGCACATCCTGGATGATCGGGCCGCTGATGGTGCCCTTGGCCTGGCGGAAGTTGTAGCTGCCGTAGCTGCCTTCCACGGCCGCTTCCCAGTGGTTGGAGGCGTTGACGGTGGTGATGTTCAGCGCCCCGGCGGTGGTGTTCTTGCCGAACAGGGTGCCTTGCGGGCCGCGCAGCACTTCCACCTGCTGGATGTCGATGAAGTCGAGCGTCGCGATCGCCGGACGGGACACATAGACCTGGTCGACATAGACGCCGACGCCTTGCTCCAGCCCGTCGTTGGCCAGGCCATAGGAGGCGCCAAGGCCGCGGATGGTCAGGGCGGTGTTGCGCGGGTTGGGCGACAGCACCTGCAGGGTGGGCACCAGCTGGGTCAGGCCGACGATGGTGTTGACGCCGGTCTGGGTCAGCTTCTCGCCCGAGGCGACCTGAAGGGTGATCGGCACCTCCTGTGCGCTCTCCTCGCGCCGGCGGGCGGTGACGGTGACTTCGGCCAGAGACGCCGGCTGCGCCTGCTCGGCGGTGACGTCCGCAGCAGCGACCGACACGGCGGCCGCGGCAGGCACGGCGGCGGCTCCGGCTTCAAGCGTCTGCGCCAAGGCGGCGGGTGCCGCGCTGCAGAACAGACCAACCAGAATGGCGGCTCGGAAGGCGCTGTGCGCAGGCGAAGTCATGCTCGTCCCCTCAGTTCGTATTGAGCGGGAGGTGCTTACCTCTTTTATCTCCATCGGAGTTATAGGATTTGCTAAACGAACCCCGAGGTTCTCTCTAGGTAACGCTGTTCAGAGAGCTTTTTGGGCGAGTTCGGCTTTGGCCTGCTGGTACTCGGCGGCGAACCGATCGATCAATTCAGAGGCGGGCAGCACCGCCTGGACGGACCCGACGCCCTGCCCCGCGCCCCAGATGTCGCGCCAGGCTTTCGAATTGCCCGAGCCGAAGCTCATCTTCGAAGGATCGGATTCCGGCAGCTTGTCCGGATCGAGCCCCGCCGCCGCGATGGACGGCTTCAGGTAGTTGCCGTGAACGCCGGTGAAGAGGTTGGTGTAGACGATGTCTTCCGCCCGACTGCCGACGATCATCTGCTTGTAGGCTTCGACGGCGTTGGCTTCCTCCGTGGCGATGAAGGCCGAGCCCACATAGGCCAGGTCCGCGCCCATGGCCTGGGCGGCGAGGATGGCGCGGCCGTTGGCGATGGCGCCGGACAGGGCGATCGGGCCGTCGAACCAGCTGCGCAGTTCCTGGATCAGGGCGAACGGCGAAAGCGTGCCGGCGTGCCCGCCCGCCCCCGTCGCCACGGCGATCAGGCCGTCCGCGCCCTTGTCGATCGCCTTGCGGCCGAAGGCGTCGTTGATGATGTCGTGCAGCACCACGCCGCCGTAGGAATGGGCGGCGGCGTAGACGTCCTCGCGCGCGCCCAGGGAGGTGATCAGGATAGGGACCTTGCGCCGGGTGGTGACCTCCAGGTCGTGCTCCAGCCGATCATTGGTGCGGTGGACGATGTGGTTCACCGCGAAAGGAGCGGAGGGCCGGTCGGGATTGTCCCGGTCCCAGGCAGCCAGCTCCTCCTCGATCTGATGCAGCCACTCGTCCAGCAGGCTGGCCGGCCGGGCATTGAGGGCGGGAAACGAGCCGACGATCCCCGCCTTGCACTGGGCGATCACCAGCTCCGGTCCCGACACGATGAACATCGGGCTGGCGATGACCGGAAGGCGCAGACGGCCTTGCAGAACCTGCGGCAGGGCCATGGCGGCTCCTCAAACGTGCGTTGGATTTACAGCGTACGCATCAGAGCGCCAGGCGCAAGCGTCAGATCTTCGGCGTCAGATCTTGGGTGTCTTGGGAGGCGGCCGCACGACCGGCCGACGCACGGGCGGCGGCGGACGGCGGTTCTCCACATGATGAGTCCACTTCTCCAGCAGGCGCCCGGCGGTCTCGCGCCCGCCGATGCCGAAGGCCAGGGCCGCGGCGACGGCGGCCGAGCCCAGCACCAGCCCGAAGGCGAGGATCACGATCTCGTCGGCGATGCCCATGAAGCGCAGGCCCATGGCGGTGGCCAGGGCGATGGTCGCCCAGCGCACGATGGTGGCGGCGAAGCTGTCGCTGCTGGCCGTGGAGCGGTTGATCAGATTGGCCAGGAAATTGCCGATCATCACGCCCAGAGTGATGATCACGCCGCCGAACAGCACATGGCCAGCGAGCTCCAGGATCTCGGTCAGCATCACCGCGATGGCGGCGAAGGCCAGCAGGCGCGCCGCCTCAACAGCCGAGAAGAGCATGATGGCGACCAGCGCCAGGCGCGCCACGACTTTGGACGGGGTGAAGCCGCCAGCGGGCGCGGGGGCGTCCGGGGGAACGTCGGCGGGATCGGCCGCCGCCGGCGCGCCGATGCCCAGGGCCTGGAGGCTGCGGTCAAAGCCGAAGGACGGCAGGATCTGTTCCAGCAGGCCCGCCACCCAGCGGCCGATCACAAAGGCGATGGCCAGGACGATGGCCGCCGCGATCACCCGCGGCAGGGAGTCCAGCACTGTCGCCAGGACAGCCACGGCCGGGTCGGAGATGGCGCTGATGCCCAGCTGCTGGAGCGCGGCGATGGTCACCGGGATGATGATCAGCACGAAGACCAGGGTGCCGAAGGTCTTCGACAGGCCGGACGCGCCGGTCATGCGCGACAGGCCGGCGGTGTCCAGCCAACGGTCCACGTGGGCGACGTTGAGGGCGGCCTCCACCACGCGGCGGGCCAGGGTGGCCACCACGAGGCCCACGAAGAAGATCACCACCGCGCCGATGATGTTGGGCACATAGCCCAGCACTTCGAACAGCAGCGCATTGAGAGGCGTGACGATGCTGGTCAGGCCGAGCACCGTCAGCGACCCGATGACGCCGATCAGTAGCACCAGCCAGTAGCCGAGCTGCCCCAGCTGGTAGCCGGCGGTCTCCTTGGGCGGGGCGCCTTCGTTGTGGCGCTTCACCCCCGGCGCCCGGTCGATCAGCTTGGCCAGTCCCCACTGGACAGCCTTGGCGAGGAAATGGGCGACCACCAGGATGGCGATGGACGCCAGGATGCGCGGCCCCCATTCGGCGAACAGCTGCTGATAGGAGTAGTAGTCGGTGGTCGGCATCGCGCCCTCACGGTCCAGCTTCCTTCTCCTAACCGTCTAGACTGCTCCGCGGTTTCTTGAAGCCCCTTACGCGGCGTGAACTTGACGCCTCGGACGAGGGGGGCTCATCAACCCTCATGGCCGATACAAGCCGACTGAGTTCCGACTTCCCGCCCGCCAAGGCCGAGGCCTGGCAGGACCTGGTCGCCAAGACCCTGAAAGGCGCCCCGCTTTCCGGCCTGGAGACGCGCACCGCCGAGGGCCTGCCGATCGCGCCGCTGTACCGCGAGGCGGACGCCGCCGCCTTTCCCGTCCGCCCGTTCGACGTGGAGCGGCCGTGGGACGTGCGCGTGGTCAGCGCCCACCCGGACGCGAGCCGCGCCAACGCCGAGCTGCTGGCTGATCTGGAAGGGGGCGCGGCCTCGGCGCTGCTGAAGGTCGACCCGGCCGGCGAAAGGGGCGTGGCGATCGGCTCGGCCGAGGGGCTGGCGCGCGCGCTGCAGGGCGTGATCCTGGAGCTGGCGCCCGTGGGCCTGGACGCCGGCTTCCTGGGCCCGCAGGCGGCCGATTGGCTCCACGGGGTCGCCAAGGCCTCGCCGGGCGCACGGCTGCGCTTCCACATCGACCCGCTGAGCGCCTTCGCCGAGGCCGGACGCAGCCCCGGGCCGATCGAAAGCCATCTGGTCAGCGCCGCCACGGTGGGAGTTCGACTGGCCGACACCTACCCGCAAGGCCAGCTGTTCCTGGCCTCGGGGCGCGTGGCCCATGAGGCGGGCGGGGGCGAGGCGCTGGAGCTGGCGTTTGCAGCGGGCGCGGCGGTGGCCTACGCCAAGGCGCTGGTGCGCGCGGGCATGCCCATGGCCGACGCGTTTGGCCGCATCACGCTGGGCCTGGCTGCGGACGCCGACTACTTCCTGACCATCGCCAAGCTGCGGGCCGCGCGGGTGGTCTGGGCGCGGATCGCAGGGGCGTGCGGGGCAGATCCCCTGGCGCGTATCGAAGCCCGCTCGTCGCGGCGGATGCTGACGGCCAAGGACGCCTGGACCAACATGATCCGGCTCACCGCCGCAGGGTTCGGCGCGGCGGTCGGCGGCGCGGACGCGGTGGTGCTGGGCTGCTTCACGGACGCGCTGGGCCTGCCCACCGCCTTTGCGCGGCGCCAAAGCCGCAACGCCCAACTGGTGCTGATGGAAGAGGCGCACCTGGGTCGGGTGGCCGATCCAGCGGCCGGCTCCGGCTATGTGGAGGCGATGACCCACCAGATCGCCCGGGAGGCCTGGGCGAGATTCCAGGCCATCGAGGCGGCCGGCGGCCTGATCGCGGCCCTGCAGTCCGGCGACATCGCCCGGCAGGCGGAAGCGGCGCGCGTCGCCCGGCCCGAGCCGAAGATCGTCGGCGTCACCGCCTTTCCGCCGGCGCAGGACACGCCGGTGGAGATCGAGCGGCCGGCCGCCGTTCCGATGGAAGGCCCCTCCCCCAAGCTCCCGGGCCCCGACAGCACCTGCCCGGCGCTCGCGCCTGTGCGGCTGAGCGAACCCTTCGAGGCGCAGTCATGAGCGGCTTTCCGGACTTCTCCACCCTGCCGCTGGACCGGGCGGCGGCTCCGCGCGGCGTGCCCGGCGAGCCCTGGCTGACCCCGGAGGGGATCGCGGTGAGCCCCTCCTATGGCCCGCAGGATGTGGCCGAGCTGGACACCCTAGGGGGCTATCCGGGGCTGGCGCCGTTTCTACGCGGGCCGTACCCGACGATGTACGCCACCAACCCGTGGACGATCCGGCAGTACGCTGGCTTCTCCACGGCCGAGGACTCCAACGCCTTCTACCGGCGCAACCTCGCGGCGGGGCAGAAGGGGCTGTCCATCGCCTTCGACCTGGCGACGCACCGGGGCTACGACTCCGACCACCCGCGGGTGAAGGGCGACGTCGGCATGGCGGGCGTGGCCATCGACTCCATCCTGGACATGCGGACGCTGTTCGACGGCATCCCGCTCGACCAGATGAGCGTGTCGATGACGATGAACGGGGCGGTGCTGCCGGTTCTGGCGCTCTACATCGTCACGGGCGAGGAACAGGGGGCGCCGCACGACAAGCTGAGCGGCACCATCCAGAACGACATACTCAAGGAGTTCCTGGTCCGGAACACCTACATCTATCCGCCGGCGCCCTCGATGCGGATCGTCTCGGACATCTTCGCCTACACCAGCCTGGAGATGCCAAGGTTCAACTCGATCTCGATCAGCGGCTACCACATGCAGGAAGCCGGGGCGACGCTGGACCTGGAGCTGGCCTACACCCTGGCGGACGGGGTGGAGTACGTGCGGGCCGGGGTGGCGGCGGGCCTGCCGGTGGACAGCTTCGCGCCGCGCCTGTCGTTCTTCTGGAACGCCGGGATGAACGCCTTCATGGAAATCGCCAAGCAGCGGGCGGGCCGGCTGCTTTGGGCCGGGCTGATGAAGCAGTTCAACCCGCTGGACCCGCGCTCGCTGTCGCTGCGGGCGCACACCCAGACCAGCGGCTGGAGCCTGGCGGCGCAAGACGTCTTCAACAACGTGGCGCGAACAGCCATCGAGGCCATGGCGGCCACGGGCGGGCAGACGCAGAGCCTGCACACCAACTCGCTGGATGAGGCGCTGGCGCTGCCGACGGACTTTTCGGCGCGGATCAGCCGCAACACCCAACTGTTCCTGCAGCTGGAAAGCGGCCAGACGCGAGTGATCGACCCCTGGGGGGGCTCCTTCTACGTGGAGCGGCTGACGGCGGAGCTGGCGGCCCGGGCCATGGAGCATATCCGCGAGGTGGAGGCGCTGGGCGGCATGGCGCGGGCGCTGGAGGCCGGCCTGCCCAAGCGACGGATCGAGGAAGCGGCGGCGCGGACCCAGGCGCGCATCGACTCCGGCCAGCAGAGCGTGGTGGGCGTGAACCGCTACCGGCCGGAGACGGCGGACGAGATCCCAGTGCTGAAAGTCGACAACACGGCCGTGCGCGAGCGGCAGCTGGAAAAGCTGCAGCGGCTGCGGGCCGAGCGCGATCCGGAAGCGGTGCGCCAGGCGCTGGAAGCGCTGTCCAACGGGGCGGCGGGCAGGGCCAATCTGCTGGAGCTGTCGGTGAACGCGGCCAGGGCCAAGGCCACAGTCGGCGAAATCTCCGACGCGCTGGAGCGGGTGTTCAACCGGCACAAGGCGCAGGCGGACGCGGTGAAGGGCGTCTACCTGCGGGAGTCCGGCGAGACGTCGGCGGCGGCGCGGGCCAAGGCGATGGCGCAGGCCTTCGCCCAGGCCGACGGGCGCAAGCCGCGGATCCTGGTGGCGAAGATGGGCCAGGACGGCCACGACCGCGGTCAGAAGGTGATCGCCTCAGGGTTCTCGGACCTCGGCTTCGACGTGGAGATCGGCGACCTGTTCCAGACGCCGGCCGAGACCGCCGCGCAGGCGGTGGAGGACGGGGTGCATGTGGTGGGCGCAAGCTCGCTGGCGGCCGGCCACCTGACGCTGGTGCCGGAGCTGAAGTCGGAACTCGCCAAGCTCGGCCGGCCGGACATCCTGGTGGTGGTGGGCGGGGTGATCCCGCCGGAGGACTTCCAGGCTCTGGAGGAGATGGGCGTGGCGGCCGTCTTCACGCCCGGCACGGTGATCCCGCAGGCCGCAGTGACTGTGCTGGAGCGGCTGAACGAAGAGCTCGGCTTCGCCCAGGACGCGCCAGCTCACATGTAGCTGGCGGTCATCCCGTCCATGTCCACGTGGCCATGGGCGATGGCGCCGGAGACCGCCCGGAACAGGATGTCCGAGGTCAGCGGCTTGCCGATGTGATCGTCCGCGCCGGCTTGGTGTGAACGGGCGATGTCGTGGCTCATGACGTTGGCGCTGACCACCACGATGGGCGTGCGCGGCCGTCGGCTCTGGGCCTCCATCTCGCGAATAGCGCGGATGGCCGACAGGCCGTCCATCACCGGCATCTGGATGTCCATCAGAATGGCGTCGAAGTCGGCGGCCTTGAAGGCCTCGAGCGCCTCGCGGCCGTTCTCGACGCTGACCACCTCAACCTCGGCCGCGCCCAGGATGACCTCGACGACCTTGCGGTTGATGGCGTTGTCCTCGGCCAGAAGCACCCGGACGTGGGCCGCGGGCGAGCGGGGCTCGGCGACGGGCGCGGCCGCGGCGGCGCGGCCGCTGGCGGGCAGCGGCAGAGTGAGGGTGAAGGTCGCGCCCGCGCCCGGCGAACTCGTCGCCTCGATGCGGCCGCCCATGCGCTTGGCGAGGCTTTGGGCGAGAGCCAAGCCCACGCCGGCCCCGCCGAACCGGCGCGTGTCGCTGGCGTCCGCCTGGTTGAAGCGCTCGAACAGGTGGCCGGCCGCTTCGGGACCGAAGCCCACGCCGGTGTCCTGGACGACGAACAGCACCTCGCCCGGGCGACCCGCCTGGGCGCGCAGGGTCACGCCGCCGACGTCTGTGAACTTCAGCGCGTTGGAGAGAAGCTTGTTGAGGATCTGCCGCACGCGCAGCGGATCGCCCGTCACCCAGCCCTCGCACTCGGGATCCACGGCGGCGTCGAAGGCCAGGCCCTTGGCGGAGGCCCCCGGGCCGAAGAAGCCGCTGAGCGCGGTGAGCATCTCGCCCAGGTGGAACGGCTCGGGCCGGATCTCCACGTCCTCGCCATCGATGCGAGCGAGGTCCAGGACGTCCTTGAGAAGGTTGCTGAGCGCGCCAGCCGAGGCCTCGATGCCGCCCACCATGTCCTTCTGCTCGGGCTTCAGATCGGTGCGGCGCAGCGCGCCGGCCAGGCCGATGATGCCATTCAGAGGCGTGCGGACCTCGTGGCTCATGTTGCCGAGGAATTCGTTCTTGGCGCGCTCGCCAGCTTCGGCCCGGACCACCGCTTCGGACAGCGCCTTTTCCCGCGCCTTCCGCTCGGAGGCGTCACGCAGCATGGCGGTCATGGTGAAGCGACCGCCGAGGCGCTGAATGGAGAAGGACGCTTCCATGGGGATCTCGCGCCCGTCCTTGCAAAGGCCGAGCAGCTCGATGGAAGCCGTGCCCTCGCCCAGCAGGTTGCCGGTCGCCAGGGCGGAGATCTGCGATGCGCGCTGAGCACGAAGATGCGCAGGCGTGATCATGTCGAGCGGACGGCCGACAGCCTCTTCCGAGGTGTAGCCGAACAGCCGCTCGGCGGCGGCGTTCCAGCGCAGGATGCCGCCGCTGTCGTCGGTGGTGATCACCGCGTCCGGGCTGCGCTCCACGACGCCGCGCAGGAGATTGGCTTCACGTCGGGCGACCATGGCGTCCGCCGCCATGCCGGCCAACCGCTCAAGCCTGCGAGCCTCACGCGCGTCGAACGCGCGGGGCTGCACATCCACGATGGCCAGGGCGCCGACGTTCTCGCCGTCTACTGTAACCGGCGCGCCGGCGTAGAAGCGCAGCCACGGCTCACCGGTGACCAGGATGCTGTCGGAGAAGCGGGGGTCGAGCAGCAGGTCCTGCACCCACAGGACGCCTGGCTCGAGAATGGTGTGGGCGCAGAAGGCTGCGTCCCGGTGGTTTTCGCAAAGATCCGTGCCGACCTTGGCCTTGAAGTGCTGCCGGTCGCGATCGATCACCGAGAACAGGGCGAGAGGACAACCTGTGGTCTCGGCCGCAAGTGAAACGATGTCCTGAAAGGCCCTCCCCGGCTCGGAGCCGATGAAGTCGAGGGAGTACAGAACCTTGAGTCGGTTTTCTTCCGACTCGGGAAACGCGGCGCGCACAGGGATTCTCCGCTGAGGTCAAGCTTTGACTATCAGCGGACTCCTTAACCGGACCTTCCGGAAGGCGACTTCGCACACTTTTTGGGCGAGCTAGCGGGCGGAGGCTTTGCAACGCCTGGTGGGGACACCGGGAATCGAACCCGGACGGATCACTCCGAGCGATTTTAAGTCGCTTGCGTCTACCAGTTCCGCCATGTCCCCGGCGCCCGGCAGCATCGGATTATCCGCAAAGCCGGCGGGCGTCGATGGTCAGGTCGGGGGCAGATCAGCTGGCCGGCAGGCGGCGAAGGACTTCGCGGCGGCGATGCTCCGCCGGGGTGACGCCGAAGGCCTGCCGAAAGGTGGTGGTCAGGTGGGCATGGCTGGAGAAGCCGGTGCGAGCGGCGATGGTCGCCAGGTCGGCCGCGCCCTCCTCCACCATGCGACGGGCCGCTTCCAGCCGGCGGGTCAGCACGAAGCGGTGCGGCGTCTCGCCTACGGCGCCTTCGAAGACCCGGGTGAAGTGCCCGCGGCTCATGCCGGCGACGGCGGCTAGGTCGGGAACAGTTATGCGCTCCGCAAGGCGCAGGTCGATATGCTCCAGCACCCGGCGGAGGCGGAAGGGCGAGATGCCGCCGGCCGAGCGGCTGGGCAGCTCGGGCCGCTCCACCTGCAGAGCCCGAAGCAGCAGGCTGCGCGCCAGGGCCTCCACATAGCCCGTGTCCGGCGCGGGCTCGCGCAGCACCACGCGCCGCAGCTCGTGGGCCAGGGTGCGGACGCCGGGATCCACGCGGCCGCAGTCCGGCTCGGCCGCGTCCTCGGGCTCGTGCGGCCACAGGGCGGGATCGTCATAGACCACCGCCAGCACCTCCAGCGGATCGGGATGGTGGATCTCCACCGGACGGCCAGGGCGAAGCAGGGCGAAGGAGCCCGCCCGTTTGGGCCCGCGACCCTCGCCGTGCGTCGGCCGAGGGGCGTTGAACAGGAACAGCATCACCGGCCGATCACCGGCATAGGACAGGTGAAACGCCTCAGGCGGCTGGTGCCGCACCCGCACGGCGCCGGCCTGGAGCTTGACGATCGGGCCGGCCTGGGGCTCGGACGGCGCAAGCCTTGCGGCGACGGATGACGGCATTGTCGGAGATCCCCGGACGACTGTTCGTCAGGTAGGTCGCCGACGCCGGATCGCAATAAGGTCAAGCTGGGTGAATTGCGCACTTTCCTGAAAGTGCTGCGGCGAAGCTGGAAGCGGCGCCGGCGCGGCGGCCGCATTTGGACCTCCACAAGACCCGGACAGCACCGGGCCGATGGAGACCAAGACCAATGAAAAAGATCACTCTCGCCGCTTTCGCCGCCGTCGCCGCCCTGTCCGCGGGCGCCGCATCCGCCCAGGACGCCGGCTGGTATGTCCAGGGTAACGCCGGGGCCAACTTCCAGAACAAGCTCGGCAGCAGCCCCTCGCTGAAGGGCGATGACGGCTGGGCCGTCAGCGGCGCCGTGGGACGCCAGATCACCCCCAACATCCGGGCGGAAGGCGAGCTCTTCTATTCGACCGCCGACGGCAAGATCGCCGGCTCCGGCGACCTGGAGACGTTTGGCGGCTTCGTGAACGGCTACTACGACTTTAATCCGGGCGGCGCGATCCAGCCGTTCCTGGGCGCGGGCGTCGGCTATGCAAAGGTCAAGGTCGACGGGCGCCTGCTGGACGATGATGACAGCGCCTTCGCCTACCAGTTCAAGGCGGGCGTCGCCCATCCGTTCAGCGAACGGCTCACCGGCGAGGTTGCATATCGCTACGTGAACGTCGCGGACGTTGAGCTTGGGCGCGGCGCAGCCCATATCGACGGCGACTTCGAGACCCAGGCCGTCACGGTGGGCCTGCGCTACGGCTTCTAAGCCCCAGCGCTCCCCCCGCACCCGGCGCCTCGCGGTCCTCCCCTTCCGCGGGGCGCCGACCTGTTTTGCCGCCAGACGACTGCCAGCCATGATCCAGACCCGCACTTCCGCCGCACTGCTCGCCCCAGCCTTGGTGGCCGCGGCCCTGGCCGCCTGCTCACCGCGCGAGGAAGCCCGCACCAGCAGCCGCACGGACGTCGCGCTGAACGACGTGCAGGCCACCCAGGGCGACGCGCTGATGATCAACGGCAAGCACGTGCGCCTGGCGAATGCGGAAGCGCCGCTGCGCACGCCCTATGCGCGGTGCTGGGCGGAGTCGATCGCCGGCCGCGAAGCGCGCAAGCGCGCAGCCGACCTGGCGACAGCGGCCAACGAGATCGACATCCAGTCCACCGGCAAGACGGACGAGTACGGGCGCACCATCGCCAAGGTCCTGCTGGACGGCCTCGACCTCGGCGACAGCCTGGTGCAGGACGGCTACGCCGTGCGCCCGGGCGCGGAGCCCTTCGACTGGTGCGCCCCGGTCAGCACCAACATCGAGAACGCGCCCAACATCAACGCGCTGTCCGACCTCGGCCGCTGATCAGCCCGCCAGGGCGTCCAGCCGCCGCTCCGCCGCTTCCAGCCGCTCGGCGCCCGCTTCGGTGGCGTCGGGGAAGACGATCCGCTCGTCGCTGATCTTGGCGTCCTTGGGCAGCTTGGCCGGAGGCTTGGCGCCCGGCCGCAGGGTCAAAGCCAGCGCCTTAGGACCGGCGTCCACCTTGATGACCTTGGCTCGCACCGCCAGCGCCTGAAGCCTGGCGAGGGACAACAGCGCCTGCGCCTCCGGCGGCAGGGCGCCGAACCGGTCTTCCAGCTCCTCGCCAAAGGCGTCCACCTCCTCCGGCTCCGTCAGGCGTGCGAGCCGGGCGTAGAGGTTGATGCGGATGGTGGGGTCGGGGACGTAGGCCTCGGGAATGGAGCCGGTGACGCCCAAGTTCAGCTCCGCCGTCCAGTCGCCGCCGGCGTCCTCGCCCTTGGCGATGCGCACCGCCTTGGCCAGCAGGCGCTGATAGAGCGCCGCGCCGATCAGCTGCATGTGGCCGGCCTGGTCCTCGCCGACGAGGTCGCCGGCGCCGCGCAGGTCGAGGTCACGCGCGCTGATCGCCAGGCCCGAGCCCAGGCGATCGAACGCCACCAGGGTGTTGAGCCGTGCGCGCGTGGCGTCCGCCATCTCTTCGGCAGGATCGGTGAGGAGGTAGGCGACGCCCTGCTGCCGCCCACGACCAACCCGGCCCCGCAGCTGGTGCAGCTGGGCCAGGCCGAAGCGGTCGGCGCGCCAGACCAGCATGGTGTTGGCCCGCGGCACGTCCAGGCCGCTTTCAATGATGTTCGTGGCCAGCAGCACGTCGCCGTCGCCTTCGGCGAAGGCGACCATGGTCTCGTCCACTTCGTCCGCCGGCATCTCGCCGTGGGCGGCGCGGATCTTCAGCTCGGGTGCGACCTGGGCCAGGCGCGCGGCCATGGGCTCCATGTCCTCGATCCGTGGCACCACGAAGAAGCTCTGCCCGCCGCGCCGTTTCTCGCGCATCAGGGCGGTGCGCAGGGTGGCGGAGTCGAAGGGCGTCAGGAAGGTGCGGATCGGCCGCCGCCGAGCGGGCGGCGTGGCGATCACACTGACGTCCTCAATGCCGATCATCGCCAGCTGCAGGGTGCGCGGGATCGGCGTGGCGGTCATGGTCAGCAGGTGGACGTCGGGCTTCAGGTCCTTGAGCGACTGCTTGATCTTGGCCCCGAACCGCTGCTCCTCGTCGATGATCAGCAGGCCGAGGTCGGCGAAGGCCACGTCCTTGCCGGCCAAGGCGTGGGTGCCCACCACGACCCGCACCGTGCCGTCCGCAAGGCCCGCCTTGACCTGCTTGGCCTCGGCCGAAGTGACCAAGCGGGACAGGTGCGCGACCTCGATCCCGAAACCGGAGAAGCGGCGGCGGAAGCTGTGGAAGTGCTGCCGGGCCAGGACGGTGGTGGGCGCCACGATGGCCACCTGCTTGCCGGCCAGAGCCGCAGCGGCGGCGGCGCGCAAGGCGACCTCCGTCTTTCCGAAACCCACGTCGCCGCAGACCAGGCGGTTCATCGGCCGGCCGGACGCCAAATCCTCCAGCATGGCGGCGATGGCCGCGGACTGGTCGGGGGTCTCGGGGAACGGGAAGCGCGCGGCGAACCGGGCATAGGCGGCCTTTGGCGGCTCCAACGGCTCGGCCTTGCGCTCACCGCGGAGCTTTGCGAGCTCCACGAGGCCGGCCGCGGTGCGGTCGATCTCCGCACTGATCTCCAGCCTGCGCTTGTTCCAGCTGTCGGTGTGCAGGCGATCTAGGGTGACCGCCTCCTCCTCCGACCCGTAGCGCCAGATGCGGCCGAATTCCTCGACCGGCGCCAGGACGCTGGCGCCGCCGTGATACTCGATGCGGACGGCGTCGCGCTCCTCGCCCGCCACTTCGATCCGCTCGAGGGCGCGCAGCACGCCCAGGCCATGATCCTCGTGGATCACCACGTCGCCGACCCGCAGCTCCGGCTCGGCGATTAGGCTGGCGCCATTATCCGAGCTGCGCTTTGCGACGCGGCTGCCCAGCACGTCGGCGGCCGCCACCACGCAGACCTTCTCGGTGCGGTCCACGAAGCCGCCGTCGGGGTCGACCTCCACCGCGTGCAGCGAGCCCGCCGGCGCGGCAAGCAGTTCGGCCCAGGAGACAACGCCGTCCGGGGACTGCCCCAGACCCCGCTGGATCGCGCGCGTCAGCAGACGCCGCTCGTGCGCAAGGCCGGCCAGCGCCACGCGGGCGCCGCTGTCCAGCTGGTCTTGGACGAAGTCGGAAAAGGCGCGGCCGGGATTGCGGTCCAGGGCGAACTTGGGAACGGTCTCGAGCTCGGCCTCGCGCAGGTCCGCACGACGGCGTTTGCCCAGCCGGGCAAGCAGCTCGTCACAGGGCATGTACAGGCCCTGGTCGCCGGGGGGGATGGGGCGCGCGGCCTCTTCGGCGAAGACGCGGCGGGCTTCGTAGGCTTCGGCGATCTGGCCGCCGACGTCGGTGCAGCGTTCCTGAGCCTTGAGGTCGAAGGCGGCCTGCGCCTTGGGCAGGAGGTCGGGAACGGCCTGCATGGTTCCGTAGATCTCGCTGGCCCGGTGCTCCAGGCCGGGCTCGCGCTCCACCGGCTCAGGCGCCTGCGGGTCAAGGATCAGCTCGGAGGCGGGCCCGATGACCACCTCGTCGACGCTCTCCTCCGTGCGCTGGGAGATCGGGTCGTAGTGCTTGATCTCGGCGATGCGGCCTTCGGCGAGGGTGATCCGCACCGGCCGGTCCGCGGCGGCCGGGAAGACGTCGATGACCTCGCCCAGGATGGCCATCTCGCCGGGCTCGTCGATGCGGTCGTCGAACAGATAGCCGGTGCGCTGGGCGAACGCTTCCATGGCCTCCCGCTCGAGCGCGTCGCCCTTGGTCAGGACCAGGAAGGCGTCGCGGACCACCTCGGCCGGCGCGGCGCGCTGCATCAGGGCCTCGGGGCTGGAGACCAGCAGGCGCGGACCCTCCGCCTTTTGCGCCAGGCGGCAGATCACCGCCATCCGCCGGCCCATGCTTTCGCGCGACGGCGAGGCGCGGTCGTAAGGCAGGCAGTCCCACGGGGGCAGCACCAAGACTTCAACATCCGGCGCGAGCTGGCGTGCGGCGCGGCCGATCTCGTCGGCCCGGCGTTCGCTGGACGCGGTGAAGATGAGCCCCGCTGGCCCCGCCTCGCGGGCGGCGGCGGTCAGGCGCGCGGCGATGGCGGCGGGCGGCGGCTGCACAGGCGCGCGAGGCGGCTCCGGCGGAGCGGCGCTGGCGGCGGGCGCAGGGGCCAGAACGGCGTCGGCATGCGCCGGCGCCTCGTGCGAGGTGTCGGATGAGCGGTCCAAGCAGAACTCCGTGCGGGAGCCCGACCTGAGCCCCCGGCAGAAAAACCCCGGAGCGGCCCTGCGTTCCCTTGGATTCTCCTGATGTTCCCTGCGCGCTTGCGCCCCACTGGCGCGGCGGCGCACGACTTGTTAACCCTTTCGACCTTGACGCGGCGATGTCGGGGGACGGGATGCCCGCAGTGATCGTTCGCAGACGGCTGGGCAGCCGTTCTGCCAAGGTGAATTACCACGTGAGCCGCTGGTACTGGCGCAACCGAGCGCGCCTGGCGGTGACCGCCGCGTTCAGCGTGGCGTGCGTTCTCGGCGTCGCGGCGTCCATCGGCGCCCACAGCCTGGGCCTGGAGCACGGACGCGGCCAGGCGGAGTACGCGGCGCGCTGACGCCCGGCGGCGGATGTCACGCCGCCGCTTCGACTTCCCGCACGTTCTCCACACCCGCCGCCTTGAGAGCGGCCACCAGCTCCGCCACGGTCGCGGAGAGTTCCTCCGGGTCGCGGCTGCGCAGCACGAGGTTGGAGCCGAAGCCGTCCGGACCGAAGAACGGATAGCTGCCCAGGGACATCTGCGGGTGGGCCTTGGCCACGGCTTCCAGCGGCGCGGCGATGGTCCCCTCGCCCGAGCCTTCCACCCGCACGGTCCGCGAATGGGTGACCGCCCCGTTGCGCAGGCGCGGCCCCACGTCTTCCAGCATGCCGCGCATGATGGCCGGCACGCCGGCCAGGGTGAAGACGTTGCCGATGGTGAAGCCGGGAGGCCCCTGCACCGGGTTCTTCACCAGATCGCCGCCGCGCGGCACCCGGGCCATGCGCCGGCGGGCGCTGTTGAGCTGGTCGCCCCAGCGTTCGGTCAGCTGGGCGATGATTTCCGGATGTTCGTAGAGCTCGACGCCGAATGCGGCCGCCACCGCATCGGCGGTGATGTCGTCGTGGGTCGGTCCGATGCCGCCGGTGGTGATCACATAGTCGTACTTGTGGCGCAGAGCGTTCAGCGCCTCGACAATCTCCTCGTGGATGTCGGGAATGGTGCGGGCTTCCGCCAGGTCCACGCCGTGGACGCCGAGGTAGCGGGCGATGTCGCGCAGGTTGGTGTCCTGGGTGCGGCCCGACAGGATCTCGTCGCCGATGATCAGCACCGCCGCGGTCACCCGCTCGCTCGCCCCGCCGCTCGCCATCCGCACTTCCCTCGCCTATCTGAGCCGTTCTCGACACACGGACTAAAGCCCTAGATGGACTTCCCGCAACCGCTCGTGCGCGGCCGCCTCGTGCAGCGTTACAAGCGCTTCTTCGCCGACGTGGTTCTCGACGACGGAACGGAGCTGACGGCTCACTGCCCGAACCCCGGCGCGATGCTGGGGCTGAACGCCCCTGGCCTGCCCTGCTGGTTGTCCAAGTCGGACGATCCAAAGCGCAAGCTGGCGCACACGCTGGAGCTGGTGGAGGTCGACGGCGGCATCGTCGGGATCAACACCATGCATCCCAATCGGCTGGTGGCTGAGGCGCTGGCGACGGACGCGATTCCCGAGCTGTCCGGCTACGAGAGTCACCGGCGGGAGGTGAAGTACGGGACGAACAGCCGGGTCGACTTCCTGCTGGAGAGCCCCGATCGGCCTCGCGCCTGGCTGGAGGTCAAGAATGTCCACCTGCGCCGGGATGGGTCGCTGGCGGAATTTCCGGACTGCGTGGCGGCGCGCTCGCTGAAGCACCTCAAGGAGCTGAGCGCCATGGTGCGCGAGGGCGATCGGGCGGTGATGCTGTTCGTGATCCAGCGGACCGACTGCGACGAGTTCGAGGCCTGCCACGACCTGGATCCCGCCTACGCCGCCGGCCTCCAACAAGCCGCAGCGGAGGGAGTTGAAGTCCTGGCGTACGATTGCGACATTAGCCCGACAGCGATCCGCATCGCCCGCCGACGTCCCTGGCGGAGCGCACGGGCGGTCGCGGAGTAGTTCATGACCGATATCCTCGAGGCCGAATTCCGCACCGGCCAGATCAAGATCCACACGGCCGAAGACTTCGAAGGCATGCGCAAGGCCGGCCGGCTGGCGGCCGAGTGCCTGGACATGCTGACCGAGCACGTGGTCCCCGGCGTCGCCACCGAGAAGCTGGACGACCTGGCCCGCGAATTCATCCTGGACCACGGGGCGATCCCGGCGTGCCTGGGCTATCGCGGCTACACCAAGACCACCTGCATCAGCGCCAACCACGTGGTCTGCCACGGCATCCCCAGCGAGCGTCCGCTGCGGGAAGGCGACATCGCCAACATCGACGTCACCGTGATCGTCGACGGCTGGCACGGCGACACCTCGCGGATGTACGGCGTGGGCGTGGTCTCCCCGCGGGCCAAGCGGCTGGTGGACATCACCTATGAATCCCTGGAGCGGGGCCTGGCGGCGATCAAGCCGGGCGCGCGGACGGGCGACATCGGCCACGCCATCCAGTCCTTCGTGGAAGCCCAGCGGGCCTCGGTGGTCCGCGACTTCTGCGGCCACGGCCTGGGCAAGGTCTTCCATGACGCCCCGAACATCCTGCACTTCGGCCAGAAGGGCTCGGGCGAGCTGCTGCGGCCCGGCATGTTCTTCACCGTCGAGCCGATGGTGAACCTGGGCAAGCCGGCGGTGAAGGTGCTGGCGGACGGCTGGACGGCGGTGACCCGCGACAAGTCGCTGTCAGCGCAGTGCGAGCACTCCATCGGCGTGACCGAGGACGGGATCGAGATCTTCACGGCCTCGCCCGCCGGCCTGTTCAAGCCGCCGATCCAGAGCGCCTAAAGGGCGGCGGCGAGCTCCGCGAGCTTGGCCACCGTGTTGGCGTTGCGGGCCGTGCCGCCGGCGGCGGCGGGGATCTTCAGCTTCGTGCGTCCCATGCCCGCCGCGCCATAGGCGACCCAGATCTCCCGGCCGACGATCTGCAGCCGCTCGTCGTCGGCTTGGTTGCGGACCTCACCCAGCGCGTCCGGCGGAGGCGGGGCGTCAAGGAAGATGGCTGCAACGGCCGATCCCTTCGCCTCCGGAAATGGATTCGCCGCGCAGATCTGCGCCATCTCTCCGGCCGTTCGCACCATCACGGGCATGTCGGCCTTGAAGTAGCCGGCCAGCGCGGCTTCCAAGCGTGACTTCACCTCGGCTTCGGACAGATCGCTGCGGAACAGGGCGTTTCCGCTGGCGATGTAGGTCCGCACCGCCTCGAACCCCGCCGCCTCGCAGAGGGCCTTGAGGTCGGCCATCGGGAGTTGCGCCGAGCCGACGTTCACGGCGCGCAGCAGCGCCACATAAGCGGTCATCGCTTCTCCTCCCTCCAGGCCTGTTACACATCCCTCACTTGCCTCGCGCCGCAAAAACGGGCCAGCCTCGAAGCTCGAGTGGGGGAGTGATCTTATGCTTTCGATCAGCGGCCTGACGCACGTCTATGCCAACGGCACCCGCGCGCTGGACGGGGTGAACCTGGAGATCGGCCGCGGCATGTTCGGCCTGCTGGGCCCGAACGGCGCGGGCAAGTCGACGCTGATGCGCTCCATCGCCACCCTGCAGACGCCGACCTCGGGCAAGATCCAGTTCGGCGACATCGACGTGATCGCCGAGCCGGAGAAGCTGCGCCGGACGCTGGGCTACCTGCCGCAGGATTTCGGGGTCTATCCGCGGATCTCCGCCTACGACCTGCTGGACCACATGGCGGTGCTGAAGGGCATCGCCTCGGCCGGCGAGCGCAAGACCACCGTCGAGGCCCTGCTGCAGCAGGTGAACCTCTGGGAAGTGCGCAAGAAGGCCGTGGCCGGCTACTCCGGCGGCATGCGCCAGCGGTTCGGCATCGCCCAGGCGCTGATCGGCCGCCCGTCGCTGATCATCGTGGACGAGCCCACCGCCGGCCTCGACCCGGAGGAGCGCAACCGCTTCCTGAACCTGCTGGCCGAAATCGGCGAGAACGTGGTGGTGATCCTGTCCACCCACATCGTGGAGGACGTCGCCGACCTTTGCCGGCGCATGGCCGTGCTGGCCGGCGGCAAGATCCTGGTGGAAGGCGCGCCGCTGGAACTGATGACCGCGCTGTCGGGGCGCATCTGGCAGAAGACGATCGACCGGCATGAGCTGGAAGCGGAGAAGGCCCGGCGCCAGGTGATCTCGACCCGCCTGTTCGCCGGCCGGACCATCATCCACGTGCTGTCAGATCAGAACCCGGGCGACGGCTTCACTCCCGTGCAAGGCGGGCTGGAGGACGTCTACTTCTCCACCCTCGCCGCCTCGCGGCGCGCGGCCTGACGGCGGAGCGCGGCCCATGTTCGGCAAGATCGCGGCTTTCGAGCTGCGCTACCAGACTCGCCAGCCGGTGTTCTGGATCAGCAGCCTGATCTTCTTCCTGCTGGTGTTCGGATCGGTGGTCATCGACCAGATCCAGATCGGCTCCGGCGGCAACATCCACAAGAACTCGCCCCAGGCGATCAGCACCACCCTGCTGGTGATGTCCCTGTTCTTCATGTTCGTCTCGACGGCTTTCGTGGCCAACGTCGTGGTGCGTGACGATGAGACGGGCTACGGCCCGATCGTGCGGGCGACCCCGGTCAGCCGGTTCGACTATCTGTTCGGCCGGTTCACCGGCGCGTTCGCCGCGACCTGCCTGGCGTTCCTGGCCGTGCCGCTGGGCATTCTGGTGGGGTCCTGGGCGCCGTGGGTCGACCCTGAGACGCTTGGCCCGAACCAGCTGTCGCACTACGCCTTTGCGTACTTCGCCCTGGCCCTGCCGACCCTGCTGATCACCGCCAGCCTGTTCTTCTGCCTTGCCACGGTGACGCGCTCGATGATGGGCGCCTACCTGGGCGCGGCGGGCTTCCTGGTCGCCTACACGGTGTTCCTGGCGATGATGGGCGCGCCGGAGCGCCGCGATCTGGCCGCCTATCTTGACCCGTTGGGAATGTCCGCCTTCGCGGGCGCCACCCGCTATTTCACGGCGGCCGAAGCCAACACCCTGGTCCCGCCGTTCAAGGGCGCCCTGCTCTACAATCGCCTGATCTGGACGGCGGCCGGCCTGGCGCTGCTGGCCCTCACCTACAGGCTGTTCCGCTTCGAAGTGCGTGGCGCCAAGGCGCGCAAGGGCGCCAAGGCCGCGGCGCAGGCTGCAAGCGTCGAGGCCGCAGCGCCGATCGCCACGCCTGCCGAGCCCCTGCCCCGCCCGCGCTTTGGCCTGGGTTCGGCCTGGGCGCAGCTGACCAAGCGCACCCGCTTCGAGATGGCGCAGGTGTTCAAGAGCCCGGCCTTCGCCGTGCTGATCATGCTGGGGCTGTTCAACAGCTGCGCGGCGCTGATCCTCGGCGGCGAGCGCGGCGATGCGGCCATCTACCCGGTGACCCGCTGGAGCATCCAGACCCTGCAGGGCGCCTTCAGCCTGATCCCGGTGATCGTGGCGATCTACTACGCGGGCGAGCTCGTCTGGCGCGAACGTGACCGCAAGACCCACGAGATCGTCGACGCCACCGCCGTTCCCGACTGGGCGTTCGTGGTCCCCAAGACCCTGGCCTTGGTGCTGGTGCTGGTCTCGACCCTGCTGATCAGCGTGCTGGCCGCGATCTGCGTGCAGCTGGGGAAGGGCTTCACGGACCTGGAGCTTGGCAGATACCTCGCCTGGTACGTCGCGCCCATGGCGGTGGACTGGTCCCTGCTGGCGGTGCTCGCCATCTTCCTTCAGGCGCTGTCGCCCCACAAGTTCATCGGCTGGGGCCTGATGGTCCTCTACCTGATCGCCGGCATGACGCTGGGCAACATCGGGTTCGACCACAACCTGTACCTCTACGGCGGCGCGCCCCAGGTTCCGCTTTCGGACATGAACGGACAGGGCGACTTCGGCCGGGCCGCGGCCTGGTTCCGCGCCTACTGGTCGGCGTTCGCCATCGTGCTGCTGGTGCTGTCCTACGGTCTGTGGCGGCGGGGGACGGAGACGCGTCTTGCGCCGCGCCTGAAGCGGCTGCCGCGCCGCCTGTTCGGCCCCGCGGGCCTGATCGGCGCCGCCGCCCTCGCGGCGTTCGTCGGAACTGGCGCCTTCATCTTCCAGAACACCAACGTCTGGAACGACTACCGCAACAGCATCGAAGGCGAGCGCTGGCTCGCGGACTTCGAGAAGAGCTTCCTGAAGTACGAGACGGTGGCCCAGCCCTCCGTCACGGATGTGAAGCTGAAGCTCGACCTGCACCCGCATGAGCCGCGGCTGGTCACCTGGGGCGTGTACGGACTGGTCAACGACACCGGCGCGCCCGTCACCCAGTTGCACGTGCGCCTGGATCGCGACACCCGCGCCCTGCAGCTTGCGGTCGGCGGGGCCCACAAGGTGCAGACCTTCGACCGCTTCAACTACCGCATTTTCACCTTCGACCGCCCGCTTCAGCCGGGCGAGCGGACCTCGCTGACCTTCCAGACGCAGATGGCGCAGCGCGGCTTCAAGAACTCGGGCAACACCACCCGGCTGGTGGACAATGGGACCTTCGTCAACAACGGCGAGTTCGCGCCCACCATCGGTATGAGCCGCAGCGGCCTGCTGCAGGACAGGGCCAAGCGCCGCAAGTACGGCCTGCCGCCCCAGCTGCGGATGGCAAGGCTGGAGGACCGGTCGGCCCAGTCCCGCAACTATGTGGGCGACGCCGACTGGGTGATGGCGGACATCACCGTCACCACCGACGCCGACCAGACGCCGGTGGCGCCCGGCTACCGGGTTTCGGACACCACCCGTGACGGTCGCCGGACCATCCGCTACCGGACCGACGCGCCGGTGTTGCACTTCTTCTCGGTGCAGTCTGCGCGCTACGCCGTGAAGCGGGCCAACCACCAAGGCGTGGAGCTCGCGGTCTACTACCACCCGAGCCACACCTGGAACGTGGACCGGATGCTCGCCGCCATGGGCCACAGCCTGGACTACTACCAGGCGCAGTTCAGCCCGTTCCAGTTCCGCCAGCTGCGGGTGCTGGAGTTCCCGGACTACGCCCAGTTCGCCCAGTCGTTCGCCAACACCGTGCCCTGGTCGGAAGGCCTCGGGTTCATCATGGACCCGCGCGATCCGGACAAGATCGACTTCGTGACCTTCGTCACGGCGCACGAGGTCGCGCACCAATGGTGGGCCCACCAGATCGTCGGCGCCGACATGCAGGGCTCCACCGCCCTGTCCGAGACCCTGGCCGAGTACTCGGCGATCATGGTCATGGAGAAGACCCTGGGCGAGGCGCAGATCCGCCGGTTCCTGAAGCGCGAACTCGACAGCTATCTGCGGGCCCGCGGCGGCGACGTGCTGGAAGAGCAGCCGCTGATGCGCGTCGAGAACCAGCAGTACATCCACTACAACAAGGGCGGGCACGTCATGTACCTGCTGCGGGACCGCATGGGCGAGGCGCGGGTCAACGCCGCGCTGCGCCGCGTGCTGGCGCAGTACGAGTTCAAGGGCGCGCCCTACCCGCGCTCGGTCGACCTCGTAAACGCCCTGCGCGCCGAGGCCTTGCCCGAGCACCAGCAGCTGATCACCGACGTGTTCGAGCGGATCACCCTTCACGACCTGAAGACCCGCACCGCGCAGGTGAAGAAGCGGGCCGACGGCCGCTATGACGTCGTCCTGACCGTCGAGGCCAAGAAGATGTACGCCGACGGCAATGGCAAGGAGACGGAAGTCCCCATCGCCCCGAACGAACGGTTCGACGTCGGGGTGTTCACCGCCGAGCCGGGCCGCAAGGGCTTCGGGCCGGAGGACGTGCTGTCGTTCGGCCTGCGGCCGCTGCGCTCCGGGACGCAGACCCTGACGGTGACCGTCGACAAGCCGCCGCGGTTCGCGGGGATTGATCCCTACAACAAGCTGATCGACCGCAACTCGGACGACAACGCCATCAAGACCAGCGACTAGACGGCGATGCTGGCCCGCGGCGGCTCGACAAAGGCCGCGGGCGCGGCGGGCGGCTGGGCGAAGGCCCGGATCGCTTCGCCGTAGCAGGCTGCCGGGCTGAAGTGGTCAGCGGCGCAGCGGACGGCCCGCTCGCACAGACGCGCGCGGGCCTCGTCCGAGGCGAGAAGCTCCAGCACATGGTCGGCGAACGGCGCCGGCTCGTCGGCCAGCCGCACGGCCGGACCGGCGATCGCCTCGACGCCTTGCAGGGTGGTGGTGGTCACCACCATGGCCTTGCCCGCCGCCAAGCCCTCAACGAGCTTGATCTTCAGGCCTGAGCCGGTGAGCAGGGGCGAGATCACCACGCCCGCCTGGCGGTAAAGCGGATCAAGGCTGTCGACGACGCCCAGCACCTCCACGCCGTCCGGCACGCCGTCCAGCGAGCGCGACACCGAGCCGGCGATCTTGAGCTTCGCATCGGGACGGGCAGCGCGGACGCGCGGCCACACCTCGTCCATGAACCAGCGAATCCCGATGGTGTTGGGGGCCGTGTTGCTGCCCACGAACAGCACTTCGTCGGCGCGGCCCGGTTCCGGCGCACCGACCTCGACGGCCATGGGCGCCACGATCACTTGGCGGTCCAGCAGGCGGCGGCTGACCTCCTCGGCCTCGGTCGCCTGGATGGCCAGCACGGTGTCGGCGCAGGCCAGGAGACGGAACTCCTCGGCTGCGTCCAGGGTGGCGACGCTGTCCTGCGCGCCCACCTTGGCGAACTGCTGCGGGCGGCTGGAGAACAGGTCGTGCATCAGCACCTGCACCGGCGCTTCCGGGGCCAGCGCATAGGCCGCCATGGGCGCCAGGAAGGCGTAGTCGCACAGCACGCCCGCCACACCCGGCCCGGCGTTGCGAGCGACGAACAGCATGTCCGACTTGGTGTGCGGGACGGCGACGGAATAGGGCGCGGGCTTCACCCAGCCCGGCTTCTTCACTTTCAGCTTGCCGAGCACCAGCTCCAGCGCGGTCAGGCCGGCGCTCCAGGCGATCTTCGGGTCCAGAGCGATGATCCAGTCGCCGAAGCGGACGCTGCCGCGGATGCGGTAGTCGGCGAACACCTTGGTCTCGGGCTTCAGGCGCAGCACCGGCCAACGGCCGAAGATGGTCGGCGCAACGCCCAGGAAGCTCGGCTCGTACCCCGCCTCGCGCAGCGCCTTGGCGACGCTGAGCAGATAGGTGGAGCTGCCGGTGTTGGCGCCGGTCACCCGCTGCCGGGACAGGAACACGACCCGCTTGCCCGCGGACGAGCGTTCGGCGCCGCCGCCCACCCGCTTCAGATAGGTCGGCTCCGCGAAAGTCCGCAGCTTGAGGCGGGCTTCCACCAGCCGGCGCACCAGGCCGTCGTCCGTTTCGAACACGCCGGCTTCGTAGCCTCCCAGTTCCGCGAGCCGCGTCCGGCGGATCAGGGGCTTGAGGCCCTTGGCGCCGGCCAGGGGCTCATCGCCTGGGAACAGCAGCGTCGGGCGGCGGCCGTCTTCCGAGAAGATCATCTGGTTGTCGGCGACGAGGTCCGCGCCTTCGGCGTCGGCGGAAAGCACCAGGCGCTCCAGCCGGTCGCGACGCAGGATGTCGCCTGCGTCCATCACGGCGACCCACTGCCCGCGGGCGCTGCGCAAGGCGCGCTCGCGCGCCGCCGACAAGGGCGCGCCGGTGACCGTGCGGACCCGCGGGTCTTCGGCGGCGGCCTGCGCGGCCTCCACGCCCGGTCCTTCTTCGACGATGATGAGCTCCAGCGCCCGAAGGGTTTGGCCCAGCACGGAGCGCACGGAGCCGGCGAGCGGCGCGTCCGCAGCACGGCGGGTCATGATGACCGAGACGATCGGCGTCTTGTCCAAAAGCGTTCCCCCAAGCGGCAGCCGCGCGCACAGGGCCGCAGCGGGCGGCTCTGAGCTTCACCACGGCGCAACGCCCGAAGCGCGCGGGCCGATCCGCTGCGCTGCAAAAAAGGAACGCTGGAGGCTTAGGTCTTGCGGCCGGTGATCTTGTCCGCCCAGGTCACGAAGGTGCGGATGTTCGGCCCGTCGGTGTGGCCGCCGTCGTGCTGCCGCCAGGCGAGCTCGCCGTCGAGCAGGCCGGTGAGCACCGGCGGCATAGGCGTGTTGCGCCAGTCGTCGCCGACGCCGAGGTCCTTCGCCCCCAGCAGGCGGTAGACGCGGCCGGCCGCGACGGCGGCCATCCAGCTGCCCCGCTGGTCCAGCCACTTGGCGTCGCCGCTTTCGGGAATGCCGTAACTGATAAAGCAGGGCCGGGGCGCGACCATGGCGATCAGCTCGTGGCTGTCCACTGGCAGGGTGTCGATGTCGCGGCGGGCGGACGCCGGCTCGGCGGCGCCGTAGCGAAGGTAGTTCCCGCAGAACCAGTGGTACTCGCCCGAGCTGGTCAGCGTCTCAACAGCCTCGCCGAAGTTGCGCCGGTGCAGCGTCGCGCCGCCCTTGCCGGAGGAGCCCACGAGGACGAGGCCGAACCGCTGGTCGAAGGCGGCGGCGACGAGGGCGGCCTTCCCGTAGCGGGAGACGCCCTCCACCCCGATGCGCTTGGCGTCCACCTCGGGCCGGGTCTGCAGGTAGTCCAGGGCGCGGCTGGCGCCCCAGCCCCAGGCGCGCAGGGCGCCCCAGTCGTCCACCTTGCGCGGCTGGCCCTTGTTGGTGAGGCCGATGATCCCACGCGTCAGGCCGTCGCCGCTGTCGGCCTGGATGGTGGCGGTGTCGAGCAGGGCGAAGCCCCAGCCGCCGCCGGCCACGTCCCAGCTGGGCGGCGGGCCGCCGGCGGGGAACATGGGCGCTTCGCCGAACGGCTGGTAGGCGGGGAGGCCTTCAAACACCGGCCGAAGGCTCGGGTCCTTGTCGGCGAGCATCGCCTTCATGGCGGCGTTGATGCGGGCGAGCTCGTCGCGGGACGGCTGCCGGGGCGAAGGCCAGGCGGCGCGCCCGAACATGATCAGCACAGGCACGGGGCCTTTCGCCTGGGCTGGCAGCACCAGGGTCATCTGCATGTTCACGCTGATGGCAGGATAAGCGGAGTTCTCCACCCGGCCCACAAGCTGGGTCACGTTCACCGGCGTGAAGCCCAGGCGCTCAGGCTCGCTGGCGACCACCTCCCAGGTGACCTTCGGCACGTCGGCGGGGATACGGCCGTAGACCTCGCGCTCGAAGTCCTCGGCGATCTGCGGGCGACGCTGCTTCCACCAAGCGTCGGGCGTGGTGACGGGCCGTCCGTTCTTCAGGCGCAGGACGTCGGGAATGTCGCCCGTCGGTCCGGCGATGCTCTCGTCATAGTTGGCCGGGTTGGGCGCGTCCTCGCGGCCGCTGGGACTTGGCCGCATGGAGCGGATGCCCAGGCGGTCCATCATGTTCCGCTGGTCCTGCTCGGCGGTGAAGGTGACCGGGGCTGCAGCCTGGCCCAGCGCGCGCGCGCCGATCGCCAGGCTTCCTACCGCAACGCCGCCCAGCGCTAGCCCGCGCCGCGTCATGCCCGCCATCGTCTCATCCCCATGGTCTGACCGTAGCTTCGGTCTTGGCCAGATGAGCGCTGCTGTACGCCGGCTTGCCAACCGGGAACATTTGGGGAACTCTGTTCTCATGAACCCTGTCAGCGCCGTTGAAGATGCCTCCGCCCAGCCCGAGCTGTGGGCCGCCGCAGCGCCCGCGCCGGCCCCGCAGCCGCCGCCGCATTTCGTCGGTCACAGGGAGCGGCTGCGCACCCGGGCCATCGCTGGCGGGCTGGCGGCGGTGCCGGACTATGAGTTGCTGGAGCTGTTCCTGTTTCGGTCTATTCCGAAGAAGGACGTCAAGCCTTTGGCCAAGCAACTTCTCGCGCGGTTCGGCAGCCTTGGGGCGGTGCTGGGCGCCACGCCCGAGGAGCTGAAGACGGTCAAGGGCGTCGGCGAGGCCGTGGCGCTGGACCTCAAGCTGATGCACGAAGCGGCCCTGCGCACCGCGCGGGAGGAGGTGAAGCGACGCACCGTGATCTCCTCGTGGTCGGCGCTGCTGGACTACGTGAAGACGGCGCTGGCGCACGAAGCGCGGGAGCAGTTCCGGGTCCTGTTTCTGGACAAGAAGAACCAGCTCATCGCTGACGAGATCATGAACCGCGGCACGGTGGACCACGCGCCTGTGTACCCGCGCGAGGTGATGCGGCGCGCGCTGGAGCTGTCAGCCAGCGCGGTCATCCTGGTGCACAATCATCCGTCGGGCGACCCTACGCCATCTACGGCCGACGTGGACATGACCCGGCAGGTGGTGGAAGCCGGGCGGCCGCTGCGGATCACCGTGCACGACCATCTGGTGGTGGGCCGCAACGGCACGGCGAGCTTCCGCGCGCTCGGCCTGTTCTGAACGAATCGCACGCGGCGCACGGTCGGGAACTCGACAGATCGATGGCGAGTTGGAGGGCTGTGCGCATGCGTGGCCTGCCCCCGTGCCCGCGCTGGACCGGTCCTTTCAAGGCGAGCCGCCTTGCGAGGGGCCGGCCCCAACGCGGAATCTGCAGATTCCGAATTGCCAAGCTTTCATAAGGGGTTGTGCTGCAACGCACTCACCCGTTCACTCGATCTGGGCCTGGGAGGGCCTATTGAGGGACGGACACATGCAACTGCACTGGGACAGGATCCTGGCGCTTGCAAGCTGCGCTGTATTCTGGAGCCTGGCCATCCTGGCCTGGAACCGGTTCGACCAGCTTTGAGAGTTCCGGCGGCGTCGGGGTGCTTCTCCAGGGGCTCCGACGCCGTTCTTCCGATCAGGGCATGGCGTTCTTCGGAACGATCGCGCCCATGTGCTGCACGACGATGCGGGCCAGGCGGCGGCCTTCGCGGACAGCCTCCACCGGCTCTTGCCCCTGAAGACGCGCCGCCAGGTAGCCGGCGTTGAAGCTGTCGCCGGCGCCGGTGGTGTCCACCGCCTTGACCGACGGCTCGGGCTCCATTCGGACCGGATCGCCGGCGCCCAGAAGGTGCACCGTCTGATCCTCGTCGCGGGCGACCACCTCAGGGCCCATGGTCGCCCAGCGCGCCGCCACCTCGTGCACCGGTTCATCGTACAGCGTCTCTAGATCCGGGCCGCTCACCGACAGATAGCGGCAGAGCGGCGCGATGGCCTCGATGGCGTCCCGCGCCACGTCCGGGCCGCTCCAAAGGCGCGGGCGGTAGTTGGGATCGAACGCCACCGCCGAACCGTGAACTCGCGCATCGGCCAGCAACTCGCTGAGCGTTGCACGTCCCCCCTCGCCGATCACCGCCAGGGTGATGCCGGACAGATAGACCAGCTCCGCGTCGCGAAGGGCGCGCCGCAGGGCGTTGAGGTCGGCGAGTTCGAAGAACTGCCGCGCAGGCGCCTGGTCGCGCCAGTAGAAGAAGCGCCGCTCGCCGGCTTCATCCCGCTCGATGGCGTAGAGGCCCGGGACGCGTCCTTCGGCCTTGACCACCAAGTCCTGGGCGATGCCCTCGTCGGCCATGAGCTGGAGGATGCCGGCGCTGAACGGATCGCCGGCGCCCAAGGCGGTGGCGTAGCTCACCTGCCGGCCGAGGCGGCTCAGGTAGACGGCCGTGTTGAAGGTGTCGCCGGCATAGCCGATGGCGGCGGCGCGCGAACTCGTCAGGCTCAGCTCGACCATGCACTCGCCGAGCGCGATCACTCCACCCATAAGGTTTCTCCCTTCGCCCGCGAGTCAGGCCTAGCCATCAAGGCTATGACCCCGGTGTCAGCGCTCTGTCGGAAGTTCCGGCGAACAGATCAAGCCCTCAATCCGCCATGAATGTTCGCAAGGTGGCGCTTGCATCCCGCAAGAGATCCGACTACAGTAATTACGCAACGAGTAAGTTTGTAGACTCGTCGGTTTCCGCCGCTCCGGTGTGGCGCCTTGGCCTGTAGCCCCAGGCTCCGGCGCCCCCTTTCCCTCCCCGCACGCCGGAGCGGCGGGACATCCCTGCGAGGAAAGAAGACATGAGCGACATCGTCCAACACCATCGCGCACCCGTCCGCTATGCCGTCCGCTGGGGCCGGCTGACCGAACTCGTCGCACTGGCGAGCTCTGTCGCGCTGTGGATCGCCTACCTGGTGCGCGGCTAGCTGCGCGGCAGCGGCCGGCGCCGCTGCAGGTCGAAGCTGTCGCCGGCGCTCAGCACGTGCAGCCGCACGTCGTGCATGGACAGCGCTTGGTCGGGATCGGCCTCCGCCACATTGGAATGGCCGACGTCCGTCCCATCCACCACATAGACTGCGCCTGCGCCGATGATCCGCATCTCGTCGCCTTCGAAGATGGCTGAGGTGTTCTCGTCGATGCCGACGCCTAGGACGCGCGGATTGTGGGCCACGGCGCCCAGCAAGCGACCGATGCGGCCACGTTCGGCGAAATGCTGGTCGATGATCATGTCGCGCACCAGACCAAGGCCGGGCGCCATGTGTAGGTCGCCGATCCGATAGGACTCGCTGCTGGGCCCGCGCACCAGCATGGTCTCGCTCATCATCGACGCGCCAGCGGAGGTGCCTGCCACCACGGCGCCGCGCGAGAGCAGCTCCCGCACCCTCACCTCGACGGGCGTGTCGCCCACCTGGCTCGAGATTCGCAGCTGGTCGCCGCCGGTGAAAAAGACGCCCGCCGCATCGTCGAAGACGCTCAGCTTGTCGGGGTCCGAGGCTTCGGCCCGCTCATTGATGTAGAGCTCACGGATCGCCTTCACGCCGAGGTCGGCGAAGGCCTTCTCGTACATCTCCAGATAGGCTTCCGGCTCGCGACTGGCGACGGTGGCCAGCACCAGCACGCCGCCATCCACATGCCGGGCGACCTCCTTGAGGATCTCGCGGTCACCGTCCTTGTCTTCGTGGCCGCCAATGGCCATCAGCACGCCGCGATCAGACATTGGGGTGGATCCCTCCGGTTCCAGTTCCAACCGAGGTCAACGATGGCGGCAGATCCGAATGGAGCTGGGGCAGCGTCTCGGACACGAAGTTCGGGCGCAGGTTCGGCTGGAAGGCCAGGACGCGCTGCCACATGTCCTCCACCTCGGTGGGCGTCAGCACCACGAGGTCGCCAGGCCGAGCCATGGACATGCAGGTCTCCGCCGCCTGCATCTCGTCGGCGACGCGGTGGATGCGGCTGTCGTCGGCGCCGGCGCGTCGGGCGCCCTCGGCAAGAAGCTGTATGATCTCGCCTTCCCTGCGTCCGCGCCGGCTGGGGTCTTCGCGCAGCACCATCTCATCGTATGTCAGCGCGGCCACTTCGCCCATGGCGCGGATGTCTTCATCACGTCGATCGCCCGGAATGGTGACCATGCCGATCTGGCGACGGTAGCTGGGACGCAGCTTCTGCAGCAGGTCGCGCAGGGCGATCAGGCCGGCGGCGTTGTGGGCGTAGTCCATGATGACCCGGAAGCCGTGGCCGTCGAAGACGTTGAGCCGCCCGGGGTTCTGCTCGAAGGCCGTGCCGAAGGTCGCCAGCGCCAGCCGCACATGCTGGATGTTCACGCCGTGACCTATGGCCATGCAGGCGGCCGTCAGGGCGTTGGCGACGTTGAACTCCGCCAGGCCGCCGAAGGTGGCGGGGATTTCCGCCGCCCGCATAAGCAGGCGCCGGCGTCCTTCCTGGTAGACAACCAGTTCACCGCCCGCGCCGTCGGGCTCGCGCACTGCAGCCAGCCCCCCGCGCTCGACGATGTGCTCACGGAGGAACGGCGGCATCGCCTCACCGCCGCGGAGGGAGAAGAAGGCCGGCCGGCCGCCGGACCTGCGCCGCATGCGTGCAGTGAGCACGTCGTCGGCGTTCAGTACGCTGATCCCGTCGTCGGCGACGTTCTCCACCACGATCGACTTCACCCAGGCCAGGTCCTGCACCGTGTCGATGCCCTTCAGGCCGAGGTGGTCCGGCTGGACGTTGGTGACCGCGCCGATATCGCAGCGGTCGAAGGCCAGGCCCTCGCGCAACAGGCCGCCGCGCGCCACTTCGAACACCGCCGCATCCACCATAGGATCGTGCAGCACCATGCGGGCGCTCTTGGGCCCGGAAGCGTCGGCTTGCAGCACCTGCTCAGAGTTCACGTAGACCCCGGAGGTGTTGGTGAGGCCAACGGTCAGGCCGGTCTGGCGCAGGATGTGCGACAGCATCCGGCCAGTGGTCGACTTCCCGTTGGTGCCGGTGATCGCGAAGATTGGGATGCGGCCGCTCTCACCTTTCGGGAACAGCATCCGCACCACCGCAGGCGCCACCGGACGCGGCCGGCCCTCGGTGGGCTGCAGGTGCATGCGGAAGCCCGGCGCGGCGTTCACCTCGACGATGCCGCCAGAGGTCTCGCGCACGGACTTGCTGATGTCCGGGCAGATGAAGTCGATGCCGGCGACGTCCAGACCCAGGCTGAGAGCCGCGCGGATCGCAATGCAGGCGTTGTCAGGATGGATGTCGTCCGTGCGGTCCACAGCGGTGCCACCAGTGGAAAGGTTGGCGGTGCCCCGCAGGTAGACTTTCTGGCCGGACGCTGGGGTGCTGTTCACATCCAGGCCTTGCTCGGCCAGGAAAGCTTCGACGATCTCGTCCACCTTGATCTTGGTGAGCACCTGCTCGTGGCCTTCGCCCCGGCGCGGGTCCTTGTTCACCTCGTCGATCAGCTGGCGGATAGTGCTGGCGCCGTCGCCCACCACATGCGCGGGCACTCGTTCGGCCACAGCCACCAACTCGCCGCCGACCACCAGCAGGCGATGGTCGTTGCCGCTGAAGAACTGCTCCACAACGATGCGGCGGCTGTGCTCGGCCGCCGCCTGGAAGGCCCGCCGGATCTGCTCCGGATCGGTCAGGTTGGTGCTGACGCCGCGGCCATGGTTGCCGTCCAGCGGCTTGACCACCACCGGCCCGCCTAGGCGCTGGGCCTCGCGCACCGCGTCGTCGGCATTGCGCACGACCACGCCGCGGGGCACCGGCACGCCGGCCTTGGCCAGCAAGGTCTTTGTGAGGTCCTTGTCGGATGCGGTTTCGACGCCGATGAAGCTGGTTCGGCCAGTGATGCTGGCGCGGATGCGCTCTTGCCGGGCGCCCCATCCCAGCTGAACGAGGCTGCGCTCATCAAGCCTGAGCACGGGGATACCGCGGCGCTTGGCTTCGGCCACGATGGACCCGGTCGTCGGCCCAAGCCCCACCCGCCGCTCCAGGCGCTTGAGGTCATTCAGAGCCGTCTCGACATCAAAGGGACTGCGGGTCCGCTCCCGGCTCAGTACGTCCAGCCCGCGAACGCCGCGCAGGTCTTCCGGCAGCAGCGAGTCGACCAGTTCCAGCGCCAGCCGCGCCGCAAACAGCCCGACCTCTTCCTCCTGGTACTCGATAAGCACGTTGTAGACGCCAGGTTGGCCCTTCACGGACCGCGTCTTGCCCTTGGTGACCGGCACGCCGGCCAAGGTCTGCAGAGCCAACGCGACGTGCTCGGTCACATGACCAAGCCAGGTGCCATCCCGCAGCCGCTCCACAAAACCACCCGCCCGGCCCAGGCTGCAGGCATGGTCGTTCAGCGTCGGCAGAAGCGCCAGAAGGCGGTCTGCGAACCCTTCGATCGTGTTGGAGGGACGCTCCTCCAATGGGCCCAGATCGAGCTGGAACCGGATCATGGGAATCGGCCCGAACAGATGCGGGCCGCGGTAAACTGCGCGCTCAAGAACGCGCATAGAGCCAGGCGTTACGCTCGACATATTGGTGCTCAAAAATCCCCCGAAACCGTCAGACCTGCACAACGGCACGGCAAATCGACCGTTCCTGTTGTAAGGAAACGATATTTTTGGCGGCGCAGAGCGGCGTCGCGGGAACTCCGACGGCTTCTCGTGGATTGCCCCTACGGTGGAGGTCTCCAGCTCCATCCGCGTTTGATGAGCTCAAGGCCCCTGCGCATCCCCCCAAGTGGCGCAGGGGCCGCAACGCCTACCTCTCGCAAAGTTGATCGTGGGCGGAACCAGCTCTGCCGAGCCCCGTTCTGCCGACAGGGTCAATGGGAGACGCCACTATGAAACGCGCATTCGTTCTGACGGCCGCCGCCGTCGCCGCTCTTTCGCTCGCAGCCTGCAACAAGGCCGAAAACACCGCGGACAACGCCGGCGACGCCGCCGCCAACATGAACCCGGGCCAGACCCAGCCGGTGAACGCCGCGCAGGACGCCGTCGGCGCCGCCGTCGGTCAGGTGTCCGCCTCCACCATGGGCGCCAACGCGACCGGTCCGTTCGTGACCAACGCCGCCATGGGCAACATGTACGAGATCGAAGCCGGCAGGATGGCGCAGGAGCGCGCCCAATCGGCCGACGTGAAGGCGTTCGGCAAGATGATGGTCACCGACCACACCGCTCTCACCAACGAGATGAAGCCGCTGATCCAAGCCGCTGGCCAGACCGCGCCGGCCGAGCTCGACCAGCGCCGCAAGGGCATGCTGGACAACCTGCGCGCCGCCAGCGGCGCCGACTTCGACCGCGTCTACCTGACCCAGCAGGTCGCCGCTCACGAAGAGACCCTGACGCTGATGCAAGGCTACGCTCAGAACGGCGACGACGCCGGCCTGAAGGGCGCGGCCGCCAAGGCGGCTCCGAAGGTCCAGGCTCACCTGGAACGCGCGCGCGCTCTGCAGGGCGGCGCTTCCGGCGGCGGCATGCACTAAACGCCGGTTCACCGGACAAAGAATTCGGCGGCCGTCGCGAGACGGCCGCCGTTTTCGTTTGCGCGACGCTCGCGCTCTAGAAGCTGTAGCTGAGGCCGACGCTGGCGACGTTCAGGTCCGTGTCGCCCGAGATGCGTCCCTGATAGGCGACGTGCCCACGCAGGTTGGCGCCGAACGCCACCCCGAGGCCGACCTGAGCCTCGCCCCAGCTTTCCTCCGGCATGTACCCCGGCATGGAGAACATGCCCGGCATGGTGGTCAGGCCGGCCGTGACGCTGCGCTGGTCGGCACGGGTGTCATGGGCGTAGGCGAGCGAGGCCGTGGGGAACAGACGGGTCTCGCCCATGGCCCACTCGCCTTGCACCTTCCAGCCGATACGGCCGACCAGGGCTTCCCGGCGCTGGTCGCCAAAGCGCATGGCTGTGGAGTCGCCGCTGTCTTCGGCGAAGCCCTCCACCCGTACGCGATCGTAGCTGAGCGCCGCAAAGGGGCCGGTCCGCAGCGCGCCGGCGTCGAACCACCAACCGCCGATGATGTCGGCGCTGAGGCTCGCGCCTTCGGTCTCGCTCGTTTCAACGCGGCGGGCGGCGCCGATCTGGAAAGCGCGTTGGATGTCCTGGAAGTCGGACTTTCCGAAGCCGAGCAGGCCGCCCACGTAGCCAGCCCCGAACCGGTACTGGCCGAAGATCGTGCCGATGACGCCGCGAGTGTCGAACCCGCCAGCCTGGCCGGCCAGTTCGGTCTCGCTATCAGCCAGCGTCAGCGCGCCGCCGACGAGGCCGGAGGAGCCCAGGCTCATGGTCAGGCCGACGGTGAGCAGACGATCATCGCTGTCGCTTTCGGGTACGCCGAGCCCCCCTTTCAGGCTGCGCGACCCGAACCGTCCCACGGCGAAGGCTCGAGTTCCCTCTGGCAGGTCCTGGCCCATCTCGGCGCCGATGGCCATGCGGTTACTTTCCAGCACGGCCAGGGGCGTTTCGGCCAGCAGCGACATCTGCTGGGGCGCCACGAGTTCCGAGATGACCACCTGCGTCAGCGCCGCGTGGGCCGCAGCCGTGGGGTGCACGCCGTCGGCATAGAGGTAGGTCGATCCAGCGTTCGGCGCGACCAGGGTCGCGGGCGTGCAGGTCACCGAGCTCGACGTCGTGCAGGCCGGTTGGGTGACGTTGGTGAAGCCATAGACGCTGGGATTGGCGATGATCTCGCGGATCAGGCCGAAGGTGTTCACCGGCACAATGCCCTCGTCGGCATTGGCCAGGCCGTTTCCGAGGATCGCGTTGTAGCTGGTGGCGAGAGTGGTCAGCGAGGCCTGGCCGGCCGGACCCTGCGCGCGGGCGGACGGCGTCAGGCCGACGTCAGGCAGGTTCATGACCACCAGGTACCTGGCGCCTGCGTCCTGCAACCGGTTGATCAGGGCGACCTGCTGGTCGGCCGCAGCGCCCACGGCTCTTGCCGCCTGTTCGGAGGTCTCCACCGCCGCCACCCCAGCCGCCGCAGCGACCTGGGTGCGGATCTGGGCCGCGACCTGCGCCGCCGCCGCAGGGGGCAGGCCGACGGTGCGCTGGGCGATCAGGGCGTCGGCCGTCGTGCCCGCGCCCGCCGCGGTGGCGTGGTAGAAGATGTCGTTGGCCCCGCCCCAGAGCCCGTAGAGGGTCTGCGGATCAAGCGTGGGCCTCGCGGCGAGGTAGCTGTTCACCTGGGTGGTGATGGTCGGCACGCCAGCTGGCGTGCCCGGCGCGTTGACCGTAAAGCCCGCGCCGCCGAAGGCGAAGTCCGTTCCGCCTGCGAGGGAAGGCGCCAGCGGCAGGCCGTAGTACTGGGCCACCCCTTCGAAGGTGACCAAGCCGGGATTGGTGGTGAACCGCGTGCGCACCGGAGAGCCGGACGCGATGGAGATGTTGCCGGCGTCGCTCAGGCTGTCGCCGAAAACGACCACGCCGTTGAACGGCGCCTCTTGAGCATGGGCGAGGCTTGCGGCGCCGAGGCCCGCGAGCATGGTTGTGGCGAGGATGAGAGCCCGTTTCATTTCCGTCCCTGTACGTCGTTGTTTTCGCACAGTGACTGCCGGTTCGAGCGCCGGGTCAATGCTGCCGCGACGTCAACTTCCGGTGGACGCCGGAGCCCCAAGCGAGGCTCCAGCGTTGGGTGCTATTCGCGGGGCGGGGTGTTGCCGTAACCGCTCTGTTCACCGCTAGGTCCCGCATCGCCGGCCGATGCGCTTGCCTGGCCCTCCCCCAGGCTGTGGTCGCGCTCGGCCTGCTCGTGGGCGTCGTCCACCTGAGCCTGCCAACCACCGCCTTCTTCCTGGCCGCGACCGCTCATCGTGCCGCCGCCCTCGCCTTCCGGACCCGTATGGCCTGGTTCGCTGACGCCTTCCGCCTGGCGGCCAGCGCCGAAGCTGCGATCCTCGTCCCGCCGACCCGGCAGGCTGCCGCCGTCGGTCAGGCTGCCTTCCAGTTGCTCGAACTGCTCACCGCCGCCCTGGCCGACGCCCGGGCCCGTGTTGTTCTGCTCAGACATAGCGGCTCCTCAGGACTGACCCATGCCCTGGCCGCTGGACTGCTGCGACTCCTGGGCGATTTGCCGGTCCGGGGATGCGCCTTCCGGGGACTTGTCGATCTGCGGCGGACCGTCGGAGGCGTTCCGCGGCTTCTCGTGCGGATTGGCCTGGGAGTCGGCCTGCCGGTCTTGGTCTTGCGCCATGGGATGTCTCCTTGCTTGTCCCGGCCCAACCCCAGCGAAAGGGAGGCGGTTCCGAAAGCAAGGCTCCTATTGAGGCAGGCTGCGACGCGGCTCGTCGTCCTCGTCGCGGCTGGTCCAGCCCTCAAGGGCCGCAAGTTCGAGCCGGTCGCGCGGCAGGGCGCCCTGGAAGTTGTCGCGCAGGAAGGCGATCAGCTTTTCGCGCACTTCGCAGCGCAGGTCGAACAGACGCCCGGAGTCGGCGGCGCTGACCAGGATGCGCAACTCCATGGTCCGCTCGCGCGCGTCGGTGACCTGCAGCACCACGGTGCGGCGGTCCCAAAGGGGCGAGTTCTCGACCAACTCCTTCAGCCGTTGGCGAACCGGCTCCAGCGGCGTGGTGTAGTCCACGTAGAGCATCACCGCGCCAGTGAGGGCGGCGCTGTTGCGCGTCCAGTTTTGGAAGGGGTTCTGGAGGAAATAGGTCAGCGGCAGCACCATGCGCCGCTCATCCCAGAGCTTCACAACCACATAGGTGGCGTTGATCTCCTCGATGCGGCCCCATTCGCTCTCGACGATCACCGCGTCGTCGATCCGGATCGGCTGGGTCATGGCGATCTGGATGCCGGCGATCAGGTTGGTCAACAGGGGCTGCAGCGCCAGACCGACGATCAGACCGGCCGCCCCGCCGGCCGCCAGCAGGCTGACGCCCCACTGGCGCACCTGCGGGATGGTCATCAGCGCAAGGCCGGTGGTCAGGATGATGATGAGCACCCGCACCGCCTGCTGGAGGATGCGGACCTGAGTGAGGTGCTTGCGCGCCAGCAGGTTGTCTTCGACGTCGACCCGGTAGCGGCGCAGGTAAAGGGCGGCGGCGATCTCCGTCGCGGTCAGCATCGCCCAGCCGATCAGGCCAATGAACAGCACCAGCAGGATGTGCTGGACCAGCGAGGTCTGTTCGCGCGTCAGGGGCGAGAGGTCGGCTGCGACGCCGAGCGCCACCACGACCATGGCCAGCCGCCCCGGCTTTCGTGTCCGGACCAGCAGCGGCCGCCAGAAGGCGTCTTCCTTCTTCTTCAGGCCGCGCTGCACCAGGCGCACGACCAAGCTGTGGAGTGTGACGGCGAGAACCACCGCCAGCGCCATCAGCACAAGGCTGAACAGCCAGGGCGGGGCCCAAGCGAAGGACCTTTGAAGATCAGCGACGAGGGTGTGCAGATTCATCCGTCAAAACCACGGCGGCGCCCCTTCCCGCTCGCTGCAATCCCTGGCGGGCGGGAAGGTTCACCACGGCGCGCGACGGACACGCGCCGCCACCTGTTACTTCTTCGGCGGCTTGGCGGCCTGGACTTCGATCTCCGCCAGCATGCCGGGCGCCACCAGGGCGGCGACCTGCGAGGTGATCCGCGCCGGTTTGTTGGGCTGCTCGGCCGTGCCGAACTTGGCGCGGTAGGCTTCCATCATGCCGGCGAAGTCCATCTGGCCGCCCTTGGCCGGATCGCCGACCAGCAGCACGCGCATCATGACCACGTCGCCGAAGCCGTAGCCCTGGGACTTCAGGATCGCTTCGATGCGATTGAGGATGCCGGTGACCTGGGTTTTGGTGTCGCCAAACTGCGTCGGCGTGCCTTGCGGCGCGCCCGCGTTCAGGGCCGGCGGCGTGATGCCGCTGACGTACAGGGTCTCGGCGCCGGCCGGGACGAGCACCGCCTGGGAGATGGCGGCCGAGGGCTCGCCGATGTGCTTGTTCTGGGCTTGCGCGCCGGTGGCGCACGCCAGGCCGGCGACCATCGCCCCGAGAACCAGTTTCCGCATGTTGGTCTAAGCCCCTCTTCTCTTGCTACGCCCCGCCGGCCGGGCCGGTCGGCTCGGGTCAGGCGGATTGAACGACATCTTCCCGGCCTTGACCACGCAAGCCGCGGCTCAGGACGGCCGCATGAGCGCGAGCGCCGGCCGGTCGGAGCAAGCAGGCTCTACCTCGAGCCGGGCCAAGTCGAACGGCTGCGCGTCTGGTGAGCAGAACGGGCGCCATTTCGGTCAATCAGGCGGCATATTGCAGATGCCTGGGACGCGTACGCGCCGCGAATACAGGCGCAAGGCGCTCATAGATCAGGCGGCACAAAGCCGATCGACGCCTGAAGACCTGTGATGATCGGCCGATCGGCGTTGCGACACAGGCCTGCAAGGTGAGCGGGCAGATCAACACCCATCCGAGTCTTGACGGGCTGTACAGGCGCCCGCCGCACGATCTTCTGCACGTGTTTTGAGCGCGAAATGTGCGGAACGAGATCGTTTTGCGCAGATGCGGCTCATACGAATGCCTCGAACAAGGCAATGACGTCTGTCGATCCGGGGTGGGTTTGACAGCACCCACCTTTCATGACGAGCCTGTTGCTGTCGTCGAAGTGACGGCCGAGGAATCGGCGGGAGCTTCGTCGCTAGTACATAGAAAAAGCGTCGGATCGGGATGGATGCGCCTGGAAGTGGCTCTCTCAACTTAGCCGAGAGTCGTTTCGGATGTGCGTATATTACAGTCTAAAGTCGATCAGGATGACCAATGCAGGTCGCTCTGGTGGGTCTGAATACCGGACATCCAATTCCATCAACTCCGCTCAACTGAGCCTGGAGACGCGGCTGCATGGCCGCGGAGCTTGGGCGAGCGGCACTTTCAACTTCCTGCGCCCGGATGGGGCGCAGGCCGGTGGCTGAATGCGTCCGGCAAAGGACGCCGTTGCTTCGAGGGGGCAATCAACAATGAAGAAGACCTATCTGGGCCTGCTGGCCGGCGCGTCGATGCTCGCCATGTTCTCCGCCGGCTCCGCGCTGGCGCAGGACACCGAAATGGAAGCCGTGATCGTGACCGGCACCCGCACCACCGGCCTCCGGGCGGTGGACAGCCCAGCGCCCGTGCAGGTGCTCGATGCGACCGCCCTCCAACGGGTGGGCCAGTCCGACCTGATCCAGGCGATCGCCCAGAACGTGCCATCCTTCAACGCCCAGGCGTTCGGCGGCGACACCGCCAACCTGACGCTTTCGGCCAAGCTGCGGGGCCTGTCGCCTAACCACGCCCTGGTGCTGGTCAATGGCAAGCGTCGCCACGGCACGGCCAACCTCGCGGTTCTGGGCGGGCCGTTTCAAGGCGGCGCCACGGCCGACCTGAACTTCATCCCGCTGAACGCCATCGACCACGTGGAAGTGCTGCAGGACGGCGCCGCGGCCCAGTACGGCACCGACGCCATTGCCGGGGTCATCAACCTGATCCTCAAGGACAACACCGAAGGCGGAAACATCATCGTCTCGGGCGGCGAGTACATCGACGGCGGCGGCAAGACCGGCGACTTCACCGCGAACATTGGCCTCAAGCCGATGGAGAACGCCTACCTCGACCTGACTTTCGAGAGCCGCTGGCACAGCTCGAGCTTCCGGGGCGACGTCGATCCGCGAGTGATCAACACGCCCTACAACACCGCGTCCAGTTCGCGCCTGTCGCGCTACCCAGACCTGGTGAACGCCGAGCACTACCCGTACCTGAATCGGATCGCGGGCGACGCCGAGTACCGACTGAACATCGGCGCATTTAACGCGGGCTACCGGTTCAGCGACACCCTCGAGATCTACACGTTCGGCACCTACGGCAGCAAATACGGCGCTGCGTTCGAGAACTACCGGGTGCCGAACCTGGTGATCGGACGCGACGGGACCAATCCCTATCCGCAAGGCTTCAGCCCCAAGGAAGGCATCTGGGAAGACGATTACGCCATCACCGGCGGGTTGAAGGGCGTGACCGCCGGCTGGAACTGGGACCTGTCCAGCACCTGGGGCAAGGACGACATCAGCGTCCACACGCTGAACAGCATCAACCGCTCGCTCTATATCGACACCTCCACCGCGACCACGCCGGGCTCCTCCCCGCGCGACTTCCACGCCGGCGACTTCGTGGGCACCCAGTGGACCACCACCCTGGACCTCACCCACGACTACGAAGTGGGTATGGCGACGCCGCTCACCCTGGCGCTGGGCGCCGAGTACCGGGAGGACAGCTACGAGATCCGGCCCGGCGACGTGGGCTCGCGCTACAAGGAAGGCTCGCAGTCCTATCCGGGCTTCCAGCTGACCGACGCGGGCAAGCATGAGCGGCGCAACTGGGCGGTCTACGCCGACGTGGCCTTCTCGCCCATCGAGCCCCTCAAGCTCGACTTCGCTGTGCGCCACGAGGACTTCAGCGACTTCGGCGACACCACCGTCTACAAGGCGACCGGCCGCTACGACTTCAGCGATATGCTCGCCATCCGCGGCACCGTCAGCACGGGCTTCCGCGCCCCGACCCTGGCGGAGTCCTACTATTCAGCGACCAACGTCTCGCCGACCTCCGCCTTCGTGCAGCTGCCGCCCAACTCGGCGGCCGCCCGGCTGGTGGGCGTGAACGGCCTGCAGCCTGAGAAGTCGACCAACTTCAGCGTGGGCTTCGTGGCGCACCCTGGCTGGGGCGTCACCGCCACCTTGGACGCCTACCAGATCGAGATCGAGGACCGCATTGTCGGCTCCGGCTCGCTCTACGGCTCCGGCGGCGCGTTCAACATCCCGGCGGTGACTGCCGCGATCATCGCCAACGGCAACTCGCTGGACCCCACCGTCACCCAGACCGGCATCAACATCTTCACCAACGGCCTGGACACCCGCACCCGCGGCGCGGACCTGGTGGTCACCGCCACCACAGGCATGTTCGACAAGGGCTCGGTGCAGTGGACCTTCACGGCCAACTGGAACGAGACGGAGGTCACCAAGATCGCCGCTCCGCCGGCCCAGCTGACCGGGGCCTCGCTGTTCGATCCGGGTGCGCTCTACACCCTGGAAAAGTCCTCGCCGAAGTTCCGCATCGTGGGCGGCGGCGTGTGGAACTGGGGTCCGCTCAGCATCAACTTGAAGGAGTCGCTCTACGGTCCCTCCAAGGGCATCGGCAGCCGCACGGGCGCGGTCTACTACCAGACCCGCATCAAGACGGCGGTGATCACCGACCTGGAGGTCTCCTACGAAATGGTGGAGGGCGTCCGGGTTTCGGTGGGGGCGAACAACCTGTTCAACACCTATCCGAACCGCATCAACGGGCTGCTGCGCGACGACTACCTGCGCAACAACTCCAACGCCTATGTCACTCAGTACCCCACCTTCTCCCCGTTCGGCATCAACGGCGGCTACTACTACGCCAAGCTGAACTACAGGTTCTGATCGGGCGTCCCGCAGCCGCTCTCGTCGGCTGCGGGATCCTCCGTCGGACGCCCGGCGCGCCCCGCCTTCCCTTGTCGGCGGCGCGTCGGGCGAACTTGTTTTCACGACCCGCGCACTATCTTGAGCAGATGCCCGCCCAGCCCGGCCTGTTCGACGACGCGCCTGCCGACCTTCCCCTGACCGGCCTGCCTGAAGGCTTCCGTTATCAGCCCGCGGTGCTGTCGCTGGTCGAGGAGCGAGACCTGCTGGCCCGCTTCGAGGCCCTGCCCTTCGAGCCATTCGACTTCCAAGGCTGGAAGGCCAACCGCCACGTAATCTACTTCGGCCACGCCTATGACTTCAGCCGCGGCCGGCTGGCCGAGGCGCAGCCCATGCCGGCCTGGCTGTTGCCGTTCCGCGATCGCGCCGCCGCGTTCGCGGGCCTGGCCCCCGAGGCCCTGCCCCACGTCCTGATCAACAAATATGCGCCGGGTGCGGGCATCGGCTGGCACCGCGACCGACCGCAGTTTGAAGATGTTGTGGGGCTGTCGGTCGGCGCGCCCTGCATCTTCCGCCTGCGGCGGCGAACGGGGGGCGGGTTCGAGCGGGCCAGCCTCAAGGCCGAGCCGGGCTCGGCCTACCTTCTGCGGGGGCCCGCGCGAGCCGAATGGGAGCACTCGATTCCGCCGGTGGAGCAGCTGCGCTACTCCATCACATTCCGCAGCCTGCGAGGCTAGGGCAGCCGGCGCACTTCGCGGATTGTGACCGGCTTCTCCAGGCGCTGGCCGCGGGTGTAGGCCTCTTGCCCGCCCTTGGCGGTGCGAGCACGGTTGATGCGGCGCACGACCTCCATGCCCTTCACGACATGGCCGAAGGCGGCGAAGCCCTGCCGGTCGGGATTGCGCGATCCTTCGAAGTCCAGGGCCGGCTGGTCGCCCATGACGATGAAGAACTCCGACGAGGCGGTGCCGGGCCCATCCCTCGCCATGGAGATCGCGCCGTCGTCGTGGCGAAGACCTGTTTCACTGGTCGGCTCATGCCGGATCGGGGGCAGGGGCGAGGGCCGGTCTTCCGGGCCGAGACCACCCTGCACTACGGTGATGGGATAGGCGTTGTTGTCGTTCTTGGAATGGACGACGCGATAGAAGGACCCGCCACGGAACAGCCCCTTGTCCACATAGGCGAGGAAGTTGGCGGCGGTGACGGGCGCGCGCTCCACGTCCACTTCCACCACGATCTGGCCGGCGTCTGTTTCGATCGCCACGCGGGGCAGCGGTGTCTGAGCCGCCGCCGCTCCGCCCATCAGGAGGGCCGCGAAGGCGCCCACAAGCGTCCTAAGCGTCGCGTCGCGCACAATCCGCACCTCAGTTGACCTTGAACTTGCCGGCCAGCACGCAGTGCGGCGTCCCGCCTTCCGAGGTCACGGTCACCGCCTGACCGAAGCCGGGGTTGAAGAACTTGTCGCCCTTCTTGGCCTCGACCCTGACGATTTGGGGGCTGGTCAGCTGGCAGACGCTGAAGCTGCCCAGACCCTTTCCGCCGTTGGTCTTCACCACCTGGCAATCCACGTGGCCGTTCGCCCTTTCAAGCTTCATATCCCAAAAGTCGGTGAGCCTCGCCTTGTGCGGGATCGCATCGAACTGAGCCTGGGTGATCTCCGGGCATGGCGCGCCGGTTATGGTCCACTCGCTGGCCGTGGCGATCGCCTCGTTGCGGGACTTCTGCCAGCTCATGAAGGTCAGGCCGCCGACCACCAGGATCGCCAGAACGCCAGCCACGGCGCTGACGATCAGGGCCAGCTTGGGTTTGGGCCCCATGCCGCGGGCTTCGTAGTCGGTCATGGTCGGCTCCCCCGAGTTGTCGCCGCCGAGTAAGAGCGGGGCCGGCCAGCTTGGCAAGACTTCAGGTCTTGCTGGCGTCAGGCTCGGGATTGCTGAAGCGAAGCGCCCCGTCCTCCAACCGTCCGGTACGGAAGCTGAGCAGGTCGAGCAGGTAGTTCTGCCGCACGCGCCACGGCGCGCGGGCGCCCTGCTTCGGGAACCGGTCCATGGCGCGGCGCACATAGCCTGACGTGAAGTCGAGGAACGGCAGTCGCGGCATGGCCGGGTCGTCGTTCAGGGGGGTGCATTGGCGACGCCGCGTCCACCGCATGTGGTTCAGCAGCCGGCAAACGAACTCGGACGTCAGGTCCGCCTTCAAGGTCCAAGATGCGTTGGTGTAGCCGAAGGCGGAGGCAAGGTTCGGCACCCCTTCGTACATGCAGGCGCGGTAGGCCAGCACCTGCCCGGGATCAACCGCCTGCTCATCCACGATCACCGCAATGCCATTCAGAGGCAGCAGCTCCAGTCCCGTCGCCGAGACGATGATGTCGGCCGTCAACTCAGCGCCGGACGACAGACGGACGCCGGTCTCGGTGAAGGTCTCGATTGTGTCGGTGACCACCGACGCCTGCCCGCTGCGCAGCGCCTTGAACAGGTCGCCGTCGGGTACGAGGCAGATGCGCTGATCCCATGGGTCGTAGCTGGGCGTGAAGTGGCGGACGTCCAGCTCCGGGCCCAGCTGTTGACGGGCAAGCTCGACCAATCGTCGCTTCACCAGCGACGGCCGGGCGCGGGACAAGCGGTAGGTGAAAGCGTTGCCGAGCACGTTGCGCCAGCGGACCAGTCCGTAAGCCAAACGCGCCGGCAGACGGGCGCGCAGCCAGTTGGCCAGGCGATCCTCCGCTGGGCGGGAAAACACGTAGGTCGGCGAGCGCTGCAGCATTGTGACGTGCGCGGCCGTCTTGGCCATTTCAGGCACGAGGGTCACCGCCGTGGCGCCGGAGCCGATCACCACCACCCGCTTCCCGGCGTAGTCGAGGCCTTCGGGCCAGTGCTGCGGATGAACAAACGTACCTTGGAAGCGCTCACGCGCTCGGAATGGCGGCTCGTAACCTGCTGAGTAGCGATAGTAGCCGCCACATAGATAAAGGAAGCGGCAGGTGAACCGTGCCGGCGCACCATCATGCTCGGCGGTCACGGTCCAGAGCGCGGTCTCGCTCGACCAGGAAGCGGTGGTCACCCGATGACGGAGGCGGATGTGCGCAGTGACGCCCTCGTCCCGCGCGGCGCCCTGGATGTAGCTCAGGATTGTGGGCCCATCGGCGATGGCTTTGGCGTCGGTCCAGGGACGAAAGGCATAGCCCAGGGTATGCATGTCGCTGTCGGACCGCACGCCGGGATAGCGGAACAGGTCCCAGGTCCCGCCGATCCGCTCGCGTCCTTCCAGGATCACGAAAGAGCGGTCGGGGCAGCGTCGGCGCAGGTGCGCGGCCGCGCCCACTCCGGATAGCCCCGCGCCAACGATCACCACATCGAAATGTTCGTAGTCAGCCAACCGGCTCCCCCGCGTCTGCGGGGCATGTGACGCAGGTCGCCGGGACGCGGCAACCCCGCAGGCGCGGCGCCTTAGCTGGCGAGCTGCATCGCCGGGCTGGGGTCGAGCAGGTGCAGGTTGGCCTCCCGGATCGCCGCGCCCGCTTCGTCATAGAGGAACGGCAAGGTCGCATACCGCACGCCCTTGGTGACGGGCGTGGCCTCGTGCAGCAGGGAACAGGAGAAGACCACCGCCCCGCCGGTCGGCGGCCGGTAGGTGCGCGTGCCATATTCCGGAAAGCGCAGGTCGCCGCCCTCGAACTCTTCGGAATTGAGGTTGATCGAGACCGCGAACTGCCGGTGCGCCGTGCCCGCAGTGGTGTTGTCCCGATGCGGCCGGAAGAAGCCGCCGGAGCTGGCGTCGTAGCAGGCCACGATGTAGCGCTCGATGCGAGTGGCCTTGTAGCAGAAGGCCTTGGCGATCTCCGGCAGCAGGCGGCGGGTGATGCGGGCGCGCAAGGCGTCCTGAAGCGCGGGATCCTCGATGGGCGCATCGCGCCGATCCTTCATGTTGCTCAGCACGCCCACGGTGCGCCCATTGATGGTGCGCATGGTGCCGGACTGTTCGCCGCCATGGGCCTGGTAGAGATCGATAAGCCGCCGGCACAGCTGCGGCTCCAGCACGCGGGGCACGATCAGCACCGGCGCATGGAGCGGAACGCCTGCGTGGTTCTCCGGAAGGCCGAGCCGGCGCAGAGTGGAGAACATCAGGGCGGTCGCGTCCGCAGGCCGCCAGGCGATGAGCCGCAGGGTGGGGTCGAGCAGAACCCAGCGAGGGCCGGTCAGCGCACCTTCCGCGTCAGCTGCGCCGTACAGCTTGGCGATCTCCCCTTCGGCGTCGTGGAACCAGCGCACAGCCGCCTTCTCGACAGCGGCGTGGTAGCGCTCGGCGTCACGCTCCACCAGGAACACCATCACCCGGCTCTCGTGGAACAGGTCGCAGGTCCCTTCCACGGCGCCGAGCATCGCCGCCCGGCCCTCGGCATCCTGCGGCAGGAAGCCCAGCAGCACATAGCGCCCGCCGATCGCGCCCAGCGCGAACTCGGGATTGGTGTGGGAGGGCGCCGAGAACAGGGGAGCCGGCGTGCCGAGCTGAAGGTCCATGACGCCAGATCGCGCGGCGGCCCAAATTCCAGCAAGCATAAGAAGCTTATAAGCTTTTCGCCGCCCGACCTATAAAGCCGGTATAATTGACCCGCGGGCGGCGAAGGCCGACTTGAAGGGGCCTGCCGCAGTTCCAGCAGGCGTGCGCCGGGACCGTGCCCAGGGTTCCCCCCAGAACAACGGCGGTCCCGGCGCGTCCCGCCGGCTTGAGGAGAGAGTTGGCGTTGAAGTTTCGCGTGACGAGCGCGTGGCGCTATCCGGCGGCGGTCGGCTTCGTGGTCACTGCGACCCTGGTGGCCGACATCTTCTATCGGATGACCGGCAGCAGCCGGCTGTCGATGATCTTCCTGCTGCCGGTTCTGCTGTCGGCCTTCCTGCTCGGTTCAGGGCCGGCGTACGTGGCCGGAGCGGTCTCGTTCGGCACCTATCTTTTCCTCGTTGATCCCCGCTACGAGCTCTCCTTCGGCTCGCCGGAGGACTTCAACACCCTGTTCGTCTTCTCGGTGGTCGCGGGCCTGACGGGCCTGCTGGCTGGGCGCATGCGGGACGAGGCCGCCCGCTCGCGCAGCCGGGCCGAAGCCACCGAAGCGCTTCTGGACGCCACTCGTGAGTTCTCCGACGCGTCTGACGAGACCTTCATCCGCGAACGGCTGGCTCAGCGCCTGTCCTCGCTGGTTCACGGCCCCGCCTTTGTGAGCGACGAGCCCGGGGTCGAGAAGCCGGGCTGGCGCGTCCGCCCGCTGGCCGCCGGCGAAAGCGAGCTCGGTTGTGCGGCGTGGTCTCCGGCCCGTGGGCTGTCGAGCGACGAGGCGGCGCTGGCGGAAGTGCTGGTGGACACGGGGGCCGCCGCCGTCGCTCGCGCCCGCCTCGCCGCCGGCAAGACCGAAGCCGAGACCCGGGCGCGCACCGAGGATCTGCGCAACGCGCTTCTGTCCTCCATCTCGCATGACCTGCGCACCCCGCTGGCGGCCATCCTCGCCTCGGCCAGCAGCCTGCACCAGTTCGGCGAGCAGTTCGCGCCCGACGTCCGCCAGGACCTCGCCGCCACGATCCAGGAGGAAGCGCAGCGGCTCGACACCTTTGTGGCCAACTTGCTGAACATGACCCGCCTGGAGGCTGGCGGCCTGGCGGTTCAGCGCGCGGCTTTCAACCTGCCTGAAGTGATCGCGCGGACCGTGGAGCGCCGAACGACGGCCGGACGTCATCCAGTGTTGGTTTCCACCCCGCCCGACCTGCCGGAAGCTCTTGGAGACCCGGTGCTGTTCGAGCAGGCACTCGGCAACGTGCTGGAGAACGCCCTGCGCTACACCCCTGCCGGCTCGCCCGTGCTGATTGCTGCGGCCACCGAGCGGGGCGGGCAGCTTTGCGTCAATGTGAAGGACGAGGGGCCGGGTGTGCCGCCCGAGGATATCGAACGCATCTTCGTGAAGTTCTTCCGCTCGCCCGGCACGGCACGTAAGCCAGGAACGGGGCTTGGGCTTTCCATCGCTCGAGGCCTGATGGAAGCCATGGGCGGGCAGATCGAAGCTCGGAACCGCCAGGACGACACGGCGGGATTGTCCGTCACCATGAGGCTCGAAGCATGTCCCTGACCCCAACCCGCCTGTTGTTGGTGGACGATGAGCCTCAGATCCTGCGGGCCCTCACGCCGGCCCTGGCGGCGGGCGGGTACGCCGTGGAAACCGCCGAAAACGCCGGCGAGGCGCTGACCCGGATGGCGGCCGACCCCTGCGAAGCGGTGATCCTCGACCTGGGCCTCCCCGATATGGACGGCAAGGACGTCATCCGGCGCATCCGCGAATGGTCGGAAGCGCCGATCATCGTGCTGTCGGCGCGGGACCTGGAAAGCGAGAAGATCGCGGCCCTGGACCTCGGCGCGGATGACTTCGTCAACAAGCCGGTGGGCGTGGGCGAGCTGTTAGCGCGCCTGCGAGCCAGCTTGCGTGGCCGGGACCGGCGTTTCGCCGCCCAGGCCGTGGCCAGTTTCGGCGAGCTGTCCATCGACTTCGCCATGCGCAAGGTGACCATCGAGGACGAGGAGGTGAAGCTCACGCCGCGCGAGTACGACCTCCTGCGCACCCTGGCCCGTCACACGGGCCGGGTCGTCACCCATCGCCAGGTGATCACCGCCGTCTGGGGGCCGGAAGCGCAGGTCGACGCCCAGTTCGTGCGCGTGCTGGTGGCGCAGCTGCGCCAGAAGATCGAAGCCGAGCCGTCCAGGCCCCGCATCCTGCTTACCGAGCCCGGCGTCGGCTACCGCCTGCGCGTCGACGACGAGCGCTAGGGACGTCCGCTCACGCCGCCTCGAGCGGCAGCTCGATCTCGCACACCAGCCCCTCGGAGCGCCAATCCAACCGGGTCTCGCCGCCGACTGCGCCCGCCACCGCACGGGCGAGAATGGTCGAGCCGAGCCCCTTTCGCGTCGGCGTGATCACCGGCGGGCCGCCTCGCTCGCTCCATTGGAGCCGCAGTTGGGAGCCTTCCACGCGCCAGGCGATCTCCACGCGTCCGTCCGGCGCGCTGAGCGCGCCGTACTTGGCGGCGTTGGTGGTCAGTTCGTGAAGCGCCATGGCGATCGACTGCGCCGCCGCAGGCGCCAGGGAGACGTCGTCGCCGAACAGGCTGACGCGCCCGTCGTCACCCAGGCGGAAGGCCATGATCTCCTCTTCCACCAGGCGGCGCAGGCTGGCGCCAGCCCAACGGGTGTCCGAAAGCAGCTGATGGGCGCGGGCGAGCGCCTGCACCCGCCCCGCGATCACTTCTTTGAGCCGCTGGGCGTCTCCCGCCTGGCTCAGCGAGACCGTGCCTTGGACCACGGCCAGAAGGTTGTTGGCGCGATGGTCGACCTCGCGCATCAGCAGATGCATGCGTTCCTCGGCCGCCTTGCGGGCGGTGACGTCGATGGCGGTGCCGAGCGCCCGCACACAGCGTCCTTCGGCGTCGAACAGGCCACGCCCCTTGGCCGCCACCCAGCGGACACGTCCATCCTCCTTGCCGATGGTGCGGTACTCGACGTCGTAGGTCGCCCGCCGCGCCGGATCCAAGGCGGCGCCGAAAGCAGCGTGGGTCGCCGCAAGGTCGTCCGGATGGATGAGGTCGTAGAAGTCCAGCATTGAGACCGGCACGCCGGGCGAGATGCCGAACATCGCGCGGGTGCGATCGGACCAGCTCAGCAGGTCCTTCTGCACGTCGAGATCCCAGATCCCGATCTCCGCCGCCTCTGTCGTCAGGCGCAGGGACTCTTCGGACAGCTGCAGGCGCTGGGCCGCCCGCCGCTCCTCGGTCACCTCGCGGTAGAACAGCGCCACGCCTTCAGAAACCGGGAACACCCGCATGGCGAACCAGCCTTCGCCACGGTTCTCGAACACATAGTGATCGTCGAACTCCAGCGGCGTGCGTTCGGCCATGACCTTGCGATAGTTGGCCTCGGTCTGCGGCTCCAGGTGCGGCCAGGCCTCCCACAGAGTGCGCCCGACGATAGCGTCCCGGCCACGACCGTCGATGCGGACCGCCTCGGCGTTCATCTCAATGACCCGGAAGTCGCGATCCACCAGCATGAAGGCGTCGCCCATGCGCTCCAGCACGCCGCGCGAGCGGTCGCGCTCGGCCTTCAGCTCCTGAACAGCCCGCACCTGGGCTGTGGTTTCGACCACGATCGCAATCACGCCGGCCGGCCGGCCCGCCTCGTCATAAACGGGCGAGTAGTCGAGGTTCATCCAGACCTGCTCGGCATAGCCGTGGCGATAGAGCGTCAGCTCCTGATCCCGATAAGCCAGGGTGTCGCCGGCCAGGCCCACGCGCATGACGTTGTCGTTGAAGTCCGCGACCTCGGGCCAGCCCTCGCGCACGTTGGAGCCCAGCAGAGTCGGGTGCCGTCCGCCGGCGAACACCGAATAGGCGTCGTTATAGAGCATCACGCCCTGTTCGCCCCACAGCATCACAATCGGCACGGGCGAGCGCAGCAGCAGGCCCAGAGCCGTCCTGAGACTCTGAGGCCAGGTGCTGATCGGTCCCAGGGGCGTCGCAGACCAGTCGCGGTCGCGGATCATCGCGCCGGTCTCGCCGCCGGCCGTCAACACGTCGAGGAAAGCGTCCGCCGCACTCATCAGGCCGATACTGAAGGCGAGCCGCCGCCAAGGTAAAGCGCTCAGACGCGCAGCCTGGCCCCCGATGCAACCCTTGGATCGGCGAACCCGGGTCCGCAACCAAAGCCCATCGGGGGAGGTTCTGCGGTTCTGACCAGGAGGCGCTTCGTGCGCAAGAACCTCAACGTCAACGGAGAGGTGCGGGTGGTGGATGTGCCGCCCGACATGCCTCTGCTGTGGGTGCTGCGTGATGTGCTGGGTCTGACCGGCACGAAGTATGGCTGCGGCATCGCCCAGTGCGGCGCCTGCACCATCCACATCGATGGCCGTCCTGTACGTTCCTGCGTACTGCCCGCCTCGGCGGCAGGCGGCGCGATCGTCACCATCGAGGCGGTGGGGAACACGCCCACGGGCGCGGCGGCGCAGAAGGCCTGGCTGGACCTCGACGTCGTCCAGTGCGGTTACTGCCAGTCCGGCCAGGTGATGAGCGCGGCGGCCCTGCTGGCCCGCAATCCCGCGCCGACGGACGAGGACATCGACCTCGCCATGAGCGGCAACATATGCCGTTGCGCCACCTACCCGCGCATCCGAGACGCCATCAAGCGAGCCGCCCGGTCATGACCCTGCAGGCGCCGCAGCTGCCGACCCGTGAGATCGAGCTGGTCACCGACCGGCGGCGGTTGATCCTTGGCGGCGGGCTGGTGCTCGGGCTGGCGGTGGCGAGCGTCAAGGCGCGCGCCCAAACCGCCGATCCCTCGCGGGTGAACCCCGCTGGTCCCCAGCCGCTCAGCACCGACGACGTCTCCGCGGCTGCCGGCGAGGGCTTTCGCGGGTTTGCGCCGGACGCCTTTATCCGCATCACGCGCGACAACCAGGTCATCCTGATCATTCCCAACGTGGAGATGGGCCAGGGGATCTACATGGGCGAGTCCAGCCTGATCGCCGAGGAGCTTGAGGTGGGCCTCGATCAGGTGCTGATCGCCCCGGCGCCGCCCAACGAGGCGCTCTACAAGCAGCCCTTGCTTCAGTTCCAGGGCACCGGCGGCTCGACCTCCATCCGCGGCGCCTGGGAGCCCCTGCGCAAGGCGGGCGCCGCAGCGCGGACCTTGCTGATCACCGCCGCCGCGAACCGCTGGGGCGTACCCGTCGCCGAGTGCGTCGCCGAACGAGCAATGGTCCGCCACACGCCTTCCGGCCGACAGACCACCTATGGCGAAGTGGTCGACGACGCGTCACGCCTTCCGAAGCCTGAGCAGGTGGCGCTGAAGGATCCGAGCCAGTTCAAGATCATCGGCAAGATGATCCGGCGGGTGGACACGCCGGCCAAGGTCAACGGGACCGCCGTTTACGGCATCGACGTCATCCGCCCAGGCATGAAGTTCGCCACCGTCCAGTCCTGCCCCTGGCGGGGCGGGACCCTGAGGGCGGTTGACGATCGCGCCGCCCTGGCCGTGCCCGGCGTGCTGCAGGTGATCCGGTTGCCCGACGCGGTCGCCGTGGTGGGCGAGCATTTCTGGGCGGCCAAGCAGGGGCTGGACCTGCTGAAGGTGCAGTGGAACGCCGGCCCTAACGCCAACATGAGCACCGAGGGGCTATGGGCCTCCATGGAGCAGGCGTCCAACGCCGCCCGGGGTGCGGTGGCCCACCAGTCCGGCGACTTCGACCGAGCGTTCCAGGGCGCCGAGAAACGGGTGGAAGCCGTCTATCGCCAGCCGTTCCTCTGCCACGCGCCCATGGAGCCGCAGGCGGCCGTGGTCCACGTCACCGGCGGAGGCGCGGAGATCTGGTGCGGAACACAGGTGCCGACCTCGGCCCAAGGCGCGGCGGCCAAGATCCTGGGTGTGCCGCCAGAGCGCGTGACCATCCACAACTACCTGATCGGCGGCGCCTTCGGCCGCAAGCTGGAGACGGACTACGTCGAGCAAGCGGTGCAGATCGCCCGGTTCTGTCCCTACCCGGTCAAGATGGTTTGGACCCGCGAGCAGGACACCCAACACGATAACTACCGGCCGCTCTACCTCGACAAAATCAGCGCAGGCCTGGGGGCGGACGGCCTGCCGGTCGCCTGGCGACACCGGGTCACCGCCGCGTCGGTGACAATCCGCTTTGTGGGGCCAGCCGGCATGCGCCCCAACGGCGTCGATCCGGACGCAGTCGAGGAAGCCGAGGATCCGGTCTACGGCAAGTTCCAGAACATGCTGCTGGACTATGTTCAGTGGCAACCGCCCGAGGGGCTGCGCGTCTCCTGGTGGCGCGGGGTCGGGCCGACCCACGCGATCTATGTGGTCGAGAGCTTCGTGGACGAGCTCGCCCACGCCGCCGGGCAGGATCCGGTAGAGTACCGCCGCAAGCTGCTGCGCAACCAGCCGCGGGGCCTGGCGGTGCTGAACCGCGCAGCCCAGGCGGCCGGTTGGGGCACGCCCCTCCCAGCAGGCGCCGGACGCGGCGTGATCGTCCAGAAGTCGTTCGGCAGCTTCCTGGCCGCGGTCGTCGAGGTTCAGGTGGCTGACGAGGGCGACGTCCGCCTGCGCCGCATCACCGTGGCGGTGGACAGCGGGATCACCGTCAACCCTTCGGTCCTGAAGCAGCAGGTGGAAGGCGGCATCCTGTTCGGCCTGACGGCCGCCCTGTTCAACGAGATCACCTTCGAGCGCGGCCGCGTTCAGCAATCCAACTTCCACGATTATCGGATGCTGAGGATCAACGAGACGCCGCCGGTCGAGGTGATCCACATCCAGACCAACAATCCTCCAGGCGGCATCGGGGAGGCCGGCACCACCGCGGCGGCTCCAGCGCTTTGCAACGCGATCTTCGCCGCCACGGGCGTGCGCCTGCGCGAGCTGCCGGTCCGACGGGAGCTGCTCAGGAAGAACGCCCGCAAGCGCACGCTCGCGCCGCCGATCGCGGCGGCCCTGGGCGCGAGGCTCCTGACACCTGCCGAAGAGGTGCGGGACGAGCGCGCGGACGCCAACGCTGCGAATGATCGTGGCGAGCTTCCGCTCGACGGGATCGGCGAGCCATGAAGCGCGCGCTCGCCATCCTTGCAGGTCTGGCGGTGCTGGGCCTGGCGGTGTTCCTGGCCATCTTTTTTTGGCCGGCGCCTGCTGCGCGCGCTGTGGCCGCGACTGCACCGAGCCCGCAACTGATCGCCCGCGGCGCCTACCTGGCGACCGCCGCTGACTGCGTCGCCTGCCACACGACGGAGAACGGCGCCCCCTACGCCGGCGGGCGGCCGTTTGTCCTGCCGTTCGGGACGATCTACGCCCCCAACATCACCCCCGACCGCGCCACCGGCATCGGAGCGTGGAGCGACGGCGAGTTCATCCGGGCCATGCGCCATGGGGTCGGCCGCAACGGTGAGCAGCTCTACCCCGCGTTCCCCTACACGGCGTATTCCAAGATGCCGGACGCGGACATGCTGGCGGTGAAGGCCTATCTCTTCAGGTTGCAGCCCGTGCGCAACGAGGTGCGGGAGAACGGCCTGTCCTTCCCCTTCAATCAGCGTCCGCTGATGAAGTTCTGGAACATCCTTTTCCACCGCAGTTCGGAACCGCTGCGCCCGGACCCCCAGCAAACGGCGGAGTGGAACCGCGGCCGCTATCTGGTGACCAGCCTTGGTCACTGTGGCGAGTGCCATACGCCTCGCAACCTGCTGTACGGCTACTCCGGCAAGGCGTTGTCAGGCGAGACCATGCAGGGCTGGACGGCCTGGAACATCACCTCCGACCGGGCGCATGGCGTAGGCGCCTGGTCCGAGGCCGACCTCGTGTCCTACTTCCGCTACGGCTATGCACCGGGCCGCGGCGTGGCCTCGGGTCCTATGAAGGAGGCTGTGGACTACAGCCTCTCCAAGCTCACGGACGCCGATCTGCGCGCCATGGCCGTCTACCTGAAGACCACCGATCCGGCCGCCAAAGGCCCTCGCCCGGTCGCTCCAGCCACCCTCACTCGCGCCAGCGTCGCGGCGCCAGCGCCCGGCGAGGCCGACAGCTTGGGCCGGCAGATCTTCGAGGGCGCCTGCGCCAGCTGCCACGCCTGGAACGGCCAGGGACAGCAGTCCCCGCTGGCCGCACTGCGGGGTCGACGGTCGGTGGCCGATCCGAAGGGGCTGAACGTCGTCCAGACCATCCTGCGGGGCGGCAACCTGAGCACGCCCCAAGGCCATGCCTTCATGCCGGCGTTCGCCCAGGCCTACTCGGACCGAGAGATCGCCGCCGTGGCCAACTATGTGGTCGCCCACTTCGGCGGCGACGAGGGCCAGGTCAGCGCCAAGGACGTGGCCACCGCGCGTCGGCAGTAGCGCCCTACCCTCAGTGAACGGCCACCGGGGCGCCGGCGCCTTCCGGCGCAGCCTTGGGCTTGAGCCACAGGAAACCGATCAGGCCCGCCGAGCCGGCGCAGAGCGCGCCGATCAGGAAGGCCAGACGATAGCCGCCGTTCAACGCCGTCTTGGCGTCCGCGCCGGCCGCGGTCAGATCGTGAGTGGTTCCAGCCGCGACGCTGGCCAGGACCGCCAGCCCGAGCGCCCCGCCCATCATGAAGGCGGTGTTGACCAGACCCGAAGCCAGCCCGGCTTCCTCGGGCGCGACATCGCTCATGGCCGCCAGCAGCACGGGGTTGAACGCCATGCCGGCTCCCACGCCAAGGAGGAGCATGGCGGGCAACACATGGATCAGGAACACACCGTTCACCGGCGCGAAGCTCAGCAAGCCAAGCCCCACCGCGGCGATCCCCAGCCCCGTCGCCATCGGACCCCGGATGCCGAACCGGTTCACCGTCTTGGCCGACAGGCTGTAGGAGAACGCGCCCATGATCAGGTTGGCCGGCAGGAACGCCAAGCCCACCTGCAGCGGGCTATAGCCGAGGATAAGCTGCAGATAGAGCGCCGACAGGAAGAACCAGGCGAACATCCCGGCCGCCCACAGGACCCCCACCACATTGGCGGCCGCCACATTGCGAAGCGCCAGAATGCGCAAAGGCATCAGCGGCGCCTTCACCCGGCTCTCGATCAGCAGGAAAGCGGCCAGCAGGGCCAGGGCCACGGCGAGACTCACCAGCGTCTGGGCAGAGGTCCACCCGACCTGTTCGGCCCCAACGATCCCCCACACCGCCAGCATCAGCGAGCCGGTCACCGTCATCGCGCCCGCGATGTCCAGGCGGCGCTCGCCCTGCACCCGCACGCCGGCCGGCAGCAGGCGTGAGGCCAGCACCACCACCAGAACGCCCACCGGCAGGTTGATCAGGAAGATCCAGCGCCAGTCCAGGAGGTTGGTGATCAGCCCGCCCAGCAGCACGCCCAGGCTGCCGCCACCGGACATCACGAAGCCGAAGTAGCCCATGGCGCGGACCCGCTGCGGCCCTTCAGGAAACAGCTGCATGATCAGGGACAGCGCCACCGCGGAGACGACCGCGCCTGCGATCCCCTGCAGAGCTCGCGCGACGATCAGCACCACGGGGCTCGGGGCCAGCCCGCAGGCCGCCGAGGCGACCGTGAAGGCGATCACCCCGATCAGGAACAGCTTCCGCTGGCCGTAGAGATCGGCCAGGCGCCCGCCCAGAAGCAGGAAGCCGCCGAACGTCAGCAGATAGGCGTTCACCACCCAGACAAGCCCGGCTTCGCTGAAGCCCAGATGTTCGCGGATGGACGGCAGGGCGACGTTCACAACCGTGGAGTCCAGCACGATCATCAGATCGCCCAGGCACAAGGTCATGAAGGCCAGCCACTTGGCCTTGTTCGACCGTTCCACGTCCGTCATCCGCCGCCCCCGTTCTCGTCATTGTCGCCCAAGGACGCGCGAGGCGGCCCTGATCCGACAGGCCGCCTCATAGCCCCTTTGGCTCATCCGCGGAACCGCGCTACGTGACTGCGCCCCGCTCCGCAAAGTCCTCCCAAGCTGCAGAGCCGGCTGGTAGAGCTTGCGGGTGTCTGTACGTCGCGCCCGAGTCCCGTCCTTCCAAGAGCTCCACGCGTGAGGTCCCTACGCGCCTACCTTGTGGCCATGGCGGTGCTGCTGGTGGCGCTCCTCGGAGCCGCCACCATCCTGATCGTGCATCAGGTGGACGCCTTCCGCCGCGCGCAGAACGAGCGTCAGCTGCAGGAGACCGGCCGCGCCCTGTCACTCGCCATGGAAGGCAAGCTGCAAAGCTACCAGGCGCTGCTGGAAGGGCTTGGGACCTCGCTTGCTCTGGCGAATGAGGACTGGGCTGAGTTCGATCGCCAGGCGCGACGGGTGGCGCCAGGCCCGGACGCATGGATCGTGGTCGGAGACCGCGAGGGGCGGCAGTTGGTCAACACGCGCCTGCCGCCGGGCGCAGCCTTGCCCACCGGCCCGTCCCCCCAGATCTGGCAGAAGCTTGATCGGGGCGAGCCTCGCATCTGCGATCTGACGCGCGGCTTCATCGAGCCGATGATCTTGTGCGTGGACGTGCCCGTCATGCGGAACGGGCGCGCGGCCTATTACCTGTCAGTGGTGTTCCGCCCGCGGCAGCTGGACGGCCTGCTGGCCGGCCGGGTCCTCGCCGACCGTCGCCTCGGCTCCGTGATCGACCGCAACGGCGTCGTGATCTGGCGCAATCAGCAGCTCGACGAGTTCCTCGGCGCGCCCGCACCTGCGCCCGTCTGGCGCGAGATGCGGCGCCGTCCAGAGGGCGTCATCACAGGGGTGTCGCTCTCTGGCGAGCCGACGGTCGCCGCCTTCACTCGTTCGCCCCTCAGCGGCTGGACGTTTGTGGTGGGCGTGCCTAAGGCCGACCTGGTCGCGCCGCGTCAGCGGGCTCTCGTTTTGGCTCTCGCGGGCGCTTCGCTCTTCCTTCTGCTGGGCGCGGCCGTCGGCGTCGCCGCCAGCGGACGTGTCACACGCGCAATCGACCATCTGAACGCCGCCATGCACCGCATTCGCGATGGGGCCGCCCCCGATTACGCGCCAAGCGGCTTCAAGGAGATCGATGACGTGGGCGAGGCGCTGGGATCGGCGCTCGCAGAGCGGGACGCGGTCCAAGAGCGCTTCCGGCTCGCCCAGGAAGTCGGCGGCATCGGCGCCTGGGAATGGGACATCACTCGGGACGAGGGCCACGTCTCGGACAGCTACAAGGAGATGCACGGCCTAGCGCACATCCCGGGCCCGTTGCGGCTCGCCCAGGTGCTGGGCGTGATCCACCCAGAGGACTTGCCGGGCTACCAAGCCCGTCTCGCCGCCGCCAAGCAGCGGCGTGAGCCGTCCGCCAACGACTATCGGGTGATCCGGGACGACGGCTCCATCCGCTGGATCTACGCCAAAGGCCGCCCGATCTTCGCCCCCGACGGAACCCTGATCCGCGCCATCGGGGTGGTGATAGACCTGACGGAGCGGCGTGAGACAGAGGAGCGTTTGGAGCTCCTGATGCGCGAGGTCGACCACCGGGCGAACAACCTCATGGCGGTGGTTCAGGGCGCGGTCACCCTGAGCCACGCCCCCAGCGCCGAAGCGCTCCGCGAGATCATCCTGGGCCGCATCGAGGCTCTCGCCCGCGCTCACCAGTTGCTGGCCGATTCCCGGTGGACGGGCGCAGACTTGCGCCGCCTGGTCGAAGAGGAGGTTCGCCCCTTCACCCTGGGGGACGGCGAACGGATAAGCCTGCACGGAGCCTCGCTGCCGCTGGCGCCTGCTGCGGCCCAGGGTGTCGCGATGGCGCTGCACGAGCTTTCGACCAATGCGGCCAAACACGGCGCGCTCAGCGTTCCGGAAGGTCGCGTTTCCGTGCGCTGGACCGTGGAAGGCGGCGTGCTGCGCCTTGTCTGGTCCGAGGCTGGCGGGCCGCCGGTCCGAAAGCCGACGCGTCGAGGGTTCGGAGCCACCGTTCTTGAACGGGCGGTCAGCGGCTCTGTCGGCGGACGCACCGAGATCCACTGGCGCGAAGAGGGCCTGGTCTGCGAACTCGCCCTTCCGCTTGCGCCCCCTGATGGAGCCGCAGCTCAGGTCCGCGCTGCTCAGCCAGTCTAAGAGCCAGCCGTCAGCGTCGCGCCTGGAGCGCGGCTATGGCTTGCCGCGTAGACTCGGTCAGGGGCGTCGGCAGGTCGTCCAGCGCGAACCAGGCGAGGCCGCTGTGCTTTTCCGGCTCCTGAATCGCTGGCTGTCCGTCAAACTCACGCACCAGGTAGACCGGAGCGATCCAGTGCTCCCCGCCGGCGCGATCGATCTGATCGACCACGCAGAGCAGGTCGCGCGCATCGATGCCGATCCCCAGTTCCTCGCGGACTTCGCGGATCACCGCCTGCGCCACCGTCTCAAACAGGTCGACCTTGCCGCCGGGAAGGCCCCAGCACCCCGCCTCCGGCGGCCGAACGCGTTGCAGCAAGAGGATCTGTCCATCCTGCAGGATCGCCGCCCCGGTTCCCACCCGCGGCTCGCTCTGCCTGGTCATGAACACCCCCCTCCGAAGTCCTCGCCGCATCTTTTCCTCACCGCCCCTGTCGGGACGCGGCATAGTCGGGCGTCCTAGCGACAGGAGACGCCCCGATGCTCTACGCCATCCTCTGCTACAATGACGAGAACGTGGTCTGGAACTGGACCCAGGAAGAGGACGACGCCGTCATGGGCCGCCTGGGCGTGGTCCATCAGAAGCTCCAGTCCGAAGGCAAGCTGGGCCCCTCGGCTCGGCTCCTCCCGACCACCGCCGCCACGACGCTGCGCAGCGGGGCCGAGCCGATGGTGATCGACGGCCCGTTCGCCGAGACCAAGGAGCACCTGCTGGGCTTCTATGTGGTCGACGCCGGCGACCTGGAAGAAGCGCTGGGCATCGCCCGCCAGCTGTCCGAAGCCAATCCGTCCAGCACCTATGAGGTCCGGCCCGTGCACCTGTACCTGCCGGATGTCCGGACGGGTACGCCCGCCCAGACGCCCCAAGCGCGCATCGCCGCGCCGGAGAGCGTGTGATCATGAGCGCCGACCTCGCCTGGATCGATGCGGCGATCAGCGCCGCGCGGCCGCAGGCGGTGGCGGCGCTGCTTCGCTACTTCCGCGACCTGGATACCGCCGAGGAGGCGTTTCAGGACGCCTGCCTTCGCGCCCTGAAGAGCTGGCCACAGAACGGGCCGCCTCGCGACGCGGTGGCCTGGCTGGTGCTGGTGGGCCGCAACGCCGCGCTCGACGGCGTGCGCAAGCGCTCGCGCGACACGGCGCTGCCACCAGAGGAAACCCTCTCAGACCTGGACGACGTGGAAGCGCCGCTCGCCGAGCGGCTGGACGGGTCGCACTACCGTGACGACGTCCTGCGCCTGCTGTTCATCTGCTGCCATCCGCAACTGCCGCCGACCCAGCAGATCGCCCTGGCGTTGCGGATCGTTTCGGGCCTGTCAGTCCGACAGATCGCCCGCGCCTTCCTGGTGTCGGAAGCGGCCATGGAACAGCGGATCACCCGCGCCAAAGGTCGGATCGCCAAGGCCGACGTGCCGTTCGAAGCCCCCGGCCCGATAGAGCGGTCCGAACGCCTCGGCGCTGTCATGGCTATGGTCTATCTGGTGTTCAACGAAGGCTATTCCGCCGCCTCGGACCCGGCGCGTGCCCAGCTGTCGGAAGAAGCTATCCGCCTGGGGCGCCTGCTGCTGCGCCTCTTCCAGACCGAGCCGGAGGTGATGGGCCTGCTCGCCCTTATGCTGCTGCAGCAGTCCCGCGCCGCGGCTCGCTTCGATCCGGACGGCGAGATCGTCCTGCTGGACGACCAAGACCGCCGACTCTGGAACGGCAAGCTGATCGCCGAAGGCTTGGCCTTGATCGACAAAGCCATGCGGCATCGGCGGCCCGGGACCTATCAGATCCAGGCAGCCATCGCGGCGCTGCACGCCAGGGCGCCCGCTGTCGCCGAGACCGACTGGAAAGGTATCGAGCTCCTTTACCAGGCGCTTGAGCGCCTGCAGCCCTCGCCGGTGGTGACGCTGAACCGGGCTGTGGCGGTGGAAAAGGTCGCCGGCCCGGCAGCGGCGCTCGACCTGATCTCTCCTTTGGAGGAACGCCTTGCCGGCTACTTCCACTTCTTCGGCTGTAAGGGCGCCTTCCTGCTCAAGCTCGGCCGTGAACTCGAGGCTCGGGCTGCGTTCGACCGCGCGATCGCACTGGCCAACACACCCGCCGAAGCGGCGCACATCCGTCGCCACCTGGACCGCTTGATGGATGAGGGTCGGCGCGGCGCAGCCTAGATGCCGCATTCGTGCGCGCCGAGGTCCTTGAGCTTCGGCCTGCAGCGCGCCAAACCAGAGGCGTGAAGAAAGCCTCAGAGTACCGCAAGCACGCCGAGGAGTGCCGTCACCTGGCCGCCAGCATGGAAGGCGAACAACGCGCCCAGCTGCTGGAGATGGCCGTGACCTGGGAGCGCCTTGCCGAGGAACGTAGTGAGCTTCTGCGTCGCCGCCCCGCCGCCGACAGGTCCAAGGACTGAGCGCAGATTCTTACGCTGTGGTGTCGGCAAGCGTCTGCCTTGCACGTCCTTCGGCTGTCGCCGCCTTGTGCGGCGCTCGGCAAAGGAGAAACGCCATGGGTGAAGCGCTTGAGACCGAACGGCCCGCCGCAGCCGCCGTGGAGGTGAAGGGGGGCGTCGCGCCCTATCTGATGGTGGACGGCGCCATCAAGGCGGCCGAGTTCTATGGGCGGGCGTTCGGAGCGACCACCGCCGACATCTACCCGCCGGACGAACAAGGGCGCACCATGCATGTGCACCTCTACGTCAACGGCTCCTCGATCATGATGTCCGATCCCTATCCGGAGCACGGCTGCCCCTGGGAAGCGCCCCAGGGCTTCAGCCTCTGCGTGATGAGCGGCGACTGCGACGCGGACTTCAAGCGGGCGGTGGACGCGGGCTGCCAAGCCATGATGGAGCCGGCGGACATGTTCTACGGCGACCGTTACGCCCAAGTGCGCGACCCGTTCGGTTACGTCTGGGGCTTCAATCAAGTCAGGCGCTGAGGCTCGCCGCCCGGCGCAACAAAAAAGGCCGGCGCTGGGCGCCGGCCTTTCCCGTAACTGAAACTGACCGCTTACGCGGTCTGCAGGTTCGCCGCAGCCGTCTTGCCGCTGCGCGGATCCTTCTGCAGTTCGAAGCTCAGCTTCTGGCCTTCGTGCAGGCCGCCGAGGCCGGCGCGCTCCACGGCCGAGATGTGCACGAACACGTCCTGGCCGCCGTCGTCAGGCTGAATGAAGCCAAAGCCCTTGGTTCCGTTGAACCATTTCACCACACCAGTGGTCATGGGTGTTCCCTTTCCGGGTCTAGGTATCCAGACGTCGTCCATCGACGTCCGCATCAAATTTTCGGAGAGGGTCGAGGTCGTATCCGCGAGCTTCTTTCAAGAAGCGGCCGGGGAGAGTCAGGCGAGCCAGTGCGATAATTGATCCGGCAAATCTAGGGTTTTTTTCATTTGAAGCAAGCTTGACCCAGATTTATTTCGCGCCCGAGGGCGACATCGTGCGGAATTCCTTCTAGAAGTCACAGGAATATTTCCACTTTTGGAGCTTTCCATTGCGCAACGAACCGGCCCGATTGACCTTCACCGTCCGCCCGCACAACGGCGGCTGGGCTGTGGAACATGCGGGCGAATACCTCGACAGCACTCGCAACAAGGACGAAGCCAAGGCTGCAGCCAACAAGCGCGCCCGGGCCGCCCAAGACGCGGGTCAAGCCTGCATCGTTCGCATCACCGGCGAACACGGCTTCTTCGGCGCGGCTTAAGGCCGATCGCCTGAACCTCGGGAGCTGTCGCTCAGCGCGGCTCCCGGATCAGGTTCAAGAACGCCGGATCAAACCGGCTCACCTGCGCAAGACGGTCGAAATCCGGAACCGTGAGTTCCCCCGCCCGCCACTCCAGCAGTCCTTCGTGCCGCAGCTCCTGGAGCACGCGATTCACATGCACCGGCGTCAGACCGCAAGCGTCCGCCAGCTGCTGCTGGGTGAGCGGCAACGGACAGCGCCGACGATCCCCTAGCCCGACCACCTCGTAGCGAAGCAGGAACTCGCAGAACAGGTGGCCGACGTGTTCGGCCGCCGTACGCCGCCCGGCCGAGACGATCCACTCGCGGTGCCCTGCCCCATCAAGCGTCGTGCTCAGCCACAGCAGGCGGGTCAGATGCGGCCATTGCTCAGTGATCTTCCGCAGGCCTTCATGGGGGTAGCTGACCAGCCGCGCCGGCGTGACGGCGATCACATCATGATCCAGGCGCTTGAGCAGGAAGCTGTGCAGGTCAACGAAGTCGCCCGGGATATGCAGCTCGGTGATCTGGCGCCGTCCATCGTCCAGCAGCTTCACACGCGCGATGAGTCCACTGACGAGCAGCCGCGACACCGTCTGACGCTCTCCCTCGCGGACGACTTCCTCGCCGGCGGCGTAAGGCACCGTCTCGGTGGCTGCGGCACGAAGCGCTTGCTGCTCATCTTCAGGGACGACGTCGCGCGCGGCGAGCTTGCGGACCAGAAGATCGATTTCGGACACGCAAGCCTCCCCAGCCCAGCTGCAGAGCTCGCCCAGAAGCAGTGAACGCAGCCTCAGGCGCGCAGGGCGCTAAGGGTCATACCGTTCAGACGCTTGCGAGTCGCCCCTTGTGTGTTTTCGGCTAGGCGCCAATGGGAAACCCCCGATCCTGACGGGGACCGGGGGCTTCGGTTTTTGCGGCGGTGCTCCCTCTCGGGAGCTTCAGTCGGGGGGCGTGTGTCGCCGCCGCCCGCATTTAACCCAAGTTAGCGCGATGCGTTCCGCACCGACTGACGAACTCTGCAAAAACGCATCGTCAGCCTGGAAGGCGGTCCTGCCATGCAAGGACGCGGCGCCTCGCGCCCGAACGGCGCGATGCACTGTCAAGCGGCAGCTTAACCCAGTTTATTCCGCCCCGGTGGCGACGCGTGGTTTCAGGGACGCGAATGTTGTCACCCCTGATTGCCCTGCTGGAACGCTATATGCCGCTGGAGCCCGCGGAGCGACAAGCGCTCCAGGAGCTTGCGAACCAGCCTCGCCGCTTTCCCGCCGGTGCGGACCTTGTGCTCGAGGGCGACCGCCCCAAAGAAGCGCGCCTCCTGCTTTCGGGACAGGCGTTCCGACACAAGACCCTGGCGGACGGCCGCCGCCAGATCATGAGCTTCCACGTCCCCGGCGAGTTGCTGGACGTCCAAGGCCTGTTCATGACCATGGATCACAGCGTCTGCGCGCTGACGCCCTGTGAAGCTGCGGTGATCCCTCACCCCAAGCTTGTCGCGATGTTTGAGGCTCACCCCCGCCTCGCCCTAGCCTTCTGGCGCATGAACCTGGTGGAAGGGGCGGTGTTCCGGGAATGGATGTTGGGCATCGGGCGTCGGGACGCCTACGCTCGCGTCGCGCACCTGTTCTGCGAGGTCCTGATCCGCCTGCGGGCCGCCGGCCTGTCGGACGGCGCCCGTGCGGCCTTCCCCGTCACCCAGCAGCATCTGTCCGACGCTCTGGGGCTCTCGGCTGTGCACACCAACCGCGTGCTTCAGCAGCTGCGCGGCCAGGGCCTACTGTCATTCAGCGGCGGCGAGCTGGTGGTGATGGACTGGGCCGGCCTGCAGGCAGCCGGCGAGTTCGACCCGGCCTACCTGCACCTGTCGGAAGCGAACTAGGGCTCCAGCGCCTCGGCCAGCAGGTACAGCAGACCGCCGGCTTCCATCGACTTCAAGCCGAATGGATAGGCGTCGTACGGCGCTCGAAGGTCCGCTTTATCGTAGCCCGTGGCGAACACCATCGGCGCGCCCAACTCCGCCAGGCGATCGGCTAATCCGTAGATCAGCCCGTCGCGCAGCTGGACATCCAGGATGGCTGCAAGCTTGGGAGGCGTGTGCGCGTCGAGCGCACGATGGGCGGAGGCGAGATCCGCGAAGGGACCGAGGACCTGCGCGCCCGCTTCGGTGAGCCGACGCGCAAGATCGTTGGCGATCAGGAACGAGTCCTCGGCGACCAGGACGCACCAGCCTTGAAGCCGACCCAGCAACTCCGGGCCGGGCTCGGCCCCCTCTTCCAACTCGACTGACATACGCGTGTCCGAACTGCGACCGCGCCGTGCGACCGCGACGGAACATGCCCAAAACGGGCGCCTGAATCCAATTCAGGAATTCGATGGGAGCCATAGAGGCATTCTGAGGCTTAGAGATAATGTCAGCGGCCGGGCTGCGCCGCCGCCTACTAGAAGGCGGTTGCAACCGGCGGCTTTCGCGTGCGGATTGTATAGGCTTGCGTCCGAGTGGGTTGCGGTGTGTCTGCCGGCCGTCTCGAGCTGCATCGTGGCCCGGCTGAGTGGTGCTTGTGACAGAAGGCGTACGGCAGACCTGGCCCTTAGGCGGCGGCGTCCTGCGCGACCGCATACGGGCGTTTGACTGGTCGGCGACGCCGCTAGGTTCCCTCGATGCCTGGCCCTGGAGCCTGCGAACAGCAGCCGACATCACCCTAAGCGCGGGCATGCCGACCATCCTGGTCTGGGGCCCACAGTTCGTCGTGGCGGCTCATAGTGAGCGGCACGTCGACCTTCTCGGCCCCTGGGGCGCCATTCTTGGCCGGCGCCTGCTGGCGGATTTTCCCGAACTCACCGCGCGCCTCGCGCCGCGCCTGCACCAGGCGATCAACGGTGAGACCCTGGTGGCGGAAGATGTCGCCGCTCAGATCACGCGCGACGGACAGGTGCAGTCGGCCTGGTTCGACGCGGTGTACACCCCCGTGCGGGACGAGGCGGGCGTCGTCGCCGGCGTGCTCATCTGCGCGGTGGAGACCACCGCCGAGATCCGGGCGGAACGCGATCGTCGTGAGGCGGAAGCTCAGTTCCGCAGTCTCGCCGACCAGCTCGAGGTCGGCATCGGCATGATCGACCTTCAGGGCGCCGTGACCTTCGCCAACGCCCGCCTAGCCCAGATCCTCGACCGGTCCGAGAACGCTCTGGCCGGGCTGGATGTCATGACCCTCGCCGCGGAAGAGGATCGCGAGCAGAACTGGATGCTCATGCAGCGGCTGCTGCGGCGTGGCGAGCCCTTCACCATCGACAAGCGGGTGCTGCGTCCCGATGGCTCCAAGGTTTGGGTGCGCAGCGCCGTGAGCCCAAGACGCGACGCGGACGGCCACATCGTGGGCGCCCTGGCTGCGGTGATCGACCTTTCCGGCTCCAAGGCGGCGGAGGAGCAGCTGCGCGGCAGCGAGGCACGGTTCCAGACGCTCGCAAACCTCGCCCCCGATCTGCTGTGGAGCCACACCGCCCAGGGCATCGACTGGATCAACCGCCGCTGGCTCGACTACACCGGCCAGACGGAAGCCGAGGCGCTGGGCGATGGCTGGCTTAACGCCATCCACCCGGAGGACCGCGAAGCGTCCGCTCGGGCCGGCCGGCGCGCGGAGAAGACCGGCGAGCCTATCGAGCACGAACACCGCATCCGCCGTCATGACGGCCAGTTCCGCTGGTTCCTGGTGCGCGCCGAGCCTTTGCGTGATGAACGGACAGGCGCTCTGCGCTGGTTCGGCGCCGCCACGGATATCCACGATCACCGAGCCGCCCTCGAGGATCTGGCTGCAAGCGCCGAAAGCCTGCGGCTGGCGCTCGACATCGGCGGTCTGGCCGCCTGGGACTGGAACATGGAAGCCGATCAGGTCACCTGGTCGGACGAGCACTTCCGCATGCTCGGCTATGACCTCTACGGCGTGGAGCCGAGCTATGAGGCTTGGGTCCAGCGACTGCACGGCGATGACCGCGCCGACACGGAGGCGGCCCTGAACTCGGCGATGGCGGGCCATCATGACTTCGTGCGCGAGTTCCGCACCGAGCACCCTGACGGCGTTGTGCGCTGGCTCTCAACGCGCGCGCGGTTCTTCTACGACGAAAGCGGAACGCCCTTACGTATGGTGGGCGTGATGCGCGACGTCACCGACCAGCGCGGCTCGGATCAAACCCAGAAGATCCTGCTGGCGGAACTGCAGCGTCGCACCCGCAACCAGCTGGCGGTGATCCGCTCCATCGCCGCGCGCACGGCCGAAAGCGCAGCAAGCGTGGACGACTTCCTGATGCATTTCGGCGGTCGCCTGGACGCCTACGCCAGGGCCGATGCCGCGCTGACCCGCAATCCAGATGTTTCGCTGGACCTGGAGTCCCTGATCCGGGACGAGTTCCTGGCGGCGGCCGGCGCCGACGACGCACAGATCTCAGGACCGTCGGTGAAGCTATCCGGCCAAGTCGCCGAGACGGTGGCCCTGGTCTTCCACGAGCTCGTCACCAACGCCTTGAAGTTCGGCGCGTTGGCCGCCGCAGCCGGACGCGTTCAGGTCAGCTGGAGCCTGGAACCACGGGACAGCGGTCCGGTGCTGGTCCTGGACTGGCGAGAAAGCGGAGTGCCGGTGCTCGACCCGATGCCTGCGCACCGTGGCTTTGGGCGGCGGCTCATCGAAGAGGCCTTGCCTTACGAGCTGAACGCCCGGTCCGAGCTGCGCTTTGTTCCCGGCGGGGCTCACGCGCGTTTCGAATTTCCGCTGGACGCCCAGCTGCCGCGAGCTCCAGAAACGGACGCTTGAGAATCCGGGCTGAGCCTTAGGAACAGCGGTCCCCGTGGCCGGTTTGGGGGCCGTTAGCTCGTTCCAACCAGCCACAGGAGGCAGCCCATGGCGGCGCCGCGCACCCCCAAGGACATCCTCACGACCGAACTGAAAGAGATCTACAGCGCCGAGCGGCAGCTCTCGCGCGCGATCCCTAAGATGGTCCGCAAAGTCCAATCCGAGCGCCTGAAGGAGGCTCTTGGCCGGCGCAAGGACCAAGGCGCTCAGCTGATCGAAGCTCTCGACCAGGCCTTCGAGGAGATGGAGGTAACCAAGGCTCGACCGAAGAACGTCGCTGCAGAAGGGCTCATCGAGGATCTCAATGAGCACATGGAAGAAATCGAGGACGAGAAGCTGCTCGATCCGGTTCTCCTGGCCGGCGTGCAGAAGCTCGAGCACTACTGCATCGCCGCCTGGGGCACCGCCCGTTCCATGGGCCGGCTGCTTGGCGAAGACCGTGTGATCGAGACGATGGAGCGAGTGCTGGAAGAGGGCAAACAGCTCGACGAGGAGCTGACCCGGCTCGCCGAGGAAGAGCTCAACCCGGCCATGCTCGAAGGCCAGGAAGATGGCGCCGAACAAGGCGGCCGCAGGGGCAAGGGCGGCCAGGAGGCGCGCGCCCACTAGGCGCCTTCACGCCCACCCAGACGAACTCGGCCTCCCGGATCGCTCCGGGAGGCCGTTTCATTTCGCAGTGAGCCGGATGGCTTACTGGGTGGCGCCGCCCTGCGCCGGGACCCCGGCGTTGGGCGTGTTGGTGCCGCCAGCAGTGCCGACCTGCGGGGTCGGAGCCACCGGCGGGGTCGAGCCGTCAGCCGGCACGGTGCCGGTCGCGCCGGCGTCCGGCGCGGTCATGGCGCGGTCGCCCGCGCGCGGCGCGGATGTGTCGGGCATGGCTTCGGCCACCGCGCTGTCCTTGGGCGCGTCCTCACGAACGCAGGCTGCGACGGCGGCGCTGGAAATGGCCAGAACGGCCACGAGGGGCAGGGTCTTGATCAAGAGGTCTCTCCTTCGGCTGCGCGCAGGAGAACGCCGCTCGCGTCGTCAGGCTCCGCTTGGCTGACGCGAACGCGCTTGCTCGACCCTGGACCTTAGCGCCGACGGAATTGCGGACGGTTCGGAGCCGGACCGGTACGCGCGCCTTCCGGCTTGTGCCGGTAGGTGATCCGACCGCGATCCATGTCGTAGGGCGTCATCTCGACGGTGACGCGATCGCCGACCATGGAGCGGATCCGGTTCTTCTTCATCCGTCCGGCGGTGTACGCCAGGATCTCGTGGTCGTTCTCAAGCTTCACGCGGAAGCGGCCTTCCGGCAGCAGCTCGATGATCTGGCCGTCGAATTCTACGAGTTCTTCTTTCGCCATATGGCTCTCCAGTTTGATGTGTTTGGCGTCTCAGCGCGCCTTGCGGGCCGCATAGCGAGCATCCCGCTTCGCCTTGGCTTCGGCTTTGGTCAAGGCCTTCCGCTCTTTTCTCTCTCCGCGCTTTGCGTCGAGACTAGCCGCTTCCGCGGCTTCGCGCGCCTGAACGGCCGCGACTTCGGCGTCCGCCGCAGCCTGTTTCTTGGCGGCTTTCGCCTCGGTCCGCGCCTTGCGAACCTCTTCCAGTTCGGCAGCCCGCAGGGCGGAGCGACCGACGAATTCGGGGTTGCTCACCGAGGGTTTGGGCTGGAACTTGGCCAGCGCCGCCTTGCGCGCTTCCGCCGCAGCCTGCAGCCGGTCGCCGAACGCAGTGTTGGGAACCTGCCTCATTGAGCATTCTCCAGAACAGGCGTGCGCACCGTGCGACGGTCTTCCTCATCGGCAAGCTCGGTCCACCGTGCGGCGGACAGGGCGTGCTGCTCGCGGGCGCGGTCGAGGACGCAGGTGTCCGCCAACGCCGAGGCTTGCTGGGCCAGAGTGCGGTATTGCAGGGCCCGGATCTCGGACTTCTGGGTCGTCATGGCGGCCTCCTTCAAGGCGTACCCGCTACAGTCGGGCGTTCACTTCGCCCCGCCGTCCGCCGCGCTGTCGATCAGCCGGTTCAGACGCAGGGAGAGGTGGTCAAGTGACATCCCGCCGAAGGCCGGATGGGATGTTCGGATCTCATGCAGGGACGCGTGAGGGTTCCGGGCGAGCAGGTCCCGCAGCAGCTGCTGCGGGTTAGTGAGCAATTCCATTCGTTCGTCCATGGCCGCCGCGGCGGCCGAAGCAAGTTGTCGTCTCTAGGTAAGCATCGGCCCGGGTCATTGCAGGATGCTCCGGTCGCCGGCCGACCCGCGTCTGTTCAACGCGGCGGCTAGCACTTTGGCTTCGGGATGGCTCATCCCGGACTTCTCGGCCCAATCGAGGATCACGGTCATCCCGGTCCAGCGGTCGAAGACCGTCCAGCCGGTGCGATCGCGGCGAATGTCGTAGTGGCCGGCCATCAGCGGCCTCCGAAGCCATGCGGACGCAGATCGACCCTGCGCCCATTGAGATCAGCTGGCCTGCAGTTGCGCCGCCGCGACCTTGCCGCTGCGGGCGTCGCGTTCCAGCTCAAAGCCGATCTTCTGGCCTTCGCGCAGGTCGGTCATGCCGGCCCGCTCCACCGCCGAGATGTGCACGAACACATCGGCGCCGCCATCATTAGGCTGGATAAAGCCGAAGCCTTTTTGGCCGTTGAACCACTTCACTGTGCCGTTTTGCATTGGTCGTCCCTTCCGGACAAAAGTTCTCGCGCCCGGAACGAGCGTGGAGATCAAATTTTCGGAGCGGGTCGCGAAGCGCTGACGTCCAAGTGGTCTTGGCGTCAGCTCTGCTAGGATCGAGCCAAAGCGAGATTTGATAGGCTCTATTATGGGTGCGACAGAGCGGAATTTCAACCTTGATCTGAATTATTCAAGGATGTCTCGCCTCCACGGCAGTGTATGACGGCCGTGCCGCCGCGTTTGACTTGCAAGGCCGCAGCAGGTTGACGCGCCGGTCAGAACCGGCGCGGAGCCTCGTCTTCAGATATCCGCCTGCCAGGCCAAGAATTCCGGACGCTCCAACAGACGCTCGGCATAGGCGCCCGCCGGCCCCGTGTCGCCGAAGCTCGACAGCACCACTCCATAGGTGCGGAAGCGCGTGGCCACGGGTGTGAAGAAGGCATCGACGATGCCGTACTCGGCGCCCGCAAGGTACGGTCCGCCCCAACGCGTCAGCATCTGGTTCCAGAGCGCCACGATCCGGCGGATATCCTTGTGGGTGGCGTCGGAGAGATCGACGACGCGCGGTTCGGCCGCAAGGTCCATGGGGCACTCGCCGCGCAGAGACGAAAATCCGGAGTGCATTTCCGCCGCCGCGCTGCGCGCCTGGGCCCGGGCGGCAGGGTCGGCAGGCCAGAGACCGGCCTCGGGAAACTTCTCAGCCAGATATTCGCAGATCGCAAGGCTGTCCCAGACCACCAGGTCGCCGTCATGCAGGGCCGGCACGAGGCCGGACGGAGAGTGGGGCGAAATCGCCTGCTCTGTTCCGCTGCCTTGCCGGAGCTGGATCAGACGCTCGGTGAAAGGCGCGCCGGTTTTCTTGAGCGCCAGCCAGGGCCGCAGCGACCAGGTCGACCACTTCTTGGTGCCGATGACGAGTTCCATGGCGAGCGCCTCCAAAACAGTGTGATCCGGACCGCCTAATGACCTGCGCGAGGCGCCTGCGTCCAGCCCCGCTCACAACCTCGCGACCCAGCCGGCTTGTCGCTTTCCCGACATCGTCTTCGGCGTAGGGTTGCGCCTGATCTGTTCCATCTGGCGCCGGGTCCTGCCGATCCGGCGATCGCACGAGGCTTCCCCCCGCCCAGCACAAAAGGAGCGATCCATGGGCACGATCACCACCAAGGACGGCGCGCAGATCTTCTTCAAGGACTGGGGCTCGGGCCAACCGATCGTCTTCAGCCACGGCTGGCCGCTCACCGCCGACGACTGGGACGCCCAGATGATGTTCTTCGGCGCCCGGGGCTACCGGGTGATCGCACATGACCGGCGGGGTCACGGTCGCTCCTCCCAAACCTGGGAGGGGAACGAGATGGACACCTATGCCGACGATCTCGCCGCGCTGGTGCAGGCGTTGGATCTGCGGGACGCCGTCCACATCGGCCACTCCACAGGCGGCGGAGAGGTCACCCGCTATCTGGCGCGTCATGGAACCTCGCGCGCAGCCAAGGCGGTGCTGATCGGCGCCGTTCCGCCGCTGATGCTGCGGACCGACGCCAACCCCGAAGGCACGCCGTTGGAAACATTCGATGGTTTTCGCGCCAGCCTGCTCGCCGACCGTTCGGAGATGTTCCGCCAGGTGCCCGAACCCTTCTACGGAGCCAACCGGCCGGACAGCCATGTCAGCCAGGGTTTGAAGGACAAGTGGTGGCTGCAGGGAATGATGGGCGGCGTCAAAGCCCACTACGACTGCATCAAGGCCTTCTCGGAGACCGACTTCACAGCGGATCTGAAGACCATCGACATCCCTGTTCTGGTGCTGCACGGCGACGACGATCAGATCGTGCCGATCGCCGCCTCGGCGCTGAAGACCATAGATCTGCTGCTCCAAGGCACGCTCAAGGTTTACCCCGGCCTGCCCCACGGTATGGCCACCACGCACGCCGACGTGATCAACGCTGACATCCTGGCCTTCCTTCGCGGCGAGCCGCTGACGGAGACCGAGCTTCCCGCAGGCGATCGCCAGCGCCTGTCCGAGCCGGTCTAGGCTTCGTCGCAGGGGCGAAGGGGCGGACGTCGAATGGCGTCCGCCCAGTGTCGCCGGGTGTCGGCCACGGCCCGCTTCATCCGTCCTCGTTGTGCGCCACCTCGCAGCAAAGGAGTTCGCCATGGGCTATGTGGAAGGTTTCGTCACAGCTGTTCCCGCCGCCAACAAGGAGGAGTACCGCCGCCACGCGGCCGCGGCCGCGCCCCTGTTCCGAGAGTTCGGCGCGACCCGCTTCGTGGAGTGCTGGGGTGATGACATCCCCGACGGAAAGGTCACCGATTTCCGCGGCGCGGTGAAAGCACAGGAGGGCGAGGTCGTCGTGCTCAGCTGGATCGAGTACCCCAGCAAGGAGGTCCGCGACGCGGCGAACGAAAGAATGATGAGCGACCCGCGCATGCGAAACATGATGGACAGCATGCCCTTCGATGGCAGCCGGATGATCTTCGGCGGGTTCGCCACCTTGCTCGACGAGTAGGCCGTACCAGCCAGACCGGGAACCCCGCGCATCTGACGCGTTCTAGCACCTGACCTTCCAACGTCAGGAAAACCGCTCATGCTGCGCGCCCTGCTCATCGGCCTTGTCTCGGGAGCCCGGTCCATGACCCCGCTGGCGGTGACGATCGCCGCCCTGCGGCGCGGTCGGCTGCCCGCCGACAACGGCGCGCCGGCGATCCTCGATACGCCACTGGCGTCAGTCGGCATGGCGGCCATGGCGGTGGGCGAGGTCGTTGGCGACAAGTGGGAGAAGGCGCCCGACCGGATCGTGCCGCTCGGCATCGCAGCGCGCGTCATCACGGCGTCGTTCGCCGCAGCCGCCCTGTCGCCACGGCGAGAGCGTGGAGCGGCCATGGCGCTGGCCGCGGCGGCCTCGGTGGCCTCCTCATACGTGACGTGGAAGGCGCGCATGGCGTGCCTGCGTCGCTACGGCCAGACTTCAACGGGCGTTGTGGAAGACGCCCTCACGTTGGCTGCCGCAACCCTGGTGGTCGGCAGCTCGCCTCGTATGCCCGCCCGCGCCTGACGATCAGGCGTCGCGGAGGCCCCAAGCTGCGCCGCTGAGCTGAACTCGGCCTGCTCGCTGGCGCCAACCCGGTCTGGGCGCGTTGTTTCCGCAGAATGAACGATGTCACCTCTTCTGCGCCGCCGGCGGCGCGTCCGGATGATGAACGTCAGCGTCTCGCTGAGATGTTTGAGCAGGCGCCTTCCTTTATGGCGCTGTTGCGTGAGCCCAGCCACCGCATCGTGCTCGCCAATCGCGCCTTCCAGCGGCTGCTGGGGCGCAAGGACCTGGTCGGTCTGACGGCCAGTGAGGCGCTTCCGCCCGAGCTCGCCCAGCTGGCGGTTCAGGCGCTCGACCGCGCCTATCGATCGGGTGAAGCCAGTCACTTCCCCGCCGCCCGGATGCCCGTGCCGCAGACGCCTGAGCTGCCCGCCGGCGAGCGGATCTTGGATGTTGTGCTGCAGCCGATCACAGACGCGAACGGCGCCGTAGCCGGCGTCTTCGTCGACGGCAACGACATCACCGAGCGCCACCTGGCCGAGCAGCGCCTGCAAGGCGCTCTGGCCATCAAAACGGTCGGGATCATCTACTGGGGCGCTAATTTCGGCCTGACACAGGTCAACGACGCCTTCCTCAACATGAGCGGCTTTTCCCGGGAGGAAGCCCTAGGCAAGACGTGGCAGGAGCTCACCCCGCCGGAGTTCTGGTCCGACAGCGAGCGCGCGGTCGAACAGGTCAACACGGTGGGCGAAGCGATCCCGTACGAGAAGCAGTACTTCGGCAAGAACGGCCGCCGTTGGTGGGGGCTCTTCGCGCCTCGCCGGGTCAGCCAGGATGAAGTCGTCGAATTCGTACTCGACATCACCGAGCGCAAGGAAGCTGAGGCGGAGCTGCGTCGCCTTAACGAGACGCTCGAACGGCGTGTGATGGACGAAGTGTCCGGCCGCATGCAGACCGAAGCGGCCTTGCGCCAGAGCCAAAAGCTCGAAGCCATTGGTCAGCTCACCGGGGGCGTCGCACACGACTTCAACAACCTTCTGACGGTGATCCGCGGCTCGGCCGAGATGTTGCGCCGCCCCGACATCCCGCCAGAACGGCGCGCGCGCTACGTCGAGGCGATCGCCGAGACGGCCGAACGCGCTGCGAAGCTGACCAGCCAACTCCTCGCGTTCTCACGCCGCCAAGCCCTGCGCCCCGTGGTGTTCAGCGTCGGCCACCGAGTGGATGCGATCCGAGACATGCTCGCCACGGTGGTCGGCTCGCGCATCGTGCTCACCACCAAGACGGACTGCGAAGTCTGCTATGTTGAAGCCGACCCCACCCAGTTCGACACGGCCATCGTCAACATGGCGGTGAACGCCCGGGACGCGATGGACGGCGCGGGCGAGCTGACCATCGCTGTCGCTCCCGCCACTTCCGTCCCGCGGGTTCGCGGCCACCGTGCGGCGCACGGGGATTTCGTGGAGATCACGGTCACTGACACCGGCGTCGGGATCCCGCCGGAACAGCTTGCGCAGATCTTCGAGCCCTTCTTCACCACCAAGGAGGTGGGGAAAGGCACAGGCCTGGGTTTGTCCCAGGTCTACGGCTTCGCCAAGCAATCAGGGGGCGAGATCTCGGCTGAAAGCCAGCCCGGCGCCGGCGCCACTTTCCGCATGTACCTACCTCGCGTCGCCGCGGCCCAGGAGGCCGCTCAAGAGGAGGGCCACGAGTCCGACGGGGGCTTGGGACGCGGGCACGTCCTGGTGGTCGAAGACAACGAGCAGGTCGGCGCCTTTTCCAGCCAGCTGCTGGCGGAACTCGGCTTTGAAACGACCTGGGCCGCAAACGCCGCCGCTGCGCTTCGGCTGCTGGAGGAGAACAAGGGCCGCTACGCCGCGGTGTTCTCAGATGTCGTCATGCCGGGGATGAACGGCGTTGACCTGGGACGCGAGATCGCTCGCCGCGAACCCGGCCTGCCGGTCATCCTGACCAGCGGGTACAGCCACGTGCTGGCGCAGGAAGGCCGCCATGGCTTCGAACTCCTGCAAAAGCCCTACTCGATCGACGATCTTACCCGGGTGTTGAGGCGCGCGATCGGCCGCGTGAGCAGTCCACCGACGGAGGCGGAGCGCTAAGCCGGCGCCGATCAGCGAGCAGGCGCCGGCGCTCCCACCAGGCCCACCACAGCCTGCAGCAGGTCGTCGGCGCTGTAAGGCTTGAGAAGCAGCACGCCGCCGAGCTCTTTCGCGTCGGGTGCGGCGGCATCGTCGCCTGTCGCCAGGATGATCTGCAGGGCGGGCATGCGCGCCCGTGCTTCGCGCGCCAGGGCGACGCCGGACACGTTCGGCAGCCCAACGTCCGTGAGCAGGATGTCCGCCCGGCAAGCGTCCAGCGCCTTGAGCGCCGACGGAGCGTCGGCTGCTTCCACCACCACGTGGCCAGCCTGAGTCAGCATGTCCGCCGTGCTGGAGCGGATCAGGTCATCGTCCTCCACCACCAAGATGGTTTGACCGGCCGGAGAAGGCGGGTGTGGCCAGCGCGGCGTGCCCTTCTCGGCCCGTTGCTGTTCAGCCACGCGCTGTTGGGCAGCGTTGCCGAGCACGTGGCGCACCTTCCGGGCGAGCTGTTCGCGGCTGTACGGCTTTCCAAGGAGCTCGACGCCCGGGTCCAACCGCCCGCCATGTACGATAGCGTTTTCGGTGTAGCCGGAGGTGAAAAGCACTGCGAGCTGCGGCAGCCGTTCCTTGGCTCTTCGCGCAAGCTCCGGGCTGCGCAGGGGACCCGGCATGACCACATCGGTGAACAGTAGATCGATGGGCAGGCCGCTTTCAACGACGCCCATGGCGCTCGCGGCGTCCCTGGCCTTGAACACGCGGTAGCCGAGCTCGGTAAGGAGCGCCACGGCGGCCTCCCGAACGTCTTCGTCGTCCTCCACGACGAGGACAGTCTCGTCGCCGCCCCGGACCGGTCCGTCGGCTTCGGCCGTGACGACGTCCTCCGCCTCCATCACGCGCGGCAGGTAGATCTTCACGGTCGTCCCCTGACCGACCTCGCTGTAGATCTTGATGTGGCCGCCGGACTGCTTGACCAGGCCGTAGACCATGGACAGGCCCAGTCCGGTCCCCTTCCCTTCGGGCTTCGTGCTGAAGAACGGGTCGAAGACCTTGTCCAGGATCTCAGCTGGCATGCCGTGGCCGGTGTCGGTGACCGCCAGCAGGACGTATTGGCCGGGCTTCACGTCGTCATGCTGCCGCGCATAGACGTCGTCCAGCAGGGCGTTGCCCGCCTCGATGGTGAGCTTGCCATGCCCGTTCATCGCGTCACGGGCGTTGATGGCGAGGTTCAGCAGCGCGTTCTCGATCTGGCCCGGGTCCACCATCGTGTTCCAAAGGCCGCCGGAGATGACCGTCTCCACCTCGATCTCGGAGCCGAGGGTGCGGCGAAGCATGTCGTCCATGCCCTTGATGAAGCGGCCGATGCTGACGACCTTCGGCTCCAGCGGCTGCCGCCGACCGAACGCCAGCAGTTGCTGCGCAAGCTTGGCGCCGCGCGCCACACCGGCGAGGGCGTTCTGCACCCGTGTCTCGGCCCGAGGATTGCCCGCAATGTCGCGCGACAGCAGCTGAAGGTTGCCGGCGATGACCTGGAGCAGATTGTTGAAGTCGTGCGCCACGCCCCCGGTCAGCTGGCCCAGCGCATCCATCTTCTGGGAGCGCACCAGAGCCGCCTGCGCTTCCTGAAGCTGACGCTCCGCCTCTTTTCGCTCGGTTATGTCGCGAGTCACCTTGGCGAAACCGATCACCTCCCCCGCGTCGTCGCGGATGGCGTCGATCACCACATGAGCCCAGAAGGTGCTGCCGTCCTTGCGCACGCGCAGCCCTTCGGCTTCCCAGTGGCCCTCACGCAGCGCCGTCGCCAAGCCCCGAGTCGGCGTGCCGATCTCGCGCTCGCGCTCGGTGTAGAAGCGGCTGAAGTGATGGCCGATGATCTCGTCGGGCGTGTAGCCCTTGATGCGCTGAGCGCCGGCGTTCCAGCTCGCCACCTTGCCTTCGCGATCCAGCATGTAGATCGCGTAGTCGTTGACCCCCTGCACGAGCAGGCGGAACTGCTCTTGCGTTCGCCGCAGGGCCTCCTCGGACTGGCGACGCTCCGTCAGGTCGCGAGTTATCTTGGCGAAACCGACGAGCTCGCCCGTAGGCGATCGGATCGGATCGATGACGACGTGAGCCCAGAACCGGCTGCCATCCTTGCGCAGGCGCCAGCCTTCGCGCTCAAATCGCCCCTCCTTTTCAGCGAGCTCCAGAGCGAGCGCCGGCACGCCTGCCGCGCGTTCCTCCTCGGTGTAGAACCTTGAGAAGTGCTCCCCGATGATCTCGCCGGCGTCGTAACCCTTGAAGCGCGCAGCGCCGGGGTTCCAGCTCGAGACCCGACCCTGCCGATCCAGCATGTAGATTGCGTAGTCGGTGATTGCGTCGATGAGCATGCGATAGCGCGCATCCTCAGTGAGAGACGCCAGGAAGCCTTCTTCTTCGGTCTGCATCGAGCTCTTGAGGTTGGGCGTTCGCCGATAAGCGAGCGCCACGCGCAACTGTTAGCTTGCTATTTGGCGCATTTCGCAGATCGAGCAAGCGGCAATGCAGAAAAACGAGCGCCAGCATCAGGCGTCGTTCAGATCATTCCGCATTTCAGGTGAAATAATAAACGAGGTAAACCCCGGCATACCGGATCGGAACATAGATGATCGTCTCCGCCACTAAGGGTTTCATCCTCGAGTGGACACGCGAGATGCGGCCAAGCCGACATGGAGCTTCGCCAGATGCTCGTCCGGATGCTTTCACCCTCTTCGGATCTGCTCGCGTGATTGGAACTGCAGCCTCTCTGCAAGTGTGTGCTCTCGCCTGTCGAACCAGGCGACGGTGGCCGCACGTCGCGCTCGACGCGGAAGCTCGACCGCCGCGAGTTGTGGACTCTGATTGTCACCCGTGGGAGTGGAGGTGGTGGAACTTGGAGGCGTCGCTTGAAAAGTCGCGTGTACGCAGCCGCTGCCGCCACCGCGCTCCTTGGCGGCTGCTCCGTCACGACTTCGAGCACGCAGGCGGAGCTGACAGTGAGTGGCGCCGCCCCGGCCGTAAGCGCCTTCGTCGCGGACCATGCCAGCCGGCATCGTACAGTCCGAAGCTTCGGCTCGGGCGCAGCCGGTAAGGCCACAGCGACGATCAAGCTGCCGAGCTCCGTCAAAGCGAAAGAGGTGACAGCGCTGATGGAGCGCGCCATTCGCGCTGACCTCAGCGTCACCTACAAGGGGCCGTCTCGCAGCGCCGACCTGGCGCTCAATCTGACCTGACCATCACGTTGCCGAAGCTGACTGGCTCACGATAAGCCGTGGATGTTTGGGTCAGCCAGAAGGGCGGCTGGCCGACCGAGCCGGACTCCATGACCCAAGATTGCGCAAACGTTCGCGTCAGGCCGTTGCAAGCTGCCGACTTGCCGGCCGCTCTCGAGATTCAAGCTGCGATCTACCCAACGTTCCTGCTCGAAGACGAGCCGGCGTTCGCCAGCCGGCTTGACGTGGCCGCGCCCTACTGCCTGGCGGCGACACGGGACGGCGCCCTGGTCGGCTATCTGCTCGCCCATGGATGGCCGAGCGAGGCTCCGCCTCCGGTCGGCACGGTGCTCGCGCGGGAGGCGCCGAGCGAGATCCTGTTCATCCATGACCTTGCCATCTCGACGCCTGAGCGAGGGCTCGGCCTCGGTCGCATCCTTATCTCGCGCGCTTTCGACCTTGCAGCTCGCGACGGGCTGGCCGTCGCCGAACTGATCGCCGTGGAGGGCGCCGCGCCTTACTGGCGACGACTGGGGTTCGCAGATTCCATCGCGCCGCCTCACCTCGCGGCAAAGGTCGCAGGCTACGGGCCGCAGGCGCGCTGGATGACCCGGCGCATTGCGCTTCCAGCTGACGAAAGCCGCGCCGATGCCTGACCGACAAACATCTGCCGGAGCGGCAGCTCAGCTTTCCAGATAGCGCGCCAGCTCGCTGGGGTCGCCCTGCGGGAAGGCTTCCTTGAGATGGTCCAGGAAAGCGGACACCCGCGCACTGAGCAGCCGCTTGGAAGGATAGAGCGCCCACAGCGCGATCTCAGCCCCCTCGACATCGCCCCAATGGACGAGGCGGCCGCTGCCGAGGTCACGGCTGACCAGCGACACGGGGAGCCGCGCAGCGCCGACGCCCGCGAGGACCGCGTCTCGCACCATGATCAACGACGAAAACTGCAGGACAGGCTCGACAGCGATCGATGCGGGCCCCTGCGGACTCCTTACGGCCCAAGCGGGCGCCTGCTCGGCCGCCGTTCGCACCACCGCAGGAACGACTTGGCCGTTGGACGGCCGGGCTACAGACGGGCTCGCCACCACCACTAGACGGTCCCGGAGGAAGACCCGCCCCACCAGGGTCTCGTCGCGACTGGGATTCACCCGGATCACCAGGTCGTAACCCTCCTCCACAGGATCCACGGGCCGATCGTCCGTCGTGACCTCCAGGCGCACAGCGGGGAATTTCAAGGCGAAGTCGGCTGCGAGCTTCCCCATGGCGGTCTGGGAGAACAGCAGCGGCGCGCTGATCCGTAATCGCCCCCGCGGCCGCTCTCCCCCGGAGGCGATTGCGGCCGCCGCCTCTTCGAGTTCGATCAGCAGAGCTCCCGTGCGCTCGAACAGCGCCCGCCCCTCCTCCGTCAACTTCAGATCCCGGCCGCCGCGCTCGAACAGACGAAGATCAAGACTCGCCTCCAGCTCGGCGACGCGCCGCGAAAGCGTCGCTTTCGGTCGCCCGGCCGCGCGCGCAGCTCGTCCGAACCCACCGTAACGAGCCACGAGGTTGAAATCTGCAAGAGCGAGCAGGTCCATCTGTTCCACCAGCGAGACGGTCTGTCCATTTATGCCGTCTTCTGGCACGCCTGTGGATCAGCCATTTCTCCGGATGTCTTCTGACCTTCACCGGAGTGAATTCCATGACCATCCTCGTCACCGGCGCCACCGGCCGCGTTGGCCGCCACGTCGTCCAGCAACTCGTCGCACGCGGCGCCCAGGTCCGCGTCCTCGTCCGTGATCCTGCCAAGGCCGAATTTCCAGCCACCGTCGAAGTATTCAAGGGCGACCTGCTCGACATCGAGGCCCTGCGCACCGCCTTCACCGGCGTCAGCAGCTTGTTCCTGCTCAACGCTGTCTCGGGTGATGAATTCACCCAGGCGCTGGTCACCCTGAACATCGCCCGCGAAATGGGCGTCGACCGGGTCGTCTACCTGTCTGTGATCCACGCCGAGCGGTTCGTGAACGTGCCGCACTTCGCCGTCAAATCAGGCGCCGAGCGGATGCTGCAGCAGATGGACTTCAGCGCCACCATCCTGCGCCCCGCCTACTTCATCGACAATGAGCTGATGATCAAAGACGTCATCCTGAACTACGGGCTCTACCCCATGCCGATTGGCGGCAAGGGCGTGGCCATGGTGGACGCGCGCGACATCGCCGAAGTCGCGGCGATCGAGCTGATCCGTCGCGACCAAGCGCCTGGCAAGCTGCCGGTCGAGACCATCAACCTGGTGGGTCCCGACACGCTCACCGGTTCGGATCTGGCCACTATCTGGACAGAGGTGCTCGGGCGGACGGTCACTTACGGCGGCGATGATCCGAGCGGTTTCGAGCAAAACTCGGCGAACTTCATGCCCAAGTGGATGGCCTACGAGATGCGACTGATGGCCGAGCGCTGGGTGAGCGACGGCATGGTTCCTGAGGTGGGCGACGTGGACCGCCTGACCACGCTCCTGGGGCGTCCGCTGCACACCTACCGGGACTTCGCAGTCCAGCTCGCCGCTGACGCCAAGACGGCGTGAGCGCCCCACCCGCCCTCAAACAAGGAGCAACACCGTGATCTTTTCGACCGCCACCGTCCCGGTGAACCCGGAGGGCGAGCCGCCTCTGAGCCGCGACCAGGTGTGGGCCGGCCTGGAGCTGAAGGCGCGTGACGCCCGCCTCTTCCTGCCGCCGGGCGTCTGCACCCGCTGTGAAGTCGTGGAGGAAAGCGCCACCCACTTCGTGCGGGAAGCCACCATCGCCGGCGCGGACCTCAGCGAGATCATCACCCTCGAGCCGCAGAGCAAGGTGACGTTCTTCCAGGCTTCCGGCCCGCGAGAAGGGGCGATCATCAACGAGCTGTTCGACGACGAGAGCGGCGCGCTTCAGCTTCGCTTCTACTGCTACCTCGGCCTGCGCGGCAAAGCGCCGGGCAGCGCCGAGGAACAGGCCGAGCAGACCCAGTTCGACAGCGAGAACGGCTACAGGGCGGCCCTGCATTCGACGCTCAAGCGCACTCGCGAACTGGTCGCGCAGGGTCGGCTCTGATCGCTCTCGAAAGGTCCGGTTGCAACCTGCCGCGTCGCCCGGGCGATCAGCTCCGGGCGGCGCCTGGCGCTTCCGGCTCGTCGATCCGCCGGAAGAGCAGCTTGTCGATCTTGCGCTCGTCCATGTCGATGATCTCGATCTCGTAGCGGCCGATGCGCAGCTTCTCCCCTTCCTTGGGGAAGCGGCCCATGTGGTTCAGCACCAGACCTGCGGCCGTGTGGAACGAGCCCACCTCGAAGGTCTCGCCGAGCCGGTCGCCCAGCTCGACCGCATCGACCCGGCCGTCCACCAGGAAGGAGCCGTCGTCACGCAGAAGTATGGCCGCGGACGGCGCATCGTGGCTCTCCGGCAGGTCGCCGGCGATCATCTCCAGCAGATCGGTCGGGGTGATCACCCCTTCGAGCCCGCCGAACTCGTCGATCACGAAAGCCATGTGCAGCTGGGACGACTTGAACTGCTCCAGCGCCATCAGCAGCGACGTGGTCTCCGGGATGTAGAGAGGGTCCTTGGCCATGGCCGTGAGGTCCAGCGGCAGGCCCGCCAGCAGCGCGTCGGCCACGTCGCGCTTGTGCACGACGCCGAGCGGGCTGTCGAAGTCCTCGCCCTTCGCCAGCACGAACCGCGAATAGGGACAGGCCATGACCTCGTTGCGGACCACGTCCTCGGGATCGTCCAGCGAGACCCAGAAGACGTCCTTGCGGGGCGTCATGGCCACCCGCACGGGCCGATCGCCCAGGCGCATCACCTCGTGCATCATCGCCCGCTCCTGCGGCTCGATCACGCCAGCGCCGGTGCCTTCGGCCAGCACAGTCTCCACTTCCTCCTGCGTGACCGTGCTGCCGTCGCTGTCGCGGATCCGCAGCGCGCGCAGCACCCCGGCCGTCGAGAGGGTGAGCAGGGTCACGAAGGGCCCCATCAGGCGGGCCATGACCGAAAGCGGAAGCGCCACCGTCGAGGCGATCGCCTCGGGGTGGATCAACGCCAAGCGCTTGGGAACAAGCTCGCCTAGGATCAGCGAAAAATAGGTGAGCAACACCACGACCACCGCCGTGGAGATGTTGTCGGAGTACGCAGCGATAGCGGGGAACTGGGTCTTGAGCAGGACGTCCAGCTCGCCCGCGATCGTCGCCTGACCGTAGGCGCCGGCCAGGATGCCGATCAGGGTGATGCCGACCTGCACCGCCGACAAAAAGCGTGTGGGATCTTCCGAAAGCCGGAGGGCGGCGGCCGCACCCTTGTCGCCACGCTCGGCTTGGGTTTGCAGCTTGGCTTTCCGCGAGGACACCACGGCCAGCTCGGACATGGCGAACAGGCCGTTCAGAACCACCAGCAGGAGGACGACGGCCGAGGCGAGGAGGATCATGTTTCCGGGAACGATCACGGGCCACAGGTAGAGCCCGCCTCAGATTAAGGCTCCGCCGCCGTCATGGCGACCCCCAATGAGAACGGGCAACGAGACCAGATCTCGAGGCCCTTCCCCTGCGGACAGGTCCGGCCTAACCTCACCTCAATTCAAACGTCCGTTCGACAGCGTCGCCGGGCGATAAAGGTCGAATCGGGAGGAAGCGCGGATGGCGATCCAGGGTTCTGACGCAGGCGGCGCAAGGACGGGCGATCTCCCGGCAGCGCGCTACACCGACGGTTACAAGCGGATGGTGCTGGGGCTGCTGCTGGCGGCCTACACCTTCAACTTCATCGATCGGACGATCATCGCCACGATCGGCCAGGCGATCAAAGTTGACCTGAAGATCGACGACACGCAGCTTGGCCTCCTTGGCGGCCTCTACTTCGCCCTGCTCTATACACTGCTAGGCATCCCCATTGCGCGGCTGGCGGAGCGCTATTCGCGCGTGAACATCATCGCGGCCTCGATCGTCATCTGGTCGGGCTTCACGGCCCTTTGCGGAACGGCGACGTCCTTTGTGCAACTCGCACTCTACCGTTTCGGCGTTGGTGTCGGTGAGGCCGGTTGCTCGCCGCCCGCCCACTCGCTGATCAGCGACTACTTCGAGCCTAAGAAGCGGGCCTCGGCCCTTGCGGTCTATTCGTTTGGCATTCCGCTCGGCACCATGTTCGGCGCTGTCGTCGGGGGCTGGCTGGCCCAGAACTTCTCCTGGCGCGTGGCCTTCATGATCGTCGGCTTGCCCGGCATCCTGATTGCTATTCTGATCAAGCTCCTGATGAAGGAGCCGCCGCGCGGCCATTCCGACGCTCCTCGCACTGCTGCGCCCGCGGCGGAGGCGCCAAGCGCGCCCGCCAGCAAGGGCCTGGCCGGCGAGTTCTCCGAGATCTGGGCGGTCACCAAGATCCTGTTTGGCAAACCCGCCGTCCTTCACGTGGTTCTAGGCGTGACGCTGGCGTCCTTCGCCTCCTATGGCTCCGGGCACTTCACGCCGCCGCACTTCATCCGCAACTTCGGCATCGGCCTCGCCCAGGTGGGCCTTGTCGTCGGGCTGATCAGCGGCGTTGCTGCGGGGCTCGGCACCCTCGGAGGCGGGTTCCTGTCCGACCGGCTGGCGCGCCGCTCGGTGCGCTGGTACGCGCTCACCCCCGCCATCGGCCTGGGACTGTCGGCGCCGCTTTACCTGATCGCCTTCAATCAGCAGAGCTGGCAGGCCACCGCCCTATGGCTGCTCGTGCCGGGCGTGCTGCACTACAGCTATCTGGCGCCGACCTTTGGCGTGATCCAGAACATGGTCGACGTGCGTCGCCGGGCGACGGCGACCGCGATCCTGTTCTTCTTCCTCAACTTGATCGGCCTGGGCGGGGGCCCGCCCTTCACCGGCTGGGTGATCGACCACATGGCGGCTTTCCACTGGTCCCACCCAGGCCAAGGCGCCTTCGCCGCGCTTGGGGGCCTGTTCAGCGCCGACCTCGCCAGCTTCAAGGCCGCGTGCCCGGGCGGCCTGGCTCCCGCTGGCGCAAGCGCGGAGGCGGCCGCCCTCTGCAAGACGGCAGTGGGCAGCGCGACTCGCCATGGCATCCTGGTCACCGTCTGCATCTATCTGTGGGCCGCTCTGCACTACGCCCTGGCCAGCTTCGGCATTGTCCGCGAGCTGACGAGCGCCCGGGCCGCCCGCGGCGAAACCCTGTAGCGCAAAATTGTGGGGCGGCTGTCGGGGCCGCCCCACCTCTTTCGTCCTCTGAGCACGCTGCATCAGAGGAGCTCCTCCATGTGTCCCGCGTGCATGTCCGCCGCCGCCGCAGTTGCGTTCGGCGCAGCTTCGGCCGGAGGCTTGGCCGGCCTGGTTCTCCCCGGCTTTGTGCGTCGTTCGCGGCGCAAGCGGGAGGATCGCCTTTGAACGCCGTCCTTCCTCAGCCCAAGAGCGTCTCCCGAGACGAATGGCTGACCGCCCGTCTCGATCTCCTGGCGCGAGAGCGTGAACTCACTCGCATGCGGGACGCCGTCGCCGCCCAGCGCCGGGCTCTTCCGTGGGTGCGAGTCGAGACGCCGTATGTCTTCCAGACGATCGACGGACCCAAGCGGCTGGGAGCCCTGTTCGCGGGCAAGAGCCAGCTGGCCATCTATCACTTCATGCTCGCGCCGGGAGACGCAGCGCCCTGTCACGGCTGCGCCTTTCTGGCCGATCACGTCGATGGCGCGCGGCAGCACTTCGAAAACGCGGACCTCGCCTTCGTGGCGGTAAGCCGCGCTCCGCTCGATGATATCCTCGAGGTGAGATGGCGAATGGGGTGGCGGTTCCCCTGGGTGTCTTCCGAGGGCGGGAGCTTCAACGCCGATTTCGGGGTCTACTACACGGCAGAACAGGCCGCGGCCGGCGAGGCGCTCTACAACTACGGCACGAGCCCTGGATGGGCCGGCGACGCACACGGCGTCAGCATCTTCGCCCGCGACGAAACCGGACAGGTGTTCCACACCTATTCCACCTACGCCCGCGGGGCGGAGTCGCTGCTCGGAGCGATGAACTGGCTCGATCTTGCCCTAAGGGGCGAAACGAGCACGGGACCATGAGCTGGGTCAGGCTCCACGATGAGTACGGCGCCCCCTCAGGTCACGCCTGCTGCGCCTCCGCCGAGCAGTTTTAGCACGCGAGAACTTGACGGCGGCGGGGTGGCGCGGTCACACCCGCCGCCATGATCCCGCGCTACACCCGCAAAGAAGCCGCCGCCGTCTGGGACGCCCAGACCCGTTTCAAGATCATGTTCGAGATCGAGGCCCACGCCGCCGACGCGATGGCCGAACTCGGCGTGATCCCCAAGGAAGCGGCGCGGGTGATCTGGGAGAAGGGCCGTGACGCGGTGTGGGACCCGGAGCGGATCGACGACATCGAGCGCGTGGTGAAGCACGACGTCATCGCCTTTCTGACCCACGTCACCGAGATCGTGGGCCCCGAGGCCCGTTTCCTCCACCAGGGCATGACCTCCTCGGACGTCAACGACACCACCCTGGCCGTGCAGCTTTCGCGCGCCACCGACCTGCTGATCGAGGATGTCGACCTGGTGCTCGCCGCGCTGAAGAAGCGCGCCTTTGAGCACAAGCTGACGCCGACTGTCGGCCGCAGCCACGGCATCCACGCCGAGCCGACCACCTTTGGTCTCAAGCTCGCCGGCCACTATGCCGAATTCCAGCGCGCCAAGGAGCGGCTGGCGATGGCCAAATTCGAGATCGCCACGTGCGCGATCTCCGGCGCCGTCGGCACCTTCGCCAACGTGGCCCCTCAGGTGGAAGCGTACGTCGCCGAGAAGATGGGTCTGGCGGTCGAGCCGGTGTCGACCCAGGTGATCCCGCGCGACCGTCACGCCGCCTATTTCGCCGCTCTGGCGGTGGTCGCGTCCTCGATCGAGCGTCTCGCGGTGGAGATCCGCCACCTGCAGCGCACCGAGGTCCTGGAAGCCGAGGAGTTCTTCGAACAGGGTCAGAAGGGCTCGTCGGCCATGCCGCACAAGCGCAACCCGATCCTCACCGAGAACCTGACAGGCCTTGCCCGCCTGGTCCGCTCGGCCGTCACGCCGGCGCTCGAAAACGTCGCGCTCTGGCACGAGCGCGACATCAGCCACTCGTCCGTGGAGCGCGGCATCGCGCCCGACACCACGATCCACCTCGACTTCGCCCTGCGCCGCCTGGCGAACGTGGTCGACCGGCTGCTGATCTATCCCGAGAACATGCAGAAGAACCTCGACCGTCTCGGCGGCCTGGTTCACTCCCAGCGGGTGCTGCTGGCGCTGACCCAGAAGGGCCTGTCGCGCGAGGCGAGCTACGCCGCAGTCCAGCGCAACGCGATGCGCGTGTGGCGCGGCGAAGGCAATTTCCTGGACTTCCTCAACGCCGACGAGGAGGTCACCCTCTCGGACGCTGAGCTCGAGGAGCTGTTCGACCTCGGCTACCACTTCAAGAACGTGGACGTGATCTTCGCCCGCGTCTTCGGCGAGCAGACTTAAGAAGCAGGCGCACCCTTCAGCTTGCGCCAGACGGTCACCCGCGAGACGCCAAGAAGGGCCGCGATCTCTTTCTGACTGCGACCAGCGGCCTTGAGCCGCTGGATGTCCTCGGCCGATGCCCGGCCGGCTGCGGGCTCGTCGGAACCGAGCCGATCAACCAAGGCAAGCGCTGCCTTGAGCGCTGCGCCACCATCGTGCTCGGTGCTGATCCCAGCGCCCAGAACCTCGATCACGGCTCGCTTGAGCGACGCACTCTCCAGCACTTCGAGCACGTGCGCCGGCGATGCGCCAAGCTCGCGCAAGGAATTGACGACGAGACGGTCCTGCGGCCGCAGAAAGCGGAGGACTGCTCGCAGCACGGCGCCTTCCGTCTGCTCGCTGAAGTCGTTCTCGAAATTCACGGATGTGCAGCCACGCGCCTGGAGCAGGGCGACTGATCTGCCCCTCGCCGGACCCCTCTCGCGTACATACCCGATGACTGACATTGCAATTCACAGCAACGTGGAAGTCATGACGGTCCGCTGAGTCACAAGCTTCAGCAAGTGACCTAGGGTCGCAGCGAGACGAGCTGCCCGCTATCCTTAGGCGAGCAAGCTTTCGCTGAAGAACTATCGCTGTGTGATCAGTCGCCCTTGCGAACGCCTTCGCGCGCTTGGGCCAGCAACTCGGCCATCTTCATGCGCACTTCGCCTTCGGTGATGGTCACGCCCGAGCCCTTGAGGTCCTCGAAGACCTTACGCAGCACGTCTTCATCGCCGGGCAGCTCGAAGTCCGACTTGACGACAGCCTGGGCGTATTCGTCCACGTGCCCGCCTTGGAGGCCCATCAGGCCTGCAGCCCATTGGCCGAGCGCGCGGTTACGGCGCACCGAAGCCGTGAACTCCTGTTCCTGATCGAGCGCGAACTTTCTCTCGAAACCCCGTTCACGATCGTCAAAGGTGCTCATGTGGTCTCCGGTCGGCGTCAAGAACCGGCGTGACATATATCGCTGGCGCGGCCCCCGCAATCGAAAGCCGGACCGCGCCACGACGTTTGCGCGCGCGCCTGCCATCCGCTAATTTCCGCCCGCCTGAAATTGAGCGAGACGCCGAGTCGGACCCGCGCGCGAGGGATCAGCCGCGCGCGTTTTTTCGTTTTCACGACCGGTAAGCCCTCGCTACGGAGAAGGCGCGACGATGACCCGCCGCAAGAAGATCTACGAGGGCAAGGCCAAGATCCTGTACGAGGGTCCTGAGCCAGGAACGCTCATCCAGTACTTCAAGGACGACACGACTGCATTCGACGCCACCAAAAAGGCGGTGATCGAGGGCAAGGGCGTGATCAACAACCGCATCAGTGAGTACATCATGACGCGGTTGAACTCGATCGGCGTCCAGAACCACTTCATCAAGCGGCTGAACCTGCGCGAGCAGCTGATCCGCGAAGTGGAGATCATCCCGCTGGAGGTGGTCTGCCGCAACGTCGCCGCCGGTTCGCTGTCGACGCGCTTCGGCTTGCCGGAAGGCCAGGCCCTGCCCCGCTCGATCATTGAGTTCTACCTGAAGGACGACAAGCTCCACGACCCCATGGTCGCCGAAGAGCACATCACCGCCTTCAACTGGGCTTCGACCCAGGAGATCGACGACATGATGGCGCTCACCCTGCGGGTGAACGACTTCCTGACCGGCATGTTCGGCGCCGTCGGCATCACCCTGGTGGACTTCAAGATCGAGTTCGGCCGCGTGTGGGAGAACGAGTTCGCCCGCATCATCCTGGCGGACGAGATCAGCCCCGACAGCTGCCGGCTCTGGGACGCTCAAACGAACGAGAAGCTGGACAAGGACCGCTTCCGTCGTGATTTGGGCAATGTGATCGAGAGCTACACCGAGGTGGCCCGCCGCCTCGGGATCATGAAAGAGATGCCGACCGTCATCCAAGGGGGCCTGCACTAGTGCGCGCGAAAGTTCACGTGTTCCTCAAGCCGGGCGTCCTGGACGTCCAGGGCAAGGCAGTCGAGCAGGCGCTGCATGGTCTGGGCTGGAGCGGCGTCGAGCATGTCCGCGTCGGGCGCACCATCGAGTTCGACCTGGCCGCCACCGAGCCTGCCGCCGCCGAGGCGGAGGTGAAGGCGATGTGCGAGAAGCTGCTCGCCAACACGGTGATTGAAAGCTACCGCGTGGAGGTGGCGTGAGGGCCCTGGCCCTCTTCGCCCTTCCCGCGACGCTTGTCGCCTGCGCCCCAGAGCCGCCTCCACCGCCGGTCCAGCTGGACTGCAATCAGTCGTTTGACGCGCTGAGGTCCGCCATCACCGCCCAACCGGGCATCGACCCCAAGCCGTTGGACGGCGCCGAGCCCTACCGCTTCTATTCGGCGGCCCAAGGCAAGGCCTCGTACATGATCACCGAGCCGGGCGCTCCCGCCCACCCGGCGATCTTGATGCAGCAAGTCGGGCCCGAGCGCCGCACGGTGAACACCGGCTGCGCCTACCGCGACAAGACTGCTTACGCCGAGCTGCTGGCCTACCTCACCGGCCTTAGTCGTGCGACCAAGTGAACCGCTGTCCTGACTTGATCGTCACGTCGTCGCCAACCACCTCAAGCCCCTGCTCCCAACGGAAAGCCTCATGAAAGCCGCCGTCGTCGTTTTCCCCGGCTCCAACTGCGATCGCGACTGCAAGGTCGCTGTCGAGCGCTCCACCGGCGCGCACGTGGATATGGTCTGGCACGGCGACACCCAGCTGCCGGACGGCGTGGATCTGATCGTCCTGCCGGGCGGCTTCTCCTATGGCGACTACCTGCGTTGCGGGGCCATGGCTTCGCTGTCGCCCATCATGACCGAGGTGAAGGCCGCCGCTGAGCGGGGCGTCGCCACGGTGGGCATCTGTAATGGCTTCCAGATCCTGTGCGAGGCCGGGCTGCTGCCAGGCGCCCTGCTCCGCAACGAGCGGCTGAAGTACGTCTGCAAGCCGGTGGATCTGGAGGTCGTGAACGCCCAGACGCGCTTCACCGCCGGCTACCAGGGCCGCCGCCAAGTTGCGATGACCGTGGGCAACGGGGAAGGCAACTTCTTCGCCGACGAAGAGACGCTGGACCGGCTGGAAGGCGAAGGTCAGGTGGTCTTCCGCTACCTGGACAATCCGAACGGCTCGACCCGCGGCATCGCCGGCATCGTCAACGGCCAGGGCAACGTGCTGGGCCTCATGCCGCATCCGGATCGGGCATTTGAAGCCGAACTTGGCTCCGCCGACGGCGCCATCCTGTTCCAGAGCGCGCTCGCCAGCGCCTGAGGCTTGCCCGAGGCGCTCCGCCGGCTAAGGTCGTTACATTGTAACGGCTCTGGGGGAGCGTCATGACGGTCCAATCTTTCGCCCTGCGCACGGCCTGCGCCGTCGCGGCTCTGTGGCTCGCCGCCTCGCCGGCGACAAGCCAGACCGATCCCATGGCGCCGGAGATTCCCGCGAACTGGCAGGCTCCGACGGCGGCGAACGACTACGTCAAGCGCACCGTCATGGTGCCGATGCGCGATGGCGTGAAGCTCTACACCGTCGTCGTCATGCCCAAGGGCGCCAAGGATGCGCCCATCTTGCTGACCCGCACGCCCTACAACGCCAAGCGGCGTGCGGAGCGGAATGTCTCCGCCCGCGGTGAATCGATCCTCGGGCAGATGGACGAGGAGTTTTTCCGCGACGGGTACATCCGGGTCTACCAGGACATCCGCGGCAAGTACGGCTCCGAAGGCGACTATGTCGCCACGCGTCCGTTGGTCGGGCCGCTGAACAAGACCACCGTCGATCACTCCACCGACGCCTACGACACGATCGAATGGCTGGTGAAGAACGTGCCCGGAAGCAACGGCCGCGTCGGCATGATTGGCTCGTCCTACGACGGGTTCACGGTCGTGAACGCCCTGATCAATCCCCACCCGGCGCTCAAGGCGGCCGTGCCGCAGAGCCCGATGATCGACGGCTGGATGGGCGACGACTGGTTCCAGCACGGCGCCTTTCGGATGCGGAACTTCGACTACTTCACCTCGCAGATGAGCGTGCGCGGGTCGGGCGACGGCATTCCGCGCGAGGGCTACGATGACTACGAGAACTTCCGCAGGGCTGGCTCCGCAGGAGATTTCGCCCGGGCGGCGGGGCTCGACCAGATCGGCTTCTGGCGCAAGCTGCATGAGCACCCGGCCTATGATGAGTTCTGGCAGGAGCAGGCCCTCGACAAGACTTTGGCCAAACACCCGCTGAAGGTGCCGACCATGTGGGTGGGCTCGCTGTTCGACCAGGAAGACATCTACGGCGCGGTTCATGCCTACGCGGCGACTGAGACCAAGGACGCCGCCAACGACAAGAACTTCCTGGTGCTGGGCGCCTGGCGTCACTCCGGGGTGAACTATGAGCAGCGTGCGCTAGGCGCCTACAAGCTGCCCGGCGACACCGCGACGGATTTCCGCCGCCAGATCCTGAAGCCGTTCCTGGATCAGCGATTGAAAACCAACGGTGCGCCCACCCAAACGCCGCCGGTCTACATCTACCAGACCGGTTCTGATCAGTGGCAGAGGTTGCAGAAGTGGCCGACCGGCTGCGCCAGCGGCTGCGAAGGCATGATGAGGCCGCTGTACCTCCAGGCGGACAAGGGACTTTCCTTCACCGCGCCAAAGGGTGGCCCGGCGTTCGACGAGTACGTTTCCGACCCGGCCAATCCCGTGCCCTACGTCGCCCGGCCCGTCAGCCGCACGGATCCAGACCAGTGGCGCTACTGGCTCACGACCGATCAGCGGCACGTGGATGGCAGGCCCGACGTTCTGACCTATGTATCGCCGCCCCTCACCGAGGCGATGCAGGTTTCCGGCGCGCCCTTCGTGAACCTGTTCGCCTCGACCACCGGCACGGACTCCGATTGGGTGGTGAAGCTGATCGACGTCTACCCGGACGAAGTCCCGTCGGACGTGAGCATGGGCGGGTACGAGCTGCCGGTCGCGATGACGATCTTCCGCGGTCGCTACCGTGAAAGCTTCGCCCAGCCCAAGCCGATCCCGGCCGGCAAGGTGCAGAACTACCGGTTCGAGCTGCCCACCACGAACCATGTGTTCCGCCCAGGGCACCGCATTATGGTGCAGGTGCAGTCCACCTGGTTCCCGCTCTACGACCGAAACCCGCAGACATTCGTGCCGAACATCTTCGACGCGAAAGCGGGCGATTATCGCAAGGCCACCCAGCGCATCTATCACTCCGGCGCGCAGGCGACGGCCATCGAACTGCCGGTGGTCGGCGCGAAGTAGTCTTGCGGCAGCGCCCTGATGCCTGCGTGCGCGGTCCAGGGCGGCTTCGATCCTGCTGCACGTCGTCGTGGAACGCGGAATCCCATCCCAGCATTTGGTGATCAACAAAAGCTGGGAGGACACATGGAAGCTCTGACGTCTCGCGAGTTCGTACTCCGCGCTCTCGCCGCCGCCGAAATCGCAGAGAGCTGCACGCGGCCCGATCTGCGTCAGTCCTTCTTCGATCTCTCGGAGCAGTGGCTGAGCTGCGCGGGCGCGGCGGCTGACACCGCATCGGCCGGCGACATGGGCGCGATGCGTCCGTCAGCTTGAGCTTCTTCGCCGGCTGATCCCATCTACACCACCGGCACGGCGCCGGCATGTGGAAGGACGCCCCTGTGCAGCAACAGATCGCCGTCGTGACCTTGGGTGTAGAGGATCTCGTTCGCTCCAGACGCTTCTACGTCGATGGTTTCGGATGGACGCCTGTCTTCGAGAACGAGGAGATCCTGTTCTACCAGATGAACGGGCTGATCCTCGGCACCTGGCTGAAGGCCGCGCTTGAAGCCGACATGCAGCGCCCCGTGGGCACGGGTTCTGCGGCCATGACCCTGGCCCATAACGTCGCCAGCGCTGAGCTGGTCTCACAGACTTTGGAGCGCCTGGTCCAAGCGGGGGGCGAGCTGCTGCGCGCGCCCGATGCGCCGCCGCACGGCGGGTTCAGAGGCTACGTCGCCGACCCGGACAACCATGCCTGGGAAGTCGCCTGGAACCCGAGTTGGCCGATCGACGAAAACGGCCATGTCACGTTCAGGCTCTGAGCCCCCCACCCGGTGAGGCAGCGGACGGAGCGGGGGTTCCGGGCGCATCAGAGTCCCGCTAGAAGGCGGCCATGAGCGCCGCCCCTTCCAAGACCATGGCCCAGAAGGCCGCCGAGTTCGGCCTGAAGCCCGAGGAATACGAGCTGATCGTCAAACGCCTGGACCGGGAGCCGAACCTGGTCGAACTGGGCGTCTTCTCGGTCATGTGGAGCGAGCACTGCTCGTACAAATCCAGCCGCAAGCACCTGGGCAAGTTCCCCACCAAGGGGCCGCGAGTCATCCAGGGACCGGGCGAGAACGCTGGCGTCATCGACATCGACGACGGCCAAGCCTGCGTCTTCAAGATGGAGAGCCACAACCACCCGTCCTACATCGAGCCTTACCAGGGCGCGGCGACGGGCGTTGGCGGCATCATGCGTGACGTCTTCACCATGGGCGCGCGCCCGGTGGCCCTGCTGAACGCCCTGAGGTTCGGCGATCCGAGCCACCCGAAGACGAAGCGCCTGGTCAGCGGCGTGGTGTCTGGGATTGGCGGCTACGGTAACTGCGTAGGCGTGCCCACGGTCGCAGGCGAAACCAACTTCCACCGCGGCTATGACGGCAACATCCTGGTCAACGCCATGTGCGTGGGCCTGGCCGACGCCGACAAGATCTTCTACTCGGCTGCGCCGGCCCCGGGTTTGCCCGTGGTCTACTTCGGCTCCAAGACGGGTCGCGACGGCATCCATGGGGCGACCATGGCCAGCCAGGAGTTCGACGACGCTTCGGAAGAGAAGCGCCCGACCGTGCAGGTTGGCGACCCCTTCGCCGAGAAGCTGCTGATCGAGGCCACCCTGGAACTGATGGCTTCGGGCGCTGTCGCCGCGATCCAGGACATGGGCGCGGCTGGCCTCACCTCGTCCTCCGTCGAGATGGCCGGCAAGGGCGGCGTGGGCATTGAGCTCGACCTGGACGCCGTGCCCCAACGTGAAGAGGGCATGAGCGCCTACGAAATGATGCTGTCGGAAAGCCAGGAGCGCATGCTGGCGATCCTGAAGCCCGGCCGCGAGGCGGACGGCCAGCGCATCTTCGAGAAGTGGGGCCTGGACGCCGCCACCATCGGCTGGACCACCGAGACCGGCCGCATGGTGCTGAAGCACAAAGGCGAGGTGGTCTGCGACGTGCCGCTCGCGCCGCTGTTCGACGACGCTCCGCTGTATGATCGTCCTTGGGTCGCGCCGCAGCCGCAGCCGCGGCTGTCGCCGGCCGATGTTCCGGCGCCCAGCGACTGGAACGAAGCGTTGCTCAAGCTCATGCGCGCGCCGGACATGGCTTCCAAGCGCTGGATCTGGGAGCAGTACGACCGCCACGTCATGGCCGACACTCTTGAAGACAGCGCTACCGGGGCCGATGGCGGCATCATCCGTGTCCACGGCACCCGAAAGGCCCTGGCAGTCACCTCGGACGTCACTCCCCGCTACGTCCAGAACGATCCTTATGAAGGCGGCAAGCAGGCGGTGGCGGAAGCCTGGCGCAACCTGACGGCCGTCGGCGCCGAGCCTATCGCCATCACCGACAACCTGAACTTCGGCAACCCTGAGCGGCCGGAGATCATGGGGCAGATCGTCCGCGCCATCGACGGCATGGCCGAGGCCTGCCGCGAACTCGACTTCCCCGTCGTGAGCGGCAACGTCAGCCTCTACAATGAGACCAATGGCGCAGCCATTCCGCCAACCCCGACCGTCGGCGGCGTCGGCCTGCTGCGTGACTACGCCAAGCGCGCCCGCTTCTCCGGCGCGAAGGTTGGTCAAAGCCTGGTGCTGCTGGGCGAGACCCGTGGCGAGCTAGGCGCGTCGATGTACCTGCGCGAGATCGTCGGCCGCGAGGACGGCGCCCCGCCGCCCGTGGATCTGGGCGTGGAGCGCCGCAACGGCGAGTTCGTGCGCCGAGAGATCGAGGCGGGCCGCCTGACGGTGGTCCACGACCTGGCCGATGGCGGGCTCGCCGCAGCCGCAATCGAGCTTGCTCTGGCCTCGAAGGTCGGCGTGCAGCTCCGGCTCGCAGACGACGTCCCGGCCCATGCCTTCCTCTTCGGCGAAGATCAGGCGCGCTACCTCATCGCGGTAGATGACGCGCAATCCCTGGTGGCGGCCGCCGAAGCCGCCAGCGTTCCCGCGGCCGTGGTCGGGCAGATCAGCGGCGAGAGCGTCGCAGCGCCTGGCCTGTTCGAGGTGTCGTGCGGGCAGCTGGAGCAGGCTTGGGAAGGCTGGATGCCCGCGTTGATGGGTGACGCGGCCTAAAAGCTTGGCCTTGAGCGCATCCTTCAGTTGCGTCTGCGCGTATAGCGAGGAGACCGCCGCCCGAGAGGATCCGCGCAATGCTTCGGCATGCCCTGCTATTCGCCGCGACCACGCTGCTGCTCACGGCATGCGCCACTGCGCCCCAGACCCGGTCGGGCTACCTGTCGACGTATGACGGTCTGAAGCCGCGCACCGATGTGGTGAGGGCGAAGGTTTCGGAGAAGCGGGAAGACGCCGCGGTTCAGGCGGTCCGACGCGTCGCCTTGGAGCCCTCGGTGATCGCACCGGGCGCAGACCTTGGCTGGATGACGGCTGAAGAGCGCGACCTGCTGCTGAACCAGATGGACGCGCGGATGTGCTTCGCACTCTCGCGGCGCTTCGAGGTGGCCGCCGAGCCCAGCTCCGCGGACGCCAAGGTTCGTGCGGCGGTGACGCTGGTCCGGCCGACTGGACGCGCAGGCTCGGCGCTTTCGGCGGCCGCCGGCTTCTTCATTCCCGGACCGATCGGCGTGCGGACTCCGGTCGGACTGGGCGCGCTTGGCGCAGAGGCCGAGATGGTGGACGCCGCTTCCGGCCGCCAGCTTGCCGCCGTGACCTGGAGCCGGCAAGCCAATCCCGTCGGCACCGACACCCCTTCCCTTTCTCGGATCGGCGACGCCTTGCAGTACACCGGCGCTTTCGCAGGCGCTGCGGCGCGCGCCTTCGCTCCGCCCGGTGCGCCGCGGCGGAAGATCGAAGCGAATGCTGATCCCTGCGCCCGCTTCGGGCCGCGCTTCCGTCCAGAGGGGTTCGCCGCCAAGTTCGCGACCGGCCTGTACATGCCGGAGCTGAGCGGCGCCCGCGACGAGGACGAAGAGGGTCTCGAACCCGAGGCCGCGCCCCCGGCGGCCTCGTCCGCTCCCGCGCCGAACTAGGCTTGCGCCGGGCGCCTCGCCCGGCAACATGCCGCCCAACGGTTGTTTGACGGAGGCGCGCCATGGACGCCCATACCCAATGGACGGGCCTTGATCCCGAACGTCTCGAGCGGATCGGCGCGCATCTGGAGCGCAGCTACGTCGGGCCTGGCAAGATCGCCGGCTGTCAGGTGACCGTCGCGCGGCATGGCCATCTGGCCTACTCCCGCAGCTTCGGACTGATGGATCGGGAGCGTGGCCGGCCCGTCGCCGACGACACGATCTGGCGCATCTACTCGATGACGAAGCCGATCACGTCCGTCGCGTTGATGACGCTGTTCGAGCAGGGCTTCTTCCAGCTGAACGACCCGGTCAGCCGCTTCGTACCCTCCTGGCGCAATCAGCGCGTCTGGGTATCCGGCGAGGGCGAGGAGATGGTCACGGAGCGGCCGGCGCGCCCGGTCACCTTCCGCGATCTCCTGAGCCACCAGGCCGGCCTGACCTATGGCGGCGGCCTCCCAGGCGTCGGCGTTCAGCATCCCGTGGACAACGCCTATCTGGCGCTGGGCATCAAGACCCGCGGCGGAACGGACAGCGCGGCCGAGTTCCTCGACAAGCTTGGACGCATTCCCCTGCGCTACCAGCCGGGTACGTCGTGGATGTACTCCATCGCAACCGACGTTTGCGGCGCCCTCGTCGAGGTGATCTCAGGCAAACCGCTGGCGCAGTACCTTCAGGAGGTCATCTTCGACCCACTCGGCATGGTGGATACCGGCTTCCATGTGCCTGCCGACAAGGCCTCCCGCCTGGCCGCCAACTACCAGCGACTGCCGGACAAGACCTTGAAGCTGATCGATGATCCGCAGAACAGTCCGTTTCTGACGGAGCCGGCATTCAAGTCCGGCGGCGGCGGCCTTGTTGGGACAAGCGCTGACTACCTGCGCTTCTGCGAAATGCTCCGGCGTGGCGGCGAGTTGGACGGGCGGCGGATCATCGGCCCGCGGACGCTCGAGCTGATGCGGCTCAACTTCCTTCCCGGCGGCAGGGACCTGGCGAGCACAGCCGTCGGAGGCTTCTCTGAGACCGCCTATGAAGGGGTCGGCTTCGGTCTGGGCTTCGCCATGACCGTCGATCAAACCGCCACAGCGACCCTGAGCCAAAGCGACTACTATTGGGGCGGCGCGGCCTCGACCATCTTCTGGGTGGATCCGCGGGAGGAGCTGGTGGTCATCTTCATGACCCAGCTGATGCCCTCCTGGGTGTTCAATGTCCGCGGCCAGCTGAAGAGCATCGTCTACGCTTCGATCGTCGATTGAGGGGCGTCCGTGGACCTTCTGGTCAACATCGACGTGCCCGATCTGGAAGCAGCTGAAGGCTTCTATGTCGCCGCCTTCGGCCTTCGACCGAGCCGCCGTTTCGGCCGCGTGGTCGAACTCTCTGGTCTGCCGGTGAAGATCTATCTGCTCGAAGCGGAGCCGCACACCGTGGGAGCAGGCTACGACCGGCGCCGGTATGAGCGGCACTGGTCGCCGATCCACCTGGACGTTGTGGTCGAAGACCTCGAGAGCGCTCTGGCGCGGGCGTTGACGGCCGGTGCGGAGGCTGAAACCGAGATCAGGGACTCCGTTTGGGGTCGGATCGTCACCTTGGCAGATCCCTTTGGACACGGGTTCTGCCTCGTAGAGTTCAAGGGCCGAGGCTACGACGAGATCGCTCGCCCGGCCTGACCCCTTGCAGCCTCTGGGGCCGTGCGCCTATGGCTGCGGGCGTCTTAGGAGTTGCCCCATGCCGATGCCCCTCGAAGTCCTCGAAGCCGAACTTCGCGAAGCTTTCCCTGACGCCGAGATCCGCGTCGACGACCTGGCGGGCGACGGCGATCACTACCGCGCGCGGATCGTGTCCACCGCCTTTGCAGGCCTGCCGCGCGTCAAGCAGCACCAGCTCGTCTACGCCGCCCTGAAAGGCAAGATGGGCGGCGAACTGCATGCCCTTGCGCTGGAGACCGCGACGCCTTCTTAGGGCTCAGACCTTTACGTCGAACAGCATGGGCGGCGGGGTCTGGCCCTCTGCGACGCCCTGCGCCCGCACTTCGTCGTCCAGCACGCTGCGGAACTGTCGGGCCACTTCGCCAGCGATAGCCTTCCGCAGCTTCTCCTCCTCTTCGGGAGTGAGCTCACCCTTCTCCAGCTTCTCCCTGAGCTGCTCGGCGATCGCCTGGCGCAGCTTCGCCTGGGTGTCGCCGAGCCGTGACTCGCGCAGACGGTCGATGAAGCCCTCCTTCGCGGGCGGAGCAGTCTGTGTCGGCGCCTCCGCCTTCTGAGACGGCTTCCCGCTTCCGGCGCCGTGCGCGAAGTAGCTCGCAGCGCCCACGCTCCCAACGGCCATGACCAGCTCCCGGCTAGCGGCCTTCTGAGGCCGCCCGTTCAGCTTGCAAGACGCACGCCAAGCTAGAACGCCGTTCTCGGCAACGGTTATGTTCGACAGCGCGGTCACCGGCCGCCTTGACCCCGGCGAGCTCTCTACCTAGCTGTGGCCCAACAGTTTTCCGCCGGAAGGGCGCCCCAGATGACCGACACCGCGACCGCCAATCCCGTCCACGACTTCATCGCCAAGACGGTGCAAGAACACCCGGTCGTTCTGTTCATGAAGGGTGAACCTGAGCAGCCGCGCTGCGGCTTCTCCGGCGTGGTGGTTCAGATCCTCGACCATCTCGGCGCCGACTTCGTGGGTGTGGACGTGCTGCAAAGCGAGCCGCTGCGCGAAGGCATCAAGACCTACACCGACTGGCCGACCATCCCGCAGCTGTACGTGAAGGGCGAATTCGTCGGCGGCGCCGACATCGTTCGCGAGATGTTCCAAACGGGCGAGCTCAAGACCTTCCTGGAGCAGCAAGGCGTCCTGCAAGCGTGAGCCGGCTGCTCGAACCGCCCGAGGGCCGACAGGTCTTCCAGCAGGCGTTCGAGCCCGAAGCCTCGCACATCGACGAGAACGGCCACGTCAACAACGTGGTCTATCTCGATTGGGCGCAACAGATCGCCACCGCGCACTGGCGGGCCTTGGCGCCCGCCGACCAGCAAGCCGCCTGGGCTTGGATCGTGCTGCGCCACGAGGTCGACTACCGCCGACCGCTGGTCCTCGGTGAGACGGCGCACGCGCGAACCTGGGTGGCCGACCAGACGGACGGCCCGCGTTTCGACCGCTATGTCCGCATCGACGGTCCTGATGGCGCTATGTGCGCGCAGGCGGTCACCACCTGGTGCCTGATCGACATCGCCACCCGCCGGCCCAAGCGGGTGCCGGAAGAGATGCTGCGGACCTTCGCTTAAGGCCCGGCCCAGGCTGTCACCGGATTCATCAGGAACACCGGCCGACCCCGCTCGAGACCGAGCTCGTCCCAGTTGAACATGAGATCCGCCTTGGCTGCGGCGAACGCGCGGCAGGGATCTAGGCGCTTGCGGCCGAACGACAGGGTCGGCCCCGTCGCCCGTCGGTCCAGGTAGAAGGCGAAGTCGTCCTTCCTGGTGCAGCCGTTGGAAGACACGGTGATGGTCAGCCCATCGCGGCTGGCGGCGACAGCGTAGAGCGGCTCCAGCTCAGCCAGAGGCGCGCCCGGAGGCGGCAGAATAGTCGGCGGCGTCGTCGCGCACCCCGACAGGGCGGCCGCCGCGGCGATCAGGAAGATCCTGCGGTTCATCGCTTTCACTCCGCCACAGCCGTGATCAAAGCAAAAGGCCCCGGATCGCTCCGGGGCCTTCGCAAAGGTCTGAATTCGGCGTCGATTAGGACGCGTAGAATTCGACAACCAGGTTCGGCTCCATCTTTACCGGGTACGGCACTTCGGCCAGTTCCGGCGCGCGGACGAAGGTGGCGCTCATGCCCTTCGCGTCCACGGTGATGTAGTCCGGGGTGTCACGTTCGGCCGAGCTCAGCGCTTCCAGCACCAGCGCCATGTTGCGCGAACGCTCGCGCACGGTCACCACGTCGCCCGCCTTCACGCGGTAGGACGGGATGTTCACGCGCTTGCCATTCACCAGCACATGGCCGTGGTTGACGAACTGGCGGGCGGCGAACGGGGTCGGCACGAACTTGGCGCGATAGACGATGGCGTCCAGGCGGGATTCGAGCAGGGCGATCAGGTTCTCGGAGGTGTTGCCCTTACGGCGCGCAGCCTCTTCGTAGATCTTGCTGAACTGCTTCTCAGTCAGGTTGCCGTAGTAGCCCTTCAGCTTCTGCTTGGCGCGGAGCTGCAGGCCGAAGTCGGAAACCTTGGACTTGCGGCGTTGGCCATGCTGGCCGGGGCCGTAGGCGCGCGAGTTGATCGGGGACTTCGGGCGGCCCCAGATGTTCTCGCCCATACGGCGGTCGAGCTTGTACTTGGCGCTATGGCGCTTGGACATGGTGTCTCACTTACACGACGCGAGCCGGCGCTTCCGAGAGTGGCAGCGCAATCGCAACGGCGGCCTTCGCATCACCCGTCATAGGTCTCTGCACCGCACGAGCATGCCCGTCGGCGAGAAGGCGCGGTGTATGCCGACGCGGAGCCCTGGAGTCAAGCCACCGGCTGGGAGCCGTGGAACTGGCGCCAAGCCCACCTGCCGTTGTGGAGTTCCAATACCCCGGTGAGGCGGTACGGCTCCTTCACGTCTCCGGTCTCGCCCCTGAAGACGCGCGTGCCTTCAGCGAACAGCCAGGCCGTCGTCCCACGCACCGAAACCTGCACCTCACGCCAAGAGAAGGCGAAGCTCTCCGGTCGCGCGAAGATGTTTTGCAGGTAGGTCTCAATGGCCGAGCGGCCGCGGGCCACCTCCCCAGCCTCTGTGCCGATCAGCATCGCGTCGTCGGCGTCCACGAACTCGTCCAGCAGCGCCATGTCGCGGCTGCCGAGCAGCTGGTTCAGCCGGATCAGCGCCCGCCGCACCCCGCGCTCGGCGTCCTTCTGCGGCGGGGCGTTGGCCGACGGGCCAAGGCCGAGGATCAGCAGCAGGGCCGCGCCGGCGGCAAGCATACGGGTGGTGGCGCCCATCGAAACTCTCCCTGTCGCCGCGAAACCAGCGGCTTCTTATCTCTTCAACGCTCAAGCCCGGACAAGAGTCTAACCCTCGTCCTCGCCCGTCTTGCGACCGGCGATCTTCTCCAGAACCTTGCCCCGACCGCGCGACAGGGCGGTGATGACCCCGCGCAGAGTGCGGACTTCCTGGTCGGTGAACCGCGCCCGCGACAGCATGGCCCGAAGGTTCTGCACCATGTTGGGCGTCTTCTCCGGCGGATGGAAGAAGCCGCTTTCCTCCAGTTCGCGCTCCAAATGCCCGAACAGCCCCAACATCGCGGCGCCGTCGGCAGGAGGCGCCCCCTCGCGGAAGTTGGGCGGCGGCGCGTCAGTCACGGTCATCCGCCACTCATAGGCGTTCAGCGCGACCGCCTGCGCCAGGTTCAGCGACCGGAACTTCGGATCGATCGGAATGGTCACGACCGCCGAACATAGCGCCACGTCCGCTGTCTCAAGCCCTGCACGCTCGCCGCCGAACAACAAGCCTGTCCGGAGCCCCTCGCCTGCAGCGCTCGACAGCTCCCCCGCTGCCTGACGTGGGGTCAAGATCGGCAACTGAAGCTCACGTGGCCGCGCTGTAGTGGCATAGACAAGCTGAAGGTCCGCAATGGCGTCCTCCACCCGCTCGAACACCGTGGCCCCTTCCAGCGGCCAGTTGGCGCCGGAGGCCGAGGCCCAAGCCCGATCCTGGGGCCAGCCGTCGCGTGGGTTGACCAGCCGCAGTTCCGAAAGTCCGAAGTTGGCCATCACCCGGGCCACGGCGCCGATGTTCTCGGCCAGCTGAGGGGTGGACAGGATGACGACGGGAGGACGCGCTTCGGGCATGCCGGGATCTGAGCTCATGGGGCGTTTTGGTTCGCGAGTGGGCGCGGACGCAAGCCTTCCGCGCCGCAATTTGCTGATCGGCGGCTTGGCCCTCGCCGCCGCGGCCTGCCAGAACAACGCGCCGCTGACGGCGTCGGACAGCCGCCCCATGAAGCTCGATGCTCTGGAAGCGGAGGTCGGCCGGATTGCGGATCGCTGCCGGCCTGGCGTGCTCGGCGTCGGGCTCATGAACCTGGAGAACCTGGAGACGTGGCTGCTCAACGGGGAGCGGCCGTTCCCCATGCAGAGCGTCGCGAAGCTGCCCTTGGGAGCCGCTGTCCTCGCCGAGATGGAAGCGGGACACCTGCGTCTCGACGAAGTGGTGCAAGTTCAGGAGACGGACCTGTCCCCTCCCTTCTCTCCCGTGGCGGATGCTTGGCCGCAGCGGACGCAGTGGACCGTGCGCGAGCTGTTGGCGGAGGCGGTGGGCCAAAGCGACAACACCGCCGCCGACCTGCTGATGCGTCGCGTGGGCGGGCCGGGCGCCATCACGGCCTGGCTGGTGAGCGAGCGCATCGAGGAGGTGCGACTGGATCGCTATGCGCGCGAGCTCCAGCCGCAAAGCGTAGGCCTGATGCCGTTCCGCTCCGCCTGGCGTGGCGAGGCGGCCTATCTCCAGGCCATCACGGCGGTTCCACCTGCCCAGCAGCAGGCGGCCACCGCTCGCTACATGGCCGATCCACAGGACACAGCGACGCCCCGCGGTATGCTCAACTTCCTGCAGAAGTTGGATAGCGGCCAGCTGGTCTCCCCTGCGTCGGCCCAACTGCTTCTCACATTGCTCAAGCAGAACACGGCCGGCGCTACGCGCCTGCGCGCCGGCCTCCCGCCCAACGCCAGCCTGTTTCACAAGAGTGGAACGTCACGAACCATCCAGGGCGTGAACCCGGCGACCAACGACGTGGGCGTCTTCACCCTACCGAACAACCGCAGCTACGCGATCGCGGTGTTTCTCTCTGGCACGTCTCTGGACGGCGTCGCGCTTGATCAGATCATCGCCGAGATCGCGCGGGCTGCGGTCCGAGCCGCAGGCTGACACTCGGCTGAACCCCGACCAGCCCGATTGATTACATCCGAGCGCCAGGCCTGGCGCTCGCCTGCTCCAGCCACTGAAGGAACTGCGCCTCGTCCAACCTGTCCTGTTCGTGGAGGTGCAGGTAACGGGTGTTCGGGGCTTTCGACTCCACAGGCGGCAGCGGTGTGAGCTCAGCGCCGTTCAGAAACGCGACCTTCACGTAGCGGCTGGTGCAGTTGAAGGCGAGGAACCAGCCGCCGGCCGCCCCGCCATAGAGCGGCGTGTTCCACTTCACCGCCTTGCGCAGGTCCGGGACCGCGCCTGTGACCAGCGCATCCAATTGCTGCCCAACAGCGCGTTTCCAGCCAGGCATAGCCGCGATGTAGGCCTGGACAGGCTCCTCGCCGTCGCCCTTCGGGATTTGCGGGTTGCCGCCGGTTAGAAGTCGCGGCGCGGCCTTGTTCGCTTCCGACGTCTCGCCCATGGGTCCTCCGACGCGTTGTGCAACCGAACCACAGCAGGCGCTTGAGCCGCCGGCGAGGTCAAGCCGAGAGCATCGATCAGGCCGCCCGCGCCGCCCGGCCCCTGCGCGGCCTTTGCGTCCGCGCCCGCGTCCGCTATCACGCGCCGCAACGACAATTCCCCTTGGAGCGCCGCGCCACATGGCCAAGATCAAAGTCGCCAACCCGGTCGTCGACATCGACGGCGACGAGATGACCCGGATCATCTGGAAGCTCATCAAGGACAAGCTGATCTTCCCGTACCTGGATCTCGAGCTCGACTACTACGACCTGGGCATGGAGAACCGCGACGCCACCGACGACAAGGTGACGGTCGAGGCGGCCGAGGCGATCAAGCGGCACGGCGTCGGCGTCAAGTGCGCCACCATCACCCCGGACGAAGCGCGGGTGAAGGAGTTCGACCTCAAGAAGATGTGGAAGTCGCCGAACGGCACCATCCGCAACATCCTGGGCGGCGTGGTCTTCCGCGAACCGATCATCTGCAAGAACGTGCCGCGCCTGATCCCGGGCTGGACCCAGCCGATCATCGTCGGCCGTCACGCCTTCGGCGACCAATATAAAGCCACCGACTTTAAGGTGCCGGGCCCCGGTCGCCTGACGATCAAGTTCGAGGGCGAGGACGGCCAAGTCATCGAGCACGAGGTGTTCCAGTTCCCCGGCGGCGGCGTCGCCATGGGCATGTACAACCTCGACGAGTCGATCCGCGAGTTCGCCCGCGCGTCGTTGAACTACGGCCTGCAACGCGGTTACCCGGTCTACCTGTCGACCAAGAACACCATCCTCAAGGCCTATGACGGGCGCTTCAAGGACATCTTCCAGGAAGTCTACGAGGCTGAGTTCGCCGACAAGTTCAAGGAAGCGAACATCGTCTACGAACACCGCCTGATCGACGACATGGTCGCCTCGGCCCTGAAGTGGTCCGGCGGCTTCGTCTGGGCGTGCAAGAACTACGACGGCGACGTGCAGTCGGATCAGGTCGCCCAAGGCTTCGGCTCGCTCGGTCTCATGACTTCGGTGCTGGTCACGCCGGACGGCAAGACCATGGAAGCCGAAGCCGCCCACGGCACGGTGACCCGCCACTTCCGCCAGCACCAGCGCGGCGAAGCGACCTCGACCAACTCGATCGCCTCCATCTTCGCCTGGACCCGCGGCTTGCAGCACCGCGCCAAGCTCGACGGCAACGCCGAGCTCGACCGGTTCGCCAAGACACTGGAGAAGGTCTGCGTGGACACCGTCGAAAGCGGCGCCATGACCAAGGACCTGGCCCTGCTGGTGGGCGATACCCAAGGCTGGCTGACCACCGAAGGCTTCATCGACCGCGTGGCCGAGAACCTCGAGAAGGCGTTGGCTGAAGCCGCCTAAGGTCTCCTCGTGATCTAATCACGGAAAGGCCGCCCCTTCGGGCGGCCTTTTTTGTTTGCGCATGCACCAGCCTGATGCTGGGCTACGATGAAGCAGGATCTTCGGAGGCGTTGCGCGTGGTGGGGAATATCGCGGGCTTGGTGGCTGGGTTGCTGGCCACAGCGGCCGTGGCGGCCGAGCCCCTGCCGGTCAACATAGGCGGACGAACGACGCCTCTGCCAGGCGGCGCACACGAGTTCGGCTGGCCGGGGGTCTACTTCGAGAGCCGCTTCAAAGGGCCGGAGGTCAGTGTTGCGGCCGAAACCCAGGGCGAGCACCTGGCGGTGATCATTGACGGACAAGAGCGGGCCATCGTGCGTGAGCCCGGCCCAACGCGACTGACCTTCTCGGATCTCGGACCGGGCGAACACACGATCCGGCTGCAGAAGACGACCGAGGATCGGAACAGCCGCGCGCGGTTCCTGGGCTTCTTCCCCGGAAAGGCGACCAGCCCCCTGCCCGCCGCGCCACTCTCCCGGCAAATCGAATTCATCGGCGACAGCTATACCGTCGGCTATGCGAACACGTCGGGCAGCCGCACCTGCAGCCAGACCGAGATCCACGACACGACCGACACCCGTAAGGCGTTCGGGCCCCTTTTCGCCGAGAAGCTTGACGCTGACTACGGGGTCGAAGCCTGGTCCGGCTTCGGCGTGGTGCGCAATTACAACGGGGTCTCGCCCGAGCTGTCGGCGCTGAAGGTTTATCCAAGAGTGATACCGGCGGATTCTATGGGGCAAGCGCCCAACTCGCCCGATTGGAAGCCGCAGCTCATCGTTATCGGCCTGGGTACGAACGATTTTTCGACACCGCTGCACACGGGCGAGCGCTGGTCCGACCAGAAAGAGCTGCGAGCCGATTACCGGGCGCAGTACGTCGCCTTCGTCCAGGAACTCGCCAAGCGGCAGCCGCAGGCGCGATTCATCCTGATGGCCAATGCCGACTGGCGCGGCGAGGTGGAGGATGTGGCCTCGCAGGTGAGCCGCCGCCTTCCTGGTCGGGTCCGTGTTCTGGGCTTCAGCGGCCTGGAGCTTACAGCCTGCGACTACCACCCAAGCCTGAACGACCATGCCGCACTGGCTGAGCAGCTAGTGATGACGGCCGGCCTGTTCGGGCCGGAGCTCTGGGCTCGCTGAGCTGCCCTAGCCGGCCAGCGCGGCCTTGACCGCGGCGAGGCCGTCGGCGGCCTTAGAGCCATCCGGCGCCCCGCCCTGGGCGAAGTCGGGCCGGCCGCCCGCGCCCTGGCCGCCCATGGCGATCACGGCCGCCTTGGCCAGTTCAGCGGCGTTGAAGCGTCCGGCCGCCTCGCCAGTGAGGGCGACGGTGACGGCGCCCTTGCCTTCCGCCACGCCGATCAAGGCGATGACGCCGCTGGGCAGCTGCTTCTTGAACTCCTCAGCGATCGGTCGCAGGTCCTTGCCGCCGACGCCCTCCATGACGCGCGCGATCACCTGGACCCCGCCGATGTCCTCAGGCCCGGACGCCGCGCCGCCGCCGCCCATGGCGAGCTGGCGCTTGGCGTCGGCGAGTTCTTTTTCGAGCTTGCGACGCTGAGCCTCAAGGGCCTCCACGCGCGCACCGACCTCAGCGACCGGAACCTTGAACTGCTCGGCCAGCGTCTTGGCGACCGCCGCCTGCTCCAGCAGCCAACGGCGGGCGGCCTCTCCGGTCAGAGCCTCGATCCGGCGCACGCCGGCGGCGACGCCGCTTTCCGAGACGATCTTGAACAGGGCGATATCGCCGGTGCGGGCCACGTGGGTGCCGCCGCACAGCTCGACGGAGTAGTCGCCCTCGCCAGCCAGCGCCTTGCCGAGGGTGAGGACCCGGACGGTGTCGCCGTACTTCTCGCCGAACAGAGCCATGGCGCCGGCCTGGATGGCTTCCTGGGCGGCCATCATCTTGGTCTCGGCGGGCAGGTTCTGGCGGACCACCGCGTTCACCTCCGCCTCGATCCGATCGATCTCCTCAGGCGTGACGGGTTGCCCGTGGCTGAAGTCGAAGCGGATGCGCTCGCCGTCCACCATCTGGCCCTTCTGGGTGACGTGCCGGCCAAGCACATTGCGCAAGGCCGCGTGCAGCAGGTGGGTGGCGGAGTGATTGGAGCGGGTCGTGGCGCGGCGATCGGCGTCGACAGCCAGGCGCACGCGGGCGCCGGCGCTCAGCGTGCCGGCAACGATCTCCAGATCGTGGACGTGGAGGTCGCCCGCCTGCTTGCTGGTGTCGTGGATGCGGCCCTTGCCGCCGTCCCATTCGACCTCTCCTTGATCGCCCGCTTGGCCGCCGCTCTCGGCGTAGAATGGCGTGCGGTCGAACAGCGCCTGGACGCGCTGCCCGGAATGACCCTGGTCGACTTCCTGGCCGTCCACCACGAGGGTGAGCAACTCGGCCGTGGTCTCCACGGTGTCGTAGCCGATGAAGTCAGTGGGCCCCAGACGATCGCGGATGGCGAACCATTCGCCGGCCGCGCTGACCTGACCGGAGCCGACCCAGTTCTCGCGGGCCTGCTCGCGCTGGCGTTCCATCGCCTTGTCGAAGCCGTCCGTGTCGACCGTCAGCCCGCGGGCGCGGACCGCGTCTTGGGTCAGGTCGAGCGGGAAGCCGTAGGTGTCGTACAGCTTGAAGGCGGTCTCGCCCGGGAGGACGTCGCCTTCCACCAGGCCGGCGGTGGCTTCGTCGAGCAGGGTCATGCCGCGGCCGAGGGTGCGGCGGAACCGCTCTTCTTCCTGGCGCAGGGTGTCGATGATCGCCGGCTCGGCGCGCTTCAGTTCCGGATAGGCCTCGCCCATCTGCTCGACGAGGGTCGGCGCTAGGCGGTGCATCAGCGGCTCGCTCGCGCCCAGCAGGTGCGCATGACGCATCGCCCGACGCATGATCCGGCGCAGGACATAGCCGCGACCTTCGTTGGAGGGCGTGACGCCGTCCGCGATCAAGAAGCTGGACGAACGCAGGTGGTCGGCGATGACGCGGTGCGACGGCTGGGCCTGTCCTTCCGCCTTCACCCCGGTCGCCTCGACGCTCGCGGCGATCAGCGTCTTGAAGAGGTCGACGTCATAGTTGTCGTGCACGCCCTGCAGCACGGCGGCGACGCGCTCCAGCCCGGCTCCCGTGTCGATGGAGGGCTTGGGAAGGCTGGTGCGCTCGCCGTTGGCGAACTGCTCGTACTGCATGAACACCAGGTTCCAGATCTCGACGAAGCGATCCCCATCCTCGTCCGGGCTGCCGGGCGGGCCGCCAGGGATGTGATCGCCGTGGTCGAAGAAGATCTCGGAGCAAGGTCCACAGGGGCCAGTGTCGCCCATGGACCAGAAGTTGTCGGACGTGGCGATGCGGATGATCCGGTCGTCGGAGAAGCCCGCGATCTTCTTCCAGAGCTCCGCCGCCTCGTCGTCCGTGTGGTAGACGGTGACCAGCAGCCGGTCCTTGGCTAGGCCGAACTCCTTGCCGATCAGGCCCCAGGCCGCTTCGATCGCTCCGGCCTTGAAGTAGTCGCCGAAGGAGAAATTCCCCAGCATCTCGAAGAAGGTGTGGTGGCGCGCCGTGTAGCCGACGTTGTCGAGGTCGTTGTGCTTGCCCCCGGCGCGGACGCACTTCTGGGACGAGGTGGCGCGCGGGAACGGCGCGGTCTCAGCCCCGGTGAAGTAGTTCTTGAACGGCACCATCCCGGCGTTGACGAACAGCAGGGTGGGATCGTTCTGCGGGACGAGCGGAGCCGACGGGACCACGGCGTGGTCGCCACGCCGGAAGTAGTCGAGGAAGTGGCTGCGGATCTCGTTCAGGCTCGCCATGGCGTCGTTTCTTAACCGGACTGGGGCGCGGAAAGACCGCGCCGCACAAACTTAAGGACGGGCGACCGTTTACGGCGCCCCCTGCCAAAGGAAAAGCACGCAAGAAAAGGACGCCTGGAGCGTGGGGCTCCAGACGTCCTGGCCTCTCGGCGGCGTCTTGCGTGCAGGGTGGGGGTCGAGACGGGCCGGGTTGGCGGGTGAGCTCGCCTCGGTCGCCGCAAGAGCCCGCGAGAGAGGTCTCTTTAGACGTCGTCCTCTTCGGAGGGGCCGACGAGCAGCTTCTCTTCCACCGCATCCTTGGCGCCGCGCACGGCCTTCTCGATGTCAGCAGCGATGTCCGGGTTGTTCTTGAGGAACTCGCGAACATTGTCGCGGCCCTGGCCGATCCGCTGGCTGCCGTAGGAGAACCACGAGCCGGACTTGTCGATGACGCCCGCCTTGACGCCGAGGTCGATGATCTCGCCCAGCTTGGAGATGCCCTCGCCGTACATGATGTCGAACTCGACCTCGCGGAACGGCGGGGCCACCTTGTTCTTCACCACCTTCACGCGGACGTTGTTGCCGACGATCTCGTCACGCTGCTTCACCGAACCGGTGCGGCGGATGTCGAGGCGGACCGAGGCGTAGAACTTCAGGGCGTTACCGCCCGTGGTCGTCTCGGGCGAGCCGTACATGACCCCGATCTTCATCCGGATCTGGTTGATGAAGATGACCAGGGTCTTGGACTTGGAGATCGAGCCGGTCAGCTTGCGCAGCGCCTGGCTCATCAGGCGGGCCTGCAAGCCGGGGAGTTGGTCGCCCATCTCGCCTTCGATTTCCGCCCGGGGGGTCAAGGCCGCCACGGAGTCGACCACGATCACGTCGATGGCGCCGGAGCGCACCAGGGTGTCGGTGATCTCGAGCGCCTGCTCGCCGGTGTCCGGCTGGGAGACCAGCAGGTCGTCCAGGTTCACGCCCAGCTTGTGGGCGTAGGACGGATCCAGGGCGTGCTCGGCGTCAACGAAGGCGGCGGTGCCGCCGGCCTTCTGCACTTCCGCCACCACATGGAGTGCGAGCGTCGTCTTACCGGAAGACTCCGGACCGTAAATCTCGACGATCCGGCCTTTAGGCAGGCCGCCAATGCCGAGCGCCATGTCCAGGCCGAGCGAGCCGGTCGACACGGACTCGATCTCGACGATCTTGCCCTTGTTCCCGAGCTTCATCACCGAGCCTTTGCCGAAGGCCCGATCAATTTGCGACAGCGCCGCTTCCAGAGCGCGCTGCTTATCACCTTCTTCTTTTGCCACGAGCCTCAACGCCGATTGGGTCATTTATCCGAGCCCTCTTATCCCACGATTCCGCCAACCCGGCTGTTGGGCGCCTCGCCGCGGCCGAGGACTCACATGTACGCCGTTTGTTCTACGTTCGCAAGATGTTCTCTTTTGGATCGGGCCGCGGCGCATCCGCTAGTTGCACCAACGCTTGGGCCTGCCGGGACAAACCTGCGGCGGGCCGATCCCCTTGCTCTACGCTCGGCAGAACGGCTGCTTAGTTGAAGGATTTGCTGAGGTTTTTCCCCCTGCTCAACCACTCGGAAATCATAGCTCGGTAGAACGACGGCGAGCCCCGCGAGGGGGAGCTCCGGAACCCGCTCTTGTTCGAACAGATCGCCATCGAACTCTTCTTCCAGCGGGCGGTGCGCGATCACGTCGTGCTCCGAGCCCTCGGATTGGCGGTCATCTGCTACGCGCTGATCAGCTCCGGCCTGCTGCCTGCGACGAGCACCGCCGTCTGGGCGGGCCTGCTTGGCTCGGCTGAGATCGGCCTCAGGCTCTGGGGCCGGACAGTGCTTCACCGGCTGAACGAGCCGGCGATCGCCCGTCGCGCCATGCGTGACTTGACCATCTGGGCCGCCGTTCTGGCCGCGCTCTACGCGGCCCCGCCCATGATGATCTTCCAAGAAGGCAGCATGGGCGGAGCGGTTGCCCTGGCGATCTGCACGGCGGTGCTGCTGGTGATCTGCGCCCAGCACAACCTGACGCGGCTAATGTTCTACACTTCGGCGCCCGTGCCGGCTGCCGGCGTGGTCCTGAGCATCCTGGCCTTCGCACCGCCCGCGCATGCTGTCGCCGTCGTGGCTATGGCTGCCGCGCTTTTGGCGAACGCGCGCAACCTGCACCACGCCAGCGCCGACACGTTCCGCGATCTGGTGGAAAGCCGTCTCAAGGCGGAGCGGACGACGGAAGACCTGCACGACGCTCTATTGTCGGCGCAGGACGCCAACGCGGCCAAGAGCACCTTCCTCGCGACGATGAGCCATGAGATCCGCACCCCGCTGAACGGCGTGTTGGGCATGGCGGAAGCCCTGTCGCACGCCCAGCTCGATCCCCGCAGCGCCGAGCAGGTGCAGGTGATCCGCAGCTCGGGCAAGGCCCTGCTCGCCATCCTCAACGACGTCCTTGATCTGTCGAAGATCGAGGCCGGGCGGCTGGACATCCAGGCGGCCGAGTTCGACCTCGTCGCTGCGGTGAAGGACATCGCCACCCTGTTCGCCGCCAGCGCCGCCGAGAAGGATGTGGTTCTGCGGACGGAGTTGGCTTGGGCGCAGGGCCTGTACCTGGGCGATCCGGCGCGGGTGCGGCAGATCCTTTCGAACCTGGTCTCAAACGCTGTGAAGTTCACCTCGGAAGGCGAGGTGACGATCCGGGCGCAGCGTACGGCCGAGGGGGTGGAGCTGAGGGTGTCGGACACCGGGATCGGTGTCGCTCCGGACAAGCTGGCCGAACTGTTCGAGCGCTTCACCCAGGCCGATGGGTCGATCACGCGGCGCTTCGGCGGCACGGGCCTGGGCCTGGCGATCTGCCGGGAGCTTTGCGGGCTGATGGGCGGCGACATCCGGGCGGAGAGCAAGCTGGGCGAAGGCTCGACCTTCGTCGTTCGACTGCCCCTCGCCTACCTGCGGGAGGCGGCGGTTCCGCATCGCGAGGAGGCGCAGATCCAGGCGCTCCGACCGATGCGTGTGCTGTGTGCAGAAGACAATCCTATCAACCAGCTTGTGTTGCGCACCTTGCTGGCGGAACTGGGGTGCGATCCGACCATGGCGGCCAACGGCCAGGAGGCGCTGGAGCTCTGGCGCGGCGGCGAGTGGGACGTGGTGCTGATGGACATGCGCATGCCGGTGATGGACGGGATGACCGCCATCCGCGAGATCCGAGCCGAAGAGAAGGCGCACGGGCGGGGGCGGACCGCCATCGTGGCGCTGACCGCCGACGCCCTGCACGAGCAGGTTCAGGCGCAGCGGATCGCCGGGGCCGACCTGCACCTGGCCAAGCCCATTGAGACCAGCGCGCTGATGGCGGTTCTTTCAGCCGCCGAAGCGCTGACGGCGCAAGGCCGGCGCGCGGCCTGATCAGGCCGCCAGGGCCGCCTCGGCCAGGGCGGCGTCCTCGAGCGCCCAGGGATGGAAGCCAGGGGCGAAGAACTTGGCGAGTTCGGGCGCCATGCGTCGCAGCAGCCCCGGCCGACCCAGCAGGAAAAGGGCGAGTTCAGCGAGGGGGCGGGCGCCGGGATCGTGCTGGCGGCGCAGCTCGACGAAGTTCGGAACCATGACGCGCAGGAGCCGCCACAGGGTGTCGAGATAGCGCCAGCTGCGGAAGGCCCAGCGGCGCAGCGGCGACCAGCCGGAGGTGACCGCCGCCAGCACGTCAAACGCCACGGCCTTGTGCTCGATCTCCTCGGCCGCATGCCACAGCCAAAGGCGGCGGGTCTCCAGAGGCGCCGCCGCAAGGTGCTCCGGATGAGCGATCAGGTGATGGGCCAGCACGGCGGTGAAGTGTTCAAGGGCCACGGTGGTGGCAAGCTGCGCCACGTCGCTGCGAACGCGGACGCGGTCCAGCTCGCGCCGGGTGCGCGTCTCGAGCGGGGCGATGTCGTGGCCGGAGGCCTCGACTTGGGCGTTGAAGGCCAGGTGCTCGCGGGTGTGCAGCGCTTCCTGGGCGATGAACTGGCGGACCTGGCCGGCCAGCTCGCCGCCGACGGCGTCACGGTAGCGGCGGACGCTGTCCATGAAGAACCGTTCGCCCTGGGGAAACAACGCCGACAGGCTGTCGTAGAAGGCCGCCGCGACCGGCTCACAGCTCCGCCACTCGCCTACGGCGGCGGCGTCGATGTCGAAGCGGCGGTCACGAACTGTCAGCATGACGCCAATGTCGCCGCGCAGGCTGAAGGAATGGTAGCGGACTGGCGAAGTCCGCTTGGATGTGGCTTTGGGAACTCATGCCGCTGTTTCCCGCCACCCCGGCCGACCTGACGGATGTCGCCACGCTGGTGAACTCCGCCTACCGCGGAGACAGCTCGCGACAGGGCTGGACCACCGAAGCCGACCTGCTGGGCGGGCAACGCACCGATCCGCAGACCCTGGCGCGTGATCTTGCAGCAGAGCCAGGCGCGGCGCTGCTGGTCCTGCGGGAGACCGCCGCCGGGCCGGCGCTTGGCACGGCCTGGCTGCAGCCGGCGGAAGGCGAGACCTGGTACGTCGGCATGCTGACCGTGCGGCCGGAGCTGCAGGATCGAGGACTTGGGCGCGGCCTGCTCGAAGCGGTGGAAGGCGCGGCGCTGGAGCGGGGAGCCCGGCGGCTCCGCATGACCGTCATCAATCTACGCGAGACCCTGATCGCTTGGTACCTGCGGCGCGGCTACCAGCCGACCGGCGAAACAGAGCCGTTCCCCTACGGAGACGCCAGGTTCGGCCTGCCGCTGCGCGACGACCTGCACTTCGTCGTCTTGGAGAAGCCGCTCGGGCCCTCAGGCGTAAGCGATCAGGCAGCCAAGGGTGGCGGCCGAAAGCCATAAAAGAAGAGAGCCGGCGGCCATGAAGCGGGCCAGAATCCCGGCCCGGCGATCCCAGTCCTCGAAGCGGCGGCCCCAGAGGGCGTGAAAGGCTGCGACGTTCAGCAAGGCCAGGCCGATGGCCAGCAGCTTCCAACGGAACACGGTCGAGCGAAGCAGCGGCTGGGCGTCGGCGGCGAACATCATGGTTCCGCTCGCGACCAGCAGGGCCAAGCCCAGCATCGCGGCCGGGATCAGCACCTGCGACAGGGCGGCGACGGGCAGCCGGCGAAACAGGCCGGCCAGCCGCAGGTCCATCAGCCCGATGCCGCCGAGCAGCAGGATCAGCCCCAGAAGGTGCAGGAGGTTGGCCAGCGGGTAGCCGATGGCGGAGCCCCGCACCCAGGCGCCCAGCGGCGAAGCCTCCAGACCGGCGGCCAGCGCCGAGAGCGCCTCCATGTCAGCGAAGTTCGACCGTCTTGCCGCCCGCCGTCACCCGCTCGATCCGCATCTCGGCCGTGCCGTCACGCCGGGGATAGCCCTCCAGCGTCACGGCCTTGCCGGGCGCCAGCATGGCGGGTGTGAGACCTCGGGCTTCCATGCGAGCTACAGGCGCCAGCACCACGTCCCAGGTCTTGCCCTGATAAGCTACCTTGGCTGTACCGTGGGGATTGCGCCAGGCGACGTCCGAAAGCGGCGCGGTCACCCGGATCGTCTTCTCCGCGTCGTAGGAGCCCCAACCGTGGTGCGCGACGGCGGCGGCAGGCGCCAGCATGACCGCGACAGCGGCGGCCACGGGGGCGGTGAGACCAAGAGCTTTCAGCATGAACGGTCCTCCTTGTGATGATCCATCTTAGCGCCGAAGCGCGGCGGTTCAGATCACGCCGGTGTGAAAGCGCTGGAGCCTGGCGCCCAGCTCACGCAAAACAGGCCTGATGTCCCGCATCAACGACCTCTTCCGCCTGCCCACCACCGCCACGGCGCCGTTCTGTCCCAGCGAGGTGCGGGGCGTGATCGCGACGCCGGAGGGCGCAAACCTTTGGAAGCGGATCGCCACCTTCGCCGGACCCGGCCTGCTGGTGGCCGTAGGTTACATGGACCCCGGCAACTGGGCGACGGACATCGAGGCCGGCTCACGGCTGGGCACGGACCTGCTGTTCATCATCGGGCTGTCGAGCCTGGGGGCCATCCTGTTCCAGTGCCTGGCGCTGCGGCTGGGGCTGGTGACCGGGCGTGACCTCGCCCAGGCCTGCGCCGACCGCTATGCCGGCGCGACGCGGATCTTCCTGTGGGTGCTGGCGGAGATCGCGATCATCGCCACCGACGTGGCCGAGGTGCTGGGCGCGGCCCTGGCGTTCAAGCTGCTGCTAGGCCTGCCCCTGTGGGGCGGCGTGCTGCTGACGGCGCTCGACCTGCTTTTCGTGCTCGGCCTGCAGGGCGTGGGCTTCCGCAAGGTGGAGGCGATCATCCTGGCGCTGGTGGCGACCATCGGCGGATGCTTCCTCCTGGAGCTGATCCTCGCGCGGCCAGACGCTGCGGCCGTGGCCCACGGCATGATCCCGGACCTGCGGCGGCTGGAGCAGCCGCACGCGCTCTATCTTGCGATCGGCATCGTGGGCGCGACGATCATGCCCCACAACCTCTACCTCCATTCTTCGATCGTGCAGACGCGTCGGGTGGGTGCGGAGCAGACGGGACAAGCGGTGCGGCTGGCCACAGCGGACACAGTGGTGTCCCTGCTGCTGGCGATGCTGGTGAACGGGTCGATCCTGCTGCTGGCGGCCACCGCCTTCCACGCCAACGGGCACACCGAGATCGCCGACATCGAGGACGCCCACCGGCTGCTGGAGCCGATCACGGGCGCGGCGCTGGCCGGCGTCGCCTTCGCCCTGGCGCTGCTGGCGTCGGGCCAGAGTTCAACCTTCACCGGCACAATCGCGGGCCAGGTGGTTCTGGAGGGCTTCCTGAACCTGAAGATCCCCTGCTGGCAGCGAAGGGTGATCACCCGAGTGCTGGCGGTGGTCCCCGCCCTGGCGGGCGTGCTGATCCTGGGAGAAGGCTCGGTCGGTCGCCTGCTGGTGTTCACCCAGGTGATCCTGGCGGCCCAATTGCCGTTCGCCCTTTATCCGCTGGTGCGGCTGACCTCGGACAAGCAGCTGATGGGGCGGTTCGTGACGCCGGCCGCTTTCAGGCTGCTGGCGTGGGGCCTGTTCAGCCTGCTGACCGCAGCGGATATCTGGCTGGTGGCGAAGATCGGCGGCGGCCTGCTGGCCTGAGCGGAACCCCGGCGGCGAGCGCCGGTTTGGCCCGTGCGGGCGATGCGCGTCCGCCGCACGGAGAACTTGGATGCTTATGCGATCGAAGAGCGCGGCCTGGTTGGCCGCCGGCGCGCTGTTGGCGAGCTCCGGCCTTCTGGCCGCTTGCGACAAGTCGGCTCAAAACGGCGACGGCACGACCGCCGAAAATGCGGTGGGCACCGCCGCCTACACGCCCAATGGCCAGGTGACCCCGATCGGGGCCGACACCGACAAGCTGGACTCGCCTGAGGTGACCGCCCAGGCGCCGGCGAACAGCGCGACGGGCGCAGGCGCGCCTGCGACCACCACCGCCCCCGAGGGCGGCATGGCGGCCCAGACCAGCGCCGGCGCGACCGGCAGCGCCGCGCCCTGACGCGAGGCTTCGGTGCGGGCGGCGGGCTCTAGTACCGCTGCTCCACCGGCTTCACGCCCCATTTCGGCGGCGGCGGGGTGTAGGCGCGGAAGCGCTCAATCGCCGCCTCGGTGCTGTTCTCGTAGATCAGCATGTCGCCGTAGGGCTTCGCCAGGAAGCCCTTCTCGACCATGTTGTCGATCGCGGCGCGCAGCGGCTCGTAGTAGCCGTTCACGTTGACGAAGCCGCAGGGCTTGTTGTGGAAGCCGAGCAGGGCCCAGGTCCACTGCTCGAAGATTTCCTCGAAGGTGCCAGGCCCGCCCGGCAGGCACAGGAAGCCGTCCGAAAGCTCGGCCATCTTCCATTTCCGCTCGTGCATCGAGCTGACCACATGCAGCTCGGAAAGACCGGTGTGGCCGATCTCCTGGTTGACCAGGTCCTCGGGCATCACCCCCACCACCTTGCCGCCAGCAGCCAGGGCGGCGTCAGCCACAGCGCCCATCAGACCGACGCGCCCGCCGCCGTAGACGAGGGTGAGCCCCTGGCGGGCGATCAGGGTTCCGGCGGTGACGGCTTCTTCCAGAAAGGCCGGATCGGTCCCGGCGGCGGACCCGCAGTAGATGCAGATGCTGTTCACGAAAGGCCTTCTGTGACCAAGCTGAGGGCGAAAAGGGGCGCTCTGATAGGCCGATTGCGCTGTTGAGTCACTGTGTGGCTGGCCTCGCGCCCATTCGCCAGCTACATATCCTTCCACGGCCCTCACACTCGATGGCCGGGCGTCGTTAAGGAAACGGCGCAGACTTCTATCTCGGTTAGGTCACGCGAATGGCGAGCGGCACGGTCAAGTGGTTCAACACCGCTAAGGGCTTTGGCTTTATTCAACCGGATGACGGCGGCTCCGACGTCTTCGTCCACATTTCGGCAGTCGAGCAAGCGGGCCTGCGTGGCCTCAACGAAGGCGATCAGGTTTCGTACGAGCTTGAGCAGGACCGCCGGTCCGGCAAGCTCTCCGCTGGCGCGCTGGTCGTCACCGGCCAAGGCGCGGCTCCGGCGCGTGCTCCGCGCAGCGGCGGCTTCGGCGATCGCGGCGGCTTCGGCGGCGGTGACCGCGGCGGCTACGGCGGCGATCGTGGCGGCTTCGGCGGCGGCAGCCGTGGCGGCTTCGGCGGCGGCGGCGGCGGCGGTCGTCCGGCCGGCCAAATCGCCGGCTCGGGCTCGGGCACGGTGAAGTGGTTCAACCCCACCAAGGGCTTCGGCTTCATCCAGCCGGAAGACGGCGGCCAGGACATCTTCGTCCACATCTCGGCCGTCGAGCAGGCTGGCCTGCGCGGCCTCAACGAAGGCCAGTCGGTCTCGTTCGACCTCGAACAAGACCGCCGCAGCGGCAAGACCTCGGCCACCAACCTTCGGGTTCAGGGCTAAAGGCTTCGGGGCCTCTTCCGCCAGGCGGAAGAGGCCCTTTCCTTTTGAGGCCGCCCGTTGCGACGGGACGATCTCGCGCGTTGCGATCGCCGCGCGTGCAGCTGGCTGAAACCCCGGGTTAAGGCCGTGCTGCTTAAGCTCCTCAGCCAAGGCTGACAGGAGCCCCTTTCTTGACCATCGGGTCACACCGGCTGCTCGGCTTCGCGTTTGCGAGCGCCGACCTGCTCATCGAGATTTCGCCGAGCGGTGTGATCACCTATGCGCTGGGCGCCAGCGAAGCTGTTTCCGGAAGCCACGAAGACGACCTGATCGGCCGCCCCTGGCGCGCCATGGTCGAAGAAGCTGACTGGCCGATGCTGGAAGCGCTGTTCGACGGCCTGGAAACTGGCCAGCGTGGCGGTCCCATCCTGGCGCGCCTTCGCGCCGACGACGGAACGCCCCGCGCTGCGGTGCTGTCCGCCTTCCGTGTCCCCGAGAATGGGGACGCCCTGTCCTGCGCCTTTTCGTTCGCAGCCCCGGAACGCGCGCCGCCGCCCGGCGAGATGCACGACCGGCAGGCGTTCGAAGACCTGACCACCGCACTGCTGCAGACGGCCAAGGCGACGGGCGCCGACCTGGAGCTGGCGCTGGTGGAGTTGGCCGGACTGGCGGCCGCGCGTGAAGCCGCCGAAGGCGAGAGCCGCCGGAAGCTGGAAGCGCGCCTGGCGGGCGTGCTGCGCGCCCAGGCCCACGGGGGCCAGGCGGCCACCGAACTGGGCGGCGAGCGGTTCGCCCTGGTTCGCGCCCGGGGCGAAGGGGCCGACACCCTGGTCAAGCGGGTCGGGAAGCTGATGGACGTGGATCCGGAGCGTCCGATCCGCCCGCGCGCCGACGTGATCCCCCTGCGCAGCGACCCTGAGACGGAGGGCGGATCGCGGCACACCATGAAGGCGCTCCGCTTCTCGCTGGACACCTTCCTGCGGGACGGGCCCGGGGCCAGCGGCCCCTCGACCCTCAGCGAGGCGCTGAGCCGGGCCATGCAGAAGACCCTAGACGAGGTGGGTGCCCTGGGCGCGGCGATCCGGGACAAGCAGTTTCGCCTGGTCTACCAGCCGGTGGTGCGGCTGGCTGACGGCGCCCTGCACCACTACGAGACCCTGGTACGGTTCGGCGACGAGGAGAGCCCCTTCCCGCTGATCCGCATGGCCGAGGAGATGGAGCTGATCGAGGCGCTGGACCTCGCCATCCTCGAGCGCGCGGTTCAGACCCTGGCCCGCGAAGGCGGCATCAAACTGGCCGTCAATGTTTCCGGCCGGACCATCGCCAGCGCACGGTTCATCGAGCAGGCCAGCGCCCTGATCGACGCCTACCCGAAGAGCCGGGGCCGGCTGATGTTCGAGCTGACCGAAAGCGCCGCGCTGGACGACCTGGCGCTTGCCGACCGGCACCTGCAGGCGCTGCGGGCGAAAGGCTGCGAGATCTGCCTGGACGACTTCGGCGCCGGCGCCGCAAGCCTGGCTTACCTGCAGCAACTGACTCTCGACGTGCTGAAGATCGACGGCCGCTACATCCGCGACCTGCAGCACGGCGGTCGGGAAGCCACCTTCGTGAAGCATCTGGTCCAGATGTGTGGCGAACTGGGCGTGCGGACCCTGGCAGAGATGGTGGAGACCACCGCGGCGGAGGACGCCGTGCGGCGGGCCGGCGTGGATTTCGCCCAAGGCTGGCTGTATGGCGCTGCGCTCGACGCGCCCAAGCCGCAACTGGAACGGGCCCCGTTCAAGGCGCGGATGCGGCCTGCGCTGAGCCGCTGAGAGCCTCCAGACGGCCTTCTATGCGCCAAGAGCGTGGAACCCGCGTTAGCCATGTTGCGATCCGCGCCGCTGTCGGGTAGGCGACACTTCCGGAGGACGGAATGGCGCGAATTCTGTTGGTCGAGGACGAGGCCGACATCCGCGAACTGATCGAAGACGCCTTCGCGGAGCGCGGTCTGGAGCTTCGCTCGGCGGCGTCCGACCGCGCCGCCTACGAGATCCTGGAAGCCGAAGCCGGCGGATACGAGCTGCTGATCACCGATATCAACCTTGGCGAGGGCACCACGGGGTTCGACGTCGCCCGGCGAGCGCGGCAGCTGAACGGCTCGCTTCGGGTGATCTATATCACCGGCCACGCCGCCCACATGGGCCGCTTCGGCGTGGACGGCGGCGAAATGTTCCCCAAGCCGTTCCGACCGGCCGAACTGGCCGAGCGCGCCGTCCAGGTTCTGGATATTGGCGCCCGGGACTTGCCCCCGCAGGACGCGCCGCCTAACTAGCCGCCCGCGAGGCCACGCCCTCCCCCTGATCCGTCAGGGCCGATGTCCGGGACGGCCCGGCCCCTTTGGAAACAGGAGGGCCCATGGCCTGGTTCGCATTGTTCATCGCCGGACTGCTGGAAGTCGTCTGGGCGTTCTTCATGAAGCAGTCGCACGGCTTCACCCGGCTGACGCCGACCCTGATCACCTTCGCCACCATGTTCGCCAGCTTCGGCCTGCTGTCCTGGTCGATGAGAAGCCTGCCCATGGGCACAGCCTATTCGGTCTGGACGGGGATCGGGGCGGTGGGCGCGTTCGTGGTGGGCGCGGCGCTGCTGGGCGAGCCGCTGAGCCCGATGCGGGTGGCGGCGGCGGCATTGATCGTCGGCGGGCTGGTGCTGATGAAGGTCGCGTCCTGAGGGCCGGCTGCAACGAAAAAGGCCCGGCGCATGGGTGCGCCGGGCCGCTTCTCGGGTTGGAGGAGGCGTCCTAGCCCGGGCCGATCATGGCCGAGGACACCCAGCCGCGGTTGCCGTTCTCGTCGTCCACTTCCCACCAGATGCCGTTCTTCTGGCCGGTCGGGTAGACCATGTCGCCCACCGCGAAGTCGCGCACCTTGGCGGCCTGCGGAGAGGCGGTCTTGCGCATGACGATCACCTGCTTGACCTTGTAGGCCTGCATGCCGGCGGCCTGGCTGGCCTCCGCGCCCGTGGGGGCGTTGCGCTGCAGGTAGCCGACGAGGTCCACAAAGGCGTTGAAGTAGGCGGCCGTGACCACCTTGCCGATTTCGGTGTTGGAATAGCCGCCGCCGGACGCGCCGCCGAAGCCGCCGCCGCCCCAGCCGCCGCCGGACAGGTCGAAGCCGATGTCGGTCTTCTGGGACACGCCTTCGGCGATGTAGAGCTGCTCGGTGGTGCGGGCGTCCACCAGGGTGATCAGCGCCTGGGCTTCGCTCTTCTTGGTGCGCAGGCCGCCGGCCAGCATGCCGGCCGCGCCCAGGCGCGAGCCGAAGGCGCCGGCCACAGCGCCGATGGCGTTGCCGCCGCTGTTGGCGTTGGAGTTCGCCAGGTCCGGCACGATGAAGAAGTCGGCGGCGGCCACCTGGCCGCGGCCGATGTTGGAGCCGCGGCGCAGATCGCCGCCGGCGCCGAGCTCGGCCTCGGCGTTGCGCATCGCCAGGCCTGCATTGCGGTCCACCACCCGGAGGCAGTTGGAGCGCATGGCGAACAGCTTGATCAGCGATTCAGGGTTGGACAGGCCAAGCTCGGTCCACCAGCGGTTCTCCGGCTCCTGGATGGCGACGCGGCCCAGCGGCTTGTCGCACTTCGGAAGCTCCGGCGTGGCGGCGTTCTTGGGGCCCTTCTTGTCCATGCCGTACTGGGCGGCGGCGGGCTGGGCGAGAGCCAGAAGCGCGAGCCCGGCGAGGGCCGCGGTGGTGAGTTTGCGCATAGAATCCCCCCGGGGAAAATCGTCGAGCCGGGGCGTCTAGCTTCACCGTAGAGCGAAATCAACCCGCATATCGTCGATTTGCGAGGGCGCCCTAGCGGACGGCGACGATCTCGATCTCGCTGCCGTTGACCTCGACGACGTCGCCCACGGACTTGCCGAGCAGGGCCGCGGCCAGGGGCGAGACGTAGGAGATGGAGCCCTTGGCGGGCTCGGCCTCATCCTCGCCGACGATGCGGAAAGCCTGGCGACGGCCGTCTTCGCGCTCGATCTCGACGGTGCGGCCGAATTGGGCGACGTCGGCCTGAGGCTCAGGCTCGGTGAGCTGGGCCGAGGCGCGGCGCTGGGACCAGTAGCGCAGGTCGCGGGTGGCGCGGGCCATGGCGGTGCGGTCGGCGCTGACGCCGCCTTGCGCCTGGGCGGCCGCATAGGCGGCGCGTGCGGCGGCGAGTTCAGCCTCGATGGCCGCCAGCCCCGAAGAGGTGACGAGGTTGGGATGAGGCGAGACCGGCCGGTCCGGCAGGTCTGCGGCTTGGGACTCGTAGTCCTCTTCCTTGGTGAACGCGACGGCCATGCCCCGGACTTAGGCGCTCCGGCCCATCAGGGAAAGGCGTCAGGACAGGTGATTGCCCTCGCAGTCCACCGCGAACAGCTTCTGGCCATCGTAGATCACGTCGATGCGCGCGCAGTCGGCGTGCTGGGCCAGCACCTCGGGAATGCGGGTCAGCACCTCCGACGCCCGGGTGATGGCGAGCGTCGCCGTGGGCGTCGTCGAGCCTTCGTGGAAGACCTTGAGCTGGTACATGGCAAGCCTAGTGAACTGAGGCTCTTCAAGTGCGCCCGCAGGGGCCAACTCGCCATATAGTGGAATTACCTAGGGCAGACTGGCGCAGGTAAGCGTCAGCTGCCGATCAGCAGGTCCAGCTGCTCGGCCATTTCGGTCGGGCTGAAGGGCTTGGGGAACATCAGCGCCTTGTCTGCCTCGAAGTGCCTAAGGTTGGCCGCGGAGCCCGTCATGTAGGCCACCTGGATGTCCGGGTTCAGCTCGCGGGCGCGGCGCGCCAGGGCGAAGCCGTTCGGCCCGGCGCCGAGATCCACATCCGTCACGATCGCCGCAAAGCTGCGCGCTTCCGGCTCCAGCAGGGAGTAGGCCTCCCTTGCGCAGCTCGCCGTCACCACCGAATGACCCTGATCGCTGATCGCTTCTTTCACGATCTCGGCGATCAGCGGCTCGTCTTCCACAACCAACACGCTCGCCATCAAGCTTCTCTTTTGAGACCCGCCAGCTCTCCGTCCGCCCTCTAACAAACGAGAGAAAGGAAAGGTCCCACGGCCGCGTTTTCTTTTGTGGAATTAAGGTGATGCGCGATTTTTCGTCGGCTGCCCGACGGATGCGAGCCACACGACGTGGCGGGCGCCGCGGCCTTTCCGGTGGGCGTTGACGCGCACTTCGTCGGCCTGGAAGCCGGCCCGTCGCAACCGCTGGCTGAAGGGGGCGTCGGGCGCGGCGGACCACACCGCCAGTACGCCGCCCAGGCGCAGGGCCCGCTTAGCTGCGCCGAGGCCGCGGGGGTCGTAAAGGCCGTCGTTCTCTTCCCGGCTGAGGCCGCCGGGGCCGTTGTCGACATCCAGGAGGATGGCGTCCCAGCCGCCCTGCCCGATGGCCTCGGCGACATCGCCTTCGAAGACGGTGACGCGCGGATCCTCCAGGCTGCCTTCGAAGATGTGGGCCAGCGGCCCACGGGCCCAGGCGACCACCGCCGGGACGAGCTCGGCCACGGTGATCTGCGCATCGGCGGGCGCGTGCGCCAGGGCGGCGCGCAGGGTGAAGCCCATCCCGAGGCCCCCGATCAGCAGGCGGGGCGCCTTGCGGCCGGCGATCCGCTCGCACGACAAGGTGGCGAGCGCCTGTTCGGAGCCGCTCATGCGGCTGTTCATCAGCTCGATGGGGCCGGCCATGATCGAGTACTCGGCGCCGCGGCGCATGAGCTTCAGCTCATCGCCGCCCGGCACCTGGGCGGTGTCGAGATGCTCCCAGCGGATCATGCGAACACCGCCGCGATGTCCTCGGCCGTCATGAGCCGCCAGGCGCCCGGCTCGAGGTCGGCCGGCAAGTCCAGCCCGCCGACGCGGTCGCGGTGCAGCGCTACGACGTGATTGCCCACCGCCGCGAACATGCGGCGGACCTGATGGTAGCGGCCTTCGTGGATCGTCAGCCGGACGGTGGTTTCATCGAGAGGTTCGAGCTCGGCGGGCAGCAGGGGTTTGTCCTCGCCCTCCAGCATCAGGTCGCCGGCCGCAAAGCGCGCAGCCTCGTCGCCGGCGAGCGGGCGGGCCAGGGTGGCGACGTAGCGCTTGGCCACATGCTTCTTGGGCGAGATGATACGGTGCAGCAGGGCGCCGTCGTCGGTGAACAGCAGGAGGCCGGAAGTGTCCTTGTCCAGCCGCCCGACGGTGGAGAGGGCCGGATCGCGATCGCGCCAGCGGCCCGGCAGCAGGTCATAGACCAGCGCCCCGCTTTCCTTGTGCGAGCAGGTGACGCCCAGCGGCTTGTGCATCATCAGCGCCATGCCGGGCGGCGGATCGACCGCCCGCCCCTGCACGCGCATGCGGCTGGGAAGATCCGGCGTAACCGCGATCCGCTTCTCCGCATCGGTGAACGGCGCGCCGTCGAGCACGATCTGGCCGGCGCGGGCGAGTTGCTGGATCTCCTTGCGAGAGCCGTAGCCCATGTTGGCGAGCAGGCGGTCGACGCGGACGGTGCTCACTTGCGCGCCTCATAGACCTTGAAGCCGGCGGCATCGCCGCGCGGCGTCACCTGGGCGAACAGATCGGACAGCACCTGCTCGTAAGGCAGGTGCCGGTTGGCCACGAGCCACACGCGCCCGCCGGTCCGCAGGATCTGGTGGGCCCGACGAATGAAACCCTGCCCCAGCCCCTTGTCCTCGATGCCGGTGTCATGGAAGGGCGGGTTCATCACCACGAAGTCCAATCCGCCCAGGTCCGGCGCCCGGCGCGCATCGGCCCAATGGAAACGGACGCGCGGGTCATCGACGTTGCGCCGCGCCACCTCGACGGCCCGACGGTCGATGTCGACCAGCTCGAGGGCGGTGACGCCGCTGTTGGCCAGCACCGTATGAGCCAGCAGGCCGGTGCCGCAGCCGAGGTCGGCGCCATGCCCGGACAGATGAGGCAGAAGGGACATCAGGAGGCGGCTGCCGGGATCGGGACGATCCCAGCTGAAAACGCCAGGCTGGGTCCAGAGCCCGAGTTCCCTGGAAAGCCGCGGCCCGCCGTCCGCGATCGCCTGGTCGAGGCCGGTGGGCGCCTCGGGACGGCGGGTCTCGCAGATCCGGTGGTGACGGCGGCCGCTCTCGATCACCTCGCAGCCAAAGGCTTCCAGCTCCTTGCGAAGGCGCGAGCCGCCCTTCTCCTTGAGCGCCAGGGCAGTCAGCGGCGCACCGGGCGCCAGTGCGCGAAGCGCCTGGGCCAGCACATAGCGACGCTCCACCGTGCCAGGCGGCGCCTGGATCACCGCCCCAGACAGGCTCCCCGGCTCCAGCGCCTCCAGCGCCGCAGCGCCCGGGATCAAGGGAGAGACCTGGACAGCGCCGGCCGGAAGCTCGGCCAGATCGGCGGGCGGCGCGCCGTAGACGATGGCGGTAGGATTGGAGCTCAAGACGAAGGATCTCGCAGAAGGTGCGGGCGATTAGCGGCAGGGTGGCGGAGAAGTCCAGCAAGCGATCCCGCTGGGCCGCCGCGGGCGACTGCGGCTAGCATGTCCGAAGTTGAGGAGCAGCACATGACACACGACACCGATGGGCCGGACTTCGAGGACGGCGGCTTCGACGTGGACGACTGGACCCGGCTGCCCGCCTTCGTCGGGGTCATCGCGACGCTGGAGGACGTCCAGAGCCGCAAGGCCGTCTTTGCACTGAACGAGACGGAGAACGCGCGCCCGATCGAAATGGAACTGCCCCAGCCGGTGATCTGGTGGAGCGAGGACGGGCAGGAGGCCGCCGTCGCCGTCCAGGCCGAGGCGCACGACACGGACGAGGGCGAGACCATGGAGGTGCTTGGCCTGATCCTGCCGGACGGAGGCGGCGCCGTCGCCCTGCTGGAAGACGTCGACCTTGTCGACGACAGCGATCCGGTGTGGCGCGAGCTGGTGGCCGGAGCCACCGGCGAGGAGACGGGAGAGGACGAGGGCTGAGCCGTTGACTCCTCGGATTACACATGTAAGTTCACTGGACTACACATGTAATTCGGAGGAGCGCCATGCGCTGCAGACTGCCGTTGCTCGTGTTCGTGACCGCCGCGATGGCGGCGCCCGCCCTGGCGCAGGAGGAGACGTACCGCATTGTCCCTCCCGCTGAACGACTGACCATGTCCGATGTCTTCGCCGACGCCGCGCCTGCGAACCAGGCGATCATGGCGGGCCTGCTGATCGCCACCGTCGCGGCGGTGGTGCTGTGGGCCATCCGGCTGACCCGCAAGGTGGACGTGACCGGCTCCAGTCTCACCTACTTCCGGGCCTTGAAGGGCGTGGGACCGCTGCTGGGCCTTCTGGGCGCCAGCTACACGCTGCTGGGCGGGTTCATGGGCCTGGCCAACAGCCGCCCCACCCCGCCGATGAGCGTGCTGGCGCCAGGCTATGCGGAAGCCACGCTCGAGGTGGGGATCGGCCTGTTCGCCGCCACGGTGGCCGTGCTGTGCGAGCGTCACCTTGAAGGCCGGATGCGCCGGGCCGCCGCCCAGTTCGCCTGAGGTCATGACCGACACGCCAAGGATCTCGGCCGGCGAAAGCCAGGTCATGGAGGCGCTGTGGTCTTCGGGGCCCCTGTCGGCCGACGAGATCGTCCGACAGGTCGCCCCAGCCCAGGGCTGGGGTGAAGCGACGGTCAAGACGTTGATCAACCGGCTGCTGAAGAAGAAGGCCCTGGTCTCGGAGCGGTCCGAGGGGCGGACGCTCTATCGGCCGCTGATCAGCCGCGAGGCTTACCTGACGGAGGAAAGCCAGGGGCTTCTGGACCGGCTGTTCGGGGGCCGACTGGCCCCCATGGTGGCGCACTTCGCGCGGCAACAGCAGTTGTCGCCGGAGGAGATGGCGCAGCTGAAGCGCCTGATCCGGGAGATGGACACCGAGGATTAGGCCGGACGCGGCGCCATGGCCCGGAGCGCCGCGGCCGTCTCATCGTCCGCCGGGAAGAAGGTTTCCAGCGTCAGCTCGGCCAAGGTGACGTCCACGGCGGTGCCGAAGACGGTGGTCGCGCTGATGAAGGACAACACGCGGCCGCCGAGCTCCATTCGCAGAGGCACGGCGACACCGCCAAAATCCTCGTGGCGCCGGTCCGAGGCAGGTGGCCGCGGCAGAGATTCCAGCTCCGCGAGCAGCGCCTCGACCTGCGGGTCGGCAGTGAGCACAGTCTCGCTGCGCAACCGCTCCAGCAGGTGAGCACGCCATTCGGCGAGGTTGAGAATGTGCGGCGCGAGGCCCTGCGGATGGAGGGAGAGCCGCAGGACGTTGAGCGGCGGCGCCAGGAGCTCGGGCGCGACGCCGTCCAGCAGTGGAGCGACGGCGCGGTTGGCGGCCACAAGGTTCCACTGCCGGTCCACAGCGAGCGCCGGATAGGGCTCGTGCCCCGCCAGGATGACGTCCACCGCACGCCGTGCGGCCGCCAGCGCGGGATCGTCCAGTCGACGCTCGGGGAAGACGGGCGCAAAGCCCGCCGCAACCAGCAGGGCGTTGCGTTCGCGCAGCGGCACGTCGAGCTGTTCAGCCAAGCGCAGCACCATCTCGCGGCTCGGCTGGGCGCGGCCGGTCTCCAGGAAGCTGAGGTGGCGAGTGGAGATATCCGCGTCCAGGGCGAGATCCAGCTGGCTGAGCCTGCGCCGCTCGCGCCATTCCCTCAGCTTGCCGCCGACGCCAGGCTTTCCAAGGCTCATGGGCTGATCCTCCTCCTCACGGCCAAGGCTTAGGCGGTCGCCGACCTCCCGGCCATTACCTGCCGGGTAATCGACCCGCCAAAGCGGCGGGCGCAGCCTCTCCTCGCCAACAAGGAGACGGCCATGACCCACACCGACCAGACCCAGCTTCGCCGCGTTCTCGGCCTCGACGCGCTCACATGCGCGGCCGCCGGCGCCCTGATGGCAGGCGCAGCCCAGCCGCTCGCCGGCTGGACAGGGCTTTCGCCCACCCTGCTGATGGGCGCGGGCCTCAGCCTCTTCCCCGTGGCGGCCCTGTTCGGCTGGATGAGCCGGCAAGCCCGCGTGCCGTCCGGGCTGATCTGGTTGGCGGTTCTGGGCAACGCCGCGTGGGTCGCGGCGAGCCTGGTCGTGCTGACGCTCGAGAGCCCCACCCCGTTCGGCTACGCTTTCGTGCTGGGCCAAGCGGCAGCGGTGGCGATCCTTGCCGGGCTGGAAGCGCGAGCGCTGCCGGTCAGGCGGGCCGCAGCTGTTTGAGGTCGGCGCAGCGAAGCTGCCAGAGCGCGAAGCTCCTGCGGGTGGTCCGGCCGCTGCATGAAGCGGCCGGACGCCTCAGCAGGTCCGGTCGCCTCCGCAGCGGAACCCGTTCGTCAGCGGTTCAGCTAGACGCGGCTCACCCTGCTGGAACCCGTTTTCTATTTCAGGTGAGCGGAACAACCCTGAGGCGCTTCAGGTTCGGCGGGCATCACCCTCCAGGAGCCTGCTGCTGTGTCCGAGTCATCTTCCGCCGTTTCCCGGCGTTCCTTGCTGAGCGCCACTGCGGCGGGCGCAAGCGCAGCCCTGACCGCCAGCGCCGCCGTCGCCCAGGGCGTGGGCGGACTGCCCAACCGGGCCGTTGGCCGCCCGCAACCGAAGCTGGAGGAAAGCCCGCCCTGGCCGGAAGACCGCAAGGTCGGCTTCGCCGTCGTCGGCTTGGGCAAGTTCGCCATGGGCCAGATCATCCCGGCCTTCGGCGAGTCCAAGGCCGCCAAGCTGGTGGCGGTGGTCAGCGGCAGCCCGGAGAAGGCCCAGCGCGTGGCCGCCCAGCATGGCATCGGGCCGGACGGCATCTATGACTATTCGAACTTCGACCGCATCGCCCAGAACCCAAAAGTCGAGGTGGTCTATGTGATCCTGCCGAACTCCCTGCACCCGGAATTCACCACGCGGGCGTTCCAGGCCGGCAAGCACGTGCTGTGCGAGAAGCCGATGGCCAACACGCCGGAGGAATGCCAGCGGATGATCGACGCCGGGCGCCGGGCGGGCAAGAAACTGATGATCGCCTACCGCGAGCAGTACGAGCCCCATAACCTGGAAGTCATGCGCCGCATCCGGGCGGGCGAGTTGGGCGACCTGCGGGTCATCTCCACGGACAACGGCCGACATGCGGACCCGAAGGACCCCGCCGACCAATGGCGGCTGCAGAAGTCGCTGGCGGGCGGCGGCGCCCTGCCCGACGTCGGCATCTATGGCCTGAACGCCCAACGCTATCTGTCCGGCGAGGAGCCTGTGGAGGTTCGCGGGTGGATCGACAGCCCCGAGGGCGACCCGCGCTTCCGCGAAGTGGAGGACGTGACCTGCTGGCAGCTGCGCTTCCCCAGCGGGCTGATCGCCAACGGCTCGACCTCCTACAGCTACCAGGACGCCAGCCGGTTCGAGATCCTGGGGACCAAGGCGCGGGTGACCATGGACCCCGCCGCCGAGTACGACGGCCATCGGGTGATGGTGAAGGACCAGAAGGGGCAGCAGCAGCTGGCGATCCAGGAGGTCAACCAGATGGCCCGCGAGATCGACCACATGGCCAAGGCGGTCCGCAACAACACCGAGGTGAAGACGCCGGGCGAGGAAGGCATGCAGGACGTGCGCCTGATCCACGCCATCTATGAGAGCGCGCGAACCGGCCAGGCGGTGAAGATCAACTGGACCTACAAGCGCCGCATCGACGCGGCCCAGGCCGACAAGGACGAGCAGCCCAAGCCGCCGGGCTAAGGGTCTTAAGGAGGCTCAAAGAACAGCGGCCGCCGGGGCGATCCCGGCGGCCGCTTTCGTTTCAGGTGCGCTCGTAGGTGGCGACCAGGACGCCCTTGGCCAGAACGTGGCCGCTCATCGCCTCCACCACCGCTCCGCGGCTGGGGGCGTGGTCGAAGGAAAGCTTCCGGTCCAAGGCGAAGAGCTGGAAGACATAGAGGTGCGGCCCGTGCCCGCGCGGGGGATCGGGCGGCAGCCAGGCGGTCTGCAGGTACGAGTTGCGGCCAAGCACCTCGTCCAGCCCCGCGTGGCGGGGGCTCTTGAACTCGCCTTCCGGCAGGACCTCCAGTTCCGGCGGCAGGTCCCAGGCCAGCAGGTGGACCAGCGGATCGTTGGCCGGGGCGTCAGGGTCCTCGACGATCAGAACGAGGCCCTGGGTCTCTTCCGGCAAGCTGCGCCAGGCGAGCGGCGGCGAGATCTGGTCGCCGTCAGCGGTGAACCTTGGCGGGATCGAGCTGCCGTCTTCGAACTCCGGACTTTCCAGGTCGATCGACTGCGGAGCCCCGACGAAGGCCGGCTGTTCGCTCACGACCTTGCCATAGCCGGCGCGGGCGCTGCGCAGCGCCCGGCCGACCGCGGAGGGGATCTTCTCCAGCATGGCTAGTGCTTTCCGGAGCCGGGCTCGGACAGCCCGCGGTGGACCTGGGCGGCGGCGGTGTCGCTGAGCATCTCGGCGGTGGCGGCCATGGCCTTGTTCTTGAGGCTGGGGATCACCCGGTCCTTGTCGGCCATGAGGCCGTCGAAGGCGGCCTTGGCGACCATGGCGGGGTCGTCCTTGTTCTCCATCTGGCCGGCCTTGGTGTCCATCATCTCGGCGCGTTCGAAGAAGTTGGTGTCGGTGACCGAAGGCATGAGCACCGTGACGCCGACGCCGGTGTCCTTCAGTTCGTTGCGCAGGGCCTCGCCGAACCAGCGCAGAAAGACCTTGGTGCCGCCGTACACCGCCTCGAACGGGTCAGGCATGGTGGCGGCGATGGAAGAGGTGAAGAGGATCTTCCCCTTGTCCCGCTGGACCATGTCCTTGAGCACGTACTTGGTGAGCGCCACCGAGCCGGTGATGTTCAGGTTGATCATCCGCAGCTCCTTCTCGAGGTCGGTCTCGACGAAGGGGCCGCCCAGGCCGACGCCGGCGTTGACGCAGAGCACGTCGACGGGGCGGCCCAGGGCCTGGATGTCCTGGTAGAGCTGCTTGACGCCGCCTTCGGTAGCCAGATCGACGGCGCAGGTTTGCACGCTTTGCGCGCCGGCGGCCTGCAGGGACTGGGCGGCTTCCGCCAGGTGGGCGGGGTCTTCGGCGGCGATCAGTAGGTCGTAGTCGTGCTCGGCGAACTGCTTGGCGAGTTCATAGCCGATGCCATTCGAGCCGCCGGTGATCACGGCGAGCGGGCGGATGTCTTGGCTGTCCATTTGGGGGCTCCAGGCTGGGTTGTCCGTGCAACCCTGCGGCGGCGCCCAAGTTCCGCGCCGCGACGGCGACCTGAAGCCCCAGTGAGATTGAGTTCAGTAATTACTAGACTCGCCGACGCTAGACGAGCTATGAGGCTCCTACCGTAGAGTTTGGAGCCACAGATGCTGCTCTTCAGCCGCACCCTTTGGGAACGCCCCGCGACGCCCGTTTCGCAAGAGACGCCGATGGTCGCCGGCCACGACAATCCCGGCATCGCCGTGGGCGAGCCGCACGGCAACGGCCGCCTGTTCCTGCTGACCGGCACGGACGCCGACGAAAGCCTGGACCTGCGCCATGGCGCCTTCATCTCCGGCGGCGGCGGGAACGACGTCTTTGTGCTGGAAGCCGGCGCGGGTGAGCGCCTGGGCGTGATCCTCGACTTCTCCGAGGGCGACAAGCTCGACCTGCGCCAGCTCGGCGACAAGGCTCAGCTTCTGGACCGGGTGATCGGCGGCGGCGAGCACGGCGGCGACCGGATCGGCGTCGACATCGACGGCGACGGCAAGGAAGACGCCTGGGTGACGGTGTTTGCGCCCGGCGCCGCGCCCGACCTGTCGGTGTTCGACCGCTCCGGCGTGCCGGTGGAAGAAGGCGAGTTCCACATCCTGCCGTTCCCGATGCCGGGCGACGGCGTGATCGAGGACGGCGAGTTCCACATCCTGCCCTTCCCCATGCCCGGCGACGGGGTCGTGGAAGAGGGGGAGTACCACATCCTGCCCTTCCCGTTCCCGGCGGGCGGCACCTGGGAGGCGGGCTCGGACGGCGCCGGCTTCGAGGACGACTATGGCGACATGCCGGGCGCGGCCCTGGTGCTGGGTCCAGTCAGCGGCGCGACCGACTGGCTGGCCTGAGCCAAACAGCTTCTGGAGAGCAAGCCCGTCGGCGCCTGGCGCCGGCGGGCTTTTCCGTTGCCGCCCCGGATGGACGAGCTACGCGGCCCTAGGTTGTTCTGTGGACAGCGCCTCTACTTTGGGAACCTGTCTTTTGAATGGTGGTTGCGGCGTTCATGGGCCTGGAAGAAGACCTCATCAAGGAAGCGGAGGCCGCAGAACAGCTTGCCGCCGTCGTCAGCTACGGACCGGACAAGCGGCGGCTCCAGCAGCAGGCGCGCGAGCTGAGGGCGCGGGCGGCGGAGCTGGAGAAGGCCAAGCAGGAGCGCTCGCGCTCCGATCGCTGAGGCGAAGCTTCCTCCTGCCGCATCGGCCAGGACGCTCGATGCGCGTAAACGGGCGGGCCCGAAGAGGCCCTCCCCCGCCGTGCAAACCTATCGCGCTTACAAGCTGAACCCGTCTGGCCGCATCGCGGCCGGCGAATGGCTGCACGCCGAGACCCTGGCGGAGGCCAAGCGGCTGGCGCACGCAATGTGCGACAGCGCCACGCCGGCAGTCGAGCTCTGGCAGGGGGCCACGCGCCTGGCGGTGATCCCCTGCGCCGACGAGGAGGTCGCCGCCTAGTGCGGCCCGCGCGGCATCAGCCGCGGCACCAGCGCCAGGAAGCCTAGCCCCGAGGCCACGAGGCACGCAGCCAGGAACAGCATCGGCGCCAGCTGGCTGCCGGTGGCGTCATAGATCGCCGGCACCGCGTTCTGCGCGATGAAGCCCCCGAGGTTGCCCACCGAGTTGATCGCCGCGATCCCGGCGGCGGCATGAGCGCCGGTTAGGATCCGCTGCGGCACGCTCCAGAACACCGGCTGGCCCGAGAAGATGGCGGCCGCGGCGATGCACAGGAAGGCGAACTTCGCGGCGTTGCCCGGGACGATGACGCTGAGGACCAGCGTGGCCGCGCCGATCAGCACGGGGCCGGCGATGTGCCAGCGATTGGCGCCGTGCTTTGCCGCGTGGCGCGGCACCCACCAGAGCGCCAGGCCCACCAGGATCCATGGGATGACGTTGATGAAGCCGTTCTCGACGTTGGACGCGCCGAAGCCCTTCACAATGGTCGGCAGCCAGTAGCTGAGGCCGTAGGCCCCCAGCGGCAGGCCGATGTAGAGGCCGGCCAGCATCAGCACGCGCGGGTCGGTCAGCGCTTTCCAGGGCGAGCCTTCGGCTTCCTGCTTGGGCTCGGTGCGCAGCGTCTCGGCCAGCCAGCCGCGCTGGGCGTCGTTGAGGAACTTGGCGCTCTCGGGGCCGCTGGGCAGCTTCCAGAGCACATAGGGGGCGAGCAGCACGGCGGGCAGACCGGTGGCGATGAACACCCACTGCCAGCCAGCCAGACCCATGAGGCCGTCGAGGTCCAGGAGCGCGCCGCCGATGAGGGAGCCCACCGCGTTGGCCACCGCGCTGGCGATCATGAAGGCGCCGACCATCCGCGCGCGGTGGGTGTGCGGGTACCAAAGCGTCAGGACGTACAGGACGCCGGGGAAGAAGCCCGCCTCCGTGACGCCCAGCAGGAAACGCAGGATGTAGAACATCGCCGGGTTCTGGGTGAAACCGAGGGCGATGGTCACCAGCCCCCAGGTCCCCATGATCCGGGTGAACCAAACACGCGCGCCGACCCGGGCGAGGATCAGGTTGGAAGGCGCTTCGAACAGGAAGTAGCCGAGGAAGAACAGCGACGCGCCAAGGCCGTAGGCGGCCTCGGACAGGCCGAGAGCGCCCACCATCTCGAGCTTGGCGTAGGAGACGTTCTGCCGGTCGATGTAGGCGATCAGGTACATCAGGCAGAACAGCGGCATGAGGTTTCGCGTCACCCGCCGCAGGGTGCCGGGACCGAGGTCCTCCGCCGTATGGCTCGCCGTCATCTGGTTTCCCCCATTCTGGTGCGCGGCACCATGGCCGAGGTACGCGCTTCAGCGAAGAGGGTTTTGCGATGCGCGCCCGTGCCGCATGGCGCAAGCGAGTCCCCATTGGCTATCCAGATGCACATCATCGCACTGCAGCAGACGTCGAGCCGGGGAGCCGCGCATGATCACCACCAAGGAAGCCGCCGAGTGGGGTTCCGCCATCCTGGTCTTCACGTCCGGCGCAATGGCTGGCCACTTCGCCTCCGTCGGCATGTCGCCGGTGCAGTGGGCGGGCGCGGCCGCCGCCGTCCTGGGCTCGGTCACGGTCGCGGTGATCGTGCGGGTCTGGCCGGCCAAAACGGCCGTCAAGGCCGACTAGAGAACGCCTGCACGCCTGCCGAGTAGACAAGCCCCGCCTCGCGCGGGCCTTTTTCATTGCGACGTAAGTGCCTGTCGCCCCACCAGAAATCCTGACGAAAGACGAGGCCGGTCGGGAACCCTGACTGCCGAGAGGTATTTTCCACCCAGCTTGACTGCTCCAAACCGGTGGGACGCACCCCGGGGGAGCACCTGGATGTGTGGCTGAGGGTGGGATGATGAGCGAAGACAACGCTCCTAAGACGAGCGAGAACGACGTCGACGGCGACCGTCGCGCGTTTCTGGGCAAGGCCGCCGGCGCGGTGCCGCCGGCCATGGTGATGCTGCTGTCCACCAGCATGGCGTCGTCCGCGATCGCCCAGTCCGGCGGCGGCGGTGGCGGCGGTGGCGGCGGCGACCTGCTCGCAGGTCTGGGCGCCTTGCTCGGCTTGGGCGTCGGCGCCAGCGCCATCCGCCCTGGCGCGGCCCCGCCGATCGCGGCCGTTCCGCCCCCGGCGGCTCCGGCCCCGGTGATCGCGCCGCCGCCTCCGGCCGCGGCCGCACCACCGCCTGCCCCGGTCGTGCCGCCGGCGAGCCCGGCAATCCTTCGTCGCGGCGAACGCGGCTAAGACTCCGAACCTGGGGGCGCAAATGGCCGGAAGGCCAGCCGCGGACCACGTCCGCGTTCTCCCCACGCCTGCGTGGGAAGCCGCTCAGCTCCTGCCAGCCCCAAGCGTTCGCCATCTGGCGCTTGGGGCCAGCGCAGCCCTGTTCTGCGAACGGGCCCAGCAGTTGTTCGAATTGAACGCCACCGCCGACCTGATCTGGCGTGGACTGGCCGACGGCGGCACGCCGGGCCAGGTGGCGAAGGAGCTCCAAACCTTCGGAGTTTCGGCGCAGGATGCGCAGTCCTTTGTGGCCGAGTGCGTCGCCGGATGGCTGCACGCCGGCCTTCTGATCCCAGCGCAGATCGTCGAGCAGGCGCAAAGCCCTGGACGGGAATCGCATCTGCGCATCGCAGGCCTGGCGTGCACCGTGGCGATCCATGCGCCGGCCGGCGATCCGCTTCCGAGCCGCCTCGAAGCCGTTTTCGGACAGTTCGCTGCCCCCCCTTCGCCAGGCACGCCGCGCTTCGACATCGTGGAACAGGCTGGCGCCTATGTGCTGCTGGCCGACGGCGCCCCGCTGGGCGTGTTTGCGCCCGAGCGGATCGTCCCGGAGATCAAGGCGGTGCTCACCGACCGACTGGCGAAATCGGTGGGCGACGGAGACTTCCTGATCCACGCCGCCCTGCTGTCGGCAAACCGGCAAGGCCTGCTGATCTCCGGCGCGCCCGGCGCCGGCAAGACGACCCTGACGCTGGCCCTGGCTGCGCGGGGGCTGGGTTATGGGTCCGACGACGTGGTGCGCGTGGTCAATGGCGAGCGGCTGGAAGGCGTGCCCTTCAGCCCAGCCTCCAAGTCAGGAGCCTGGGAGCTGGCCGCACCCTATCTGCCCATGCTGGCGGACCTGCCGATCGACGTACGCGGCGATCAGCAGCGGGTGCGATACGCGCCGGTCAGCGGCTTCGGTGCGGGCGAGGTGGAGCAACTGTCGTGGGTCATCCTTCTGGCCCGGCGCCCCGCCGCGAGCGCGATGCTGGAGCCGGTGGAGCCGTTGTTCGCGCTTACCGAACTGCTGGGCAGCGCCTTCGCCGGCGACGGGCGTCTCAAGGGCGACGTTCTGGAGCGGTTCGCCGCGCAGCTGAACGGCGCCCGCTGCCTGCGACTGATCTATTCGGACTTGGCCGACGGCGTGTCCGCGCTCGAGGGACTGACCCGTGGGTAGACTCCAGGCGCTGCATCATCTTGCCGCCTGCATGGCGGGCCGGCCGCCGCACAACTGCGACTGGACGGCGGTCATGTCGCTGGCGAACCGCAGCCTGATCACCCCGCAGCTCGCGATAGCCCTCGCGCCTGTTCGCCAGCTTGTGCCGGCGGAGGTGGGCGGCTTTCTGGACGAAGTTCTGGGCCGCAACCGCGAACGCAACCGGCGGCTCTGGCGCCAGCTGAACGACGGCGTCGCCGCGCTCAATGGCGCCGGCATCATGCCCGTGCTGCTGAAAGGCGCCGCCCGCTGGGCCGGCCTGCCGCGGGACGCGACGTTCGACCGACTGCTCAGCGATGTGGACGTCCTGGTGGAGCCCGCGCAGGTGCAGCCCGCCATGGCTGCTCTTCAGGCGGCCGGCTTCTCCGTTCTGAACCGCTATGAAGGCTCCGCCGTGCATGTGGTGGCCGAATTCGGCCGGCCGGAAATCGACGTCGGATACCTGGACCTTCACCAGCGTCCGCCCGGGCCGCCGGGTGTGGCCGGCGCTCCCGCCCTTGCGGCGCGTAGGAGAACGATCGCCCTCGACAGCGGATGGGCGCAGACGCCGGACGCCGCCAGCCAGATCCTCTATCTGGTGCTGCACGACCAGTTCCACGACGGCGACTATTGGCGAGGCGGCTTCGACCTGAGGCATCTGACGGATCTCGCCGCGCTTGCGCCGCAGCTCTCCGCGGAGGACTGGGCCTGGCTGCAGGACGCCTGTGGAACGCCCCTCGTGCGGGCGGCCCTGGCGGCGCAGCTGGTGGCGGCCTCCAGGCTCGCCGGCGCGCCCCTGCCCGCCTGGGCCGATACCCACCGGGCGCGATGGACCTATCGGCGCTGGCGCATTCAGTACGCCCGGCCTGCCTTGCGTCTTCCTCTCGCCGCAGCGGCGGCGGCTCTCGAGTGGCGTGACGTTCGCCGTCACGGCCAGGACAATCGCAGCGGCCGCCGACGCGTGCTGGGCGACGGTGAACGCACTGCGCCGCCGGAGAGCCGGCTCAACCGCATCGGCCGGATCTTCACGGCGGAGATGGGCAAGATCTAGGCGAGCAGCCCTGGAGCCGGCTTTCTCGACGTTCGAGCTCTGGACGAGGGGCCTTGCGAGACCTAGCCAAGGGTCATGGACACGCTTGCGCTCACCGCGACCCGCGGCCCCGTTGTGGTGGAAGCCTTGTCGCCCGAGGCGGCGCAGGCGCACTTGGACGAGCTGAGCGCCGTGCTGTGCGACTGCGTCGAAGGCGGCGCTTCGGTGAGCTTCATGCTGCCTTTCCCTGCATCGGCTGCGCAGGCCTACTGGACTGGCGTGGTGGAAAGCGTCGGGCGTGGCGAGCGTATCCTGCTGGCCGCGTTGGACGGCCATGACGGCGCGGCCATCGGGACCGTGCAGGTCGTGCTGGAGCAGCCGCCAAACCAGCCCCATCGGGCGGACATCTCGAAGCTGCTGGTGCATCGAAGCGCCCGAAGCCGTGGCGTCGGCCAAGCGCTGATGGAAGCCGCCGACTCGGCGGCTGCCACCGCAGGCAAGACGCTGCTGGTCCTGGACACCGCAAGCGAGACGGCCGAACGGCTCTACGAACGCTGCGGGTGGACGCGGGTGGGGACCATCCCCGGCTACGCCCTGCTGCCGGGCGGCGGCCTGTGCGACACCGTCTACTTCTACAAACAGTTGGCTTGAGGAACTTACCTCACAGCCAAGCCTTCAAATGACATGAAGACTTGGCTCAGAGACAACGGTCTGACCGTCGCGCTCGTGACCCTTTTCCTCGCCAGCCTGATCGGGCAGGCCGTCACAGGGTTTGCGCAAGAGAACGAAGAACGGATCCAGCACGGCCAGATCCTGCTGCATTTCGGCGAGTATCTGCGGACTGGCGCGTTCCTGTCCGCGCTCTTCGAGAACTGGGAGAGCGAGTTCCTGCAGATGTGGGCTTACGTCATGCTGACGGCCTACCTGTTCCAGCGCGGTTCGCCTGAGTCCAAGGACCCGGACGAAGACGCGCCGCAGGATCGCGATCCCGCTCTCGACGGGGACAAGGCAAGCGCTCCGGCGCCCGTCCGCAAAGGCGGCCTGGCCTTACGCCTCTATTCCCATTCGCTGGGCTTGGCCCTGCTGACCCTGTTCGTGCTTTCGTTCGTGCTGCACTTCGTCAACAGCGCCCGACACGAGCAGGAGGAGGCGCTGGAGCATCACTTGCCGGTTCCGGGGCTGATGGAGCACCTTAGCAGCGCGCAGTTCTGGTTCGAAAGCTTCCAGAACTGGCAGAGCGAGTTCCTGTCGACCGCGGTGTTGGTGGTCCTGGCGATCTTCCTGCGCGAGAAGGGCTCGCCTGAGAGCAAGCCGGTCTCCGCGCCGCACAGTCAGACGGGAACCTGAGGATAGAGGCTGGCGATGGTCGCCAACGCCGCCTCGGCCTCGGCCCGGTCCGGGGTCTCGTTGGCGTCGTTGTAGCCCCAGGACTCGTCCGCGCCGTTCTTCTGGATGACGATCCCGTCCCGACGCCCCAGCATTGACACGCCCTTGTAGACGAGGCCGTAGTTCACCTCGGCCTGCGGGATCAGCCAGGCGATCTGGCCACGGACGGGGACCACGGTCTCATCCTTCCAAAGGGCGCGAGCGCCATAGCCGGTGCAGTTGATGACGACCTTCTCCTTCAGCCGCGCGAGGTCGGCAGGCGCGTTAAACTCAACCGTTTCGATCCGGCCGCCAGCCAGCAGGAACTCGCTCATCAGCAGTCGGCCGAACGCCTGGACGTTGAACATCGGCAAGGAAAGCCGCCGCGCGTACGGCGCCGGGAACGGGTGGGCTTGCGGCGGCAGGGTCTCGGACCTGGGCAGCAGGTCGTGCACGCGGCTCTCGTAGTGGGCGAAGCCCATGGGATCGGTGGCGGGGCTCGTCGGCGGCGGGTTGTCCCGGAGGATGTAGCGGTCGGTCCACTCGATGGGCGAGCCGGGCAGGCCCAGGTAGGACTGGTAGGTGCGGAAAGAAGCGCGGCACATCTCTTCCCAGAGCGCCGGGAAGTCGGGCGATGCAGCGCTGGCCAGCGCGATCCGGCTGTCCGGTGACCAGACGCCCGTCGCCCGGGCCGATCGGACCTCCGGCATCCGTTCCTTGGCGTAGATGGTGACCCGGGCGCCGGCGCGCTGAGCGGTGATGGCTGCCGTGAGACCCAGGGCTCCGCAGCCGATGATGGCGACGTCCTTCTCGCCGCCAGACAGCGCCTTCTTCACCACCACGTTGGCCGACCCCCACGACAGGGACCAACCGCTGCCGCCGTGGCCGTAGTTGTGGACCACCAGCTTGTCCCCGACCTTTTCCGTGTCGAGACGCGGACCGGCGGCGCGGAAGGGGCGTAGGCAGACGGTGATGCCCATGATGCGGTCGGGCTTGGCCAGAAGCGCTCCGAGCGGAGGCACGGGCCGGAAGCCGGGCTTGGCCAGCACGGGCGCTGCCGGCGAAGCCTGGGTCGTGGCGCAGCCGGCAAGGCCCAGGGCGGAAAGCCCTCCCGCCGCCGCCGCGGTCCGCAAAAATGCGCGGCGCTCCGTCAGCGCAATAACCGGCTTGTTCACTCTGAAACTCCCCCGCCCGAAGGTGCAGACTGGCCCGGGCGGCGGCATGTTCGCAAGACGACGCTCAGCACCGCAGCGCCCGCCTCACAGGGCGCCTGAAGTTATGGCACTCCGATGCCGCACCGATGGTGCGCCGCGCTTGGCGCTGCTACCGTAGATGGAGCGCCTCGGAGGATGCGATTGTGCGGACGATATTCTTTGGAGATCGCGAAACCATCGGGCGCGGTGAATATGCCGTCACCGGACTGCTTATGAGCGCATTCCTGCTGCTCGACGCGATCCTGTTCTTCTTGCCGCTGTCTTTCCTGAGCGGCTCGCCTCTGGGCCAGACGATTATCCGAGGCATCCAGCTGGGCGCCGTTCTGTTCGTCCTGCTCTACTGCATCACCGGATTCGTCGTAGCTAGCGTTCGCCGGCTGCGGGACATTGGTCAGTCCGGTTTTTGGGCCTTTCTGCTGCTGGCGCCGGGCATCAGCTGGCTTCTGTTTTGGTTCGTGCTGTCGCTGATACCGGGTCGTCGCGACGAGGACGATCCTACTGCCGCCCCATCTCAGCCCTCCCAGCCCGCGCCCGGAGTGCTATGAGCCAGGGCATGACCGAAACGCCCACGCCGCCGCCCGAACGCACCCCGGAAGAGGAGCGCCGATCCAAGCTGATCGGACGCGCCTTCGTCATCGGCCTGCTGATCCTGGTGGCGATCTATGTCGCTCCGGTCCTGATCGGCCGACTGAGCTGACCTGAGCCCGCCTATTCGGCGGGCTCCACCGGGACCAGGATTTCACCGCCCGTGTCGCGGAACTTCTGGCTCATCTCAGCCATGCCGGCGTTGATATCGACGTCGTTCTGCTGGCGCGCGGCGTCGCGGATGTCCTGGCTGATCTTCATTGAGCAGAACTTCGGGCCGCACATGGAGCAGAAGTGGGCGGTCTTCATCGCCTCCTTCGGCAGGGTCTCGTCGTGGTACTCGCGCGCGGTCTCGGGATCGACGCCGAGATTGAACTGGTCTTCCCAGCGGAACTCGAACCGGGCGCGGCTGATGGCGTCGTCCCACAGGCGCGCGCCGGGGTGGCCCTTGGCGAGGTCGGCCGCGTGGGCCGCCAGCTTGTAGGTCATGACCCCGACCTTGACGTCCTCGCGGTTCGGCAAGCCCAGGTGCTCCTTGGGCGTGACGTAGCAGAGCATGGCGGTGCCGAACCAACCGATCATGGCCGCGCCGATGGCGCTGGTGATGTGATCGTAGCCCGGCGCGACGTCGGTGGTGAGCGGGCCCAAGGTGTAGAAGGGCGCCTCGCCGCAGGTCTTCAGCTGCTTGTCCATGTTGGCCTTGATCTTGTGCATCGGCACGTGGCCGGGGCCCTCGATCATCACCTGGACATTGTGCCTCCAGGCGACCTGGGTGAGTTCGCCCAAGGTCTCCAGTTCGCCGAACTGCGCGGCGTCGTTGGCGTCGGCGATCGAGCCGGGGCGCAGGCCGTCGCCCAGGCTGAACGACACGTCGTACGCCTTCATGATCTCGCAGATCTCTTCGAAGTGCTCGTAGAGGAAGTTCTCCTTGTGGTGCGCGAGGCACCACTTGGCCATGATCGAGCCGCCGCGCGAGACGATGCCGGTCACCCGGCCCGCGGTCAGGGGCACATAGGCCAGGCGCACGCCGGCGTGGATGGTGAAGTAGTCGACGCCCTGTTCGGCCTGTTCGATGAGGGTGTCGCGGAACACCTCCCAGTTCAGGTCCTCGGCGACGCCGCCGACCTTCTCCAGCGCCTGGTAGATCGGCACCGTGCCGATCGGCACCGGCGAGTTGCGGACGATCCAGTCGCGGATGTTGTGGATGTTGCGGCCGGTGGACAGGTCCATGACCGTGTCAGCGCCGCAGCGGATCGCCCAGACCATCTTGTCGACTTCGTCCGACACGTGGCTGAGGACGGCCGAGTTGCCGATGTTGGCGTTGATCTTCACCAGGAAGTTGCGGCCGATGATCATCGGCTCGAGCTCGGTGTGGTTGATGTTGGCCGGGATGATGGCGCGGCCGCGTGCGATCTCGTCGCGAACGAACTCGGGCGTGCAGATGTCCGGGATCTCGGCGCCGAAATCCTCGCCATCGCGGATGAACTTAGCCCCGGCCTCGCGCCGCTGATTCTCGCGGATCGAGACGTACTCCATCTCGGGCGTGATGATGCCCCGGCGGGCGTACTCGAGTTGGGTCACGTTGGCGCCGGGCTTGGCGCGGTAGACGCGGCGCGGCGCGGTGAACTCGGGCGCCAGGTGCTCGCCCTTGGCGAAGCCGTTGTCCTCGGGCTTCACGGCGCGGGGGTTCTCGACGATCTCCACGTCCCCGCGGCTGACGACCCAGGGCTCGCGGGTGCGGGCCAGGCCCTGCTCGATGTCGATCCGCACCGTCGGGTCGGTGTAAGGGCCGGACGGATCGTAGAGGGTCAGCGGCGGCTCGTTCGCCGACGGATGCACCGCCACCTCCCGGAAGGGCACGCGGATGTCCGGCCAGAGGGTCCCGGACTGGTAGACCTTGCGCGAGCCGGGACGCTCCCCGGTCGGGATGGCGGCGGGCTGGAGCTTGTCGGTGATCGGCTTGTTCATCGCGGCGGCCTTCAGGGTTCAGCCAGGCCGGCGTGGACGGAATGCGGGCGCCGATAGGAGGTGTGGCGCAAGATCCCTTCCCTTCGCCGGCATGACCCGGATCAGGTTCGACGGGTCGTGGGCTCGCCCACCTCTCAGCCGCCTAGGCGCGGCCCCCCGAGGAGAGCGGGAAGCTACGCCCGAACGGCGTTCGCGCCAACCGCAATTGCGGGGCTCCGATCAAATGCGAGGCGTCTGGAACGAGCCCTGCCATGATAGGTTTTCGGCTCAGGAGGAGATCCTCGATGAAGTTCGAATTCGTCGCCGCCCTGGGCGCCGCCGTGACACTGACCGCCGCCTGCACGAACCCGGGGCGCGGACCGGCGGCAAGCGTGGACCTGGGCCCTGCTCCGCCTTCGGGTGCGCGGCTGGCCAGCAGCGACTGCTTCTACACGCGGGACATCCGCTCCCACACGGTGGGCGACGACCGCACCATGTTCATCGAGGTGGCCGGAAAGGGCGTCTACCGGATCGGGATGAGCGGCGCGTGCCTGGCGGCCGCCATCTCCTCGGATCCGATCGTCACCCAGCAGCCGCCCGGCTCGGCGCTGGTTTGCCGGCCCATTGACCTGGATCTGTCGATCGCCCGCAACGGCGGCGGATTCGCCACGCGGTGCATCGTGGACTCCCTGGCACGGCTGACTCCGGAGCAGGCGGCGGCGCTGCCCGACAAGATCCGCCCCTGAGGCGAGGCTGGAGCTGCGGCGCAGCTCTGGCGTCTGGCGCAATAATGGGCAACATGCCGCGGCTCACCCTCTGGAGACCCTGCATGACCGCCCCATCCCGCCGCACCGTCCTCGCCGGCGCGGCCGCGCTCGCCGCTTCGCCCGCGTTCGCCCAGGAGATGCCGGTCGTCGGCAAGGTGACCATCGCCGATCCCGCCGCCGAGGCGCTGATCTCTGCGGATGCGCGGGTCGAGAAGGTGGCGGACGGCTTCACCTGGACCGAGGGCCCGGCGTGGGTGGGCGGCGAGGACGGCTACCTGCTGTTCTCGGACGTGCCGCAGAACAAGACCCACCGCTGGTCCAAGCGCGACGGGCACACGGTGTTCATGGACCCCGCCGGATACGCCGGTCCGCCGACCGCCATGCTGCGCGAGCCCGGCGGCAACGGCATGGCCCTGGGCCGGGGCGGCCTGCTGATGGCCGACAGCGGCAACCGCATCGTGGCCGCCGTGGACCTGAAGACCAAGGCGCGCCGGGTGCTGGCCAGCCGGTTCGAAGGCAAGCGCCTGAACAGCCCCAATGACCTGGTGCTGGCGCCGGACGGCGCCATCTACTTCACCGATCCGCCGTATGGCCTGAAAGGCGTCGACGACTCGCCCTGGCGTGAGCTCGACTACTGGGGCCTCTACCGCCTGGAGCGGGACGGGACGGTGCGGCTGATCGACAAGACGCTGAAGGTCAACGGCGTGGGCCTCTCGCCGGACGGCAAGACGCTTTACGCGACCGATCCCTCCGGCTGGTACGCCTTCGACCTGGACGCCAAGGGCATGCCCACCGGCCGGCGGGTGTTCGTGGACAGCAAGACCACCAACAACATCGGCGGCGACGGCCTGGAAGTGGACCAGCACGGCAACGTCTGGGCGAGCTGCGGCCGCAGCCTGATCATCTTCACGCCGGACGGCCGCCGGATCGGCTCGATCGACACAGACGACACCGTTTCCAACGCCGCCTTCGGCGCGGACGGCCATGTCTACTTCAGCAACAATCACCGGATCAGCCGTGCGCCGGTGAAGGTGGTCGGCGCGCAGTCGCGCCTGCCGGCGGCCGCCAAGCGCTGAGGCCAACGGCCGGCCGCGCGGTTGCCGCGTGGCCGGCGGGGCGCTAGGTCGGGGGACTACGGAGTTCCCACATGCACCTCGCCCGCTACAATCCCGTTCGCTTCGCCCATCTGCCTACCCCGTTCGAGCCGCTGCCGCGGCTGAGCGAGGCGCTGATGACGCCCGGCGGCGGCGGTCCCATGCTCTATGTGAAGCGGGACGACTGCACGGGCCTCGCCGGCGGCGGCAACAAGACCCGCAAGCTCGAGTACCTGCTGGGCGATGCGCTGGCCAACGGCGCCGACACCCTGGTCACGCAAGGCGCGGTGCAGTCCAACCACGTGCGCCAGACCGCGGCCGCGGCCGCCAAGTTCGGCATGGCCTGCGAGGTCATTCTGGAGGAGCGCACCTGCTCCAAGGCCACGGACTACAACCGTTCCGGCAACGTCCTGCTGGACGAGCTGCTCGGCGCCAAGATCCGCACTGTGCCGGGCGGAACCGACATGAACGCCATGCTGGCGGAAGTGGCGGCCGAGGTCGCCGACGCGGGCGGCACGCCCTACGTGATCCCCGGCGGCGGCTCCAACATCATCGGCGCGCTCGGCTATGTGGAATGCGCCATGGAGATCCTGACCCAGGCCAACGCCGAAGGCATCGAGATCGACCGCATCGTCACCGCCACCGGCAGCGCCGGCACGCACGCCGGCCTGGTCGCAGGCCTGGCGGTCATGGGCGCGGACATCCCGGTGCTGGGCATTGGCGTGCGCGCGCCCAAGGACGTGCAGGAAGCCAACGTCTTCAAGCTGGCGCAGGACACCGCCGACCTGCTCGGCTATCGCGAGCGCGTGACGCGCGAGATGGTGATCGCCAACTGCGACTACGTCGGCGCCGGGTACGGCCTGATCGACGAGGGCGTGATCGACGCGCTGAAGCTGGCCGCCCGGACGGACGGCCTGCTGCTGGATCCGGTCTACACCGGCAAGGCCATGAAGGGGCTGATCGACCTGTCTCGCAAAGGCGAGTTCGACGGCGAAACGGTTCTCTTCCTGCACACCGGCGGCTCCCAGGGCCTGTTCGGCTACCAGTCGGAGCTGGAGGGACAGCTTTGAGGGAGAGCCTGACCCTCGGCGTCCTGGGCGGCATGGGTCCGGCCGCCACGCTGGACCTGCTCGCCAAGATCCAGGCCTACACGCCGGCCGAGCGCGACCAGGACCACATCCGGGTGCTGGTCGACATCAACCCGAAGGTGCCCGACCGCAACACGCCCGGTTCGGACGCGGGCGACGTGCTGGCCGAGATGGCGGGCGCCCTTGCGGGCGCCGGCGCCGACGTGCTGGCCATCGCCTGCAACACCGCGCACGCCTATGCAGACATCATCCAGCACGCGGCTGAACTGCCGCTGATCGACATGATCGAGACCGCGTCCGTCGCCGCCCGAAACACCGGAGCGCACCGCGTCGGCGTGCTCGGCACCAAGGGCGCCCTGCGGCTCTATCGCGAGTACCTGGCGGCGCAGAACCTCGCCACCGTCACCCTGGACGCCAGCGGCCAGGACCGGTTCATGGATGGGCTCTACCGCATCAAGGCGGGCGATCTCGGTCCTGAAGTGGTGGCGGTGATCCAGGCGCAGGCGGAGACGCTGATCCAGCAGGGCGCCCAGGCGATCATCGCCGGCTGCACGGAAGTTCCTTTGGTGCTCGACCCGGAGGCGCTGAGCGTCCAGCTGATCGACCCGACCGAACACCTAGCGCGCCGCTGCGTCGCCGTGTGCCTGGGCTACGAAGCCATCCCGGTGATGGTCGACTAGCCGAACCGCGGCCTTGGAGCGCGGCGTCGGCGGCTTCGCAACCCTCGGACCGGTGCTAGGGTCAGGCTGAAGCCGGCGGGAGGGGGATTCTTGCACGACGTCGTCGCTAGACCTGCGCTCGACCAGCGCGACGTCCAGCTTGCGCGGCTCTCGGCCGACTTCCTGGTGGAACAGGTCGCCGGCGGGCTGGCCGGCCTGAGCCCCACGGACGCCGTGCTCGTGCTGGCCATCAACCAGGCCAACATCGTCCCCCTTACCCGTGACCCGAACGCCAGGGCCATGTACGGCGCGCTGGAGACACCCGCGCCCGACCAGCTGCGCCGACCGGTGAGCATCAGCGCGATCGCAAGCTCGCTTGGGCTGCCCTTCGAGACCGTGCGGCGCCGAGTTCGATCATTGGAGACGCGCGGCATCTGCGAGGCGGCAGCTGGCGGCGTGATCGTGCCGGAGACCTTTCTGGTCTCGCCCGGCTACCTGCAGTCTGTTGTCGGAACCCACAATGGGCTGCGGCGGCTGTTCCTGGATGCGATGGCGGCCGGGCTGGTGGACGAGCTGCCGGCCAGCCGCTTCGACACGGCCGGCTCCGCGCCGGTACGAGCCGCCGTGCGGCTCGCGTCGGACTTCATCCTGAGAACCGCCGAGCAGCTAATGGCGGCAAGCGGGGATATGATCTCGGCCATCTGCCTGCTGGGCGTGCTGCAGGCGAGCTTGTCCTCCAAAGAGGCCCCGCCCACTGGCATACCGGTCGCGGGCCTGGCGCGCGCTCTTTCCGCCCCACAGGAAACGGTGCGCCGGCATACGCAGGCCCTGGTCGAGCGCGGCCTGTGCTTGCGCGGACGCGGCGGCTTGCTGATCTCAAGCGAGCTGCTGGCGAGCCCTGCCCTGGCCGGCTTTGTTCGAGCCAATGCGGCGAACAGCCAGAGACTGTTCGCCGGGCTTGCCGAGCGCGGCGTCATCGACGCCTGGCGCGCCGCCTAGAAGAACAGCTTCCGGAAGCTCACCCGGACGGTGCGGCCAAGCGGATCGAGGATGTACGGCTGATAGCTGACCGGGGTCTCGCCCGTGGACGTGCGCACGTCCAGCCGCTCGTCGAACAGGTTGTTGATCGAGGCGGTCACGCGCGCGCCGCGCAGCCAGCGGTGCTGACGGGCGATCGGTTGCAAGCCGAGATCCGCGAAAAGCCGCAGGTTCACGGTGGTCAGGTCGGAGAACTTCAGGTCCTGACCGCCCGCGACGCCGAACACTTCGGTGCCGCTCTGCCATTCGGCGGTGACCCGCGCGCCAAGTCCGTTTTTGGAGAAGCCGAGCTGGACCTCGACCTCGTGTTCGGGCTGGCCGCCGGTGCTGCCGGCCGCCGATCCGTTGAGGAGGTCGAGCACCGGCACGCCGGGGCGAATGACGATCTCTTCCTTCAGGTGGACGGTGTGGAAGACGCCGAACTGAAGCGCGCCGCCGCCACGGCCACCCCGGCCGCCGCCGAAGCCGCCGAAACCACCGGGGCCGCCAGGACCGCCCGGCCCGAAGCCGCCGGGACCGCGGGCGCCGTCGCCCCCCTGCCGTGCGCCCGCGCCTTCACGCGGCGGCGCCCCCTCGGGCGGAGCTCCGGCCGGCGCCCCGCCGGGGGCCTGGCTGGCGGCGCCCGGCGCCCCGGCCGCGGCCTGCTGGGCTCCAGGCTGACCAGGTTGGCCCGCCGCTGCGCCTGGGCGAGCGCCGCCCTGCCCGCGCCAGCCGCCCGGCGGACGCTGCGGGCCGAGCGGGCGAGAGTAGTTGAAGCCCCAGCGGAGCTCCTCCCGCTCCTGCCGTTCGAAGTTCACCGGCCGGCTGTCGATCTGGATCAGACGTCCTTCGGCGTTGCGCACGAAGCGCTCCGGGAAGGCGGCCTCGATCTCGGCCGTGGCCGTGGGGAAGGAGGCGATCGCGTCCTCGATCCGGGTCTTGGTGTAGTCCGCGCGGAACGTCAGCTGCTGCTGGCTGAACGGCTTGATGTTCAAACCGAGCTTGATAACCCGCCGGTTGTCGGAATTGAGCGCGGGGTTGCCGCCGGTGATCTGGGTGACCTCGACAGTTTCGCCACGGATGAAGTCGAAGACGCGCACCGCGGGCGTAGCGACCTCCGGGTCCCCCAGCTGCTGAATGGTGGGCGGGCCCTCCTCTTCCGTGAAGGAGGCGATCAGGCGGACCGGCGCGATGGGAGACCAGTTCACCCCGCCTCCAACGGTGGTGAGGGTTCCGAAATCCGACAGCCGCTCTGCCGCCAGGTTGACGTTGACCGAGAGGTCGCCGGCCGCGGCCAGGAAGTCGTTCCGGCGACTGGTGATCGGCAGGTCGAAGCTCGCCTGCACGCTGCCGACATCACGCGACAGCTCGACCGAGCGCTGGACGCCCGAGCGGAAGGACTCACTGTCGTACTTGTTGGTCTCGCCGCCGACGGTGAGGGAGGTGTTGAGGGCGCCGGCCGGCAGCTCGAAGAGGCTGCCGTTCACCACCAGCTCCGCATCCGCGGTGGTGATGGTGGACTTGCTCCAGTCCGCGGGACGGCTGAGGAGCAAGGCGCCGCCGAGCGGGGCGAACGGATTTACCGCCGGATCGCCGGCATCGATCGCCGCCTGCAGCAGGGTGGTGTTCAGGCCGGCGTCAGTGAGGCTCTTGGCGTTGCTGCGGTCGGCGTTGGCCGTGAAGGCCCAGCGCCAGCCGGAGCGCGCGCCGTTCGCGGCGAAGCCGAGATGCGCAGTCTCGCTGTCGGAGCGACGCAGCAGCGCCCGGTCGCCCACATATCGGCTGATCTCCACAGGACCGGAGAACGGCGAGAACGGGTTGCCGGCCGGCACCGTGAGCGCCGTCGTCGGCAGGCCCAGTTGGCTCTCGCCTTCGGTCTTCTCGAACCGACCGTTCACGGTGGCGGAGGTCCCACCGCCGAGCGCCCGGGTCAGCACGGCGTTGATTGACAGCTGGTCGGACCCGCTGAGCAGGGTGCGGTAGCCGCCGACGTCGCTGGTCCGGGCCACACCGCCTGCGGCGAAGGCTCCGAGCGTAGGTGCGCCCGTGAGGCTGGTAGGAAGAGGCGCCACGGTCAGCGGCTGGCCGGCCAGGGCGCTGAGCGCGGGATCGATCTCGCCGCCGAACGGTGAAGCCGTGACGTTGCCGATCGTGTCGTACGGACGACCTGACACGTTCTGGATGATGTTGCGCTCGTTCTCGAACAGCGGGTCCGACGTCGAGGCCTTCACGTCGAGCTGGAAGCGGTTGTCGCGCTGGATGCGCAGGGCGTTGGCGTTGACGTCGAAGGCTTCGCGCCCGCCTGCGGTGGCGACGCGAGCGCCGACTTCGGTGGTCAGGGCCCGGAAGCGCGGGCGAAGGACGATGTTCACGACGCGCTGGTCCGCCCGGTAGCCGTACTGAAGCGCCACCTCTTCCGGCAGGATGTCGACCCGCAGGATGGCCTCGGGCGGAAGGTCGCGAATTTCCGAGAAGGACGAGATCCGCGCGGCGTTCACCAGGATGATCGGACGCTCGCCGCCGCGGCCACGGCCGCTGGACACCTGGGGCGCCAGGGCTTCGAGCAGTTCGGCCACCGAGCTTACGCCCAGCGCGCGGATCTCGCGCGGGCCCAGCTGGATCTCCGGCGGGATGTTGCCCGGAACGGTCCCGATCTGAGCGCTGGCGGCGGTGACCACCAGCTCGTCGACCTCGTAGCCTTCCTCATCGGTGCCCACCGCGCCGCCCCCGGCAGGCGCGGCAGGCTCCTCGGCCTGAGGCTGACCGGACGGCGTGGTCTGGGCGGAGGCCGACGTGGCCAGGGCCGCCGCAACCAGGCAGCCGGCCATCAGGATCGTCGGCAGCGCCTCCGGCTCGGACATCGCCTTTCGGCCAAGATTCATCCGCCGAACGCGCTTCGGATCCACCACGCCACAATCTCCTCTTTACGCGACAAACAGGGCGAGACCCTGGGGTCATGCGGATCTCAAACGCCCTGGAACGCCGAACCCGTCGCTGAGAGGCGGCGAAACCTGAAGAGCGCCACACCCGAACCCGCAGGTGTGGCGCCTCCGCATCACTTAAGGTTCAGCTCAGGCACCCTTGGTACGCGCGATGTAGGCGTCGACCAGTTCTTCCAGAACGTTGAGCGGCACGGCGCCGTTCGCCAGCACCACCTCGTGGAAGTCGCGGATGTCGAATTTCGGACCCAGCGCCTTCTCCGCCTTGTCGCGCAGCGCGTTGATCCGCAGCTGGCCGACCATGTAGCTCGTCGCCTGACCCGGATTGTTGATGTAGCGGTTCACCTCGCGGTTGATATCCGCGGTCGCCAGCGGCGAGTTGTCAGTGAAGTAGGCGACCGCCTGCTCCCGGCTCCAGCGCTTGGAGTGCAGGCCAGTGTCGGTCACCAGGCGGATGGCGCGCCAAAGCTGCAGGCCCAGCATGCCGAACTGCGAATAGGGATCCTTGTAGGCCCCCATCTCGCCAGCGAGACGCTCGGTGTAGAGGCCCCAGCCTTCGATGTAGGCGCCGTAGTAGCCGTACTTGCGGAACTTTGGCAGGCCCTCGAGCTCCTGCGCGCGGGCGATCTGGAAGTGGTGGCCCGGTGCGCCCTCGTGGTGGGCGATGCCTTCGGCCTGCACCTTCTGCACCTGATCCATGTTGGCGAGGTTCACGTAGAAGATGCCGGGACGCGAGCCGTCCGGAGCCGGCCGCTCGTAGAAGGCCACAGAAGCCGTCTGTTCGCGGAACGGCTCCACGGCGCGGACTTCCAGCGCCGCCTTCGGCAGGCGGTGGAAGAAGCGCGGCGCGGCGGCCATGGCCTGGGCGATGTAGGTGCGCGCGTCCGACAGGTACTGCTGCTTGCCCGCTTCGCTGTTCGGGTACTTGAAGCGCGGATCGGTGCGGACCTGGACAAAGAACTCCTGCAGCGTGCCCTTGAAGCCGACCTGGGTCTTGATGGCCTCCATTTCGGCGTGGATCGCTTTCACCTGCGCCAGACCCAGCTCGTGGATCTGGTCGGCGGTGAGGTCCGTCGTCGTGTAGAAGCGCAGGCGGCTATCGTAGTATGCGCCGCCCTGCGGCAGGCGCCAGGCGCCGCCGTTACTGGTCGCCTTCGGCTCCACCTCGTCAAGCACGGCGAAGAAGGTGTCGTAGCCACGCTTGAAGGGACCAGTCAGCGCGGCCTGGGCGTCTGCGATCAGCTTGGCCTTCGTCGCAGCCGGCGCATCAAGCTTGCCGACCTTGGTCTTGAAGTCCTCAAGGACGGTGCTGTCGTCGCCGGAGGTGAAGGGCGCGCCTTCAAGGATCTCCTTGGCGTCATTACGGGCCGGCGCGAACACCATCTTCGGCGGCACGATGCCTTGGGCGGCCTGCTGGCGGACGTTGGCCGCGATCTCCTTCATCACTCGCTCGGTGTCGCGGATGCGGGCGATGTAGGCCTGGGCGTCGGCGACCGTGTCGATGCGGTGCTGGTTGATCAGGAACACCGGGATATCGCCGGCGGGCGTTCCGTTGGTGCTGATCGGGAAGCTGTACCAGCGCCACTTGTAGCCCTCGCGCTCCGTGGCGACGGCTTCTTCGAAGAGCCGGTAGCTCAGCTGCGCCTGGGGCCCAAGCCGGGCCGGATCGAACTGGGCCTTCATCTGCGCCAGCTGGCGCTCGCTGAGGTCGAGCTCACGCTTGTTCTGGGCGTCGGTGTAGTCGTCGAGCTTGTCGTAGTTCTGCTTGAGACCGAGGTTGGTGAGGGTCTCAGGGCTGAGCGCCGCCGCTTCATCGAACGCCTTGTCGAGGAAGGCCAGCAGGCGCTGATCCTCCGCCGCGGTGGCGGAAGCGGACGCCGTCTGCGCAGGACCCGTCTGGGCGGCGGCCTGAAGCGGAAGCAACGCCGTCGAGGCGAGCAGGACGAGGGCGAGCGGCGTGGACGCTTTCACGGGGCGCGGTTCCGGTTTCGAGTGCTGGAGGCTCAAGCCATAGCCCGATGGGCAGCCACGGCAAGGCTCAACCGCACGTGGGGGAGAGATGCGCCGCGTGCGCGCCCGTCGCGTGAGCGCTGACGAGGCGGTTGATGAAAAGATCACGACACGGCCACGAGGCGCGTTGGCATCCGGCGGGAGGCGCCTATAGTTCGCCCATGACCGACGAACAAACTGAACTCACCGAAGAAGACCTCCAGGAGATGCTGGAGGAGGCGATCGACATCATCGCCATGACCCTGCCCGAGGACGCCGGCGACGAGTACTGGACCCAGTTCCGGGCTCTGGTCGAAGATCGCGCCCGCGAGATCCTCGAAGAGGAAGTCACTGAGGAAGAAGAGTAGGAAACGGGCTGAGGCGGCTTCGCCTCAGCGCCGGATCACCCATTCGGAAACATAGGCTTGCGCCTTGCGCGCCAGCGCCGGCGGCCCCGAGAAATAGAACTCGCTGCCGAACAGGGTGCGCTGCTCGCGCCAGGCCAGCGGCTTGGTATCCTCGGACCTCAGGATCGCCCGCAGTTCGGCGCGCTTGGCGGCCGGAACGAAGGCGACGTAGGTGGCGTCATGCATGGCTCATCCTCCGAAACCCCTCGTTAAGAAGCGTGAGTCGCCCTTGCCGCGCCAGCACAGGCGCAAGCAAGGGCACTGAATCCCGTGGAGAAGCCGGGGCTTATGCCTCGGCAGCTCTAGAGCCTTGCGGCCCGGAAGGTGTCGCAGGCCGCGGGGTCCCCCGCCTGAACGCCGGTTCGGAACCAGCGCATCCGCTGGTCGGACGAGCCGTGCGTGAAGCTGTCCGGAGCCACCCGGCGGCCGGCGCCGCGCTGGAGCGTGTCGTCGCCCACGGCGGCCGCGGCGCGCAGGCCATCCTCGACGTCCCGCGGATCCAGGGCCACCTGTCCGCCCGACACGCGGGCGGCGTTCGCCACCCAGACGCCGGCGTAGCAGTCGGCCTGCAACTCCAGCCGCACCGAACCGCTTTCGGCGCCTTGCGAGCCCATGCGGCGCGCATCCTGGTTGGCGCCGGTCAGGTTCTGCACGTGGTGCCCAATCTCGTGGGCGATGACGTAGGCGCGGGCGGCCTCGCCTTGGGCGCCGAAACGGCCGGAAAGCTCCTGCCAGAAGGACAGGTCCAGATAAACGCGCTGGTCGGCCGGGCAGTAGAACGGCCCCATGGCGGACTGGCCCATGCCGCAGCCGGTGGTGGTGGACTGGTCGTAGAGCACCACGGCATCGGGACGCTTATAGGTCTGGCCGCTCTGGCGGAAGATCTGGGTCCAGACATCGTCCACGGAGGTGGACACCACGTCTACGAACCGTCCGTCGGCGTCGCTGACCGCGCCGCGCACACCCGTCTGCTGCTGCGCCTGACCACCGCCGGCCCCGCTGAGCGCGCCCATGGTGGTGTCGGGGCTGATGCCGAAAACGAAGTAGCCGATCAGGGCGAGGATCACCCCGCCCGCGCCAAGCCCGCCGACGCCCGCGACAGGGCCGAGGCCACGACGGTCCTCGATGTTCCCGGACTGGCGTCCGCCTTGCCAGCGCATTCCAAGCCTCTCAAGCCGCTTTCAGGACGACGACACAACGCCGACGGTCCGTTCGCGCTCCACGGCGCCTAGCGACGGCGGGCGGAGGCCTCGCGCACCCGGCGGTTCGACTCGGCCAGGCGATCATCGGGAATGGACGCCAGGCCGCTGGTGTCGAGACGCGCCGGGGGCGCACCGGGATAGATCTGGTTTTGGGGCGCCGACGGAAGGCGGGGCGAAAGCGCCTGGGCTCGGACATCGGCGATGCCACGCTCGGTCCGCAGACGCGCGTCCAGCGCCATCAGCTCGTTGGAGGTGGCGATCTCCCGCTGGCGAGCCATGTCCATCTGTTGCTGCATCTCTTGCAGCCGCATCTCTGTCTGCGCCCGCTGCTGGAGCAGCAGGTCCTGCTGGGCGAACGCAGGGCCGGCCGCAAGGCCGAGAGCGAGAACGGAAAGGACGAAGGCGCGGCGCATGAGGGGTCTCCTGTCCCGCAGATGGGACACCGAGGCGGCCTTCGCCACCGCGGTCCTCTCTGCAACGCGTCAGCCGCGTCGGAAGCGCCGAATCTCGCGATGAAGGATGTAGATTCCACTGGCTGCGACGATCACCGAGCCGACAACCGTCGCCGGATGAGGCAGCTCCCCCCAGATCAGGAAGCCCAGCGCCGTCGCCCAGATCAGCTGGGTGTAGTCGAAGGGCGCGACCACGCCGACGGGCGCCCGCCGCAGCGCCTCGGTCAGGAACAGCTGGCCGACGCCGCCAATCAGGCCGCAACCGATCAGCCCCATGAGGGTCACGGGATCCGGGGTCTTCCAGCCGGTGAACAGACAGCCGACCAGGCCGGTGAGCGCCCCGGCCAGCGTGAAGTAGAAGACGATGGTCTGCCCACGCTCCAGCGCCGCCATCTGCCGGATCGCCACCATGGCGCCGGCGGTGCCGACCGCCGCGATCACCGCCAGCCCGCCGCCCATGAGGTTCATGTGGCCGGGCTGGGGCTGCACCATGATCAGCACCCCGATGAACCCCACGGCCACCGCGCCCCAGCGGTGCGGGCCGACCGCCTCCTTCAGCAGCAAGGCCGACAGGGCGGTCATGAACAGCGGCGCGGCGAACTGGATCGCGGTGCTTTCGGTCAGGGGCAGGTACTGCACGGCCGTGAAGCTGCAGATCATGCTGAGCAGGCCAGAGATCGAGCGGCGCAGGTGGGCGACCGGGCGTGTGGTCTTCAGCGCCTGTAGGCCGGCGGTGCGCCAGATGTAGAGCCCGATGGGAATGAAGGCGAAGGCGTTGCGGAAGAAGATGATCTCGAACACCGGCACGCCGCGCGAGCCGGACCACTTCACCGACGCATTGAGGCCGGCCATGCAGATCATGGCGGTGACCCGAAGGGCGATGCCCAGCGCCGGCTGCTGGCGCGGCGGCTGAAAGTCGGCGGCGGCGGTCACGCCCGTGCTGTGCGGCGCTTCCGCACCGCGGGTCAAGCCGGGCGGATGCCCGTCATCAGGAAGCGACTGGCCGGCAAGGCCGGCATCCGGCCCAGATCGACCGAAAGGTCCTGGGGCGGGACGTCGTAGGTCATGCCCGACACGAGCTGTCGGACCGCTCGCTTCATCAGTTCGATGGTGATCCATTCGCCTGGGCAGCGATGGGTCTTGGCGACCTCGCCCGCCCCTTGCGGGATGAAGTTGAAGGCGTTGGCCTCCCCGCGCTGGAAACGCTCCGGATCGAAGCGTTCGGGATCGGTCCAGCTGCGCGGATCGTGCAGCGTCCCGTAGAGATCGAGAAGCACCCAGTCGCCCTTCTCGAACCGCACGCCGCGCCACTCGAACGCCTGGCGTGCACGGCCGCCCACCGCCGGGAAGAAAGGATAGAAGCGGCGCACCTCCTGGACGAACGCCTCCAGCAGGCTGTCGTCGTCGCCCGCCAGTCGCTCGCGCCATTGCGGATGCTCGTGCAGGGCCAGGCCGCAGAAGGCGATGAAGCGATCCACGGCCACCGTCGGGCGCGTGACGTTCAGGTACTCGACGGCGGCGACCGGAATACTGAGCCGCTCGCCATCGACATCGAGGTGGTGGGCCACCGCGTAGAGCGCGGTGTCCGGCTCTGGCGCGAGCTCTCCTTCCCGCACCTTGCGAACCAGCCTCCTGGCCCAATGCTCGGTGCGGGCTCTAAGGGCCAGGCCACGCCAGTTGCGGGGCCCGGCAGATCCCGCGCCTTCGATCATGGCGCGGAACTCGCGGGCTCGCCGTCCGGCTTCGGGCTCGTCCAGAGGGCTGCCCGCCCAAGCGCAGACGGCTCGAGTCAAGATCTCGCCGGCCTCGACATAGAGCCTCGCGCGGCCCCGTTCCGCCCAGGTCGCAAGCCGCGCGCGCCACTGACGGTCGAACTCCTCGCCGAGCGCCTGCACCCGCTGCGGGCTCATCAGCGACAGAAACATCCGCTTGCGCGAGCGGTGCGCGGGGCCGCTCATCCGCTGCACGCTGCCGAGGTCCTGCAGGGCCATGAGCGTGGTCGGCGGCAAGGCGCCTTTGCGGGTGAAGCGGTCGGGCTCGTAGAACATGCGGGCCGCGTCCTCGCCTTGAACGCAGGTGACCTCCTGCATCATCAGGCGCGTGCGGACCATGTCGGAGCCCGCCTTGCGGAAGCGCTCGGGCAGGAACTCGTAGCCCTTGCTCAGGAACTCCGCCGTGCCGTCCAGGCGATGCTCCGTGGGTATCTCTGACATACAGACCTCGCTGCCCCAGGGCCGAACACCTGAGGGGCGAGCAGGTTCGCCGCGCCTCAAAGGGCGGTATGGTCGCTCCATGGCAGCCACCCCGCCGTTCGGCGCTCCGGAAGACGTTTACGAGGCCTGGGTCCGCGAGGAGCTCCGGTGCTGGCGCGCCGAGGTGCTCAAGCCGCCGGGTCTGGCGAGCCGGGCGGCGCGCGGGGTGCAGCAGCGGGTCAACCGGATCATCCCGGAGAAGGTGCATGCGGCGGTCACCCGGGTGATCGAGCAGATGACGCGCGGGATCCTGACCGGCTCGCACGCGGTCACCGCCCGGCCGCTGTCAGGCGTCCCTTTGAGCGAGCGGGACCGCCGGGCGCTGGCCGCCATTGCCAGCTATCGGACCGCGGCGGCGGCAGAAGGCGGCGTGGCGGGCGCCGGCGGGTTCTGGCTCGCGGTGGCGGACTTCCCGGCGCTGATCGCCATCAAGATCAAGCTGCTGTTCGACCTGATGGCGATCTACGGACGCTCGGGCGAGGATTTCGCTGAGCGGCTCTACCTGCTGCACATCTTCGAGCTGGCGTTTTCCTCGGCCGATCACCGCGCGCAGGTGTTCCACACGCTCGAGGACTGGGACCGGCGCGAGCATCCTAGCCATCTGGACGGCTTCAACTGGCGTAGCTTCCAGCAGGAGTACCGGGACTACATCGACCTCGCAAAGATGGCTCAGCTGATCCCGCTGATCGGCGCGCCTGTCGGGGCGGTGGTGAACTGGCGCCTGACTGAGCGAGTCGGCCACACGGCGATGAACGCCTATCGCATGCGCTGGCTGGCGCAAGGTGAGTAGATCCTCACATTAAGTTCAGGGCCGCAGCGGTTCCCGATCAGTCAAGCGTCGTCTAGCTAAGACCCATGAGGGACCTGCAAAACCTGCTGAACGAACTGGATCAGTTCTCCACCGTGATGATCGCCGGCTCTTCGACATCGAAGACGGATCAGCTCCTCGATCGACTGAACGCCTCGGGCATCAATGTTATCGGACCGGTCGACACCGCTTCGAAAGCGCTCGCGCTGATTGCGCAAAGCCATGTAGATCTTGCGGTTATCGATCCGGAACTCGCCGGCGCTCGCAACGGAGCGGAACTGGCGCGCAGCCTAAGGGAGACCTGGGGCGTTCGAGCCCACGTCGTCACTCACGCCCCCGCGTGAGTGCGGTACGGGAGCGCCTTGCGTGAGCCGCCTGATCGTTATCTCCAATCGCGTCAGCCCACCCGCGGAAGACGGCGAGGCCAGCGTCGGCGGCTTGGCCATGGCGCTGTCTGCGGCCCTGCGCGAGTACAGCGGGATCTGGTTCGGCTGGAGCGGCCGAACCGTTCCCGAGTTCACGGGGCAGCTGAGCATTGAGCGGGGCGCCGGGGTCACGGTGGCCACGGTCGACCTCGAGGAGCAGGACCGGGACGAGTACTACAACGGCTACGCCAACCGGACCCTGTGGCCGCTGTTTCACTATCGGATCGACCTGTCCGCCTACGAGCGCTCGTTCGACCAAGGCTATGCGCGGGTAAACGCCCGCTTTGCCGACACGGTGCTGCCGCTGGTCGACCCGGCGGACTTCGTGTGGGTGCACGACTACCACCTGATCCCGCTGGGACAGGAGCTGCGCCGACGTGGGCTGAAGAACCGCATGGGCTTCTTCCTGCACATCCACTGGCCGCCCAGGCGCTTGTTCGCCACGCTGCCCAACCACCGCGAGTTGGTGCAGTCGCTGTTCGACTACGACCTGGTGGGCTTCCAGACCGAAGACTCGCTGACCGCCTTCCAGGAATATGTGGTGCAGAGCGAGGGCGGCGTCCTGCACCCGGACGGCACCGCCGAGGCGTTCGGCCGGCGCATCCAGCTCGGCAGCTTCCCTATCGGCCTGGACGCGGAGCCGTTTACCGCAGCGGCCAATGGCGAGTCGGCCGCCGGCTGGCGGGAGCGCATGCGCCAGAGCCTGGCCGGCCGCCAGATGATCATGGGCGTGGACCGCCTCGACTACTCCAAGGGCCTGGAGGAGCGGTTCCTGGCCTACGAGGACTATCTGCGCACCACGCCCGAGGCTCAGGAGCGGGTATTCCTGCTGCAGGTCGCCACGCCCAGCCGGGGCGACGTTCCCGCCTATCAGGAAATCCGCGCCCGTTTGGACGCCGTTTCCGGCCGGATCAACGGCGCGTTCGCGACCGCCGACTGGGTGCCGATCCGCTATGTGAACCGCAGCTATCGCCGCGACGAACTGGCCGGCATGTACCGCGCGGCCTGCATCGGCCTCGTCACGCCGTTACGCGACGGCATGAACCTGGTGGCCAAGGAGTATGTGGCGGCCCAGGACCCGACGGACCCAGGCGTCCTGGTGCTTTCCCAGTTCGCGGGCGCGGCGGAGCAGATGGGCGAGGCGTTGATCGTCAACCCGTTCAGCCGCGAAGAGATGTCCGATGCGATCCGCCGCGGGCTGTCGATGAGCAAGGCCGAGCGGGTTCGCCGGTGGGAGAGCCTGATGCACGGCGTGCAGACCCAGGACGTCACCGCCTGGCGCGATGCGTTCGTGCAGGCTTTAATGCATCCACCCGCCGTCGAAGCGGCCGAGGCGACCTAGAGCCGCAACCCTTCCCGACTTTGCCAAATGTGAGTCAACGTCCGCCTTAGTGTCGCCATCCCGACACGGCGCACTCGGTGGGCCCAAGGGGGGAGAGCCCAGCGGGAGACGACACATGGCGGACGTGCACTACGGCGTGGTCCAGCAGAACGGCGCCTGGACCATCATCGGCGACCACCTGAAGTTCGGTCGTTATCGGCGGCGCAGCGCGGCGATCCGAGCCGCCCGCCGACTGGGCGAGACGTCCTCGGGCCTCGCCTTCCAGCTCCACGTGCAGGACGAATGCGGGCAGCTGCGCCGCTGCGAGAGCGACTGACGTTGGGTGAAGCTTGCGCGGCGGCGTTTTGGCTTTAACCCAGAAGGCCCGACGCTCCGAGGATCGCCGCCGTGCTGACCGTCCACCACCTGAACAACTCCCGCTCGCAGCGCGTGCTCTGGCTGCTGGAGGAACTGGGGGTCCCTTACGAGGTGGTGCGCTACGAGCGCGATCCGAAGACCATGCTGGCGCCCGCCGCGTTGAAGGCCGTTCACCCGCTGGGCAAGTCGCCCGTAGTGACGGTCGATGGTGAGACGATCGCGGAGACCGGCGCGATCCTGGAGTTCATCCTGGAGCGCTACGGACAAGGGCGGCTCGCGCCGCCGGCCGGCACGCCGGAAGCCCGGCAGATGCGATACTGGCTGCACTATGCGGAAGGCTCGGCCATGTCGCCGCTTCTCCTGAAGCTGGTGTTCAGCCGGATGTCCGGGCGTGCGCCGGGACTGCTCAAGCCGCTGGTGGGATCGATCGCCAGCCGCGCCCAGGTCGAGGTGGTGGATCCGCAGCTCAAGGCGCACTTCGACTACTGGGAAGCCGAGCTCTCCAAGACCGGCTGGTTCGCAGGCCCGGCGTTCAGCGCCGCCGACGTGATGATGAGCTTCCCTGTGGAAGCCGCCGCCGCTCGCGGCGGAGCCTTGGAAGGGCGCCCGCGCCTGACCCAGTTCCTGAAGACGATCCACGCGCGCCCCGCCTACCAGCGGGCGCTGGAGCGCGGCGGCCCCTACGCCTACGCCTGACCTGAAGTGGCGGTCAGGCCCGAGCGTCCGCGCGACAGAAGCGATTAGCTCAGGCGAAGATCGCCAGCCCAAGCGGTGACGAAGTCGATGCGACGCGATGCGCAGTCCCACCGCGCCTTCTCGCACCCGGCCTGGTTGTTGTTTTGGTTGGGATATCTGGTCGACCGGAGCAGAGCCATGCCCTATGACGCGGCCTGGCCTCAGAATGGATCAAGTTGATGGGCGCTCAGTGACGGTGAACCCCAGCGGCTACTCTGAACTCGACCGCATCGCGCGACATGTCATCGAGAGTGCGACGGACTTCGCGATCATCACAACCGACACCGACGGCCACGTCACCGGCTGGAACCCTGGCGCCGAGGCGATCTTCGGCTGGACGGCCGATGAGATCGTCGGGAAGGCCATCACGCTCATCCACACGCCGGAAGATCAGCGCGCAGGAACGGTTCTTCAGGAGTTTGCGGCGGCCCGGCGCGAAGGGCGCTGCGAACATGAGAGATGGCGCATTCGAAAAGACGGTCAGCCCGTCTTCTCGTCAGGCGTCACGACACCGCTCCGAGATCCGGCCACGGGAGCCGATCTCGGCTACCTGAAAGTTCTGCGAGACCGGACCGCGGAGGAAAGCGCCGCCGCGAAGAAGCGCGAGCAAGATCAACGAAATGCGTTCCTGCTGCAGCTGACGGACGTCCTGCGGGCTGGCGGCGACACGAACGAGCTGTTGCCGGCCATTTGCGCGCTGCTCGGGTCGTGGTTCGACGTTCAACGGGTCGGCTACGGCAACGTCGACGAGGTCGACGACCTCGTGACCTATGACGTTTGCTGGACCGACGGGTCGGTCCCCGTCCTTCTGGGCGAATTCCCCGGCAGCGCGTTCGGCGCAAAGGTGATGGAGCGGCTCAGAGCGGGCCAAACCGTCGCCATGAGCGATGTGCGGTCAGACCCCCTGACCGCGGACAGCGCATCTCAGAAAACCTCCAACGAAGTCGACACGCGGGCCGTGCTCGTGACGCCGCTCGTCAAAGCCGGTCGGCTCCGCACCATCCTTTACCTGAACCAACGTACGCCTCGGCCGTGGACGGCCGCGGATGTGGCTTTGTTGGAAGAGGTCGCTGAGCGCAGCCGCGAACTGCTGGAGCGGGCGCGCGCAGAGAACGCGCTGCGAACCCAGCGGGCCAGGCTCGACCTGGCGACCCGAGCAGCCCGGCTCGGCGTCTGGGATTGGCGGCTGGAAACAAACGAGCTGGACTTCTCCCCGCGCGCTCGGGAGATCTGGGGCTTCCCTCCGGACGAGCCGGTCACCTACCAGATGCTCGCCGCCGCGATGCATCCTGAGGACCTCGCAGCGGTTCAGGCGCAGTTCGCAAGAGCGACGGACGCCGAGACCCGGGACGAAGCGCCATACGAATATCGGGTGCGCACGCCCGACGGAGTTCGCTGGATCCGCGCGCACGGCGAGGCGGTGTTCGAGGATCGGGATGGGCAGGTGGTCGCCGTCCGATACGTCGGAACCATGGAGGACGTCACCGACGCTCGAGACACCCAGGCCGCGCTTGCCGCGTCGGAAGCGCGGCTCAAGCTGGCCGTCGACGCCGGACGAATGGCGGTTTGGGAGATCAACGCCGCGGGCGAGGTCGCTCACGCGCCGCAGCTGAACAAGCTGCTCGGATTGCCGGAAGACGCCCGCCCAACGCTCGCCGAGATCCACGAGCGCTACTACCCCGGAGAGCTGGAGCGGCTGCAGGGTCTTGCCGCAGCTGCCATGGCGAACGGCGAACGCTACCTGGAGTTCGAGTACCGCCATCTCTGGCCAAACGACGAGGTGCGATGGCTGGCCGCCCGCGCCGAATTCCTGTTCACGGCGGCAGGAGAGCCAGCCGGCGTGATCGGCGTCGTCTTAGACATCACCGAGCGCAAGCATGCGGAGCTGGCGCTGACTGCCCTGAACCAGTCGCTGGAAAGCGAGGTTGCCGCTCGAACGGCTGAGCGTGACCGCATGTGGCGGATCTCAACCGAGCTCATGCTGGTGGCGGATTTCGAGGCCATCATCCGTGCAGTGAACCCCGCCTGGACGCTGCACCTCGGGTACGAGCCGCACGAGCTGCATGGGCAGAAGTTCCTGGACCTCGTTCATCCAGACGACGTCCAGTCCACGGTGAACGAAGTGGGCAAGCTCGCCGATGGGGTCACCACCTTTCGGTTTGAGAACCGGTACCGGCACAAGGACGGCTCCTACCGTTGGCTGAACTGGACGGCCGTCCCGGACGAAGGTTTCATTCACGCCGTCGCCCGCGATGTCACAGACGAGAAGGCGGCTGCGGAGGCGCTCCAAAGGACCGAGCAAGCGCTGCGCCAGGCGCAGAAGATGGAGGCGGTCGGGCAGCTGACCGGCGGCATCGCTCACGACTTCAACAACATGCTGGCCATTGTCATCGGGAGCCTGGATCTGGCGCGCCGCCGCCTCGACCGCGGCCAGTCCGGCGCGGAACGTTACCTTGACAGCGCACGTGAGGGCGCAACCCGCGCGGCCACTCTGACCCAGCGCCTGCTGGCGTTTTCTCGACAGCAACCGCTGTCGCCGCGCGTGCTCAACGTGAACCGGTTGGTCAGCGACATGTCGGAACTGCTCCACCGCACGCTTGGGGAGACGATCCGATTAGAGGTCGTCCAGGCAGGCGGGCTATGGCCGGTGAACGCCGACCCGCACCAGCTCGAGAGCGCGATCGTGAACCTAGCGGTCAACGCGCGCGACGCCATGCCTGACGGCGGTCAGCTTACGGTGGAGACGGCCAACGCCCACCTCGACGACACCTATACGCGCCAGCACCTGGGGCTGAACCCGGGCCAGTATGTGATGGTGGCGGTGACCGACAAAGGCTCAGGCATGCCGCCTGAGGTCATCGAGCGCGTGTTCGATCCTTTCTTCACCACCAAGCCTGTGGGCAAGGGAACTGGGCTTGGGCTCTCGATGGTCTACGGCTTCGTCAAGCAGTCGGGCGGCCACGTGGCGATCTATTCGGAGCTCGGGGTCGGGACGACTCTGAAGATCTACCTCCCGCGCCATCTCGGCGTCCTCGAAGAACAGGCCACGCCTGCGCAGGCGGCCCTGCTGCCGGAAGCCGGCGGCACCGAGGTCGTGCTGGTGGTTGAGGATGAAGAGCGCGTCAGGCAGATGAGCGTCGATGCTTTGAAGGAGCTTGGCTACATCGTGTACCAAGCCTCGGGGGGCGAAGAGGCGATCCGCGTCGTGGAAACCCTGGCCCGCCTAGATCTTCTGTTCACTGATGTGGTGATGGCCGGAATGAGCGGGCGCCAACTGGCCGACCAGGTCCAGGCGCGCGCGCCGCATGTGAAAGTGCTCTTCACGACCGGCTATACCCGCAATGCCGTTGTCCATAACGGGGTGCTGGACCCGGGCGTGGAATTCCTGCCCAAGCCATTCAGCATCGCGGATCTGGCGATCAAGGTCCGGAGCGTCCTGGACAGCCAGGCGGCCGCCAGATGAGGTCGAGGGGATCTCGCACTAGCCAGGCGGGTGGCGGCTGTTGGAGCGTGAACCAAACCACAGTCACGCCGCGCCCCTGGGAGGCTTGCCCCCACTAGATCCCTTGGTGCCCCAGGCCGGACTCGAACCAGCACGCCTTTCGACAGCAGATTTTGAGTCTGCCGCGTCTACCATTTCGCCACTGGGGCCCGGAGATACCGGATTGGGCGGGGGCGCAATCTAGCGACCGCGCGCCTGCGGTCAACGCGCCAGCGCATCTGAATCGAGACGCGTCAATTCGCCGGCCGCCCGCTTGGGGCAGAGTCGCGGTGCGCCTTGTATTCGCCGCGCCGGGCGCGTAATTGATAATCACTCGCAAGTTGGGTTCTACGGGGCGTTCCGGATGCACGACATGCTCGCCGAGGCTATCGCGCCGGCCGCCACCCCCGCGGCGGACGCCGAGGGTCAGTTGGTGCGTCTGAGCCAGACCCGGCCGGGCGACGCCGGCGTGATCGTGGACGTGCGAGCCGAGAGCCACCCTGGCGACCATGGTGTCGGGCTCGAGGAGCTTCAGCGCCGCTTGCTGGAGTTCGGTTTCGTGGAAGGCGCGGAACTCGAGGTGCTGCACGAAGGCGCCATCCGCCGCGACCCCATCGCGGTCCGTCTGGACAACATGCGCATCGCACTGCGCCGTCGTGACGCCGAAGACGTCTGGGTGCTTCTGGCGCGAGGGCCGACGCGGCGCGCCCAATGAGTGAAACGCTTACCCGCCCGGCGCGCGTGGCGCTGGTCGGCAATCCCAATTCCGGCAAGACCGCCCTTTTCAACGCCCTGACCGGCAGCCGCCAGAAGGTCGCCAACTACGCCGGCGTGACCGTCGAGCGGAAGGAAGGCCATCTGACCACGGCCGGCGGTCGTGCCATTTCCGTGCTCGACCTTCCGGGCACCTATTCCCTTCGCGCCCGCAGCCCGGACGAGGCGGTCACCCGCGACGCGGTGCTGGGCAAGCTGGCAGGCGAACAGGCGCCCGACGTTCTGGTGGCCGTGGCCGACGCCACCAACCTGCGCCTCGTGCTGCGGCTGATCCTTGAGCTCAAGGCCGTGGGCCGTCCCATGGTGCTGGCGCTCAACATGTTCGACATCGCCCAACGCCAGGGCCTGCGGATCGATCTGGAAGGCCTGCAGCGCGAGCTGGGCTGCCCGATCGTCACCACCGTCGCCACGCGCCGCCGCGGCATCGCCGAGCTGGTGGCCGAAGTGGACACCCTCGCGCGCACCGATATGGCCGGCGGGCAGAACCGCTGGCGTGAGCCGACCGCCGCCGAGATCCGCGAGGCGCACCGCGAAGCCCAGCGCCTGTTGAAGGCCTATGTGCGCCCGCCGGAGCGGCCGGACACCTTCACCGGCAAGATCGACGGCGTGCTGCTGCACCCGGTCGGAGGTCTGGCGATCCTGCTCGGCCTGCTGTTCGTCATGTTCCAGGCGGTGTTCAGCTGGGCGACGCCGCCGGCCGACGCCATCGAAGCGGCCTTCGGCGCGCTCGGCGGCCTGGCCGCGGACAACCTGCCGGACGGCTGGCTGCAGAGCTTCCTGGTGGACGGCCTGATCGCCGGGCTTGGGGCCGTCATGGTCTTCCTGCCCCAGATCCTGGTGCTGTTCTTCTTCATCATCCTGCTGGAAGACTTTGGCTACATGGCGCGGGCCGCCTTCCTGATGGACAGGATCATGGGCGGCGCGGGCCTGCACGGCCGCGCCTTCATCCCGCTGCTGTCGTCCTTCGCCTGCGCGATCCCCGGGATCATGGCGACTCGCGTGATCGACAATAAGCGCGACCGGCTGACCACCATCCTCGTGGCGCCGCTGATGACCTGTTCGGCGCGGATCCCGGTCTACACCCTGATCATCGCCGCCTTCATTCCAAACCAGACGGTCGGCGGGTTCCTGAACCTGCAGGGGCTGGTGATGTTCGGCCTCTATGCGGCGGGGATCTTCAGCGCCCTGCTCGTCTCCTTCCTGACCCGCCGCATCTTCTGGCGCGGGGCGGTGGAGCCGTTCCTCATGGAGCTGCCCACCTACAAGGTCCCGTCGGCGGAAAGCGTGTTCCGGAACCTGCTGCTGCGGGCGCGGATCTTCATGTCGCGGGCCGGGCGCATCATCCTGCCGCTGAACATCATCGTCTGGTTCCTGTCGGTGTTTCCCGCGCCGCCGCCAGGCGCCACGGCCCCCGCCATCGACTACAGCCTGGCAGGACGGCTGGGTCACGCCCTGGCGCCCTTGCTGGCGCCTATTGGCTTCAACTGGCAGATGACCGTGGCCCTGATCCCCGGCTTCGCCGCCCGTGAGGTGGCGGTGGCGGCGTTGGGCACCGTCTATGCGGTGGGCAACGCCGAGGCCGATCCTGGGGCCCTGGCCACGACCTTGTCCCAGCACTGGTCGCTGGCCACCGCCCTGTCGTTCCTGGCCTGGTACGTGTTCGCGCCCCAGTGCGTCTCGACGCTTGGGGTGGTGAAGCGGGAAACCAACTCCTGGCTCTGGCCGGCGGTGATGTTCGTCTACATGACGTCGGCGGCCTATCTGGCGTCCTTCATCGTCTACCGGGTGGCTGTGGCGCTGGGCGGCGGCTGATCGACGAGTCGGCGGAACCGCGGCTCCTCCTCGCAGCTTAGTTGGCTATCGCGGGCGGTATACAGAACCTTGACCGCACGCGTCCCCGCCACTGCAGCGAGCCGCCCCATGCCCACCGAGCTGAACTACGCCGCCCAGGCCATCGCCCACGAAGGCGCCCCGCCCCGCGTCAGCACGCCGGATGACCGCATCGACCTGGAGCTCTCCACGCCGGAGGAGCTGGCGGGCGCCGGCGGACCGGGGACCAACGCCGAACAGCTGCTCGCGGCGGGTTATGCGGCTTGCCTGCTCTCCGCCCTGCGTCTGGCGGCGCTGCAGCAGGGCGTCAGCATCGAGGGCGCCGACGTACGCTGCACCCTGAACCTTTCCGGCCAGGAAGACCGCTTCGACGCTGAGGTCAGCCTGGAGGCCGACATCCCTTCGGTGCCCGAAGAGACCGCCCGGGCGCTTCTCGACACCGCCACGCGAGCCTGGCCGTTCGCCGCGGACCGCGGCGCGCGGATTCCGCAGGTCGGATTGTCGGGCGCGCCGAGCGGCGGCGGCCAACCTGCAGACGTCCAGGTCCGCCAGGAAGCGGCGGAGGGCGGCGGCTACACCTAAGGCGCGGCTAGGGCGTGGTCGGCGCGGCCTGATTGCTGATGTCAGCGAGACGCCCGGCTTCAGCGCGCGCGGACCGCTATCAGCGACATTGCGGTTGTAGGTGACGGTGGAGCAGCCGGCCGGCATCAGCGACAGGGCGATCAGGGCAAGCCGGCGCAAGGCGCTCTCCTTCAGCAGTGCGCGCTTGACCTCACGCAAGCGGCGCGAGCCGAGCGCGCCCGTCGAGATGTCCAGTTGCGTAGCTGTCCGGCAAGGCCGCGCATTCAGGCGGAGACCGCTCAACCGCAGGGCGCAGCGTTAACCACGCGTTCAACCTTCACCTTAACCTGCTGCTAAACTCCCGGTGGCAGCTTTCGTGGGCGATGGGAAAGCACCAGGAAAGTGTGTCTCACATGGAAACCGGCAAAAAGCCGATGCGGCCCAACCAACAGCTCGCAAACCGTGTCCGTGAGGTCCTGCTGTCGCTCGGCGGCGAAGCGCACCGGGGGATGGTGATCGAGCAAGTGGCTCGGAAGATGGGCCATGACGTCCGGCAGATCCCCGAGGATCTTCAGGTCGCCCTGATCCACTCCTTTGAGGACGCCTGGCGCGACGAGCGCAAGCGGGCGACCTATGGCTTCCACCTCCCGTTCGGCGAAGGCTCGCACCGCTGGAGCGTGAAGGCCGTCCCGGTCCTCCACTAGGCCTCAGCGTAGCGAGGGCGGCAGGGACTCGCCGGCCAGGGCGCCGGCGGCCGACTGAAGCCGGCTGAGCAGGCGCTTGAGCAGGTTCACCTCCTCAGGCGCAAGGCCGGCGATCAGGGCCGCCTCGTAGGCAAGCGCGAGAGGCGCGATCTCCGAATGCAGGCGCGAGCCCTCGTGGGTCAGCGTCAGGACGTGAGAGCGGCCGTCGGCATGATGGTCCGACCGCCCGACCAGCCGCCGCTTCAGGAGCCCCTGAGCGGCCCGGCTCACCGTCACCTTGTCCATCACCGTGCGGGCGACGATCTGGTTCTGGGTCAGCCCGCCATCCTCAGCCAAGACGCAGATCAGCCGCCATTGCGGGATCGTCAGGCCGAAGCGGTCCTGATAGGCGCGGGCGATCAGGCCCGACACCGCGTTGGACGCCACCGACAGGCGGTAGGGAAGATAGCCGTCGAGCTTGAGCCCGCTCTCGGCGTCGTGGGTCATCTCGACTCGCGGGTATATGGGACCACCTCCTGCTCGATCGCACCGAAGATGGTGTGTCGGCGGGCGTCCTTCATTTCAATGCGAACACAGTCGCCAAAGTTGAGGAACTCGGTCCTGGGCGCCCCATGGACGAGAGTTTCCACGGTCCGCACCTCCGCGAGGCAGCTGTAGCCGACTCCGCCTTCCGACACAGGTTTCCCTGGACCTTCGTCGTTTCCTCGATTCGACACCGTGCCCGAACCGATGATGGTCCCAGCGGCGAGCGCGCGGGTTTTGGCGGCGTGGGCGATCAGGGTCCCGAAGTCGAAGGTCATGTCGACGCCGGCGTCCGCCTCGCCCAGCACCTGGCCGTTCAGCTCGACCTCCAGCTTGCCGTGCAGCTTGCCGTCGGCCCAGCCCGGCAGGGCGTCTGGCGTCACCGCCACGGGCGAGAAGGCGCTGGCGGGCTTGGACTGGAAGAAGCCGAAGCCCTTGGCGAGCTCGCCCGGGATCAGGTTGCGCAAGGATACGTCATTGCAGAGCATGACGAGCCGGATGGCGGTGAGCGCCTCTTCGCGGCTCGCGCCCATGTGCACATCGCCGGTGATCACCGCCACCTCGCCTTCCAGGTCACAGCCGAAGGCGGGGTCTGCCAGTGGGATCGGATCACGCGGCGCCAGGAAGCTGTCGGAGCCGCCCTGGTACATCAGGGGGTCGGTCCAGAAGGTCTCGGGCATCTCCGCGCCGCGCGCCTTCCGCACCAGCTGGACGTGGTTCACGTAGGCCGAGCCGTCCGCCCATTGGTAAGCGCGCGGCAGGGGGCTGGCCGCCTCATGTTCGTGGAAGCGCTCGCGCGGGGCGGCGCCATGTTCGAGGCTGTCGGCCAGGCCCCGCAGCAGGGGCTCGCAGCGGTCCCAATCGTCCAGCGCCGTCTGCAGGGTGGGCGCGATCTGGCTCGCGTCGGTGAACCAGGCGACGTCGTTGGAGACGACGACCAGGCGGCCGTCGCGGCCGCCCTTCAGGGACGCGAGCTTCATGGACGTGGTCTCCCTATGCGCCCGTGGGCCGGGCCGTGTTCTGGTTCAGGCGGTCTCGCGGGCGATGGAGCCTGTCAGGCGCACGCCGCCTTCGTAGTCGTCTTCCACATAGACGGTGACCTCGACGCGGATGTCGCTGCCGGGTTCTCCGTCCCAGAGGTAGCTGCGCTCGATGCAGACTTCGCGCCCTCCGGGCGTGAACCCCTCGAAGGTGTCCCCCCAGGGCGTGTGGTGGGCGAGCTGTCGCCAGCCGAGGGTGCAGGCGCGTTGCAGCTCATCTTCGGCGGCGGAGCGGAGGTCGGCTTTGTAGGCGTCCATGGTCAGGCCGGGGTCTTCCAGCTGTCGACGTAGGCGGGATTTTCCACGGAGGCGGCGGCCTCGCCAACCTCCAGCGGATCGCGGGTGTCGATCATCACCGCATATTCGTCCGTCGCCGGCTTGGCCTGCACAAGCATGTTCTTCAGCGCCTTGGGGTGCGGGCCGTGGGTGAAGCCGGATGGATGGAAGGTCATCATCCCGGCTTCGATGTGGTCGCGGCTGAAGAAGTCGCCGGCGTGGTAGAACAGCACCTCGTCGAAATCGTCGTTGTTGTGGAAGAAGGGCACCTTCAGCGCACCGGGATCGGTCTCGAATGGCCGCGGGGCGAAGGTGCAGACCACAAAGCGGTTCGACACGAAGGTCGTGTGGACGGACGGCGGCAGGTGGTAGCGATGGCTGGAGACGGGCCGCAGGTCCTCTACGTTCAGGCGCACAGGGGCGAGGTCGCCGTGCCAGCCGACGGCGTCCAGCGGGTTGTAGGGGTAGGTCACCACCGATACCTGGCCGCGCTTCTTGATCTCGACGCGGTATTCACCCTCGTCGAACTGCCGCGCCTTGAACGCCTCGTCGATCTTGGGCGTCTCCAGCATGGCCGGATCGAACAGGGCATGCCCGCCCAGCAGCCCCTTGTCCGGCAGGCCGAAGTGGGTGTTGGTCGCCTGGATCATCAGCACGGCGCAGGGCTCGTCCGGCTCCAGGCGCCACATGGTCCCGCGCGGCAGGTAGAGGTAGTCGCCGGCCCGGAAGGCCAGCCGGCCATAGTCGCAGAACAGATGGCCGCGGCCCTGATGGACGAACAGCAGCTGGTCGCCATCAGCGTTGCGCGCCAGGGCCGGCATCGCTTCAGCCAGCTTCCAGAAGCGGATTTCGGTGGCGGCGTTGTGCAGGACGAGGCCGGCCGCCCAGGGGCTCGGGTCGGCGGCGTTCAAACGCGCAAGATCGAAGGCGCGCGGCCGAAGCGGACCTTCGAAATTCACCCAACCGGTCGGCGGACGGCGATGGTGGATAAAGGCTGCCGGCCCGAAGAAGCCTTCCTTGGAGATCTCGCGCTCGAAGGTTCCGGTGGGCAGGTCGGCGTGGGCCTGGCGCGAGTGCACGCCTTGCGCAGCCTGGATCGGGATCCACTTGCGGTTCGCCATCACGGATCATCCTTGTAGATGCCGACGACCAGCGGCTCGCCGTCGGCGATGCGGGCGCGGTACATGCCGGATGTGTTGAAGCTCCAGGCGCAGGTCCCGTCGGGCGCCACCGCAATCACACCGCCATCGCCGTCGATGGCGGTGAGTTGGGTCTGCACGACCTCGTCCACCGCCTCCTGGAGCGAGACGCCCTTGTGCTCGACCAGGGCGGCGATCTCCTTGGCCACGGCGAGGCGAATGAAGAACTCTCCCGTGCCCGTCGCCGACACTGCGCAGGACTTATTGGAGGCGTAGGTCCCGCAGCCGATCAGCGGGCTGTCGCCCACCCTTCCCCACTGCTTGGCGGTGGTGCCGCCGGTAGAGGTGCCGGCCGCGACGTTCCCCTCCGCGTCAACGGCCACCACGCCGACGGTGCCGCGCTTGCCCTCGTCGTGCGCCAGAGCCGCCAGGTCGTCGTGGCCGGCGCGTTCGGGGCGTTCCGGGATCGGCAGCCCCATCTCCTTCAGCTCGCGCTCCAGAGACAGCCAGCGGCGCTCGGTGAAGAAGTAGGACGGCTCCACCTGAGCCACGTCGTCCCGAGTTTGCGCGAAGCCGTCCGCTCCCTCTCCCACCAGGAACACATGAGGGGACTGCTCCATCACCGCCCGCGCCAGGGTGATCGGGTTGCGGGTGCGGGTGACGCCCGCCACGGCGCCGGCGTCCAGGCTGCGGCCGTCCATGATGGACGCGTCGAGCTCGTTGCGGCCCTCGGCCGTGAAGACCGCGCCGCGGCCGGCGTTGAACAGCGGCTCGTCTTCCAGCACCCGGACGGCGGCGACCACGGCGTCCATGGCCGAGCCGCCGTCACGCAGCACCGCAGCTCCCGTTTCGGCGACGCGGGCCATGGCGTCGCGGTAGGCCTGTTCCTGCTCGGGTTTCAGGTCGGAGCGGTCAATCACACCCGCGCCGCCATGCGCGACCAGGGCCCACTTTGACGCCATGCGAAATCAGTCCTTTGCCGGCAGGACGCCGCGGCGGATCTGGTCGAGCTCGATGGACTCGAACAGGGCCTTGAAGTTGCCTTCGCCGAAGCCCTCGTTGCCCTTGCGTTGGATCAGCTCGAAGAAGATCGGGCCGATCATGTTCTCGGTGAAGATCTGCAGCAGCAGGCCCTGACCCTCGGTCGGCGCGCCGTCGAGCAGGATCTTGTCGGCTTGCATCCGCTGGACGTCCTCGCCATGTCCGGGGACGCGCGCATTGAGCAGCTCGTAGTAGCTGTCGGGCGTGTCCTGGAACCTGACGCCCCGGTCGCGCATGGTCTCGACCGCGTGGAAGATGTCCACCGTGCCCAGAGCGACGTGCTGAATGCCCTCGCCCTTGTAGTCCTTGAGGAACTCCTCGATCTGGGAGTGCTCGTCCTGGCTCTCGTTCAGCGGGATGCGGATCTTGCCGCAGGGGCTGGTCATGGCCTTGGAGAACAGGCCCGTCTGGGCGCCTTCGATGTCGAAGTAGCGGATCTCACGGAAGTTGAAGATGCGCTCGTAGAAGTCCGCCCACTTGGCCATGTTTCCGCGGAACACGTTGTGGGTCAGGTGGTCGATGTAGGTCAGCCCCACCGAAGCGGCGGCGGAGCGCTCGGCCGAGCCGGCGATCTCCACGAAGTCGACGTCGTAGATCTCCTGCGCGCCGTAGCGGTCGACGAGGTAGAGCAAAGAGCCGCCGATACCCTCGATGGCGGGGATGTTGAGCTCCATCGGACCCACCGGGCCGGTGACCGGCGTCGCCCCGCGTTCGATCGCCATCTTCAGGGCCTTGGCCGCGTCCTTCACCCGGAACGCCATGGCGTTGGCGGAGGGGCCGTGCACGGCGCGGAACTCGGCAGGCTGACCCTGCGGCTCCATGTTCAGGATGAAGTTGATGTCGCCCTGGCGGAAGCGCAGCACGTTCTTGGAACGGTGCCGGGCGATGGCGGTGAAGCCCATCAGCTCGAACAGGTTCGCCAGCCGCTCCGGCTCAGGCGATGTGAACTCGACGAACTCGAAGCCGTCGGTGCCCAGCGGATTTTCGAACAGGTCCCGCGCAGCGGCAGGCGTCTGGATGTTCATGGCCGTCTCTCCCGGATTTAGTATCAGATGAAACTAGATCGCTCGCTGGAAGACAAGCCCCCGCCGGCCTGCTAGCTGAACGCTCAAGTCCCTCCCCCGGATCGCCGAAGAGATCGAATGTTTCGAAAGATGTACGAATGGGTGATGCGCCTGGCCGGCTCGCGTCACGCCCCGGCCTCGCTCGCCGTGATCTCGTTCGCAGAGAGCTCGTTCTTCCCGATCCCGCCGGACGTGATGCTGGCGCCCATGGTGCTGGCCCGGCCGCAGCGTGCGTTCCTGTACGCTGGCATCTGCACCATCGCATCCGTGCTGGGCGGGCTGCTCGGCTATGCGATCGGCGTGTGGTTGGAGCCGGTCGGCTACACGATCCTGAAGCTCTTCGGCCATCCGGAAGGACCGGCGGAGTTCCAGAAGTGGTTCGACCAGTGGGGCCTGTGGGTCATCCTGATCAAGGGCGCGACTCCGATACCCTACAAGCTGGTGACCATCACCGCCGGCCTGGCGCGGTTCGACCTGTTCACCTTCATCTGGGCCTCGGTGGTGACCCGCGGCGCGCGTTTCTTCATCGTCGCCGCCGTGCTGAAGTACTACGGCCCGGCCATGCTGAAGGAGTTCGAGCGGCGCATGAACCTCTACGCCATCATCGGGATCCTGGTGCTGGTGGGCGGCTTAGTGGCCTTGAAGATGTTTGGCTGAGCCGCATTTTCGGCTCATATCGCCACTGCCGATGACGAACGCCCTTCGCCCATTCCTCGACCGCTGGCGGCTTGTGGCCCTGCTGGCCTCCGCCGCCATGCTGGCGACCGCCCACGCTTTCGAGACCTTTGGAGGTCTTGCGCCGTGCACCCTGTGCCTGCGCCAGCGGGAGGTCTACTGGACGGCTCTGGGCCTGGCGCTTGGCTTCATGATCGCAGTGCGCCTGCCGGGCGGACCTCGGTGGCGCGAGGCCACCTGCTGGATCCTGGGCCTCGTCTTCCTGGTCGGCGCAGGCGTTGCGATCTACCACGCGGGAGCGGAATGGAAGTTCTGGGCCGGCCCTTCGACCTGCGCGTCCACAGGCGCGGGCGTGTCGGCCGCCTCGCTGGACGCCCTGCTTAAGGGCGCTGAAATCAAGCCGCCGAGCTGCGACAAGGCTGCCTGGGTGTTCCTGGGCCTGTCCATGGCGGGATGGAACGCGGTGGTCTCCCTGGTGTTGGCGGGCCTGAGCGCCCTCGCCGCGCTCAGGGAAAGGTCCAAGCCATGAATGAGAAGCCGATCCCGCCCCGCCCCGGCCGCGGCGCCCTGGCGGCCCGCATGGCCGAGATCCTGCGCGTCGACCACGCCGGCGAGCTTGGGGCGGTGTCCATCTATCGCGGGCAACGGGCGGTGTTCGCCCAGGCCCAAGGGCGCGAGCGGATTTCCGATCAGCTGGCCGAGATGGAAGGCCATGAGGCCGAACACCTGGCGCGCTTCGACCGCCTGCTGACCGAACGCAACATCAGGCCCACGGCGATGACGCCGCTGTGGCGCATCGCAGGGTTCGCCCTGGGCGCCGGCACCGCCCTGCTGGGCGAGAAGGCCGCCCACGCCTGCACCGAAGCGGTGGAGAGCGTGATCGAGCAGCACTACGCCGGGCAGGTGGAAGAGCTCGCGGAACGGGAGCCGGAGCTTGCAGCCGAACTGGCCAAGTTCCGTGACGAGGAGCTCGCGCACCGCGACCTCGCGGTGGACGAAGGGGCGCGCGAGGCTCCGGGCTACACCCTGCTGTCGGCGGTGATCCGCACCGGCTGCAAGGCCGCCATCAAGATCAGCGAGAAGATCTAGCCCGGCGCTTATTGCGCCGGACGCGGCCCATCCGTGCCGATCTGCTGAGAGGGCGCAGGCGCGGTGGACTCGTTCTGCGTACCCGGAACGGTGCTGCCTTCCACTTCCGCGCGCGTGGTCGCCGAGGTGACGGTTTCTTCGCCGCCGCGCGAGGTCGCCATGGGCCGGGCGATCAGCGAGCCGATCACGATCGCAGCGATGGCCGCCACGATGATCCACACGATCGGCTTGCCGGCCGGCTTATGATTCACAGCTGGTTGCGGGCCTGCGACACGGCCGTCATCGACACCCGGCGCGGAATCGGACGCATTGGTCCCGGCTGGTCTGGACTGGTTCATCGAGCTCTCCCGAATGCTTCCCCGGCCTAATGGTGGAGCGACGGGCAGGTTCCTGAGGACCCGATCAGCGTCAGGTTGAGCACCCCTGCCGCGGCACATCCCCCGCGGAGTCGCAAAGCAATAGGAGTTCTGCTTTTGTTCTACTCTCGGAGGCGGATCATGGCGGACGGCGGCTCTTATCAGGCAATCGGCGCGGCGCTGGGCGCGCCCAGGCTCAACCAGGCCCTGGCGGCGCGCAGCAGCCTTTGGGCGGTGTGCAACTGCGGCCGTGAGGCGGCCTTGGACGCCAGCCACTGGCTGGGTCAGGGGTTGGGCCGTCATTGCATCGAGGATCTCGAGGAGCGGGTTCGCTGCGAGTGCGGCGCACGTCGTGCGCGGCTGGAGATCCGTGGCCTGGCCGAGGCCCCGCAGCGTCCGATGGGCGGCGTCTACGTTTTCCGCTAGCCGCCGGCGCGCGATAGCGCGAACGCCGCCAGGAAGCCGGCCACGGTGATCAGGCCCGCGAAGTCGCGGGTCTCCTCGAAGGCTTCCGGAATCATGGTGTCGGCCAGCATGGCCAGGATGGCGCCGGCCGCCACGGCCTGGGTCGCGGCGATCACGGCTGGCGAGAAGCCGCTGAAGACGCTGTAGCCGACCCAGGACGCGACGCCCGACAGGGCCGCGATCACCGCCCACATGCCCAGTACGAACACCGCCGGGCGACCTGCCTTGCGCATGCCCGCCGAGCTGGAAAGCCCTTCGGGGATGTTCGACAGGAAGATGGCGATGACGGCGGTCAGGCTGACGCCTTGGCCGCCAAGAAGGCTGACGCCGATCACCACCGACTCCGGGATGCCGTCCAGCAGGGCGCCCAGCGCAATGGCCGCGCCGCTGCCCTCCTCGCCGGCCTGCTGCGCGCCCGAACGCTTGCGGTGCCTGGCCCCGGCTCTGGCCAACGCGAGGTTCGCGAAGGTGAAGATCGCCGCTCCACCCAGGAAGCCGACGGCCGTCGCGTTCAACCCGCCGCGCCGCCACGCCTCGTCCATCAGCTCGAACGACAAGGCCGAGATCAGAACACCCGCGCCAAACGCCATGATAGCGGCGATCAGACGAGCCGGAACGCGGGCGAAATAGCCGACTGCAGCGCCGAGGATCAGCGCCGAGCCGCTGAGCAGGCCCCAAAGGCCCGCCTGGAGGGAAAGCGGGATGTCCACCGGCGCGCAACGGCTTGAGCCGCGGGCGGTTCACGGCGTTCGGAACAACCGCGACCGTTGCGCGTCTAGCAGCCAAGGCTGTTTCAGGATTTCACCATGACCACGATCGCCGCTGCGGCCATCGACGCCGTCGCACTGGAGGCTGCGCCCATCCGGCCCGAGTGGATCCGCGCCGGCGCGCCTCAGGCCCGCTGCACCGTGCTGTCGCAAGCCGCCGACGGCGCGGCCCTGACGGCGGTGTGGGACTGCACCGCCGGTGAGTTCGACTGGCACTTCGCCGGCGACGAGTGGGTCCACATCCTGGAGGGCGAGGTGGTGGTCGACGACGGCTCAGGCCCGCGCAGCCTTCGGCCAGGCGACGTGGCGCTCTTCCCAGCCGGATCGGTGTCCCGTTGGCGGGTGCCGACCTATGTGAAGAAGCTCGCCTTCTGCCGAGATCCCATGCCCCGGCCCGTCCAGAAGCTGGTGCAGGTCGTGCGGAAGGTGAAGGGCGCCCTGCGCGGCGGGGCCGCCCCTGCCGGCGCCCTGCAGGCGTCCGCCTGACGGATCAAGCCTCCAGCTCGATGTCCCAGTAGAGGTAGTCGAGCCAGCTTTCGTGCAGGTGGTGCGGCGGGAACCTGCGTCCTCGCTCCTGCAGCTCGTGCGAACTTGGCCGCCGTGGCCGCATGTGCGGATGCATGCCCGCCTCCTTCGGCGTCCGCCCGCCCTTCGTCAGGTTGCAGGGCGCACAGGCGGTGACGATGTTTTCCCAGGTGGTCCGCCCGCCCCGAGAGCGCGGGATCACATGATCGAACGTCAGATCCTCGCCCGACGAGCAGTACTGGCAGCTGAAACTGTCGCGGAGGAACAGGTTGAAGCGGGTGAAGGCCGGGGGCCGGTCCTGCGGCACGTAGTGCTTGAGCGATACGACGCTCGGCAGGCGCATCTCAAAGGACGGGGAGTGGACGACCTGGTCATAGGTCGAGACCACGTCGACCCGATCCAGGAACACGGCCTTGATGACTTCCTGCCAAGGCCACAGCGACAGGGGATAGTAGCTGAGCGGCCTGAAGTCCGCGTTCAGCACAAGGGCAGGCCAGCCGGACGGCGGGCGACTAAGCACCTGCATGACCGGACCTCCCGCGGCGCCTGAGCACCGTTATGTCGTACGCTAACGGACTGAAGACGAGGCCTCCGATCCAGCGCGCAGCGAAAATCCGCTGCAGTTCCAACTATACGGAAGATTCGAAGACGCGGCCATGACAAGGGCGCGTGCAAAAAAGGGCCCCGAAGGGCCCCTCTCTGTTCTCGCCGAACGTCTCAGCTCACCACCGCCACGGCGGCCGCAGCGGTCAGTCCGAGGAGGAGCAGCAGCGGCGCGCCCAGCCGGTCGAAGAGGCGTTCGAAGTTGGCGACCTTCGCAACAGTAGTCATGACACACACCTTTGAGTTGGCGCCTCCGGGGGAGCGGAGGCGGTTCGATTTGAACGGTGCTTAGATATGCTCGCATCTAAGCATCGTCAAGATGCATTTACCGCTCGGGAAAGCGTCTCTAGGATGCCGTCGATGAGCGCTTCGAAGCCGGCCGACGGCAAGCCCTATCACCACGGCGACCTGCGCCGGGCGCTCGTCGATGCGGCGCGCCGGCTTCTGGAGGCTGAAGGTCCGGCGGCCTTGTCGCTGCGAGCTGTTGCGCGCGAGGCCGGCGTCAGTCCGGCGGCGCCCTACCACCACTTCAAGGACAAGAGCGAACTGCTGGACGCCGTGGCGCACGACGGCTGGATCATGCTGGACCGCGCCATGACGACGGCCAAGGCGCAGGCGCAAGGGCACCAACGGCTGAGCGCGCTCGGCATCGCCTATGTCTGTTTCGCCCGGGAGCACCCGGCGCTCTATCGGATCATGTACGACGCGGCCCGCAACAAGGAGGCGTTGCCGCACGTCACCGAGGAGGACGAGGAAAGCGCGTACTGCAAGGTGCGCCAAACCTTGGTGGAGCTGGGCGCCGACCCCAAGGCCACGGTGGATCTGGAACTGGCCACCGTGGCCGCCTGGTGCGCGGCCCACGGCTTGGCCGAGATGGCCGGCTTCAAACAGTTCGAGCACCTGATCGAGGCGCTTGGCGGGGAGACGGCGTTCTTCCGCGCCGTGTTCAGCCACATGGGCCTCTTCCCCAGACCCCGGCACGAGGTCTAGGAGCGGCGCCGTGAGCGCCTCCTTCGTCACCCGCTTCGCGCCGTCACCGACCGGTTGGCTGCACCGCGGCCATGCGTTCTCGGCCATGACCGCGTTCGAAGCTGCGCGCGCGGCGCACGGCCGCTTCATCCTGCGCATCGAGGACATTGACCGAACCCGCTGCCGTCCCGAGTACGAGGACGGAATTCTGGAGGACCTCGCCTGGCTGGGCCTGTCCTGGGAGCAGCCGGTCCGCCGGCAATCGGATCACTTCGCTGACTACGAGCGCTCGCTGCGGGAGCTTGCGGAACGGGGCCTGCTCTACCGCTGCTTCCGGACCCGCAAAGAGATCGCCGAGGAGATCGGCCGCGCCCCGCACGGCGCCATGGAGGTGTTTCGCGGGGCCCCCTTGCCGGCCGAGGAGGAGGCGGCGCGGCTGGCGGCTGGCGAGCCGTTCGCCTGGCGCCTGTCGCTCACCGCGGCCGAGCGGGCCCTCGGCGGCTTCGAGGGCCTTACCTTCATCGAAGATGGCGAAGGGCCGAGCGGCGAGCGAGGCGTGATCCAGGCGCGGCCGGAACTTGGCGGGGACGTCGTGCTGGCCCGCAAGGATGTGGGCGTGGCCTATCACCTGGCGGTGGTGCACGACGACGCGCTCCAGGGGGTCACCCACGTGGTGCGAGGCCAGGATCTGTTCGAAGCGACGCACGTGCAGCGGCTGCTGCAGGCGCTGTTAGCCCTTCCCACGCCGATCTATCGCCACCACCGGCTGCTCACGGGCCCCGACGGCAAGCGGTTCGCCAAGCGCGACCGAGCGGAAACGCTGCGCGAACTGCGCGGGCGCGGTATCACCGCCACCGAGCTTCGACGGGAGATGGGCTTTGAGTGAGGCGATGGCCGCGCCGTCGGCGCCGCGCTGGAAAGCGCTGGCGGTTCTGGTCTTCGGCGCCTGCGTCATCGGACTTTCCCCCATCCTCGTGCGCCTGACGGACACCGGGCCGGCGGCGGCGGGCGTGTGGCGGCTGGGTTTCGCCCTGCCCTTCCTGGCGTTGATGGCGGGAAGGGCCAGCGCTGGGGCGGGGGGCGGCGTAGGCTTACCGTCGCGTCTGGCGCTGATCGCCGGGCTGATGTTCGCCCTGGACATGGGGTTCTGGCACTACGGCATCCGCTACACCTCGGTGACCAACGCCACGGTGCTGTCCAACCTCACCCCGGTGGTGGTGACGGCGTTCGCCTGGATCTTCCTGCGCCAGCGCCCACGAAAGACCTTCCTGCTGGCCGTGGCCGTGGCGGTCGCCGGCGCCTGGATGATGGCGCTCGAGAAGGGCGGCGGGCCTGGCGTGAACCCGCCGCTGGGCAACGCCCTCTCGGTGCTCACCGCTCTCTGGTACGCCCTCTACATGATCGCCATGGGCGAGGGCCGGAAGCGCGAGAGCGCCAGCCGCCTGATGTTCTGGTCGGGCGCGGTGGGCCTGCCGATGATGCTGATCGCCGCTCTTGCTCTGGGCGAACCGATCCTGCCCGGCAGCGCCGGCGGCTGGGCGGCCTGCGTCGGGCTGGGCCTGATGCACGTCGCCGGCCAGGGCTCCATCGCCTGGGCCATGGGACGGCTGCCGACGCCCACGGCCTCGGTGGTGGTGCTGGTCCAGCCGGTGGTGGCGGCCTGGCTGGGTTGGGTTTTGTTTGCCGAGCCGATCGGACACATGCAGGCGCTGGGCGCGGCGATCGCGCTGGGCGGGGTGGTGCTGGCGCAGTGGGCTTCGCGGCCCAAAAACGATCCGTCGCCCGAAGTTTAAGCCGTCGGCTTGCCGCCGCATTTGCGGAAGATCATCTAACTCTCAGCCGCCTCGTGCGATTGGAGTTCCGATGTTCAACCGCCGCACCCTTCTCGCCGCCGCGCCCATGCTGGCGCTGGCAGGCGTCGCCCACGCCGCTCCGCGAACCGTCACCGTCTGGAAAACGTCCTCCTGCGGCTGCTGCAAGGGCTGGATCAGCACCATGAGCCGGGCGGGCTTCCATCCCAAGGTGGTCGAGGTCGAGGACGTCAGCCCCATCTGGCGCAAGCACGGAGTGCCAGACGAGCTGTCCTCCTGCCACGTGGCGCAGGTGGGCGGCTACGTCACCGTCGGCCATGTGCCGCCGGCGGATATCGAACGGCTGCTGCGTGAGAAGCCCAAGGCCATCGGCCTGACCGTGCCTGGCATGCCCATCGGCTCGCCGGGCATGGAGGCGCGCGACGGGCGCAAGGAAGCCTACAACACCTTTCTGCTGCTGCCGGGCGGCAAGACGCGGGTGTTCGCCCGCCACGCCTAGGCGCGTTCGCCCTCGCCCTGCGCCCACAAGCCCCAGGCCTGCCGCGCCGTCTCGATCCGCTCGAGCTTGGCGTGGAAGGCCGACCAATCGTCCTGTTCGGTGATCGGCGCCCAGATCGCCTCGATCTCGTCGTAGAGCAGCTCTTCGGGCTCGGCGTTCGCAAAGAAGGGGTGCTGAAGCCGCTCCGGCCGCTCGGCCTGGTAGCCGGCGATGGCTTCACGGAAGGGCTGAAACCCCTCGTGCGCGTAGATCTCGGCGCGCGGACTGCGGTCTGCACGGGCGGCGTCGCCGCAGAACCAGTCGAAGAACAGCGGCTCCCAACGAAGCGCCTCGCCGCCTCCGGCCAAGGCGCCGAAAACCGTCTGGATGAACGCCGCGTCGTCCTCCGTTCCCTTGGGCTGCAGGCCCAGGCGCCCGAGGATCGCGGTGACCAGTTCGTCGCGGTAGGTCGGCCCGAAGCGGTTCAGCGCCTCGATCAGCGGATCCGACTCGGTGACCAGCGTGAAGCAGCCGGCCAGCTGCTGCAGATTCCAGAACACCGCCTCGGGCTGGCGGCCAAAGGCGTAAAGCCCGGTCTGGTCAAAGTAGGCGGCGGTGAAGTTCGGGTTCGAGTAGGGCGCAAAGCGGTATGGGCCATAGTCGAAGCTCTCGCCCGTGATGTTCATGTTGTCGGTGTTGAGCACGCCATGGACGAAGCCGGCCGCCATCCAGCGCGCCGCGAGCTTGGCGACCCGGGCCACCACCGCATCCAGCAGCGCCGCCGCGGGATCGGAGGCGTCGCTCAGCTCCGGATAGTAGTTGGCGACGACGTGCTCGATGAGAGCGTTGATGCGCTCAGGCGCGTCGAAGAAGGCGTGCCGCTGAAAGCTGCCGAAGCGGATGTGGCTGTGCGACAGGCGAGTCAGCACCGATGAGCGGGTCGGGCTGGGCTCGTCGCCGCGCACCAGCTCCTCTCCAGTCTCAATCAGCGAGAACGAGCGGGAGGTCGGCACGCCCAAGGCCTCGAGCATGGCTGTCGCGAGCACCTCGCGCACGCCGCCCTTGAGGGTCAGGCGACCATCGCCCGAACGCGACCAGGGCGTCTCGCCCGAGCCTTTGGTGCCCAGCTCCAGAAGACGATCGGTCCCGACCTCCCTCATCTGGGCGAAGGTGAAGCCGCGACCGTCGCCAAGGTCGGGGTTGTACGAGCGGAACTGATGGCCGTGATAGCGCTGGGCCAACGGCGGATTGATGTTGCCGGGCAGCGGCTCGAACCGGCCGAAATGGGCGATCCATTCCTCGTCCGTCAGCGTCTGCAGACCGACCGTGGCCGCCGCCCGATCGTTGCGGAAGCGCAGAATGGTCTGCGGGAAGTCGGCCGCGTTCACGGGATCGGCGAACTCGCGTCCGAGCTGCGGAAAGACGGGATCCGGACGGTAGGCGGGGGAAACGGGCATCGAACCCAAATGGGCCTCCACCCACGGGCTGGCAACCTCGCGCGGCTACTGCCGAGCCTTGGCTCGTGCTAACCGCTCGGCATGGCCCGTCGCATCACGCTCGACTTCCTGAGAACCGAGTCCGCCTCCGGCGTGGTGCTGGCGGCGGCCGCGCTGGCCGCCGTGGCGATGGCCAACTCCCCGCTCGCGCCGCGCTATTTCGAGTTCATCGGCGCGCCTTTCACCGTCCAGTTCGGCGCCTTTCATGAGACGCGTAGCGTGCTGGCCTGGGTGCGCGATGGCCTGATGGCCATCTTCTTCTTCGTGCTCGGCCTGGAGGTGAAGCACGAGGCGCTGCGGGGCGAGCTCGCGAACCCGCGCCGCCTGGCGCTGCCGATCGCTGCGGCCCTGGGCGGGCTGCTGGCGCCGGCGGTCATCTACCTTCTGCTCAACACCGGCTCGGGTCCGGCGCTGGCAGGCTGGCCCGCCACGACGGGGACGGACATGGCGATCGCCATGGCGGCCCTGGCGCTGGCCGGACCGCGCACCCCACCGGCCCTGCGGACGTTTCTGCTGACGATCGCCATCCTCCAGAACCTGGGCGCGGTGGCGATCAGCGGCGTTCTTGCCGGCGACCCTGTGAGCCTGCCGGCGCTTGGTGGAGGGGCCACTGCCCTGGCGCTGATGTTCCTGATGGGGCGGTGGCGCCGGGCGCCCTATCTGTTCTACGGCCTGGGCTTCATCCTTGTGTGGGCCTTCGCCCTGAAAGCGGGGCTCTCTACAGCGCTGGCCGGCATCGCGGCGGCGATGGCCGTGCCCATCGAGCCTCGCAAGCCGCATCGGCCGGGGGTGACCGAGGACTTCGTCGAGGGGCTGCACCCTTACGTGGCCTACTTCGTCCTGCCGCTGTTCGCCTTCACTGCGGCGGGCGTGTCGTTCCGTGAGCTCGCGGTGAGCAATGTAGCGAGCCCGGTCGCGCTGGGGACGGCCCTGGCGCTGGCCGTGGGCAAGCCCCTCGGCATCTTCGGCGCCTGCGCCCTGCTGATCGCGCTCAAGAAGGCGCGCCGGCCGACCGGCGCCGGATGGGCCGACATCCTGGGCGTCAGCCTGCTTTGCGGGGCGGGCTTCACCCTCAGCCTCTACCTGGGCCAGCTGGCGCTCGAAGCCAGCCCCGCCCAGGCGCAGATGCGGCTGGGCGTGGTCGCCGGCTCCGTGATCTCCACCCTGGCGGGGCTCGCCGTGCTCGGCTGGGCCCGAGCGCGCCGGCTAAGGCCCGCCTGAGCCCTACTCCGCGGCCTGTTGCTCGCCCCAGCCGACGACAGCCTTGGTTTCAAGGAACTCGTGGAATGCGAAGTCGCCCCATTCGCGGCCGTTGCCGCTCATCTTGTAGCCGCCGAACGGCGCGGTGACGTCCATGGCGCCGTTGATCGTCACCTGGCCGGCGCGCAGCCGGCGGGCCACCTGGCGCGCCTGAGCGGCATCTGCGCCGCTGACGTAGGCGGCGAGGCCATATTCGGTGTCGTTGCCCACCGCCACCGCCTCGTCCAGGTCGGCGTAGCCGAGGATCGACAGGACAGGCCCGAAGATCTCTTCCCGCGCGATGGTCATCTCGGGCGTGACATTGGCGAACACGGTGGGCTTCACGAAATAGCCGCGCTCCAGCGCTTCCGGCCGTCCAGGGCCGCCGGTGACCAGGGTGGCGCCCTCGTCGATCCCCTTCTGGATCAGCCCCTGGATCTTGTTGAACTGCGCCTCGGAGACCACGGGGCCTAGGGTGTGGTTGCCGTTGGGATCGCCCACGGTGATCCGCTCGGCGGACTCGCGAGCCACCGCGATCGCCTCTTCCATGCGGGCCTGCGGGACGAGCATGCGGGTGGGCGCGTTACAGCTCTGGCCCGAGTTGGTCATCATGGACGCAACCCCGCGTCCGACGCTCTTGGTGAAAAGCGCATCGTCGAGAACCACGTGCGGGCTCTTGCCGCCCAACTCCTGGTGCACGCGCTTCACGGTCGGAGCGGCGTTCTTCGCCACCTCGATCCCCGCCTGCGTCGAGCCGGTGAACGAGATCATGTCCACGTCGGGGTGGCTGGACAGGGCGACGCCGACGCCAGGGCCATCGCCGTGCACCAGGTTGAACACGCCGGCCGGAACGCCCGCGGCCTGCAGGATTTCGGCGAAGATCTGGGCGGAGAAGGGCGCCACTTCCGAGGGCTTCAGCACCATGGTGCAGCCCGTCGCCAAGGCCGGCGCCACCTTGCAGGCGATCTGGTTCAGCGGCCAGTTCCAGGGGGTGATGAAGCCGCAGACGCCGATCGGCTCCTTCAGGATCATGGTCTGGCCGCGATCCTCCTCGAACTTGAAGGTCTTCAGGATCTCGGCGGCGGTGGCCAGGTGCGCCATGCCGATGGGAACCTGCGCCCGCTGCGCCAGGGACGCTGGTGCGCCCATCTCTTCGGTGACGGCGGCGGCGAGAACGCCGAAGCGCTTCTGGTACTCGGCGACGATGCGCTGAAGGATGTCCAGCCGCTCCTCGCGGCTGGTCTGGGACCAGCTGGCGAAAGCCTTGCGCGCGGCTTGCACCGCCCGGTCCACATCGGCCGCCCCGCCGAGCGCGATCCGGCCGCAGACCTCCTCGGTCGCCGGATTGATGACGTCCAGGGTCTTCAGTTCGGCGGGCTCAACCCACTCGCCGTCGATGAAGAACTTCAGACTCTCTCGCATCGCGTCCTCCTGGGCCCGGTTCAGGCTCGCATTCAAACAGTCATTTTAAAGATGGAAACGTCCTCGGGAAGGCCTGTCGCTGCGTCACCTGACCGGAGAACCTGAAGCTCCGCGCCTCGTTGAAGCCCCGGGCGCTTGCAGCAAACCGCGCGCCTCGCTAAAGCCGCGCCATCAGAGTCTGGAGCCGCCCATGTCCGGCATCGCCGCCATCGTCATCTTCCTCGTCGTCGTCGGCGCGCTGAACTTCTACGAGTTCGGCCGTCTGGATTGAGCCGGCTGAGGGCCCGCGCCCGTGGCTAGCCGCGGGGCTGCGCTGATCACCGGCGGAGCCCGCCGCATCGGCCGCGCCCTGGTCACCGCCGCCGCAGAGGCGGGGTTCGACGTCGCGATCCATGTCCGCAGCGTCGATGACGACGCCGAAAGCGCCGCCGCAGAGGTGCGCGCCCGCGGCCGCCGCGCGACCATCGTCACCTGCGACCTGCGCAAGGAAGCCGCCACGGTCGCCCTGGTCGGCGAAGCTGAAGCCGAGCTCGGACCGGTCACCCTGCTGGTCAATTCGGCAAGCGTCTTCGAGGAAGACGCCTTCGAGAGCTTCAACCGTGCGTCCTGGGATGCCCACCTCGAGACCAACCTTCGTGCGCCGCTGGTGCTGTCGCAGGTGTTCGCCCGAAGGCTCCCCGCCGAGCGCGAAGGGCTGATCGTCAACATCCTCGACCAGCGGGTCTTCCGCCCCACCCCAGACTTCTTCTCTTATTCGCTGAGCAAGGCCGCTCTTTGGGACGCCACGCGGATGATGGCCCAGGCCCTCGCCCCGCGCGTGCGGGTGAATGGCATCGGCCCGGGGCCCACCCTGCAGTCCATTCACCAGGATCCGGCGGACTTCGCAGCCGAAGCGCGCGGGACCCTCATGCAGCGGCCGGTGAACCCTGCCGAGATCGCCCACGCGCTGCGCTATCTGATTGACGCCCCATCGGTCACCGGCCAGATGATCGCCGTCGACTCCGGCCAGCATCTGGCCTGGCGCGCCTGAGGAGGATCGCCCCATGGTCGCCGCCGCCCGCACCGACAACGACGCCCCGCCCGCGCCCGACGCCAAGGTCGTGATGACCAAGGTGTTCGTCACGGGTCTGCAGGTGCAGGCCGAGATCGGCGTCTACAAGCACGAGATCGGCCGCGTTCAGCCGCTGGTGGTCGATGTGGAGCTGGACGTGCCCACCGCTGGCGCGGTGAAGCTTGCCGACACCCTCAACTACGAGGACGTGCTGCACGCCGCCCGGGCCGTGGCCGAGGAAGGCCATATCGAATTGGTCGAAACCTTCGCCGAACGGCTGGCCCGCGCCTGTCTGGCCGACCCGCGGGTGACCCGGGCACGGGTGCGGGTGGAAAAGCCGCTGGCGCTGGCGCCGCACGCCACCGGCGCCGGCGTGGAGATCACGCTCGTCCGAGCCTGACCCCATCTTCCAAGGATCTCTTCCCCTTCCCACCTCGTTCGGCGATCCTGCGTGGGACTGAAGGAGAGCGCCTGTGACTGATCGCCTGGGCTACGGAACCGTCGAGGACCGCACCATGCCGGCGGTGGCCTACGGGCTTTACCTGCTGACCTACGCCATCGGCGTGACGGTCTTCGTCGGCCTGATCATCGCCTACATGAACCGTGATCGAGCCGGGACGCGCATGCGGACCCACTACACCTTCCTGATCCGCACCTTCTGGCTGTCGATCGCTTGGTGGCTGATCGGCGGCGCCCTCTTCTTCTTCGGCATCCCGCTTTCGCTGATCCTGGTCGGCGTGCCGCTGCTGTTGATCGGCGGCTTCATCCTGGCGGTGGTCGGGATCTGGTTCGCCCTGCGGTGCATCATGGGCGTCGTCTACCTGGCCCGAGACGAGCCCTACCCGCGCCCCTACACCTGGTTGGCGTAGGAGCGCCGCACGCGCCTCAGAGGCCGAACAGGCTCGCGGGCATTGCGCCCACCACCGAGGCGGTGAGGCAGGTGGCGAGGAAGCCGGCGATCATCGCCTTCCAGACCATGCCGATCACCTCGGCCCGGCGCTCGGGCACGAGGACGGTGTAGCCGGCCACGTTGATGCCCACCGAGGCGATGTTGGCGAAGCCGCACAGGGCGTAGGTCATGATCACGCGGCTGCGCTCGCTGATCTCGCCCACCGGGATGCCGCCCAGGTTAATGAAGGCGCTGAACTCGGTCAGCACCAGCTTCACCCCCAGCAGCGAGCCGGCCGCAGGCGCGTCATGCCAGGGCACGCCCATCGCCCAGGCGAGCGGCGCGAACAGCACGCCGAAGCCGCGCTCCACCGACAGGGGCGCGCCGCCCACGTCCGGCAGGACGCCCAAGATGCCGTTCACCATCGCCACGAGGGCGACGAACACGATCAGGGTCGCGCCGACGTTCAGCACGATGGAGAGGCCGTCGGATGTGCCCTTGATCAGGGCGTCCACCGAGCTGTCGTAGGTCTTGCCGCCGCCCACATCGAGGGCTTCGGGGGATTCCACGGCGGGGTCGCGCGGGACCACCACGCGGGCGAGCAGCACGCCGGCAGGCGCGGAGATGATGGAAGCGGTGAGCACGTGCGCCGCCGCGTTGGGCAGGACGTCGCGCAGGATGGTGGCGTAGGCCACCATGGTGGAGCCGGACACGCAGGCCATGCCGACCGCGATCAGCAGGAACAGCTCCGAGCGCGACAAGCTGGCCAGATAGGAGCGGATGAAGATCGGGCCTTCCACCTGACCCATGAAGACCGTGGCGGCGGTGGCCAGGGCGGGCGGGCCGCGCAGGCCCATGGTCTTTTCGAAGACGAAGCCGAAGCCCTGGGTCAGCCAGCGCAGGATCCGCCAGTGCCACAGAAGGGCGGCTAGGGCGCAGACCACCAGGATCACCGGCAGGACGCGGAAGGCGAACACGAAAAGCGAGCCGGGGTTGGTCAGGGGATACGGCTGGCTTGGCGTGCCGGCTAGGAACCCAAAGACGAACGAGACGCCGGCCTGGGTGCTGGAGGCCAGGCCGTCCACCGCCTGGCCGACGCCTTGCAGGCCGACGCGCAGAGCGGGCAAACCGAACAGCGCCAGCACCAGAACCGCCTGGAGCAGAACCGCGCCGATGGCGAGCTTCCAAGGGAAACGGCGGCGGTTCTCGGAAAGGAGCCAGCACAGGCCGATAGTCAGCACCAGGCCCACCAGGCTCTGGGCGTTTTCAGGACGGAACATTGAGGCTCCCGTGCGCCGCGACGATCATGCGGCTGTTCCTTGCCGATAGAGCCAAGACAAGCGGTTGCGCAAGTCGGGTGTAACAGAGCCGTTACGCAGCCAGAAAGAGTGACGTTACGCCGAATTAATCCGAGGTAGTATAGTCTTACCGGGATTTAACTGGCCCGCACCAGTTGCGGCGGACGACATCTCGGGACGTTGAGGGGGAAGACGATGTCGCTGGCCCTGTCCACTCTGCTCTACGAGTGGCGCCGCTACACCGCTGCGATGGTGGCCCTGGCCTTTTCGGGCCTGCTGGTGCTTGCCCAGGTCGGCATGTTCACCGGCATCGTGAAGGCCTCAACCGCGACCATCGAGCGCAGCCGCGCCGACATCATGATCCTGGCGCCCAAGTCCGAGAGCCTGGTCAACGGCCCCAACACCCTGCCGGCCAGAATCCAGCCTCTGATCTATCTGAACCCGAACGTGGTCGAAGTGGCCGCACTGGGCGGCAGCTGGGCGCGCTTTCAGAACATCCCCAAGGATGGCCAGAAGCAGGTCACGGAGGGCGTGCAGATCAACATCGTCGATCCTCGTCCCGGCGCCGTGACCCTGCCAATCGACTACAGCGAGGATGTACGCCGGGCGCTCATGGAGCCCTATGCCGTGGCGGTGGACCGCACGGCGCTGGGAGCGCTGGGCGTCAAGGCGGGCGACATGGCCACGCTGAACGGGCGCACGGTCTACATTCGCGGCATCCTCGAGAACTATCCCAACGTGAACAACAAGCAGGTGGTCATGTCCCGTGACAGCCTGCGGCTGCTGGGCATGGCGGGCGGCGACGACAAGACCGGCCCTTTGATGGTGCGTATCCGTGACGCCAGCCAGGCCGAGGCGGTGCGCGACCAGCTTAACGCGGTCGCCAAGGACACCTACCGCGCCTGGACCAAGGAAGAGCTCTCCAAGGCCAACCAGAAGGCCATCATGAAGGAGCAGATCATCGGGATTTTCCTGGGCTTCTCCCTTTTCCTCGGCTTCCTGATCGGCGTGGGCATCACCTCGCAAACCCTGCGTGGCGCGATCCTGTCGAGCATCAAGGAGTTCGCCAGCCTCCGAGCCCTGGGCGTCTCCATGGGCAGCCTGCGGCTGGTCATCCTGGAGCTGTCGTTCTGGGTGGGCATCGCGGGCCTGCTCGCCACCGCCCTGCTGACCTGGGGCGTCGCAGCCCTGGCGTCCGGCTCGGTGCCCATGAGCTTCCCGGCCAACTGGATCATCACCGTCGCCATCCTGCTGCTCGTCATCGCGATGTTCTCGGGCCTGCTGGCCCTCGGCATCCTGAAGAAGAGCCAGCCTGCGGACCTGCTGCGATGAGCGCTCGCTCCGAACAGGCGCTGGTCGCCCACGGCCTTTCCAAGCGGTTCAAGACCGGCCGCACTTTTATCGAGGTGCTGAAGAACGTCGACTTCGACGCCCGTCACGGCGACCTTACGATGGTCATGGGCCCATCGGGCTCTGGCAAGTCGACCCTGGTCGCAGCCTTGTCAGGCCTGCTGCGGCCGGACACCGGCGAGGTCCAGGCGCTGGGCCAGGACCTTTGGAGCCTGCGGCCGGGCAAGATCGACAAGTTCCGGCTCGAGCACTGCGGCTTCATCTTCCAAGGCTTCAACCTGTTTGCAGCGCTGACCGCGCTGCAGCAGGTGGAGATCATCCTGAAATACCAGGGCCTCTCCAAAGGTCAGGCGCGCGAGCGCGCGGTCCAGGCGCTGACGGAAGTGGGATTGGAGAGCCGCATGAACATGCGCCCCGCCGCTTTGTCAGGCGGGGAGAAGCAGCGGGTGGCCATCGCCCGCGCCCTGGCCAAGAACCCGCGCCTGCTGTTCGCCGACGAGCCGACCTCCGCCCTCGACGGGGAGAACGGCCAGATCGTGATCAAGCTTCTGCAGCGGGCGGCCAAGGAGCATGGCGCAGCGGTGATCTGCGTCACCCACGACCCGCGGCTGGAAGCCTACGCCGATCGCGTGATCCACATCGAGGACGGCCGCATCCTCGATGACCGACGCACCGCCCGGAGCGCTGAGACCATCGCGGCCCAGACACAACCCGAGCTCGCCGGAGCCTAGAGATATGTTCGCCTTTCTTCGCAGCCGCGCCGTCTTGATCCTGGTCGGTCTGGTGGTCGTCCTTGGCGCTGGCGGCTTGTTCATGAACAGCCAGGCCAAGGCCAAGAAGGCCGAAGCGGCCAAGACCGCCGCGGCCGCCACCACCAAGAGCCCCTACGTCGCCATCGCCAACGGCAAGGCCGATGTGGAAGGCGGCATCATCCAGGTCGCCGCCCGCCGGGCGGGCGTCGTCTCGGACGTGCTGGTGCAGGAAGGGCAGGACGTGAGCCGCGGCCAGGTGCTCGCGCGCCTGCAGGACGACGAGCCGCGCCTGGCCGCCGAGCGGGCTTCCGCGGAACTGGCCCAGGCGCGCGCGCAGGTCGCCGTGCTTCGGGTGCAGTTGTCCACCGCCAACCGGGAGTATGAGCGCCTGCAGGGGCTCGCCTCCTCCAACTTCGTGGCGGGGCAGCGCCTGGATCAGGCGCGCGATGCGATCCGGCAGGCCCAGGCGAACCTGGAAGCCCAGCAGGCCTCCATCGCGACCGCCCAAGCGCGTCTGAACGAGGCCCGCTTCAGCCAGGAACTGAGCGTGATCCGCGCGCCCGTCGATGGGCGCATCGTGCGCCGCTACGCCAACCCGGGGGCCGGCGCCTCCACCCTGAACGTGTCCAACATGTTCGACCTGGAGCCTAAGGCGGCGCGCATTGTGCGGGCGGAAATCTCCGAAGGCGCCCTGCCCTCGGTCTCCGTGAATCAAACCGTGCAGATGTCGCCGGAGGGCGATCCCACAAAGACCTACAGCGGTCGGGTGATCCGACGCGCCGCGGTGTTCGGCGCGCGCAAGCTGCAGTCGGACGATCCGTCCGAGCGGGCCGACGAGCGGGTCGTGGAAGTGGTGGTGAGCGCCGACGGCGCGCCGTTCCTGATCGGTCAGCGCGTGCTGGTGAAGTTCATGGATCCGAAACAGCAGCAGGTGGCGAGCGCGGCCCCGCCGAAGAGCTGACGCTTAGCGGGGCTGGATCAGGTGACCTTGGTCCAGACCTGGCTCTTGCAGAGCAGGCCGCCGATGACACAGCCCTTGGCGCGCAGCCGCCCGGCGTCAACCGGCTCGGCGATGCCCGTGAAGTTGCGATTCAGTTCGGGCACGAAGACCTTGCCGCGCCACACGCCGCGCCGCTCGTCCAGTTCCAGGTTCTTGAGCACTTGGGTGCCGACGAGGCTGGCGGTGCCGGCCTCACGCGCCTTGGCCTGAGCCTTGGGCGAGGCCCAGATCACGGTGCCGCACGCAGCGGCGCCGCACGGCCGGATCTCGACGCGCACGTTGTCCTTCGGGTTGCGCCAGACGCCGAAAGCGTCCGAGGTCGCGGGCTGGGCCACGACGGACTGGCCGGCCATAAGAAACGCCGCTGCAGCCGCGGCGGCGGTGACAAATCGACGATGCATGGAACCGATCTAGGCCATCGCCGTTGCGGCGCAAGATGGGGCGGCGCCGCAGGTGCGGCGGTGTGCATTATAAGCCACAGTACCGGTTCCGGTGACGCCACGTCACCTCGGCGGTTTGCTTGACGCCCTCGCAAGTAAGGCCGCACAAGGCCTGACACATTCGAACACCTGTTCAAGAGGGATCCTCATGGCGGACATCCGCTTCGACGGCAAAGTGGCCATTGTCACCGGTGCGGGCGGCGGGCTCGGGCGCCAGCATGCGCTGGAGCTTGCGCGTCGCGGCGCCAAGGTCCTGGTCAACGATCTGGGCGGAGCGCTGGACGGGTCGGGCGGCGGCTCGGACGCTGCGAACGCGGTGGTCGAGGAGATCAAGGCGTTCGGCGGGGAAGCCATCGCCAACGGCTCGTCCGTCACCGACGACGCGGGCGTTCAGCTGATGATCCAGCAGGCGATGGACGCATGGGGCCGCATCGACATCCTGGTCGCCAACGCCGGCATCCTGCGGGACAAGAGCTTCGCCAAGATGGAAGTGGGCGACTTCCAGGTGGTGCTGGACGTGCACCTGCTGGGCACCGTGAAGCCTGCCAAGGCGGTCTGGGAGATCATGCGCCAGCAGAACTACGGGCGCATCGTGGTCACCACCTCGTCCTCTGGCCTCTATGGCAACTTCGGCCAGTCGAACTATGGCGCGGCCAAGCTCGGCATCGTGGGCTTCATGAACACCCTCAAGCTCGAGGGGCAGAAGAACAACATCCACGTCAACGCCATCGCCCCGGTCGCCGCCACGCGGATGACCGAGAACCTGATGCCGCCGGCCATGCTCGAGATGCTGAAGCCTGAGTATGTGACCCCCGGCGTGGTCTACCTGTGCTCGGATGAAGCGCCGACCGGCGTCATCATGACGGCCGGCGCGGGCGCCTTCGCCGTGGCTCGCATCGTCGAGACGGAAGGCGCCTACCTGGGCGAAGGCGGGCTTTCCGCCGAAGAAGTGCGCGACAACTGGGACAAGATCGCCGATCCGGCCGGTCAGCAGCCCTATGACATGGGTGGGGCCCAGACCGCCAAGGTCCTGCGCAAGGTGCAGGGCGGCTGAGGTCTTTTCCTCTGCGCGAACGCAACTAACCTGACGGCCGCCGCCCGGCATGGGGGCGGCCGTCAGGAGCCTTCCTTGTGACTCAGCCTCAAGCGCGCGCCGGCGCGCCGCTGTCGCTTCTGGCCGTGCTGGCTTTCGCCACCGCCAACATCCCGATCTCGGCGGTGACCCTGGCGGTGTCGGTGCACCTGCCGAAATACTTCGCAAGCAGCGTGGGCCTGACCCTAGGCGCCGTGGGCGCCGCGTTCGGGCTGGTCCGCCTGATCGACATCCCGATCGACGCCCTTCTCGGCTTGGCCATGGACCGCACCCGCACGCGGATGGGTCGCTATCGCCCCTGGGTGCTGGCGGGCGCGCCCGTGATGATGCTGGGCCTCTTCATGCTGATGCGTGCGGGCGCAGGCGCCGGCGTGGGCTTTCTCGTGACCTGGCTGCTGGTCATGTATCTCGGCCTGTCCATGACCTATCTGGCGCACCTGGCTTGGGCGTCGAACCTTGCGCCTACCTACGAGCAGCGCTCCCGAACCATGGGGGCGATCACCTTCCTCGGCGTGGCGGGAGCGGTGATCGCGCTGCTGATCCCGGTGGTGGTGGATGCACGCGGCGGCGGCGAAGCGTCCGGCGTGAAGGCCATGATCTGGTTCATCATCGTCGCGGCGCCTGCCACCGCTCTGCTGGCCTGCCTGATGGTGGGCGAGCGCATTCCCGCTGACCGGACGTCCGGCTTCCGGCTGGGCGACTATGCGGCCCTGCTGAAACGAGGGAACGTGATCCGCCTGCTGCTGGCGGACCTGCTGTTCAATCTCGGCCCAATGTGGATGGCGGCCCTTTACCTCTTCTACTTCACCGACCACCGGGGCTTCACCACCGGCCAGGCCAACCTTCTGCTGCTGGCCTACCTGGCCGCCGGCTTCCTTGGCGCGCCGCTCACCGCCTGGCTGGCGAACCGGATCGGCAAGCACCGGGCCTTGATGGTGAACACCACCGTCTACTCGCTCTCCCTTCTGGCGATCCCCTTCTACCCGCCCGGCGCCTTCCTGATGGCCTTGCCGGGCATGGTGGCGGCGGGCGCGATGTACACCGGCTTCATCGTCTCCATTCGGGCGCTGACCGGCGACATCGCCGACGAGGTGCGCCTGGAGACCGGCCGCGAGTGGATGGGGCTGATGTACGCCATGGTCAATGTGACCTCGAAGGTCGCGGCGGCCTTCGCGATCCTCCTGACCTTCAACGTCTTGGAGCAGATCGGCTATCAGGCCGCCGAGGGCGCGGTGAACACCGCGCAAGCCTTGGCCGGGCTGCAGTGGGCCTTCCTCTCAGGCCCGATCGTCTTTGTGATCCTCGGCGGCGCCTGCTTCATCGGCTACCGCCTGGACGCGCGCCGACACGCGCAGATCCGCGCTGAGCTGGATGCGCGCGAGGCCCTGGCCCTCAGCGCCGGCGAAGGCTTCGCGGCCGCGCCCGTTCGCTAGGCGAGCCTCTCCGCCGCCTGCAGGAAGGCACGGGACGCAGCGCTGTCCGGCCGCGTGGCGACCAGAGGCTGGCCCGCATCACAGGCCTGGCGCAACGCCATCTCGATAGGCACCTGGGCCAGCAGGGGCACGCCCAGGCGCTCAGCCTCCGCCGCCGCGCCGCCCTCGCCGAAGATCGGCACGCGCGCGCCCGTCGGGTCCTCGAACCAGGCCATGTTCTCGATAACGCCAAGGATCGGTGCGCCGGTCTTGGCGAACATGGTCGCTGCACGGCGCGCGTCGATCAGCGCGATTTCCTGAGGAGTCGAGACCACCACCACGCCGTCCAGCTTCAGCCGCTGAACGAGCGTCAGCTGGATGTCGCCGGTGCCGGGCGGCAGGTCGATGACCAGCACGTCGAGCGGCTGGTCCGCTGTGCCCCAGGCCGAGCCCATCATGGTCCGCAGCGCCGACGAGGCCATCGGGCCGCGCCAGATGGCGGCGTCACCCGGCTCCACGATGAAGCCGATAGACATCACCTTCAGTCCCCAGGCCTCCAGAGGGACGAGGCGCTTCTCGTCGTCGAAGGTGGGCTCGCCGTCCACGCCCAGCATGGTCGGGGCCGACGGCCCGTAGATGTCCGCGTCCAGCAACCCGACCCGTAGGCCCTGGGCCGCAAAGGCGGCCGCGAGGTTCACCGCCACGGTCGATTTGCCGACGCCGCCCTTGCCGCTGGCTACAGCGATCACCTTGCGCACGTGCTCCGGCCGCTCGGCCTCCGGCATGTGGCCGAGCCGGGCCTGTGGATCAGCGGACACTCGGGCGCGCTTGGGCGCGACGCTCGGCGGCTGGGGCGCTTCGTTCTCGGCGGTCAGGATGACCTGCGCCGTCTCGACACCCTCCACGGCAGACAGAGCCGCCTCCGCCGCTTCGCGAACGGCGCGGTAGGACGGCACGTCGGCGGCCGGCACCTCCAGCATGAAGGCCGCTCGGGCGCCACGCAGGACAAGCCCGCGGACCAGTCCGGCGGCCGAGAGTCCCTTGCCGGTCTTGGGATCCTTCACCTTATCCAAGGCTTCCAGGATGGCGGCGCGGTCGGGAACGGGCTGTTGGCTCATGCCTCTTGGTCTTGCTTTGGGGCGGAAGGGGTCTCATATCCGACTGACGGCGCCGGTTTACAAGTTCGGTGGACTTGAACGACCCGGCCGCGCCCGAGAAACATAAAGAGCAACAAAGAGCGCGACGCGGCGGATGCCCTGGAACGACAATGCCAATCCCGGTCCGTGGGGCCAGCCCCCGTCGGACGACGACCGGCGCGATCCCCCGCGCCGCCCGCAAGGCGGAGGCCCGCGCGGCCCTCGCGGTCCCGGCGGCCCGAACGGGCCTGACCTGAACGCCAATTTCGACCGGCTGAACCGGCGCCTGCGCGAGTTCTTCAACGGTCCGGGCGGCCGTCCCCGTCCAGGCGCCCTGGCCGCTGTCGCCGGCGGCGTGGTGGCCCTTTGGGCGCTATCCGGCTTCTACGTCGTGCAGCCCAGCGAAGAGGCGGTGGTCACCACCTTCGGCGCCTATTCGCGCTCCGCCGCGCCGGGCCTGCGCTATCACCTGCCCTACCCGATCGAGCGGGTGGAGAAGGTGGCGGTCACCAGCCTGAACCAGACCAACGTCGGCGGCTCCAGCGAGGCGGACGTGCCGCGCGAAAGCCTCATGCTCACCGGCGATGAAAATATCATCGACCTCGACTTCTCGGTCAGCTGGCGTGTCTCGGACGCAGCTCGCTTCGCCTTCGCCACGCGCAATCCGGAGGAGGCCGTGAAGGCCGTCGCCGAAAGCGCCATGCGCGAAGTGGTCGGCCGCACCCAGCTGCAGCAGATCCTGACCACGGGCCGTGGGCAGGTGCAGGCCCAGGCGGCCGAGCTGATGCAGCGGACGCTCGACTCCTGGGGCACCGGCGTCAGCGTCGTGGAAGTGCAGATCCGCTCCGCCAACCCGCCGACCGAAGTGGTCGCCGCCTTCCGCGAAGTGGCCAACGCCGGCCAGGACGCGGAGTCGGCCATCAACGAAGCCAACACCTACCGCAACCGCGTGATCAACGAGGCCAAGGGCGACGCCGCGCGCATCGTCCAGTCGGCCCAGGGTTATCGCGAACAGGCGGTCCGCGAAGCGCTCGGTGAAGCCGCCCGCTTCAACCAGATCTATTCGGAATACAGCCGCGCGCCGGGCTCGACCCGCGACCGGCTCTACATCGAGGCCATGGAACGCATCCTCGCCCGCTCCAACAAGGTGATCATCGACGGCAACGGCGTGACCGCGCCGGTGATCCTGCCGCCTGACGCCTTCCGCCCGCGCGAGCCGGCGGTCCAGGCCGCACCCCAGGTGCAGGCGCAGCCCGAAACCCAGGGCCAAGCCAGCCGGAGGGCCGCGCAATGAGGGGTCGTCCGCTCGCCTACATCGTCGCGGCCGTCGCGCTGCTGATCGTGCTTTCGCAGACCCTGTTCGTGGTCGACCAACGCCAGCAGGCCATCATCGTGCGCCTGGGTGAGCCGGTTCGGGTGGTGAACCCGCCAGGCTCCAACCAGGCCGGCCTGAACGCCAAGGTGCCGTTCCTCGAGAACGTGGTGAAGCTTGACCGCCGCAACCAGTCGATCGAGGCCGACCAGGAAGAGATCCTGGCCTCCGACCAGGAGCGGCTCATGGTGGACGCCTTCCTGCGCTACCGCATCTCCGATCCGCTGCAGTACTACCGGACCCTGCGCGACGAGCGCACGGCGGCCGACCGTATCGAGCGGGTCGTGAACTCCTCCCTCCGCCAGGTGCTGGGTGGAGCGACCTCCACCGAGATCATCTCAGGCCGCCGGGGCCAGCTGATGGCTCAGGCGCGGGCGGACGTGGCGCGCCGGGCGCAGGCCTCTCGCCTCGGCATCGAAGTGATCGACCTGCGGATCAAGCGCGCCGACCTGCCGGCCGCCAACCAGGAAGCCGTGTTCCGGCGCATGCGCACCTCGCGCGAGCAGGAAGCGGCGCAGATCCGCGCCGTCGGTGAGCAGCAAAAGCGCGAGATCATGGCCTCGGCCGACCGGGAGGTGGCGATCACGCTGGCCACCGCGCAGGAGGAAGGCGAGACCACCCGCGGTCAGGGCGACGCCCAACGCACGCGCATCTTCGCCCAGAGCTTCGGCCGCGACCCGGCGTTCTCGTCCTTCTATCGCTCGCTGCAGGCTTATGAGACGGGCCTGGGCCAAGGCGGCACCACCCTGGTCCTGTCGCCTGACAGCGCTTTCTTCCGCTACTTCGACCGCGGACCGAACGCCGGCGGCTCCTCGCGCCGCTGATGCCTCGGCTCGTCCGGCCGTCCCTGCCGCTCATGGCCTCCTTCGCGGAGGCCATGGCGGAGGGCTACTCGCGTGACAACCTGCGCCCGGAGACCCCGGAGTCCATCGCCTCGGCGAAGGACGACCCCGCCTGGTTTCTGGATCGGCTGCTGAACCCGCCCGAGACGGTGATCCTGCCGGACGGCTCGCTGGCGCCCCGCGCCCCGGAGACCGTGCTCTGGTGGGCGCGGGATGATGCGTTCCTAGGGTCAGTTTCGCTGCGCTGGCGGCTGACGCCGCTGCTGGAGCAATGGGGCGGGCACATCGGCTACACCCTGCGGCCTTCGGCGCGCGGCCAGGGCCATGGCGGGCCCATGCTGGCGGCGATGCTCGACTACGTCCGTGCGGAGCACCCGGACCTCAAGCAGGTGATGCTGACGGTTGCCGAGAGCAATCAGCCCTCCATCCGGGTGATCGAGAAGAACGGCGGCGTGCTGCAGGACCGGGTTCCGCACCCGTGGCACGACGGCGAGATCGGTCGCCGCTACCTGATCGAGGTCTGAGCTCTCAGCAACTCGTGCACCTCGTGCAGGTCCCGGGCGATGCGGACGCACAACCCCCGCATCTCCTCCGTCGGATCGAGCAGGTCAGGCACCATGATGGTCATCATCCCCGCGGCGGACGCGGCCCGTACGCCGTTGTGGGAGTCCTCCAGCGCTAGGCAGTCCGCGGGATCGATCCCAAGTGCGTCAGCCGCCTTCAGGAAGGGCTCCGGGTGCGGCTTGTGGTTCTGCTGCACGTCGCGGGTGATGAAGGCGTCGAAGCGCGGCAGCAGCCCGTGCTGGCCCAGGCTGTGTTCGACGCTTTCGCGGTTGGAGGAGGTGGCGATCGCCCGGGGCAGCTTGCGAGCGTCTAGCTCGTCCAGCAGCTCGACCACGCCGGCCTTCAGCATGATCCCCGCCTGGGCGAACTCGTAGAAATGCTCGCGTACGCCCGATCGCCAAAGCTCGATGTCGAAAGGATCGCCGAAGTGCTCGCGGACGATCTGGTCGCTGAGGACGTGCGGCAGGCCCACCATCTTGATGAAGACCTCGAACGGCAGGTCCAGGCCCGAGCGTCGGGCGGTGGCCTTCATCGCCTCGAACACCACCGACTCGGTGTCGACCAGCAGGCCGTCCATGTCGAACACGACAGCCTTCACTTCGCGGGGGAGATGCATGGCGGGCCTTTAGCGCGCTTCGAGCGCGCCCGCATCCCCGGCGGTCAGTCCTGCGCGAACTCGTCGTCCGTGTAGCCTTGGAAGTAGAGCAACGCGGTGAGGTCGGCATGATCGACCTTGGCGTCGGCCTGCGCCGCCACGATCGGCTTTGCGCGATAGGCGACGCCCAGCCCCGCGGCCTCGATCATCGCCAGGTCGTTCGCGCCGTCGCCGATGGCCAGCGCCTCGTCCAAAGCGATCCCGAGGCTGGCGGCTTCTTCCTGCAGGGCGGCGAGCTTGGCCTCACGGCCGAGGATCGGCTCCCCCACTTCGCCGGTCAGGGCGTCGCCCGCTTCGATCAGGGTGTTGGCGCGGTTCGCATGGAAGCCGGCCGCTTCCGCCACACGGCTCGTGAAGAAGGTGAAACCGCCCGACACAAGCACGCAGCGCGCGCCGTGTGCGGCCATGGTGCGAACAAGGGCGCGGGCGCCGGGATTGAGCCGCACGCGCTCGTCATAGGCCTGCTGCAGGGAGCTGATCGCAAGGCCTTTGAGCATGCCGACCCGCTCGCGCAGGGCGCCTTCGAACTGCAGCTCGCCGCGCATTGCGCGCTCGGTGATCTCGGACACTTGGTCCTTCACCCCGGCGTAGTCGGCCAGCTCGTCCAGGCACTCGACGTTGATGATGGTGGAGTCCATGTCCGCCAGCAGCAGCCGCTTGCGACGCCCCTGGCCCGCCTGCACCGCGAAATCGACCGGAAGGCCGTCGGCCGCCTCGATCGCTGCGGCGCGGACCTTGTCCTCGGACACGTCCGCGAGGATGTCCCAGGCCGCGGCGCCCAGCTGTCGGCCTTCCATGCCGTTCAGCAGGGCCTGCGCCTTGTGGTAGGCGGAAGCCGCGGCTTCCGGTTCGGGGCTGACAAAGGTGAGGGAGAACATGCAGCGCCGCATCTGGCTGATCGCCGGCCCGACGGCAAGCGGCAAGTCCGCCCTGGCTCTGCGTCTGGCCGAGCGAACCGGCGCGGAAATCGTCAATGCCGACTCCATGCAGCTCTACGCCGGCCTGCGGGTGATCACGGCTGCGCCCAGTCCGGAGGAGATGGCGCGAGCGCCCCACCACCTGTTCGGGACCGTTAATCCGGCGGACGGCTGGTCGGTCGGGCGCTGGCTTCGTGCGGCGGCGCAGGTTCTGGAGGATGTCGCGGCGAAGGGTCGGCCGGCTGTGGTCGTCGGCGGGACGGGGCTTTATTTCCGGGCGCTGACGCGCGGCCTCGCCGAGGTGCCGTCCATCCCCTCGGCCGCGCGGGATGCCGCCGAGGCGGACTACATGCATTTGGGCGAAGACGCCTTCCGCGCGCGGCTGGCCGAAGTCGATCCGGCCGCGGCCGCACGCATATCGTCCGGCGACCGACAGCGACTGGTCCGCGCCTGGGAGGTGTTCGCGGCGACAGGGACGGCCCTGTCAGACTGGCAGAAGACGGGAGAGCCGGCTTTGGCGCTGGGGAGCTGGTCGGCTGTGGCGCTGGAGCCGCCCAGGGACCAACTCTACGCGCGATGCGATGCGCGCCTGGAGAGCATGGTGCGCGATGGCGCCCTCGACGAGGTGCAGGCGCTTGCGGCGCGCAATCTCGATCCCGACCTGCCCGCCATGAAGGCGGTGGGCGTGCGCGAGCTGGCCGCCCACTTGGGGGGCGAGACAAGTCTTGCGGAGGCCGTGGGCGCCGCCCAGCAGGAGACCCGCCGCTACGCCAAACGGCAGATGACCTGGATGCGCGGGCAAATGGCCGAATGGCCGCGACTGTCCGCCGCGGGTCACGAAGACCAGTGGAGGCAGTTTATTGCGCTAGAGCCCAGCTTGACGCCTTAGGCCGGGCATGCCACATGCCTAATCCTCGACTTTAAGAGAATTCTCGTGCGCAAGATCCTTGTACTCGTAAGGCGGCCGTCCGCGGACTGACATCCCCGTCAGCCCGACACGGTCGCTCACGCCAGGCCCCACCCGCGGGCCTTTTTTATTGCCCTGACGCTCCGCCCCCGCACCGCGCTTACAGAGATCCGCAAATGACCGCTCATCAGACCATCGAAGCCCAGCAGGAAACCCTCTCCGGCGCCGAGATCGTCGTGCGCGCCCTCCTCGACCAGGGCGTGGATACGCTGTTCGGCTATCCCGGCGGCGCGGTGCTGCCGATCTACGACGCCCTGTTCCAGGAGCCGAAGCTGAAGCACGTGCTGGTGCGCCACGAGCAGGGCGCGACCCATGCGGCGGAAGGCTACGCCCGCTCGACCGGCAAGCCCGGCGTCGTCCTGGTCACCTCCGGCCCCGGCGCGACCAACGCCGTCACCGGCATTGTCGACGCCCTGATGGACTCCATCCCGATGGTGGTCATCACCGGTCAGGTCGCCACCCACCTGATCGGCACCGACGCCTTCCAGGAGTGCGACACGATCGGGATCACCCGGCCCTGCACCAAGCACAACTACTTGGTGAAGGACGTCGCCGACCTGCCGCGGATCATCCACGAGGCGTTCCACATCGCCACCTCCGGCCGTCCGGGCCCGGTGGTCATCGACATCCCGAAGGACGTGCAGTTCGCCAAGGGCGCCTACCAGGGCCCGACGGAGGTCAAGCACGCCCACAACTACAGCCCCCGCACGAAGGGCGATCCGGCGCGGATCGCGGAGGCGGCGGCCCTGCTGGCCAGCGCGCGCCGGCCGATCCTCTACACCGGCGGCGGCGTGATCAACGCCGGCCCCCGCGCGTCCGAACTGCTGCGTGAGCTGGCGGAGCTGACCGGCGCGCCGGTGACTTCGACCCTGATGGGCCTGGGCGCCTTCCCGGCCTCGGACAGCAAGTGGCTGGGCATGGTTGGCATGCACGGCTCGTTCGAAGCCAACAACGCCATGCACGATTGCGACGTGATGATCGCGGTCGGCTCGCGTTTCGACGACCGGGTCACGGGCCGGCTGGACGCTTTCGCGCCCACCTCGCGCAAGGTGCACATCGACATCGACGCCAGCTCGATCGGCAAGAACGTGCGGGCCGACATCGGCATCGTCGGCGACGCCGGCAGCGTGCTGGAGGACCTGATCGCCGTCTGGAAGCAGCGCAACCTCGCCACCGACAAGGCGGCCATGGCCGAGTGGTGGCGCCAGATCGAGGAATGGCGCGCCCGCGACTGCTTCCGCTATCGCCAGGACGGTGAGTTCATTAAGCCGCAGTACGCCATCGAGCGGCTGTACGAGCTGACCAAGGACCGGGAGGTCTACGTCACCACCGAGGTCGGCCAGCACCAGATGTGGGCGGCGCAGTTCTTCCACTTCCAGAAGCCGAACCGCTGGATGACGTCGGGGGGCCTGGGCACCATGGGCTACGGCCTGCCGGCCGCGGTGGGCGTGCAGATCGCCCATCCCGACGCGCTGGTGGTGGACATCGCCGGCGACGCCTCGGTTCAGATGACCATGCAGGAGATGTCGACGGCCGTTCAGTATGGCCTGCCGATCAAGATCTTCATCCTGAACAACGAATGGATGGGCATGGTCCGCCAGTGGCAGCAGCTGCTGCACGGCGAGCGCTATTCGCACTCCTACTCGGCCAGCCTGCCGGACTTCGTGAAGATGGCCGAAGCCTTCGGCTGCGTCGGCATCCGGGCCGAGCGCGCCGATGAGCTCGACGCCAAGATCCTGGAGATGATCAACAGCGACAAGCCGGTGATCTTCGACTGCCGGGTGACCAAGGAAGAAAACTGCTTCCCGATGATCCCGTCGGGCAAGGCGCACAACGAGATGATCATGGCCGAGGAAGCCCGCGACCTCGGCACCATCATCGACGACGCCGGCAAGCGGCTGGTCTGAGCCAGAGGCGAGTGGTTCCGGAAGGCCGCGCAAGCGGCTTGTCCGGGGCCCACGCACGCAGATATCGGTGAGCCAGCTTGGCCACGGCCTGTGTTCATGGGCTTGGCCTTCCGCTTCGCTTCACCCGGGATGACACCTCAGGTCACATGTCCAAGACCACGCCCGCCACCCTCGCCCTGGACAAGGCGAAGGTCGCCTATCGCCTCGCCACCTATGAGTACGATCCGAACGCCGAGCGCGTGGGCTTGCAGGCCGCCGAAGCGTTGGGCGTCGAGCCGGGCGAGGTGCTGAAGACCCTGATGGTCAAGGCGGATGGCAAGCCGGCCTGCGTGGTGATCGCCTCCGACAGGGAGGTTAGCATGAAGAAGCTGGCCGCCGCCCTGGGGGCGAAATCCGCCGAGATGATGAAGCCTGCGGATGCCGAGCGGCTGACGGGCTACCGCGTCGGCGGGGTCAGCCCCTTCGGGCAGAAGAAGGTTGTACCCACGGTGCTGGACGCCGACGCCGCAACAATGGCGGAGGCCTTCGTCAACGGCGGCCAACGCGGCCTGCAGGTGCGCCTCGCCCCGGCCGAACTGGTGCGGGTGCTGGGCGCCAAGGTCGCGCCGGTCACCTAGCCCTTAGGCGTGCGACCGTGCTCCGATGCGAGCCAGGACCTCCGCCGGCACATGGTGGCGCTGGAGGAGCTCGTGGTGATCGCAGCAGTCGCAGGCCTCGTGCTGAACGATCATCCGCCAGACGGCGTCGGCGGCGCGGTCCACCAGTTCGCGTCGTCTGAGGCGTTCCCCGCCGCGCGCGTCGTGCTCGCGCAGAGCGGCCAGCGCGGCGTCCACCTGTCGACCGTAGTCGGCGGCGGCGCCGTCCACGTCTTCCAGGAGCTCGAAACGGAGATGCGCCTCGCCGCTGTCGACGTGCGGAGGATCGGCGAGGTGCTGGGGCAGTCTGAGCGCGGCCATGCCGCTTCCTTCCCTGAATTCACCGCCGCTGAGGATAGCACCGCCTGCCTCTCGGCGGTGCCCCGCTCCCGATCTTGTGACTGAGCGGACCCGCGACGCCTGGACTGTCGCAGCAGCGAGGCCGGTGTTAGAGGTCCTTCCGACTTCCGCAGGAGCCGCGCCATGACCGACGTCCAGCCCGCATCCGTCTACGATCTGGCTCACGAGGACGAGCCGGAAAGCCTGGCGACCTACGCCGTGCTGGTGGACAACGAGCCCGGCGTACTGCACCGCCTGGTCGGCCTCTTCGCGGCCCGTGGATACAACATCGAAAGCCTGACCGTCGCCGAAACGGACCGCCGCGCACACACCAGCCGGGTGACCATCGTCACCCGCGGCACGCCGCAGGTGCTGGCCCAGATCGAGGCCCAGCTGCAGAAGATGGTCTCGACCCGCCACGTGCAGGACGTAACCCGCGACCCGAACGGCCTGGAGCGCGAGCTCGCGCTGGTGAAAGTGCGCGGCGTTGGCGGCGACCGGGTGGAGGCCCTGCGGGTCAGCGACATCTTCCGCGCCCGGGTGATCGACACCACCGCCGAGAGCTTCGTCTTCGAGGTGACCGGCGCGCCATCCAAGATCGACAGCTTCGTCGAACTCATGCGCCCGCTCGGCCTCGTTGAAGTGTCCCGCACGGGCGTGCTGTCCATCCAGCGCGGCGTGGAAGCGCTCTGAGGGGGAACCTTCGGGCCGCCTTGGGCTCTTTGGCAGCGTGTTCCGGATCGCGTTCGCCCTCCTGACCGCCCTCGCCGTGGCGGCTCCTGCCGAGGCGCAGCTGATGCGTCGTGCGCCGCAGGGCCCGCCGGAGCCGCCGCCGAACCTCTCGCCCGCCGAGGCTGAGATCTGGCCCTTCCCGCTCCCCGATCCCAACAGCTGGTGGGAGGAGAAGCGCCTGAAGGTCCCGGAAGCGGCGGATCCGCTGGGAAACCGGCGCATGCGCCGCGGCGAGCGCCTGATCCCCGTCGACAACGGCGTCGATCCAGCCACCTACCGTCTCTGGGGCCTGATGCCGCTGCAGTGGCAGGTGGTGCGCGGCGACGAGATGATCATCGAGGTCTGGGTGAGACCTTCGGACGGCGTACGTCAGTCGGTGGTTCGCGTGGTGGTGCGAGGCTCCGACGCCTTTGTGCAGGGCCGCGCTGGCTTGGCCTGCTGCGAAGCGGGCATCGCACGCCGCGTCGGCTTCGATGTGCCGCTGCCGGCCGGCTCGGCCCAGCGGTTCAGCGCCTTGCGCAACCACGCCATGTGGAACGCCCCGCGTGAGGTCCACGCCATCGAGCCCGGCGGCGACTCCGCCGAAGGCCTCTGCGTCAACGGCACGGCCTATGACCTGACCCTTCTGGTGGCGGGCCGCTCGCGCAGCCTGCATCGTGCGTGCGATGACCGGGAGATCGGCGAAGCGGCCGACGTGCTGGAGCCGGTGCTGCAAGCGGCCCAGGGGCACGAGCCGCGCTTCGACGTGCTGTTCGCGCGCGGGGTGGATTTCAGCGCCGACCGACGCGCCTATCAGCAGCTGATCGCCGAAGGCGGGCGCCTGAACGCCGATCGGAACGCCCGGCCCCAGCCGCCCGGTTTCGAGCCCATGCCGCAGCCGGAGACTTCCATTTCCCCGGGATCGGCCCCTTCAAATCCCTGAGCGGCGGGCCTATATGGAAAGCGTCGGGTTTCGGCCCGACTATGGGGATAAACGCGCGCATAATAAGCGGACTGGACCCGGGTGCGATTCCCGGCGGCTCCACCAAATCTTCCTCCCGGTTATCGCGGGGCAAGCATGGGGCCGATCAGCATCGACAGACGTCTAAAGGCGTTGCTTTCTCTCGGCCTGACCCACCGTTCCGGGTCTTTAACTAAATGCGAACGATAACTTCGCTGAGGAAGTCCGCCTGGCCGCGTAAGCGGTCCGGTGAACATCCGACCTAAGTCCTAGGGGTTCAGATCCTTAGGCGGGGCCCGGGGGAGCCTGCCAACAGAATCCCCCACCTTCTCCTTTCCGCCATCTGCACGAGCGTAACGGCGCATTTCGCGTCCCACGACGCCTTGGCGCAGAGCGGCTCAGACGCTACCTTCCAGCCCCTTAGCGTACCCTGTTGGAGACCCCATGGCCCAGGACCCGCCGGCCCAGGACTTGATGCACTATGAAGCGCTTGCGCAGGACGCGCTGCGCGGTGTGGTCAAGGCGGCCTTGAAGCGCGCGGCCTCTCCGGAAGGGCTGCCGGGCTCCCACCATTTCTACATCACGTTCAAGACCGACGCCGCGGGCGTGTCCGGTCCGGCCGACCTGCTAGGCAAGTACCCGGACGAGATGACCATCGTCCTGCAGCACCAGTACTGGGACCTTGCGCCGGGCGAGACCTTCTTCTCGGTCACCCTGCAGTTCGGCGGCCAGCCCAAGCGTCTGAGCATTCCTTACGCTGCAGTCACCCGCTTCTACGATCCGAGCGTGCAGTTCCTGCTGCAGTTCGAACCGCCGCCCGCCGCGCCGCAGGACGTCAAGACCTTGCCCGCCGCCGCTGCGGAGCCGGAAGCCAAGGATGACGCCGGCGAAGAAGGTCCGGCCAAGATCGTTTCGCTGGACCAATTCCGGAAAAAATAAGCGCCATCCGCGCGGCGGTCTGAAGCAGGCCGCCGGCTTCGCGCGACTCACTTGCGGCCCTACAACCGAACGCGGGTCTGGCTCGGCGTGGGGTGTGGTCATGCGGTCGATGGTCGAAGCCTGGGCGGTCGCCCTGTCGCTGTTGTTGGCCACGCCGCTGACCACCTCCACGGCTGCCGCGCAGGATGCGCCGGCGGCGGCGGCCCCGCCGGCGGCCCTGCCCAACGCTCCGATTCCCTACAATCAGATCCGGCCTAAGGCTGCGCCGCGGCGTGCGCGCCCTGGCACGGCCACGACCGCTCGCCCCGCGGGCGCAGCCGTCGCGGCCGCTGGCGCAACCGTACCCGGCGCCGTTCCTCCACGGCCGGTGATCGCCGGCGCCGCCCCGATCGTGCCCGGCCTGCCGGTGGGTCCCGCGGGCGCCCGGCTCGCGCCCGGCCAGCCCATTCCCGCGGTCGAGCTCGAGGCCTATGTGGACGGCGTGGTCCGCCAGATCATGGCCGACGCGCACCTGCCAGGCGCCGCGGTCAGCGTGGTGCAGAACGGCCAGGTGCTGCTGAACAAGGGCTACGGCTTCGCTCGCCTGTCGCCCGCTAAGGCGGTTGATGCGAACCGCACGCTCTTCCGCATCGGCTCGATCTCCAAGACCTTCACCTGGATCGCCCTGATGAAGGAGGTGGAAGCCGGCCGCATCCGCCTCAACCAGCCGGTGAACCTCTACCTTCCGGAACGGGTGCAGGTGCGCGACCAAGGCTTTGAGCAGCCCGTGCGGGTGATCAACCTGATGGACCATACCGCCGGCTTCGAGAGCCGGGTATTGGGCCAGCTGTTCGAACGGGACTTCGAACGCGTTCGCCCGCTCGACCTGTACCTTCGCCAGGAGCGTCCGCGCCGGGTCCGCGCGCCGGGCGCCTTTGCCAGCTACTCCAACTACGGCGCGGCTCTCGCGGGGCAGGCCGCGGCCTACACCAGCGGCAAGCCTTTCGAGCGGCTGATGGAAGAGCAGATCTTCATCCCGCTGGGCCTGCGCCAGACCACCTTCCGCGAGCCGCGGCCGGAGAAAGCGGGTCTGCCCGCGCCCATGCCCGTCGCCCTCATCGACGACGTGGCCGACGGGTTCGCCTGGGACGGCGGCTTCCGCCGCCAGCCCTATGAGTTCATGGGCCAGATCGCGCCGGCGGGCTCGGCCTCGTCCAGCGCCGGCGACATGGCGCGCTACATGTTGCTCTTGCTGGGCGACGGCGCCTGGAACGGCGTCACGCTGTACGGTCCCCAGGCGGCGCGCGCCTTTCGCACGCCGCTCCGCGCTGCGGCTCCCGGCGTCAACGGCTGGGCGCACGGCTTCGCCACCTATCAGCTGCCCGGCGGCTTCCAGGGCTATGGTCACAGCGGCGAGACCCTGTCTTTTCACGCCAACCTGGTGGTTGTTCCAGGCCTGAACCTCGGCATCTTCGTCGCGACCAACGGCGCCGACGGCAAGAACCTGGCGGCCGACCTGCCGTCCAGCGTCGTGCGCCAGTTCTACGCCCGTCCGTCTGTCTTCGCCCGCCCCGGCTCGTCCGAACTCGCCGCCCGCGCCGAAGACTTCGAGGGCCGCTATCTGACGACCCGGCGCGCCTATGCCGGCCTGGAAGCCTTTGTTGATCGCCTGCGGGGCACGGTCGGGGTCCACGTCACGCCCGATGGCAAGCTCGTCACCAGCCAGCGGGGCGTCCGCAAGGTCTGGGTTCCAGAAGGTCCCGTCGCTCAGGGCCGCTTCATCTCCACCTTGGGCGACGAGCGCCTGGTCTTCCGAATGGCCGAAGGCCGCGCCGCCAGCTTCCAGACCGCCGCCAACAGCGGACGGTTCGAGCGTCTGTCGCCCTGGCGCAGCCCGGTTGTCCTGCTGGTCGTCAGCGTCCTGGCGGCGATCGCTGCTCTAGCCACCCTGGCCGGCGTGCCCCTGCGCACCCGTAGGGAGTCGCGTGAGAACCAGATCCAGACCCGCGCCGGCGTGCTGCAGAACATCCAGGCGCTGCTCTGGCTGGTGGGACTGGGGGTGTTCGCCGCCTGGGCCGTCAAGGCTTCCGTCAACCGCGCGGACGTCGTCTACGACTGGCCGGGCGCCCTGCCGATCATTGCCTCGGCCTGCGCCCTGGTCGCCACCGCGCTCACCGTGGTGACCTTCGTCGCCCTGCCGGCGGTTTGGCGCGGCGGACGGCGGGTGGACTCCTGGCCCGCCGGGCGGAAGCTGGCCTTCACCGCGACGGTCCTGATCTACGCCGCCTTCGCCGTCCTGCTGGGCGCCTGGAATGCGCTGCTGCCCTGGTCGGGCTGAGAGAAGTTAAGACCTTTAAACGCGGCGTTAACTATCAACTGGGTAAAACCTGCCTAGCGCCGGGCAAACTCTGCCCGGTTGTCAGTGCGGGTGGGGGAGACGGCCGCGTTGGAGAAGTTCGTAGCGGCGCTTCAGAGGTTCGGCATCGGCCGCATCGCTGCGATCATCGGGATCGGAGCGGGTGTCGCGGCTGCCATGGTCGCGCTCAGCATGAACCTGAGCGAGCCCAAGGCCCTGCTCTATTCCAACCTCGACCTCAAGGAAGCCGGCTCCATCACCGCCGCCCTCGACCAAGCGGGCGTGAAGTACGAGGTGAAGGGCGACGGATCGACCATCCTGGTGCCCCGCGACGATGTGGCGTCCACCCGCCTGATGCTGTCGGGCAAGGGCCTGCCGACCACCGGCTCCGTGGGCTACGAGATCTTCGACAACTCCAACGCGCTGGGCCAGACCGACTTCGTCCAGCAGCTGAACCGCCAGCGCGCCCTGGAAGGCGAGCTGGCTCGCACCATCCGCGGCCTGGACGGCGTGACCTCCGCCCGCGTCCACTTGGTGATCCCCAAGCGGCAGCTGTTCGAAGAGGACGGCGCCGAGCAACCCTCGGCCTCCGTGAACATCGGCGTCGGCGGCCGCGAGCCGTCGGCCGAGCAGGTCCGCGCCATCCAGAACCTCGTTTCCGGCGCGGTGCCGAACCTGAAGCCGGACCGCGTCACCGTGGTCGACCAGCACGCCAAGACTCTCTCGGGCGGCGAGACCGGCATGGCCGCCGAGGCCGACGGGCGCAAGACCGAGGTCGAGCAGCGCATCGCCAAGCAGGTGAAGCAGCTGGTGGAAGGCGTGGTCGGCGCCGGCAAGGCCCGCGTCAACGTGAGCGCCGAGCTGGAGCTGGCCCGCGTCACCGTCCAGCAGGAAACCTTTGACCCTGACGGTCAAGTGATCCGCTCGGAAAGCACCACCGACGAGCGCTCGCAGGAAAATCAGCCCGATCCGTCCGGCGAGGCCTCTGCCGCCGCCAACATCCCCGGCGGCAACGGCCCGGAGACCGCAAACAACTCCTCCAACAGCGGCCGCCAGGAATCGACCACCAACTACGAGATCTCCAAGACGGTCCGCACCGAGGTTCAGGAGCCCGGCCAGGTGAAGCGGCTTTCGGTGGCCGTGGCCGTGGACGGCGCCAGCGCTGCGGGCGCCGACGGCAAGCCCGGCCCCTACACTCCCCGTTCCGCGCAGGAGATGCAGCAGATCGAGCAGCTCGTCCGCTCGGCCGTCGGCTTCAATCAGGAACGCGGCGACCAGGTCACTGTGGTCAACGTCCGTTTCCCCAGCGCCGCCGATCCGGAAGGCGTGGAAGTCGCCAATCCGCTGATGGGCTTCGACAAGAACGACCTCATGCGCGCGGTTGAGATCGGCGTGCTGCTGATTGTCGGCGTGCTGATGCTGCTGTTCGTTGGCCGGCCCCTGCTGAAGAGCGCAACGGGCGGCGGCGGCGGCCAGCTGATGCCGATGCTGGCCGGCGCCGGCGCACCGGTGGCCATGACCGCCGACGGCCAGCCCCTGCAGCTCACCATGGACGCCAGCGGGCAGCTGGCCCTGCCAGGTCCCAACGGGGAGCTGGAGCAGAAGATCGACATCGCGCGGATCGAGGGCCAGGTGAAGGCCAGCTCCGTCAAGCGCGTGTCCGAGTTCGTCGAGAAGCATCCGGAGGAGTCGGTCTCGATCCTCCGCAGCTGGTTGCATGAAACGCCATGAGCGCGCGTCTGGTCGGTAAAAAGGGCGTCGTCGACCCCAAGGCCCTGAGCGGCCCGGAGAAGGCGGCGATCATCCTGCTCGCCCTTGGCGAAGAGCACGCGCACATCTGGCAGCAGCTGGATGACGAGGAGATCAAGGAGATCTCCCAGGCGATGGCCAGCCTTGGCACCGTGAACGCGGGCGTGGTGGAAGACCTGCTGCTGGAGTTCGTCTCCGGCATGTCGGGCGCCGGGGCGATCATGGGCTCGTTCGAGCAGACCCAGCGCCTGCTCTCCCAGATCATGCCGCCCGAGAAGGTGGAAGCCCTGATGGAGGAGATCCGCGGTCCCGCGGGTCGCACCATGTGGGACAAGCTGGGCAACGTGAACGAGGCGGTGCTCGCGAACTATCTGAAGAACGAATACCCGCAGACCGTCGCGGTGGTGCTCTCCAAGATCAAGTCGGAGCACGCCGCCCGGGTGCTGGCCGCACTGCCCGAGGACTTCGCCCTCGAGTGCGTGACCCGCATGCTGCGCATGGAGCCTGTGCAGCGCGAGATCCTCGACAAGATCGAGCAGACCCTGCGCACCGAGTTCATGTCCAACCTGGCTCGCACCTCCAAGCGCGACAGCCACGAGTTGATGGCCGAGATCTTCAACGCCTTCGACCGTCAGACCGAGGCCCGCTTCATCACCGCCCTGGAAGAGCGCAACCGCGAAGCGGCCGAGCGCATCCGCGCGCTGATGTTCGTGTTCGAGGACCTGTCGAAGCTCGACCCGGGCGGCATCCAGACCCTGCTGCGCGCGGTGGACAAGGACCAGATGGGCCTGGCGCTGAAGGGTGCCTCGGACGCCCTGCGCGAGATGTTCTTCTCCAACATGTCCGAGCGCGCCGCCAAGATCATGCGCGAGGACATGGAGACCATGGGTCCGGTCCGCCTGCGCGACGTCGACCAGGCCCAGATGGCCATGGTGCAGGTCGCAAAGGACCTCGCCGCCAAGGGCGAGATCATGCTGGCCGGCTCCGGCGGCGATGACGAGCTGGTGTACTGATGACCGGCGTCCAACCCCGCAAGTTCGCTTTCGACACCGAGTTCGACGCCGCCGGCGGCGTGGCCTACGAAGCGCCGCGCCCCAAGCGCAGCTTCACCCCTGAAGAGGTCGAAGTCATCCGCGCCGAAGCCCGGGCGGAAGGCGAGCGCGCGGGTCTGAACAGCGTGGCCGCCCAGCAGGCGCGGGCTCTAGCTGAGATCGCCGCGATCTGCCACCAGGCCATGCCGCGGCTTGCCGAAGTGGCGCACGAGCACCGCACCGGCGCCGCCGCCCTCGCGCTGGCGTGCGGCCGGGCCATCGCCGACGCCGCGCTCGACCGCTTTCCCGAGGCGCCGATCCAGGCCGCCATCGAAGTCCTCGGTTGTGAGATCGAGTCGGCGCCCCGCCTGATCGTCAGCGCCCCGCCGGAACTGGCCGACGCCATCCAGGGCCAGCTCGACGAGACCGCCCGGCGCACCGGCTTCGCCGGCGCCATACAGGTGCGCACCGAGGCGCAGCTCGGCCGCAACGCCTTCACTCTCGACTTCGGCGATGGTCAGGCCGCCTTCGATCCCGCCGCCGCCGCCGAGCGCGTGGAACAGGCCCTCAGCGCCGCGCTGGCTGCTGAAGGCCTCCACGCCGAACCCCTCATTCCGGGCTGATCCGGAGAAGAGCGCCCAACATGTCCGAGAACGACTTCAAGCTCGACGAATTCGGCCCCGGCGGCGGCCTGCCGGAAGCCTTCGACGGCGAGGACAAGAACGCCAACGACCTGGCCCCGGTGTTCGATGTTCCGGTGAACATCTCCGCCGTGCTGGGCCGCGCGAGCCTTTCGGTCGCCCAGCTGCTGCAGCTCGGGTCCGGCAGCGTGCTGGAGCTGGACCGCAAGGTCGGCGAGGCCATCGACATCTACGTCAACAACCGCCTGGTCGCCCGGGGCGAGGTCGTCATCGTCGACGAACGCCTGGGCGTGACCATGACGGAAATCATCAAGGACGGCGACACGGCCGCCTGAGGCGACCGGGTCGAGGTTTAGGAGACGAGCACATGCGGCTTTTGGTCGTCGGGAAACTCAACGGGCAACTCGCCAGCGCCGTGAAGATGGCGATGAGCGCGGGCGCCAAGGTCAGCCACGTCGAAAGCGTCGAGGCGGCCACCCACGCCCTGCGGGCCGGCCAGGGCGCCGACCTGCTGATGGTCGACTACGAACTCGACATCGCCGGCCTGATCGCCGCCAACGAGTCCGAACGGATCCGGGTGCCGGTGGTGGCCTGCGGCGTGGGCGCAGACGCCTATGGCGCGGCCAACGCCATCAAGGCCGGAGCCAAGGAATTCATCCCTCTGCCGCCCGACGCCGAGCTGATCGCCGCCGTCCTCGCCGCGGTGTCGGACGACAACCGTCCCATGGTGGTCAGCGACCCGGGCATGAAGAACGTGATGGCGCTGGCCGACCAGGTCGCCCCGTCCGACGCCTCGATCCTGATCACCGGGGAAAGCGGCTCGGGTAAGGAAGTCATCGCCCGCTACGTCCACCAGAAGTCGCGCCGCCAGGCCAAGCCCTTCATCTCGGTGAACTGCGCCGCCATCCCCGAGAACCTGCTGGAAAGCGAGCTGTTCGGCCACGAGAAGGGCGCCTTCACCGGCGCGCTGGCGCGGCGCATCGGCAAGTTCGAGGAAGCCAACGGCGGCACCCTGCTGCTGGACGAAATCTCCGAAATGGACGTGCGCCTCCAGGCCAAGCTGCTGCGCGCCATCCAGGAGCGCGAGATCGACCGGGTCGGCGGCTCCAAGCCCGTAAAGGTCGACATCCGGATCCTGGCGACCTCCAACCGCGACCTTGCGCAGGCGGTGAAGGAAGGCACGTTCCGCGAAGACCTGCTCTACCGTCTGAACGTCGTGAACCTGCGCCTGCCGCCGCTGCGCGAGCGGCCGGGCGACGTGATCGCGCTCGCCGAGCACTTCATCAAGAAGTACTCCGCCGCCAATGGCGTCGCCGTGCGGCCGCTGTCGAGCGAAGCTCGCCGCCGTCTGGTCGCCCACCGCTGGCCGGGCAACGTGCGCGAACTGGAAAACGCCATGCACCGTGCGGTGCTGCTGTCCGCCGGCCCCGAGATCGACGAGATGGCCATCCGCCTGCCGGATGGCCAGCCGCTCGCTCCCGCCGACGCCCACGCCCGCACGGCGCAAGCCGCCTCCCTGGCGGCCGAAACCGCCAGCCGCGCCTTCGTCGGCCAGACAGTGGCCGCCGTTGAGCAGCAGCTGATCATCGACACCCTGGAGCACTGCTTCGGCAACCGCACCCATGCGGCCAACATCCTGGGCATCTCGATCCGCACCCTGCGTAACAAGCTCAAGGAATACTCCGAGGCGGGCGTGCCGGTGCCGGCGCCGCAGATGGGCGCGAGCGCGGCCTGACCATGACCGGCCGTCCGCATCCCGACCGCCGGCTGGTCCTGGCGGGCGCTGCGGCCGTTCTGGCTGCGCCCGCAGGGGCGCAGACGGCCCCAAGCTTCACCATGCTGGAGGCACGCTCCGGCGGACGCCTTGGCGTTCACGCGGTCAACCTCGTTACCGGCAAGCGCTTGGCGCACCGGGCGGACGAGCGCTTCGCCATGTGCTCGACCTTCAAGGCCTTGGCCGCCGCCGCAGTGCTGGCGCGGGTCGACGCAGGGCAGGAGCGGCTGGACCGCGGGGTTCCGATCACCAGGGCTGACATGCGGCCCCACGCACCGGTCACCGAGACCTATCTGGATCGCGGGCAGGTCAGCCTTGAGGCTCTGTGCAAGGCCGCCGTCGAGCAGAGTGACAATCCGGCCGCGAACCTGATGCTGAAGACCGTGGGCGGCCCCGAAGGTCTGACCGCCTGGCTGCGGGGCATCGGCGATCGCGCCACCCGCCTCGACCGCTGGGAGACGGAACTCAACAGCGCCATCAAGGGTGATCCTCGCGACACCACCACGCCGGCCGCAATGACCGCCACGCTGGGCAAGCTCGCCGTGGGCGAAGTGCTCAAGGCCGCGTCGCGCGAGAAACTGGTCGGCTGGATGATCGCCTCTCCCACCGGCGCAAACCGCCTGCGCAAGCATCTGCCCGCCGGCTGGCGCGCAGGCGACAAGACGGGCACGGGCGCCAACGGCTCCACCAACGACGTTGCGGTGTTCTGGCCACCAACGGGTGGGCCGATCGTGGTCGCCTGCTACATCACGGAAACGTCCGCCGAGCTGGCTGTGCGCGAAGGCGTCATGGCCGAGGTTGGTCGAATCGTGGCCCAAACTCTGGTCTGATGGCCGATACCAGCGTCCCCAGCCTGGGCGGAAAAGCCCCGACGCCCCGCGAGATGTGGGGCTGGGTGGCGCGTGGCGAAGTCGCGCTCGCCGTCGGCGTCGTCGGCATCGTCGTCCTGCTGATCCTGCCCGTTCCGGCCTTCCTGCTGGACCTATTCCTGGCGATCTCGATCACCAGCTCCGTTCTGATCCTGATGACCGCGTTGATGATGAAGCGGCCGCTGGACTTCACCGCCTTTCCGACGGTGCTGCTGGTGGCGACGCTCTACCGGCTCGGCCTGAACATCGCCTCCACGCGCTTGATCCTTGGCCACGGCCACGAGGGCGCACACGGGGCTGGCCACATCATCGAAGCCTTCGGCAACCTGATGATGGGCGGCAACTTCGTCATCGGGGTGATCGTCTTCGCCATCCTGGTGGTGGTGAACTTCGTCGTCATCACCAAGGGCTCTGGCCGGATCGCCGAAGTCGCCGCGCGCTTCACCCTGGACTCCATGCCGGGCAAGCAGATGGCGATCGACGCCGACCTGTCCTCGGGCCTGATCGACCAGGAAACGGCCAAGATCCGCCGCAAGGAGCTCGAGCAGGAAAGCACCTTCTTCGGGGCTATGGACGGCGCGAGCAAGTTCGTGCGCGGCGACGCCGTCGCCGGCCTGGTGATCCTGGCGATCAACATCATCGGCGGGATCCTGATCGGCGTCGTGCAGCACAAGGTGCCCATCGGCCAAGCGTTCTCCACCTACACCATCATGAGCATCGGCGACGGCCTGGTCAGCCAGATCCCGGCGCTGGTGATCTCGATCGCCGCCGGCTTCCTGGTCTCCAAGTCGGGCGTCGAAGGCTCCGCCGATAAGGCGTTCGTCACCCAGCTGGCCATGAACCCCATCAGCCTGGGCATGGTCGCCGCCTCGGCCGGCGTGATCGCGTTCATCCCGGGCATGCCGCTGATCCCGTTCGCCGCGATCGCGGTGGGCTCCGGCGCTCTGGCCTGGAAGCGCTCGCAGGCCAAACCCGAGGCGCCCAAGATCGAGATCGGCGGCGAGGCGGCGGAGCCCGAAGAAGAGTCCATCGCCCAGACCCTGGCCATCGACGAGATCAAGATCGAGCTGGGCTACGGCCTGCTTGGCCTCATCAACGACCTGGAAGGCCGCCGGCTCACGGACCAGATCAAGGCGCTGCGCCGCACCCTGGCGGCCGACTTCGGCTTCATCATGCCGAGCGTGCGGATCCTGGACAACATGCGCCTGCCCTCCCAGGGCTACTGCATCCGGATCAAGGAAATGGAGGCTGGATCGGGCGAAGTGCGCCTGGGCCAGCTGATGGCCATGGACCCCCGCGGCGGCCAGGTGGAGCTGCCGGGCGAGCACATGCGCGAGCCAGCGTTCGGCCTGCCCGCCACCTGGATCGACGACTCCCTGCGCGAGGAGGCCACCTTCCGCGGCTACACCATCGTCGATCCCGCGACCGTGCTGACCACGCACCTGACCGAGATCCTCAAGGAGAGCATGCCGGACCTGCTCTCCTACGCCGAAGTGCAGAAGCTCCTGAAGGAGCTGCCGCCCGAGCAGAAGAAGCTGGCCGACGACCTGATCCCCAACGTCGTGACCATGACCACGGTGCAGCGTGTCCTGCAGTCGCTGCTGCGGGAACGGATCTCGATCCGCGACCTGCCGGCGATCCTGGAAGGCATCGGCGAGGCCGCGCCCCACACCCAGTCGGTGACCATGCTGGTGGAGCAAGTGCGCACGCGCCTCGCGCGCCAGCTCTGCTTCGCCTACCGCGGCGACGACGGCAGCCTGCCGATCATCACCCTGACGCCCGATTGGGAGTACGCCTTCTCCGAAGCCCTGGTCGGCCCGGGCGAAGAGAAGCAGCTGGCCCTGGCGCCCTCGCGTCTCCAGGAGTTCATCATTGGCGTGCGCGACACCTTCGAACGCGCCGCGCTGTCCGGCGAGACCCCGGTGCTGCTGACCAGCCCGGCTATCCGGCCCTACGTCCGCTCCATCATCGAGCGCTTCCGGGGCCAGACTCCGGTGATGAGCCAGAACGAGATCCACCCCCGGGCGCGGCTGAAGACCGTCGGCACCATCTAGGGCTCAGCGGCGGCGATAGCTCAGCCGCATGAACTCTTCCCAGGTCCCGTCCGGGCGGAGCACCTCAGAGATCAGGCGCCGGTGATCGTGGCTCACCAGCTCGATGCTGTCGCGGTAACGCCGCATCTCGCCTTCGACGTCAAAGCTCGGGCCTTCTGACTCCAACGCCAGCACATCGCCGGCGTCGTTCAGCGCGCCGTCGTAGACCCAAAGGTTGGGCATCATTGAGCCCAGCCAGGTCCCCACGAAGCGGCCTTTGGCCGGATCGAACCCAAGGCTCATGATGCTATGCGCCGGCGTTCCGTCGGGCATGGTGCTAGCTCCTTCGGCGATCACCCAGTAGTCGCCGAGCGTGCGCACCGTTTCCGTCCAGGCGGGGTGCGCCGGGACCGACGGATCGTCCGAGCCCTCGACTTCGCCCACCCACTCTCCGACCAGCTTGCTGAGCCAGGCGTGTTCTTTCGTCGCTTCTGCGTTCATGGCGGCCTCCTCGGGGCACCATACACCCGGCTCGGAGGTTAGGCTCCTGCGCGACGTCTGCGCCGTTGCAGGCGCGCGGCTCGGCTGCTAGCGGTTCAACCTAAGGGGCGATCCACAGCTCCGCGAGTCTTGGGAATCGGATGCGGCGACCTTCCAACAGACCTCAAGGAACCGGTTCGGCGATCCTATGGGATCTGCTGACCTTCGAGCGGCTGATGACCGGCCAGGTCGTGCACCTGATCTATTGGGCCGGCCTCGCCCTGATTGCGCTGGGCGTGTTCGGGGCGCTGGGCGCGGCCGTGGGCGTCGCGATCCGCGATCCGTTCCCCTGGGGCCTGCTGCTGGCGATCCCGGTGCTGGTGGGCGGCCTGATCGCCATGGGCGCCCTTTTGCTGCTGTGGCGCTCGTTCTGCGAGTTCTACGTCGCGATCTTCAAGATCAGCGAAGACCTTTCGGTTCTGCGCCAGGACATGGAGCAGGAACGCGGGCGTCTGGGCAAGCAGCCCTGATCCAAACCTGATCCCGGACGCGCCCGCGCCGTCCGGGATAACTCGTCGACTTAGCGTCCCGCAGCCTTGCGCAGGCCCAGCTCGTCCATGGCGGCCGCGTCGCGCTTGCCCGCTTCCTTGACCGCGGTCAGGCGCTGCTGCTCGGCGATCTCTTCGTACTTCTTCTGCTCTTCGAAGGCGCGAGCCAGCGCATCGCGCGCGCCTTGCTCTTCCATCAGCAGGACATCGACGTCCGCCTGGGCCTGTTCCTTGCGCATCTTCAGCGCGGCCAGGTAGCTCGGCAGGCGGAAGGCCCCTTCGGGATGGGCGCTGACGTGGGCGATCTCGGCTTGGCCTTCGGCGTCCAGCATGAAGATCTTCATCTCGGCCGCCTGGCGACGATCGCCAACCTCGGCGAGGCGCTTCTGCAGCACCTCGACTTCATAGGTGGCCAGCTTGATCAGTGACTGCGCCCAACTCATGCGGCCTCGTTCAGGATCTGGGAAAGCGCCGCGAAGGACGCGTCGAGCCCGGTCGCCTCATCCTTGTCCTGAGACAGGAAGGCTTCCAGGGCGGGGTAAAGCTGGATGGCGCGGTCGACCTCTGGGTCTGCGCCCGCACGGTAGGCGCCGATGCGGATCAGCTCCTCCATGTTGGCGTAGGCCGAGAGAGCCCGGCGGGCGTCCTTGACGATCTGGCGCTCGAACGGCGCGTGGCAGCCCGGCATGGTCCGGCTGATCGACTTCAGGACGTTGATGGCGGGGAAGCGGCCGCGCTCGGCGATGGACCGCTCCATAACGATGTGGCCGTCCAGGATGCCTCGGACAGCGTCGGCGATCGGCTCGTTGTGGTCGTCGCCGTCGACCAGGACGGTGAAGATGCCGGTGATCGGCCCCGCCGTGGTGCCGTCCGGCCGCGTTGGGCCCGGGCCGGCCCTCTCCAGCAGCTTCGGCAGCTCGGTGAAGACTGTCGGCGTGTAGCCCTTGGTGGTCGGCGGCTCGCCCGCGGCCAAGCCGATCTCCCGCTGAGCCATGGCGAAACGCGTGACCGAGTCCATCATGCACAGGACGTCGAGATCCTGGTCACGAAGGAACTCGGCCAGGGCCAGCGTCATGTAGGCCGCCTGTCGGCGCTTCAGGGCGGGCTCGTCCGAGGTCGCCACCACCACGATGGCGCGGCGCAGGCCCTCTTCACCCAGGCTTTCCTCGATGAACTCCCGTACCTCGCGGCCGCGCTCGCCAATCAGCCCGACGACCACGGCTTGGCAGTCCGAGTTCTTGGCCAGCATCGACAGCAGCACCGACTTGCCGACGCCAGAGCCGGCGAAAACGCCCAGGCGCTGGCCGCGGCAGCAGGTGGTGAAGACGTTCATCGAGCGCACGCCCAGGTCCAGCCGCTCGCCCACCCGGTCGCGGGCGTGGGCCGGCGGCGGGGAGGCGCGCAGCGGATAGGCGGCCATGCCTTGCGGCAGCGGACCGAGTCCGTCGATGGGCTCGCCGAAGGCGTCGACTATGCGGCCGAGCCAAGCGGTGGTCGGGCGCACGGTGGCGGCCTGCGGCTCGATGCGAATGGGCGCGCCGGGCGCCACGCCTTCCACAGGTCCGAAGGGCATCAGCAGGGCGCGCGTTTCGCGGAAGCCCACGACCTCGGCGGCCAGCGGCCCCTCGCCCACTCGGTCGATCTCCGCGCGTGCGCCCACAGCCAGGCGAGACAGCCCGCCCCGCGCCTCGATCAGCAGGCCGTTTACGGCCGCGACGCGGCCGGACACCGTCAAAGGATCGAGCCGCTCCACCGCGGCCACCAGGCTCTGCAAGACACGCCCCTGAACTTCGAGGGCAGAGTCGGTGCTTCGGCGTTAACCGGTGGTGAAGATCCCTTAACGGATCAGCGCAGCGCGGCGGCCAGTCGCAGGGCCCAGCGCGGACGCTTCGCCGCTGCCTTTGCGACCGCCAGAGGTCGCGCCCCAATAGCCTTGATCACCAGCGGACGCAGCGCCCTGGCCGCCAGCGGGCGCGTGGTGCGCCCTATCCTTCCACGACCAAGCCAGATCGCAGCCCCGGCGACCGCCAGGGCGCCGACGCCCACCACCAGCAGCTTGTGCTTCTGCGCCTCCGTGTAGACGGAGTACCTGCGCCCCTTGTAGGCGGCGGCCTCGATCCGCCCATCGCGCCCGGGCGCATACAGCGTATCGCCTGACGACCGGATGCCGCCCAGGCGGGTCAGCGGCGGGATGAGCCTTCCGAACAAGCTGTCGGCCAGCCGCGGCGCCGAGGCGGCGACCACCGGCAGGTCGCGAGCGCCGAAGCCGACATTCAGCTGGCGCACCGGATGTTCGGCCGCATGAAGAATGGCGTCGGCCACCACGTCAGGGGAATAGAGCGGTGGCGGCGGCCGCATGGCGCTCTCAGTCAGGTTCTTGGTGTGCTCCGGGAACGGCGTGGAGATGCTCGACGGCTTGATCAGGGTGACCGAGACCGGCAGCTTCTCCCGGGCGATCTCCATCCGCAGGCTTTCGGTGAAGCCTTTCACCGCATGTTTGGAGGCGGAATAAGCGCCCATCAGCGGCGCGCCGGCGTCGGACAGCACCGAGCCTACGTTGATGATCGCCCCGCCCTCCGGGCGCGACTGGAGGTGTCTCAAGGCTTCCAGCGTGCCGTTGACCACGCCGAAGTAGTTGGTCCGGAACAGCCGCTCGTGATCCTCCGGCGTGACGTCCTTGAGCGGGCCATAGATGCCGACCCCGGCGACGTTGACCCAGGTGTCGATGCGGCCGAACCGAGCCAAGGCTGCCCGCCCGATCCGCGCTACGGCTTCCGGATCGCCGACGTCGGCCACGACGGTATGGGCCCGCCCGCCGAAGCGGTTGATCTCGTCGGCCGCCTCCCGCAGGGCGGCCTCGTTGCGCGCCGTCAGGACGACCGCCGCGCCCGCCCGGCCTGCCTTCCGCGCCGTGGCCAGTCCGATGCCTGAGCTCGCGCCCGTGATCACCAGAACCTGCTGCGCGAGCGGCTTGAGCTTGGGACGCATGGGACCTCCTGCGGCGAAACGCCAGAAGGCAACGACGCGCGCGATGGGCCGTTCCGCGATGCTGCTTCGCCCGCGATCGTCCAATCACAAAAGATTCAACAGGGGTGCGACTCGACGCCCGAACGGCTCCGATTGCCCGCGACTCTCAAATCAGATTAACGATTCGAACCAGACGGACATCTTCCATTAACCAGTCTTAAATTAACTCGCTGGCATGTTTAACGGCGAGCTTCGGGGCGGATTCCGAGAATCCGCGGGCTGAGCGGGGACGGAGTAGGAGAGCATGCGGGTTCTGTTGATAGAAGACGACAGCGCCACCGCGCAAAGCATCGAGCTGATGCTCAAGTCGGAAGGCTTTAACGTCTACACCACTGACTTGGGCGAGGAAGGCGTCGATCTGGGCAAGATCTACGACTACGACCTCATCCTTCTCGATCTGAACCTGCCCGACATGAGCGGCATGGACGTGCTCCGCACGCTGCGCGTCGGCAAGATCAACACCCCCATCATGATCCTGTCGGGCACCGCCGAGATCGAGACGAAGGTGAAGACCTTCTCCGGCGGCGCTGACGACTACATGACCAAGCCGTTCCACAAGGACGAGCTGATCGCCCGCATCCACGCCGTGGTGCGTCGTTCGAAGGGCCACGCTCAGTCGGTGATCCGCACCGGCGACATCGTGGTGAACCTCGACGCCAAGACGGTCGAAGTGAACGGCATCCGCGTTCACCTGACCGGTAAGGAATATCAGATGCTGGAGCTGCTCTCGCTCCGGAAGGGCACCACCCTGACCAAGGAGATGTTCCTGAACCATCTCTACGGCGGCATGGACGAGCCCGAGCTGAAGATCATCGACGTCTTCATCTGCAAGTTGCGCAAGAAGCTGGCCGCGGCCGCCGACGGCAAGCACCACATCGAAACGGTCTGGGGTCGCGGCTATGTGCTGCGGGACCCTTCTGAGGGCGCTGTGGCGGCCTGATCGCCCGCGCCCAGTAAAGCTTACCAGTACCGCGTCCCAACGCCCGCCTTCACCGGCGGGCGTTTTCGTTTTCGCGAACCGCCGTTAGCTTGCCGTCGAAGCAGGGCGGGAGGAGAAACGGATGGGCCGGCTGGTCGCGCTGATCGCGGCGCTAGTGCTGGGCGTCGCCCTGGCTTGGTGGACGCAGCAGCCGCCTCGGCCGGCAGAGGGACGTCCCGCCGACCGGTTCTCGGCCGAAGCCGCCCTGGTCGATGTCCGCGCCATGGCGCGGCGTCCCCACCCCGTCGCTTCGGCTGAGAATGCGCGGGTGCGGAGCTATCTCCTGTCCCGAATGGCCGCCATGGGCCTCGAGCCGCAGGTGCGCAGCGGGACGGGCCTCTTCACCCGCAGCACGCCGCAGAACCTGCAGGTCAGCGCAGCCCCCGTGCAGAACATCCTTGGCGTCATCTCGGGACGCGATCGAAGCGCCCCTGCGGTCCTGCTCATGGCGCACTACGACAGTGTGCCGAACTCGCCTGGCGCGGCCGACGACGCCGCCGGCGTCGCCGCGGCCCTGGAGATCGCCCGCGTGATCCGCGCCCAGGGCGCACCCGCACGCGACATAATCATCCTGCTGACCGACGGCGAGGAAGCCGGTCTCCTAGGGGCGGACGCCTTCTTCCGCCGAGATCCCTTGGCCCGCCGGGTCGGCTTCGTAATCAACATGGAAGCCCGCGGCTCGGCCGGCCGGGTGCACATGTTCCAGGCTGGCCCGCAGAACGCCGGCGCCATAGCCCTGCTGCGAGAGGCGGCCCAGCGCCCCTCCGCCAACAGCCTGTCCGGCGTGATCTATCGGCACATGCCCAACGACACGGACTTCACCCGCGCCATGGAGGCCGGGTTGCCCGGGCTGAACTTCGCCTTCATCAGTCGCCAGTTCGACTACCACGCTCCCACCTCCACGCCGGCCAACCTCGATGCGGGCACGCTGCAGGACATGGGCGATCAGGTGCTGGCCGCCGCGCGCGTGGCCGCCTTCGACGAGGCTTTGCCGCAAAAGGGCCCCGACCAGGTCTACGCACATCTCTTCGGCGACCTGCTGATCGCCTATCCGCCGGCGGCCGGCTGGCTGGTGCTGGGCCTCGCCGCCGGCCTCATCGCCTTCGGCTTCGTTCGCGCCCGGCGCGCCAAGGCCCTGGCTTGGCGCGAGGCCCTACAGGGCGCAGGCGCGGCCCTCTACCTGCTCTTCACCGCCGTAGCCCTTCTGCACCTGGCGCGCGCCGGAACGGGCGCAGGCTTCGGCTGGCTGGAGCAGCGGGGCCTTCTCGCTCAGCCTGGGCGCTGGGAGCTCGCGATCGGCCTCGTCGCGCTTGGGACGCTGCTGTTCACGGCCGCAGAGCTCGCTCGCGGCCGACGCCTGCCGGCCGCCCTGCTCTCTGCAGGGGCGGGCCTCGGCGCCGCCGTGTTGGCCGGGAAGCCTGATGTTGTCGGCCTGGGCGCCGGCGCGGCAGGCGCGGTCCTGGCCGCCATCGCCTTCGGCCGCCCCGCGGCCCGTTCTGGCGGCTGGGCTGGCGTGCTGCTCGTTGGATTGGCGCTGGCGCTGGCGGCGCAGATCGCCGCGCCCGAGGCGGCGCACGTCGTGGCCTGGCCCCTGCTGGCGGCGGGCCTCGCCGCCGCGGCCACCTCCACGGCCGCTCGCCGCAGCTACGCCGCCCTGGGGATCCTGGCGCTGGTGGCGGTCCTCAGCCTCGGTTGGTTGGGCGCGCTTGCGCACCTGATGCACCAGGGCCTGGACATGCCCGAACTCGTGGCCCTGCCCCTGCTGCTCGCCGCCTTCAGCCTCTGGCCGCTGGCGCAACCGGCGGAGGGCGCGCCGGGCTGGCGCGGCATCGGCCCGGCCCTGATGATCGCCGGCGCCGTCATCGTGATCGTCATCCGCCTGCAGCCCGGCTGGACCGCACGAACCCCGCAGGTGGCCGCTGTTGTCTACCACCTCGACCAGGACGCCGGACGCGCCTTCCGCGTGCGCACCGCCGACGCCAGCAGCCCCTGGACGGACGCCGTGCTGCGCGCCGACGGCGGAACGCCGGCGCCGCACGACAGCTGGGCTTTCTGGGGCAAGCCGCCCGCCGCGCCCGCAACGCTCGTCACGGCGCCCGCTCCGGATCTGCGCCTGACGGCCGCCGACAACGGCGCCCTTCGGCTTTTGGCGACAAGCGCAGGCGGCGCCCGCGTCCTCACCCTGCGGATCAGACCCAACACCGCGCTCGCCCTCGCCCGCGTCAACGGCGCGCCCGTGGGCCAGCAGTTGCGTCCCGGCGCCTGGAACACCATTCGTTGGGAAGGCGGCCCTGCGCCCCTCGAACTGATCCTGCAGCCGGCAGGCCCGGGCGCCCTGGACGTCCGCTATTCTATGCTCGTGGAGAGCTGGCCCGCGCAGGCGCGCCCACTGCCGCCGCGCCCTGCCGGAGCCATGGCCTTCGACAACTCTGACTCGACCGTGATCACCGGAACGCGCCGGCTCTCTTGGTGAACCGGCTTCTTTTGGCTAAGGCGTCCGCATGAGCGACGTCGTGATCTACCACAATCCCAAGTGCGGGACCTCGCGCAACGTCCTGGCGCTCCTTCAGGAGAAGGGGCTCGAGCCCCAGGTCGTCGAGTATGTGAAGACAGGCTGGACGCGCGAACAGCTGCAGGATCTGCTGTCCCGAATGGACGGCGCGAGTGCACGCGACATCCTGCGGGTGAACGGCACCAACGCCGAAGAGCTGGGCCTCACCGACCCGAACGTCTCGGACGAAGCGATCATCGCGGCCATGATCATCGAGCCGATCCTGGTGAATCGTCCTATCGTCGTGACGCCGAAAGGTGCGGCCCTGTGCCGACCTGCCGAACTCGTTCTGGGCCTGCTCTGAACAGAGCGTGACAAATGGCGCAGCGCACAAAGCGCTGTTTCCCGCCATCTTCGCGAGCGCCTGTGGGGGCGTACATCCTTTGCGATGGCGATAGCTTAACTGTATGTCGTCTAAGTACGGGGGCTTGATGCAAGATTTCGACCCGCGACGTCCGTCCTTCCGCATTGCGCCGCGCGTTGTCGCCGGCGCCGCCGCCCTGTTTGGGCTGTTCATCGTCTGGAAGGCGACGGACACCGGATCGAAGCCGGCAGACCCGCCGCAGCTGTCCTCGGCCGCCGTTCTGGCCTTGCAGCATGCCGCCTTCACCCAGGCCGAAGCGCAGCCCGGCTTCTCCCGCCCTGAGAACGTGGCGGTGAAGGTCCTTCCGGGCGAGACGCTGGAGTCCGCCGTCGAGCGCGCGGGCGTTGCGCCGGACGAGGCGGAACAGGCCGTCGGCCTTCTTTCCCAGGCCATGGACACGGTGAACATCCGCGCCGGCATGGCCTTCGAAGCCGCCATCGCCAAGCCGCGGGCCGAGCGCGGTCACGCCCGACTGATCGGCCTGTCGATGCGGGCCGGCCCGGCCAAGTCCATCACTCTGTCACGCACCTTCGACGGCGCCCTGCGTCTGCGGGAACTGCAGGAGCAGATCCTCGACGACACAGTGGCGGCCAACGGCAAGATCGAAGGCTCGCTGTACGAGAGCGCCGCCCGCATGGGCGCCACCCCCACCATCACGGCTCAGGTCGTGAAGCTGTTCTCGCACAAGCTTGACTTCCAGCGGGACATCCAGCCGGGCGATGACTTCAAGCTGGTGTTCAACCGCAAGGTCACCGAAAGCGGCAAGACCATTGAGACCGGCGACCTGGAGTACGCCGAGTTACACGGCGTGCGGTTCTACCGCTTCGAACGGGCCGGCGGCAGCGCCGACTACTTCGACGAGCACGGCAAGAACATCAAAGGCTTCCTGCTGCGCACTCCGGTCGACGGCGCGCGCATCACCTCTGTGTTCGGCAAGCGCCGCCATCCGGTGCTGGGCTACACCCGCGCGCACCAGGGCATCGACTTCGGCGCTGGCACGGGGGCGCCGATCCTGGCCGCCGGCGACGGCGTGGTGCTGGAAGCCCGGCGCTGGTCCGGCTACGGCAACTGGCTTCGCATCCGTCACACCGGCTCGTTCGACACCGGCTATGCCCACGTCTCCCGCTACGCCCCGGGCATCCGTCCCGGCGTCCGCGTCAAACAGGGCCAGGTGGTCGCCTACGTCGGCTCTACGGGCCTCGCGACCGGCCCTCACCTCCACTACGAGATCTGGCAGAACGGCCAGCGCGTGAATCCGCTGGGCGCAAAGATCCCGCAGGGCACGGTGCTGGCCGGGGCTGAACTCGCCCGGTTCCGGGCCGAGAAGGCGCGCATCGACCGCCTGCTGGGCGAGAACCAGGCCATGGCCGCCGCCGACACTGTGGTCCGCCGCTAGGCGTCGAAGACGATCACCGAGCGGGCGATCTCGCCCCGCTTCATCTCGGCGAAGGCGTCGTTGACGTCCTCCAGCCGGATGCGGCGGCTGACCAGTTCGTCCAGCTTCAGCTTGCCGGACATGTAGAAATCCACCAGTCGGGGCATGTCGATCGGGAAGCGGTTGGACCCCATCATCGAGCCCTGGATGCGCTTTTCCCCGAGGAACGCCGCGCCCATCAGGCTGATGGTCTGGCCCACAGGGATCATGCCGATGATGTTGGCCGTCCCGCCCCGGCGCAGCATGTTGAACGCCTGCTCGGCGGTCTTGGACAGGCCGATCGCCTCAAAGCTGTGCTGAACGCCGCCGCGGGTCATCTCGATCACCTGCTTGACCACGTCGCCTTCGCTGGCGAGCAGGAAGTCGGTGGCTCCGAAGGCCTTGGCTAGGTTCTCCTTACCCGGCGACATGTCGATGGCGATGATCCGCCCGGCTCCGGCGATCGCCGCGCCGTTGATGGCAGACAGCCCCACCCCGCCGCAGCCGATCACCGCCACCGTCTCGCCGGGCCGAACTTGCGAGGTGTGGATCACCGCGCCGACGCCGGTCATCACCGAGCAGCCGATCAGGGCGGCCCGGTCCAGCGGCATGTCCTTGCGAATGGCGACGCAAGCATGCTCATGCACCAGCATCTGCTCGGCGAACGAGGACAGGTTCAGGAACTGCGGCAGGCTCGCCGCGCCTTGCGTGATCCGCGCCGGCTCGTCCTTGCCGCGCTTGGTGTCCGGCGACACGCACAGGCTCATGTGGCCCGTCAGGCAGTGTTCGCAGTGACCGCAGAACGCCGACAAGCAGGTGATCACGTGGTCGCCAGGGCGCACCGTGCGCACCTCCGAACCCACCGCCTCCACCACGCCCGCGCTCTCGTGGCCGAGCACCGCAGGCAGCGGGTGCGGGTACGAGCCTTCCACGAAGTGGAGATCGGAATGGCAGACTCCGGCGGCGACCGTGCGGATCAGCACCTCGTGCGGCCCCGGCTTGTCGATCTGCACGTCCTCGATCTGAAGCGGTTTGCCCACCTCCCGCAGCACCGCAGCCTTCATGCGCCAGCCTTTCGAACAAGTGTTTGAGCGCACGCTAGCGTGCCGCCCGGGCGCAGTTCAACACAGATCGGGGTCGACAGCCGCCCCGCGCCTGCGCATGACAGGGCGAGCCCGCCTGGGGACCTGATGGACGAGCCTGCGCGCACCGCCCCGAATCTGCTGGATGTCTTCCTCGCTTTCTTCGGGGCGGGCCTGACGGCAGGCGGCCCCTCCGCCCACCTTGCCGACTTCCGACGCGAGTTCGTCGAGCGTCGCGGCTGGCTGACGGATGCCGAACTCGCCCAGGCCGCCGACCAAGCGGAAAGCACGCCCGGGCACTCATCCACCCAACTCGCCATCGCCATCGGCCTGCGACAGGCCGGCGTGGCCGGCGGCGTGGTCGCGCTGGCCGGGTTCGTGCTTCCGGCCGCGGCCGCCATGATCGCCTTGGCGCAGCTCGCGCCGGTTCTCTTTCGCATGTGGGGCGACGGCTGGACCCTGGGGCTGAAGATCGCCGCCTGCGCCATGGTCCTGCAGGCCCTGACCGGCATGGCGCGGGTGATCGCGCCCGATCCTGTTCGTGTCGGCCTGGCGGTCGGCGCTGGCGTCGGGGCCATCCTCACCCACGGACCGGTCGCCCAGTTCTTCGCGCTGGCGGCCGGGGCGCTGTTCGGGCTGGCGTTGCTGGGACCGTCCTCGTCAGCGGAACGCGCTACGGAGCTCGCTGAGGGCGCGCGTGTGAGCGCGCGGGCGGCGAAGATCGCGTTGTCGCTCGCGGCGGGGCTTTTCCTCCTCCTGCCTTTTGCGGCCTGGGCGCTGGGCAGCCCGGAGACCGGTCTGGCGGGCATCTTCTTCCGGGTCGGCGCCTTGGCGTTCGGCGGCGAGCAGGTGCTGCTTCCTTTGCTCAGCGCCGAGCTGGACGGGGAAGGCTGGATTGATATCGACACCTTGCTCGCCGGATACGGCGCCGCCCTGGCCTTGCCCGGCCCGCTGTTCGCCTTCGCCGGCTTCGTCGGCGCAGCGCAGATCGGAGCGACGGGTGGTTGGCTTGGCGGGGGCCTGGCGGTGGCGGCGATGCTGGCCCCCAGCCTCCTGCTGATGGTCGGCGGCGCGCCTTTCTGGAACCGCCTCCAGGGGGCGCCGCGCATCATGGGCGCCCTTGCGGGTCTTCAGGCGGTCACGGTGGGCTTGGTTGCGGCCGCGCTGTGGGATCCGCTGATCATGCGCACCATCGTAGAGCCTGCGGACTGGGCCCTCGTGGCGGCCGCGTGGGTGTTCCTCAGCATTGCCCGGCTGCCGCGCTGGTTGGTGGCTGTCGGGTTCGCGGTGGCGACCGGCCTGTTCCTGCGCTGAGCTCAGGCCGCGCGGGCGGTGGCCGGCAGGACGCCTTGCGGCCGCGGGATGCCGAAGCTCGGCAGTCTCGGCAACCGGAACGTCCAGGCGCGCTTCTGCGGGATGCAAGCTTCGAGAGCGCTCAGCAGCTGCTCGGGCGGTCCATCGTTCAGGAAGTGGTTGGCGCCGGGCGTGCGCACGAACTGGATAGGCCGGCGGGTGGGCGTCTCGCGCGCCAGCCGTTCAGCCACTTCGATCGGCGCGAAGTCGTCCTTGTCGCCGTGCACCATGTAGATGGGAGCATTCACCTGCATCAGCGCGCGGCGGGCGTGCACCAGCTGGGGCCTCTGGCCGGCGGCTTCCATGACGGCGTGGCGCAGGTCGCGCGGGATCATCTTCAAGGCTTTGGAGCCCACGTCGATCAGCCACCGCGAGGTGGGGCCGGTCTCGCCGAAGAAGCCGGACAGCAGCACGAGGCCAGCCACCTTGCCCGGGTTCTCGGCCGCCATGATGGAGGCGATGGCCGCGCCGTAGGACTGGCCGACCAGCAACACCTTCTGCCCCGGCGCGGCGCGCAGCACGGAGGCCAGCGCCTGCGCCTGGACGCGAATATCGGGCACCACGTGGAATGGCTCGGAGCCCGCGTAGCCGGGGCGGTCCACCACCACCATCTGTCGGTCCTGCGGCAGGTCCGCCATGGTCTCGGCCCAATACTCGGCCCAGGAGGGCGCGCCGGTGATTACCACGATCTTCCACGGCGGCGGCTTGTCGCGCGGGGTCTCCAGGGCGGAGATCTTCCAGCCAAGCCCGCCTCCAGCGACGAAGCTGGTGCGACGAAGAACGGTGTCCGGATAGTCGGCCGAGGTTGGCGCGTGCTCGGTGCGTCCGGTGGCGGCGCACTCCAAACAAGCCCAGCCCATGGCGAGCACGCCTTTCGGCCGTTTGCGCGGCACGTCCTGCAGCCTCCTCAAGCTTCACTCACCTGAGGGGCAAACGTACGGTCCCGCTGTTGGTTCGCGGCCCGGAACCAGCGGCGCCCATCCGTGGCGCCGGGGCCACGTCAGGCGGCCATGCGGGCCCGGAACACGCCGTCCGGCAGCCGACGGGCCCGTGTCGGATGGATGAAGAAGTAGTCCTTCCAGGGCACATCGCTCATCAGGCTGCTCAGCTCTTCCAGCCGATCGCCCTGGAGAGCGAACATGCGGTAGCCGCGCTCGCGCAGGAAGGCGAACACCTGGTCCGCCGTGCCGCCGAACCGCTGCTGCAGCATCGCGGGGTGGATCTCCAGCAGAATGTGCGGGCGGTCGCGGTCCAGGATCTGGCGCGCCCCGGCGAGCGCCTTCAGCTCGGCGCCCTCGATGTCCATCCGGATGAAGTCGACTCGCTCCAGCCCTTCCCGGGTGCAGAAGTCGTCCAGGCTGACCACCTGGGTTGGCTGCAGCTCCGCGCCCGAGACATCGATGTCGGGCCGCGCCTCTCCCTCCGGCGGCGTTTCCGCCACATAGGCCCAGGAGTGTCCCATGCGGCCGGACAGCTTCTTAGGGATCACCAGCAGCATTTCGCCCGTCCGGTCCCAGACGGCGGCCGGCACCGGGGTCACCCGGCCGGCGATGCCGTGCCAGGCCATGCAGACCTTGAGCACCTCGAAGGTGAAGGCCGACGGCTCGAAGGCGTAGATCCTGGCCTGCGGCGCCACCTGGGTCATGACGTAGGAGTGGCGTCCGTCGCTGGCCCCCACGTGCAGGCAGACGGGCGCGCCCGACAGAAGGTCGGCGAGGTAGGGGGTTTCCGGCTCGTGCTTCGCCCAGCCGAGGTTGCGCCGCCAGGCCCGGAAAGCATGAGCCAGCACGCGTAGCGAAGCCATACGAAGTCCTTCTAAGCGCGCCCCCAGCCGTCCGTTCTAGGCCACGTCGCGCGTGACCGTCATCATGTAGTTGATGTCGCAGTCGCGACTTTGAGACCACCGGCCGGTCAGCGGATCGAAGGTGACGCCGAACGGTCCCGCCACCGTCACCGGCTCGCCGTCCAAGAAACCGCGCAGCTCCTCCGGTTTCAGGAACTTCTTCCAGTCGTGGGTGCCGGGCGGCAGCCAACGCAGCACGTACTCGGCCCCGAACTTGGCCAGCGCCAGCGCCTTCAGGGTGCGGTTCAAGGTGGCCACGATCATCAGCCCGCCGGGCTTCAGCAGCCGGGCGGTGTCGCGCAGGTACTGGCCGGAATCGGCCACGTGCTCGATCACTTCCATGTTGAGCACGACGTCGAACGGGGGCTCGCCCGCCGCCAGCAGATCCTCGGCGGTGGAGCAGCGGAAGTCGATGGCCAGGCCCTGCTCCGCCGCGTGGGCCGATGCGGTGCCGATGTTGCGGGCGCTGGCGTCCACCGCCGTGACCTCGAAGCCCAGCCGGCTCATCGGCTCGGACAGCAGGCCGCCGCCGCAGCCGATGTCCAGCAGCCGCAGCCCTTCGAACGGGCGGCGCGCCTTGGCGTCACGCCCGAAGTGCTGGGCGGCCTGATCGCGGATGAAAGCGAGCCGCACAGGATTGAACCTGTGCAAAGGCGCGAACTTTCCTTTCGGGTCCCACCATTCGGCTGCGATGCGCGAGAAGCGCTCGACTTCTGCAGGATCGATGCTCGATTGTGGCCGCGCTTGGGAAGTCATGCCCTCTCTTACCCCCCTAGCGGCCTGTCGCGAAGCGCCGAAGGCGTTGCCGCACACCGAAGTCATGGCTAGAAGGCGGCGCCTTTCGCACCGCAGCAGCAGAGAGCCCGCAAGACCCGCATGTCCCGGCTGGTGATGAAATTCGGCGGCACTTCGGTGGCCGACCTGGAGCGCATCCGCCGGGTGGCGCGCCTGGTGAATGCAGAGCTTGAAGCCGGCCACCAGGTGGCCGTGGTGGTCTCGGCCATGGCCGGCAAGACCAACGAGCTGGTCGCCTGGACCGATGGCGCAGGCCCCGCAGGCCAGGGCATTGAGCCCTCCGACGACGAGTACGACACGGTTGTGGCCTCGGGCGAGCAGGTGACCGCCGGCCTCCTGGCCATGGTCCTGCGCAACATGGGCATCCGCGCCAAGTCCTGGCTCGGCTGGCAGATCCCGATCATCGCGGATGACGCGCACGGCCGCGCCCGCATCGACGACATTCCGCCCGAGAAGTTGGCCGCCGCGCTGGACGACGGACAGGTGGCGGTGATCGCCGGCTTCCAGGGCGTCACCCGCGACGGCCGCATCGCCACGCTTGGCCGCGGCGGTTCGGACACCAGCGCCGTCGCCATCGCCGCCGCCCTGAAGGCGGAGCGCTGCGACATCTACACGGACGTGGACGGGGTCTACACCACCGACCCGCGCATCGAGTCCAAGGCCCGGCGCCTGGCCAAGATCTCCTTCGAGGAGATGCTTGAGATGGCCTCGCTGGGCGCCAAGGTGCTGCAGACCCGCAGCGTCGAGCTCGCCATGGCCCAGAAGATGCCGGTGCGCGTGCTTTCCAGTTTTGTCGAGCCGGGCGAAGCGCCAGGCCAGGGCACCATCGTGTGCGACGAGGAGGAGATCGTGGAAAAGCGGATCGTGAGCGGCGTCGCCTACAGCCGGGACGAAGCCAAGATCAGCCTCTTCGGCCTGCCGGACCATCCGGGCGTGTCGTCCGTGATCTTCGGCCGCCTGGCGGACGCGAACGTCAACGTCGACATGATCGTCCAGAGCCACGCCAAGACGCAGAACACCGCCAACATGGAGTTCACCGTCGGCAAGCGTGACGCCGCCCGCGCCGTGGAGATCGTCCGCGCCGCCCAGAGCGAGATCGGCTTCGACGACGTGGCGGTGAACGAAGACGTCGCCAAGGTGTCCGTCATCGGCGTCGGCATGCGCAGCCACGCGGGCGTCGCCAAGTCGATGTTCAGCGCGCTGGCCGACAAGGGCGTCAACATCCAGGTGATCTCCACCTCGGAGATCAAGATCAGCGTGCTGATTGACGCCGCCTACACCGAACTGGCGGTTCGCGCCCTGCACGCCGCCTACGGCCTGGACCAGCTCTAGGCCTTAGGGCCGGGCGGCCTTTCCGGTCAGCCGGAACGCCGCCCAGGCGCCGATCAGGCCGACCGGGATCACGCTGGCGAAGACCCAGATCGCCGCGGCCTGCGCGCTCTGGGTCGTCAGGCCTGTCGAAAAGCCCACGATGTTGGCCGCGGCGCCCGAGATCGCCGCCCCCGCCGCCGCGCCGGTTTGGCGAATGGCGATGGTCGCCGAGGTGCCGATCGCCCGGTCCTCGTCCGACAAGACGGCCATGATCCGGCGGGTCATGAAGCTCCACGACAGGCCGAAGGCCGCCCCCAGCAAGGCTCCGCCGACCAGCACGACCCACAGGGGGCCGCCCGCCATCGCCCAGGTCAGGATTACCAGGCTAGCGACCAGCATCACGCCGCCCGTCCGCACCCAGATCGCGTCCCACTTCTCCCCCGCCGAAGCCACGGCTACGGCGGCGATGGTCCAGGCGATAGACTCCACCCCGATCACATAGCCGGCCCACAGCGGCGACAGCCCGCGCAGCGTCTGGAGAATGGGCGGCCCGTAGATCGCGAAGCCCATGGAGGCTGCCGTCATCCAGAACATGGCCGAGTAGCCAGCCCCCACCACCGTCCGCAGATCGCCGGCCCGCCTGGGCAGCAGCCGCACGCGGGCCCGGTTGTCGATCCACAGCACCAGTCCCAGGATCGCCACGCCCACCGCAACCAGGGCCAGCGCCATCCAGAAGACGTGGATCACGTCAGCCAGCGCAATGGCCGCCACCCCCACCGTCAGCACCCCCAGCTGCAGCCACGGCACGCCGGACCGCTGAGCCGCGCGGCCCGAGCCTCGCAACAGCCAAAGGGCCGCCAGGCTGAACAGCCCCGCCTGCACCGCGAACAGCCAGAAGACGCCCCGCCACGCCCCGGCCTCGGCGAAGATCCCGCCGACCAGCGGGCCCAGAACGGTCGCCACGCCCCACACGCCCGAGACGGACGCGAACACCCGCGCCAGGTGCCGCTCTGGAAACAGCAGGGCGATGGCCACCATCGAGAAGCCCGAGATCCAGCCGCAGCTCGTTCCCTGCACGAGCCGGCCGGCCAGGAAGACCCCCACATTAGGCGCCGCCGCGCTCATGGCGCAGCCGATCATGCAGGCCACGCCCGCAAGCGCGCTGGCCTGGCGCAGGCCGAAAATCTCGGCCAGCCGTCCTGCGCTGGCGCCCGCCAGGATCGCGCCCACCAGGAACCCCGCCACCGCCCAGCTGAAATAGGCGTAGCCGCCCAGGTCCGCGCCGACGCTGGGCATGATGGTGGCTGTCACCAGCGCGTCGGCCGCGTTCAGCCACACGCCCAGGCAGATCAGGGCGAAGCGCGAGAATCGCCCTTCGGCCAGGAGGTCCCTCCAGCCGGTGCTCGCCGCCGTCACGTTCGTCATGGCGGCGCGTTTAGCTCATGTTCGAGCGTCGCGTCAGGCCTGCGGGCGGGCGCAAGAACGTCCTTTCGATGCAAGCGCCCCCTTTCCGTCTCTGTTCGGAAAGATAAAGCTGTTAGGGAGCGCGAAGGGATAGGGAGGCGCAGCGCCGACGATGCCGGTTTCGGGTGTCGCCATTCGTGGACAGCGGAGCCTGCTGCGGCAGATCCGGGAGGCGCTCGCCGGCGGCGGGCCTGCCCAGACGCGTCTGGACATGGTGGTGCGGATCATCGCCCGCTCCATGGTCGCCGAAGTGTGCTCCCTCTACATGCGCCGCGCGGGCGGCGAGATGGAGCTGTTCGCCACTGAAGGCCTTGAGCTCAAGGCCGTGCACGTCACCCGCATGAAGCCGGGCGAGGGCCTGGTTGGCGAGATCATGAAGCTCGGCCGGCCGCTGAACCTGGCCGACGCGCCCGAGCACCCGGCCTTCTCCTATCGTCCGGAAACGGGCGAAGACCCCTACCACGCCTTCCTGGGCGTGCCGTTGCTGCGCGGCGGCCGCGCCATCGGCGTGCTGGTCGTCCAGAACCGCACCGAGCGCGTCTACACCGAGGACGAGGTCGAGGATCTCCAGATCATCGCCATGGTCCTGGCCGAGATGGTGGCCGGCGGCGAACTGATCACCGAGGACGAGCTCAAGGGCGTCGAGCTCGCGCCGCACCGCCCCGAGCGGCTCAAGGGCTCCAAGTTCGCCGACGGCCTGGCCTATGGCGTGGCCGTGCTGCACGAGCCTCCGGTGGCGCCGTCCCAGCTGCTCAGCGAGGACGTGGTCGCCGAAGAGGCCCGGCTCAAGGCAGCCATCAGCGGCCTGCAAGCCCAGATCGACCAGATGCTGGAAGGCCAGCACGGCCTGGTGGAAGCATCCTACGAGGTGCTCGACACCTATCGGATGTTCGCCCACGACCGGGGCTGGAACCGCAGCCTCGAGGATGCGGTGCGCAACGGCCTCACCGCCGAGGCGGCTGTGGAGCGGGTCCGCTCCGAGCACCGCGCCCGCCTGGGTCAGGCGCGCGATCCCTACCTGCGCGAGCGCCTGCACGACCTGGAAGACCTCAACGACCGGCTGCTGCGCCACCTGTCGGGCGACGGCCACGTCGCGCGGGAATTGCCCAACGACGCCATTCTGATCGCCCGCAACCTCGGTCCGGCCGACCTGCTGGAATACGATCGCACCAAGCTGCGCGGCCTGCTGCTGGAGGAAGGCTCCACCGCCAGCCACGCGGCCATCGTCGCCCGCGCGCTGGACATCCCCTGCGTCGGGCGCCTGCACGGCCTGCGGGACAAGGTGTCCGAAGGCGATCCGGTCATCGTCGACGCCGAAACGGGCGAGGCCTATCTGCGACCGCGCCCGGACGTGGTCACCGCCATTCGCGCCCGGATGGACGTGCGAGCTCAGCGCCGCGCCGAGTTCGCCAAGCTGCGCGACACGCCCGCTTTCACGCGGGACGGCGCCAAGGTGACCTTGCTGATGAACGCCGGCCTCGATGTCGACCTCGACATCCTGGAGGAGACGGGCGCGGAGGGCATCGGCCTGTTCCGCACCGAGTTCCAGTTCATGGTCGCCGAGGAGATGCCGCGCTTCAATGCGCAGGCCGCCCTCTACGAGCGGGTGATGGACGCGGCGGGCGACCGGCCGGTGACCTTCCGCACCTTGGATCTCGGCGGCGACAAGGTGCTGCCCTACCTGGAAGCCGAGCGGGAGGACAATCCCGCGCTCGGCTGGCGGGCGATCCGCATGGGGCTGGACCGCCCCGCCCTGCTGCGCCTCCAGTTGCGCGCCCTGATCGCGGCGGCCAAGGGCCGGCCCCTGCGCATCATGTTCCCCTTGGTGGCCAATGTGGACGAGTTCCGCGCCGGCCGCGCCCTGGTGGAAACCGAGATCGCCTGGGCTCAGCGCCGCGGTCGCCCGGCCCCGTCCCGCCTGGACGTCGGCGCCATGGTGGAAGCGCCCTCCATGGTCTGGCACCTGGACGCCCTGCTGCCGATGACCGACTTCGTCTCGGTCGGCACCAACGACCTGCTGCAGTACATGTTCGCCGCCGACCGCGGTAACCCGCGGGTGGCTGATCGCTACGATCCCCTCTCGCCGCCGTTCCTGCGGGCCATGGAGCAGATCCAGCGCGCCTGCGCCGAAACCGGCACGCCCGTCAGCGTCTGCGGCGAGATGGCTGGCCGTCCGCTGGAGGCCTTCGCCCTCGTTGCCCTGGGCTTCGAGCGGCTGTCCATGCCGCCCGCCGGCGTCGGTCCGGTGAAGCAGATGGTGCTGTCCTGCGACCGCGAGGCCGCCCGCCGCGGGGTCTCCGCCCTCTTGAGAGGCAGCGCCGGCTCGGTGCGCAACGAAATCGAAACCTTGGCCCGCAAGATCTACCTGGCGGTGTAAGTCTCACGTGACCGAACACCGCATTGAGAGCCTTCCTGGCGGGTGTTACTGCCGATCGACCCCAAATCTGTCCGCGCCCTGCCCGGTTCTGCCCTGCTGCGGCCCCTCCGGCGCAACGCAAGTTCAAGGATAGAGTGGCCATGCCGCTCGATACTGGAGTGCCGGAACTGAACCTGGACGCGGGGTCCAGCGAACTCAGCACGCCTGCGCCCAACCTCTATAGCGGCGCCGACATCGGTCAGGCCCTGCGGGCCATCCGCGAACACCACGGCCTGAGCCTCGACGAGTTGGCGGAAGCCACCCGCGTCCGCGCTTCCTACCTGGAAGCGCTGGAGGAGATGCGGCTGGAGCTGCTGCCCTCGCGCCCCTTCACCATCGGCTACATCCGCGCCTACGCCCACGCGCTGGGTGTCGATCCCGATGCGGCGGTGGAACGGTTCAAGGCCGACGAGCCGGTGCTGGACGAGCCGCTGCGCGCCCCCATCGGCGTGATCGACGAGCGCGACCCGCGCCTGCGCGGCCTGATGGGGTTCATGGCGCTGATCATCGTCGCCATCGTCCTCTACAATATCGCCCAGCGCGCCATGATGGAGGCCGCTCCGCCGCCCCCGACCGCGCCCGAGCAGACGGTGGCCCGCGCGCTGCAGACGGTGAAGTCAGGGCCCGTGTCCCTAGGCGCGCCGCTGCCGGCGCCCGTGGAGTCCACCACCCCGCCTGCTTACGAGACGCCGGGCCTGGCCGAAGCTCACCTCGCCGAAGACGGCAAGACCATCGTGCTGGAAGGCCAGCCCAAGCCCGTGGTCGGGCCGCCGGAAATGCCGGCCGACCTGGTTCTCGTTCCGACCTTCAAGCCGGCTGGCGCCATTCTCGGCGCCGCGCCCAACCAGCCGTCCGCGGTCACCCTTCAGGCCCTGAAGCCTGCCGCCTTGATCGTTCGCGGCGCGGACGGTTCGGTCTACTTCGCCCGGCAGCTGAACAAGGGCGAGGCCTATCGCGTGCCGATGGTCGGCGGCCTGGTGGCTGACGTGTCCGAACCGGAAGCCTTCCAGGTGTTCGTCGCCGGCGCGTCCAGAGGCGTTCTTCCCGCCCCGCAGGTCGCCCTGGCGAAACTCGCCGGCTAGCCGCACGCGCACCTTGGGCTTTCGCCCGGAAGCGCCTATTTTCGGACCGGCATGAGCGCGCAAGACCACACCCACGTCCGCCCCTGGCGCATGATCCAGCGCCGGCCGTCCCGCAAAATCCGCGTGGGCTCCGTCGAAGTGGGCGGCGACGCGCCCATTTCGGTGCAATCGATGACCAACACGGTGACCGCCGATGCGGCCGCCACCATCGACCAGATCCGCCAGCTTGAAGAGGCCGGCGCCGACATCGTCCGCGTCTCCTGCCCGGACGAGGATTCCACCGCCGCCTTCCGCACCATCGCCAAGGCGGCGAAGGTCCCGCTCGTCGCCGACATTCACTTCCACTATCGCCGCGGCATCGAGGCGGCGGAGGCCGGCGCGGCCTGCCTGCGCATCAACCCAGGCAACATCGGCTCGCCCGACCGGGTGCGCGAAGTCATCAACGCCGCTCGTAACAACGGCTGCTCCATGCGCATCGGCGTCAACGCCGGCTCGCTCGAACGCGAACTGCTGGAGCGATATGGCGAGCCCTGCCCCGAAGCCATGGTCGAGAGCGCGCTGAACCACGCGCGCATCCTGCAGGACCACGATTTCCACGAGTTCAAGATCAGCGTGAAGGCCTCCGACCCGTTCCTGACGGTCGCCGCCTACCAGATGCTGGCCGACGCCATCGACTGCCCGCTGCACCTTGGCGTCACCGAAGCCGGCGCACTGCGCACCGGCACGGTGAAGTCGGCGATCGGCATGGGCAACCTGCTGTGGGCCGGCATCGGGGACACCATCCGCGTCAGCCTGGCCGCCGATCCGGTCGAAGAGATCAAGGTCGGGTTCGACATCCTGAAGTCGCTGGGCCTGCGCCACCGCGGCGTGAACATCATCGCCTGCCCCTCCTGCGCCCGTCAGGGCTTCAACGTCATCAAGACGGTGGAGACGCTGGAAGAGCGGCTGGCCCACATCTCCACCCCGCTCAGCCTGTCGATCATCGGCTGCGTGGTGAACGGACCGGGCGAGGCGCTGATGACCGACCTCGGATTTACCGGCGGCGGCAAGGGGTCGGGCATGATCTATGTGGCGGGCAAGCCTGACCACAAGCAGGACAACGAGGGCATGGTCGACCACATCGTCCAACTCGTCGAAGCCCGCGCCGCAGAGATCGAAGCCGCCAAGCTCGCCAGCCCGCTGGAAGCCGCGGAATAAGAAAAATGACGCCCCCGTCACTCTTGCGGGGGTCTTCCATCTGCGTTTAGGTGTCGCACCTCAGAAACACGGAGCGCCCCATGTCCGCCGACGGCAACTGGAAGATCACGATCAACACGCCCATGGGCCCGCAGGAAGTGAACGCGACGATCACCACCAGCGGCGACACCTTCACCGGCAAGACCGAAGGCCGCATGGGCACGCAGGAAATCAGCGGCAAGGTTGACGGCGACACCCTCACCTGGAGCGCCAACATCACCCAGCCGATGCCGATGCAGCTGGATTTCGTCGCCAAGGTCGAAGGCGACAAGATGAGCGGCACCGTGAAGCTCGGCTCCTTCGGCAACGCCCAGATGAACGGCCAGCGCGTCTAAGCGCGCCAGTCGCCGGAAAAAGCGTAAGGGCCTCCGCCGGCGACGGCGGAGGCCCTTTTCGTTCGACCAGCGTGCGCCTTAGCGGCTGACGGAGTCGGCCGCCGAGTTGGCTGCGTCGCCGACGCTTTCCGCAGCGTTGGAAGCGCTGTTCGCAACGCTCGACGCCGCGCTCGTCACCGCATCGGTGCGCATGGCGTCGTTGCGGCTCTGGCTCAGCAGGAAGAAGGCCACGATCGCGACAAGCGCCAGAACGGCGATGCCGATGATCACGCCGCCGACGCCCGAACCGCCGCGGTCGACATAGGTGGTGGTGCCCCCGCCATCGCGTTCGACCACCCGCTCGTTCGTCAGGCCGTCGCTACGCTCCGTCACTCGTTCGGTAGCCATATGTTAGTTCTCCTCGTAGGACCTGCGCCGTAACGGCCTCAACGGGTTGACGTTCCGAAGGTCACGATCAGCGTTCCGCGAGCGCACGCCGCTGTTTGGCATCCGGGCCGCGCGGCGCTAGAGAAGCTCCCCCAATTCAACCGAGGCAGACGTGCGACTTCCCCAGGCCAGGCTCGATCAGGTGCTCGACCGCTTCCGCGAGATCGAGGCGCGCATGTCGGCGGCCTCCGATGGCGCGGAAATCGTCAAGCTGTCCAAGGAACACGCCGAGCTGAAGCCGGTGGCCGATGCGGTGCACGCGCTCGAGCGGGTTCGCGCCGAAGGCCCCGAGCTGGAGGAGATGGCCGCGTCCGGCGACGCCGAAATGGCGGCCATGGCGCGCGACGAGCTGATCGCTCTCAAGGAACGCCTGCCGGAGCTGGAGCGCGAGGTCGCTCTGCTGCTCGCGCCCAAGGACCGGGACGAGAACGCCTCCGCTATTCTGGAAGTGCGCGCTGGCACCGGCGGCGACGAGGCCGCCCTGTTCGCCGGCGACCTGTTCCGCATGTACCAGCGCTATGCCCAGAACCGCGGGTGGAAGGTCGAGATCGACAGCGCCTCGGAAGGCGATGCAGGCGGCTACAAGGAAATCATCGCCTCAGTGACCGGCGACGGCGTGTTTGGCCGGCTGAAGTTCGAAAGCGGCGTGCACCGGGTGCAACGGGTGCCGGCCACCGAAGCGGGCGGACGGATCCACACCTCGGCCGCCACGGTCGCTGTGCTGCCCGAGCCCGAAGACGTCGAGATCGAGATTCGCGACCAGGACCTGCGCATCGACACCTACCGCTCGTCGGGCGCGGGCGGCCAGCACGTCAACAAGACCGACTCCGCCGTGCGCATCACCCACCTGCCCACCGGCATCGTGGTGACCTCGTCCGAGAAGTCGCAGCATCAGAACCGCGCCCGCGCCTACAAGGTGCTGCAGGCCCGTCTCTATGAGATGCAGCGCGAACAGCTGGACAGCGCCCGCGCGGAAAGCCGCAAAAGCCAGGTCGGTTCGGGCGACCGCTCCGAGCGCATCCGCACCTACAACTTCCCGCAAGGCCGGGTGACCGACCACCGCATCAACCTGACGGTCTACAACCTGCCCAAGGTGCTGGAAGGCGAAGCGCTGGACGACGTCATCAACCCGCTGATCGCCGAGGATCAGGCCGCCCGCCTCGCCGCCCTGGAAGACGAACTGGCCTAGTTCGGACGAGTCACGATCCAGCAGCCGACGGCCAGCAGGATCGCCCCTACCGCGCCCGTCAGGATCAGGTTGCGCGATCCGAACCAGACCACGCCGACGCTCACCGCCATCATCGAGACGGCGGCGATTTTCGCGCGGCGCGGAATAGCGTGGCGGGTTTCCCAGTCCACCAGCAGCGGTCCGTAGCGTGGGTGGCGACGCACGCGATCGGCCAGCTCCGGCGAGCCGCGGGCGAACGCCCAGACGGCGATCAGCAGGAAGACCGTGGTGGGCATCACCGGCAGCACCACGCCGATTGCGGCGAGGCCCAGCGCCGCGAAGCCGAGGGCGCGGTAGGCGAGGATCCGAACGGGCGGGCGGCTCACTGCGGCTTGCCGTCTTCAGGCCCCGGCTTGCGGCGCACACGGCCGCTCAGGTTTCCCGCCTGCCGGCGCGCCACGCCCCAAAGCTGGGCCGCTTCCTTGCGCACGCCGATGAACGGCAGACCCACGGTGTCGGCCATGGCGGCGCCCCGCTCGCCCATGGGCCGCGGGCCGCCGGTCGTGGAGTCCACCGCGGTCTGATGTTCGATCTCTGCGTTCAGCTCCGCCCCCAACAGCACCGCCATCACCGAGAACCAGATCCACATCATGAAGCCCATCACCGCCGCGAGCGAGCCGTAAGTCGCGTCGAAGTGGGCCACGTTGTTCACGTACCAGGAAAAGCCCAGCGAGCCACCGACCCAGATCAGGGCCGCGAAACAGGCGCCCCAGCGCACCCAGCGCCAGCGGGCTTTCCGGCGGGACGGTCCGAACCGGTACATCACCGAGAAGGCGAACACCGCCACGGCCAGCAGCAGCAGCCAGCGCAGTGGCACCAGCAGCGTCTCTCCGAGGCCGAAGAAGCGCAGCAGGATGGGCACGGCCACCAGGATCGCCGTCACCATGGCCATGAACACCAGCGCCGCGAAGGTGAAGGCGTAGGTCATCGCCCGCCGGACGAAGAAGTTGCGCTTCTCCGTTTCGTTGTAGGCGACGTTCAGGCCGTCGAAGAGCGTGCCCACCCCCGCGTTGGCGCTCCAGACCGACAGCAAGAGGCTCGTTAGGAAGGCGAGCGAAAGGCCGGTGCTTTGCGCTGTGGCCAAGCGCAGCATTTGCTCGCCCAGCAGGCTCAGGACTTGCGGCGGCACGAAGGCCGCCAGCTCGTTCAGCTGCTGCATCACCGTGCCGACGTCGGCGAACAGGCCATAGAGCGAGATAAAGGCCGCCATGGCCGGGAAGATCGCCAGAAGGGCGTAGAAGGTGATGCCGCCGGCGACCACCGGCAGTTTATCCCGGCCGATCTCCAGCCAGGTGCGCCACAGCACGTCCTTCCATCCCAGGTGCGGGATATGGCGGGGCGCATGCGCCATACGGCCGCGCCCAGGCTCGGTCTGCTCGAAGCTCTCCGGCGAGGCGACCAGCTGATGGCTCAGTCCAGGCTTGGGCTCGCGGCGCGCCTTCAGCCACAGCCCGCCGAACGTCGCCATACCCACCCAGGGCGCCAGCGCCAGCAGGGTGCGCGCCACGCCCCCTCGCCCGCGGGTTTCCACGTGGTCTTCCGTATTCGGCACGCGCCGCAGCTCCCTTGCAACCTTTGCCAGAACAGCGGGATGCGACGTCCGTTCCGCTTGTCCGCGTCGGCGCCCAGACGCTAGAGCGGCCCAATGATCGGTCAAATCGCAGCCATCCGCCGCCATCCCGTCAAAGGCTTCACGCCCGAAGCCCTGCAGCACGTGGACCTGGAGCCGGAGGTCGGCTTCCCCTTTGACCGCATCTGGGCCGTGGAGAACGGGCCGTCGGGCTTCGATCCGCAGGCCCCCGCCCACATCCCCAAGCAGAAGTTCACGGTGCTGATGAGCCTGCCGCGGGTGGCTGCCGCCCGCACTCGCTATGACGAGGCCACGCGCCTTCTGCACGCCGAAGCCGACGGGATGCCCGCCTTCTCCGGCGACATGGACCTTGAGGATGGCCGCGCCGCCTTCGCGGCCTGGGTGGCCGACCTGGTCGGAGAGGAGGATCTGCGCGGTCCCTTGCGGGTCTGCGAAGCGCCCTCGGCGCACCGCTTCACCGACCATCCCAAGGGCCAAGTGTCGCTGATCAACTTGGCCAGCGTCCGCGACCTCTCCAGGCGCCTAGGCGTCGAGCTCGACCCCATGCGGTTCCGCGCCAACGTCTATGTGGAAGGCTGGGAGCCCTGGATCGAAAACGACTGGACGGGCCAGCCGCTGATGCTGGGCGGGGTCGAGACCCAGGTGTTCAAGCCCACCATACGCTGCGCGGCCACCCACGTGAATCCGGCCACCGCGCAGCGGGATCTTGAGATCACCCGCGCCTTGTTCGAGAACTACGGCCACATGAACTGCGGCGTCTATCTGCAGGTCACCGCCGCCGGTCGCCTGGCCGTCGGCGACGCCTGCACGGGCCCGCAAGCCGTCTCCGCTCTCCAGGACGTCCAAGCATGAGCCTCAACCTCGTCCAGGCCTGGAAACAGGCTCGCCAGCGTCTGGAAGACGCGGGTCTCGCTGGCCCGGTGATCGACGCGCGCCTGCTGGTGGAGGCCGCCGCCGGCGCCAGCCGCGTGGACATCGTGAGCGATCCCTATCGCCCCCTCACCGACGAGCAGGCCAAGACTCTGGACGAGTACCTCGCCCGCCGCGAACGCCGCGAGCCGGTCAGCCACATCCTCGGTCGCAAGGGCTTCTGGAAGATCATGCTGTCGGTGACGCCCGACGTCCTGACGCCGCGGCCGGACACCGAGACGGTGGTCGAGTACGTGCTGCGCGACTTCCCCGAACACGCCGCCTGGTCGGTGCTGGACCTGGGCGTGGGCTCCGGCGCCATGCTGCTGGCTATCCTGGCCGACCGCCCTGCCGCCAAGGGCCTGGGGATCGACATCTCCGAGGACGCCCTGGCCGTGGCCCGGGAAAACGCCGCCAACCTGGGCCTCGGCGGCCGGGTCGCCTTGCTGCGCGGCGACTGGACCGCGGGCCTGGGCGATTCGACCTTCGACCTGGTGGTCTCCAACCCGCCCTACATCGCCGACGCGGTGATCGAGGAGCTCGAGCCTGAAGTGCGCGACCATGAGCCGCGTCTGGCGCTGTCCGGCGGCGCCGACGGCCTGGACGCCTACCGCATCCTCGCGCCCGAGATCCTGCGGGTGCTCAAGCCCGGCTGCCGGTTCGCCGTCGAGATCGGTCACGACCAGAAGGATGCGGTTGAAGCGCTGTTCCGGGCGGCGGGCGCCTTCAACGTCCAGACCGTCTTGGACCTGGGCAACCGTGACCGTGTGGTGACCGGTTTGAAAAACCCCTTGGAAACCGGGCACTGAGCCGCTACATCAAGTCACGTCTCCACCCAAAAACGCCGGCTTAGGCAGACCTCTCCCGAGGCTCTCCGCCCAGCCCGGCAGGCGCGACGCTTCTCAAAAAGGCTCTCGCTGGAAAGCTCCCGGGCGGACGACGGGGAACTTAGCGTCTTCAACAATTCAACCGGCCCTCGTGGGCCCGCTCCGCTGAAGGCCAGCGCGCCGCGACCTCGAAGCGAAGGTCCGCTCAGGGAAGAGCCAAACCGGTCACCGTCATGAGAGATTTCAAGGGTATGAAGCGTCAGCGCGGCCGCAATCGCGGCGGCGGTGGCGGCAGCGGCGGGGGCAAGCCGCAGCAGAACGCCAACCGGGCGTTCGACTCGAACGGCCCCGACGGCGTGAAGGTGCGCGGCAACGCGCAGCACGTCTTCGAGAAGTACCAGCAGCTGGCGCGCGACGCCTCCTCCGCCGGCGACCGCGTCCTGGCCGAGAACTATCTGCAACACGCCGAACACTATTTCCGCCTGCTGCGCGCTCTCCAGCCGCAGCGTCCGGCTTCCGAGATCCTCGGCCGCGACCAGTTCGCGTCCGGCTTCGACATCGACTTCGAAGACGAAGGCGCCCAGGCGCAGTCCGAAGCCGCCGATGAAGCCGCTGAGAGCGGTGAAGCCGAGGCTGGCGAGACCCGCGAGAACCGTTGGCAGGATCGTCCCCGCGAAGGCCGCGACCGCGACGACCGTCGTGACCGTGACGGCCGCGACCGCGATGGCCGCGACCGGGATCGGGGCGAACGCTTCGAAGGCCGCCGCGACCGCGACGATCGCCCGCGTGACCGTGACGAGAACCGCCGCGATCGCGACGACCGCCCGCGCGATCGTGACGAGAACCGCCGCGACCGTGACGACCGTCCCCGCGAGCGGGACGAGAACCGCGACCGGGACCGTGACAACCGCGAGGGCCGCGAAGGCGGCCGCCGTGAGCGCTGGCGTGACCGGGACCGCAACCGCGATGACCGCGATGGCCGTGGCGAACGCGGCGACCGCGAGGAGCGCCGCGAGCGCTCCGATCGCCAGGATCGCCCCGAGCGCGACCCCATGCCGGTGATCGAGCCGCAGGCCGAGCCCTTCGCCGCCGCTGAAGCGCCCATGCTGCGCGACGCCGAGGGCGGCGAGAGCCACGCCCCCGCCTTCCTCCAGGCCGCCACGCCGCGCGCCGATGGCGACGAGGGTCCGCCCCGCCGCACCCGCCGCCGCCGCGCCCCGCGCAGCTTCGAAGCCGACGAGGGCGCCCCGTCCTCCGGCGAGCCCGAAGAGGCCTAAAACAACAGAAAGCCCGCGGATCGCTCCGCGGGCTTTCGTCTTTCCGGGCCTGGGGGAAGCGGCCCTAGAAGCGGTAGGCCACCCCCATCCGGACGTTCCGCCCCGGCAGAGGCGCGATGTCCTTGAGGAACGAGGCGTGCTCGCGCGCCTCGACGTTGGTCAGGTTCCGGCCGTCCAGGAAGAGTCGCAGGTTTCGGTCCTTCAGCGGACGCAGGCTCAGGGAGGCGTTCAGCAGGGTGTAGCTGTCCGTCGGCAGCTCGAACTCGGCGACGCGGTCCTGATCCCCCACTTCGCGGACCTCCAGCTGACCGCCCCACCAGCCGCCTTCGAACACGGCGCGGCCGGTGACCGACCACGGGGGAATGCGGGCCGGCGGGCCAAGGTCGGTATCGCCGCGCACGATGTCGGCGCCGGCTTCCAGCCGGAAGCTACGCTCGCCCTCTTCCCACACGCGCCAGGAGCCTTCCGCCTCCGCGCCGTGGAAGGTCGCGTCGGTCTGCACATAACGGAAGATCGGCATGCCGCTCTCCTCGTCGTCCAGCCCGGTCGGCGAAAGGTCGATGAAGCCGTCATAGCGGACGCCGAACAGGTGCATGTCCAGTTCGAAAGGTCCCCGCTCGTAGTGCGCCGTCAGGTCCACCGAGTAGGAGACTTCCGCATCCAGGTCGGCCGACCCGATCTCGACGCTGCGCGTGGCGGCGTGGGCCCCGTTGGCGAACAGCTCTTCCTGGGCCGGCGCTCTGCTGGTTCGCGAGGCGCTGAGGCCCAGGAACCATCCCGCGCTCGGACGGATGAAGCCGCCCAGCGAGCCCGACACGTTGGTGAAGTCCCGATCGGCGACCACGCTCTCGAGCTTGCGCTGGTCGACCCGCAGGCCGCCCTCCACGCCCCAGCCTTCGCGGTCGAGCCGCTGCAGGGTGAACGCGCCCCACTCGGTCGTGCGGGTGGGCGGCACCAGCGCCTCCTCGCCCACGGCGTCGAAGTCGCGCTTCAGGGCCTGGAAGCCGACCGCCCCCTGCCAGCCGTTGCGCTCGCGCTGGACCAGCTCAAGCCGCCCTTCCCAACCTTCGGAGAAGAAGCGCGTGGCCGGCTCGCCCCCTTCCAGCTCCACGTGGGTGTAATCGGCGTAGCCGGCGCCCAGCCGCACCGCGCTGAACGGGCCCAGGTCCAGGTCGTGTTCGGCGCGCAGGTCGTAGCGGGTCTGCTCAAGCTTGATCGCCACCCCGTCCTCGCCGTGGAACTCCTCCTCGTGGTCATGATCGTGGTCGTGATCATGTTCGTGGTCGTGGCCCTCGTCCTCGTGCCCATGCTCGTGGCCGGGCACGCCATAGGTGGTCTCGGTGCGCTTCACCGACAGTCCGATGAAGCCACGCTCGCCCACGTAGGACAGGCCCGCCCCGTAGGACGACAGCTCCGTCGCCGTGTTCTCGACCGTGCTGTCCACGGGGCCAGGCCACTCTTCGCCGTCCGCCGCCAGCTGGCGCTTTGATTCCGGGAAGGTCGGGACCTTGTAGTCCTCGGTCTCGCGGCGCACGCCGTCGACGCTGACCACCCACGGCCCGGTCCCTGCCCGCAGGGCGCCGCTTACCGAGTGGCCGTCGTCCACGGAGGAGGCGCTGGCCAGCACCCGGCCCTCGACGCCGTTCACCCGGTGCATGGCGATCCGCTCGTCGATGACGTTCACGATGCCGCCGATGGCCGAGCCGCCATAGGCCAGGGCCGACGGTCCGCGCAGCACTTCGATCCGCTCGGCTTCCTGCGGATCGGTGGCCACGGCGTGGTCCGGCGACAGGGCGCTGGCGTCCACCTGGCCCAGGCCGTTGCTGAGCACCAGCACCCGCGGACCGGCCAGGCCGCGGATCACCGGCCGGCTGGCGCCAGGACCGAAGAAGGTGGAGCGCACGCCAGGCATGCCGCTCAGCACGTCGCCGAGCCCGCCGCTGGGCGCGAGGTCGAGTTCGTCACGGTCGACCACGTCGATGTTGGTCGTCGCCGAGTCCAGGGAAATGGCGAACGGCGCGGCGGTGACCACCACCTCCGAGACCGGGTGGCCGTCCTGTCCCACCGCGGCAGGTCCGCTCTGCGCGTAGACGGGCCCGGCGAGCAGGGCCGATGCGGCCACGGCGGAAAACAGCAGGTGACGGCTCATATCGCGTCCTCTCGGCCTTGAACTCGGCCCAAACGTTACAAAGTAACGCCTGTTATGAAATAACATAACGCGCCGTCAAGGCCCATTGCGGGCTGAGGCCGACCTGGGTTAGCTGGAACACCATGGGAGCTGAGTGCCACCACGAGGACGGGGCCCATCCTGGGCTCAAAGGCCAGGATCTGCGGCAGGCGCTTGGCCTGGCCGAGACCCGCTGCGCCGACCATCAGGAGCGCCTCACCCCGCCGCGCAAGCGCGTTCTGGAGCTTCTGCTCGGCGCCGACGGCCCGCTGAAGGCCTACGACCTGATCGCAGCCTATGGCGCGGAAGGGGAGCCGGCCAAGCCGCCCACCGTCTATCGCGCCCTGGAATTCCTGGAACGCCTGGGTTTTGCGCACCGGATCGAAAGCCTGAACGCCTATGTGCCCTGCCGGATCGCCGGCGAGAGCCACAGCGCGGCCTTCCTGATTTGCGACTGCTGCGGAGCGGCGGAGGAGTTCGAGCCCGACTTCGCCCCGCAATTCGCCGCCGCCGCCGCGCACGGCTACGAAGTGCGCAGTGTCACCCTCGAAGCGCGTGGCCGCTGCCCGGCTTGCCGGCACGACTGACGAACCGGCTCGCCCGCTGCCGCGTTAGCCCGGCCTGATGCGCAAACAGATCTATCTCGACTGCGACGGCGTGCTCGCCGACTTCGACAAGGGCGCCGAGAAGGTGCTGGGCCTGCCGCCCCGCGCCTTTGAGAAGCGCTTCGGCCCCGGGGCCTTCTGGAAGCGCCTCGCTGGCGCCGACGGCTTCTTCGAGAACCTTGAGCCGCTGCCGGACGCCTTCGTCCTGTTCGAGGCGGTGAAGGACAAGAGCCCCATCATCCTCACGGGCCTGCCGCGGGGCAATTGGGCCGAGCCGCAGAAGCGGCGCTGGGCCGAACGCCATTTCCCCGGCGTCCCGGTGATCACCACCATGGCCGCCCTGAAGCGGGAGCACTGCCATCCGGGCGACGTGCTGGTCGATGATCGCGACAAGCACCGCCACCTTTGGGAACAGGCGGGCGGCGTCTTCGTGCATCACAAGACCGCCGAGCGCTCGATCCAGGAGCTGGAGGCGCTCGGCTATCTCTAGTCCCTACCAGAAGACGTAGCGGACCACCTGCACGACCCGGCCGGTGAAGTCGTCCACCAGCAACACATCGGCGCCGACGCGCACCCAGCTGAACCCCGGCGGCGGCATCGGCAGGTCATAGGCCCACCAATCCATCAGCCGGTACTCGGGCGTGTACCAGCCGCGCGGCAGGGTCTCGCCAAAGCCCCAGCTGCGCACATAGAACCCGGACGGCGGCCGGTAGGCCGGAACCCGGTAGCGATAGGGGCTGCTGTAGATCCGCGGGTAGCGACGGGCGTCCCAGCGCGGGGCGTCGCGGCCGTCGCGCCGGAAGTAGCCAGAACGCGCGCCATCACGCCCGCCATCTCGCCGGCCGTCGTCACGCCAGCGCGGGTCTTCGCGGCGCCAGCCGGAGCGGTCGTCATCACGTCTTCGGTCATCACGCCGCTCGTCGCTTCGCCATGTCTCGCGGCCTTGCCGATCGCGGCCCTCGTCGCGCCGCACGTCAGGGCGCGCGTCCGGCCGCCAGCCTTCGGGCCGGTCACGCCGGACCCCGTGGTCGCCGCCCTGACGGTCCCGCTCCCAGCGCTGCCCGCCCCCATCGCGCGGGGTGTCGCGCGGGGTGTCGCGCCGGGCGTCACGTCCAGGGTCGCCACGACGCGCCTGCTCGCCTTGCCGTTCGCCGCCGCCCCAACGCTCGGAGCCGCCTTGCCGGGCAAAGCCGCCTTCGCCGCCCCGACGCCCCTCGCGAGCCTGGGGAGCCCGCGCCCCGTCCATGCCGGACTGGCGCGCTTCGCGTCGCTCCATCCGCTGCTCGCGGCGTTCCATGCGCTGCTCACGGTTGGCTTCACGGCCGCCGCGGTCCTGCGCCATCGCCGCCTCGCTGACGCCTGCCAGCAGCAGCAGGGTCAGCGCCATCGTCTTCATCTTCATCGTCATCGACCTTGCCAGCCGCAGTCCGCGGCCGCACGTCCCCTTGCTGCAAGACGTGCGCCCCTGCGGCTGAACCGTGCTTGAACAAGAACCGCCTTGCCCTCAATTGTGCCGCTGAAGCGGAGGGACGGAATGACGGCGCACCTGAACGATGTCCTGGGCTTCTGGCGCTCGGCCGGTCCCGCCAAGTGGTACGCCAAGGATGCGCGTTTCGACGAAGCGATCCGCCTGAAGTTCGAGCCTGTGCACCATGCCGCCGCCCGAGGCGAATACGACAGCTGGGCGCAAAGCCCGGCGGGCGCCCTGGCCCTGCTGATCCTGCTCGATCAGTTCCCGCGCAACCTCTACCGCGGCTCGGGCCATGCCTTCGCCACCGACCCGAAGGCGCGCGCCATCGCCCGCGCCGCCGTGGAATCCGGCTTCCACCTGCAGGTCGAGCGCGACTTCCAGCAGTTCTTCATCCTGCCCTTCGAGCATTCGGAGAACCTGGCCGACCAGGACTTCGCCCTGGCGCTCGCGACCGAGCTGGACGACCCGGAGATCGTGAAATGGGTCGTCATCCACCGCGACATCATCGCCCGCTTCGGCCGCTTCCCGCACCGCAACGCCTGTCTGGGCCGCGTCACGACGTCCGACGAGCAGACCTTTCTGGACGACGGCGGGTTCGCTGGGTGAAGTTCTGCGGCGCGCTCAGCGGCAGACTCGAGCGCCGAATCGTGGGGATTGAGCCGTTGGAATTGGGGAGCCGTCGATGAACGCGCACGTCGCCATCGCGCAGGAAAAAGCCGCCGCCGACCACCCGGAACGGCAGTACCTGAACCTGCTGCAGGACATCCTCGACAACGGCGCGCAGCGCGGCGACCGCACGGGCGTCGGCACGCTTGGCGTCTTCGGCCGGCAGATGCGCTTCGACCTCTCGAAGGGCTTCCCGCTGCTGACCACCAAGAAGCTCCACCGCAAGTCCATCATTCTCGAGCTGCTGTGGTTCCTGCGCGGCGACACCAACGTGCGCTGGCTGCAGGAGCGCGGCGTGTCCATCTGGGACGAGTGGGCGGACGAGAGCGGCGAACTCGGCCCTGTTTACGGGAAGCAGTGGCGGTCGTGGACCGCGCCGGACGGCCGTGTGATCGACCAGATCTCCAATCTGGTTCACGGGCTGAAGACCAATCCGAACGGCCGCCGCCACATCGTCTCGGCCTGGAATCCGGCCGACGTGGACGACATGGCCCTGCCGCCCTGCCATTGCCTATTCCAGTTCTTCGTCGCCGACGGAAAGCTGTCCTGCCAGCTGTATCAGCGCTCGGCCGACGTCTTCCTCGGCGTGCCGTTCAACATCGCCTCCTACGCTCTCCTGACCCTGATGATGGCCAAGGTCGTGGGGCTGCAGCCCGGCGAGTTCGTGCACACGCTGGGCGATGCGCACCTCTATCTGAACCACCTCGATCAGGCGAAAGAGCAGCTCGGGCGCGAGCCCCTCACCCTCCCGGTGATGCAGATCGCCGACAAGGACGACCTGTTCGCCTTTGAGTTCGAGGACTTCAAGCTGCAGGGCTATCAGGCCCACCCGTCGATCTCCGCACCCATCGCGGTCTGAGCATGGCCGCCGTCGCGGTCATCGGCCCGGGCGCGATCGGCGGCACGCTGGCCGCCTGGCTCATGCAGTCGGGCCACCAGGTGACGCTCTGCGTGCGCACGCCGCTCGATCGGCTGGAGATCGACACGCCCAGAGGTCCGCTGTCGGCTACGCCGGTGATCCTGACCGATCCTGCCGTAGCTACGGCGGTGGATTGGGTGCTCGCCACCACTAAGACTTACGACGTGGCGGCGGCCGCCAACTGGCTCGGCGGGCTCGTGGGGCCAGCGACCCGCGTGGCCGTGATCCAGAATGGCGTCGAGCATCTCGAGCGCTTCGCGCCCTACCTCGCAGCCGACAAGCTGCTGCCGGTGATCATCGACCTGCCGGCCGAACGTCTCGCCCCCGGGCGCATCCACCAGCGGCGTGACGGAACCATGCTGGTCCCCGAAGGCGCGGCCGGCGCGGATTTCGCGGCCCTGTTCGCCGGCACCCCGATCGTCACCTCCACCACGGACGAATTCACCACCGCCGCCTGGCGCAAGCTGTGTCTTAATTGCGCGGGCGCCGTGTCGGCCCTCGTGCTGCAGCCCGGCGGGGTGGCCCGGCGGGACGACGTGGCAGAGCTGATGCGCGGGCTGGTGGCCGAATGCGTGGCCGTCGGCCGGGCCGAAGGCGCCCAGCTTTCCCTCGACCTGCCGGACGCCATCGTCGAGGGTTACCGCACGGCGCCGGCGGATTCCGTCAACTCCATGCACGCCGATCGCCTGGCCGGCCGCCCAATGGAGATCGACGCCCGCAATGGCGTCATCGTCCGGCGCGGCGCCCGGCACGGCATCCCGACGCCCCTGAACCAGCTCATGGTCACCTTGCTGGAAGCCGCCCAGGGCTGACGGCGAGGCGCCCGCCCGCTAGAACGGCGTCATGTCCCAAGTCATCCTTTCGGCAGGCCCCATCGCCCGCGCCCGCAACGGCGTCATCGGCAGGGACGGCGCCCTGCCCTGGCGCCTAAGATCCGACCTGGCCATCTTTCGCGCGGTGACCATGGGCAAGCCGGTGATCATGGGCCGCAAGACCTGGGAAAGCCTGCCCAAGAAGCCGCTGGTGGGGCGCACCAACATCGTCCTCACCAAGGATGGCTCGTTCGAGGCGTCCGGGGCCGTGGTGTGCGAGGACTTCTCCGAGGCCGTGCAGATCGCCCGCGAACAGGCGGACGAGGATGGCCGGGACGAAGTCTGCGTCATCGGCGGCGCTTCGCTCTTCGAACTCGCCCTGCCCCGCGCGCGCCGCCTTTACCTGACCGATGTGGACGCGGAGGTGGAGGGCGACGTGTCTCTCTCGCCCATCGACGAGTCCCGCTGGCGGGAAGTTCGCGCCGAACGCCACGAGGCGTCGGATAGCGACGACTATGCCTTCACCTTCCGGGTGCTCGAGCGACTCTGAGCCGTGGCGGCCGCGCTGAACGCGTGGCAAGCTCGACGCGCTGGAGGGACGCCATGGACAGGCTTTCGCTCGTCTTGGTGGTCGGCGCCGGGCTCGCGCTGCTTCTTGTGCTCGGCGGTTTGGTGATCCGGCGGTTCAGCCGGAATGCGCCTCAACGCGCTCAGGAAAACAGCGACTGCGGAACAGGCGCAGTCCTGATGGTAGCGACATTTGGGTCCGACGCTGGCGGCGCCTCGTGCGACGCTGGCTCAGGCGGTGGGTGCGACTAGCGGCGTTCGTTCCAGCCGTAGGCCACCCAGTGATGCCCGCCCAGGTGCCGCGCTTCGATGACATCGCTGCGGCGATGGCGGGCGCGCGCCGTGCGGCGGGCGCGAAGGGCCAGGCCCGAGAACGCCAGAAGGGCGCTGGTCATCACCGCGATCACGGCCACGGTCGCGGCGAAGAACACCGCGAGCACCGCGCCCACGATGACCGCGGCGGCGGCCGCGAGCGTCCCGCCGATGGCGGCGATGCTGCGCAGAGCGGGTCCGTGCCGGACGGCGAAGTCTTTCACCATGCGTCCCTCTTCGCCCAATGGGCTGGGCTTAAACGAATTATGTCGGCCCGGAGGTTCCGAACGTCAACCTGTCTCGCCTCAGAGGGGCGCCCAGGGACCATTATGCCACGCTTGCCAGGGCCAGGGCCCGGCGCTCGCGCATCACCGCATCGAAGGCGGCGTTGATGGTGGCCGCCTTCGCCTCGGCCACCTCGATGAACTCGCTGGGCAGGCCGCGGCCGCGCGCCCGGTCCGGGTGCGCTTCCGAGAGCTGCGCCTTCCACGCACGACGGATCTCCTCGTCCGAAGCGTCGTGGCGCACGCCCAGCACCTCGTAGGGATCGTCCTTGTCGGCGCCCAGGTGCGTGGCCTTCAGTCGCCGGAACACCAGCGGCCCCAGACCGAACAGCTCGCAGACCCGCTCCAAATAGGCCAGCTCGTCGGCTGTCACCACGCCGTCGGACGTCGCCACATAGAACAGGCCGTCCAGCACGTCCTCGAGGATCTGCGGGCAGTGCCGATAGCGCTTGGCCAGCCGCCGGGCATAGCTTTCGAACCCGCGCGTGGTCTGCCGCGCCAGTTGGTAGAGCCTGCGGATGTTGCCGGAACTGGCCGGCTCAGGTTGGAAAACGCCGGCGAAGGCTTCGTATTCGTCGGCGTGCGCGTTGCCATCCGCCTTGGCCAGCTTGGCTCCCAGGGCGGTGACGGCCGTGGAGAACGCGGGATCTTCCCCGGGCAGGGCCGATGGGCAGTCGTCACATTCCGCTTCGTCGAGGTTGCGGACGGCGAGGCCGGCTATTTTTCGCCAGAAGCTCATCTTCAGTAACTGAAAGCCTTAGGACTGTGGCCTGGGCGTGACAACTCCAGTCTGACCCGGGAGGCATTAAGTTTTGGAAAGGGCTGGAAGTTGCTCGCCGCCTCAACAACGGCGCCTTGTCCAGGTTCCTGCCAGTTTGCCCCGGGTGCCCCGCCCCGCTAGAAGTTCGCCAAGCCGTTGAGATCGAAACCCCGAGGGACGGCGGGTTCGATCGGCGCACTCGTGCGTTACAAGCTGAGCTTTACGAGGTTTTCGTCCGTATGATTTCGCTTCTCGCCGCCCTGGCCCTGTTCTCCGCTCAGGCCCCTGCCGCCGCAGATCCTTCCGTCGCTGCGCCGCCGGCCAGCGCGTCCAATCCCGACTATCCGGCTGGCGCGCCGACCGAGCCCTACCAGTTCGTCAGCTGGTGCTACGGCATGCTGCGCGGCTACGTGGATCGCCGCGACGAGGTCTGGCCGGAAGTCCGCCGCATCGAGTCCACCTACCGCAAGCCCGGCTCCAACCTGGCCGAGGACCTCAAGGTCTACGACAACCAGCTGGCCCAAGCTCAGAAGGACCTGGTGCTGTTCCAGCGCGCCATGACGGCCGCGGAAAAGGCCAGCCTGCGCCCGATCAACACCCTGGGCGCCCGCGCGCTGCGCAAGGGCATGAACCAGTGGAGCTTCGGCGAGAACATTCCCGCCGCCCAGCGCGCTCAGGCCTGGATGGGCTGGACCCTGCCGGCCATGTGCCAGACCCAAGCCGCCGAGCTCGAAAAGCGCGCCGTGCTGATGGGCGCGAGCTTCCAGGTCAACGCCGACCCGGTCACCGCTGAGGCGCCCGCGTCGGCTACGCCGTAAACACCTAGAGGAGGCGGCCCGCCGCGGCCGCCTCGTACTCGACCACATCGTGGGCGCAGATCATCCGCACCCCCGCCGAGCCATCCAGCGACAGCTCCCGCAGCCGCTGCTGGTTGTGCAGGCGTGAGGCCCGGTCCACCTCCATCATGTTTTGGTAGAACCGCAGGCCCGGGGTGCAGCGCCGGTCCGGCCGCCGCACCTCGTCGCGATAGAAGTAGGCGTCGCCGGCATGCAGCAGCCAGCCCGTGCCCGTCTGCACCGCCACGCCTGCGTGCCCCTGCGTGTGCCCCTTGAGGGGGATCAGCAGGATCTCTGGCGGCAGGCCTTCCAGCTGCCGCACCGCCGAGAAGCCGAACCAGGGCTCGCCCTGCGGCTCATAGGTGCGCCAGCTGTGCACCTCGTCGATCTGCATCGGCCGGTAGCGGTTGGTCATCACGAAGCCCTGCCGGTCCTTCCGGAACGAGGTCATCTCCGCGCCCATCAGGTGCACGGTGGCTTCCGGGAAGTCCTCCAGCCCGCCGGCGTGGTCGAAATCCAGGTGGGTCAGAACGATGTGCCGCACGTCCCGCGCCGAAAAGCCCAGCCGCTCGATCTGGCGGATCGCCGTCTCCTCCTCGCGCAGCCGGATGTTGAGCATGGCGGCGAACGGCTTGGGGATGCGCCCCTCGAACGGCCGCTTCACGTCCTTCAGCCCATAGCCGGTGTCCACCAGCACCAGGCCCGTGTCGGTCTCGATCAGCAGGCAGTGGCAGACCAGGTGGCCCAGCGCCCCCTTGCTGCGCCCGTCGAAGAAGGCGCCTCCGAACGGACAGTCGGTCCCGCAGTTCAGGTGGTGCACCCGCATGGCGTTCTCCCCATCAGCCGGGGCTTAACCGCAGCGCGCCTTCACCGTTCCTTGGGCCGTCAAATGGCAAGACGGGCTTAACGGCGTCGTCCTAGCCTGCGCCGATGTTCGAGCTGGCGACCCTTTATCTCCTGGCCATCAACCTGGTGGCCTTCACCGCCTTCGCCGGCGACAAGCGCCGCGCCGAGCGGGGCGAGTGGCGGGTGCCGGAGCGCACCCTGCTGACCCTGGCGGCCGTCGGCGGCTGGGCCGGCGCCAACGTCGCCCGCGAGATCTACCGGCACAAGACCCGCAAGGAGCCCTTCGCCAGCCACTTCCGGCTGATCGGCGCGGTTCAGTTCATTCTGCTGGGACTGCTGTGGGTGCTGGCTCGCTGAGCCCGCGCTCATTGCGGCCCAGGATGGCGGTCACCGCCATGTCGCCGGTGACGTTGCCCACGGTGCGGAAGATGTCCGGGATCACCTCCACCGCGATCAGGATCGGCAGCAGGTTCACGGGCAGGCCCAGCGTCAGGCAGATCGGCCCCACGCTCATGAAGAACGACACCTGCCCCGGCAGGCCCACCGAGGCCACGCTGACCGCCAGCGCCACGATCACCGCGCCCATCCACTGCACGGGGCTGGGCTCGATCCCGTAGACCTGGGACACGAAGATCGCCACGCCCAAGTTGGCCACCGGGCTGGTCAGCTTGAACACCGACACCGCTAGCGGCAGCACCAGGCCCGTCACCCGGTCGGGGATCTTCAGGTCGTCGCGCGAACGCTCCACCATGGCCGGCAGGCAGGCGATGGAGGACTGGGTGGCGAAGGCCATGACCTGCACCGGCCCCACGGCCTTGGTCCAGGCCGCTAGGCCCACCCGCGCCACGCCCACGGCGATAACGTAAGCGACGATGGTGATGCCGATCTGCGCCAGCGACACCGCCGTGACGTAGTGGGCGATCACCCCCACCGCGCCCGCCCCAGCATGCAGCCCCACGCCCAGGCTGAGGGCGAACACCCCGACGGGTGCGGCCCAAAGCACCCAGCGGACGATCTCCACCATGGCGTCGGCGATGGATTGGAAGAAGCCGGTCAGCGCCACGCGCCGGGCCTCGCCCAGCCGCGTCACCGCAAAGCCGAAGGCGGCCGCGAAGACAACCAGCGGCAGGATCGAGTCCTCCGCGGCGGCCTTGATCGGATTGGTGGGCGCCAGGCTCTTGATGAACTCCCCGAACGGGGGCGAGGCGGCGAGATCGGCAGGCGGCGCCGGCGCGCCGGCGCGCAGGGCGGCCGCCCCTTCCGGGCTCACCGGCCAGACCGCATAGAGCCCGTGACCGAAGCCGATGGTCCAGGCGCAGCCGATCAGCAGCAAGGCCAGGAACCAGAGCAGCGCGCGCACCGCCAGCCGCCCCGTGGCCGCCGCATCCGCCACCCCGGCGATGCCCACCACCAGCACCGAGAACAGCAGCGGCACCACCGTCATCCGCAGGCCGTTCAGCCACAGCTCGCCGACAGAGATGAACGCTTCCAGCGCCCCTTTCAGGCCCGGACCGCCGTAGGCCGCCGCAAAGGCGCCCAGCGCAAGTCCCGCCACCAGGGCCAGCAGCACCCGCACGCTCAAGGATCGGAACATCAGAACTCCGCGAAAGATCGGGGGCTACTAGGGCCAAACGCACGAGCCCCGCCAGCAGCCTTTGCTGGCGGGGCTTTCAGCAGAGCTGATTGGGATCGAAGCCTAGGGCTTCAGCACGACCTTGACGCAGCCGTCCTGCTTCTCGCGGAACGTCTTGTACATCTCGGGCGCCTTGCCGAGCGGAACCGTGTGCGTGATCAGGAAGGTGGGGTCGATCTCACCCTCGTCGATCCGCCGCAACAGGTCGTCGGCGTACTTGCGCACGTGGGTCTGGCCGGTCCGGATGGTCAGGCCCTTGTTCATGATCGCGCCGAACGGGATCTGGTTGGTCAGGCCGCCGTAGACGCCCGGGATCGACAGGGTGCCGCCGGCCTTGATCGCCATGATCGCCTCGCGCAGCACGGGCGGGCGGTCGGTTTCCAGCTTCATGGCCACCTGCACGCGGTCGATAGCGTCCAGGAACATGTTCGGCCCGTGCGCCTCCATGCCCACGGCGTCGATGCACTTGTCCGGGCCATGGCCGCCGGTCATGTCCTTCAGGGCATGGTTCACGTCGATGCCCTTGCGGTCCATCACCTCGATGCCGCCGATCGAGCGGGCCATCTCCAGCCGCTCGGGGACGTCGTCGATGGCGATCACGCGCTTGGCGCCCATGATCTTGGCCGACAGGATCGCGAACAGGCCCACCGGCCCGCAGCCCCAGATCGCCACAGTGTCGGTGTCCTGGATGTCAGCCTGGTCCGCCGCCTGCCAGCCGGTGGGCAGGATGTCCGACAGGAACACGTACTTCTCGTCTTCGCCGGTCTGCGGGACCTTGATGCAGGTGGTGGCCGCATAGGGCACGCGCAGGTACTCGGCCTGCCCGCCGGCGAACCCGCCGGTGATGTGGGAGTAGCCGAACAGGCCCGCCGTGGTGTCGCCCCACAGCGCCTTGGCCAGGTCCGCGTTGCGGTTGGTTCGCTGGCAGAGCGAGAAGTTGTGCTTCTGGCACTGCTCGCACTCGCCGCAGGTCATCTGGAACGGGACGACCACCCGGTCGCCGACGTTCAGGCCCTTGGCGCGGGCTTCCGGCCCGACCTCGACCACCTCGCCCATGGGCTCGTGGCCCATGACGTCGCCCTTCATCATGGACGGCACCAAGCCGTCCATCAGGTGCAGGTCCGAGCCGCAGATGCAGGTCGAGGTGATGCGGATGATGGCGTCCTTGGGATCCTCGATCGTCGGATCCGGGACCTCCTCGCATCGGAGGTCCTTCTTGCCTTGCCAGACGATGGCTTTCATCGATTGGGCGTCCTTATTCGCAGTTGCGCTGAACGTTGGTCATCCGGACGGCGGTGACCACGTCCAGGGCGGTGACGGCGAGCACGAACCCCAGCGCCGCGCGGGCGTTGCCGCGTTTGGGGTTCGACGGGTTGTCCAGCGCCTTCAGCGCCACGATGTCGAAGACGTCGCCCGCCACCCGCGCCCACAGCACTTCGCTCTTGGTCGGATCGCTCGCCAGGCTCACGCCGCTCCACATCTCCCGGGCGCCGAACACGGCCTGGACCACCGGGGTCGGGGCCTGCACGCCCAGCGCGCGCTTGACGGCTTTCGGGAAGAACAGGCCGGCGATGCCCAGCAGCATGGCGGTCTGGCCGATCGCGCCGGCGACCGTGGGGGTGATGGCCGGAGCCGCCCGCACCCGGTCCGTGTAGACGGTGGCCTTCGGGGTGTTGGGCAGCGGGATGGTGAACTTCGGCGCACGGGCCAGGTTGTCGATGGTCTCGCGCGTCGGCAGGCGCAGGTTTGACAACAGACCGCCCTGTCCGTTCGGTTTGGCGTTGAAGGTCTCAGCTAGGCTCATGTCGAAGCTCCCGTCATCTACCCGACGGTGCCCGAAGCCACGTGGAGGCGCATTGGTTCCGACCTATCGCGACTCCAGGTGGCGACCGCGTCTAGGGCCCAGCTTGCCGTTCCAGGAGCGCTTCGACCCCACGTTGAACCGCCTCGTAGCACTCGCACGAGCACCGCTCGAGCGCGGCCCGGTCGCGCACGCTGATCTTGCCGCGGACATAGGAGATCAGGCCCCGCTCCTGGAGGTGCGAGGCGATGGCCGTGACCGTCGTGCGCTGCACGCCCAGCATGATGGACAGGTGCTCCTGGGTCAGGGGCAGCAGGTTTGAGCCGACCCGGTCCTGCGTGAGCAGCAGCCAGCGGCAAAGCCGCTGCTCCGTTGAATGAAGCGAATTGCACGCGGTGGACTGGGCGCTCTGGATGATCGTCGCCTGGGCGTGCTGCACGATGGTCTGGGTCAGCGTCGGACTGCCCAGCGCCGCCGCCCTCAACGCTTCGACCGGGATCGTCCAGGCCCGTCCGCCGACTTGGACGAGCATCCGCTCGTAGGACAAGGGCGAACCCAGGGCATGCAGCAGCCCATAGCCGCTTTCCCGCCCAATCGTGCGGCTTTCGACCTGCGCGCCCGAGCGCATCACCATCACCACCGACAGCACCGCGTCGATCGGCAGGTAGGCCTTGGTGATGGCGTCGCCGGCTTCATCCAGCAGCTGGTTCCGCTCCACCGTGACCTCGCTGAGATGCGGTCGCAGGGCCGCGATATCGGCGGGCGAGAGGCTGTCCAGAAAGTGGTTATCCCAGGCCATTGCAGCGTTAACGCTTCAGCTCCGCTTAGGGCTCCTCGACGCCGTACACGGAACAGCCGACCCTCTTTTGAGGTTGGGCGGCCGTTCAGGATCACATCGAGGTTCGAGTTGAGTGATGCGTTCTCCGAGCCCATGACCGTTCAGGTGGTGGAAAACGAAGTTGTCGTCCTGGGGCCCGACGGCGTTGGTCTGTCGCTGACCCCAGCGGCGGCGGAGGAGTCCGGCCGGCGGTTGATCCAGGCGGCCGCCGATGCGCGTGCGGAGCAGCCGATGTAGATCACCCGTCCCCAGGCAAATGCGCTCTTGAGTCGTCTACCCGGCAGACTGCCCTCCACGCGTGAGCCACAGTGTGGGCCAGCGGCGGGGGACAAGGTGAGCGAATTCCTGTTTTACGGCCTGGACGAGGCCGGCCAGACCGCGTTCTCGGAGCGGCTGCAGGGCTCCGACACCGAGGCGCTTCGGACGCTGGCGCGTGAACGCCTGTCCCGCTTCCACACCGTGGAGATCTGGCAAGGCCCGCTCTGCATTGTCCGGCTTCGGCGCAAGGCGGCGGAACAAGCCTAGTATTCCGCGGCTTACAGGGATCGAAGTGCAGCTCCAGCCGTTAACAGGGCTCCCCGACACAACGAGGAGGTCCGATGGCCTACGTCCGCAAGAAGCTGCCCGCCTTCGTGGGTGAAGGCGAACTCCGCTACCGCGGCTTCCAAGGCCAAGTGGCTTACGAAATTCAAGGCGAACCCACGACCCTCAAGGCGGGCCCGTCCCGCCTGCGCGGGTCGCTGACCGCCACCCCGGAAGTCGCCAAGGAAGCCTTCCGCGAAGGCGAAGGGGTTCTGACCCTGGAAACCGGTGCGCAGTTCCGGATCACCCTGCTGGGCCACTCCTCCGGCAGCGACACCGCCTATTTCGAGATGCGCGTCTAGCGCACCTCGTCCGGCGCCGTGCGCGCCGCGAACTTCAGGGCCAAGGAGGCGACGCCGGCGGGCTCGCCTTCCTTGAGCCGCTGGCTGATGTGCTGCAGGGCCAAGCGCTGGGCTTCGAACCGCCCGACCTCGCACCCCCGGTGCCGGACCACCCACTCACCGCCGGCTTCGATGACTTCATACTTCATGTAACGCCACGCCGTTCACTCACCTCATAGGCGTAGGCGGACAACCTTAAGACAGTGAAAGCAAAGGGCCCCGGCCCCTGCTACCGGACGTCGCACCTTGGCGGCATTCATTCCGCCTCGGAAGCAATCTTGTTCATCCCAGCCGCTTTGCTTACGGCAGAGTAGAGCTATCTTCTCATCAACGACGCGCCAGCCCCTGGCGCGCACAGGAATGGGACGAACAAGATGATCGAACGGCGACCCTTCGCAGGCCTCGGCGGTGCGGATCACGGTTGGCTGAAGGCCAAGCATCACTTCTCCTTCGCCAACTACTACGACCCCCAAAACATGAGCTGGGGCAGCCTGCGGGTCTGGAACGACGACGAGATCGCGCCGCAATCCGGGTTCCCGCCGCACCCCCACGCCAACATGGAAATCATCACCTACGTGCGCTCCGGCGCCATCACGCACCAGGACAGCCTTGGCAATCAGGGCCGGACGGAAGCGGGCGACGTGCAGGTGATGAGCGCGGGATCCGGCATTCGGCACGCTGAATACAATCTGGAGCCGGAAACCACCCGGATCTTCCAGATCTGGATCGAGCCCAACCGCACGGGCGGCGAACCCACCTGGGGCGCCAAGCCGTTCCCCAAGTCGGACCGCGCCGGCAAGTTCGTGACCCTGGCTTCGGGCATTCCCGGCGACGAGGACGCCTTGCCGATCCGCACCGACGCGCGTGTGGTCGGGGCGACCTTGAAGTCGGGCGAGACGGCCGAGTACGCGCTCGGCGCCAGCCGCCATGGCTACCTCGTGCCCGCCGCGGGCGCGGTTGAAGTCAACGGCGTGCGCCTCGACGCCCGTGACGGGGCGGCGATCAAGAACGAAGACGTCCTGCGGATCACCGCTCTGGAGGACGCCGAAATCGTGCTGGTGGACGCCGCCTAAGCGTTCGTCAGGGCGATCGACATCGCGAAAGTCTTGCTGGAGCCGGGCGTCACATCGAAGACGCCCGGCTTTTCGCGCAGGTCGCCGGCAAAGCCGCTTTCGTCGGCGAAGCCGCACCAGGGCTCGATGCAGATGTAGGGTGCGCCTGGCTTGGTCCAGACGCCCAGGTGCGGCAGCCCTTCGAAACCGATCTCCAGCTGCGGCCCGCGCTCCGCGCCGTACCGCAGGCTGCGGCTCTCCAGGACGTCGAACACCACCGTGTCGTGCTCGAACAGGCCGTCGTGCAGGCGCATCACATCACCCTCCACAGGCGTCGGGAAGGGCTCGCGGGCGATCTGGCCGTCGCTCCCCAGGCCGCGCACCGGGGCCGGCTCGTTCTTCTCGAACACGATGCGGTGCGCCTCGCGCCCCGCGCCATACGGCAACGGCCACAGGAACGCTGGGTGGAAGCCCAGGCTGGCGGGCATCGGCCGCTCGTCGCGGTTTGCGATCTCCACCGTCTGGGTCAGGCGCGCGCCCGACACTTCGAACCTGACGGTCAGGGCGAAGGCGAACGGATAGACGGCGCGGGTCTCCGCATCGTCGGTCAGGCGGAAGGTGGCGACGGTCGGGCCATGCTCCACCACCTCGAATGTCTTGCGCCGGGCGAAGCCGTGGCGCGGCAGTTCGAACGTCTGTCCATCCAGGCGATAGCGGCCGTCCACCAGTCCGCCCACCACTGGGAACAGCAAGGGCGCACGGCCCGGCCACCAGGCTGCGTCGCCATTCCACATCAGCGCCCGGCCCTCGCCGTCGGCCAGGGCCCAGAGCTCCGCGCCCAGGGGGTTGATCTCGGCGGACAGCTCCGCCGTCGCGATGCGGATGATCTGTTCAGACATGCGGGCCTCCGGTGCGGCCGGCGTGCAATCGCGGCTCGCAGCGGCGGCGTCAACCTTGCCGGCGCGAACTCGCTTCCGGGCTATGCAGGTGAGCGCCCTGGAGCAGGCCTAGTGTAGCGGGGTCGCCTCGACGACCGCTTCTTCCCACTCGCCGGCTTCTTCCTGGATCAGCACGTGGCGGGGCTCGTCGACAAAGCGAGCCTCGTAGTCGCCCGCGGCCTTCAAGGCTTCGGCGCGCGAGCCGAACGCCCCAAGCTCGCCATCTTCATCGTCAACAAGCACCCACAGGCCGCCCTTGGCGATCACGCTGAGGTCGAACATTTGGATGCTTCCCCGCTCCAGATGACGAGGTTATCGCACCGCAACCCTTAATAGGTCCCCACCTCGCACGGTCGCAGGCGCCGCGACCGAACAACGCAGGTGCGCGGTTCAACCTTCGCGGAAGTACGGCTCGACCGAGCCCTTGAGCTTGATGGTCAGCGGCTTGCCGCGGCGGTCCGTGGCCTTGCCCGCCGCCACGCGCACCCAGCCTTCGGACACGCAGTATTCGTCGACGTTGGTCTTCTCTTCGCCGTTGAACCGCACGCCCACGTTCCGGGCGAGCACCGCCTCGTCATAGAACGGGCTGTCCGGGTCGGCGGACAGGCGGTCGGGAAGGGTCTCGTTCTGGGTCTCGCTCATGGGCGCTGAGTCTCACGGTCTGCGAGCAGGTTCAAGCGCGCCCGATCAGGCGGCCAGCCGCTCGGCGATCTCTTCGGGGGTCTGGAACATCCAGTTGGGCCGGCAGGAGGCCAGGAATTCGGCCTTGTTGTAGCCCCAGGTGACGGCGGCGCAGGGCAGGCCCGCGGCCTTGGCCGCTTCGATGTCGCGCGCCTCGTCGCCGATGCACAGGGTCTCGGCGCAGCTGACGCCAGCCTTCTTCACCATCCGGCGGAAGCGCGAGCGCTTGCCCAGCAGGGAGGCCCCGCATTCCCAGTGCTCGATCAGGGCCGAGGCCTCGTCGCCGAGGATGCGGCGCACGTTGTCCTCGGCGTTTGAGCTCACCACGCCTAGACGCGTGCCCGTGCAGGCCAGCTTGCGCAGCAGCGGCTTGGCGCCGGGAAACAGCGGGATCTGCCCGGCGTCCTCGGCCATGCGGGCCTTCAGGTGGGCGCCGATCGCCGGCAGCTTCCACGGGGGCACGCGCATGTACTTCATGATCTCGCGCGTCCCGAGGCCGCGCAGGTGGTCGATCTCCGCCTCGCTCACCTGCCGGAAGCCGAAGCGACGGGCCAGGGGATTGAGCTCGTTAGCAAACCACTTGGCGCTGTCCGCCAGGGTCCCGTCGAAGTCGAAGATAATCAGCTTGTACAAAGGAAGACGCCTCGGCCCCCGAAGGGCGCGGCTGGTAGTCCTTAAGCAGGCGTTAAGTCAATAGCGCCCTCAGCCCTCATCCTGCACGTCCTCCACCTCTTCCGAGAGGGGCGCGTGATTCAGCATGGCGACCAGCGACACGCCGCCGATCACATTGCCGAGAAGAGTGGGGACCAGGAAGCGCAACAGGTAGTCGGCGAACGGATAGGCGCCCGTCAGCACGCCATAGCTCGCCTCGACCGAGCCGGCGATGGAGTGGGGCAGTTCCGCCAGCGCCACCACCCAGGTGATCGCCACGATCACCAGGATCTTCGCCGTGTGGGCGCTCGGCAGGAGCCAGACCATCAGCGCGATCAGCCAGCCGCTCAGGACGGCCCGCAGCACCGTCGCCCAGAAGCCGTTGCCGATCGTGGCGGCGGCCAGTTCCGCCAGCGCCGGACCGGTCTCCGCCGGCAAGGGCCGGCCCCACGCCAGCGCCGTGGCGAACAGCCACGTGCCCACGATGTTGGCCGCCAGCACCACGCCCCACAGCCGCCCGGTCTTGAGCCAGGTCGCAAGGTTGCGATGCGTCAGGGCCGGCAGGACGGCGGTCAGCGTGCTTTCGGTGAACAGCTGCTGTCGCCCCAGCACCACGATCAGAAAGCCGAGCGTATAGCCGAAGCTCGCCAGAGCATGGGCGCCCGGTCCCTCGCCCAGGTCGCTCTTCAGCAAGGCTTGGGTCGCAAACGAGAAGCCCATCGACAGGCCGGCCGCCAGTCCCGACCAGGACAGCGACCAGACGGAGCGCTGGAGCTCCACCTCGCCCTCGGCCCGGATGATCTCGTGGATCACCAGCGGCCGCAGGGGCGCGTGCCGCTCCGCCTGCTGCTGTTCGCTCGCCTCCAGCTTCGGCGAATCCGCCGCCCGTTCGCTCATCCCGTCCATCCCATGCTCGCTCGGCGAACGTGCGGGCGGCGGGGCCGTTGCAGGCCTTAAGCTGCGACGACGCGGGGCTCCGGCGGCCGAATGGTGAACAGCGGCAGGAAGACGTGGACCAGCGGCCCGATGGCCAGGGCGAAGACCACCGTGCCCACCCCGATGGTCCCGCCCAGCGCAAAGCCGACCGCCAGCACGGCAAGCTCGATCCCCGTGCGGGTGGCCCGGATGGACCAGCCGGTGCGCGCGACGATGCCGGTCATCAGCCCGTCCCGCGGCCCGGGCCCGAAGCCTGCGCCGATGTAGGCTCCGCCCGCCGCCGCGATCAGCACCACCCCGCCCACCAGAAAGGCCGCCCTGAGCGCCAGGCTCTCGGGCGTCGGCAGCACCGCCAGCGCCGCATCCGCCGCGATCCCGATGACGAAGATGTTCGCCACCGTGCCGATCCCCGGCTTCTGCTTGAGCGGAATCCATAGCAGCAGCACCGCCGCCCCCGTGGCGATCACCACCATGCCGAAGCTCCACGGCAGGTGCTCGCTGACCCCCTGGTGGAACACGTCCCAGGGATCCAGCCCCAGGTGGGCGCGGACGAGCAGGGCCATGCCGACGCCATAGAGGGCCAGGCCGACGATGAGCTGGAAAAGGCGACGCGTAAGCATGCAGTCAAGCTGATCCCGAGTGGCTCTTGATTCCATAGCCAGTTGGCGCACTCTGGCCCCATGACACGCAGCATCGGCACGGCCTCCCTGCTCCGCCACCTGGGCGCCTGGCGCGGCGAGGGCGCGCGCGGCGCCGCCTACGCCCAGTTGGCCGACGCCATCCGCCTGCTGATCCTCGACGGCCGCCTGGCCCTGGACGTGCGCCTGCCCGGCGAGCGGGAGCTGGCCGCCGCCCTGGGCGTCAGCCGCACCACCGTCACCGCCGCCTTCACCCGCCTGCGCGACCAGGGCTTTCTGGTCAGCCGCCAGGGCTCGGGCGCCCGCACCGGCCTGCCCAGCGGCCCCGGCCTTCGCCCCGGCGCATCCCTGCCGCTGGGCTCGGGCGAGGGGCTGATCGACCTGTCCTCCGCCGCCCTGCCCGCCGCCGAGGGCGTCCACGCCGCCTACGCCCAGGCCCTGGCCGCCCTGCCCGCCCACCTGCCCGGCCACGGCTACGAGGCCACCGGCCTGCCGGTGCTGCGCGAGGTGATCGCTGAGCGCTATGGCCGAAGCGGCCTGCCCACCCGGCCCGACCAGATCGTGGTCACCAGCGGCGCCCAGCACGGCCTGACGCTGCTCTTACGGATGTTCACCGGCCCCGGCGACCGGGTGGTGGTGGACCAGCCCACCTACCCCCACGCCATCGACGCCATCCAGCGCGTCTCCTGCCGCCCCGCGCCCGTGCCTCTGCCGGACCGGGGCTGGGACCTTGACGGCCTTGCCGCCGCCTTTCGCCAGAACGGGCCGCGCCTGGCCTATCTGATCGCCGACTTCCACAATCCCACGGGCCGCTGCATGGAGCCCGCCGCCCGGGCCGAGGTGGCCGCAGCCGCCGCGCGCACCCGCACCGCCCTGGTGTTCGATGAAACCATGTCCGACCTGTGGCTGGACGCGCCTCCGCCCGCCCCCGATCCGGTGCTGGAGCGCGGCGTCATCCGCCTGGGATCCATGGGGAAAAGCTTCTGGGGCGGCCTGCGGATCGGCTGGATTCGGGCCGACGCCGAGGTGGCCGCGGCGCTGGTGGCCTCGCGCCCGTCGCTGGATCTGGGAACCCCGGTTCTGGAACAGCTCGCCGCCGCCGTGCTGCTGGCCGAGGATGTCGGCCTGGACGCCCGCCGCGCCCTCTTGCGGGAACGCCGCGAGCACCTGCTGGCCCGCATGGCCGAGCGCCTGCCCGAGTGGCGGATCACGCCGCCGTCCGGCGGCCTGGTGGCCTGGGCCGAGCTGCCGGGGCCGGTGAGCACCGCCCTGGCCGCCGCGGCCGAGCGGCACGGGGTGCGCATCACCCCCGGCCCACGCTTTGGCGTCGACGGCACGTTGGAGCGCTTCGTGCGCCTGCCCTACAGCCAGCCGCCCGAGGTTCTCGATGCGGCCGTCGAGGGCTTGGCCCGCGCCTGGGCGGCGCTGGGCCTGGGCGGGGCGGCGCCGCGGACCTCAGCGGCCCAGGGCGCCGACCCCGTCGTCTGAGGCCGGCTTACTTCTGCGCCAGGTTGTGGGCGCCGTCCTGCACGAACACATAGGTCTTGCCGTTCTTGGCCAGGGTCACCGAACCTTCGGCCGTGGCGCGGGCGACGATCTTGGCCTTGGCGCCGGGCACGCAGTTGTCGCGGGCCATGTAGACGCCGGCGCACATCTTCAGCGCCGCGCCTTCCGCGCGCTTGTCGAGCGCCTGCTGGCCGGCCGGCGTGGACAGATCCAGGTCGCTCGCCGTCACAGTCAAACCTTCAGCATGAGCTGCGGTGGCCAGCAGCGCGAGCGAAGCGACGCCAGCGAACACTTGCGAGATCTTGGACATTGTAAGCTCCGGTCCTGTGCGTTGCGGCTTTTGCTCGCCGCTGATGAAGTTGTTATCCGCCCGCACCGGCCGGAAGTCCTCTTAAAGTCCTGTCATGACAAAGTTTTAAGCTGACCGAATTCTTACAAGATCGTCACGTTCGCGCCACGCTCCGTCACATGTGACGCCGCCCATTGCCAAGCGCGCCTCCGCCCTGTTCAAGGAAGCACGAGATATTTCCGGGAGTTCGGGGCGATGCGTCTTCTTCTCTTGGCCGCTGCGGCGGCTTCGGTCCTGGCCGGCGCGGCGGGCGCCCAGCAGGCGACCCAGCCCGGCCAGCGGCTGAGCGTCGATCGGGTCTTCGAAAGCCCCGACCTTACCGGCCCGCGCGCCCGCGGCGTGAAGCTCAGCCCCGACGGCTCGGCCGTGACCTACATGAAGGTCAAGCCGGACAACCTTCGCATCACCGACCTGTGGATCGCCGACGTGTCCGGCGGCGCCCCGCGCCTGCTGATCGACGGCGCTTCGCTGATCCCGCAGGGCCGCACCCTTTCGGAAGCCGAAAAGAGCCGCCGCGAGCGCCTGGGCGTCCAGACCAGCGGCGTGGTCGAGTATGCCTGGGACGAACAGGGCCGCTACATCCTGGCTCCGGTGGAGGGCGATCTGTTCCTCTACCAGCGCGCCGACGGCCAGATCCGCCAGCTCACCAACACGCCCGGCGACGAAATCGACGCCAAGGTCTCCCCGCGCGGGACCTATGTCTCGTGGGTGCGGGACGACAACCTGTTCATCGCCCCCTCCAGCGGCGGCGCCGAACGCGCCATCACCCAGGGCGGCGACGAGCTGAAGAGCTGGGGCACGGCCGAGTTCATCGCCCAGGAGGAGCTGGACCGCTCCACCGGCTACTGGTGGAGCCCGGACGAGAGCCGGATCGCCCTCACCTTCGTGGACCAGTCCGGCGTCGACATCATCGACCGGCCGGAGGTCGGCGCCACCGGCGCCACGGTGGTGCGCCAGCGCTATCCCCGCACCGGCCGCCCCAACGCCCGCGTCGAGCTCTACGTCGCCGACGTGGCCAGCGGCCAGCGCACCAAGGTCGATCTGGGCGCCAACGCCGACATCTACCTGTCCCGGGTGAACTGGTCCAAGGATGGCAAGACCCTCTACGTCCAGCGCCTGTCGCGCGACCAGCGCCGTCTCGACCTGCTCAGCGTCAATCCGGCCACGGGCGCCTCCAAGGTCATCCTCAGCGAGACCAGCCCGCACTGGGTGGAAGCCACCGACGACTTCACCGCCCTGAAGGATGGCTCCTTCCTGTGGTCCTCGGACCGTTCGGGCTCGCGCCACCTCTATCTCTACGGCCGTGACGGCAAGCTGATCCGCCAGGTCACCCGCGGCGCCTGGACGCTCGACGCCCTGGAAGGCGTGGATGAAGCCCGCGGCGTCGCCTTCTTCGGCGCCAGCATCGACACGCCCATCGAGCGGCGGCTCTACACCGTGTCCTACCTGAAGCCGGGCCAACCCGCCCCGCTCACCAAGGCGGGCGGCTGGTGGACCGAAAGCGTGGCCCACAACGGCGCCGCCTTTGTCGGGACCTACCAGGATCCCAGGACCCCGCCCCAGACGGCCCTCTACAAGGCCGACGGCTCCCTGGTCCGCTGGATCGAGGAGAACCGGCTGGCGGAAGGCCACCCCTACTGGCCCTACGCCTCGACCCTCAGCACGCCCACCTTCGGGACCATCAAGGCCGCCGACGGCCAGGACCTGCACTGGTCCATGCGCACGCCCCCGGGCTTCGATCCGTCCAGGAAGTATCCGGTGATCGTGCAGGTCTACGGCGGCCCGCACGCTCAGCAGGTGAAGAAGGACTGGGCCAGCCCCGAGGACCGCCTGTTCCTGGAGGCGGGCTACATCCTGTTCCGCCTGGACAACCGCGGCTCGGCCAATCGCCCCGTGCGCTTCCAGACCGCCCTCGACCGCCGCCTCGGCTCGGTGGAGGTGCAGGACCAGGTCGCCGGCGCCCGCTACCTCCAGACCCTGCCCTATGTGGACGCCGGCAAGATCGGCGTCACCGGCTGGTCCTACGGCGGCTACATGACCTTGATGATGCTGACGGCGGAAAACTCGCCGTTCGCGGCCGGCGTCTCCGGCGCTCCGGTCACCGACTGGTCGCTCTACGACACCGCCTATACCGAGCGGTACATGGGCACGCCCCAGCAGAACCCGGAAGGCTACAAGGCCGGCGACGTGCTCACCCACCTGGATCGGCTCAAGCCCGGCTCGGTGATGATCCTGCACGGCATGGCCGACGACAACGTGACCTTCGACAACGCCACGCGGGTCTTCGCCTCCCTGCAGGCCAAGGCAATCCCGTTCGAAACCATGGTCTATCCCGGCCTGCGCCACCGCGCCGGCTGGACGCCTGCCAACCGCAAGCACCGGGCGCTGGTCACCCTCGACTTCTTCAATCGCAAGCTGAAGGGCGCCGACTAAGCGCCCTTACGGCCCCCAAGGGTCGGACCTGTTCCTGATAGCGGCGCGCTCGCACGGCGGGCGCGCCGTTTTCGTTTGCCTGCCCCCTCCCGTGACGCCCCGCACAGTCGCCCCACCCGAGGCAGGATCGATGGCGAAGCGCCTTGCCCGAAAGCGGGGAAGGCGCCCCCTCACGGCTCTGAAGCGTTCACCCCTAGCGCGAGGCGATGTTCAGACGCTTCATCTCGGTTTCGGTGATGCACTTTGGCGCCGACCAGGCCTTGCCCGCGTCGGCTCGCACCTGTTCGGCCGTCACGAAATCGGGCGTGCCCAGGTCGCGGGAGAACATGCGCCAGCTGCGCTCTTCCTCGCTGCAGATGTAGAGCACCTTCTTGGCCGCCGGAGCGCGCGCCTGCGCGTTGGTGGCGGCCTTGTCGGCGGACCGGGCCTGTTGCTGGTCTGCGGCGTGCGCGGCGCCCGCCAGGAGCGCGCTGGCCGCGAGCGCCAAAAGAACCCGTTGCATGGCAGTTCCTCCTCGTCAGGACGGATAGACCCGTCTCTTGTTCGAGGAAGCGTACGCCAACCGCGTCGAATAGCAATGTTTCATGACACTGTTGTGACATGAACTGTCACTCGATCGCGGAGCCGCAATGTCGGTGGCGATGGCGCAGGCCAGGCGCCGCGCTCAACCCGCAGAGGAACGTCGCGCGGCGGGTTCGATCCGCCTGGCCGGATCCAGTGCTTCGGCGATCACCGAAAGCAGCAGCGACGGGTTCACCGGCTTTGCGATGTGGGCCACCGCGCCGCTCGCCATCGACGCCTCGACGTCCTGCGGGTCGGAGTTGGCCGACACCACCACCATCGGCGGCGGCCGGTCCAGGCGCCGACGGATCTCCCGGATGGCCGTACGGCCGTCCATGACCGGCATCTGCACGTCCATCAGCACTAGGTCGAAGGCGCTCTGCCCTGCGGCGGCGACGGCTTCGGCGCCGTTGGTCACCGCCACGACCTCGAAGCGGGCCGGATCCAGGAAGAGCTGGATCACCCGACGGTTCACCTCGTTGTCGTCCACCACCAGCACACGGGTCAGGGCCGCGCTCGCGCCAATCTCCCCAGCCGCGCTCGGCGCAGCCGCCGCCGGCAGCGGCAGCCGCAGCCGGAAGACCGCGCCTTGTCCCGGCGCGGAGGCGGCGGTGATGGACCCGCCCATCAGGCTGGCTAGGTCGCGGCAGATGGCCAGCCCCAAGCCTGACCCGCCGTGCCGGCGCGTAACCCCGCCGTCGCCCTGACGGAAACGGTCGAAGATCGCCTCGCTGAGGTCGGGCGCGAAGCCGACGCCGGTGTCGCCGATCTCCACCAGGCAAGCGCCGTCCTGCGGATCGCGCTCGAGCTTGCACCAGATGCGGCCCTGCTCGGTGAACTTCACCGCGTTGCTCAGCAGGCTGTGCAGGATCTGCTGCACCCGCGACTCGTCGCCCAGCACCAGGCCCAGGTCCGGCGCAGCGGCCACCTCAAGTTTGAGGCCCTTCTGGGCGACGCTGTCCTTGAACAGAAGGGCGCTGCGGCGGGCGACCTCCGCGATGTCGAACGGCGCGCTCTGAAGCTGCACGGCGCCGGCTTCCAGGCCCGCGCTGTCGAGCACGTCGGAAAGCAGGCCTTCCAGGTTGCGGGCCGACCCCTCCAGCATGGCCACCAGCTCCAGCTGGCGCGGCGTCAGCGGGTCGTCCTTGAGCGCCTGGGCCGCGCCAATCACGCCGTTCAGCGGCGTGCGGATCTCGTGGCTCATGTTGGCCATGAATTCGGACTTGGCCTTGGCCGCGGCTGCGGCGCCCTCCATCGCCGATTGCAGCCGGCTGACAGCCTGCTCCAGCTCAGCGCGGGCGGCCAGGGATGCGTCCTCCGCCCGCTTGCGCGCCACCTGGGCGGAAACACGGACCTTGGCGATGGTCAGGTCCACGGGCTTGGTCAGATAGTCATTGGCGCCGAGCTCCAGCGCGGCGACCACGTCGTCGCTCATCGCCTTGGCCGTCACCATGATCACCGGCAAGGCGCCGGCCGAGTGGGTCTTCCGGATTTCGGAGAGCACCTGAAGCCCGTCCATTCCGGGCATCACCACGTCCAGCAGCACCAGATCGAAGGCCTCGGTGGCCAGCATTGCAAGCGCACGCTCGCCGCAGTCGGCCTCGGCGGTCTGGTAGCCCAGCCGCTGGAAGCGACGCTTGAGGATCTCGCGATTGTCCTCGACGTCGTCGACGATCAGGAGGCGCGCGGCGCCGTTCATCTGGGCGGAACTCCGGAAACTGGCGGCGAACCTAGGCTTTGAGGCTTAATCGCCCGTGACTATCCACAGGCTGCGCACACGCGGCGGGCGGCGCGCCTCCCCTGGGCGGTAGGCCGGAGCCCGGCTACAAGCGCCGCCATGTCCGCTCCTCACTTCGTCATCCGCACCTACCAGGCGGCCGACGCGCCGCGCCTGGCTCAGCTCTACTTCGAGTCCGCCCGCACCATTGGCGCCCGCCGCTATTCGCCCGAGCAGGTCGCCGCATGGGCGCCGGAGCCGGCCGATCCCGCCACGGTCCATGCGCGGGCGAGCGACGGACGCGTGACGCTGGTGGCCGAGGGCGCGGACGGCACGGTGCTCGGCTACGGCGACCTGGAGGCCGATGGGCACATCGATCACCTTTACGCCCACCCGGCCGCGGCGGGGACCGGCGTGGGGTCCGCCCTTCTTCAGGCTCTGGTCGAGCAGGCGCGCGCCTGGGGCGCAACACGTCTCTATGTGGAGGCCAGCGAACTCGCCCGCGGCCTGTTTGAGCGTCAGGGTTTCACCACATCACACCGTCGGGACTTCGAAGTGCGCGGCGTGCCCATTCACAACTACGCCATGGAACGCTCGCTGGTCTGAGCGGGGCTAGCCGTCCAGCCGCTCAACCGCATCGCCCAGCCGGACCCAGCCGCCCTCCAGCACCCGCGCAGTGAAACCGCCATGGCCGCGTACGGCGTTGTAGCCGCCCGGTCCGAGCAGTTCCTCCATGCGCGAGCAGGGGTGGCACTCGCCCGTGGTCTCGAGGATCGCGCCGCCGACCCGAACCCGCCGGCCCTTGAGCGCCCGCAGGTTGACGCCCCGGGTGACGATGTTCCGCCTCAGAAGCTCCGACTCCACCTCCGCCCGCCCCAGGAAGCTGGCGATGGCCGCCAGGTCCTCGGCCGCGATCAGCGTCACCTGCCGCGGGCCGTTGGTCCGGCTCTTGTAGTGGTCGCCCAGCACCCCTTCGCCAGGCGCCAGCTCCACCGACTCCAGCACGGTCATCGGCGCTCGACGTACGGGGCGCGAGCCCAGCCAGGCGACGGCGCCCGGCTGCATGGGTCCATCCAGCAGGCGAGCGAGGGCGGAAGAAGGATTCAGCATGGAAGACCCGAACGCGCCGCGCGCCTTTGCGCTCAGCGGCAGGCTTCCAGCGCCCGCTCGAGGGCGGCCAGCCGCTGCATCCGCAGCAGACGTCCCGCCGCCATCAGCTGGTAGCGGTCGGCCGCGCCGGCCGCGTTCTTCAAGGCCGCGTCGCTATCGGGGTAGCGCGGCGCGCGCGGGAAGTTCTTGGGCACGCAGCTGACGGGCGCGGGCGCCTTGCGCGGGATCAGGCGCGGCTTAGGCGGCGGCGGCGGAGCGGCCTCCGGCTCAGCCGGCGGCGGCGCCGGTGCGGACGCGACCACAGGGCTGGGCTTCGGCTTGGGGCCAAGCGTGCTGCAGCCTGCCAGCGACCAAGCCAGCAGGGCGGCGGCGCAGGCCGCCTGGAGCCGTCGCCTCATCGCAGTGTCGCGAGCACGGCCTGGTCGGCGCTTTCCATGCGCGCGCAGCCGTCGAGGCCGGCGGGCGGCTCGCTGGCCAGCCGTTCGGCCACGGCGGCGGCGTCCGGAGCGCCCGGCGCATGCTCGGCCACCTTGATCGCCGCGCCGCCACGTGCAGCCGCCACCGGCGCGGTGTTGGCTTGCAGGGCGGAGGCGGAACGCTCTGCCTCGAGCGCCCGGCTCAGGTCCGCGGTCTGGGCTACGAAATCGGCCCGGGCCCGGCGGGCGTCGGCGAGGCTGAGCCCCAGGGCCAGCGCCAGCACCAGGCTGAGTCCGGCGAACGCGGGACCGGCGGCGGGACGCGTCAGGTTCTGAACGATGGCGGATTTCATCCAGCGCCCTCCTCGGCGGACCTATATGTCTCTGCCGCCAAGCTTGAAAAGATGCGGCACGCTTTCGTGAACACGGCCGCCCCGCGAACACTCACCCGCGCAGCTCAGCTCGGCAAGTCCTCCCGACCCCACCCTGGGTGGAACTAGTGGGACTCCCGGCGGTTCGTCGCCGGTTGAAGCTTCCAGGGGGTGATCGCAGGTGGCCGGATTTCTTGCGCCGCAAGCTCAGATCGGGGGGCGCGAGCTCGACCGCGGCGTGCGCAACCTCATGCTGGACGCGATCTTCGCCACCGCTGTCGGCGCGCTGAACAGCGGGGTGGTGATCGTCGCTTTCGCCCTGTGGCTTGGAGCCCCCAACACCGTGATCGGCCTGCTGGCCGCCATCCCGCTGTGGACCCAGATCCTTCAGGCCCCGGCCGTGAGCCTGGTGGAGCGCCTGCGCGCCCGCCGCCGCATCTCCGTGGCCGCCTTGCTGACCGCCCGCCTGGCCCTGCCCTGCATGGCCATGCTGCCCTTCGTACCCGACAAGCGGCTGGCGCTCGCCTTGCTGCTGCTGCTCGAGGTGATCCACACCGGCGCCAACGCGATCTGCGCCTGCTCCTGGAACTCCTGGATCCGCGACCTCGTGCCGGAGGAGCGCCTGGGCCGCTTCTTCGCCCGACGGACCATCTGGGCCACCGCCGTCGGCATGATCTGCACCCTGACCGCCGGCTTCGCGCTCCAAAGCCAGCACGCAGCCCGCGGCGGCGGCTCGGGCATGGTCTTCACCGTGCTCTACATGTCCGGCTTCGCCGCCGCCATGATCAGCACCTGGCGCCTCGCCCTGGTGCCCGAACCCATCATGCCGAAAGCTCAGCCGAAGCAGAGTCTGTTTCGTTTGCTCAAGGCGCCCCTGAAGGACAAAAACTTTAGGAATATCATACGCTTCCTGGCGAGCTGGCAGTTCGCCGTGAACGCCGCCACCCCCTTCTTCACTGTATACTTCGTCCAGCAGCTCGGCCTCGGGATGGGCTACGTCACCGCCTTCACCGTGGTCAGCCAGCTCGCCAACCTCCTGGTCCTACGCGAGTGGGGCCGCCTCACCGACCGGTTCTCCAACAAGGCCGTCCTGAACGCCGCCGCCCCGGTCTTCCTGCTCTGCATCGCCGGCATGACCGTCGCCTCGCAGATCGACCAGCACCTCCTGCTCGTCGCCTACCTAGCCCTGCTCCACGTGGTCATGGGCATGGCGGCCGCCGGCGTCGGCTTGGCCACCGGCAACGTGGTCCTGAAGTGCGCGCCGCGCAGCACGGCCACCGCCTACATCGCCGCCAACTCGCTGATCGCCTCGGCCGCCGCCGGCCTCGCCCCGATCCTCGCCGGCGCCTCAGCGGACTTCTACGCCGCGCGGGAGCTGACCATCCAGATCCTCTGGCGCGATCCCGGCGGAGTGCGGGAGTTCTTCGGCTTCCAGATCACTCAGTGGGGGTTCTTCTTCCTGATCGCCGCGGGCATGGGGCTCTACGCCCTGCACCGGCTGACCTTCATCACCGAGGAAGGCACCATCCGCGGCCGGGCCGTCGTTCAGGAGATCATCGGCGACACCCGGCGCGGGGTGCGCAACCTGTCGCCAGTGCGCGGCCTGCGGCCGGCCTTCCCAGCCGGCTCGCTCCTCGAGCTGCACGGCCGCTATCGGGAGCAGAAGCGCGCCGACCGCGCGCGCGCCAGCCGGGCTGCGCGTCAAGCCAAGGCCGACGAGCCGCCGGCCGACCCTTAAGCCACGGCCAGCCGCCGCGCCTCCTGGAACGAGATCAGCCGGCCGCGGGCCTCGTCCCAAAGGGAAAGACGGATCGCCTTGAAGCTGTCGGCCAGCGTGACGCGGCTCACGTCCTTCAGCTCCGGGTGGTCCTTGAGCACTTGGGAGAGCCGGTAGAACGGGATCTTGCTGACCGCGTGGTGGATGTGGTGCGCGCCGATGTTGGCGGTCATCCAGCGGAGCACGGGCGGCAGGTCGAGGTGCGAGCTGCCCTTCAACGCCGCCTCATGCGCCGTCCAATCTTCCTTGCGCGCCCAATAGGCGCCTTCGAATTGGTGCTGGACGTAGAAGAGCCACACGCCGATCGAGGCGGCGACCACTACGATCGGCAGGTGCACCAGCAGCAGGGCGGGCACGCCACCCAGCAGGAGTTCGACAACGATCAGCAGCGCCAGCCCCAGATTGTTGCCGAGCACGCTCATCCACGCCTTGCCTTCGCGCATCAGGCCGATGGGCAGGCGATGCTGCAGGACGAACATGTAGGCCGGTCCCAAGCCGAACATCACCAGGGGGTTGCGGTAGATGCGGTAGCCGAACCGCTTCAGCGGCGGCAGGGCGCGGTATTCGTCAAGCGTCAGGGTCTCCACGCCGCCAAGCCAGCGCCGATCCAGATTGCCGGACGTCGCGTGGTGGATGGCATGCGTCCGCCGCCAGTAGTCGTAGGGCGTCACCGTCAGCACGCTGATCACCCGGCCCACCCACTCGTTGGCGAGGCGCGAACGGAAAAAAGCGCTGTGGCCGCAGTCGTGCTGGATCATGAACAGCCGCACGAGGAAGAAGCCAGCCGGAACGGTGAGCACGACGCCCCACCACCAGCCGCGATCGACCGCGAACAGCGCCAGGCCCCACAACGCCAGCAGCGGCAGGGCGGTGACCAGGATTTCGGTGATGCTGCGTCGGTGGCTGGGACGCTGGTATCGGAGCAGGATCTCGCGAAGCCGGCGCGGATCGGTGACGAGGTTCATACGGGGTCTCTGACGGGAAGCAGCCGCGGCGTACAGAGCTAATGCGTCAGATGTTCGTTCGGACGCGCAGTTTCAGCGACGACGACTATCCGAGACGTCTTTTTCTTGTGGAGAGCTCAGTCGTACGGCCGGTAGCCATAGCGCGGCGCCGGACGAGGATACTCACGGTAGGCTGGAGGATATTCGCGGTAGCCGCGGTACGGCTCCGGAGCAGGCTCCCAACGCGACTGCTCATAGTCGGCCTGTTCAGCCTCCACGCGCCGGCGCTCGGCGTCGGCCAGCGCCCGCTGACGATCCGCTTCCGCGAGCAGACGTGTCCGTTCCGCTTCCGCAGCCGCGCGCTGCGCCCGCACTGCCGCCAATTGCTCCGCCGCCAGCGCCTTGGCGCGCGCGTCGGCGTCCGACTGCGCCTTAGCCTGAGCTTGCGCCGACTGCCGCTCGCGCCACTGCGCGGCGACCTGAGCGCCGCATGTGCGCAGATCGGCTAGGCCCTGGTCGGATCCGCTGAGCGATAGGCTTACAGGCTCTTGCGACAACCAGCCGACCTGGAGGACCCCGCCCTTGCGCAGCGCGCTCAGCGTCTCATCGCTGAGCACCATCTCGCTGAGACCGGGCTCAGCCCCACGCACGACCAGGTTCGAGAAGGGTTTCTGATTGATGCGCAGGGACAGGAAGGCCCGCTCCGGCGCGTCCTCCTTGGCGAACACCAGCCGCACCTCACGACCGTCGGAGGTCAAGGCGGCCGGCGCCACGCCGCCGGATCGTCCGGTCAACTCGAGTTCCGTGCGGCAGAGGTTGTCGACGGGCGTGATCACCCATGCCGGCGCGCTGAGCGATGAAGCCTGCGGGGCAGCCCAAGCCGAGCCCGCCATGAGAACAGCGAGGCTGGCCCCCGTCACAAGACCCTTGTTCACGACGATACCCTAAGACCCGACGTCCCTCACCCTGGAAGCTACGCGACGCGTTGGCAGGCGCCTAGCGGCCACAGGGTCGCGGCGGCCCGAAAGATGGGAACCTCCGCGGGTGGGAGTGCTTCCCTCGGCCATGGCAGATCCCCGCCACGACTCGGTCACCGCGCCAGGCGCCCCGCCGCTTGCCTACACGCAGGCGGGTGCGGGTGCAGACGTCGTCCTGATCCACGGCTCCCTCATGACCCGTGCGGACCTGTTCATGGGGTTGGCCGACAGCCTCGTGCCGGAATTCCGCGTCACTGCATTCGATCGGCCTGGCCAGGGCGAAAGCGGGCGCGAGGGGCCGACCGGCACCCCCTGGCGACAGGCGGCGGCGTTGCATGCCGCCGCGCAGAGTCTTGGCCTGCAGCGGCCGGTGCTCGTCGGGCACTCCTTCGGCGGCGCTGTCGCACTGGCCTGGGCGATGCAGTTTCCTGAGGACCTGCGCGGCGTCGTGGCGCTCGCACCGATCGCGTTTCCTGAGGTCCGGCTGGAGCACCTGTTGTTCGCACCGCGCAGCACGCCGATCGTTGGCCCACTAATGAACGAGACCCTGGCCGCCGGCATCGACAAGGCGCTGCTGCCGATACTCTGGAGCGCGATGTTCAAGCCGCAGGCCATACCAGAACGCTTTGCATCCACCTTCCCGTTCAACGAGGCCGGTTCACGGGCCCAGGTGGAGGCGGATGGCGAAGACGCTGCTTTCCTCAACGCCGGCTTGATGCTCAGTACGATGAACTATCCCGCCTGTCGTACGCCCGTCCGGATCTTCGGGGGCGGGGCCGATCTGGTGGTGAACAACAACCTGCACGGCAAGCTGCTTGCCAGGCTGTTACCAGACGGAAAGTACACCGACCTCGAAGGGCTGGGCCACATGGTGCACCACTTCGCGCAGGCGCCGATCGCCGAGGCGGTGCGGGATCTGGCGGGACGCTGAAGCCCAGCTCGGCCATCCCGGCTCAGCGCATTCGGGCGACGCGCCCCGGTGGCGCTTCCTCGCCCTCCAGCCAAACATCCTCCCCGCTCCAGAGATGGTCCGCGCTGCAGGATGGGCAGGCCAGGGTGAATTCGGGCAGCTGAATGATCCGGAATGTCACCGCGTCAAGCGTGAGCTGGGTCGGAGCGGGCTTCAACGTGGTGGGGCAGCGGGTCAGGACGCGCGGCACAGCCGGCGTCCAGTGAAAGGGACTGCAATCCTACGCATCATCGCCTCCAAAGTCGGGGCGGGGCGCACGCGCGTCTCAGCCGTCGCTGCCTGGTGATCTGCAACGGATGCGACACTATAGCGGACCCGCTGCCTGGAAGCGACAGCTAACCCCTGCCGCCGACGGAAACTGCGACCGCGCTGAGACGTTTGCCCACAGCTCAACCCTGGGAGCTTCTCCATGAAACAAGCCGCCCTCGCCTTCAGCTGCGCGCTGGTCGCCGCCGGCCTCGCTGGCTGCGACAATACCCGTGAAGCTGAATCAAAGACCCCTGTGGCCGAGGCCGAGGTCCAGACCAGTCTGCCGGAAGCCGCCGTCAGCGATCAGGCGCTGCAGCAGTCGGCCGATCAGGCCGCCGCACAGGCCAGCGCTCCGGCCCCAGGCACGACGACCACCATGCCCGCCACAGCCGCCGGGGCGACCACCAGCACCACGACGGGAGCCACGACCGCTCCGGCCCAGTGACGACTCGCGTTGGCGGTCAGCCGGCGTTCAGTCGAGGCGGGGCAACCTTCGACCAACTCGATCGGAGCTCCGCATGAACGCCGCCGCAGCCGCTCTCGCAATCTGCATCGCCATTCCCGCAGCTGCTTCAGCCGCGTCGGCGGAATATCGGCAGGATGCCCGCCCCGCAGACTTGGCCCGACTGGCACGCCTCGATCAGGCCTGGCGCGAGGCCCTTAGCCACGCCTCGCCGCAACAGCTGCGCGGGCTGGGCGCCGTGGTCAGGCCTGATGCGGCGCTTGTGCGCCCTGAGCCCACACCGGGCGCCTACCGCTGCCGCACCTTAAAGCTCGGACTGAAGGGCGCCGCCCCGAGTTCAGGCCTGATCACCTATGGCTGGTTCCGCTGCCGGGTCGAACTGACACCAGGCGGCGACCTGATCCTCAGCAAAACGACCGGCTCGCAACGCCCGATGGGCCACCTTTATCCCGACACCCGTCGGCGACAGGTCTATTTGGGAGCCGTCGCCTGGGGTGACGAAGGCCCGGTGCGCTACGGCGACAATGACGAGCGCGACCAGATCGGCGTCTTCGAACGCATCGGCGCGCAGCGGTACCGGCTGGTCTTGCCCTACCCTAAGCAGGAGTCGACCCTCGACATTTTGGAACTCGCCCGCTGAGCCGGGGCCGCCGTCCTCCTGGGCGGTGGCTTACCGGCCGGGGGACCGGACCCGAAGGGCCACAATCTCGCGCCGAGAGCGGCTGATGCCGTAGATCATTCCGGGCTCGCTCTCGTCCCAGTCGATCGCCTGCCCCTCGATGTCTGGAGCCTGGACCGTCGCCAGATGCTCGAGCACAGCGCCCCCGTCGGACGGCAATGCGAGGATGTAGAGCTCGCCATGGTCATGGCCGGTGACCCAGAGCCGCCCGTCCGGTCCGAACCCGCCCCCAGACGAGCTCATCGGGGCGAAGCGGGCCAGCGCGGTTTCAGGGAAGCTCCACGCGCCCACACGCCGCCACTGATCATCAAACTTCACCAAGGCGGTGTGGCGATGATCCCGCGGCGGCTCGCCGCCCTTGCCATCGTAGTTGGCGAAGGCCGCGTACCAGGCGCCATCTCGCCGCTCGATCCAGGTCACCGAGCCCGTTCCGGGGCCAAGCGGCACGGTACGTCGGTGCTGAAGGGTTTTGGGATCGAATATCTCGACCGCGCTCCAGTGAGGAACGGCGGGAAAGTTGGAGCTGGCGCAGACCAGCTCCTTGGCGATCACCGTGCACGAGTTGATGTGCGGAAACCGCTGCGGGTCTCCTTTCCACTCGGCCAGCTTCGCGCCCGTTTTCTTGTCGTACTTGGCGATAGTCCAGTTCGCGACCGCGTAGATGTGGTCGCGATCCACCGCAACGCCTTGGCGTGCTTCGGGAGCTGGGTAGCGGCGGACCACCTCGGCCTTTCCCGCGTCGATCGGCGGCTCAACCGCGCTTGCCGCGGCAGTGGCTGCGAGCAGGCCGGCCAGGATCAGGATGCAGAGGCGCATGGCTCAGAAGCTCGCCTGCAGGCCGACCCAGTAGGTGCGCCCGTACTCAGCCGACTCTTGCAGATTGCGGCGGAACGGACCGGTGTTTTCCTGCCGGCCGGAGTTCGACAGGTTCTCGCCCTCTGCAAACACGGTGAAGTGGTCATTGATCCGCCAGCTGACGTTGGCGTCGAAGCTGTGCCGCCCCTTCCAGTACTGATCGGCGTTCGGCACCGCGTTCACCGTCTCCAGGAACCCGCCGATGTAGTTGTGCGAGATCCGCGCCTCCAGCGGACCACGCTGGTAGTAGATCGACTCGTTGGTCACGATGTCCGGCTGCTGGAAGAAGCCGGTTTCCCGTGCCCCGGTGTCGGTAACGAACATGAACTCCGAATCCAGCAGCGTGACATTCAGGTTGAAACCGAAGCCGTCCAGCGGCTGCGGCAGCATGGTCAGCGCTTGCTGCCAGGCGATCTCCAAGCCGTTGATCGTCGCCGGCTGGGCATTGCGCGGCGCGCTCACCGAAACCGGCTCCGGGCCTCGGCCGATTCCGAGGTCGATCTGCTCCACGGAGTTCAGCGTGAAGATCTCGTTCTCGATGTTCTTGCGGAACACGCCCAAGGCCAGCAATCCGTCGCGCGGGTAGAACTCCACCGAGAGATCGAAGCCTTCGCTCTCCCGCGGCTTCAGGTTCGGGTTGCCCCGGCTGAGGACCGCCTGGCTGCCGCTGAACGTGATCGCCTCGCGAGCCGTGATGTCGGCGAAGTTCGGACGGCCGATGGTGTTGGTCCAAGCTGCGCGCACGATCAGGTCGTCACGCAGCGCGTACTTCAGGTGCAGGCCCGGCAACCAGTTGTCGTAGGAGCCGGAGGCGCTGACGGGCGAGAAGCCGCCGTTCAGTGCCCGTGTCGAGCTGGTGTCCACCTCTGTCCGCTCGTAGCGCAAGCCGCCGATCACGGTCAGAGGGCCTCGCTCGAAGATGAACTGGGCATAGGCCGCCGCCACGTCCTCGCTCACCTTGAAGTCCGAAGCCACGTTGTTGAGGCTCTCAACAAAGCTGGAGCGGTTGGCGTTGAAGAAGTCGATCGCGGCGCGATCACCGATGCGCGGATTCAGGCGGTACACGCCCTGGATCAGCTCTTCGGGCCCTTCCTCGGCCACCTGCGCCAGTGTGTAGATGAAGCCCGACCGAGCGGTGTAGGTCGCCTGGTCGGCGTCGACGCTCTTGAGCGTGCTCCGGCCCGCGGCGCCGAACTTCAGGGTCAGGCTGTCGTCCAACCAGCCGGTGTCGAATGCCACGTCGGCGTGGGCCTGGGTCACCTCTTCATCCGCCACGCTCAGCGCGATGCGGTGGTTGTTGAACAGGTGGTTCGCCGGGTTGCGCACCGCCGCCTCATTCAACGGGATGAAGCGGAAGAAGAACTGGCTGGTGTCGTAGTTAAAGCCGTAGTTCGCACCCTGTGCATCGTTGGTGCGGAACTCGTCGCTGGTGTTGTCTTCCTCCAGCTTGGACTTGGAGTAGGCGACGCCGCCCGTCACCACCGTCCGCGGGTTGGCATGCCACTCCAAATCGCTGCGCACGATGCCCAGCGAGCGGGTCGTGATCGGCCGGTTGATGTGGATGATGTTGCGGCCGCGCAAGAACGTGCCGGAGGTCTGCGTCTGGTTGGAAACGTTGCCCAGCGGCTCGAGACGGTTCTCGATCCGCTGCTCGTCGTCTTCCATGGTGGCGTAGATGGCCGAAGCGTCGATGCGGAAGTCCTCATTCGGACGCCACTCAATCTTCCCGTTCACGCCCTTCCGCTGCTTGGTGTTGTTGTACCAGAACAGCCGCTGCTGGAACGGCACCTGGATGGCGTTGCCGCGCGGATCGCCGGAATCCACCGGAGCGCCTGCAGCCGTGTATTCGCGGATCGAAGGATTGGCCGACTCCACCTGCGGGATGTCGTAGTCGCGCTGTTCGAGGCTGCCGCCGATCACGATGCCGAATTGCTCGTCCGGACCGAACCGCGTGCCAGCGGCGAAGCTCAGCCGGTAGGCAGGGTCGTCATTGCGCACGTCCCCGTGCTGCTCGAACTTTCCGTAAGACCCCATGGCGGACAGGAACGGCCCGCGCGCGTCGAAGGCAGAGCGTGTGACCACGTTGATGACGCCGCCGATGGCGTTGGCGTCCATGTCCGGCGTGACCGTCTTCACCACCTCGATACGCCCCGCCATCACGGACGGCACGATATCGAGCGGCACTGTCCGGCCGGCGGAGTCGACGCTGGCGACGGTCGCTCCGTCGATGGTGGTGCGATTATAGGTCGAGGTCAGGCCACGAAGGGTCGGGAAGCGGGGCTCGCCTTGGTCTTCCATGACGGAAACGCCGGGGATACGGCGCAGCGCTGCGGCCGTGTTGTGGTCCGGCAGCTTGCCGATGTCGTCCGCCGACACCGAGTCCGTCACCGTGAAAGCGTCGCGCTTCACCTCGATGGCTTTGCGTTGCGCTTCGCGCTGGCCAGTGACGACCAGTTCGTCGACCGTCGGGTTCGCCTGATCGAGCTCTTCGGCGAAAGACGGGCTGGCGAGAGCGGTGGACGCAAGCAGAAGCGCGGCCAGGCGGCCGCCGTTTGTAAGCTGGAACATGTACCGCTCCCCCGTTGGATGTGAGGGCGCGGGCTAGAGGCAGGATGCGAAGGCGGCGCGACCCGCCGATGACGGTCCTGTGAAAAGTGCCTTTTGAGATCGGCCTCCCTATATGCCGCCCAGCCACAGGAGCAGCAGATGACCCAGACCATGACGATCGACATCGTTTCCGATGTCTCCTGCCCCTGGTGCGTGATCGGTGTGGGCGGGTTGGAGGAAGCCTTGCGGCGGGTCGGCGACGACGTGCAGGCTGAGATCCGCTTCCAGCCCTTCGAGCTCAACCCCGACATGCCGGCGGGCGGCGAGAACATCGTCGAGCATATTGGCCGCAAGTACGGCTCGACGCCTGAGCAATCCGCGAAGAACCGTGAGATGATCCGCGCCCGCGCTGCCGAGGTAGGCTTCGTCATGGCGATGAGCGACCAGAGCCGGATCTACAACACCTTCGACGCCCACCGCTTGCTGCACTGGGCCGGGTTGAAGGGTGAACAGCGGGCGCTGAAGCACGCTCTGTTCACCGCCTACTTCACCGACGGCAAGGATCCCGGCGCCTCGGACGCGCTTGTTGAAGCCGCCGCTGTGGCGCGGCTCGATCCGACCGAAGCTCGCCAGGTGCTGGACACCGGACGATATGCCGATGAGGTTCGGCAGGCGGAACGGTTCTGGCGGGAAGCCGGCATCAGCGCCGTCCCAGCCTTCATCATCAACGACAAGTACCTGATCTCGGGCGGGCAGCCGGCCGACGCGTTCGAACGGGCCCTGCGCACGATTGCGCAGGAGGGCGGGGCTCAGTCCTCGTAGACGATCAGCGCAGAGCCGTCGCGGAGGGCCCGCTGCATGACGCCGCGCAGGTCCTCGGGCACAGCGCCGGCGTCGACGATCTCGCCGGCGCGGAGGATCTGCGCTTCGTCCCAGCCGCGGTCATCGAGGGCGGCGGCGCCGGCGGCCCGGGCCGACTCCTCCGTCTCGCCACGGGCGAACAGCAGGATGTCGTAGCGCTTGCCGTCCGGTTCGCTGTTGCGCGGTCCGGCCTTAGCGCGAACCGTCAGCACGAAAACCCCGACCGGCTCCTGGTCCATCGACGCTCCTGATCCCTCGGAGCAGCCTCGGCTGCTCCGCTGCAGGTCACAAGCGCTTAAGCCGGGTCGTAGTTCAGAATCGGCGCCAGCCAACGCTCGGCCGTGCGCACATCCCAGCCCTTGCGACGAGCATAGTCTTCGACCTGATCCTTCTCGATCCGGCCGACCCCGAAGTAGTGCGCCTCTGGATGCGCGAAGTAGAGGCCGGAGACCGCCGCCGGCGGCGTCATGGCGAAGCTCTCGGTCAGCTCCATTCCGGTCGCCGGCGTGGCGTCCAGGAGCTTGAACAGCGTCGCCTTCTCCGTGTGGTCAGGCTGGGCAGGATAGCCAGGGGCCGGACGGATGCCGCGGTACTGCTCGCCGATGAGGGCGTCGATGTCGAACACCTCGTCGGGCGCATAGCCCCACAGTTCGGTGCGGACCTTGCGGTGCAGGGCCTCGGCGAAGGCCTCGGCCAGGCGGTCGGCCAGCGCGGTGGACAGGATCGCCGAGTAGTCATCGCCGGCGTCCTTGAACTGTTTCGCCAGCTCCAGCTCGCCATGCCCGGAGGTCACCGCGAAACCGCCGATCCAGTCCGGCTTGGTCCCAACCGGCGCGATGAAATCGGCCAGGGCGAGGTTCGCCTGCTCGCCCGTCTTGATCATCTGCTGGCGCAGAGTGTGCAGGCGGGTGAGCTCAGTGCTGCGGCCTTCATCCGTGTACAGCACGATGTCGTCGCCATCGGCGTTGGCCGGCCAGAAACCGACGACGCCACGCGCCTCCAGCAAGCCCTGCTGGATGATCCGCGCCAGCATGCGTTCGGCGTCGGCGTATAGGTCCCGCGCTGCTTGGCCGACCACGTCGTCGTCGAGGATCTGCGGGAAACGGCCCACCAGCTCCCAGCTGGCGAAGAACGGCGACCAGTCGATGTGACGGGCCAGCTCGTTCAAGTCGTAGGGCGCGAAGGTCCGCGTGCCCAGGAAGCTCGGCTTCACCGGATCGTAGATCGTCCAATCGGGCGTGAAGGCGTTGGCGCGCGCCTCCTCAAGGCTGGCGCGGGCGCGATTGCCCTGCCCTCGCGCGAACTGCTCGCGCACCTTGGCGTAGTCGGCTTCCGTCGCCGCCACGAATCGCGTGCGCTCGGTGGGCGACAACAGGTTGGAGACCACGCCCACCGCTCGGCTGGCGTCCAGCACATAGGTGGTTGGACCGCTCTTGTACTGCGGCGAGATCTTCACGGCCGTGTGGGTCTTCGACGTCGTGGCGCCGCCGATCAGCAGCGGGACCTTGAAGCCGCGCCGCTCCATCTCGCTGGCCACGAACACCATCTCGTCGAGGCTCGGCGTGATCAGGCCCGACAGGCCGACGATGTCGACGTTGTGGGCCTGCGCCTCATCGAGGATGCGATCGGCCGGAACCATGACGCCGAGGTCGATGACCTCGTAGTTGTTACACTGCAGGACCACGCCGACGATGTTCTTGCCGATGTCGTGGACGTCGCCCTTCACCGTCGCCATCAGGATCTTGCCGGCGCTCTGGCGCTCTTGGCCTTCTTTCTCGGCTTCCATGAACGGCAGCAGGTAGGCGACGGCCTGCTTCATCACGCGGGCGGACTTCACCACCTGAGGCAAGAACATTTTGCCCGCGCCGAAGAGGTCGCCGACGACGTTCATGCCGTCCATCAACGGGCCTTCGATGACGTGCAGCGGTCGCTCGGCTTGCTGGCGCGCCTCTTCGGTGTCCTGCTCGATGTAGTCGGTGACGCCGTGGACCAAGGCGTGCTTCAGCCGCTCGGCAACAGAAGCTTCGCGCCAGGCGAGGTTCGGACCCTTGGCGCCCTCGCCCTTGCCGCCCTTGTACTTGGGCGCGAGGTCGACCAGCACTTCGGTGGGCGAGCGGCCGTCGGCGCGCTTGCGGTTGAGGATCACGTCCTCGACGGCCTCGCGCAGCTCGGGCTCAATGTCGTCATAGACCGGCAGGTCGCCGGCGTTGACGATGCCCATGTCCATGCCGGCGTTGATGGCGTGGTACAGGAACACCGAGTGGATCGCCCGCCGCACCGGCTCGTTGCCGCGGAACGAGAACGAAACGTTCGAGACGCCGCCCGACACCCGCGCGTACGGCAGGTTGGCTTTGATCCGTCGCGTCGCCTCGATGAAGTCGACGGCGTAGTTGTCGTGCTCCTCGATCCCCGTCGCCACGGCGAAGATGTTGGGGTCGAAGATGATGTCCTCGGGCGGGAAGCCCACCCGGTCCACCAGGATGCGGTAAGCCCGCTCGCAAATCTCGAACTTGCGCGCTTCGGTGTCCGCCTGGCCGACCTCGTCGAAGGCCATGACCACCACCGCCGCGCCGTAGCGCAAGCAGGCTTTGGCCTGCTCGATGAACTTGGCCTCGCCTTCCTTCAGGCTGATCGAATTGACGATCGCCTTGCCCTGGACGCACTGCAGCCCGGCCTCGATCACCTCCCACTTGGAGCTGTCGACCATCACCGGCACGCGGGCGATATCGGGTTCAGCCGCCAGCAGATTCAGGTAGGTCCGCATGGCGGCCACTGAGTCCAGCAGGCCTTCGTCCATGTTGACGTCGATGACCTGCGCGCCGGCCTCCACCTGCTGGCGGGCAACGCTCAGGGCCTCGGGGTAGTGCCCCTCGGCGATCAGCTTGCGGAATTTGGCAGAGCCGGTGACGTTGGTCCGCTCACCGACGTTGACGAAGAGCGGGCGCATCAGCTCTGGCCGGCGCGGGCGGCAGCCAACGCGATCTGGATGTCGAGGAAGTCGCGGAAGCTGATCCCCTGCGCCTTCAGCGCCTTGGGATAGAGCGAGGCTTGGGTCAGGCCCGGCAAGGTGTTGATCTCCAGGAACACCGGGCCGCTGGGCGTCACGATGAAGTCGGAGCGGGAATAGCCCATGGCGCCGACCGCCTTGTGGGCTTTGAGGGCGCCGTCCTTGATCTTGGCCTGAACATCGTCCGGGAAGGTTGCGGGGCAGATCTCGCGCGTCTCGGCCGACAGGTACTTGCTGGCATAGTCGAAGGCGCCTTCGGCCGGATGGATCTCCACCGGCGGCAGCGCAATCAGCGTGCCGTCGGTATTCTCCAGCACGCCGCAGGTGGACTCCAATCCTGCGACGAACGGTTCGACGAGGTACGGCTCGCGGTCCGCGGCTTCAGCCAACGCCTCCAGGTCCGCAGAACCGTTGACGAAGATCAGGCCATAGCTCGAGCCTTCGCGGACCGGCTTGGCGACGAGACGGCCGTGCCGCGCCAGCTCTTCGGCGAGCTTGCCAGATCGCACGTCCGCGCCGCTCTCGACCGGGATCGAGGCCGGTGTGGCGACACCACCCTCAGCTACCACGACCTTCGTGGCGGCTTTGTCGAACGCGAGCCGGCTGGCCGCGGCGCCCGAGCCGGTGAAGGCCACGCCGCGCGCCTCGCAGAGCGCCGCAAGCGTCCCGTCCTCGGCCGGGCCGCCGTGCATCCCGAGGACCAGCAGCCGGCCCTCCCGCGCCGCGAGGTCCAGCGCGCCCTCGATCGTCTCCGACAGCGGCTCGCCTTCGGCCGGCAGGGTCACCTCGAACGGCTGCTGGTGGTTCAGCAGCACCTCGCGGCTGGCTGCGTGCACGGGGCCTTCGGCCGTCCAGTACCAGAGGTCCGCCTCCGGCAGCGCGCCGGCTAGGGCCTGGGTGGACGCGACGGCGACAAGACGCTCGCGGCTGACGCCGCCGAACAGGATGGTGATACGCATCGGGCTCTGATGTCAGGCGAGTTCGAAGGGTTCAAGGCCGGCCAGGCGCATGGCCTTGGGCCGCTCGGGGATCTGTCGCGGCTTAAGGCCGCGGACCTCGTCAGCCACGTGCCGGATGTGGTCCGGCGTGGTGCCGCAGCAGCCGCCCAGGATGTTGACCAGGCCATGTTCGGCCCACTCGTGCAGCTGGTGGCCGGTCTGGTGCGGCGTCTCGTCGTACTCGCCCATGGCGTTCGGCAGGCCGGCGTTCGGGTAGGCGCTGACCAGGGTGTCGGCGACGCGCGCCAGCTCGGCGATATGCGGCCGCATCAGGTCCGCGCCAAGGGCGCAGTTCAGCCCGACAGCGAATGGCTTTGCGTGCTTGATGGAATTCCAGAAGGCCTCGACCGTCTGGCCCGACAGGGTCCGGCCTGAGCGGTCGGTGATGGTGCCCGAGATCCAGATCGGCAGCGGCTCGTAGCCCTGGTCCTCCAGGTCCATGATCGCCTTGATCGCCGCCTTGCAGTTCAGGGTGTCGGTGATGGTCTCGATCAGGAACAGGTCGACGCCGCCCTCGTGGAGCGCCTTCATCTGCTCGGAATAGGCCGCATAGACCTGCTCGAACGTCACCTTGCGCGCGCCGGGGTCGTTCACGTCTGACGACATCGACAGCATCACCGGCAGCGGCCCGACGGAGCCCGCCAGGAAGCGCGGCTTGTCGGGCTCCTTGGCGGTCCATTCGTCCGCCACGCGCCGGCCGATGCGCGCACCCTCCAGGTTGATGTCGCGCACCGCCGCTTCCATGCCGTATTCGGCCTGGCCGATCGAGGTGGCGCTGAAGGTGTTGGTCTCGGAGATGTCCGCGCCTGCCGCGAAGTACTGGTCGTGCAGGTCGGCGATGATGTCCGGCCGGGTGATGCACAGGAGGTCGTTGTTGCCCTTCAGTTGGCCGGCTGCGTCCTTGAACCGCTCGCCGCGGTAGTCGTCTTCCGCGAGGCCGCGCTTCTGGATCATCACGCCCCAGGAGCCGTCCAGGATAAGCACCCGTTCCTTGGCGGCCGCCTTGAGGGCCGCGATGCGTTCTTGTCTGGTCATGCCGCCGCCTCCGCAGGCGCAGGTTGGGTCTCGCGCACGCCCAGGACCCGGCAGATCGCGTAGGTCAGTTCGGCGCGGTTCAGGGTGTAGAAGTGGAAGTCGCCGAAGCCCTCTTCAGCCAGCCGGGCGCACATCTCGGTCGCGATGGAGGCGGCGATCAGCCGGCGCGTCTCGGGGTCCTTGTCGAGCCCCTCGAACAGGTTGGCGAGCCAAGCCGGCACCTCGATGCCGATCGGCCCGGCCATCTTCTTCAGGGCGTTGAAGTTGGTCACGGGCATGATGCCGGGAGAGATGGGGATCGCGACCCCAGCTTTCCGCACCCGCTCCATGAAGCGCAGGAAGCCGTCGATATCGAAGAAGAACTGGGTGATCGCTCGCGTCGCGCCAGCGTCGACCTTCGCCTTCAGCACGTCGATGTCGTGGTCGATCCCGGAGCTCTCCGGGTGCACCTGCGGATAAAGACCGACGCTGACCTCGAAGTCGCCCACCGCCTTGATGGCGCGGGTGAGTTCGGTGGCGTTGTTGTAGCCGTCGGCGCGCGGCGTGTAGGCGCCGCCGATCTGGCCGGGCGGATCGCCGCGCAGGGCCACGATGTGGCGCACGCCGGCGTTCCAGTAGTCGCGGATGACCTCGTCCACCTCCTCGCGCGAGGCTTCGACGCAGGTCAGGTGGGCCGCCGGCTTGAGGTCGGTCTCCGTCAGCATCCGCAGCACCGTGCGATGCGTGCGGTCGCGGGTGGAGCCGCCGGCGCCATAGGTCACCGACACGAAAGACGGGCTCAGCGGCGCGAGGCGGCGGATCGCCTCCCAAAGGTTTGCTTCCGCCTCAGCCGTTTTGGGTGGCGAGAACTCGAAGGACACGTTCGGCCGCGGCGTGCCGCCGATGCCGGCCCGCGCCACAGGTCCCAGGGCGGTATCAGAGGGGCTCATGCGGCGCTCCTTTGTTCGTCGGACGCGCGCGCAGCGGTCCAGATCTTCACGGTCAGGCCGCCCTCGCGGACCGGCGGCAGCGCCTGAGCCTCCACGCCGCTGAACGGACCATGCGAGAGCCAACGCTTCATCTCAGCGTCGGAGAAGCCGAGGCGGCGATGCTGATGCTGCTCACGCAAGAACTCGAGCCCGTGCGGAGCGAAATCGACGATGATCAGCTTGCCGCCGGGCGCCACGATGCGGGCGGCTTCGCGCACCGCCGCAGCCGGGTCAGCCAGGTAGTGCAGCACCTGATGAACCACCACCAGATCGGCGCTTCCGTCCGGCAGACGCGTGCCGAAGATGTCGCCGTGGCGCAGTTCGCAGCGGTCCAGCCCCGCCTCCGCCACGTGGTTGCGTGCGATGTTCAACATCTGTTGCGACAGGTCGAGACCCAGCGCCTGTTCGGCTCGAGGCGCCAGCAAGGTCAGCATGCGGCCGGTGCCCGAGCCCAGGTCGACCAGACGGCGGAACGGTCCCTCGCCCACAGCGGCGAGGATCGCCTGCTCCACGGCGGCGTCCGCCACGTAGAGGGAGCGGATCTCGTCCCAGCGGGCGGCGTTGCGCGCGAAGTATTCCGCGGCGTCGGCGGCCCGCTCTTCCCGAACCGCCGACAGCCTCTCGGCGTCCGCGGCGAGAACCGGGTCGGCCGCGTCCGTGCGCCCCAGGATCTCGGCCACGATCTCGCCGGCCGGCCCGCCGCTGGTCAGGCGATAGAAGACCCAGGCGCCATCGGGGAAGCGCTCGACGAGGCCCGCTTCCGCGAGCAGCTTCAGATGACGTGAGACACGTGGCTGGCTTTGGTCGAGAACCCTGCAAAGCTCCAGCACCGCCAACTCTTCAAGCGCGAGCAGCGCGAGGATCCGCAGGCGCGTCGGTTCCCCGGCGGCGCGAAGCACATCGACAGCCTGGCTCGCTGAAAGCGTCATGCGAGCCATATAAAGATATCTTTATATGATTGTCGAGGGGCGGCTGACGCCTCGCGCCGCCGCCCTGTCGATCTTCAGGCCTGACCGTGGCGGTCGTGACGGCCTTCGGCGAACTCTTCGATCATCTTGGCGCAGAAGGCCGGCAGGTCGTCGGGCTTGCGCGAGGTGACTAGGCCATCGTCGACAACCACTTCCTGGTCCACCCACTGGGCGCCCGCGTTCTTCAGGTCCGCCTGCAGCGAGGGCCAGGACGTCATGGTCTTGCCCTGCACCGCCTCGGCGTTGATCAAGGTCCAGGGCCCATGACAGATCGCGGCGATCGGCTTGCCTTCATGGGCGAAGGATCGCACGAACTCGATCGCCTTCGGCTCCAGCCGAAGTTGGTCCGGATTGATCACGCCTCCGGGAAGCACGATGGCGTCGTAGTCTGCAGGATTGGCCTGGGCCAACTCGCGATCCACCGGCACGGTGTCGCCCTTGTCGTGGTGGTTGTAGCCCTGGATCTCGCCGCCTTTCGGAGCGACGATCTCGACCTGAGCGCCGGCTTGCTTCAGCGCCTCGACCGGCTTGGTGAGCTCGACCTGCTCGAAACCGTCAGTGGCGAGAACGGCCACCTTTTTGCCCTGCAGCCTTGCTTCGGCCATGGCGACATCTCCTTGGAATTGTGGGGTTCGGCGCGACAACGGCAGCCTTGCGCGCCGAGTTCCAGAGGCCGCAACTTTCGCGGTGAGCTGCAACAAGGCCGTGCGCCCGCAGGTTTCCCCCGCAAGCCGCCGAACGCGGCTCGATCACTCGGGAGACAACCTTATGAACAAGATCATCATGGCCGCCGCGGCCGCCGCGATGACGCTTACGGCCGTTGAGGCCGTGGCTCAGTCGAGTTCCAGTCGCAGCAGCAGCGCCAGCATCGGCCCCAGCCAGCCGATCCCCTACAGCCAGCTCGAAGCCTACTCACGGGCCACGCCGCGCCAGCGGGCGACCCGCGACTGGTGGAGCGGCTCGGCCGGCGCCCAAACGGGAACATCCGCCAACACCTCCGCCGCTGCGGGCATGACGGGCTCCAGCAGCATGGACACCGGCGCAGGCTCGACCGTGGGCTCGTCGATGGGCGGCGCCACCGGCTCGGCTAACGGCAGCGTCAACCCGAGCACCGGTCTCGGCGCGGGCTCCAGCGCGAGCACGGGCACGGGCACGGGCACGGGCGCCGACACCAGCACGAGCAGCGGCAGGGGATCTGCCGGCTCCATGTCCGGCTCGACCACCGGCTCGATGTCCGGGTCGGGCGTCGGCGCGACCGGCTCGACCTCAAGTTCGTCTGGCGTGGGCGCGGCGGCTGGCCAGCCGGCCGGCGGCATGGGCAGCACGTCCAGCGCTCCCACCGGCGGCTCCACCGGCGGCGTGCGCTGATACGAAAACGGCCCCGCTTCGCAGCGGGGCCGTTCTGATCCAACTCGAAGGTCCGGACTAGCGCGAGAACTTCTGGAACTTGATGCGGTGCGGGATCAGGGATTCCACGCCCAGCCGGCGCTTCTTGTCTTCTTCGTAAGCTTCGAAGTTACCTTCGAACCACTCCACGTGGCTGTCCCCTTCGAAGGCCAGAATGTGGGTCGCCAGACGGTCCAGGAACCAGCGATCGTGGCTGATGACCACGGCGCAGCCGGCGAACTCCTCCAGCGCCTCTTCGAGGTTCTGCAGGGTCTCGATGTCCAGGTCGTTGGTCGGTTCGTCGAGCAGGATGACGTTACCGCCGGTGGTCAGGGTCTTGGCCAGGTGGACGCGGTTGCGCTCACCACCCGACAGCAAGCCGACCTTCTTCTGCTGGTCGCCGCCCTTGAAGTTGAACGAGCCCACGTAGGAGCGGGTGTTGATGTCCCGCTTGTTGACCGTGAGGATGTCCAATCCCTGGCTGACTTCCTGCCAGACCGTCTTGTTGGGATCGAGCGCGTCGCGGCTCTGGTCCACATAGGCCAGCTTAACCGTTTCGCCGAGGCGGAACGTCCCGCTGTCCGGCTGCTCCTGGCCGGTGATGATCCGAAACAGGGTCGACTTGCCGGCGCCGTTCGGGCCGATCACGCCAACGATGCCGTTGGGCGGCAGCTTGAAGGACAGGTTCTCGAAGAGGACCTTGTCGCCATAGGACTTCGAAAGGTTCTCGGCTTCCAGCACCACGTTGCCAAGCCGCGGGCCCGGCGGGATCTGGATCGAGGCGAAACTCTGCGCCTGGCGAGCGCTCTCCTGCTCGCGCACCATCTCGTCATAGCGGGCGAGACGCGCCTTGGACTTCGCCTGGCGAGCCTTGGCGCCCGAGCGGACCCACTCCAGTTCGCGCGTCATGGCGCGCTGGCGGGCTTCGCTTTCGGACTGCTCCTGGACGATGCGCTTGGTCTTCTGCTCCAGCCAGCCGGAGTAGTTGCCCTCGTAAGGGATGCCCTTGCCGCGGTCGATTTCCAGCGTCCACTTGGTGACCTGGTCGAGGAAGTAGCGATCGTGGGTGACCAGGATCACGCAGCCCGGGAATTCTTCCAGGTGGTGCTGCAGCCAGGCCACGCTTTCGGCGTCGAGGTGGTTGGTCGGTTCGTCGAGCAGCAGCATGTCGGGCTTGGAGAGCAGCAGGCGTGCGAGAGCCACGCGGCGCTTTTCACCACCTGAGAGCTTGTCCACCGGCCAGTCGTTCGGCGGGCAGCGCAAGGCGTCCATGGCCATCTCGATGCGGGAGTCGATGTCCCACAGGTCGCCCGCGTCGATCTTCTCCTGGAGGGCGGTCATCTCCTCCATGAGTTCGTCGGTGTAGTTCTCGCCCAGTTCGGCCGCGATCTCGTTGTAGCGGTCGACGATCTGCTTTTCTTCGCACCAGGCGATGACGTTGCCCCAAACGTTCAGGGTCTCGTCCAGCTGCGGCTCCTGGGCCAGGTAGCCGCGCTTGATGTTCTCGGCGCACATGGCCTCGCCGGAGTATTCCTTGTCGAGGCCCGCCATGATCTTCAGCAGGGTCGACTTACCCGAGCCGTTCACGCCCACCACGCCGATCTTGGCGTCGGGGTAGAAGCTCAGCCAGATGTTCTCGAAGACCTTCTTGCCGCCGGGGTAGGCCTTGGTCAGGCCCTGCATCTGGAAGATGTATTGCTGCGCCATGGGGCGTCCGCGCTCGCTCGATAACTAAATGGGGAAGTCGCGGAGCAGATAGCCGCCGAGTGCCCGCGGCGCAACGGCGACGGGCTGGCGCAACCCTCTTCGCGCGGAGCACAGGCCGCCGAAGCGCTCGCATTTGTGCAGTGAGTTCCGTCCAGGGCGGAACGAACGGCGCCTTCGCACGTAGTGCAGCCGACGGGGGACAACCCCAATCGCGAAGGAGTGCGCTATGCACAAGGACGAGATGAAGGGCGCCGCCAAGGACGCCAAGGGCTCGATCAAGGAAGCCGCCGGCAAGGCGACCGGTGACGAGCGCCTGGAAGCCGAAGGCGGTGCGGACCGCGTCGAAGGCAAGGTCCAGAAGGGCGTCGGCTCCCTGAAGGAAGCCGCCCGGGACGTCCTGAAGCACTAGCTTCAGCCGCCAAGCGTTCGAAGGCCGCGCCCCCGAAGCGCGGCCTTTGTCGTGTCTAGCCGTTGATTTCCTCGCAAAGGCGCGCTTGCCTCACGGCTTCGCTCCGGAGCCTTGCATGAAACTCGCCCGCCGCCTGGCGCTCTGTCTCGCCGCCGCGATCCTCGCCACGCCCGCCGTCGCCCAAGTCGCCGACCAGGTTAAAGTCGAAGGCGGGGCTATCGACGGCATGGGCCGTCAGGCTTCGGGTGTTCGGATCTTCCGCGGCATACCCTACGCCCGCCCGCCGGTGGGCGCACTGCGCTGGACCGCCCCTCAGCCAGCTCAGTCCTGGCGCGGCGTGCGGCCCGCCAAGACCTTTGCCGCCCAGTGCATGCAGCAGCCGCTCTACACCGACATGATGTTCCGCTCGTCGGGCGTCAGCGAGGACTGCCTGTACCTGAACGTTTGGACGCCCGCTCGCGCAGCGACCGAGAAGCTGCCGGTTCTGGTCTACTTCTACGGCGGCGGCTTCCGCGCCGGAGACGGTTCGGAACTGCGCTATGACGGCGAGGCCACGGCGGCCAAGGGCGTGGTGGTCGTGACGCTGAACTATCGACTGGGGGCCTTCGGCTTCTTCGCCCACCCGGAGCTGACGGCCGAGAGCCCGAACCGCGCTTCCGGCAACTACGGTCTGCTGGATCAGGCCGCCGCCCTGCGGTGGGTGAAGGCCAACATCAAAGCGTTCGGCGGCGATCCGAACCGCATCACCATCGCTGGAGAGTCGGCCGGCTCCTTCTCCGTCAGCGCTCAGATGGCCTCGCCGCTCTCGAAGGGGCTGATCGCTGGCGCGATCGGGGAAAGCGGCAGCTTGGTTGGCCTGCGACCGCTGACCGCGCGCTCAGAAGCTGAGGCCGAGGGCGTGCGGTTCGGCCAGGCCGTTGGAGCACCGAACCTCGCCGCCCTTCGCGCTCTGCCGGCCGAACGGCTGCTGACCCTGGCTGCCGAGAACAACCTGCGCACGGGTCCGAACGTCGACGGCTGGTTCTTCCCGCGCCAGCCGCGCGAGATCTACGCGGCCGGGGAGCAGGCGCGCGTGCCGTTGCTGGCCGGCGCCAATTCCCAGGAAGGCGGCGCGGAAGCGATCCTTGGCAAGGGTCCCGTGACGGTCGCCGCCTGGCGCGAGGCCGTCGGCCAACGCTTCGGCGCAAGCGCTCCGGCGATCCTGGCCGCCTACCCCACCGCTTCGGACGCCGATGTGGAAGCCGCAGCCCGCACCCTGGCGAGCGACAGCTTCATCTCCTACTCTACCTGGAAGTGGTTCGATCTGCATCGGGCGACAGGGCAGCCCAGCTACTACTACTTCTATGCTCGCCCCCGCCCGGCGACGAAGGCCGAGCCCGACGCCCCGCGTCCGCAAGGCGCCGTGCACTCCGCCGAGATCGAATATGCGCTGGGCAACCTCGACCTCAATCCGGTCTACGCCTGGACCTCGGAGGATCGGGAGGTCTCCCGGGTGATGAACGGCTACTTCGTCAACTTCATCAAGAAGGGCGATCCGAACGGCCCCGGGTTGCCCGCGTGGCCGGCCGCGGGCGGCACGCGCTATTCGCAGATGGTGATCGACGCCTCCAGCCGGGCTGAACCTGCGGCGGCGATGGACGCGCGCTATCGCGCGCTCGAAGCCGCACTCGCCCAGCCCTGATCCTGATCCGGCAGCCGCGCCATGGAACTCTTCGAGTGGACCTTGGCCCTGCTGCTGGGCTCGGTTGCGCTGACGGCGATCTCCCGGCGGATCAACGCTCCCTATCCGGTGCTTCTGGCCCTCGCTGGGGCGGCGATCGCGCTTGTGCCCAACGGGCCCGAGATCCGGATCGAGCCGGACCTGGCGCTCGCCTTATTTATCGCGCCCATCCTGCTGGACTCGGCGTTCGACACTTCGCCGCGGGACCTCCGCCGCAACGTCCTACCGCTGACATCGCTTGTTGTGGTCGCAGTTCTGGTGACGGTGGCAAGCGTTGCGCTGTTCGCTCACCATTGGGCGGGCATGCCGCTGGCCGCGGCCATCGCGCTGGGCGCCATCGTGGCGCCGCCTGACGCTTCGGCGGCCGCAGCGATCCTGTCCGACATCCGGCTGCCCAGGCGCGTGCGCCAGTTGCTGGACGGCGAAAGCCTGCTCAACGACGCCACCGCAATCATGGTCTACCGCCTGGCGGTGGCCGCCGCAGTCGGTCACATCACCTGGTCTCATGCCGGACCCATGCTGGCGCTCTCGGCTGTCGGCAGTCCGGTGGCGGGTTACATACTCGCGCGACTGTACGACCGCGCGACCGCCCGGATCGAGGATCCCGCCAGCTTCACCGTCCTGACCTTCGTGGGCACGTTCGGCGTCTGGATCCTGGCCGAGCGGCTAGGGCTCTCAGCCATCATCACTACCGTCGTCTACGGGATGACGCTGTCGCATTCGTCTAGCTCGCGCACCTCCGCGCGCAATCGGGTCAGCAGCTACTCGGTCTGGGAGACCGCGGTCTTCACGCTGAACGTTCTGGCCTTCGTTCTCATGGGCCTGCAGGCGCGGCCGATCCTTGCTCGCCTGGCCGGGGACGGCCTCGCGGAAGCCCTGGCGTTCAGCGGCGCGGTGCTGGCGATCGTGATCGTCACGCGCGTCGCCTACGTCATGACCTACGCCAGCGTGCTTCGGCTGAAGCACCGCCTCCTGGGCGGTCCGCTCGCAGCCAGCGTCGGCCCCGCCAAGACACGCAGCGCCCTGCTGGTCTCCTGGTCGGGCATGCGGGGGCTCGTAACGCTCGCCACCGCCTTCGCCTTGCCGGCGGATTTCCCGTTCCGCGACCAAATCGTCCTGGCCGCCTTCGTGGTGGTGCTCGGCACCCTGGTCATTCAGGGTCTGACGCTGAAGCTGCTGGTGACCCGCCTCGGCCTGCAGCCGGACACAGAGGTGGAGCACGAGGTCTCGCATGGCCGGCAGGCCCTGATCACCGCCGCTGTGGCGGCGCTGGAGGGCGATAGCTCTGTCGAAGCCGATCGGCTGCGGGCGATCCTCACCGAAGAGCGCCAGGTGGCCCAGGACCAGGAAGCCCCGCAGCGCGCCACCGCGTTCGATGAACTCAAGCTTCGCGTCGTGACCTGTCAGCGCGAGCGGCTGACCGAACTGCGTCGTGCGGGAGAAATCAGCGACGAGGCGTTCCACCGGCTGGTGGAAGACCTGGATTGGGCCGAACTCGACGCCACTCCGCATGGCGGGTTTGCACCTCTGACGACATCTGCGGTCTGAAGCGAACCGGGGCTGGCGCAACGCGGTCGGCGGCAATAAACCTCTCGAGCATCGCGCCTTGGGGGGTTCATGTTTCGCACATTCGCGCTGGCGGCATTGTTTGCGTCGGCTGCTACCGGAGCGCTCGCACAGCCTCTCGGTCCCTATGCCTCGGCCAAAGACCAGCAAGCCGCCATGACATCGGGGGCCGTGACCTCTGAAGCGCTTGTGCGCGCCGCTCTGGGCCGCATCGCCGACCTCGACCACCGCGGCACCAAGCTGAACAGCGTGATCGTTATAAGCCCCCGCGCCATGGCGGACGCCCAGGCGATGGATGCGGAGCGCCGGGCCGGCAAGATCCGCGGTCCGCTTCACGGCGTTCCGGTGCTGATCAAGGACAACATCGAATCCAACGACGGCACGGCCACGACAGCAGGCTCCCTGGCCCTGAAGGACAACGTCACCGGGCGCGACGCACCGCTGGTCCAGCGCCTGAAGGCCGCCGGCGCCGTCATCATCGGCAAGACCAACCTGTCCGAATGGGCGAACTACCGCTCCACTCAGTCGATCAGCGGCTGGAGCGCCATGGGCGGTCTGGTTCACAACCCGTACGCCCTTGACCGCAACGCCTGCGGATCGAGCTCGGGCTCCGGTGCCGCCGTGGCGGCCGGCTTCGCGGCCCTGGCGGTCGGCACTGAAACCGATGGGTCAGTGACCTGCCCCGCCTCGTTCAACGGCTTGGTCGGCTTCAAACCGACGCTGGGTCTGGTGTCCCGCACGCACGTGGTGCCCATTTCGCCCGAACAGGATACGGCAGGTCCCATGACACGCACGGTCGCCGACGCCGCGGCCCTGCTGGCCGGCATGGCGGGATCGGATCCGGCAGACCCGACGACGAGGCCTGCCGACGCCCGCAAGGTCGACTACCTCGCCGCCCTGGATGCGAACGCCCTGAAGGGCGCCCGCATCGGCGTGCTCCGCCGAGAAGGTGGATCGGCCAAGCTGCAGGCGGCTTTCGACCAGGCGCTTGAAACCATGCGTCAAGCGGGCGCCGTGCTGGTGGACGTCAAGGCGTTGCCCGATGCTCAGCTGAGCCAGATCGGCGAGGCCGAGGACGCCTCGTTGAAGGCCGAGTTCAAGGCTGCCATCAACGCTTATCTCGCCACCACCCCCGCAGCGGTCAAAACCCGCACTCTCGACGACCTGATCGCCTTCAACGCCGCAACACCCGCCGAAACTGCCATCTTCGGCCAGGAGATCTTCGAGGCGGCGAACAAGAGCCCGCCGCTCACCGACACCGGGTACAAGGCCAAGCGCGCAGCCGCCAAACGCCTCGCGGGCCCCGAGGGCATCGACCGCATGCTGAAGCAGGCCAATGTGGAAGCCATCGTGATGTCGGGCGGACCGCCCGCGGCCCTGGTGGATCCGGTGAATGGCGACAACTTCAGCGGCCCCTCGACGTCGCTGGCGGCGGTGGCCGGCTACCCGCACCTTAATCTGCCGGTGGGCCAGGTCTCGGGCCTCCCCGTCAGCCTGTCCATCATCGGCACGGCCTGGTCGGATGCGCGCATCCTGTCCCTCGGCTACGCCCTCGAACAGGCGCTTCCGGCCTGGCGTCCGCCCGAGTTCCTGCCGACGGTCAACGTGCGTCCGGAACTGGCCCGCGCATTGGACGTGGACTGAACTCTTGCGCGACAAGGCCGACGCGCCGATGTTCCGCCGAGCTTGAGCGGCATCAAAACGGCATAATAAGCCGCCGGATGACGGCTTAGGCCATCTGCTGATACCAAGGGCGGTCGCTCCGACGAGGGGCCGTGACGCGGCCGCACCGGCGAAGGACGAGACCACTGGCGAAGCTCTGGAACAGACCTGTGAGCCCGACCCGCGCCACCAAGCTGCGCGGGCTGCGGCAGCGCAGGCGGGATCGCTCTGCCGCTCTGTTCGTTGCGGCTTCCACGAGCATCGAAAAGCAGAGGGCGCGCCGCGTGTTCGACGTCACGGCTGCCGAGCACGAGAACCTCATCCGGCTTGATCCGGCTGAAGCGCCCGCCGCTCCGGGCGCCGGCTTCCACCTCCTCGACACCACCATGATGTACGCGCCCAAATCGGGCGGCGTGAAACGCTACCTCATGGCCAAGCGCGCCTGGCTGCAGAAGCGTCGTCCGGACATCCAGCACAGCTTGGTGGTGCCAGGGCCACGCACCCAGGTTGAAGGCGACGGGCTGGTCACCATCGCGGCGGCCCGCCTGCCCTTCGGCGACGGCTACCGAATGCCGGCGAGCCTGACGAAATGGGCGACCATCCTTCAGACCCTGCAACCGCAGATTATCGAAGCCGGCGACGTCTTTGTGCCTGGCCATGCTGCACTGGAAGCAGGCGAAGCGCTGGGCGTGCCGGTCGTGGGTTTCTGCCACACCGATGCGGCGGCCCTGGCGGCCCTGCACTTCGGCGAATGGGCTGAAGCGCCCACCTTCAACTTCTGGGCTCAGGCCTATCAGCGGTTCGACCACGTGGTGGCGCCCAGCCGCCATATCGCCTCGCGCCTGGAAGAAGCCGGCGTGGAGCGCCTGACGGTGCAGTCGCTGGGCGTCGACACCGAGCTGTTCCACCCCAGCCGCGCCGACCGCGCGCGCCTGTTCAAGCGACTGGGATTGTCGCCCGACATCCGCTTGCTGGTCTTCGCCGGCCGCCCGGCCCGCGAGAAGAACATCGAGTCGATGATCGACGCGGTGGAGCGCCTCGGCGACCCATACCGCCTGCTGCTGGTCGGCGCCGGCAAGGACGCCCGCTACTCCTCGCAAGTGATCGTCCACGACTACGAACGCGACCCCATCAAGCTGGCCGGCATGATCGCCAGCTGCGACGCCTTCCTGCACGCCAACGAGAACGAGATCTTCGGATTGGTGGTGCTGGAGGCCATGGCCGCCGGCCTTCCTGTGGTCGGCCCCATGCGAGGCGGCGTCGGCGAGCTTGTCGATGCCACCGTGGGCCAGCTGGCGCGGGTGGCCGACGGCCCCGGCCTGGCCGAAGCGATCGAAGCGCTCTTCGCCCGCGATCTCGAGCCGATCTCCAAAGCGGCGCGGCACCGTGCTGAGACCCGGCACGGCTGGGATACAACCTTCGAAGGCCTGACCCGCCTTTACAGCCAGCTCATTGCCCAGCGGCCGGCGACCCGCCCGCTGGCGCTGATCGCGTAGGCGAACACCCGCTTAAGCGTTGATAAAGCTCAGTTCGGCGAGACTTGCTCCGAATCCGGAGCGCCGCCTTGGCTTCCACGTCCGATCCACGTCCGGTCGAATACGCAGGCTGGGACCGCCTCCGCCGGCCCGTCTGGCTGTTTGACCCGACACAGCGGCGCAAGCTCTACGCAAACCAGGCCGCAGCCGAACTCTGGGGCGCTGCGAACCCAGATGCGCTCATGGCGCGAGACTTCTCCCAGCAGTCGGACGCCGTGCAGCGCCGCCTGCAGCGCCTGGTCAACGCCACCGCAAATGGGGACACCGTTCACGAACGCTGGACCTACTATCCGCATGGCAAGCCGGTGACCGTCGAAGCCGCGATCTCGGCGTTCGAGGTCGCGCCTGGGCTTCAGGCCTTGCTGTTCGAAGCCGTGCCGGCGGAGGTCGAGCCGGAGGAGCGTCGCGCGGTCGAGGCTCTGCGCCACACAACGACGTTGGTCACGCTGTTCGACACGGCCGGCGCGGCGCTTTTCAGCAACCCTGCCGCATTCGCCGCCTACGGTGCGTTGGACTTCATCGGACGCTTTCAGAACCCTGAGCACGGGAAGGAGGTTCTGGAGGCGGTTCTCGCCGCCGCGCCGCATGCCGAGTTCGTACCGGTCCGCACCCTCGCCGGCGAGCGCATCCATCACCTGGAAGCCCGCGCCCTGCTGGACCCGGTGACGGGTCAGTCCAGCCTGTTGCTCAGCGAACGCGATGTGACGGCCCAGGTGGAAGCCGAACAGAGGGCCGAGCGCGCGGCTGCCCGGCAGCGCTTCCTGAGCACCATGAGCCACGAGCTGCGCACGCCCCTGAACAGCGTGCTGGGCTTCGGCGAACTGCTTCGCCGGACTTCGCTGGACGCGGAGCAGCGCGGCCATCTCGACCGCGTCATGGAAGCGGGCGACGGCCTGCTCCGCATGATCAACGAGCTCATCGCCCTTTCGGACGTAGACTCCGACGCCGCTCCCGCTTTCAGCGCCGCGGCGCCGCAGCCAACTTCGGAAGAACAGGCTGAAGCCACGCGGGCGCTGCGGGTTCTCTATGCCGACGATCACGAGGGCAACCGGCTGCTGGTCCAGACTGTGCTGACCGCGCAAGGGCACGAGTGCGACGTGGTGAGTGATGGCGCCGAAGCAGTCCACGCCACACGGGGAAGGCTCTACGATCTGATCCTGATGGACATCCAGATGCCGGTAAAAGACGGCGTCAGCGCCACTCAGGAGATCCGCGCGTCACCGGGACCCGAAGCCGCCATCCCCATCCTGGCGGTCACCGCCAACACGCTGTCCCATCAGCTCGACGTCTATGCCTCGGTGGGCATGAACGGCTGCATCGCCAAGCCAGTCGATTTCGCGGAGTTGATCGCCAAGGTCGAGGCCTGCGTGACCTAGCCTGGCGTGGTCGGAAGGCCGCAGACGTTCTGACGCTGCGGCCCCTGCCCGGACTAGAACTTGTAGCCGACGCCCGCCGAGACGACCCACGGATCGAGGCGAACCTTCGAGGTGACGCCGTTCACACCGTCGGTGGCGGTGGTGTCGAAAAAGATCTTCTTCACGTCGGCGTTGACGCTCCAGCGGCCGCTGGTGGCCACGTCGACCCCGGCCTGCAGGGCCGTGCCGAACCCGTCCTTCACCTTCAGGCGGAAGCCGTTCTGGTCCTTGTCGTTGTAGAATAGCATGTAGTTCACGCCCGCACCGACATAGGGGCTCACCTTCGCGCCGGGCGCGAAGTGATACTGCACCGTCACCACCGGCGGGAGGACCCAGGTCTGCTTGACTGTGAGGTCCGTGGCCGGCCCCTTGGCCTTGATCGTGTGCTTGGTCGTACCGGCGATCGCCTCCACGGCGACGTGGTCGGTGAGAAAGTAGCTCAGACCGATGGTTGGCATGACGTCGTCGCTCACATCGGCCTTCAGGCCGGTCGGCCGGCCCGCCAGGGTCGTGATGTCGTCACCCACGTCGGGCGCAACATTGGTGACGCGGACGTTCAGCAGGATCGTGCCGGCGGCCTTCGGCGTGAAGTCTTGCGCGTTCGCAGCTCCGGCCAGCGCAAGCGCTGCGCCGGCGGTCATGACGAGAGCAATCTTTTTCATGGCTATCCCCATCGGCGGCAAGAACGCCGCGCGAGGGGTTCCTCGCGCGTTCGTCGAAGCTTGGCCTTGATTTGGCTCAAGCCGTCTCACGCCCAGGCCTGCGAACCTTGGGCGGGGCCGGGAGTTGAGGCAGGCCCGCCCTGGCGCCGCCGCCTCGCAAGGAATAGATGCCCTCTATGCGCACCGACACGCCTCAGGCCATTCGCCTTTCGGACTATCGCCCGCCCGCCTTCCTGATCGACGAGGTTGCCTTGACCTTCGACCTGCACCCCACCGCCACGCGGGTGACCGCGCGGCTCCAGGTGCGGCGAAACAGGGAGCATTCGGAGCCCCTAAGGTTCAACGGCGAGCGCCTGAAGCCTATCTCCGTCGCAATTGACGGCCGGGTCCTGTCCGATGGCGAACGCACCATCGATGACGAGGGGCTGACGATCCCCAGCGCCCCTGATGCCTTCGTGCTGGAGACCGAGGTCGAGATCGATCCGGAGAACAACAAGGCTCTCGAAGGCCTCTACATGTCCGGGGGGCGGTTCTGCACGCAGTGCGAAGCCGAGGGCTTCCGGAAGATCACCTTCTGGCCGGATCGGCCGGATGTTCTGTCCCGCTTCACCGTCCGGGTGGAGGCGGACCGAAGCTTCCGTCACCTGCTGTCCAACGGCAACCTGATCGAGCAGGGCGAACTGGAGGGCGGCCGCCACTACGCGGTTTGGAATGACCCGTTCCTGAAGCCCAGCTATCTCTTCGCATTGGTGGCGGGCGAGCTGGACGTCCTGGAGGACAGTCTGGTCACCATGACCGGCCGCACGGTCGAACTGAAGATCTTCGTCGATCCGGGAATGGCCCCGCGCGCCGCCTACGCCATGGACGCCCTTAAGCGCTCCATGAGGTGGGATGAGGAGGCGTTCGGCCGCGAATACGACCTCGACCTCTTCATGATCGTCGCTGTGCGCGATTTCAATTTCGGGGCCATGGAGAACAAGGGGCTGAACATCTTCAACAGCTCCCTGCTGCTGGCCGACCCCGCCACCGCCACCGACGCGGACTTCGAGCGGATCGAGAGCGTCGTGGCCCACGAGTACTTCCACAATTGGACCGGCGACCGGATCACCTGCCGCGACTGGTTCCAGCTTTGCCTCAAGGAAGGCCTGACCGTCTTCCGCGACCAGAGTTTCTCGGCCGACATGCGCGGTCACGCGGTCCAGCGGATCAAGGACGTGAAGGCCCTGCGGGCCCGGCAATTCGCTGAGGACCAGGGTCCGCTCGCCCACCCCGTGCGTCCCTCGAGCTATCTGAAGATCGATAACTTCTACACGGCGACCATCTATGAGAAGGGCGCCGAGATCATCCGCATGCTCAAGATCCTGTTGGGCGCGGAGGCTTTCCGGGCCGGCATGGACCTCTACTTCGAACGCTGGGACGGTCACGCCACCACGGTGGAAGCGTTCATCAAGTGCTTCGAGGAAGCTTCGGGAAGCGACCTGTCGCACTTCTTCGCCTGGTACGAACAGGCCGGCACCCCGCGGGTGAGCCTGGAGAGCCAGTACGATGAGGCGGCCAAGACCCTGACGCTGAACTTCGCGCAGGAAACGCCGCCCACGCCGGGCCAGCCGGTGAAGCAGGCGCTGCCGATCCCGATCGCCTTCGGCCTACTCGATGGCGAAGGCCGCCCGCTGCGCTTCGAGCATGACGGCGAGCCGCAAGACGAAACGGTCATTGTCCTGGATCAACCCCAGGCGAGCATCACCCTGACTGGCGTCGATCGCTTCCCGGTCATTTCCGCGCTTCGCGGCTTTTCGGCTCCCGTGGTGCTCACCACCGATCTGGAGCCCAAGGACAAGTACGTCCTGCTCGCAGCAGATCCGGACCTGTTCAACCGCTGGGAGGCCGGGCAGGAACTGGCGCGAGACCTGATCCTGCGTCGCGCCGCCGGCAGCCCGGACGAGGTGAACGAGGAACGCTACGCAGACGCGCTCGGCCGCGCCCTGTCGGACCAGTCGGCCGATCCGGCTTTCAAGGCGCTCATGCTCGCCCTGCCGTCCGAACCCGATCTGGCGTTGGTCATGAGCCCCGCCGATCCGCAGGCCATCCATGAGGCGCGCGACGCGCTCCGGACCCGCCTTTCAGTGCATCTGGAGTCGCAGCTGCGCGAACTGCACAACGGTCTGCAGGATCTCGGCGAATTCTCTCCGGATGCAGAGGGGGCCGGTCGACGCGCCCTGCGCAACGCCGCGCTGGACCTGCTGCTGGCTAATCCTCGCTCGGATAACGCCGCTTACGCGCATGGTCACTTCGAGGCGGCCGGCAACATGACGGACGCCATGGCCGGCCTGTCCGCCCTGATGCAGGTTGGGGGGGAGGCGTTCGGGCAGGCTCTCGCCGACTTCTACGAGCGTTGGACGTCGGAGCCGCTGGTCATCGACAAGTGGTTCGCCGTGCAGGCGCGCGACCCCAGCGAGACCGCCATTGGCCGGGTCATGGGGCTGACGGCCCATCCCGCATTCGACACCAAGAACCCAAACCGCCTGCGGGCGCTGGTCTCCACCTTCGCGAACTTCAATCCGGCGCGCTTCCATGATCCGAGCGGCGCGGGCTACCGGTTCCTGGCCGACCAGATCCTGGCCGTGGACCGATTCAATCCGATGATTGCCGCCCGCCTTGTCGACCCGCTCGGCGGCTGGCGGCGCTACAAGCCCGAGCTCGGTGCCCTGATGCGCGCGGAACTCGAGCGGATCGCCGCGACGGCAGGGCTGTCGAAGAACGTCTACGAACTTGCGACCCGGGCCCTGGCGCAGGACGCCCAGGACTGAACGCCGCGCTAGCCCCTGGTGACGGATTCGCCGACGCACCGTAGAGTCCGCACCGGGGTGCTTGCAGTCTAGCTTGAGGAGCGGCGCGGCTTGGCTAAACGCGGGGGGAAAAGCTCGGCTCCGGCCGAGATGCACGGCCGTTCGGCCGCGCCCTCCCACGTGGAACGCTCACCGAGCCATCGCTTCACGCGCATCGCGATCCTGGCCTGCCTTGTCATGCTGGCCGTCTACACCGCCTTTGCGGTCATTCGGTTGCGCATGGGCCCTCAAAGCCCGGTCGAGCAGCTGCTTTGGCTTCTCGCCCCCCTGGGCGTGGCCTTCCTGCTGGGCACCCTGCTGATCGCCGAGACGCGCCGGGTCGAACAGGCGCATCTGGCCTTCAACGACTCCGAGCGTCGATTCCGGATGGCGGTGGAAGCCGCCCGCTGCGGGATCTGGGAGTGGGACCTGGCCGAGGACAAGATCTTTATGTCCGACGTCACAGCCGCCTTGTTCAGCTGGCGCGGCGGCGTCGTGGACGGCCAGCAGGTGCTGGACCGCGTCTCCCCAGGCCACCGCGAGGGACTGCGCGACGCTCTTCGCGCCGCCGCCGTCTATGGCGGCTTCGACGTCTCCTTCCGCGTGCCCAGCCTGACCGGCGGCCGCCCCGTCTGGATCGACGCACGCGGCCAGGGATTCGGCGAGAGCCCCGAAGGCGGTTACGCCCGCATCATCGGCGTCGCTCTGGACGTGACCGAGGAGCGGCTGGCTCAGGCCCGCGCGCAGGCGGCCGAGACCCGGCTACGGGACGCAATCGAGAGCGTCTCGGAAGCGTTTGTGCTGTGGGACCGCAATGACCGGCTGGTCATGTGCAACCGCAACTTCCGCAGCTTCTTCCGGCTGGACGCCCATGTCCTGACGCCTGGCGCGACGCGAGACGTCGTGGACGAAGCCTCTCAGACCGCGATCCGGCGTCAATATGCAGCGCCGGGCGATCGCACCGGCGTCAAGGAAGCCGAACTGGCCGATGGGCGGTGGGTGCAGATCTCGGAACGCCGCACCGCCGAGGGCGGGCTGGTGGTGACTGCCGCCGACATCACCGCTGTGAAGGCGCAGGAGGAAGCCCGCCGGCTGAACGAGGAGGCGCTGCGCCGCGCCGTCACCAACCTCGAGCGCAGCCAGGAGCAGCTGTCCGAGCTGGCGCGCAAGTACGAAGCCGAAAAGGTCCGGGCCGAGGCCGCCAACCAGGCCAAGAGCGAGTTCCTGGCCAACATGAGCCACGAGCTGCGCACGCCGCTGAACGCCATCAACGGCTTCTCCGAGATCATGGCTGCGGAGATGTACGGACCGCTGGGCGATCGCCGCTACCACGACTACGCCAAGGACATCCTGGGGTCCGGCCAGCACCTGCTGGCTCTCATCAACGACATCTTGGACATGTCGAAGATCGAGGCGGGCAAGATGAGCCTGCGTTTCGAGCCGATCTCCATTCAGGAGGTGGCGGAAGACGCCGTCCGTTTGGTCCGCAACCGCGCCGAGACTGCCGGGCTGGCGCTGGCGGTGCACATGCCGGAGTTGCCGGAGGTCGAGGCCGACTACCGGGCCGTCAAGCAGGTGCTTCTCAATCTGCTGTCCAACGCCATTAAGTTTACCCCCCGCGGCGGTCGCATCACGGTCTGGGCCGAACTGCGGGAGGACACCTTGGGGCAGCGGGTGCGCCTGGCGGTCGAGGACACGGGCATCGGGATCTCGGCGGACGATCTCGCGCGGCTCGCCCGGCCGTTCGAACAGATCGAGAGCCAGCAGTCGAAGACAGCCCAGGGCACCGGCCTGGGCCTCGCCTTGAGCAAGTCTCTGGTCGAGATGCACGGCGGCCTCATCGACCTGAAGAGCATGCCCGGCCGGGGTACGACCGCCAGCTTCTCGCTACCGGTCCAGCAGACCGGGGTGGCCGCCACCCAAGGCAGCGCCGCCGCCTGAGGGACCACGCCGCTCGCGCGGGCCGCCGCGCGGCTGCGCCAAGGCTTGCGCGAACCGCTTCCGATCCTCTGGGGTCAAGCCAGCCGCAAAGCTGACGATCCGACGGTCCAGTTCGGCGCGGGTCTCCCCGTCGATCGCTCGGGCGCGCTCCAGCTCCTTAAGCACGGCCTGGGTGTCCACCTGATCGGCTCCCAGCCGCGCCCAAGCCGCGCGACGGATCATCCGCGCTTCCCGGAAGCGGGCCGCGACGCCCGGCTGGCCATCGCGCAAGGCCGAACGCCATTCCTCCTGCGCCCCCGGTGAAAGGGCGGCCACGGCGGGCCCCATCGGACCTCCGCCCCGGCTGCGTTCCGGCGGCGGCGGGCGCAGGTTGGTGAGGGCGGCGCCCGCCAGAGCCCCCACCACGAAGACGTTCACCGTCAGCGACACGAACAAGGCGATCAGCAGGGCCTTCCGGCTCATCAGACGTCCTCCGACAGGCCGGAAAGGTCGAGCTCGGCCACAGCGGCGCCCGCGCTGTTGGCGCCGGTGGCCCGCTGCTCGAGCTGAACCCCGAACAGCACCCCCGCCGCACAGGCCGCAGCAAGTCCCGCGCCCAAGCCGGCTGGCATCAGCCAGCCCCGCCAGCGCGGCTCGCGTCGTGGTTTGGGCGCTGCCGCCAGCACCGTGTCCATCAGGGCCGCCGAAGCAGGCTTCGGTCGCCAAGCGTCCAGGAATGCGTCCAGCTGCTCCGCTTCCGCAAGCGTGCGGCGCGCGTACTCGGGCTCGGCCGCCATCAGCAGGGCTGCGGCGTCGCGCTCGCTCTCCGGCCAGCGGGCGACCTGCCCGCCGTAAGCCTGCGCCAGTTCTTCGAACCGCTCTCTGTTCACCTAACGCTCCACCATGTCAGCCAGCGCGCCCCGCAGGGCCCGGCGGGCGCGCGAAAGCAGGCTCTCCAGCGCCTCGACGCTGACGCCCATGATCGCCGCGGCCTCGATGTTTCCCAGTTCCTGATAGTGGCAGAGCACGACGGCTTCCCGCTGCCGCTCGGGCAGGCGCTGCAATGCCCCCGACACCCGCACGCTCGTGTCCGCCGCCAGCAGCCGGCGGTCCGGCGCAGGCCCCTCGTCCACCTGCTCGGGCGGCGCGTCCGTGGCGATCTCGCGCCGACGCCGCAGCCGGTCGTAGCAGAGGTTCAGCGCGACACGGTGCAGCCAGGTGTCGAACTTGGCCTCGCCCGGCTTCCACTTGGGCGCCTGCTTCCAGATCCGGACAAAGGTCTCCTGAGCGACGTCCTCTGCCTCGGCGGGGTCGCCCAGCATGCGCTGGGCGAGCGACAGGATGCGCGGAAGCTTGCGGGCCATGAGGGCGCGCACGGCGGCGGGATCGCCCTTCGCCACGCGCGCCAGCAGCGCCTCGTCCGGATCGCCCGTCAAACGCGACCTTGCCCCCGACCTTCAGCGGCCAACTGGTTCTAGGGACGGCCACGTTGCATCTGCTGGCGCAGATTGACGAGTTCCTCCTCCGACAACGCGCCATCCCTGTCGAGGTCGGCTGCAGCGAAGGTCTGAGCCGCCGCGGCCTCGGCTTCCGCCTTGGTCACAGCGCCATCCTTGTTGGTGTCGAAGCGGGTGAAGATGCGGGCGCCGGGGCCGTCGCCGGCTTCCGCGGCCGTGATCTGGCCATCGCCGTTCTTGTCGAGCCGGTCGAAGAAGCGGCCGGGCTGCATGGCCTGAAACTCGGCCATGGTGACCTTGCCATCCCCGTCGGCGTCGGGGTTGCGGCCGGACGGCTGGGCGGCGGCGCTGGTCGCAACGGCCACGGCGGCGAGGGTGAGAAGCATGGTCTTCATCTGAGATCCTTGGAGAGCTGTTTGCCCGTCCCTCTGCTTCAACGCCCCAGCACCGGTTCTCCGTCGCTCAGGGACAGACGATCGCCTCGTAAGCGCCGCGGGCCGCAGCGCGGGAAGCTTCCAGGCGGGTCTTCAGCACCCGGAACTCGCGCACGCCGCCGGCCCGGGCCAGCAGCGCCCGGAAGGCCTTGGGCTCGGCAGATGGGTCGGCGTTGTCCTCCAGGGCGACCTTGAGGAGCTGGCTCAGGTCCTGCTGAAGGCGCCAGGCCTGAGCCAGCGCCTTGAGCGGCTCGGCAGGGGCGAGACCGCTTTCGCGGAAGGCGGCGAGCGCTTCGGCGGTGTTGGGCTTCAAGGGTCCGCCGTCGGGGGCGTGAGCCAGCTGGAGAAACTGGGCGGCGAACTCGATGTCGACCAGACCGCCGGGCGAGAGCTTGAGGTCCCAGTCGCCCTTGGGCGGCCGCTCGCGTTCCAGGAGCTCTCGCATCTCGCGGACCTCGGCGGCGGTGCGCTTGCGGTCGCGGGGGCGGCGGAGCTGGCGCTCGATGGCTTCGCAGGCCTGCTGGGCGAAGTCGGGGGAGCTGGCCCAGACCACCCGGGCGCGGGTCAGGGCGAGGAACTCCCAGGTCTCAGCCTCGCCCTGGTAGTAGTTCTCGAAGGCGGCGCAGCTGACGGCGACGGGGCCTTTGGTGCCGGAGGGGCGCAGCTGCATGTCGACGGTATACAGACCTCCCTCGGCGGTCTGGCTGGAAAGTGCGGCGATCAGTCGCTGGGTGAAGCGGCCGTAGAAGGTGGCGGCGTCCCAGCCCTTCAGCTCGCTCATGGCGGCGGGATCATCGGCCAAGTAGAGGGTCATCAGGTCGAGGTCGGAGCTGGCGCTCATCTCGCGCGAGCCGCATTTGCCGAGGGCGACGACGGCCACCTGCCCTGCGAAATCGCCGCCGATGCGGATGGTCTCGGCCAGGGAGGCGGGACCTAAGGCCTGGATGCAGAGGTCGGCCAGGTCGGCGAAGGCGCGGCCGGCCTGCTCGGCGGTGGCCGAGCCGCTCATCACCTGGACGCCGACCCGGAAGGCCTGCTCGCGATGTACACGGCGTACAGCATCGAGCGCGGGCTCGAAGCCGCCGGCGCGACGCACCGCGACGTCCATGACGGCGCGGTCCTCCTCCACGTCGATGTCCTCGAAGAAGGCGCTGTCGAGCATGGCGTCGATGGCCGCGGGCCGGCGCGCCAGGGTCGAGGCCAGCCGCGGCGCGAAGGCCATGACCTGCACCACCAGCTCGAAGAGCTTGGGCTGGGCCAGGAACAAGGACTGAAGCTGCACGCCCGAGGACAGACGGGAGAAGAAGTCGCTGAAGCGGTTGAAGGCGGTGTCCGGCGCGCCGGTGGCGTTGGCGGCTTCCAGCAGGCGAGGCGCCAGCCGGGTGAAGAGCTCGCGCCCACGTTCGGTGCGGGTCGCCGGGATGTTGCCGTGGTGCCAGCTGCGGATGGTCTGGGACACGCGGTTCGGATTGGGGAAGCCCATCCGCGCCAGGGTGGCCAGGGTTTCCGGGTCGTCGTCGACGCCGGTGAAGACCAAGCTGCCGAACCGGGAGGACAACGGCTCCTCTTCCGGGAAGAGCTCGCCGTAGCGGCCGTTCACGGTCTTGAGGATGCGGGTGATGGCGGCGTCGAAACTGCGCAGCCGGTCATAGCCGGAGAGAGCCGCCACGCGGCGGCGGTCGTTGTCGGACTCCGGCAGGCGATGGGTCTGCTCGTCCGCCAGCATCTGGATGCGATGCTCGACGGCGCGCAGGGTGCGGTAGGCTTCGGCCAGCTCGGCGCAGGTGGCCGGCTCCACGTGACCGGCGTCGGTGAGCGCCTGCAGGGCGTCCAGGGTGCGGCAGCTGCGCAGCGCCGGATTGCGGCCGCCCAGGATCAGCTGCTGGGTCTGGACGTAGAACTCGATCTCGCGGATGCCGCCGCGCCCGAGCTTGAGGTCGACGCCCTTGGCGCTCATCCGCTCGTCCACCTTGTGGGCGTGGATCTGCCGCTTGATGGAGTGGATGTCGGCGATGGCCGCGAAGTCGAGGTGCTTGCGCCAGATGAAGGGGGCGAGCTCGGCGAGGAAAGCCTTGGCGGCCGGGATGTCGCCGGCGCAGGGGCGCGCCTTGATGAAGGCCGCACGCTCCCAGTTCTGGCCGACGCTTTCGTAGTACTCGAGGGCGGCCGGCACCGGCACGGCCGGCGGGGTCGAGGATGGGTCCGGCCGCAGGCGAAGGTCCATGCGGAAGACGTAACCATCGGCCGTCTTGGCCTGCATCAGCTCGGACACGCGTTGGGTCAGGCGGACGGCGAAGGCCTGGGCCTCCACGCCTTCGGCCAGCGGCAGGGCGTCGGGATCGAAAAAGACCGAGACGTCGATGTCGCTGGAGTAGTTCAGCTCGAAGGCGCCCTGCTTGCCCATGGCGATGCAGAACCAGCCGGGCACGGGCCCATGCTCGCCCTCCCCTACGCGCGTCAGGCGGCCGGCCTGGAGCTCTGCGCGGGCGGCGACGGTCAGTGAGGCCCCAACCGCCGCGTCTGCGAAGCGGGTCAGGGCGCCGGTGACCTCATCGAGATCCCAGACGCCGCCAAGGTCGGCCAGGGCGGTCAGGAGGTGCAGCTCGGCCTTCAGCTTACGTAGTTCGACGGAGGCGGCGTCGGTGTCCAGGCCTGCAGCCGCGGCGGTGCGCGCCAGGATGTCGGCGAGCTGGGCGTCGGGCTCGGCTTCGAGCAGCCGGCCGAGCATGGCGGGGGCGCGGCGGCCCAGGCTGGCCAGATAGGAGGAGGCGCCGAACACCGGCTCAAGAGCCGGCCAGGCCTCATCGATGCGCGGCGTCTCCCCGATGATTTCGCGGGCGCGGGCGGCGGCCTTGGCGTCGATGACGGGGCCGCAGGGCTTCAGCTGGTCGGCGAGCATCGATCTCATCAACTCGTGTCATCGGGGGAGCCGCGCAGCGGCTGTCCGGGACCCATGAACACCAGATGGTGCATGGGGGCAAACGAGGGGCTAACGGCCGTGGTTGGGGCTACGCAACGCGCGGCAAGATGAGTGCGACGCGCAGGCCTGGACCCATCTCGCCGACCTTGCCGGGGCCTTCGTCCAGTTCGAGGCGGCCGCCGTGGGCCTCGGCGACGGCGGCGACCAGGGAAAGGCCAAGGCCCGCGCCGGGCTCGTTGCGGCTGTTCTCCAGGCGGACGAAGCGGTGAACGACGCGTTCGCGATCCTCTTCCGGCACGCCCGGCCCGGTGTCGGTGACCGAGAACTCCACCTCGCCCGACGAGCGGCGGCGGACCCGCAGCATGATCGCCCCGCCGGTCGGCGTGTACTTGATGGCGTTGTCGAGGATGTTGGCCAAGGCCTGGGCCATGAACTCGCGGTTGCCCCGGATGGTGAGCTCCTTGGCGAGCTCGGCGGCGAAGTCGATGCCCTTGTCCTCGCAAAGCGGCTCGTAGAGTTCGGCGATGTCGGCGGCCAGCTCGGTCGGGTCGAACAGCACCGGGTCGGGCGCCGTGCCGGCCGCCTGCAGGCGGGCGATCGACAGCACCGCGGCGAATGTCTTCAGCACGCCGTCGGTGTCCTCCAGCGCCTGAGCCAGAGCGTGGGTCGGATCACCCTTGCCCGCTTCCACATCCAGGTAGGCCGCTTCCAGACGGGCCCGTAGGCGAGTGAGCGGAGAGCGCAGGTCGTGGGCGATGGCGTCGCCGGCATGCTTGTGACCGGCCATGGAGCGTTCCAGCCGGTCCAGCATCTCGTTGAGGCCCAGGGCCAATTCGTCGAACTCGTCGCGGGTGCCGCGGACGGGCGCGCGAGCGCCCAGGTCGCCGTTGCGGACGGCGTCCACCACGCCCGTGAGGCTGGCCATGCTGCGGGAAACGTTGCGGCTGACCAGCACGCCGCCGGCCAGGCCCAGGATCACCACGAGGGCGCCCGCACCCCAGAGCGCGCGGACGATCTTCATGACGTAGGCCTCGTCTTCGCCCACGTCGGCCCCGACGAACAGGATTTCGCCGCCGCGCAGCCGCTCCTGCAGGCCGCGGGCGGGGTGGCGCACGAGGCGACCGTTCGGCGCCTCGTCGGTGATGGTGAAGGTCGTCCAGGCGGGCTTGCCGGCAAAGTCCTCGATCGGGCTCTCCTCGATCGATCCGGAAATCCGCCGCCCGTCAGGGGTCATCAGCAGGTAGAGGAACGGCCGCTCGCTGGCGGCGCGCTCGATCAGCGCCTGGTTAACCGCGTCGACCCCGGCCCGGTTGTAGACCGACGCGAGGGAGATCATCTCGCGGGTGATGTCGCGGTCGGTGCGGCGCGTCGCCTCCCCCGCGGTGGCTACATAGATGTAGGCCAGGAAGGCGCTGGCCGCGCTCGCGAACAGGGCGAGAAACAGCAGCGTCAGCCGGAACGGGGTCGTCCGGAAGATGCGCGGCAGGCGCACCCGAGCGCCTTAGGCGTCGAGCCGGTAGCCGGCGCCGCGCACCGTCTGCAGCATGGGGCGGTCAAAGCCCTTGTCGATCTTGGAGCGCAGGCGGGAGATGTGGACGTCGATGACGTTGGTCTGGGGGTCGAAGTGGTATTCCCAGACCTTCTCCAGCAGCATGGTGCGGGTCACCGACTGGCCGGCGTGGCGCATCATGAATTCCAGCAGCTGGAATTCGCGCGGCTGCAGGTCGATGTCCTTGCCCTGGCGGTGCACGGTGCGGCCGATCAGGTCCATCTCGAGGTCGCCGACCCGCAGGACGGTGGCCACAGAGCCGGTTTCGCGACGACGCGACAGGGCTTCCACCCGGGCGCTGAGTTCGGCGAAGGCGTAGGGCTTGACCAGATAGTCGTCGCCGCCGGCCTGCAGGCCCGCGACGCGGTCGCCGACCTCGCCAAGGGCGGAGAGAAACAGGACGGGCGTCTGGTCGCCTTCCCGGCGCAGGGACTCGACCAAGGTGACGCCATCCATGCGCGGCATCATGCGGTCGACGATCATCACGTCGAACTCGCCGGCGCGGGCGGCCTGGAGGCCTTCCTCGCCATCTGCGGCCTTGGTGCAGGTATGGCCAAGTTCAGACAGGCCACGGTCCATGGCGTCCGCCGCCTGCAGGTCGTCTTCAACAATCAGAATGCGCATTGATTCCACCCCCCCGGGAAATCAAAGCCTAGAGCGAAATCCAGCCGAGTTGGACTGGATTTCGCCCGAGGGTCTTCAAAGGTCTTAGCCGGCGATCTTCAGCGGCAGGAACAGGGTCCGGCCCTGGCGCCAGACGCCGATCAACACGCTGGGCCGATTGGCCTGGCGCGCGGCCGTGACGACGGCGGTGAGGTCGGCGGCGCCGGTGATCGGCCGATCGCCGGCGCGGACGATGATGTCCCCGCGCTTGAGGCCCTTTTCACCGGCGTCCGAGTTGTCGTCCACCGAGGTGACCAGCGCGCCGCGCACGTCCGAGGGGACGTTGAGCTGACGCCGGCTGGCGTCATCAAGCGGCGACAGCGACAGGCCGAGCACCGGCGGCGAGGCCGCCTGGTTGGGCGTGCGCCCACCCTGGTTGTTGCGGCCGCCTGGCGTGTTGTCGTTCGAGGCCAGCTCGCGCTCCGACGGACGGGTGCCCGAGCGGATCTCGACGTTGCGACGGCGACCCTCGCGGATCACTTCCAGCCGCAGCACGTCGCCCGGACGGGCCTTAGCCACTTCGCGGGTCAGCTCGGAGTTCGACTTGATGGTGCGGCCGTTGACCGAAACCACCACGTCGCCCGGCAGCAGGCCGCCGCGTTCGGACGGGCCGCCCGGCACGAGGTCGCTGATGATCGCGCCACGGGTCTCGCCCAGGCCTTGGGCTTCGGCCATTTCGGACGTGAAGCTTTGGACCGTGGCGCCGATGTAGCCGCGGGTCACCTTGCCGCCGCTGATGAGCTGCTTGGAGACCGTGTCGGCCACGTCCGCGGGAATGGCGAAGCCGATGCCGACCGAGCCGCCCGTGGGCGAGAAGATCGCCGTGTTGACGCCGATCACCCGGCCGTAGACGTCGAAGGTCGGGCCGCCCGAGTTGCCCCGGTTGATGGGCGCGTCGATCTGAATGTAGTCGACGAAGTTCTCGCCGATGTCGCGGCCGTAGGCCGAGATAATGCCGGCGGTGGCGGTGCCGCCCAGGCCGAACGGGTTGCCGACCGCGATCACCCAGTCGCCGACGCGTGGCTTGGCGGAGTTCTCGAAGTTGACGAACGGGAACGGGCTGCCGCGACCCTTCACCTTGAGCACGGCGATGTCGGTGGCCTCGTCGCGGCCCACCACGGTGGCCTCGAGCTCCGTCTCGTCCTTCATCACGACCTTGATGGTCTCGGCGTTCTCGACGACGTGGTTGTTGGTGACCACATAGCCGTCGGCGGAGATGAAGAAGCCCGAGCCGGAGGACTGCTGCGTCGGCAGGCGCGGCTGGCCGCGCTGGGTCCGGCCGCCTTGCGGGGGACCGCTTTCCTCGTCCTCGTCATCCTGGCCGGGAGCCTGGCCGCGCGGCACGAGGTCGAACGGCAGGCCCGGGATGCGCAGCGCGGCGCTGTCGACCCGGCTGGTCACGTTGATCGACACCACCGCGGGCGAGACGCGGTCGAAGATGTCGGCGAACGACATGGGCGCGCCCGGCGGGGGCGCGAAGATCGGCGCAGTGGACGCCTTGATAAGTTGAGGCTGGTCGGCGTGCGCCGCCGGCAGACGCATGCCTGCGCCGGCCACCGCGGCGGCCATGACGCCCGCGCCGGCCACGGCGCCCAGGAGGTAACCCGTCTTCTTCGAGGTCATATGCCTTACTGTTTCCCTGTGCGCGCGTCTTCGGCAGTCCCGGCGCGCGCCTCACAAACCTAGGTTCGATGCACGAGAGCGCAACGCCTCTCAAGTTACGTTTAGGTCACCCTCCGCGCAGCTTCACGACCGATGTTGGGCGCAAAGGTGTCACGCCGGCTCGTCGTTGGCGATCCGCTTCAGGCGCTCGGCCTCTGCAGCCGATAGTTCCGGTTCCGGGGTTCGGTTCCGAAGACGTCGAAGCATAAGCGCCGCGCCAAGCAGGACCACCAGGAACGGACCCGCCCAAAGGGCCATGTTGCCAAGGCTCATGGACGGCCGAAGCAGCACGAATTCGCCGTAGCGATCGATCAGGAAGCGCTTGATCTCGGCTTCGTCGCGGCCGGCGCGGACCTGCTCGCGGACGATCTGGCGAAGGTCGCGGGCGAGCTCGGCGTCGGAGTCGTCGATGGACTCGTTCTGGCAGACCAGGCAGCGGATATCCTGGAAGATCTGGCGCGCCTGGGCCTCCTGCCGCGGGTCGGGCAGACGCTCCGCCGGGTCGGAGGCGGCGGCGATGCACAGGACGCCGGCCAGGACGGCGAAGAGCGCGCGAAGCTTCATGCGGCCTGCACCTTGCGACGGGCCACGCCCAGCCGCAACCGGCGGTCCGACAGGGACACAAGGCCGCCCAGCGCCATGACGCCGGGGCCGAAGAACAGCAGGCTGGCCCAGGGATTCCAGTAGGCGCGCACCAGCCAGACCGGCTGCGGGCCCGTGTCCCGCCGCTCGCCCAGCACGATGTAGAGGTGGCTGAGGCCCTGGTAGCAGATGTAGACCTCGGAGGTGGTCTGGCTGCCGGCCGGATAGAAGCGCCGCTCGGGCGTGGCGGTGCAGACGGGGGCGCCGTCGCGGGTGGCGCGGATGATGCCGCGCTCGGCCTCGTAGTTGGGGCCTTCGACGCCGCCGATGGTCTCCAGCACCAGGTGATAGGCGCCGACGTCCAGGCTGCCGCCGATGGGCAGGGTCTCGGCCGCCTCCTGCTTCCAGCCGGTCTCGAAACAGGCGCCCAGGACGAAGATGCCGAGGCCGATGTGGGCCAGGGTCATGCCCCAGGCGCCGCGCGGCAGGCCGGTGAGGCGCCGCCAGGTCTCAGCCGCCGGCGCCCGGAAGGCGCGCGTCCGCTCGACCAGTTCGGCCAGGGAGCCGGTGATCAGCCAGAAGCCGAGCGCCAGGCCCGCGGCGCCGAACGCCTTGCGCGGGCTGACCAGGGCGAAGGCCAGCAGGCCGCAGCCGATGGCGATCAGGGCGGCGATCCACAGCCGCTGGGCGACGCCGGCCGCATCGCCGCGCTTCCACGCCAGCAGGGGGCCGGCGGGGACCAGGATCAGCAGGGCGGCCATCAGGGGCGTGAAGGTCAGGTTGAAGTAGGGCGGGCCGACGGAGATCGCCTCGCCCGTGGCCGCTTCCCGGATCAGCGGAAACAGGGTGCCCAGCAGCACCGTGGCGGTGGCGGCGGCCAGCAGGATGTTGTTGAGCACCAGGGCGCTCTCGCGGCTGATCGGGGCGAACAGGCCGCCCTGGCTCAAGGTCGGGGCGCGCCAGGCGAACAGGGCGAAGCCCAGGCCTGCGGTGACCCCCAGGATGATCAGCAGCAACACGCCGCGGGTCGGGTCCACCGCAAAGGCGTGCACCGACGTCAGCACGCCCGAGCGCACCAGGAAGGCGCCCAGCATGGAGAAGCTGAAGGCGGCCAGGGCCAGGAACACGGTCCAGCCGGACAGGGCGCCCCGCTTTTCCGTCACGATGGCGGAATGGAGCAGGGCCGCGCCAATGAGCCAGGGCATGAAGGAGGCGTTCTCGACCGGATCCCAGAACCACCAGCCGCCCCAGCCGAGCTCGTAGTAAGCCCAGAAGGAGCCCAGGGTGATGCCGACGGTGAGCGCGGCCCAGGCGGCCAGGGTCCAGGGCCGCACCCAGCGGGCCCAGGCGGCGTCCACGCGGCCTTCCACCAAGGCGGCGACCGCCAGGGAGAAGACCACCGACATGCCGACATAGCCCGCGTAGAGGAAGGGCGGGTGGACGGCGAGCGCCGGGTCCTGCAGCAGCGGGTTGAGCGAGCGGCCCTCCACCGGAACGGCGGTCAAGCGGGCGAAGGGGTTGGAAGCGAACACGGTGTAGGCCAGGAACACCACGCCCAGGCCGCCCTGGGTTGCGACCATCACGGCCTTGAGGCCGCGCGGCAGGGTGCGCCCGAGGATGGCGGCGGCCGCGCCGAAGCCGGTCAGGGCCAGGCACCACAGCAGCATGGAGCCTTCGTGGCTGCCCCAGGTTCCGGCGATCCGGTAGAGCAGCGGCTTTTCGCTGTGCGAGTTGTTGGCGACGTTCGACACCGAGAAGTCGGACGTGATGAAGGCGTGCATCAGAGCGGCGAACGCCAGGAGGTTGCCGATAAAGGCGGCCAGGGCCGCGCCTTCGCCGGCCGCAGCCAGCACGGTCGACCTGCGGATGCGGCCAGCGGCCGAAAGCACGAGCTGGGCCAGCGAGAACGCCAGGGCCAGGAGGAGCGCGAACGCCCCGATTTCAGTGATCATGTGGCGGAAGCGTCCGTCCGGGTCGCCGGGGCGGCCTCATGCGGCTTGGCGCCTTCGCCGTACCACTCGCCCTGTTCCTTGAGCGCGTCCTGCACCTCGCGGGGCATGTAGCGCTCGTCGTGCTTGGCCAGCACCTGCTTGGCGTGGAAGACGCCGTCATCGCGGAAGGAGCCGACGGCGACGATGCCCTGCCCTTCGCGGAACAGATCGGGCAGGTCGCCCTGGAAGACCACCTTGTCGGCGGCCTTCTGGTCCTGGACCGTGAACTCCACGCGGCCGTCCGAGTGCTTGATCACCGAGCCGGGGGCCACCAGGCCGCCCAGCTGGATAGAGCGGCCGGCCGGCGGCTGGGCCGCGTCGGCCTGGGACGGGGTGTAGAAGAACGAGATCGAGTCCCGCAGGCCCCACAGGGTCAGGCCGACGGCGATGGCCAGAACGGGCGCGATCGCGGCGATCAGGGTCAGGCGACGACGCGCCTTTCGGGATTTGGGCAGCCAGCTCATCTCTTCATCGGCTCCGTACGCGCCGCAGCCTCAAGGCGCTCCACCACATCGCGGCGTCCGGAGAAACGCGCCTTGGCCTGGGTCAAAGCATCGTCCCGCCGCTTGGCGTCGCCGAGCACCGCATAGGAGCGGACCAGGCGGATCCAGTCGTCCTCGTCGCCAGGATTGTCGCGCAGCCGCTGGGCCAGGCCCTCGACCATGCCCTGGACGGCGGCGAGTTGGTCGCCTCCGATGGCCGGGGCGGCGGGCGCGCCTTGCGCTTCGGCGATGGCGCCCTGCAGCGCTTCGCGGCGGGGATCGTCGGCTGGCAGGTCGGCCAGCAGGGCGCGCCAGGCGGCGACGCCGGCCGCGCGGTCGCCGGACACCACCTCGACGCGGGCCAGGTGGAAGCGGGCGGCGACGGAGGCGGGGTCGCGCTTCAGGGCTTCAGCGAAGGCCTGGCGGGCCTGCGGGGTGACCTCGCCGCCGCCTTCAAACACCAGGGCCTCGCCCAGCATCTCCCAAAGGTCGGCGCGCTGGGGCGCGAGGTCGACGGCGCGGCGCATGGCGCGCACGGCGCCGGCCGGGTTCTGGGCGGCGCCCTCGACAATGGCCAGGTAGCGGAAGCCTTCCGGATCCGGCCGCTCGCGGGTGACGCGCTGGAGCACGGCGGCGAGTTCGGGCGGGGCCAGGGTGCGCGGGTCGGCCTCAGTCCACTGCGACAGGCGCTTGGCGAAGGGCTGGTCCGGCAGGCCGGGGGCGCCGACGGCGAAATAAAGGGCCAGGGCGGCGGCGGGCGCCAAAAGGGCGGCGATCAGCACCGGGCGGCGGGAGGCGGAGCCGGCGTCCCAGGCCTCGCCCGGCTTCTCGGCGGCGGCCAGCAGGCGGCGGGCGGCTTCGGCGTGGGCGCTCTTGCGCTCGTTCTCGGCCAGAAGGCCGCGGTCGGCGAGCTCGTCGATCTCGGCCAGCTGGCGGCGGTAGACGACGGGAGTCGGGTCCTGCGCCGCTCCTTGGCGGGCGGCTCCGGCGGCCCTGGCGAGGATGAGGCCGGCGGCGGCGGCGGTCAGCACGCCCGCAACGACCCAGAACGCGATCATGCGCGCCGTTTAGCCGAAAGACGTGCGCAGGGCGAGCGCGGCGTGCCGCCTCAGTTCCGGTACTGATTGGCCAGCCGCCGCATCTCGCGCTCGTCGAGCCCCTCGGGCAGGGCGAACTCGAAGCGCCAGCGCATCCGCTGGCAGCGGGGGCAGTTCCAGGCCACCCGGCGGGCGGCGTCGGCCAGGGTGGTCTCGTAGCCGCCGGCCCGCAGCTTGCGCAGGCGCTCGATCATCGGCTCGGGCCGGTAGGACTTGGACCAGGCGCAGGCCGCGCAGCTGAGCAGAACCCGGCAGCCGGGATAGCGCTGGAAGGCTCCCAGCGGGGTGTCCGCGCCGGTGTGCAGCGGCCGCATGGCGGGTTCGGGCTTGGCGCTCCTCATGCCGAGAACATAACGGGAACACCGCAGGCGCGGGACTCCGCCGCGGTTGCGTTTCCCGTCAGCGCGCTCGCGAGACGCGATCCGGGGCTTAGCGGTACTCGACGTCCCGGCGCAGGTCCTCGAGGAGGCGGGCGGCCAGGGGATGGGCGGCGTCGCGGGCGTCGTTGGCCAGCAGCGCTTTGATGGCGTCGATGTGGTCGTCGATCAGGCCGACCTGACGCTCGAACTCGTAGTCCTCGTCGTCGATCACCAGGCACAGGGACTCGGCGACGATGGAAACGGCGGGAAAGCCGCAGGTGGCGCCCAGGCTCTTGAGGTCGTGGGCGCGCATGTAGAGCTGGCCGACGGTGTCGGGGCTGATGCCGACGGCGGCGACCTCGGCCCGCTTGGCCTCGAGCTTGGCGACGTCACGGACGAGGGCTTCGCGCAGGTCGCCCTGCATCTGCGCAAGCGCGCTTTGGGCAAGCTCCACACGGGCGGGCGCGATCTTGACGGAAGAGTCCTGGGGCACGGCGATCACCGGGTCGGATTGCAGTCGTGAGCGATCCTGCGCGCGGCATCCTTGCCGCTGAACTAACGTTTGGAAATTATCACCCTAACGGTTCTTGCGGGCGACTGGCCCGGGGCGGCGAAGCCTGCGAAGATCGCCAGCTCCACAGCAAGCCTGGAACACAGACGCATGACGGCGGCGCGCCAGCCATGAAGGGCCTCAGCCGGGACGAGATCGTCCGGATCCTGTTCGCCGCCGCGGCCCTGGTGGGCGTCTACTTCGCAGCCCAGCTGGCGATCCGGCTGTCCAACCTCTGGATGCTGATCTTCGGCTCGGTGGTGGTGGCGGTGACCCTGAGATCCATCGCCGACCCGCTGGTGCGGCGCACCCGGATGCCGGACGGGCTGGCGGTGTTCCTGGCGGTGCTGCTGATCGTGATCGCCATCGCCGGCGTCAGCGTCCTGTTCGGCCAGCGGATCGGCGCCCAGGCCTCGCAGCTGGCCGAGCGCCTGCCCGCCGCCTGGGAAGTGGTGCTGGCCCGCCTGCAGGCCTCGCCGGTGGGCGACCGACTGGTGGACGTGACCAACGCCCTGGTGGGCCAGGCCGGCCGGGCCCTGCTGTTCGCCCAAAGGTTCGTGACCGGCGTGCTTGGCGGCTTCACAACGCTCACGCTGGTGGCGGTGGCCGGCGTGTTCCTGGCGATCCGCCCCGGGCAGTCGCGGGACGGCGCCCTGTCGATCGTCCCCCTCGCCGCACGCCCGCGCCTGCGGGAGGTGATGGACGCCTGCGGGAGGGCCCTGCAGGGCTGGCTGCGGGCGCAGATGGTGTCCATGGCCACGGTGGGCGTGCTCACGGGCCTGGGGCTTTGGGCGATCGGCGTGCCGTCGGCCGGGGTGCTAGGCCTGCTCACCGGCCTTGCGCAGTTCGTGCCGATCGTGGGGCCGATCCTGTCCGCCGTTCCCGGCCTGCTGGTGGCGGCCACGGTGGGCGGCCACACGGTGCTGCTGACCCTGGCGCTCTACGTCGGTGTCTCGCAGCTGGAGGCCAACCTGATCACGCCCCTGGTGCAGAAGAACGTCGCCGCCCTTCCCGTGGTGCTGGGCGTCTTTGCGGTGGTGGGCCTGGGCTCGCTGTTCGGCCCCCTGGGCGTGCTGTTCGCCACCCCGCTGGCGCTGGTGCTCTACACGGCCGTCACCATGCTCTACCGCCAGGATGTGCTGCACGACCCGGAAGCCCACGCGCCGGGCCAGCTCAAGGACTAGCCGCGCCAGAACGCAAAAGGCCCGCCGACGAGGACGTCGACGGGCCAGATCTCGCGAGGCTTTGCGCCCTTAGATCATCTTGGAGCGGGCGGAGGAGTGCCCGCCGGCGCGGTAAAGGATGTCCGAAGCCGCGTCGGGCGCCACGCCCGCCTGGTCGGCGTTCACCGAGACGAACACGCCGCCTTGGTTGACCCGGTCCTCGTAGTAGCGGGCGTCGTCGTCGCTGACCCCGTGCTTGGACAGCAGGCCCGTCAGGCCGCCCGCCGCCGCGCCAACCGCGGTGCCGGTCAGGGCCGCGCCGCCGATCGCCGCCTCGGCGATGGCGCCAGCCGCCACCAGCGGGCCGACGCCCGGAATGGCCAGGGCCGCGACGCCCAAGGCGGCGCCGACGCCGGAGCCCAGGGCCGCCTTGGAGGCGATGCTGGCCGCCTTTTCACCCGTGCTTTCGTGGCCGTCGGCATCCGTTTGGTGGGCGTGACCGTCCTCGTCACGGGCGATGAAAGAGATCGCCTCCTGGCGCACGCCCGCCGACCGGAGGTCGGTAACTGCGCGCTCCGCTTCCCGACGGTCGTCGAACACGGCCGATACGATGTTTGCGTTCATGTTGCTGATCTCCGAGCACCCGGCCCGGCGCCGGGTTCGCCCCTCAACAAAAGGCGCCGGAAGCTCGTTCCAGCGGGGCCGCACAGGAAATCAGCGATGGCGAGTCTTCGCCCCGGTCAGAGGTCCGCAGCCTCGGCCCCGTCCGCGCCATCCTTCAGGAACACCGTGCCCACGACGCGGGTGACCTGGCCGTCCTCGCCGCGGATGGGGGCGGAGCGATCGAGCACCCAGCGCCAGGAGCCATCGGCGTGCCGCACCCGATAGCGCCGCTCCGCGATGTCTTCGATGCTGGCCAGGTAGACCCCGGGGTCCAGCACATCGTCGGGATGCATGCGCTCGGTCCACCACGCAACGGTCGGGGCTGCGTCTTCGGCCGGCACGCCGAACAGCTGCTCCAGGGCGCCGGACCGCCAAACCTCGCCTGTGTGGCGATCCCATTCGTAGATCACGCCGAGAGTCGCCCGGGTCGCCGCTTCGAACCGGGCGCGAGCCAGGGCGAGGTCGGCATCCCTCTGCACCTTTTCGGTGACGTCCTGCAGAACCACGCCGGCGCCGCCGGTCATCAGGGGGATGGCGTCGACGGAGAAGATCCGGCCCGGCCGGATGGAGGACGGCAGCACCTTGCGTTCGGGGTTGCCGGTGTGGATCACCTGCTTGATCAGCGCGCCGATCCTGCCGCTCATGGCGCCGGGAAACACTTCGTCCAGGGGCCGCTCGAGCAACTGGTCGCGCGGCTTGCCCATCAGCCGGGCGGCGGCGCTGTTGATGAAGGTGACGCGGTGCTGATGGTCGAGGGCGAAATAGCCGTCCGCCATGCCGTCCAGGGCCGAGGCCACGGCGGCCTCCGCGTCATAGCGGGCGGTGACGTCCTCCAGGAAGGCGAAGAAGCCCGGCACCCCGCCGTCGGCGTTCCGGGCCGCGGCGTAGACCACCTTCATCCGCCGCACGCCGCGGGTGCGGTACGGCAAGCTGGACTCGAACTCCACGGTGGCGCCGTTCAGGGCCGCTTCCTTGTAGAACTCGACCGAGGAGGCCGCATTGGCCCCGAGCACCTCTTCCATGGTCCTGCCGACCACCTCGTCCCAGCTCTGGCCGAACCACCGCTCGTAGGCGCGGTTGACGAAGCGATAGACGCCGTCCCGATCCACGAAGGTGGTCGGCAGGGGCGAGCCCGCGAGGGCGTCCATCAGGGCCGAAACGGAAAGATCTGGCAGCACGGCCCGCGTCTTAGCGACGGCCGAGCTTTGAGACCAGCACCACGGCGCAGTTGGCTGCGGCGCCGGCGCGCGTTGCCCGGCATCGCGGCGCTTCGTAGCGTGGCCTTATGAGCCCAGGCCTGAAGATCGCGGTCATCCTGCTCGTCCTGTGCGTGGCGACGGTGATCGCCTGGGTCCGCACCGCGCCGCCCAAAGACGCGGAGACCTGCGTGCGCTACGGCGGGGCTTGGGAGGATGGGCGGTGTTTGTGGGCGGAGGCGGACTAGAGCCTTTAGGCGGCAGGGATCGTCGAGGGTTCGACGGAAGCAACTACCGGAACGGCCTGCAGCCCTTGGCGACGGTTCCACCAGAACTCCCGGTCTTCCCGGCCTAAGGCAAGCACCACTGACACTGGCCAAAGCAACAGTCCGAGGAGTGCGGTGACAATGACTGCAGGCCACTTCGGCGCTGAACCGCCGACGGACGCGATCCGGTAGCCCGCTACGTACTGTCCTGGCGTCTGAGCGCCGCGGATCACGGGCAGGAAGAAGTAGACGCCCATCCCAACCATGGTTGCGAGCACCAAGGTGCTTGCAAAGAGGTGATCGACGGCCGTGGCACGATTACTCTGCACAGCCCAAAGAAACTCACCCGACGTTGCTGCTGCGTAGGCGAGCATCGGCAGCGCACCGAGCGGCACCGTGATCGCCCCCGCCGCCAGCATGTCTAGAACCAGGGCGAAAATCCGCGTCCTTAGCCGAACGGGACCTGCGCCCGGGAGGGCTTCCACCGGCTTGCGGCGATAGGTCAGTACGAAAGCCAGAAGACCAGCAGCGATCAGCACGCTCGCTAGTGATGTCCTCGCCTGGACTACGCAGACCCCGTTGACGCATTCGTCACGGAGAACGCTGCCCCCGCCGGAAAGCACGGTTGCGAACAGCCACGCCCCGATGATGACCGTCAACACCCAACGCTGTTGCATGATACACCTCGCCCCTGCCCTGTGGCGAAGCTTAGTCGCAACCTTCAGGTGCGGTCCACCTGAGGCTGAGGAAATCAGATGAGCACCAGCAAGCGTGGCTCAGCCCCAACGCCGGCCTTGCGCAAGGCAGGAGGGCGAACTTGGGCGAGTCTCCTAGCAGTGGCTTTTCCTGGGTTGGTCTTGGCTGGATCTCTGCTCTGGTTCGACTACGGCTTGGACAGCACACGCATCGCGTCGATCCAGCGGCGGCTCGCGCATGAGGGCCTGAGGCACGCTCGCGTCGAGAGGGATTGGTCCGGCCGTTGCGAGGGGCGACGCACGATCGCATTCCGCATCATTCTAAATGGACGCTACGGGCTTGCCTGCAGTCCAAGGTGGCGACCGCACAGCGCAAGCCTGAACCTCGATGAGTTCCGTTGAGACTGTCACGGACCAGCGCCACCGGCGGCCCTCTTCAAGGTCGCGGTGCTCCGAAGCCACCGGAAACGGGCATGTTGATTTCCTAGCCCCGCGCGAAACACGCGCACAGCGGCCCCTCAAAGGGCCAAGCTGGGTTGGCAAATCAGACGATGAAGCCTGCCGGAAGGCTAGCGGCATCGACCCGCTCCAGGATGAGCTGGTCGCCGCCACCAAGGTCGACCACGGTGTCGACGCCGACCTGCCGGACGCTGTAGGACGCGCCCGCTTCAATGTGAACACGGTCTCCTTCGGCGAAGCTGAAGTCGGTTACGCGATCCAGACCCGCTCCTACGAAGGTGTTGAAGACGTCTGCACCTGTCCCCCCGGTGAGGGTGTCAGCGCCGCGATCTCCCCACAGTAGGTCATCGCCCGCGCCGCCTCGAACGATGTCGTCACCTTGGCCGCCGCGCACCCAATCGGCGCCAGCGCCGCCGTCGCAGGTGTCATCGCCGAGGTTCCCGAGGACAATGTCGAACGCCGCGTCCCCGTAGAGCAGGTCCTGGTCCTTGCCCCCGCTCACCCAGTCCTCGCCGTCCCCGGCGTGCAGAGTGTCGTTCCCGGTGTTGCCGTTCATGTTGTCGAAGCCAACGCCGCCCGCGAGGCTGTCGTCGCCAGCCTCGCCCCAGAGGCGGTTGGAACCGGCGATGTCCGTCAACACGTCGGCGCCGTCTCCGCCCATCAGGGTGTCATCGCCAACGCCGCCGATCAAAGTGTCGGCGTAGCGCCCGCCGAGTACGATCTGGAAGTTGGCGAGGGTCTTGGTCCCTCCGTCGCTCGCTGTCTGGGCCGCGAGGTCTACGCGGACTGGCTCCAAGGCGCGCGCGAAGCTCAAGGTGTTCACTCCGGCGCCGCCGTCCAGACGATCGTCGCCACGGCCGCCGGCGATCAGGTCATCACCCCCGCCGCCCGAGATGGTGTCATTAGAGTATCCGCCGCTAAGGGTCTCTCCCCCGCTACCACCCAGCAACAGGCCACCGCCGTTGTTGTCGCTGGCCACGACTTCCCCGAGCACCGTGCCTGCGCGGCCGTCGTAGATGCTGCCGCCGCCGAAGAAGCGGACGGCGCCGTCGATAACCCCGTTGTTGACAAGGGTCTCGGCGGCTCCGCCGCCCATGAACACCGTCCCGATCAGGCGACCTTTGTTGACGATAACGTTGTCCGCGGCGGAGCCGAATGAGATCTCGACCTGCAGTGATCGGTCACCCTCGATCGTCCCCTCATTGACGAACTCGCCTTGCGAGCTTGTCGTTGGCCCGACGTTCCAGAGGACGCCAACGCTGTCGCGCACCGGATTGTCGTCTCGCGCGACAATTACGCCTGTGTTGCGGAAAACCCCCTGCGAGTCGGCGATCCATACTCCGGTTGCCCGATCGTGACCGAAGACTGTGATCTCGCCGCTGTTGAGCGCTTGCACCCGATAGCCGTACGTCTCAAGGCCGATGGCGTCGGAACCGGTGGAGATAACACTGACCTGACCGCTGTTGATCAGCACGCCCCTGGCGGAAAGGTTGTTTAGGCCTACCGCCTTGTCGTCCGCCTGGACGATCACTGCGCCAGCGTTGTTCAGGGTTGCAGCCCCTTGGCCGCCACCAGCGTAGGCGATCGCCCCGCCGCCGGTCGCGGTCACCTTTAGCAGGCCGCCTCGTTCGATGGTCACCGTGGGGCCGGCGTCGAAGGTGTTACTGACGTTGATCCCATTGATCCCCATGGCTCCGGCCGCCTGGACGGAGGTCATAAGGGCTTGCACCTCGCCCGAAATCGTGAGGTGCACGGCAGGATGGGCCACTCCGCCGCCAGGGGCCAACTGGTTCAGCAGGAACGCCGGTTGGTTGACGAAGATCAGTTGCTCGGTGGCGGACACCCGGTAGTCGGCCGAGGTGGTAACGGTCTGCATGGGGGTCGGCATCGCAGCCTCCGAAATGCGGCCGCTTCCCGCCGCGCCGCTTGTTGCGCCATGTCGCACGCGCACGCGTACTGCGTCCATGGGGCGCGACGTTCAACCGCTGGATGCTGCCCGGCGTCGTGCATCCGGCAATGCTCAGCGGACGAAGCACGCCATGGCGCCGTTCAGAACACCTTCAAACCCACGCCACATTCTCGGCCAGATTTCAGGCGACGCAGTGCGCACCCCTGGGTGGAGAATGCTGGATGCTTAAGCTGAGTTTGGTGCTGGCGGCTGCGACGTGTGTCGTGGTTCCGGAGGTTGCGGGCGCGCAGATCTACGGCTCGATCGGGTATGCGCAGTCGGATTTCGGATTCTTCCCGGAAGAATTGGGAGCCGTCCAGGGACGGGTTGGGTGGAAGGCGAACCGCTTTCTCGCCCTCGAGGGTGAAGGCGCGATCGGGCTGAACAAGGAGACCTTCGACGTCCCCACTGTGCCGCCCATGAGCATCACGAACAAGATCGACAACCAGCTGGCGGCCTATGTGGTCGGCGTTGTCCCGGTGACGGGTAAGATCGATCTGTTTGGCCGAGCTGGATACGGGCGCACAGAGATGAAGCGTGGCGGCAACCAGAACGGCCAGACCTACTCCTACACGACCAGCGACGAGAGCTGGAACTACGGGGTCGGCGGCGAGTACCGGCTGACGGACAAGGACGGGGTGCGGCTCGACTGGACGCGCCACGAGTTCGACGGGCCGCTGCGGGCGGACCAGTGGTCGATCAGCTACCAACGACGGTTCAGGTAGGCGGCAAGCGGTGATGGACGGCGGACGTCTGGAGAGTCCGCCGTCCTGTCCGACTCAGCCTCTGAGTTTCGACCGCCTCAGAGCCACGTCCTTTGCAGCGCGCGTGACGTGACCAGAAGGCGCCCAGCGGAAGGCGCCCAGAGCTGGTGGTCGGCGCGGACGTCGGCCAAGCCCATGGCCGCCAGCAGAGTGGTGTAATAGGCGTTGCTGTTCGCGCTGGACGTGGCGGGCCAGGCGTAGCGGATGGCCCGGCGGTTCACGGTGCGTTGCAGGTCGGCGGCCGCGGTGAGGCGGGCGTCCACGGCGGCGGCGCTGCCGGTGAACAGGACGGCCTGGGGGTAGGTCTCGTCGTAGAAGCCGGTGCGATGGTCGTAGCTTTCGCCCCAGATGTATTCCCGGGCGAATGGGCGCACGCCGCCAAGCCCGGCCAGGGGCTCGCCTCTCGGTCCCCTTGCAATGCCATGCAACTCACGAACCACCCGACCATCGGGCGCGATCACCGCGACGAAATTGTGGGCGGCGAAACGCAGCTGAACGCCTGCATCCCAGGGCGCCGGGGCCCTGAGGGCCGGCGTCTGCACCTTGACGATCTTGTACAGCGCGGGCGGCTGGCGCGGGTCGCCCTTTGCGAGGCGGGCAGCCTCGCCCGCGGCCGCGGCCGCGGCCGGCGGCGCGGCTTGCTGCTGCGCAAGCTGGGGACGGCAGCTTGCCAGGATCAGGGCCAGCATGGTCCCGGTGATCGCGCGGGTGCGGCTCTTCAGGGAAGGGCTTCGGCGCGCGGTTGTGACGGGCGAAGACGTCGCCATGAGGCTCTCCGGCGACCGGCTGGAGCGACGCAGGATGGATGCGACGCTGGACCAACCGGAGGGGCCGGCGACGTTCCTGAGGGCGACCTTTGTTAGGTCCGCCGGTCAGCCCGCCAGCGGCGCTGCGGGCTCCAGGTGGGGCTCGTCCTCGCGCCGCGAGACGGCCTGAGCGCCCTCGCGCCGGGCCAGGCGGCTTTCCCGCACAAAGCGCTCCAGCGTGGTCTCGCCCGGCGGAAGCAGCTGGAAGGCGGCGCTCTCATGGTCTTGGGCTGGCGCCGGGCGCAGGGTCGGCATGCGCCGCCCAACCACCAGGTCCGGATCGCACTCGGCGGTCTCAGCCAGCCGCCTGACGAACTCGGCGACGGACCAGGGCTCCGACGGGGCGAAGGTCTGGAAGCCGACCACCCCGTCCATCAGAAGGTCGAGCACCGCGTCCACCAGATCGGGGCCATAGGTCTCATCCCAGTGGCTGTCGGCGCAGGCCTCGACAGTGCGGCCAAGCTCCAGCAGGTCGAGCGCCTTGACCGCGAAGCGGGAACGATCCCAGGGAGCGAAGACGCCGTCCGCACGGGCGATCAGCAGGGCGCCGGCGCCAAGCGTCAGGAGGCGTTCGTCGACTTCCTCGAAGCCTTCGGGCGCACTGAAGACGGCGCAGGGCACGCCCTGGAGACCGCAGGCTTCCACCAGGGCCTCGGGCGGGGCGAAGCTGGGGCCGGGCCAACGGGTCTGGCGGCGGGAGCTCGCCCCTTCCTGCTGGCAGATGCCGGCCCAGTCGCGGCCGTCGACGACCGCCCAGGGCGTCAGCCGGGCCAGGGCGGCGGCGTCGGGAGCGCGGTGCAGCCGGCGGTAGGGCAGCCCGCGCACCTCGCAGGCCCTTTGGATCAGCTGAGTGAGGACGCTTCCCGCGCCGACGATCAGCAGGGGGGACGCGCCCTGGAGGTGCGGGTTTCGGCCCATGTCGAACTCGGGGCGGCCGGAGGGCTGAGCGTTGACCAGCCGGCTGGTCCGCCGCCACCAGCCGGGCTGTTCCAGAGCGATGGCGGAGGGTCGCCGGCCGTTGGCCAGATCCTCCAGGACCGGGGCGAGCATGGTGGGGCGTGGCTCGCCCGTCCGGACGTCATAGACGCCGACCTCGTAGTGGCCGACGAAGCGGGTGACCATGCGGTTCCAGTCGTGAGAGCCAAGCAGGGACCAGGCCGTCACGGCGCAGATGTCGAAGCCTTGGTCGCGCAGCGCCTGGGCGCCGTCCCAGACCTCCACGAACCAGCGCACCTGCTCTTCGCGGGTCGCGCCGTTGTGGCACTCGGTAACGGCCACGGTTCGTCCGTAGCGCTCCGCCGCCTGACGCAGCAGGGCGGGAAGCCCGAGGACCCCCTCCTCCCGGTTTCGGATGGCGTCCACGTCGACGTAGGGCACGCCGTTGCATTGGCCGAGCTCGCGGTCCGCAACGGCCCGGTTGAGGTGGAGTTCAAGGCGGTGGTCGAGCAGCCGCTCGCTGGCCAGGTAATGGTTCACGCCGATGACGTCAGGCGGACACGGGTCGTCTGCGATGACCCGCAGGCGATCTCCCAGCCCATGAGAAGCGATCCGCTCCCAAAGAGGGTGGTCGGGCGTCACCATTCCGCAAAGCAGGTCCCAGCCGATCCAGCGCCGCTGGTTCTGGTACTCCGCCTCCTGGGCCAGGGGTTCGGTGGCGTGGCAGAAGCCCAGATCGTCGGTCTGAATGAGGCGCGCCTGGGGATTGATCTTGCGGATCTCGCGCATGGAGAGACGGGTGGCGTCGATCTCGTTGAGCAGCGCGGTCCAGAACGCATCTTCCGTCTGGGTGTGCGGATACCAGTAGCCGTAAAGGGCGCTGAACCGCGCGGTGGTCAGGGGCTCGTTCACCGGCGTCCAGTCGCGGACCCACGGGTAGCGCTCGGCCACCGCCCGGGCATGGCGCGCCAGGCCCGGTGCGAAGGAGTCCTGGATCAGGCTGGTGTAGTGCGGTCCGCTGCCGTGGTGGCAGAGGGTGAGGATCGGCTCCATGCCGAGCTCGCGCACCCGCGGCAGGCGCTCGTCGGTCCAGCGGAAGTCGAAGGTCCCAGGGTCCTGCGGGGAGATGCGCTCCCACAGGGCCGGATAGCGCAGCGCCGTCATGCCGAGATCGGCGAACAGTTGGAGGTCGGAGATCCGGTGCTCATGCCCGCTGCGGGGCGTCTGGTCGAACCAGGCGTCGCGGACCCGGTTCACCGTGCACTCGTAGCCGCCCCACAGCTCAAGGCGCCTGGACGGTCGCTCCTGGATTTCCCGCCGCTCGTTGCCGCCGCCACCGAACGCCACAACCTCCGCCACTGTTTACTCCTGCTGCCCTTGATCACCGACGCGGTGCGTAGGGCAGGCAGAATGCAGCAGTAAGAAGAGACGTTCCTGCTGCGCCAAGTTTACCCGCATATGATTGTTTGGCTCGGGCCGCACTTCGCGGCGCGATGACTGATCTATGTTATCGAACGCATCCGCCTAAGCTTCGCGCGACGATGCTTTTGGCGCGAAAGACGGCTCGACGCTCGATAAATACGAAACAGTCGAGCGAACGCCCATGAGACGCTCAAGGCGCGAAGCGGCTCTGCTGCGACAGCGGCCGCCGCTTGACTCCCCCCACCACCTCCCGCAGTAGGACTCCCAACTCTCGCGGGAGAGACCGGACTCGATCCGGAGCCGAAGGCGCAACCGCCCCGGAAACGCTCAGGCAAAAGGACCGCGACGGGCTGATGAACGCTGGAAAGCGGCGCAACCGGCGACGGTTAAGCGCCCGCCGAAGGAGCAGAGGACCGCCAGCTATCGGCGGGACCGAAATCTCTCAGGCCTGAAGGACAGCGGGGGCGCGAAACGTCGGGACGTGCGTTCCGGCGCTACGCCGCATCATCGCCCGGAGTCCGCCGTCCATGTCCCAGCCTCCCGTCTCCGACCTCCCCACGTCCGAGATCCCTGCCGACAAGGTCCTGAAGACAACGCCGCTGTCGGAGGCGCATGTGGCGCTGGGCGCGCGGATGGTGCCGTTCGCGGGCTATTCCATGCCGGTGCAGTACGCCGAGGGGGTGCTGAAGGAGCACCTGTGGTGCCGCGAGCATGCGGGGCTGTTCGACGTCTCCCACATGGGCCAGGCGCGCATCCGCGGGGCCGATCCGTTCGGGGCCTTCGAGACCCTCACGCCCGGCGACTTCAAGGGGCTGAAAGCCGGCAAGCAGCGGTATTCCCTGCTGCTGAACGAGAACGGCGGGATCATCGACGACTTGATGGCGGCGCGTCCGGACGAGGACGGGCTGTTCGTGGTGGTCAACGGCGCCTGCAAGGAAAACGACTACGCCCTGATCGCCGAGCGGCTGGCGGGCGTGGCCGAGGTGGAGCGGCTGGAGGACCGGGCGCTGCTGGCGCTGCAAGGTCCGGAAGCTGTGGCGGTGCTGAAGCAGCACGTGCCGGAAGTCGCCACCATGGTGTTCATGGAGGCCCGGGCCCTGCAGGGGTTCGGCGTCGACCTGCTGGTCTCGCGCTCCGGCTACACGGGCGAGGACGGCTATGAGATCTCCGTGCCGGCGTTCGCGGCGGTGAGCGTTTGGAACACCTTGCTGGCCGACGAGCGGGTCAAGCCGATCGGCCTAGGCGCGCGGGACTCCTTGCGCCTGGAAGCGGGCCTGCCGCTGTATGGCCATGACCTGGACGAGACGGTGAGCCCCATCGAGGGAGACCTTGCCTTCGCCCTGTCCAAGCGCCGGCGCGAGGCGGGCGACTTCCCGGGCGCCGAGCGGATCCTGAAAGAGATGACCATGGGCCCTATGCGCAAGCGCGTGGGCCTGAAGGTGGACGGCGCGCCGGCCCGCGAAGGGGCCGAGATGGCGGACGAGGACGGGACGGTGATCGGCAAGATCACCTCCGGCGGCCACTCCCCCACCCTGCGCCAGAACATCGCCCTGGCCTTCGTGCCGCCGCTGCACTCGGAAGTGGGGACCAAGCTGAAGGTCCTGGTCCGGGGGAAGGCCCAGGCGGCCACGGTCGTGGAAACGCCCTTCGTCGCCCACCGCTACGTGCGGAAGCTCTAAGTCAAACGCGAGAGAGACACTCCCATGCGCTTCACCAAGGAACACGAGTGGGTCGAGCTGGACGGCGACGTCGCGACCGTCGGCATCACCGCCTATGCCGCCGAGCAGCTGGGCGACGTGGTGTTCGTCGAGGTGCCAGAGGTCGGCAAGACCCTGACCGCCGGCGACGCCTTTGCGGTGGTCGAAAGCGTCAAGGCCGCCTCGGACGTCTATTCGCCGGTGAGCGGCGAAGTGGTGGAGGCCAACGAGGCCCTGTCCGGCGCGCCGGAAACGGTGAATTCGGGGCCGGAAGCCGGCGGCTGGTTCGCCAAGGTGCGGGTGTCGAACCCGGCCGAGGTGGACAAGCTGATGGACCGCGCCGCCTACGACGCTTTCCTCGCCACGCTGTAGTCCCAAAACACTGCGCATGCCCGCCTGCGCGGGTGTGAGCGGATAGGTGAGTTCCCCATGCGCTACCTGCCCCTGACCCCTGACGATCGCGCCGAGATGCTGGGCGTGATCGGCGCCGCCACCATCGACGATCTGTTCCGCGACGTGCCCGAGGCGGCGCGCCCGGCCGACCTGTTCGACCTGCCGCTGCACGCCGGCGAGCTGGAGGTGGAGCGGGAGCTGTCGGCCCTGTCGGCGAAGAACCGAGCCGCGGGAGCCGGGCCGTTCTTCCTGGGCGCAGGGGCCTACAAGCACCACGTGCCGGCGACGGTGGACCACATCATCCAGCGCTCGGAATTCCTGACCAGCTACACGCCCTACCAGCCGGAGATCGCGCAGGGCACGCTGCAGGTCCTCTTCGAGTTCCAGACGCAGGTGGCGGCGCTGACCGGCCTCGATGTCGCCAACGCCTCGATGTACGACGGCTCCACCGCCACCGCCGAGGCGGTGATGATGGCCCAGCGGGTCACGCGGCGGGAGAAGGCGGTGCTGTCGGGCGGGCTGCACCCGCACTACGCCTCCACCACCCAGACCATCGCCCATGCGGAAGGGATGGAGATCGTCCGCCTGCCGGCCGCGGTGGATGCGGAAGCGGCGGTGATCGAGGCGATCGACGCCGAGACCGCCTGCGTGGTGGTCCAGACGCCCAACGTGTTCGGCGTGGTCACGGACGTCTCCAAGATCGCCGAGGCGGCGCATGCGGCCGGCGCCCTGCTGATCGTGGTGACGACGGAGGCGGTGTCCTACGGCCTGATGAAGTCGCCGGGCGCCATGGGCGCGGACATCGCGGTGGCCGAGGGCCAGTCTATCGGCAACGCGCTGAACTTCGGCGGGCCCTACGTCGGGCTGTTCGCCTGCCGCGAGAAGCTGGTGCGGCAGATGCCAGGGCGGCTGTGCGGCGAGACGGTGGATGCCGAGGGCCGGCGCGGCTACGTCCTGACCCTGTCGACGCGCGAGCAGCACATCCGCCGCGAGAAGGCGACGTCCAACATCTGCACCAACTCCGGGCTGTGCGCCCTGGCGTTTTCGATCCACCTGTCCCTGCTGGGCGGGGCGGGGCTGAGCCAGCTAGCGCGGGTGAACCACAGCCGGGCGCGGGAGCTGCGCGATGCGCTGGCCGGCGTGGCGGGGGTGGAAGTTCTGACGCCCCGCTTCTTCAACGAGCTGGCGATCAAGACGTCCGTGCCGGCCGCGCAGCTGGCCGACGAGCTGGCCGCCGAAGGCATTCTGGCCGGCGTGCCGTTCAGCCGGTTGGATCCCGCCGGCGGCATGGACGACGTCCTGCTGGTCTGCGCCACCGAAACCAACACCTCTCAAGACATCGCGGCCCTGGCGGCCGCCCTTTCCCGGAAGCTCGCCCGATGAGCATGCTGAACGTGGGCCGCCCCACCCGTCCCGACACCGCCGGCGAGAGCACCGGCCACGCCTCCCTGAGCGGCGGCCGCGCGCTGCTGCAGGACGAGGGCTTGCTCTTTGAAGTGGGCGGCTGGGAGAAGACCGGCGTCGACCTCGACGAGACGCCGGGGTTCGACGAGAGCGACTTGGGTGGCCTGGTGCGGGACGACCTGCGCCTGCCCGGCCTCTCGGAGCCGGAGGCCGTGCGCCACTACGTGCGCCTGAGCCAGAAGAACCACGCCATCGACCTGGCGCTCTATCCGCTGGGCTCGTGCACCATGAAGCACAACCCGCGCTTGAACGAGAAGATGGCCCGGCTGCCGGGCTTTGCGGACCTGCACCCGCTGCAGCCGACCTCGACCACGCAGGGCGCGCTGGAGCTGATGGACCGGCTGGCGCACTGGTTGAAGACCCTGACCGGCATGCCGGCGGTGGCGCTGACGCCGAAAGCCGGCGCCCACGGCGAGCTGTGCGGCCTGCTGGCCATCAAGGCGGCGCACGAGGCGGCGGGCCAGGGCCATCGCCGGCGGGTGCTGGTGCCGACCTCGGCGCACGGCACCAACCCCGCCACAGCGGCCTTCGTCGGCTATTCGGTGACGGAGATCGCCCAGACGGACGACGGGCGCGTGGACCTGTCGGACCTTGCGGCCAAGCTGTCGGACGACGTGGCCGCGATCATGGTCACCAATCCGAACACCTGCGGCCTGTTCGAGCGCGACATCCTGGAGATCAGCCGCCTGACCCACGAGGCGGGCGCCTACTTCTACTGCGACGGGGCCAACTTCAACGCCATCGTCGGGCGGGTGCGCCCCGGCGATCTGGGCGTCGATGCGATGCACATCAACCTGCACAAGACCTTCTCCACGCCGCACGGCGGCGGCGGGCCGGGCGCCGGTCCGGTGGTGCTGTCGCAGGCCCTGGCGGCCTTCGCGCCCGCGCCCTGGGTGGTGCATGACGGCGAAGGCCTGCGCCTGGAGGAGGAGACCGCCGGCGAGGCGGCCCAGGCCTTCGGCCGGATGAGCGCCTTCCACGGCCAGATGGGCATGTTCGTGCGGGCCTACGCCTACATGCGCAGCCATGGGGCCGACGGCCTGCGGCAGGTGGCCGAGGATGCGGTGCTGAACGCCAACTACCTCAAGGCGCGCCTGTCGGTGGCCATGAGCCCCGCGTTCCCGGAAGGGCCCTGCATGCACGAGGCGCTGTTCGACGACAGCTGGCTGGAAGGCACAGGGATCACCACGCTCGACTTCGCCAAGGCGATGATCGACGAGGGCTTCCACCCGATGACCATGTACTTCCCGCTGGTCGTCCACGGCGCCATGCTGATCGAGCCGACCGAGACGGAGTCCAAGCAGGAGCTGGACCGGTTCGTTCACGCCCTGCTGGGCCTCGCCGAAGCGGCCAAGGCGGGCGACGTGGAGCGGTTCAAGGGGGCGCCTTTCCTCGCCCCGCTGCGGCGGCTTGACGAGACCCAGGCGGCGCGGAAGCCGAAGCTGACGTGGCGCCCGGAACCCACGGGTGTGGCGCCGGCGCCATTGGCAGCGGAATAGCTCGACCTGACCGAAATTTAACGGGTTGTTCCCTTTACGATCCGGCGGCGGGTTCGCATATCAAGCTAAGCGCGGCGCAGGTCCGATCCTCCCCTATGTTCGGACGCCGCGTGTCCGCAGGTCGCCGTGTCTTTCGCCATGCCCTCTTTGCGCGTGCCCCGCGCCTCAGATGAAGCCGCTCGCGAGCTCCTCGCGCGGATCATCCGATATGCGCTGCTTGGCCTGGGCGGCCTGCTGATCCTGATCGGCATTCTGATCGCGCCGCTTCCAGGTCCGCTCGGCGTGCCCTTCACCGTGGTGGGCGCGGCCATCGTGCTGCGCAACTCCTACGGGGCGAAGCGCCAGTTCGTGAAGATGCAGAAGGCGCACCCCAAGATGATCTTCCCGATCCGTCGCCTGATGCGGCGTGAGCCGGAGGTCGTGCTGGTGGTGTGGCAGCAGTACCTGCGCGTCGAGCGCCTGGTGCTGCCCAAGCGCGTCCGCGTGGGCGTTCGTGGGCGTCGCCGCCTGAAGCGCCGGATGCGGGCGCAGCGGGCGGCCTAAGCCGCCGGCCGGACCGCCAACGCAAGATCGGCGACAAAGGGCGGCGTCGGGATCATCAGCGCGCCTCGCCCCGCTTCCAGCCGCCAACTTCCTTCCGTTCGGCCCTCGGCGGTGTTCCAGGCCGTGACCTCATAGGCGCGGGCGGCGAGGCCCGGCACGCGGACCATCGTCTGGATAGGCGGCGCGTGGGCGTCCAACTGCCCGTCGGCCAGCGGCCCGCGTCGCAGCAGCCAGACCAAGGCCTGCCGGTCGTCCCCGCACCCGAAGGTCTCGAGCCCGGTATGGGTGGTGACGATCTCCTGGTTGAGATTGCGGCGTCGGAAACGGCTCCAGTCGATCAGCGGGGTGAAGCGGGACAGGCTGGCCTGGGCCCGGCGCATGCCGGGCGTGAGGACGTGCGGATGGCGGTTGGGCCAGCGCATACCGCCCCCTGCCCCGCCGCTGGCCAGATGCGCCCATTGCAGATGCCGGAAGTACTCGTCATCGAACGGCTCCGGCAGGGTGCGCTTGCGGTCCTTGAAGGTGTGGATCGGGCCATGCTCGCTGTCGAAGAACGGCCGGCTGTCCTGGATCTCCGTCAAGGCGCCGCGGATAATCCGTCCCATGGCCACGGGGGGCGCGACGGTGTTCTTGGGATCGTCGATGGTCCCCGTCGCGTAGATGTGCAGGTTCGCGAAATCGAGGTCCGGGTGGCGGTAGATCGGCCCGGCCAAGTCCAGGTGGGGCTTGAGAGTCAGCTCGGGCCCGAACAGGGAGACGGTCTGCGGATGCGAGCGGCCGAAGCGGCGCAACTCCTCCTCCCGCACCGCGGCGCTTAGATCGGCGATGAAGTCGTTGAAGTTGTCGGCGCTGTCCTGCGCCTGAGCGGGATGGATCTCGTTCCACAGGTCCCAGGCGAACAGCGCGCCGGAGCCGCCCCAGCGGGCGGCTGCGAACCGCAGGCGGGCCTTGATCAGCTCCCGCGTGGCTCCGCACAGGAGCAGGCGAGAGGGATGGTCGAGCGGCCCGCCGTTCGCCGCGTTGTAGGGGTGGTGGCGCCAGTGGAGCCAGGTCCAGAAGGTGTCGAAGGGCGTGAGCAGGATGCGTAGGCCCACCCGCTCGCACATGGCGAAGAGGTCGTCCCACAGCTGAACCAGAGTGGGGTTGAAGCGGCCCGCCGGCCGCTCGAAGTAGCGGGTGCGGACCTGCGCATACTCCATCATCAGGCGCAGCACGGTGACGCCGTGATCACGCAACCAGACGAGGTGGCGCTCGACCGCCGCCAGGTCGCGGCGGCGAAACAGGCCTTCCAGCTCCACCCAACTGATGGCGTCGTTCTGGCCGATGGGCGTGAAGTCAGCGCCGGTCTCGTCGACGAAGTAGGGCGCGCCCTGAGCGACCTGAATCCACGGCAAGCCGACTGGCGCTTTGCGGCACGCAGGTTCGGCGAGGCGCCGCTCGATCAGGTCCATACGCAGTCCGTTGTCGGGTTGAGGCGCCCAGCCGAGAAAGGCGCAAGGACGCATGAGGTTTCCCGGCCTGTCGATTGTTGCGCGCCCCGATGGCGAAACGAAAAAGCCCCGGGGGTTACCCGGGGCTTGTCCGTTTCAGCGGCGCTGCTGGGCGCTACTGAAGCTTGGTGGCCAGCTGGCCGATGGCGGCGTCCACCAGCGGGTCCGACTTGGCGCCGGCCAGGCGCTGGACGAGCAGCGCCTCGGTGGCCTGGGCGGCGAGTTCGGCGGCGGCGGCCTTCACCTCGGCGGCGGCTTGCGCCTCGGCCGTGGCGATCTTGCGTTCCGCCAAGGCCCGACGACGGGTCAGGCTCTCTTCGAGCTTGGCTTTCGCATCGGCTTCCAGGCGGCGGGCTTCGGCGTGCGCCGCTTCCAGCATCTCCTTGGCCTGACGCTCGGCTTGCGCGCGTTCGGCCTTGAGCTGCTCGAGAAGGCGGGTGGCCTCCTCACGGATGCGGGCGGCTTCGTCCAGGTCGGCCTGGATCGAGGCGGCCTTGGCGTCCAGCGCGGCCGTCACCTTCTTCGGAGCCTTGGCGCCGAAGATGACGATGGCCAGGAAGATCAGCAGGCCGACGCCGACCCACATCTCCGCTTCAGCGGGATTGAGGAACGCGGGCATCAGGCGGCTCCTTCCGTCGTACGGCCGGCGAGGGCCGCGTCGATGTCGGCGCGGGACGGAGCCTGACCGGTGAGCTTGGCGACCATGGCTTCGGCCGTGTCGGCGGCGATGCCGCGGACATTGCTCATGGCCTGGTCGCGCAGGCCGCGGATGCGAGCCTCCGCCTGTTCCAGCTCGGCGTTGAGGCGCTGGTCCTCGGCAGCCTGGCTGGCGGCCATCTCGGCCTGAGCCTTGGCCTTGGCGTCGGCGGCGAGGCGGCGCGCCTGGGCGCGGGCGTCCTCGAGCTCGGCCTGGGCGGCCTTGGCCTGGGCGTCGGCTTCAGCTTGCACCGTGCGCGCCTGTTCCACCGCCTCGGCGATGGTCTGGGCCCGCGTGTCCTGGATCTTGCGCAGCCGCGGCACGAAGACCTTGGCGAGCAGGGCGTACAGGACGGCGAAGATGATCAGCAGCCAGATGATCTGGCCGCCCCAGTACTCCATCCGGAACTGAGGCAGGCCGCCGCCTTCGCCGCCGTGGGCGGCGACTTCGGTCGTGCCGGCCGGAACCTCGTGGCCGTGCACGGCTTCGGCAGCTTCCGCGACGGGGTTACCGTCGTGGGCGTCGCCTGCGTTGTGTGTGGTCTGAGCGGCCATAAGGCGTAGACGTCCTTCGGTGGCGGATGGCGGCGAGCCCTCGGGCGCGCCGCACCGTCCGCGGATGCAGGGCTTAGCTGAAGAGGATCAGCAGGCCGAGCACGAAGGCCAGAATGCCCAGGGCTTCCGTCAGAGCGGCGCCCAGGATCAGGTTGGTGAACTGGCTGCCGGCGGCCGACGGGTTACGGGTCGCGCCTTGCAGGAAGCCCGCGAAGATGTTGCCCACGCCGACGGCAGCGCCGATCATGCCGAGGGTGGCGAGGCCCGCACCGATGTACTTAGCGGCTTCAGCTTCCATGAGAGTCTAGTCCTGAGTTGAAAGATTGAGGTTGGTGTTTGGCCGTCAGTGGTGATGGCCGAGGTTGACCACGTCGTTCAGGTAGACGCAGGTCAGAACCGCGAAAACGAAGGCCTGCAGGAAGGCCACCAGGAACTCGAGCGCAGTCAGGGCGACCACGCCGCCGAGCGACACCGCCGCACCGGGGATGCCGAGCAGGCCCAGCCCGCCGCCGGCCGCCAGGCCGCCGAGCGAGATGATGAAGCCGGCGAACACCTTCAGGGCCACGTGGCCGCCGAGCATGTTGCCGAACAGACGAAGCGCAAGGGTGGCGGGACGCAGCAGGAACGAGATGAACTCGATCGGCGTGACCAGCAGCAGCATGTACCAGGGCACGCCCGCGGGCACGAACAGCTTGTACATGCTGGCGCCGTTGCGCGCGAAGCCGACGATCAGCACCAGGAGGATCGTCATGATCGCCAGGGTGGCGGTGACGGCCAGCTGCGAGGTGGCGGTGAACACCAGGAACAGGCCCAGGATGTTCATCGCCAGGATGAACAGGAACAGGGTGAAGATGAAGGGGAAGAACTTCCGGCCTTCATGCCCGATGATGCTGGTGGTCAGGTTGTCGATATAGCTGAAGGCGCCCTCGCCCATCGCCTGCAGGCGACCGGGGACGACCGAGACCTTGGCGGTGCTGACGGCCATGAACGCGACGATCGCGCCGGCGGCCAGGGTCATCGCCAGAGTCGAATTGGTGAACGCCATGTCGATGACGCCGACCCCCGGAATGGAGAAATCGGGCAGGTCCACGATCTTCTGGACCTCGAACTGGTGCATCGGGTCGGCCATGCCGCCTCGAACTCCCTAATCTTCCTCGACGTCGTCCTCGGGGCCGAGGTCCTTTGGAGGACCCCATTCCCGCGACGCTTCGGCCGCCATGACACGGGCTGAGCGGACCGCCATCCAGATGGAGACCGCAAAGCCTAGAAGGACCCCAACGATGAGGCCCAGCGGAGAGGTTTTCGCCACGACGTCGAACGCCGCACCGAAGCCCATCCCCACGAACAAGCCACCCAGCAACACACCCAAGATCCGATAGCCGTAGCCGGCGGCCTGGGAGCCGTAGTCACGAGCGGGAGGCGGAGCCGTACGCGCGTGAAGCGCTTCGGCCCTTTCTTCGAGGCGCCGGAGCTCCTCGTCGCGCGTGTCTTCCGATTGCGGCATGCGTCTCGAGGTCACTCGCGCGACCGCGACGGCCGCCGCGCCTGGGGGGCTGGAAGTGGCGCGGAACCTATAGACCGTACTTCTGTGCGTCAAGGCTGGGCGGACGCATCGTAAGTTGCGGAAAAAACTGGCGTTTCGCTTGCCTGCGGCATTCTCACAGGCGAAGGCTGTTGAAAGGCGCTACTGGGCGGCCATGGCCTCTGCTTGCCGCAGGTCGACCGACACCAGCTGGGACACGCCGCGCTCGGCCATGGTCACGCCGAACAGCCGGTCCATCCGCGCCATGGTCACCGGATTGTGGGTGATAGTGATGAAGCGCGTCTGGGTGCGACTGCGCATCTCGTCCAGCAGGTTGCAGAAGCGGTCGACGTTGGCGTCGTCGAGGGGCGCGTCCACCTCGTCCAACACGCAGATCGGCGCGGGCTGGGCGAGGAAGACGGCGAAGATCAGCGCCATGGCGGTGAGCGCCTGCTCGCCGCCGCTCATCAGGCTCATGGAGGCCAGACGCTTGCCGGGCGGACAGGCGTAGATCTCCAGCCCGGCCTCCAGCGGATCATCCGATTCGACGAGGCGCAGCTCGGCCTGGCCGCCCTGGAACAGGCTCTCGAACAGGGTCTTGAACTGGCCGTTGATCACCTCGAAGGCGGCGACCAGGCGCTCGCGACCCTCGCCGTTCAGCTCGTCGATGCCCTGGCGCAGGCGGGCGATGGCGCCGGTGAGGTCCGCCCGCTCGGTTTGCATCAGCTGCAGCCGCGCCGAGTGTTCGCCCGCCTCGTCGTCGGCCCGCAGGTTGACCGGCCCAATCGCGTCGCGCTGCCGCTCGAGATTGTAGAGGTGCGCCTCCATGCCGCCGGCGTCCTGCGGGATCGCCACCGCCTCGTCGGCCAGCCGGCGGGCGAGCTCCTCCGGCTCCATGCGGGCGGTCTCGCGGATCTGACCGGTGACCTCCTCCAGACGCTGGGCGGCGGCTTCGGCGTGGGCGGCGAGGCTGGCGCGCACCTCGCGCGCTTCGGAGGCCTGGGCTTCGGCGGTCCGTAGGGCGCGATCGGCCTCGGCGCGCTCCCGCTCGGCGGCGGCCAGGGCGTCGGAGGATTTGGCGCGGCGAGCCTCGGCGGCGGCGAACTCATCCAGCAAGCCCGCGCGGCGTGATTCGAGCGCGCCTGGCGCCTCGCGGGCCCGATCGAGGGCCGCCTGCGCCTTGACCCGTGCGTCGGCCAGCGCTTCCAGCCGCTTGGCGGCGGCCTGGGTGCGGCGGGCCCAGTCGTCGCGGTCGCGAGTGAGCTGCTCCAGCCGGCGCGTGCGGCCTTCCCGCTCCCGCTTCTCCAGGTCCAAGGCGCTGCGGGCGGCGGTGGCCGCCTCACGCGCGGCGGCCGCGGCGGTGCGGGCGGCGGCGAGGCTTTGGGCCAGCTCGGCGTCGGCGGCCGGAGCGGCGTCGGCGCTGGCGGCCTGCAGCGCCGCGTCATGTTCGGCGTACTCCGCCTCGAAGCGGACGATCAGGTCTTCGAGCGAGGCGGCGGCGGCTTCCTTGCGGGCGGCCTCCCGCTCCAGGCGCTCCACCGCGGCGCGGGCCTGGGAGGCTTTCTGTTCGTGCACCGCGGGCTCGCGGCGGGCGATGCGGAGGGTCTCGTCGGCGGCTCGCACCCGGGCGGCGGCGGCGGCCTGTTCCTCGCGGGCCTGCTTGGCGCGGGGCGTCAGACGCTCCACGTCGCGCTCCACCTCGGCCAGGCGGGTCTTCTGTTCCAGGCGGATGGCGGCCGGTTTCGGCGCCTCGGCGCGGGCGGTGAAGCCGTCCCACCGCCAAAGGTCGCCCTCGCGGGAGACGAGGCGGCAGCCGGGCGACAGCGTCTTCTGCAGCCGCTCGCCGTCCGCGCGGTCCACGAGGGCGGTGAAGGCGAGGCGGGCGGCGAGCGCGGGCGGGGCTTTTACGAGTGGCCCCAGGGGCGTGGCGCCCTGCGGCCATATAGGCGGCGCTGCATCGCGACCGCCCCAGAAGGCGGGCGCCTTGGGGTCCAGAGCCGCGTCGAGGTCGTCGCCCAAGGCCGCGGCGAGGGCGACCTCATAGCCGCGGTCGGGCGCGACCTGGTCGAGCGCCGGCGTGAAGCCGCCGCGCTTGGCCTGGGCCACCAGGCCGGCCAGCGCGCGCGCCTCGGCGGTGTAGCGGCCCAGCTGTTCGTCGAGCTTGCGGGCGGCGTCGCGGGCGGCGGCCTCCGCCTCGTTGGCCTTGGCCCGCTCGTCTTCGGCGGCCTCCAGAGCGGCGCGAGCGGCGGCAAGGGCCGCTTCGGCCGCGGCCAGCGCGGCGCGGGTCTCTTCGGCCTGCGGGTTGGAAAGCGGACCCAGGGCGGCGCGCTCGGCGCGGGCCTGGTCCAGAGCGCGCCGGGTGCGGGCGACACGGCCTTGCGCCTCCTCGATCCGCTGGGCGGCGGCGCGGCGAACGGCTTCCTGCGCGGCGAGCTGACCGGCCAGGGTCTCGACCTGGGCGTCGGCGGCGGCGCGGGCGGCTTCGGCCGAGGCGAGCTGGGCTTCCAGCTCCGGCGCGCGTTCGGGCGCGGCGGCGACGGCGGCCTCGACCGCGGCGATGTCGTCGGCCAGGCGCTCGAGCGCGGCGCCCGCGTCCTCGACGATGTGGGTTTCGCGGGCGCGGTCGGCGTCGAGGCGGGCGAGTTCGCCAGCCAGCCGCTCCAGCTCGGCGGCGTGCGCCTCGGCCTCGCGGTCCAGCCGGTCCTTGTCGATGGCCAGTTTGTGCAGGATGGCGGCGGCGACGGTTTCGGCCTCGCGCAGCGGCTTGATGGCTTCCTCGGCCGTGGCCGCGCGGGTGGTCGCGGCGGCGGCGGCCCGGGCGGTCTCCTCCACAGCGCGGACGGCGTCCTGCGCCTCGCCCTTCAGCCGCAGGGCGGCGTCGCGGGCTTCGGCCCAACGGGCGTAGAGCACGGCGCCTTGGAGGGCCCGGATCTCGGCGGACAGGCGCTTGAAGCGCTCGGCCTGGCGGGCTTCGCGCTTCAGCCGGTTGAGCTGGCTCTCCAACTCGCCGGCCACGTCGTCGAGGCGGGACAGGTTGGTTTCCGCCGCCCGCAAGCGCAGCTCGGCCTCGTGACGGCGGGAATGCAGGCCGGACACGCCGGCGGCCTCCTCCAGGATCAGGCGCCGGTTCTGCGGCTTGGCGCCGATCAGCTCGGAGATCTGCCCCTGGCGGACCAGCGCCGGCGAACTGGCGCCGGTCGAGGCGTCGGCGAACAGCAGCTGGACGTCGCGGGCCCGCACCTCTCGCCCATTGATCCGGTAGGTGGAGCCGGCGCCGCGGTCGATCCGGCGCACCACCTCAAGCGTCGGATGGTCGTTGAAGGCCGGCGGGGCGCGGTGGTCGGAATTGTCGATGGTCAGCGCCACCTCGGCATGGTTGCGCGAGGGGCGATTGCCGGAGCCGGCGAAGATGACGTCGTCCATGCCGCCGGCCCGCATGGCCTTGGCGGAGTTGGCGCCCATGACCCAGCGCAGGGCTTCCAGCAGGTTGGACTTGCCGCAGCCGTTCGGGCCCACAATGGCCGTAAGCCCCGGCTCGATCCGGAATTCGGTGGGATCGACGAAGGACTTGAAGCCCGAGAGGCGTAGCCGCTGGAAGTGCACGGCCGCCGCGCGCCTTACTTGCGTGCTGCGGCTATGGCCGCCTCGAGGTCAGCCAGGGTGTGGCCCTCCACCTTGCGTCCGTTGACGAAGATGGTCGGCGTGGACTCGATGCCGTCCTCCTCGACCACCTTGCGGATGCGGGCCTCGAGGGCGTCGAGCTGGGCCTCGTCCTTGAGGCAGGCCTCGAACTGCGGCTCGGTCAGGCCGTTGGCCATGGCGATCTGCAGCAGCACCTGGCGGATGCCGCCCGCCCGCCAGCGCGACTGACTGCGGAACACGTCATCGACGACCTTGAAGTATTTGTCCGGGCCGGCGCAGCGCGCCATCAGGAAGCCGGCCGCAGCCACCGTCTGCGGCGGGGTCAGCAGCTCCTTCAGCGTGAACTGCACCTGCCCGGTGTCGATGTAGCGGCTCTTAAGAACGCTGATGACTTCGGCGTTGTAGGTGGCGCAGTGCGGGCAGGTCAGGGAGGCGTACTCCACGACCTTGATCGGCGCGCTGGCCTTGCCGAGGCTCATGTCGCCGGGCGCAGCGACGCCCGGCGCAGCCGCCGCCGGAGCGGCCGCCGCAAGGGCGAGCGCGGCGATCAGGGCGTGGCGGCGGCTGAAGCGGAACACGGTTTACTTGCCGGCTGCCGCCACGGCGGCGTCGATCTGAGCCATGGAGATTTCCCCCACGGCGACCTGCTTGCCGTTGACCATGAAGGTCGGGGTGCCGGTGATGCCGTCCTTGATGTGGCGTTTCACCCGCTCATCCAGTTCCTTGATGGCCGTCTCGTCGTTGATGCAGGCGTTGAACTGCTGCTCGGTCAGGCCCGCCGACTGGGCGATGCGCAGCAGCACGCCGCGCACGTCGCCGGTCTGGAACATTTCGTTCTGGTTCTGGAAGATGGCGTCCACGACGTTGAAGTACTTGTCCTTGCCGGCGCAGCGCGCGGTCAGGAAGCCGGCGGCGGCCACGTTCTCCGGCGGGGTGAGGAATTCCTTCAGGGTGTACTGCACCTTGCCGGTGTCGATGTACTTGGCCTTGAACTGCGGGAAGACCTCGTTGTTGAAGGTGGCGCAGTGGCTGCAGCTGACCGAGGCGTACTCCACGAACTTCACGGGCGCGTTCGCGCTGCCGAGGGTCATGTCACCTTCGGCGGGACCTGCGCCGCCCTTGCTGCATCCGGCGAGCGCCAGGCCGCCGACCATGGCGGCTGCGGCGACGAGAAGACGGCGGCTGATCATTCTGAAGCGACCTTCCTGAACCCTTGAGGATCGATTTTATGCCCGATTCCCGGACCGCGTGAGCCGGGGGAGCTTTGTCAGCCCACTGCGATGGGACGGCGGCGCTTTTGAGTCAACTCAGCGTCCCTGCCGCAGGACGCCGCGGCCCAGCGCCAACAAGGCTTGCTTGAGCTTGCCGTCGGGCGCGTCGGCGAAGCTGGCGGCGAGCCTGGCCTCCTCGGCGGCGTCCAGCGGCTTGGGCCGGCGGCGCAGGGGCGCGGCCCCTTCCGTCTGGGCGCGCAGAGGGCCTTGCACGATGCGCAGCTTCTGCACCGCGTCGGCGCCCAGGAAGAGGTTCACCCGGGCGAGGATGTCGTGGGCCTGGTGCTGAATGATGGCCGCGGCGGGACCGGCGACCCGGATCTCCAGGCTGGAGGGCGCGCCGTTGCGGCCGCGGGTCAGCTTCACGGGCTCGGTGCGCTTGGCGATCTCGGGGCCCACTACTTCGCGCCAGCGGGCCATCAGGGCGCCCGGGCCTTGCCCGTACTTGCTGTCGAAATCGCGCAGGGTGCGGTTCAGCGCCTTGCCGGCCACCGGCGGCGGCCGGTGGGGCGGACGGGTCCGCTTCTCCGCCAGGATGCGGAGCGCTTCATCGGGCGTGGGCAGGCGCCGGCGCATGGGCAGAACCTAGCGCGCCCGGTCGCGAAGGCGAAGCGTTCCCCGTGACGCAGTGACGCCGCGCGTCCGGCCCCCTATGTGGACAGCGTGACCGCCGAGACGCTCCGCGCCCAGCTCCTGCACTGGTACGACGCCAACGCCCGCAGCCTGCCCTGGCGGACAGGACCGGCTGAGGGGGCGGCGGGGGTGCGGTCCGATCCCTACCGGGTGTGGCTGTCGGAAGTGATGCTGCAGCAGACCACGGTGCCGCACGCCACGCCGTACTTTCTGAAGTTCACCGCCCGCTGGCCGACGGTCAGCGACCTGGCGGCCGCGCCCGACGAGGACGTGATGGCCGCGTGGGCAGGGCTTGGCTACTACGCCCGCGCCCGCAACCTGCTGGCCTGCGCCCGGGCGGTGGCCCGCGACCACGGCGGGGTGTTCCCGGACACCGAGGAAGGTCTGCGAGGCCTGCCGGGCCTTGGGCCCTACACGGCCGCGGCGGTGGGGGCGATCGCCTTCGACCTGCCGACCAATGTGGTCGACGGCAACGTCGAGCGGGTGATGAGCCGCCTGTTCGCGGTGGAGCAGCCCCTGCCCGCCGGCAAGCCGGAGCTGAAGCGGCTGGCAGGCGCGCTGGTGCGGGACGATCGACCGGGCGACTGGGCGCAGGCGCTGATGGACCTGGGCGCCACCATCTGCCGGCCGAAGTCGCCGCTGTGCGATCGGTGTCCGGTGGCGGAGCACTGCGCAGCCCTGGCCACGGGCGCGCCGGACAGCTTCCCTCGTAAAAGCGCCAAGGCGGAGCGGCCGCATCGCTATGGCGTGGCTTACGTCCTGACCCGTGGCGACGAGGTGGCCCTGGTGCGCCGTCCGCCCAAGGGGCTGCTGGGCGGAATGCTGGCGCTGCCCACGTCTGAGTGGCGCGCCGAGCGCTGGAGCGAGACCGAGGCCCTGGCGGCCGCGCCGGCCGACGCGCCGTGGCGCGGCGTCGGCGAAGTGGAGCACGGCTTCACGCACTTCACCCTGACCCTGCAGCTGCTGCGGGCCGAGGGCGACGCGGGCGAGGTGATCTGGAGCCCGCGCCGCGACCTCGACGCCCTCCCCAGCGTCTTCCTGAAAGCGGCGAAGGCCGGCCTGACGAACCTGCTCTAGGCGACGGCCATCTGGTTGCGGACCTTGGCGCGCAGCACGTCGATGGGGGCGAGGCCCTTGTCCGACTTGAAGTGCCAGTAGGTCCAGCCGTTGCAGGCGGGCGCCGACTGAACCATCGCGCCGACCTTGTGGATCGAGCCGGTCATCTCGCCGACGGCCAGGCTGCCGTCGGGGCGGACCTTGGCGGCGTGCCGGCCTTGCGGATCGTAGAGCACGTCGCCGGCGCGCAGCAGGCCCGCTTCCACGATGTGGCCGAAGGGCACGCGCGGCTCGCTCTTCTTGGAGCCGGTGACCATCACCTCGTCCGGCGAGGCGGGGATCACGCGGGCGATCCGCTCGCGAGCGAGGTCGGCATAGGCCTGCTCGCGCTCGATGCCGATGAACTTGCGGCCCAGCCGCTTGGCCGCCGCGCCCGTGGTGCCGGTGCCGAAGAACGGATCAAGGATCACGTCGCCCGGCTTGGTGGAGGCCATGATCACCCGGTGCAGCAGGGCCTCGGGCTTCTGTGTCGGGTGGGCCTTGGCGCCCGTGGAGTCCTTCAGCCGCTCCTCGCCGGTGCACAGCGCCAGCGTCCAGTCCGAGCGCATCTGCAGCTCGTCATTGGCCATCTTCATGGCGTCGTAGTTGAAGGTGTAGCGCTTGCCGCCCCGGCTCTTGGAGGCCCAGATCAGGGTCTCGTGGGCGTTGGTGAACCGGGTGCCCTTGAAGTTCGGCATCGGGTTGGACTTGCGCCAGATGATGTCGTTCAGGATCCAGAAGCCCAGGTCCTGCAGCGTCGCGCCCACGCGGAAGATGTTGTGGTAGCTGCCGATGACCCACAGCGCGCCGTCGTCCTTCAGCACGCGGCGGCATTCCTTGAGCCAGGCCTTGGTGAAGACGTCGTAGGCCTCGAAGCTCTCGAAGCGGTCCCAGTCGTCGTCGACCGCGTCCACCTTGGAGTTGTCCGGCCGCAGCAGGTCGCCGCCGAGCTGAAGGTTGTACGGCGGATCGGCGAACACCAGGTCGACCGAACGGTCGGGAAGCTTCTTCAGCTCTTCCAGGCTGTCGCCCAGGATGATCGTCTCGGACGGAACGCCCATCTACGCCTCACAGATTAGGAGACGGAATCCTGAGTCCTCGTGGTGAAGAGCTGCTTACGAAACGTGGTGAACAGGATGTAAACGGCCGCCGGCCGCCTACTCCGCAGCCTCGAGCGGCAGCTGTTCCTGCATGGCGTCCTCGAAAGCCTGCAGCGGGTCCTTGCCCATCAACGCGAGCTTGACCGGCCCCCAGGCGCGGCGATGCAACTCGCAGGGCCCAAGCTCCAGCAAGGCTTTGGCGTGAATCGGGGCGCGGTAACCCTTGTGCCCGGCGAAGCCGTAGCCGGGATAAAGCGCGTCCATTTCGACCATCAGCCGGTCACGGGCGACCTTGGCCAGAATGGAGGCCGCGGCGATGGACTTGGACTTGGCGTCGCCGCCCACGACCGTGGTCACCTGGCAAGGCAGCTTGAAGCGGTAGTTGCCGTCCACAAGCGCATAGGTCGGCTGCACCGCCATGGCCTCGATCGCCCGGCACATGGCTAGGCCTGTCGCGTGGAGGATGTTCAGTTCGGCGATCTCTTCCACCGAGGCGAAGCCCACGCCCCAGGCGAGCGCCTTGGACTTGATCTCGACCTCGAGGCTCTCGCGGGTCTTGGCCGACAGCTTCTTGGAGTCGTCTAGGCCCTTGGGGATCTTGCGCGGGTGCAGGATCACCGCCGCGGCGCTGACTGGTCCAGCCCACGGGCCGCGGCCAGCCTCGTCCACGCCGCAGACGTGGCCGTCCAGGAACGCCTTCTCCAGGCTCATGGTCGGTCCCTTGGCCATGGTCAGGCGTCCTTAGGTTTGACTTGGTCGTGGCGGAAACAGCAGGTCAGGTGGTCGTTGACCAGACCGGTGGCCTGCATCCAGGCGTAGACGATCACCGGGCCCACGAACTTGAAGCCGCGGGCCTTGAGCGCCTTGGAAACCTCCACCGCGAGCGGCGTCTGGGCGGGCACCTCGCCCGCGTCCCAGCGGTTCTGCAGCGGCTTGCCGCCCACGAAGCCCCAGCAAAACTCGGAGAAGTCCTCGCCTGCCTCGCGCATGGCGAGATAGGCGCGGGCCGAGCCGATGGCGGCGTCGATCTTGGCGTTGGAGCGGACGATGCCCGGGTCGGCCATCAGCCGTGCGCGATCCGCGTCCGTGTAGGCGGCCACCTTCTCAGGATCGAAGCCGTCGAAGGCGGCGCGGAAGGCGTCGCGCTTGCGCAGGATCGTGATCCAGGAGAGCCCGGCCTGGAAGCCGTCCAGCACCAGCTTCTCCCACAGCGCCCGGCTATCGTACTCGGGCACGCCCCATTCGGTGTCGTGATAGGCCTCGTAGAGCGCGTCGCCGGCCATGCCGCGCCACGTGCACCGCTGGAGGGGAGGCAACATCGTCATCGCCGGCACTCTCTGCCGAGCCGGGCGAAAACCTCAAGGGCGTTTCGAGACCGAGGAGCTTAGGCCGCAGCTTGGCCGAGCGCGGCCTCGAACCAGGCCGGCCGTTGCACCCGCACGGCCCGGCCGTCCACCGACAGCTCCGCGCCCTCGATGCGGTCCAGACGCAGCAGGGCCATGGCCCGGCCGTGGGCGCCCGACAGCACCTCGCCGGCTCGAAGGTCGCCGGCCAGCACTTCCGCACCGAAGGGCGGGGCCGGTCCATCGAAGAGAAGCGGCAGCATGCGGTTCTTCACCGTGCCGCGCCGCTTCATCCGGGAGGTCGTCTCCTGGCCGACGAAGCAGCCTTTGTGGAAGTCGATGCCGGCCAGCAGGTCGAAGTTGGCCTCGATCGGGTAGGTCCGGTCCGAACCCCAGTCCGCAGGTCCGGGCACGCCAAGCGCGAGACGGTGAGCGTCGTAGTCTGCTTCGTCGCCGGCACGGGCGCCGACTGGACCTTCAGCGCCGTACCCGCGCAGGCCGAGGGCGGGGAGCCGCGGGTCGCCTACCCATTCTCCGGCCCCGGCGCCCGGATCCGTGGCGTCCTGCGGATCGGCGGAAAACAGAGCGGAGACCGCGGCGTCCGAGGCCGCAATCTCGACCTTGGCGCGGAGCCGATACATCAGAAGGCGCTGAAGGATGGCCTCTCGGTGCTCGGCTGCGACATCCAGCCAAACGCCGTCCGCACGACCCACCACGAACAGATCGTAGAGCAGCCGGCCCTGAGGCGTGAGCAGGCCGCCGAAGCGCGCCTTGCCCTCGCCGATCGTTTCCACGTCCTGAGTGAGCAGGTTGTGCAGGAAGGCTCGCCACTCGGGGCCCGACACCGCAATCACGGCGCGGCTCGGCAGAGGGGCGAATGTGGGCGAGTCGGCGGTCATGGCGAACAAAATGGGCGCGCGGCCATTGGAGCGCCAGCAGGGACGCTTCTATAGATCGGCCAATGGCGCGCGGGTCCTTTCCAATTCTGTTCATCACGGCGACGCGGATCGGCGACGCCGTGCTGTCGTCCGGCCTGATCAAACGGCTCGCGGACGAGATCCCACAGGCGAGCTTCACCATCGTGGCGGGGCCGGCGGCCGCGCCCCTGTTCGCGGCCGTCCCGAACCTCGACGAGATCATCGTCTTCACCAAGTCCAAGGACGGCAGCCACTGGTTCGACCTGTGGCGGCAGGTGCGCAAACGGCGCTGGGGCCTGGTGGTCGACCTGCGCGGCTCGGCCATATCGCGGCTGGTGTCCACCAAGCGGCGCGCGGTGCATCGCAAGAGCGCGGGCGAGCCGATCCACAAGGTCATGGAAGCGGCGCGGGTGCTGCGGATCGAGGACGAGCCGGCGGCTCCCTTCATCTTCACCTCGCCGCAGGTCGAGACCTACGCTGACGACCTGACCGGCGGGAGCGGTCCGATCCTGGCCCTGGCGCCCGCCGCCAATTGGGTGGGCAAAACCTGGCCGCTGGAGCGGTTCAGCCGGGTGGCCATGCGGCTGCTGGGATCCGACGGGCCGATGCGCGGCGGGCGGCTGATGGTGCTGGGCGGGCCGGACGACGCCAAGCTGGTGCAGGGTCTGAAGGATGTGGTTCCGCGCAAGCGCTTCATCGACCTGGCTGGCCGGGTGGACCTGGTCACCGCCTACGCCTGTCTGAAGCGGGCGCGCCTGTTCATCGGCAACGATTCCGGGACGATGCACCTCGCGGCGGCCGCAGGCTGCCCGACGCTTGGCCTGTTCGGCCCCTCTGACGATCGGCTCTACGCACCCTGGGGCGCGAACGCGCGGGTGGTGCGCGGGGCGCGGACGCTGGAGCAGATCCGGGCGGTGGATCCCCACCTGTCGCAGGCGGTCTGCCACATGATGGACCTGGGCGTGGAGCGCGTTTTCGAGGCTGCCCGCACCTTGCTTTCCGAAACCGAGGCTGGCGATCCGCCCGCCGCCCCTTCAGAGTAGGCCCATGCCAGAGACCTTCGACCTGATCGTGCGTGGCGGCGATGTGATCAACCACGCCGGACGCGGCCCTGCCGACATCGGCGTTCGCGGCGGCAAGGTGGTCGCCATGGGCGACCTTTCCCAAGCCTCGGCCGGGGAGGTGTTCGACGCCTCCGGCCTGCTGGTGATGCCCGGGGTGATCGACACCCAGGTGCACTTCCGCGAGCCAGGCCTGGAATGGAAGGAAGACCTCGAGACCGGCTCCCGCGGCGCGGTGCTGGGCGGCGTCACCGCGGTGTTCGAGATGCCGAACACCCAGCCGAACACCACCGACCCGGACGCCCTGGCCGACAAGCTGGCGCGGGCCAAGGACCGGATGCACTGCGATCACGCCTTCTATGTGGGCGGGACGCACGAGAACGCGCGCTTCCTGGGCGAGCTGGAGCGCCTGCCCGGCTGCTGCGGGATCAAGGTGTTCATGGGCGCCTCCACAGGCACCCTGCTGGTGCAGGACGACGAGGGCGTCGAGCAGGTGCTGCGCCACATCAACCGCCGCGCCGCGTTCCACTCCGAGGACGAGTACCGTCTGGCGGAGCGCCGGGAGCTCGCCCGCACCGGCGACTGGACCAGCCACCCGGAGGTCCGCGACGCGCAGGCGGCGATCCAATCCACCGAGCGCCTGGTCCGCATCGCCCGCAGCCTGGGCAAGCGCATCCACGTCCTGCACGTCACTACGCGGGACGAGATCGCCTATCTCGCCGCGCACAAGGATATCGCCTCGGTCGAGGTCACGCCGCAGCACCTGACACTGGCGGCGCCAGAGGCCTACGAGCGGCTCGGCGCCTACGCCCAGATGAACCCGCCGATCCGCACGGCGGAGCACCGCGACGGCCTGTGGGTCGGCATCGCCAACGGGGTGGTGGACGTGATCGGCTCCGACCACGCCCCGCACACCAAGGAAGAAAAAGCCCGTCCATACCCCGCCTCGCCTTCGGGCATGCCGGGCGTGCAGACCCTGCTGCCGATCATGCTGACCCATGTGGCGGAGGGGCGGATGTCGCTGGAGCGGCTGGTCGACCTGACGAGCCATGGCGCCAACCGCATCTTCAACCTGGCGGACAAGGGCCGGCTGGCGGTGGGCTTCGACGCCGACCTGACGCTGGTGGACCTGAAGGCGCGGCGCACCATCACCCACGATGCGCAAGCCAATCGCTCCGGCTGGACCCCCTTCGATGGGTTCGAAGCCAAGGGCTGGCCGATGGCCACCATCATCCGCGGCCAGGTGGTGATGCGCGACGACGAGGTGGTGGCCCCGCACCGCGGCCAGCCGGTCCGGTTCGCGGAAACCTTGGCCGGCTGAGCGGAAAAGACGAGGGCCTGTCGAATCCGGCCGCTCCTCCACGTCTCCCTGCTGACGCAACGCTGTGCGTCGGACATCCTTGAGCCGAGAGGGGGGACCAGAGCCGTGCAGTACATGCTTCTGATCTATGAGCCGGAATCCGCATACCAGGGGGAAGCCGGCGAGCGCCGGCTGACCGAAATTGTGGCCAAGCATATGGCCTTGGCAGAAGAGCTGATCGCCGCCGGCATTCAGAAGGGCGGCGGCGGCCTTCAGGGCGTAGACACCGCCACCACCGTCGTGACCGGGGGTGGTCAGCAGACCGTGCACGACGGCCCGTTTGCAGAGACGCACGAGCAGCTGGGCGGCTACTACCTTATCGAAGTAGACGACCTGGACGAGGCGTTGGCGATCGCGCGTCGGATACCTGTTGCGGAGGGCGGCAAGGTGGAGGTCCGGCCGCTAATGCGTGAAGACGACTGACGGCGGGCAGATCGCGGCGGTGCGTCCGAGGGTGGTCGCCGCCCTGGCCGCGCGCTTCCGCGACCTCGACCTTGCCGAAGATGCGTTCTCCGACGCCGCAGCGGCGGCCCTGGTGGCGTGGCGCCAGCAGCCGCCGGGTGATCACGCGGCCTGGCTCTGGCGAGCCGCCGTGCGCCGCGCCATCGACGCCAGACGTAAGGCAGCGGTGCGGCGCCGCGCGCAGCACGACCTGCGGCAGCCGGAGGCTACGCCCGAGGAGCTCCTGATCGCCGCTCGCGAGCCGATCCCTGACGAGCGCCTGCGCCTCATATTCGTCTGCAGCCACCCCGCCCTGGCGCCCGATACCCGCGCGGCCCTCACACTGAAGGTGGTCTGCGGTCTCTCCACGGAGCGGCTGGCCCGAGCGTTCCTGGTAAGCGAGCCGACCATGCTCCAGCGCATTACGCGCGCGAAGCGGAAGATCCAGGCAGCCGGCGTGCCGTTCGCAATACCGGAGCCGGCAGACTGGCCCGAGCGGCTCGATGCGGTGCTCTCCACCCTCGAGGTCGCCTACGCCCAGGCTTACGAGGACGCCGCCCTGACGGAAGAGGCTGCGCCATTTACCGCCGAGGTGCTGCGGCTCTCCGGCGTGCTGGCCGAGGTTTTGCCGCAAGAGCCGGAAGTCCTCGCCTTGGCGGCCCTAGTGCGGTTCGCCGAAGCCCGGCGTCCGGCGCGCCTGGATAGGTACGGGGTCATGGTTCCGCTGGAGGATCAGGATCCCGCACTCTGGCGCCGCGACCTGATGGTCGAGGGCGCGGGGCTGTTGGAGCGCTCCGCAGAGATGGGCCGGCTGGGTGCGAGACAGATCCTGGCCGCTATCCACGCGGCCCACCTCTCCCGTGCAGAGACGGGCGCTGCGCCCTGGGCCGAGATTGCACGGCTCTACGACGCGCTGATCGCAATGCGTCCGGACGTCGTGGTGCAGGTGAACCGCGCGGTCAGCCGCGGGAAGGCCTTCGGGGCGGACGAGGGATTGAGAGCCCTGGCGCAACTGGCCGATGAACCCCGCGTGCAAACGTGGCGTCCCTACCATGCCGCGCGCGCAAGCCTGCTTAACCAGGCTGGGGAACACGAGGCTGCGATTCAGGCCTTCGAGGCGGCGCTCCGTCTGTCGCCTCCGCAGGCAGAGCGGCGCTTCCTTGAGCAGCGTATGGCGGAAGCCACGAGATCTCTTCGCGGAGGAAGGGCTACATTCGGGTGACGCAACGTCACCCTGCCGCCTGCCTTTCCAAGGGCTCGCCGGCTTGAAATAACAGCGGGGATGGACGCCGAGCTTCACGTCTCCGCCGCCCCTATGCGCGATCCGCGCTATGCGCCGCGGCGGCTGGAGGTCGAGCAGCATGCGGGCGGCGAGATGGTGCTGTCCAACAGCCAGCCGTTCTCCACGGATTTCCAGACCACCTCCGACGCCCTGGCCTATTGGGCGCGGGTTGCGCCCGGCCGGACCTGGCTGGCCGAGCGTGCCGGCGCGGGGTGGCGGAGGGTGAGTTTCGCCGAAGCGTTCGAACAAGTTCAGGCCTTGGCCGGCGGGCTGCGCCAGCTTGGACTCACGGGCGAGCGGCCGCTGCTGATCCTGGCGCGCAACGGCGTCGACCATGCGCTGATCACCTATGCGGCCATGAGCCAGGCCATCCCCGCCGCGCCGGTGTCGCCTCAGTATGGCCTGCCCGGTGCGCACCTGAGCCGCCTGTCGCACGCCTGCAAAATCCTGCGGCCGGCGGCGGTGTTCGTGGAGGACGCGGCCCTGTTCGCCACCGGGCTGTCGGCCGAGGCCCTGGCCGGCCGGCCGGTGATCGCAGGCCGCAACCCGCGTCCTGGCGACATCGCCTTGGAGAGCCTGCTGCGCGCGAGCCCCTTGGCTCCCACGGCCCGGCCGGCGGACCACGCCAAGTACCTGCTGACCTCCGGCTCAACCGGCCATCCGAAAGCGGTGATCGTCACCCAGGCGAACATCGCCCTGAACTCGGCCCAGATCGCCGCCTGCTTCGATGACCCCGAGCCGCCGGTGATGGTCAACGCCGCGCCCTGGAGCCACAGCCTGGGCGCGAATGCGATCCTGCACATGATGCTGCACCGGGGCGGGACGCTGCACATCGACGGCGGCCAGCCCACGGCGGCGGCGTTCGGCGAGACGTTGCGTAACCTGGCCGAGGTGGCGACCACCTACCACAACATGGTGCCGGCCGGCTGGATGCTGCTTGTGGACGCCTTGGAGCGGGATGAGGCGCTGGCCCGGCGGTTCTTCGAGCGGGTGCGCATCCTGCAGTACGGCGGGGCAGCCCTGGGCCAGGTGGTGGCCGACCGCATCCAGGTGGTGGCGGTGCGCACGGTGGGGGAGCGGATCAGCTTCGCCAGCGGGTATGGCGCGACGGAGACCGGCCCCACGGCGTGCAACGTCCATTGGCCGAACCAGCGAATGGGCCTGATCGGCCTGCCTGTGCCGGGCACGGCCGTGCGGCTTACGCCGCGTGACGGCAAGCTGGAGTTCCGGGTGAAGGGCCCGCAGGTGACCCCCGGCTATCTGGGTCGTCCGGACCTATCTGCCGACGCCTTCGACGAGGAAGGCTTCTATCGACTGGGCGACGCGGCTCGCTTTGTCGATCCGGCCGATCCGGCCCAGGGGCTGATCTATGACGGGCGCCTGTCCGAGAACTTCAAGCTCGCGAGCGGCAGCTTCGTCAGCGTGGGGGACCTGCGCATCGCGGCCGTGTCGGCCATCGGCGGAGCGGTGACCGATGCTGTGGTTTGCGGCGAGGGCCAGTCGGCGGTGGGTCTGCTGCTTTATCCCTCGCCCGCGCTGGAGCCGGATGCGGTCGCGCTCGCCGTTCGCGCCGGGATCGAGCGGCTGAACGCTAAGTCCAAGGGCGTGGGCGGGCGCGTGCGCCGCGCGCTGGTGCTGCCCGAAGGGCCCGACGCTCTGGCCGGTGAGATCACCGACAAGGGCTACATCGCCCAGAGCCTGGCCCGCGCCAGACGGGCCGCCGCCGTGGAGCGGCTGTTCGCCGATCCGCCGCCCCCTGATGTGATGGAGTTCCCATGAACGGCGCCGACGCCCTGATCTGCACCCTGGTCGCCAACGAGGTGACCGCCTGCTTCGCCAACCCCGGCACCAGCGAAATGCAGTTCGTGGCGGCGCTGGATCGCGAGCCAGCCATGCGGCCTGTGCTGTGCCTTTTCGAAGGGGTGGCGACTGGGGCCGCAGACGGCTACGGCCGCATGGCGGACAAGCCGGCCTGCACCCTGCTGCACCTGGGTCCAGGTTACGGAAACGGCGTGGCCAACCTGCACAACGCGCGCCGGGCCTTCACGCCGATCGTCAACATCATCGGCGACCACGCGACCTATCACCGGCAGTTCGACGCGCCGTTGGCGTCGGACATCGAGAGCCTGGCGCGGCCGAACTCCCTGTGGGTGAAGTCGGCCGACAGCCCGCACGAGGTTTCCGCCCTGGCCGCCGAGGCGGTGGCGGCCAGCCTGACGCCGCCTTGCGGATCAGCCAGCCTGATCCTTCCAGCGGACGCGGCCTGGCTGGAGACCGCCAGCGAGGTGGTGGTGGCGCCCAGGCCCATGCGCCGGCCGCCCGGCTCCGATGCCGTGGAGGCGGCCGCGCGGGCGATCCAGGCCGCAAGCCGGCCCGTCGTCCTGATCGGCGGTCAGGCCTGCCGAGCCGAGGGGCTGGCGCAGGCGGCGCGGCTGTCTGCGGCGGGCGTGTCGATCTATGCGGACACCTTTGTCGGCCGAATGGCGCGCGGGGCCGGCGTGTTCTCGCCGCGGCGGATGCCTTACTTCGGCGAGATGGCGCTCTCGGAACTGGAGGGCGTGGACCTGATGGTGTTCGCCGGGACCACCCAGCCGGTGGCCTTCTTCGCCTATCCTGACCGGCCCAGCGTTCTCGTGCCCGAAGGATGCGCGACGCAGTCGCTTGCGGACCGGGCTGAGGATGCGATTGCGGCGCTGGCAGCCTTGGCGGACGCGTTGGGCGCGCCTGCGTCCGGACCGGCTCAGCCGCTGCAGCGGCCCGACAGCGGGCCCATTGGTCCGTTAAGCGCGTTCAGCGCCGGTCAAGCCATCGCCCGCCACCTGCCGGAGGGCGCGATCCTGTGCGACGACAGCGTCACCTCCGGGGGCGGAGTTGCGGTGCCTGCCATGACGGCAGCCCCGCACGAGGTGCTGGCTTTGACCGGCGGAGCAATTGGGGCAGGCCTGCCGCTGGCCGTCGGCGCCGCCGTGGCCGCACCGGATCGCAAGGTGGTTTCGCTGAACGGCGACGGGGCGGCCATGTACACCCTGCAGGCGCTGTGGACCGCGGCGCGCGAGCAGCTGGACGTCACGGCGATCGTGTTCGCCAACCACGCCTACCGGATCCTGGGGATCGAGCTGTCGCGCACCGGGGCGGGTGAAGCCGGACCTGCGGCCTCCAAGCTGCTCGACCTGAGCGATCCGCGGATCGACTGGGTGGCGGTGGCGAGCGGCCTGGGCGTGCCGGCGGTGCGCTGCGAGACGGCCGAAGCGTTCGACGCGGCCTTCGCCCGGGCCATGGCTGAGCGCGGCCCGATGTTCATCGAAGCGGCGATCTGACCCGCAAAAGAAAAGGCCCGCGGGATGAACCGCGGGCCTTCCGTCTTCTTGCCGAAGCTGAGGCTTAGGTATTGCCCGGCAGCTTGCAGGTGCCCGGCGCCATGGCGCAGCCCGTGGCGCCGACAGCGCTGACGGTCGGGTTCACGTTGTACTCGATCAGGTAGCCCTTGTAGCCGTCCGAGCAGGCGACTTCGACGAACACGGTGCCCTTCGCCGTTTGGCCGGTCGGCCGGGCGTTGGAGACGGTGCAGGTCTTGACGTTGTGCTTGCGCAGGTCGGCGGTCAGAGCGGCGTAGCCGTTGTCCTGGGTCAGCGAGCACTTGTAGCCGGCGGCCAGGGCGTGGCCGCAGCCGAGGACTTGGCCCGTGCCGTTGGTCTTGAAGACGCCGACGGCGCCCTTGCCGTCCTTGCAGACCATCTCGACGACTTCGTCGGTGCCGCGCGGCGGGAACACCGCGTAGCGATCGACGTCGCAGTTCGAACCGGCCGACTTGGCGAGCTTGGTGTAGAGGCCGGCTTGCTGGGTCGCAGCTTCACGGGCGTCGGTGAGGGTGCAGCCGCCGAGGATCTGGGTGGCGCGGGCGCAATCCCAGTTCTGGGCCACGGCGCCCTTGTTATCGACGCGGAAGATGTAGCCCTTGCCGTCCTGGCAGGAGGCTTCGAAGAAGTTGTCGCCACCCTTCGAAGTGCCGACGTAGCGACGGTCCTTCACGGTGCAGCCGACGTTGGCTTGCTGGGCGTAGCGATCCACCACCGCCAGGCGCGTGGCCTTCTCGGTGAGGGTGCATTTGATGTTGCCCTGGGCATCGTCGTAGTTGAGGCAGTTCTGCGCCTCGACCGCCTTAGAGGCGTCGAACGGCGCGCTGGTCAGCAGCACGTATCCGGCGCCGCCCTGACAGGCGACTTCGAAGATGCTGTTGGTCTTGGTCTGGCCGAGCGCACGGGCGTTCTCGAGGGTGCAGGGCACGCCAGCCTTGGCGATCGCCGGGGCGAGACCAGCCTTGGGATCGGAGTTGGCGGGCAGCTTGCACTTCAGCGCCGACTCCTGGCCGGGCGTCGCTTCCGCGCTGGATTCCAGGCAATTGAAGGCGCTGGGCGCACCGCCCTGCGGGGCCTGCAGCACGAAGCCCATTTGACCCGAGCAGGCGACTTCATAGAAGGTCGTCGAGGTCTTGGCCTTCTTGTCCTCGTTCTTGCCGATCAGGCGCGCGTCGGAGACCTGGCAGGGCACGCCGGCGGTCTGCACAAGGGCCGGCGCGGCGGCCATGCCCGCCTTGCGATCGGCGTCGGTCACAGCGGCCTGCTGCTTTTGGGCGGAATGCACAACCGCGGGGGCCAGCGCCACGGCAGCCAGGGCAGCGATCAGCCCCAGTTTCTTTGGCCTCATACTCACGTCTCTCCTGGGTGTTCCGTCGGGATGTTTCCCTTCGGCGCGCACATAAGCGCCCCGAACAAGCCAGGGTCAAGTTGAGCCGTGAAGACGCCGGAAGTGTGACGTACAGCCTAGTTTTCAGTCAGTTGGGACGCACCTTGAGGCGGGCCCCGTCCACGCCGACCACCTCCACCCGCGCGCCAGCGTCGATGCGCTCGGCGCTCTCGAGCTCCGCAGCCCACTCCTTGCCATCGATGAACACCCGGCCGACCCGGTTGCGGAAGGCCGCGACCGCCTGGCCCTGCTGCCCGACCAGGCGGCTGATGTTATCATTGATGTCGTTGTCCTGGGCGCGGAGCGAGCGCGGGAAGTAGCGCCGCGCCAGCAGGCTGGAGGCCATCGTCAGGACTGCGAACGCCAGGAGCGCCTCGGGCAGCGACAGCCCCAGAAAGCGGGCCAGGAAGGCCGCCACCGCGGCCGAGGCGGCGGCCCACAGGAGCCACCCCGAGCCCGTCGCCACCTCGATCGCCAGCAGGGCCGCCGCCGCAGCGATCCAGAGCCAGAACGCGTGAGCGGCGTAGAGATCGGAAACCGCGTTCATGATCAGGCCTCCGTCGGCGGGACGGCGGAGCCGCGGGGCGGCCGCGCCCGCGGCGTGGCGGGCGCCGGAGTTGGCGAGCGGGGCCCGGTCTGGGCGGTGTTCACCAGTTCGGCCACACCCGCGATCGAGCCGACCAGCGAGCTCATCTCGGCGGGCACGATCACCGTCTTCTGCTGCGGGCTCTCAGCGAGCTTGCCGAAGGCTTCCACGTACTTCTGGGCCACGAAGTAGTTGATGGCGTTCACGTCGCCCTTGGCGATGGCGTTGGACACGAGCTCCGTCGCGGTGGCTTCCGCTTCGGCCGCCCGCTCACGGGCTTCGGCGTCGCGGAACGCGGCTTCACGCCGGCCTTCGGCCTCCAGGATGGCCGCCTGCTTGGCGCCCTCGGCGCGCGCGATGGCGGCCTGCTTCTCCCCGTCGGCTTCGGTGATCACCGCGCGACGCTCGCGCTCGGCCTTCATCTGACGGGCCATGGCGTTGGAGATGTCCGGCGGCGGCTGCAGGTCCTTGATCTCGATGCGGGCCACCTTCACGCCCCACGGGCTGGTGGCCTGGTCGATGACGTCCAGCAGCCGCGAGTTGATCTGGTCACGCTGCGACAGCACCTCGTCGAGCTCCATGGAGCCCACGACCGTGCGCAGGTTGGTCATCGCTAGCTGGGCGATGGCGTAGTTGAGGTTGTCGACCCGGTAGGCCGCGGCGGCCGCATCCATCACCTGGGTGAAGACGATCCCGTCGACCTGCACCACGGCGTTGTCCTTGGTGATCACTTCCTGGCGTGGCACATCGAGCACCTGCTCCATCATGTTCACCTTGCGCCCGACGCCTTCCACGAAGGGCGTCAGGAAGCTGATGCCGGGCTTCAGGGTACGCGTGTAGCGGCCGAACCGCTCCACCGTGTACTCGCGCCCCTGCGGCACGATCTTCACGGCCCCGAACAGCACCACCGCGGCCAGGACGATGAAGACGAAAGCAAGTCCGAAACCCATGAGCCCCTCCATGAACACACGCCCAAGTTTATAGACGGCCAGGAACTCACGCTATGGAAACCGGACAGACACGCTCCCGCCCAAGTGCAGGCTCTGATAAGGGGCGATGATGCTTCGCAAGACCCTGCTCCTCGCCGCAGCCGCCCTTCTTTGCATGGGGGCCGCGCCCGCAAAGCCGGCGCCCAAGGCGCCCGCCAAGCCTGCCGCCGCCAAGGCCGCAGCAAAGCCCGCGCCGGCCCGGACCAGCGGCTACGACGCCGGCGATCCGAACGCCTTTATCAGCCTGCTGGCGTCCGTGGACGCCAAGGCGCAGATCGCGCGAACCGACGGAGATGCGGTGTTCATGACCGTGACGTCGCCGACGGAGGTGTTCTCGGCCCAGTTCGCCGGCTGCAACCCGCAGGGCAAGGCGTGCCAGGCGGTTCTGTTCGACCGCTTGGGCGCCGAGGGCTCACCAACGATGGCCCAGATCAACGGCTTCAATCAGACGTCGGTGATGTGCCGCGTCTATCAGGACCGCTCCGGCAAGGCCCACGTGGAGTACTCGGCCTTGGTGTTTCCCCGCACAAACCGGGATGAGATGCTGATGCACCTGAACGCCTGGCGCGGCTGCATCGCCGATTTTGCCGACTTCGCGAAGGACCCGACCGGCTTCCTGGCGAACGCGGCCTAGGCCGCCGTCCAGCCCCCGTCGACGCTGAGAGCAGCCCCCGTCGTCGAGCCGCCCATGTCGGAGACCAGGTAGAGCAGCAGGCCGGCCAGGTGGTCGTACTCCACGAACCGCTTGTTCGGCTGGGCGGCCAGGATGACGTCTTCCAGCACCCGATCGACGGGCATGTTGCGCGCCTTGGCCTGATCGGTGATCTGGGCCTCGACCAGCGGCGTCTTCACATAGCCGGGGCAGATGGCGTTGACGGTGATGTCCGTGCGCGCCAGCTCCAGCGCGACCGACTTGGTGAAGCCCACAACCCCGTGCTTTGCGGCCACGTAGGCCGACTTGAATGGCGAAGCGACCAGGCCGTGCGCCGAGGCGAGGTTGACGATCCGCCCGCGCCCCTGCGCCTTCATGATCGGCACGGCCGCCTGGGTGGCGTGGAACACCGACGACAGATTGATGGCGATGATCGCGTCCCACTTGGCCGGCGGGAAATCCTCCACGGGGGCCACGTGCTGGATGCCGGCGTTGTTCACCAAGATATCCAGGCGCCCGAACTCGGCCTGGGCGAAAGCCACCAGCTCGGCGATCTGCTCGGGCTTGAACATGTCGGCGCTGTGGTAGCGGACCCGCACGCCCGTTTCGGCCTCCAGCGCCGCGCGGTCGGACTCGATGGCGGCGGCCTCGCCGAAGCCGTTCAGCACGACGTCGACGCCCTGCCGCGCCAGCGCCCGGGCCATCGCCTGGCCGATGCCGCTGGTGGAGCCGGTGACGATCGCGGCCTGGCCCTTGAGCTGGTAGTCGACGGCCATCTCAGGCCTCCTTGCTGCGGCTGGCGGCCGGCGGCGGGGGCTGCGGCCGGACGAAGGTAAACTCGGCCTCGCTGGAGGCTTGCGGATCGTAGCGGTAGTCCGCTGTGTCGAACGCCTTCAAATCCTCGGCGCGCTGCATCCGGTTGTCGATCGCCCAGCGGGCAAGCAGGCCCCGCGCCTTCTTAGCGTAGAAGGAGATGATCCGGCGCTCGCCGTCCTTTTCTTCCAGGAACCGGCAGGACAGCACGGGAAGCTTGAGCGCCCCGCGATCCACCGCCCCGAAGTACTCGCCGCTGGCGCAGTTCACGAGCGTCTTGTCCTTGTGCCCCATGGCCGCCTCGTTGAGCGCCACGGAGATCCGGTCGCCCCAGAAGTCGTAAAGGCTCTGGCCGCGCTTGGTCTTCAGCTTGACCCCCATCTCGAGGCGATAGGGCTGGATGGCGTCCAGCGGGCGCAACAGGCCGTAGAGCCCAGACAGGATGCGCACGTGCTCCTGCGCCCACGCCAGCCCCTTCTTGTCGAGCTCTCGCGCCTTCAGGCCCGTGTAGACATCGCCGTTGAAGGCAAACGCGGCCTGCAGCCCTTCCTCCGACGCCGGGTCGAAGGACTGGAAGCGCTCACGGTTCAGCTTGGCGAGGTTGTCCGACAGCGACATCAGCCGCTTCAGGTCAGCCGCCGTCAGCTTCCTGGTCACCTTGGCCAGCTCCGCCGTCTGGTCGGTGAGCTGGGGCGCAGTCAGCGGAACGGAGTCCGGGGCGGCGGTGAAATCGAGCGACTTGGCAGGGGAAAGGACGATCAGCATCGCGGCCGTTCTTGGCGCGAGTTCCGGGCCAAGCCAAGCCCCGCCGGAGCCTAGAAGAGCACCCGTGGGTTCATGATCCGCTTGGGGTCCATGGCGTTGCGAATGGCCCGCATCACCTCGACCTCCACCGGCGCCTTGTAGCGCAGGGCCTCGGCCGTCTTCATCACGCCAAGCCCGTGCTCGGCGCTGATCGAGCCGCTCATCGACGCAGCGATATCGTGCACTCTGAGCATGCCTTCCTCACGGCGGGCGGAGTGCTCCGGATCGGCCGCGCCGCTCTCGGGCTGGACCACGTCATAGTGGATGTTGCCGTCGCCCACGTGACCGAAAGCCAGGATCCGGGCTCGGGGCGCCACGTCGAGCACCGCGGCGTTGGCGCGCGCGATGAAGTCGGCCACCTGGCTGACCGGCACGGCAACGTCGTGCTTCCAGATGACGCCCTCCGGCTTCTGGGCGACGGACTGGTCCTCGCGGATCGCCCAGAGCGCCTTGGCCTGGCCTTCCGTCTGCGCCACCACCGCATCGCGTACGAGGCCGTCTTCCAGCGCTTGGGACAGGAACCGCTCCATGGCGGCTTCCGCCGAGCCGGCTTCGCCCGAGCTGAACTCCGCCAGCACGTACCAGGGATGCGCCTCAGGCAGCGGATCGCGCGTGCCCGGCACGTTCTTCACAGCGAATTCGATGCCGATCCGGGCCAGCAGCTCGAAGGCCTCGACGGCGCCGCCGGTCTCCTCCTTGGCCCGGGCCAGCAGCTTGATCGCGTCGGCCGGGCTCTCCAGACCGATGAAGGCGACGGCCCGCGAGGCCATGACGGGGTAGAGCTTCAGCGCCGCGGCGGTGACCACGCCCAGGGTTCCCTCCCCGCCGATCAGCAGCTGCTTCAGGTCGTAGCCGGTGTTGTCCTTGCGCAGCCGCTTCAGGCCGTTCCAGATCTCGCCGTTGGGCAGCACGGCTTCGAGACCCAGCACCAGGTTGCGCATCATGCCATAGCGCAGGACCTGGGTGCCGCCGGCGTTGGTCGATACCGCGCCGCCGACCGTGGCGGAGCCTTCGGACGCAAGGCCCAGCGGGAAGCGACGACGCACGGCGGCGGCGGCCTCGTGAACTTCCGCGAGCTTCACGCCAGCCTCGGCGACCAGCACGTCGTCATAGGGTTCCACATCGCGGATCGCCCGCATGCGCTCGGTGGACAGCAGGATCTCGCCGCGCGGGATCTGCCCGCCCACCAGTCCGGTGTTGCCGCCCTGGGTGGTGATCGGCACGCCGGCCTCGAAGCAGATGCCGACCACGGCGGCCACCTCCTCGGTCGTCTTGGGCAGGGCGAGCAGAGGGCTCTCGCCCGTCCAGCGGCCGCGCCACTCCACAAGCTTGGGTGCGAGACGGTCAGGATCCTGGCTCCAACCGCCTTCGCCGAGCACGGCTTTCAGGCGGGACAGGACATCGGCGGGAACGGGCACGGTCATGGCCCGGAAGATAGCGCCGGGATCTCAGCCCACAAAGCCCGCCGCGCGCCGTAAGCGGTCGTTGATCGCTTCGCCAAGGCCCGTCTGCGGAATGGGCGCTACGGCGATGGCGACCGGCGCGCTCCGGTCGGCGGCTCGCAGAAAGGCGAAGAGGTTGGCTGCCGCCTCGGCGAGGTCGCCCGTGGGGCTCAGGTTCCAGATGCGCTCACCGTCGGGCGCAGATCCGAAGGCCAAGAAGGCTTCGCCTGGAGCCGGGGCCTCGATGTCCAGCCGGACCGGCGCGTTCGGCGCGTAGTGGCGGGTCATCCGACCGGGCGAGCGCTTGGCGTCCGCTTCCGCCTCTTCCAGGGGGCCGATCACCGCCTCGATCTCTGCGCGGGTGACGGAGCCGGGGCGCAGCAGCCGGGCCTGGTCCAGCAGCGCCACCACGGTGGACTCCAGCCCGACGGCGCAGGGCCCGCCGTCCAGGGCGCCCGATGCTGCGGCGCCGGTCTCGTCGACCGCATCGGCGTAGGTGGTGGGGCTGGGCCGCCCGGAGCGGTTGGCCGAGGGCGCCACCACCGGGCCGCCGAAGGCTTGCAGCAGGGCGCGGGCCACAGGGTGAGCGGGCGCCCTGAGCGCGACAGTGTCCAGGCCGGCGCGAGCCAGGTCGCTGACCGCGCCCTCCTCCGCCACCGGCAGCACGAGGGTGAGCGGGCCCGGCCAGAACCGCTGAGCGAGCGCTTCGGCGCGGGCGTCGAAGCGTCCGAGGCGGCGAGCCGCGGCCACATCGGGCACATGGACGATCAGAGGGTTGAAGCTGGGGCGGCCCTTGGCCTCGTAGACGGCCGCCACGGCGCGAGGGTCGGCCGCATTCGCCGCGAGCCCGTAGACTGTCTCTGTGGGCATGATCACCAGCCCGCCGGCGCGCAGGGCGTCGGCCGCGGCGGCGATCTGTTGGGCGTCGGGCGTGCTCACCAGCGGGCGGTTACACCGGCCCGGCCTTCGCGCCTAGGGCTGCGGAGATTGTTGCGGGCCAAGGTCACGCCCCGCAGCCTCTTCGTGGGGGCCGCTGGCCTCCGCCGGCTCCGGCGGGGCGGCAGGCGAGACGGTGGCGGGGGCGGGCCGGAAGCCCGGGTCCGGAGGCGGCAGGAAACGCGCCGCGGCGATCACCCCCGCCACACCCAGCACGATCAGCAGCAGGCGCGGCTCCAGGATGCGGCCGGCCATCGCGCCAGGCGCCATGCGGGCCAGCACCGGCTCGTTGCGGCTGAAGAACTGATGCTTCAGCGCGCCGGCCACGTGCAGGGCGATCAGCACGTAGAAGACCTTGATCAGCCAGCTGTGGCCCGTCTCGGCTCCATCATGCAGCGCTTCCATCCCCCGCAGGCCGGGGATGTTGAACCACGGGACCACGCCATAGAGGATGAAAGGTCGGGCCAGAGCGCTGGTCGAGCTCATGATCCAGCCGGTCAGCGGCATGCCCAGCATGATGACGTAGAAGCCGACGTGGGTAGCCCCGGCCAACACGCGCTGCCAGTGCGGCATGGTCTTTGGCATCGGCGGCGGCGGGTTGATCAGACGCCACGCGATGCGCGCCAGCGTCAGCAGCAGCACCGTCACGCCGATCGACTTGTGGAGCTGGACGACGGCGAAGGTCTCGGGCGAGCGCGGGCCCTCCATCCGGCCCGCCAGCACCACCTGGGCGATGATCAGGGCGGCGATCGTCCAGTGCAGCAGGATCGCAACAGCCGGATAGCGCCCGCTTCCAACCTGCTCGGGCCGCCGCCGCACATCGCTCATGGGTCACTCCAGGCTCAAGGAAGGACAGGATGCGATTTGGGGCACGGCGCCCCCCATCCTGTCCAGCCCAAGAGCGGAGCTATTGCTGGCCGGAGCCAGGCTCGGCCATGCCGCGGTGCATCTCGGCCAGGCCGCTTTGCGGGGTGATGGCGCTCATTGCGGCCTGCACCTTGTTCTTGAAGCCGGCCACGACGTCGCCCTCGCCCTTCTCCATGGCGTTCCAGCCGACGCGGGCGACCATGGCGGGATCGTCCTTCTTGTCCGAGCCGACCTTGGTGTCTTCCATGCCGGCGCGTTCGAAGAAGTCGGTGTCGGTGGGGCCGGGCATCAGACAGGTGACGGTGATCCCAGTGTCCTTCAGCTCATTGCGCAGGGCGAAGGAGAAGGAGTCGATGAACGCCTTGGTGCCGTTGTAGACCGCCTGGAAAGTCCCGGGCATCAGGCCCGCGATGGAGCCGGTGAACAGGATCTTGCCCTTGTCGCGCTGGACCATTGGCTTGGCGACCTGCTGCACCAGATAGATGGTGCCGGTGATGTTGGTGTTCACCACGTGCAGGATGTCCTCGAAGCTCTGCTCGAGGAAAGCATGGCCGAGGCCATGGCCGGCGTTCGCCAGCAGGGCGTCAACGGGGCGGCCGCCGATCAGCTGAACGAGCTCGTCGACACCCTCCTTGGTGGAAAGGTCCACCTGCAGGTGATCGACCTTGGCGCCCATGCCCTGGAAGGCCTGCGCCGCCTCCACGATCTCGGGACGGTCGGCCGCAATGACGAGGTCATAGCCGTTCTCGACGGCGATCTTGGCCAGTTCGTAGCCGATGCCGGAGGAGGCGCCGGTGACGACGGCGAGCGGTTTCAGGGCTTCAGACATTTAGGTTTTTCCTCGGAGCGGAGATTCGGACGCCCAACCCTGGGTGGGTCCGATGGTTCCCCTTGGGGCAGCCTTGGAGCCGCCCTGCCCTTCGCCTAAACGGTTGTTGGACACATCAGAGGCTTGCCCATGACCTTCCGCGCCCCCGTTCGAGATCTGCTGTTTGCGCTCAAGACCGTTGGCCACGACGCCCTGATCGCACGGGCATTCCCGGAGCTGGACGAGGAGACGGTGGCGGCCGTGCTGGAAGCGGCGGGCGCCTTCACCACCGAGGTGCTGGCCCCGTTGAACCGCCGCGGCGACCTGGAAGGGGCGCGGTACGAAAACGGGCGAGTGACCGCAGCGCCAGGCTTCGCCGACGCCTACCGGGCCTTCGCCCAGGCCGGCTGGAACTCGCTGTCCGCCGATCCGGAGCATGGCGGCCAGGGGCTGACCAAGGCGCTGGAGCTGGCCGTGTTCGAGATGGTGCACGCGGCCAACATGGCGTTCGGCCTTTGCCCGACCCTGACCCAGGGCGCCATTGAAGCGCTGACCTTGCAAGGGACGGAGCGCCAGAAGCGGCTGGTGCTGCCCAAGCTGGTGTCCGGCGAATGGACCGGCACCATGAACCTGACCGAGCCGCAGGCGGGATCGGACCTGGCCGGCCTCACAACCCGCGCGGAGCCGGATGGCGAGGGCGGGTACCGGCTCTACGGCCAGAAGATCTACATCACCTGGGGCGACCATGACGCCACGGACAACATCTGCCACCTGGTGCTCGCCCGGACCCCTGATGCGCCGCCCGGCGTGAAGGGCATCAGCCTGTTCCTGGCCACCAAGCGGCTGGTCAACGACGACGGTTCGCTGGGTGAGCTCAACGAGCTGCGGCCAGGCGGCATCGAGCACAAGCTGGGCATCCACGCCTCCCCCACCTGCGTGATGCTGTTCGAAGGCGCGAAGGCGGAGCTGGTTGGCGAACTGGGCAAGGGCCTCGCCCACATGTTCATCATGATGAACGCCGCGCGCCTGCAGGTGGGCGTGGAAGGCGTGGGCATCGCCGAGAGGGCCTTCCAGCAGGCGCTCGCCTTCTCTCAGGAACGCCGGCAAGGCCGTTCAGTGTGGTCGCAGGACTATCCGGCCGCGATCTTCGACCACCCCGACGTGCGCCGCACCCTGCTGTTGATGAAGGCGAAGATCGAGGCGGCGCGCGGCATCTGCCTCACCACTGGAGTGCTGTCGGACCTGGCGCGGCTGGCTGAGGACGAGACCGAGCGAGCGGCGGCTCAGGCCAGGCAGGAGCTGCTCACGCCCATCGCCAAGGCCTGGTCGACGGACGTCGGTGTGGAGGTCGCCTCCATGGGCGTGCAGGTCCACGGCGGCATGGGCTTCATCGAAGAGACTGGCGCGGCCCAGCACTATCGCGACGCCCGCATCGCGCCGATCTATGAAGGCACCAACGGCATTCAGGCCATGGACCTGGTCGGCCGCAAGCTGCCCATGGCGCAGGGCGCGGTCATGCGGGAGCTGTGCGCCGAGATCCTGCTGACCGCGGAGCAACTGACCGGACAGGCCGAGCTGGCAGGCGTCGGCCGGCGGCTGGCGGCTGGGGCGGCGGCGCTCCAGGAGGCGGGCGACTGGATCCTGGCTCACCCCGGCGCGGACACGCTGGCGGCGGCCACTCCGTACCTGCGCTTGGCCGGCGACGTCATCGGCGGCTGGATGCTGGCCCGGCAAGCCCTTGCGGCAGCCGGCTCGGACGAGGCCTGGGCCCGTTCGAAGTTGGCTTTGGCCCGCGTCTACGCCGACCATGTTCTGGCCCTTGCGCCGGGTGTCGCCGAAGGACTCCGCTCGGGAGCGGACGACCTCGCAGCCGTTGCGGCGGAAGCGCTCTCGGCCTGAGCCGCCCCAGGGCTCCGACCAGGAACTTTTTTGGTTGTTTCTCTAAGCTTTACCAATCGCGGCTAGTTTCGCCCAAATTGGGGTGTTGATGGTCGCTCGAGAGCACAGGACCGAGTCCGGCGAGGAAACCGCCGGGGTGGGAGTCGAGCTGAAAAGCTTGCAGCTCACCGCCGCCGAGGTGCGCCTGCCGCTGCCGGTCCGGTTCGCCGTGAACTTCGCTGCGGCGCTCTGCGGCACCCTGCTCGGCCATCCCTTGGTCGCGCTGGGCGGGCTTGTGGCGGCCCTGAGCTATGAGGTTCTGTTCCACATCTGGATGCGCCGTTGGCTGACGGAGCGAGCGCGCGAGGCGCGGGACACCGGCCGCTTTGGCCCCGCCGCCGTTGCCTCGCTGTTGCGGACCATCATCTATCTCGCGCCGCCAGTCTTGATGTCTTTGATGGGCGACGTGCCGGAAGCGCTCTACCTGGCCGTCGTCTGCCTGACGGTGATCGTTTACGCGCCGGCCGCGGGCTCGGCCTCGCGCGCCGTGTTCTGGAGCCTCGCCGCGCCGCCCGTGGCGGCCGTCGCCTTCGCCGCGACCCACCTGACCGCCGGTGGCCTGGCGGCTTTAGGCATTGCACTGGCCGCGCTGCTCGGCGTCCTGCTGGTGATCTCCGAGCGGGCCGTGAAGATGGTGCAGGGCCGCCAAGCGGCGTTCGAGGCGAACCTCGTCCTGGTGAGGGACCTGGCCGCCGCCCGGGATCAGGCGCTGGCCGAACATGCGGCCGCCGACCAGGCGCGCGAGGCAGCTCGCGAGGCGAACCTCGCCAAGTCCAATTTCCTGGCCACCATGAGCCATGAGATCCGCACGCCCATGAACGGCGTGCTGGGGATGGCTCAACTGCTGCAGCGCGACGAGAAGGACCCGGTCCAGATCGAACGCTTGGCGACCCTGATCGACAGCGGCGAATACCTGCTCGCCATCCTCAACGACGTGCTGGACGTCTCGAAGATCGACGCCGGCCACCTTAAGATTGTTCGAGGCGTGGAGGACCTGCGCCTGTTCCTCGACCGGCTGGTCGGTTTCTGGAACGCCCGCGCGCAGGAGAAGGGCGTCAGCCTGATACTCCAGGTGACGGACGACGTGCCGGACTTCGTCTGGATGGATGCGCTGCGGATGCGGCAGATCCTGTTCAACCTGATCGGCAACGCCCTGAAGTTCACCGCCAAGGGCTCGGTCCAGGTGATCGCCGAGGCGCGTCCGCACGCCGACGGCCTGGTGATGGTCAGGCTGTCGGTGAAGGACACCGGACCTGGCATCGCAGCCCACGCCCTGCCCACCCTCTTCGACCGCTTTTCTCAGGCCGATCTGAGCGACACGCGTGGCGCCGGCACCGGCCTTGGCCTTTCCATCGCCAAGCAGCTGACGGAGCTGATGGACGGGCGGATCAACGTAGAGAGCACGCCGGACGTGGGCTCCACCTTCACGGTGGAACTGCCCCTGGAGCTGGCGCAGGCGTTCGGCGCCAATCGCCCCGCGCCAGCGCGCACCGAGGCGCCGCAGATCGACCACCTGCGGGTGCTGGCCGTCGACGACAACCCGGTCAACCTCATGGTCCTGGACCAGCTGCTGACCAGCCTGGGGCACGAACTCGTCAAGGCGGCGAGCGGTCCCGAAGCCCTGTCCAGCCTGGCCGCCCAGGTATTCGACCTCGTTCTGATGGACATCCAGATGCCAGGCATGACTGGCGAGACGGTGCTGGCGCGCCTGCGCGCCACTGAAGGGCCGAACCGCTTCGCGCCTGTGGTGGCCCTGACCGCCGATGTCACCTCCGGCGGGCGCCAGCGCTATCTGGACCTGGGCTTCACCGACCACAGCACCAAGCCGTTCCACATCCAGGACCTGCTGGAAGCCATGGCCCGAGCCGTGTCAGCGCCGCGTCCGGAAATCGCCGACCAAGCGCGATCGGCCTGACGCCGAAGCCGCCGCGGACGGTTATGCGTTGGCCTCATGATGCATGCCGACGCCTTTTTCGCCCGCCATCCGGTCCAAGTGGCCCGCGACCTCATCGGATCGACCCTGCTGGTGGCTGGCGTCGGCGGCCGCATTGTCGAGACCGAGGCCTATCACCACGAGGACCCGGCTTCGCACAGCTTCTCAGGTCCCACGGCGCGCAACGCAGCCATGTTCGGCCCAGTCGCCCGGGCCTACGTCTATCGGTCCTACGGCATCCACTGGTGCCTGAACTTCGTGTGCGGGGATGCGCCGGGCAGCGCGGTGCTGATCCGCGCGATCGAGCCCACGGCGGGGCTGGACCTCATGCGCGACAGGCGCGGTCTGCAGGATCCGCGGGTGCTCTGCTCCGGTCCAGGGCGGCTGTGCCAGGCGCTGGGCGTCACGAGGGAGCACGACGGCGCGCGGCTGGACGCCCCGCCTTTCGTCCTGGAGGTCGGGCCGCCGGCCGATCTCGTCACAGGTCCGCGCATCGGCATCAGCCGGGCGGCCGACCTACCCTGGCGGTTCGGGGAGAAGGGCTCGCGCTATCTCAGCAAGCCCTTCCCGAAGGCGTGATCAGAGCTGCGCGACGAGGTAGTCGGCGGCGGACACCTTGAATTCGCCCGGCTGCTCGACGTTGAGCTCCTTTACGACGCCGTCCTCGATCACCATCGAGTAGCGCTGCGAGCGCAGCCCCATGCCGAACTTGGAGCCGTCCATTTCCAGCCCCACGGCCTTGGTAAAGTCGCCATTGCCGTCGGCCAGCATGACGATGTCCTCGCCCACGGCTTGCTCCTCGCCCCAGGCGCGCATCACGAAGGCGTCGTTGACGGAGACGCAGGCGATGACGTCCACGCCCTTGCCGCGGATGTCTTGCGCCAGCTGCTTGAAGCCGGGCAGGTGCTTGGCCGAACAGGTGGGGGTGAAGGCGCCCGGGACGGCGAACAGCGCCACCTTCTTGCCGGCGAAGAATTCATCGCTTCCCACCGGGCGCGGGCCTTCGGCGGTGGCCTGGGTGAGAGTCACGCTGGGCAGCTTGTCGCCAACCTTGATCGTCATGTCCGTCCCTTTGCTCGTTCGTTGGAGCCTGCGACATAGCGCCATCCGCGTCGGCTGCAACAGGCGGCCGCATCGCATGCTCTTGAAAGCGCCGCGATTGCGCTCATTCTGGAGGGAATGGAAGCGAGTTTCCTTTCGGGCCAGCTCCTGATCGCGATGCCCGGCATCGGCGACCCCCGCTTCGAGCGGGCCTTGATCCTGATCTGCGCCCACGACCACCAGCACGCCATGGGCTTGGCCCTGAACCGACCGGTCGAAGGTTTGACGGTGCCGGACCTGCTCGAGCGGCTGGAGATCACGTCCGAGGCCGAGGCGCCGGAGGATCTAGTGTTGCTGGGTGGGCCTGTGGAGCGGGAACGCGGCTTCGTACTCCACACCGCAGACTACGCCAGCGAACACTCCATCGAGGTCACCGATGCGCTGACGCTGACCGCCACCCGCGACGTGCTGGAGGCCATGGGCGGCTCTGGCCCGCCGCGTCGCTCGATCCTGGCGCTGGGCTATTCGGGCTGGGGCGCCGGCCAGCTCGAGCTGGAGATTCGTGAAAACGTCTGGTTGACCTGCGAAGCGGACGAGAGCCTGATCTTCGGGTCAGACCATGAGCAGAAGTGGACCCGGGCGCTCGCCAAGCTGGGCATCGATCCGCATCGGCTGAGCTCGGCGGCCGGACACGCCTAAGCGCGGTTGCGCGCCCGGATGGGCGCCGCGCCGTCGGCTCCGCACTGCAGGATGAAGCTCTCCGCGTCATGCGCGGACAGCGCCGGCGAATATCCGAACCCCTGACCGTAGTCACACCCGAGCGCCAGGAGGCGGCGGGCCATGCCGGCGTTCTCCACGCCTTCGGCGACGACCTCCAGCGCCAGGTCCTGCCCCAGCTTCACGACGGAGGAGACGATCTTCTCCGAGCCGGAGTTGGTGGCCAGGGTGCGCACGAAATAGCGGTCGATCTTCAGCGTGTCGAACGGCAGACGCGCCAGGTAGGACAGGGACGAGAAGCCCGTTCCGAAGTCGTCCAGGGCAAGGGTGACGCCGGCCGCGCGGAGCTTGTGCAGGGTGATGGCCGCGCGGTCGGGGTCGCGCATGACGTCGCTTTCGGTCACCTCGAGCTTCAGCACGCCTGGCGGCAGACCGGTGGCGTTGCGGATCTCGATGATCTCGGCCAGCAGGCCTTTGCGGTCCAGTTCGCCAGTGGAGAGGTTCACGGCCACTGAAAGACCCGCGGCCGCCTCATGCCGGGCCCGCCAGACCGACAGCTGGCGTGCGGCCTCCCTCAGCACGGCCGAACCCAAGGCGCTCATCAGGCCGAGCTCCTGGCACATGGGCAGGAACTGCTCGGGCAGCAGCAGGCCGCGGCGAGGGTGACGCCACCGCACAAGGGCTTCAAACCCGGCCAGAGCGCCCGTGCCGAGCCGGATCACCGGCTGGTAGAACGGGATGAACTCGCCGCGCTCCAGTGCGCCCTTGATCTCGCCCTCCAGGGCAAGGCGGGAGAGCCCGTCGCTTTCCAAGGCGCGGCCGTAGTCGGCGGCGCCGCCTCTCCCGGCGGTCTTGGCCGCTTCCACCGCAAGCTCGGCGCGGCGCAGCAGTTCGGCCGCTTCGGGCGCGTCTTCCCCGCCCTGGGTTTGGACGGCGCCAATAGAAAGGGTGGGATGAATATCGAGCCCGGCGATGCGGAGCGGCGTCTCCAGCGCCTTGCGCATAGCCTCTGCGCCCGGGGATACCTCGGCGGGACACAGCGCCGCGAACTCGTCCTCGCCGACGCGACCCAGCAGGGCGCCGGGCGGGAATGCGGTAGCCAGGCGCGAGGCCAGGGCCGCCAGCACCAGATCTGCGCGTTCGTGGCCGAGCGCCTCGTTCAAGCGCCTCAAGCGGTCGAGATCGGCGACGATCAGTTCGTGACCGCCGGGCGCCTGCAGGCGCTCTCGCGCCTGCGCCAGGAAACTGCGACGCCGCATCAGGCCGGTGAGGTCATCCTGTTCAGGGGCAGCGAAAGCCGTCTCCGCGGCGACGACGCCGCTCGCCCGCCCATCCTCGCGCCAGACGCCGCGCCAGACGCACACGCCGGCGCCGCGGATGCGCACGCGCAGGGCGACCTCCGAGCCGGCAGAACGGGGCCGAAGAAGATCGTCGGCCAGGGCGCGGTCCTGAGGCAGCGCCAGGGCGCGCAGGGCGGCGGAGGAGCAGTCGGGGGCAAGCGGGGCGAGGCCCAGGGCGCGAACGCCGCCGGTCAGGCGCAGGCGGTCAGCCTCCGGCTCCCAGCTCCAGATCGCCACGGCCGCGGCGCCCAGAGCGTCCAGGGTTGCGGCGGCGTCCCAGTTCCAGCGGTCGTTCGGCGTCTCGGCCAAGTCGCCTGCCCCAGCGGGAAAACCTCAGGCTCCGGTCAGACCGAAACCCCCTCGTCCGGGCCTTCCAGCACGCTGAAGGGCGTGGTGAGGCCGAACAGGACATGGTCTCGCCATACGCCGTTAATTTTCAGATAAGCTTTGGCATAACCTTCCTCGGTGAAGCCGGCCTTTGCGAGCAGCCGGCGAGAGCCGAGGTTGTCGGGAATGCAGGCCGCTTCCAGGCGGTGGAGGCCGAGGGTGCGGAAAGCAAATTCGGAAAGCGCGCGCACCGCGGCCAAGGTGTGTCCCTGACGGGTGAAGGGGCGGCCGCACCAGTAGCCGATCGAACCCATCTGGGCGACGCCGCGGCGGATGTTCGACAGGGTGATGCCGCCGGTCAGCGCCTCGTCCTCGGCCCGGTGGACAAAGAAGGGATAGGCGACGCCAAGGTCGCGGTCCCGGGCATAGGCGCTGAGCCGACGGCGAAAGGCCGCCCTGGACAGATCGTCGGTCGGCCAGGTCGGCTCCCACGGCTGCAGGAAGCTGCGCGAGGCGGCTCGCAGGTCCCGCCATTCGTTGTAGTCGGAGGCTCGGGGCGCGCGCAGGAAGATGGCCTCGCCGTCAACGCGAAGGCCGTTCTCCGGCGTCATCCAGTCCAACAGGGCCATGCGAGGAGCCTCGCCCAAATCAGCCGCAGGTCAAGCGTGCGCTGCGCTAGCCGAACAGGGCGCGTCGGAAAGCAGGCGCCGCCTTGAGCGCCGACTTCGGTCCGAGCACGGCGACGGCGGCGTTGCGGTTGGCCAGGATCTGCCCCGTGAGGCGCACCAGATCGCCTGCGGTCACAGCGTCGACCTCCGCGGCGACTTCCTCGGGCGAGAGGACCCGGTCGAACATCAGCACCTGGGCGGCGGCCTGTTCGGCGCGCGCCAAGGGAGACTCGCGGGCCATGAACATCGCGCCCTTGAGCTGAGCCTTCGCGCGGGCGAGTTCGGCCTCGCCCACCGGCGTCAGCATGCCCTCGATCTCCCCCGCGGCGACCTTGGCCAGTTCCTCGGCGTCACCCGCCGCGCAGCCGGCGAAGATGCCCAGCACGCCCGTGTCGGAATAGGTCTCGGAATAGGCGTCGATCGCATAGGCGAGACCGCGCCTTTCCCGCGCTTCCTGGAACAGGCGCGAGGCCATGCCGCCGCCGAGGATCTCGGCCAACAGACGCAAGGCAAAGTAGTCGGGGTGCATCGCGCCGACGGCGGGCAGCAGAAGGACGACGTTGGCCTGCTCCAGGCGCTTGGCCACGGCCCGCTCGCCGCCGGTGAAGGCGGCGGCTTCCGGCTCGGGCAGCATCTGGCCGTTGGCTGCGCCAAAGTCGCGTTCGGCCAGGCGCAGAAGCTCGCCCTCCTCCACCGCGCCCGCGGCGCTGACCACCAGGCTCTGGGCGCCGTAAATGGCGCTGCGCCAGGCGCCCAGGGTGTCGGGCGTGGCGCGCCCGATGCTCTCATTCGTCCCGAGGATCGGCCGGCCGAGCGGATGGGCCGCGAAGGCTACTTCCTGGGCGAGTTCGAAGACCAGATCGTCAGGCGCGTCAGCGGCCTCGGCGATCTCCTGGCCCACCACCTGCTTCTCACGGGCGAGGTCGCCGGCGTCCATGGACGGCCGTAGCACGAGGTCGGACAGAACGGCCGAGCCGAGGTCCAGGCCGCCGGCGAGCGCCCGGACCTGATAGCTGGTGCGCTCGTAGCCCGTGGCGGCGTTGATCTGGCCGCCTTCGGCCTCGATCACCTCGACGATGTCACGCGCGGAGCGGCCGCCTGCGCCTTTGAACACCATGTGCTCGAGCAGGTGCGACCAGCCGGACCGATGGGCGTCCTCCCAACGAGCGCCGCGGCCGGCCACGACCGAAAGCGCCACCGTCTGGAGGCCGGGGATGGGGTCGCAGACCACCCGCACCCCGTTGGGCAGGGTGTGAACGCTTGGGACGCGGGCCTCAGGCTTCGGCAAAGGCGCGGACATAGGCCTTGATGGTCTCCGTTTCGGCCGGGAGACGGTCGAAACGCTCCGGGCGCTCGGCGAGGTCCGCTGCACCGCGAGGGAGCGGCGGCGTCACGCCGCTGGCGGCGGCCACGTCATCAGGGAACTTGGCGGGGTGAGCCGTGGACAGCACGACCACGGGACCATCGAGATCCTCCACCCGGCGCAGGGCGGCCACCGCGACGGCCGTGTGCGGGTCGATCAGTTCGCCCGTTTCGTTCAGCGTGGCGACGATGGTGCGACGGGTCTCATCCTCCGACACGCCGACGCCGCGGAACAGCTCGCGCATGGCGGCGAAGGCCTGCGGCGGGATGTCGATCGCGCCGGCCTCGTTGAAGGCCTGGAATGCGCGGGCCGTTTCAACCGGTTCGCGCTTCACCGCTTCGAAGTAGAGCCGCTCGAAGTTGGACGCCGACTGGATGTCCATGGCCGGGGAGATCGTCGGCTGGACGACGCCGCGGGCGTAGCGGCCGTCTTCGAAGGCGTGAGCCAGGATGTCGTTGGAGTTAGTCGCCACGACAATCCGGCCCAGCGGCAGGCCCATGCGGCTGGCCACGTAGCCGGCGAAGGCGTCGCCGAAATTGCCGGAAGGCACGCAGAAGTTCACCGGACGCAGCGGCGCACCCAAGGCGACGGCGGCGGTGAAGTAGTAGACGGCTTGCGCCGCGATGCGGGCGAAGTTGATGGAGTTCACGCCGGACAGGTCGACCGCCTGGCGCAGGACTTGGTCCTGGAACGTCTGCTTCACGATCGCCTGGCAGTCGTCAAACGTGCCCTGCACCGCCACGCACGCGACGTTCGCCTCGGCGGCGGTGGTCATGAAACGGCGCTGCACCTCGCTGATGCGGCCTTCCGGGAAAAGGGCGACGATCTTGACGTTCTTGCGGCCGCGGAAGGCTTCCACCGCCGCGCCGCCAGTGTCGCCTGAGGTGGCGCAGATGATGGTCTGGGTGCGGTTCTGACCGCCCAGCACGTGATCGTACAGGCGGGCCAGGATCTGCATGGCCACGTCCTTGAACGCCAAGCTCGGGCCGTGGAACAGCTCGGCGATGAAGGCGTCGGGGCCGATCTGCACAATGGGCACGACGGCGGCGTGGTTGAAGGTCGCGTAGGCCTCGCGGCACATCTCGAGCAGGGCCGCAGGCTTGATCTCGTCGCCTGCAAAGGCGCCGATCACCGCCGCCGCCACCTCGTGGTAGGGCCGCCCGGCGAAGCCGGCGATCTCCTCGGCCGTGAAGGTGGGCCAAGCTTCGGGGATGTAGAGCCCCCCATCGGGAGCCAGGCCGGCCAGCACCGCATCGACGAAGCCGACCGCAGGTGACTGCCCGCGGGTCGAGACGTAACGCATCAGATCTTCCGTCTTCTCAGGAGCATGGCGGCATAGACGCCGGCTAACGCTGCGGCAAGGCCGAACCAGGTCAGGGCGTATTCCAGATGGCGGTTCGGGATCTCCGCCGGCAGCGGCGCAGGGACGAGCGCCGCCCACTCGGGATTGGTCCGGGTTTCGGCCATCAGGAAAACGGGCGCGGCCTGGGATGCGCCCAGCGCCTCGCCCATGGCGACCGCGTCGCGCGAGAACCAGCGGTTCTGCTCAGGGTGATTGGCGGGGGTGACGAAGCTCGCGGCGTCCGGCGCGCGCAGAACCCCGACCACCTCCACAGGGGCTTGGTTCGATGGGTCGACGGGCGGGCGGGCCGAGACGGTGTCAGGGACGAACCCCCGGTCCACCAGGATGTGGCGGTAGGGCGCGCTCTCCACCTGGCAGGCGGAGATCAGGCGCGATCCGGCCTGGCCAGACTGGATGCCATAGAGCTGAACGAAGGGCGCTGTGGCCAGGCCGGGGCAGACGGCTCGCACGCGGGTGAAGGCCACGTCGCGTCCCTCGCCAAGCGCATCCAGCACGGGGCCGACAGGTTGGGCGGGAGCGGACTTCAGCGCTTCGACATGGGCCAGCAGCTCCTGCTTCCACTTCATCCGCTGGAGCTGCCAGCTGCCGAGGAAGATCAGGATCCCAAGCGCAATAACCGTGGCGATGGTCATGCCTACGGGGAAGCGGACTGGGACCGCGCGCGCATGCTCCGCCGGCGGGAGCTGGGGCTCCCACCCGTCAGTCATGGCGAGCTTCGGAGGCCTTGTTCATGAACTGCGCCGCCAGCATGGCGCCTTTGAACGGTCGAAGGAGCGCCAGGACGATCACCAGCGTGGCGGGCAGCCAGACAATCAGGTGAACCCAAACCGGCGGGGCCAGGGCGACCTCCGTGAAGAGGGCGCCGAAGGCCACCAGCAGTCCGGCGATCAGAATGACGAAGACCGCCGGGCCGTCGCCGGAGTCGGCCTTCGCAAGGTCGAAGCCGCAGGCTTCGCATCGCGGGGCCACCTTGAGGAAACCCTCGAACAGGTGGCCCTCGCCGCAGTTGGGGCAGCGCCCCGCGACCCCCGCCAGGAGCGGGTTGGCCGCGCGGGGCACGTCAGTGGGCTCCGGCGCCCGCGAACACCACGTAGATGAAGGCGAACAGGAAGAGCCAGACGACGTCGACGAAGTGCCAGTACCAGGCGGCCGCTTCGAAGCCGAAGTGCTTCTGCGGGGTGAAGCCGCCACGCATCAGACGCAGCAGGCAGACCGCCAGGAAGATGGTCCCCACCAGAACGTGGAAGCCGTGGAAGCCAGTGGCCATGAAGAAGGTCGAGCCATACAGGCCGGAGTTCGCCGCTTCTTCCGAGAAGAAGTACTTGTGCTCCAGGATGTGGTGGTACTCGTACGCTTGGATGCAGGAGAACAGCACGCCGAGGATGATCGTGAGCGTGAGCGCGATCTTGGCGCCCTTGCGATCGTCCTGCTGGATGGCGTGGTGAGCCCAGGTGACCGTCGTGCCCGAGAGCAGCAGGGTCAGGGTGTTCACCAGCGGCAGGTGCCAGGCGGGAACGGTCTCAACGCCGGTCGGCGGCCAGGTGGCCCAGGCGGTGCGGACTTCCTCGATGGCGGACAGGGTCCGGTGCTCGTGGAAGAGCGCCATCTCGAAGAACATCCAGAACCAGGCGACGAAGAACATCACCTCGGAGGCGATGAACAGGATCATGCCGTAGCGGAGGCCGATCGAGACGACCGGCGTGTGATCGCCCTGGTTGGCTTCCTTCACCACGTCCGACCACCAGCCGACCATGGTGTAGAGGATGCCCGCGAGACCGGCGAAGAACACCCAGGGGGTGCCCTTGTCGATGCCGAACAGGCCCTTCATCCAGATCACGCCGCCGATGGCCATGACCGTGGCGGAGATCGACGCGACGAGCGGCCAGGGGCTCGGATTGACCAGGTGGTAGTCGTGCTTGACGCTCGCGTCGGCCATTTCGGTCCTAAACCCCTCTCAAACCTCGAGCACGGCCATGGCCCCGCAGACTCGGCGTGGGCCGCAGGCCGGTTCGCGTGACGCTATAGCCCTGCGGCGGTCGATCCGCCAAGGGCCGAAACAGGCTTTGTGGTGGAAGCTTGCGCCACTTTCGCTGCCGGCGCGGCCTCCACGGACGGGAAGAAGGTGTAGGACAGGGTCACTTCCTTCTTTCCCTTGGTCTCGAAGTCGCTCGCGTACTTCGGGTCGACGAAATAGAGCACCGGCATGTCCACCGTCTGACGCGGGCCGATGGTCTGGTCGGAGAAGCAGAAGCACTGGAGCTTGTTGAAGTAGGCGCCAGCCTGTTCGGGCACGACGTTGAACACCGCGCGGCCGGTGATCGCCTGGTCGGAGTTGTTCGTGACCTTGAAGGTGGCGATCTTCGTCTCACCGATCTTCACGTCCTGCGAGGTCTGATCCGCCTTGAAGGTCCAAGGCAGGCCGCCCCGCACGTTGGCGTCGAAGCGGATCGTCAGCTTCTGGGCCAGCACCGCGTCCGGCGCCGCCTCGGCCCGCTTGGCGGTGCCGTCGAAGCCGGTCAGTTGGCAGAAGGCGCGATAGATCGGCACGGCGGCGTAGGACGCACCGATCATGCCGAAGAAGGCCACCCCGCAGATGAGGGCGACCCGCTTGTTCCGGCGTTCGGCGGGCGTGGGCGCCGGCCGATCAGAAGGGACGCTGTGCGACATTGCCGCCGAGCCTCACTATGGTGACGACGAAGATCAGGATCACGAAGAGGGCCAACCCCAGGCCGAGCGCGATATTGCGCCCCCGGCGGGCCTTGGTCTCGGCCTCGGTCTCGCGGGACGGATCGCTCATCAGAACAGCTCCAGGGCAGGCAGGCCGACCACATGCTCCACCAGCAGGGTGGCGAACAGCAGGGTCAGGTAGAGGATCGAGAAGGCGAACAGGTTTCGCGCGTCCTTGGCGCCCGCCCGCACGTCATAGAGCCCTGCGTCATTGCGTGGATCGGAGCTCTCGCCCGCATGGCTGCGGAACAGCCGCCACGCCAGCAGCAGAAACACCAGGCCGCCGATCCCCGCCACAGTCAGATAGGCGGCGCCGCCAAGGCTCGTGAAGGCGGGCACGATGCAGATCGGCACGAACAACAGGCTGTAGATCAGGATCTGGCGACGCGTGGACGCGGCGCCCGCCACCACCGGCATCATCGGGATCCCGGCCTTGGCGTAGTCTTCGCTGGTGTAGAGCGAGAGGGCCCAGAAGTGCGGCGGTGTCCACATGAAGATGATCAGGCACAGGAGCCAGGCGTTCAGCGGGGCTGACCCCGTCGCCGCCGCCCAGCCGATCACCGGAGGAAGCGCCCCGGCCAACCCGCCGATGACGATGTTCTGGGCGGTCCAACGCTTCAGCCAGACGGTGTAGATCACCGCGTAGAAGAGGATGGTGAAGGCCAGCAGGCCGGCGGCGAGCCAGTTGAGGGCCATGCCCATCAACATCACCGAAAACAGGGAGAGCACCACGCCCATGGCTAGGGCGTCGGCGCTCTGCACCCGCCCGGCGGGCACCGGACGGCCGCGCGTGCGGCGCATCTTCGCGTCGATGTCGCGGTCGTACCACATGTTCAGCGCGCCCGAGGCGCCGGCGCCCACTGCGATGCAGAGGATCGCGACTGCGCCCAGGATCGGGTTCACCGGCTGGCCCGCGCAGACGAGGCCCGTCAGCCCGGTGAAGACCACCAGCGACATGACGCGAGGCTTCAGAAGCTGGAGGAAGTCCTGCCAGCGAGACGGCGCGCGGGAAGTGTCGAGGGCCTGAGACATGGCCATGAGCTTACTCTGAACGTTCGAAGGGCGCGCGCCGAAGCCGGCGCGCGCCCTCGATGTTTCGTGACCGAACCGGTCAGTGGCTTTCGGTCTTCACCACCGGCAGTTCGTTGAACTGGTGGAACGGAGGCGGAGAGGAGAGCGTCCACTCGAGGGTGGTGGCGCCTTCGCCCCACGGATTGGCAACGCCCTTGCGGCGGGTGACCATGGCTTCCAGCAGGACCACCAGGAAGATGCCGACACCGACGAGGGTGATGGCGTAGCCCAGCGACGAGACCTGGTTCCAGAAGGTGAACGCTTCCGGATAGTCCACGTAGCGGCGGGGCATGCCCTGCAAGCCGAGGAAGTGCTGCGGGAAGAAGATCAGGTTCACGCCGATGAACATGACCCAGAAGTGCAGCTGGCCGAGCCATTCGCGGTACTTCACCCCGAACATTTTCTCGAACCAGTAGTAGAAGCCGGCGAAGATCGCGAACACCGCGCCGAGGCTGAGCACGTAGTGGAAGTGCGCCACCACATAGTAGGTGTCGTGCAGGCTGTAGTCGATGCCGGCGTTGGCCAGCACCACGCCCGTCACACCGCCGACGGTGAACAGGAAGATGAAGCCCATCGCCCAGAGCATCGGCGTTTTGAAGTCGATCGAGCCGCCCCACATGGTGGCGATCCACGAGAACACCTTCACGCCCGTCGGCACCGCGATGACCATGGTGGCCGCCACGAAGTAGGCGCGCAGGTTGATGTTCAGGCCCACGGTGTACATGTGGTGCGCCCACACGACGAAGCCGATGAAGCCGATGGCGACCATCGCGTATGCCATCGCGAGGTAGCCGAACACCGGCTTGCGCGAGAAGGTCGACACGATGTGGCTGATGATGCCGAAGCCGGGCAGGATCAGGATGTACACTTCGGGGTGACCGAAGAACCAGAACAGGTGCTGGTACATCACCGGGTCGCCGCCGCCGGCCGCGTTGAAGAACTGGGTGTTAAAGTTCCGGTCCGTCAGCAGCATGGTGATGGCGCCGGCCAGAACGGGCAGCGACAGCAGCAGCAGGAAGGCGGTGATCAGCACCGACCACGCGAACAGCGGCATGCGGTGCAGGGTCATGCCCGGCGCGCGCATGTTGAAGATGGTGGTGATGAAGTTGATCGCACCCAGGATCGAGCTGGCGCCCGCGAGGTGGAGCGACAGGATGCCCAGGTCGAAGGCCGGACCGGCGTGGCCCGTAGTGGACAGGGGCGGATAGGCCGTCCAGCCGCCGCCGAAGCCCATGCCCGGGCCGCCATCGACGAACATCGAGGTGCAGAGCAGCACCCACGCCGCCACCAGCAGCCAGAACGAGATGTTGTTCATCCGCGGGAAGGCCATGTCCGGCGCACCGATCATGAGCGGGACGAACCAGTTGCCGAAGGCGCCGATCATCGCCGGCATGACCATGAAGAAGATCATGATCAGGGCGTGGGCGGTCACCACGACGTTGTAGCCGTGCTTGGAAGGCTCGATCAGGCCGAGGGTCGCCAGCAGGCTGCCTTCCCGGAACACCTGGATGCCCGGCTCGGCCAGTTCCCAGCGGATCAGGCCCGACAGGGCGCCGCCCACCAGGCCCGCCATGATGGCGAACAGCAGGTAGAGGGTGCCGATGTCCTTGTGGTTGGTGGAGAACAGCCAGCGAACAAAGAAGCTGGGCTTGTGGTCGTGGCTGTCGTGATGATCGTGAGCGGCGGCTTGAGCCATCTTACGCTTATCCTGGATCAGTGCGCGGCCGGCGCCGACGGCGCAGGCTGAGTGGTGGCGGCGGGAGCGGCGGGCGACGAGGGGGTCGCCGCGGCCGCGGGCGCGCCTTGCGGCGGGGCCGCCGCGGGATTGTTCGCCGAGGTGACGGCCGAGGCCGGCTGACCGGCGGCCGCCGCGTTCGGCGGGGTGTTCGCCGCGCCGCCGGCGTTGCCGATGGCGTTCAGCGTCGTCGGGGTCGGCGCCGGCGGCTTGCCGCCCTTGCGAGCGACCCAGGCGTTGAAGTCGGCGCGGCTCACGACGCGGACCTCGATCGGCATAAAGGCGTGGTCCACGCCGCAGAGCTCGCGGCAGTTACCGTAGTAGGTGCCCACGCGCTCGGCGCGGAACCAGGTTTCGTTCACCCGGCCCGGAATAGCGTCGGTGATCACGCCGAACGAGGGAACGGCGAAGGCGTGGATCACGTCGGCGCCGGTCACCAGCACTCGCACGTTGGTGTTCACGGGAACGACCATCGGCTCGGTGGCGGCCAGGCGGAAAGGCACCCCGCGGGCGCGCGCCTCTTCTTCCGGCAGGATGTTGGAGACGAACTCGGAAACTTCTTGGTCGGGGTACTCGTAGCCCCAGTACCACTGATAGCCGGTCGCCTTCACCGTGAGGTCCGGCTTGGGCATGTCGTGGTAGGCGAAGAGGAGCTTGAACGAGAAGATCGCGATGAACACCAGGATCAGGACCGGAACCAGGGTCCAGATCACTTCGATCGGGGTGTTGTGGCTCCAGCGGGCCGGAACGGGGTTGGCGCGCTTGTTATAGCGCACGATCACCCAGACCAGCAGGCCGAGCACGAACAGGGTGATGGCCGTGATGATCGGCAGCAGCACCGCGTTGTGGAAGAAGATCGCGTCGTGCCGCAGCGGGGTGACGCCCGGCTGCAGATCGATGCCGCCGGGAGTCGGCTGGCCGATCAGATCGTTGGCGAAGGCGGCTGCGCCCCAGAACGCCGTCATTGCGCCCGCAGCGGCGCCGGCCGCCAGCGTCCGCATCCCCTGAAACCTCGACTTCATGTCCCCTCGGTCTTGGTTGGCCGGCCGCGTCCGGAACTGACGACCTGCCGACTGACAGAAGGCGCGCGCAAGCGCTTTCACGCCGCCCGGCCCTACAGCGCGCGTGCATACGCGTATCCCATAAGCTTGCCAAGGCGCTTGCATGCCGCCGCAGGGGTCACGACGGCCGACGCCTGTGGAGCGAAGCCTTTCGGGTGGATTCCTCCTCCCTGCGGAGAACTTCGTTGGGTGAAGGAGAGGTCCGTGCCGTGATTCTGAGCGGGCTGCCGGCCCGTTGTCCCGCGGCGGCAAATCAGGCGATGCTGCGTCTCCGCCGAAATCGGTCCTTCTTTCATGCAGGCTGGTCCACGGCCCGCACGCGTACGAGTTCACGATGGACGACCCGACCTCCGCCAAAGCCCTCTTGGCCGACGCCCCGCTCTTCGATCGTGCACAGATCGAACTGGAGCTCGCGCGGGAGGTGGTGCTGGTCGGGCGCCGCTGGCGGGCCAGGCTGGACGAACGGCTGAGCAAGATCGGGCAGACCAATGCGCGATGGGCCACTCTATATTGGATCGCCACCGCTGAGAGCGCGCTGAACCAGCGGGAAGTGGCCGAGCGGGTCGGAATAGAAACGCCGACGCTTGTGCGCATCCTGGATCAGCTGGAGGCGCAGGGCCTGGTTGTCCGCACGCCCGACCCGGACGACCGGCGCGCCAAGATCATCACGGCCACCCCCGCGGCCGAAGCAGCCTTGGCCGAGGGCGACCAGATCGCCGCCGAGCTGCGCGTTCAGCTGATGGCGCAGTTCGAGCTGGAGGCGCTCAACACGTCCCTCCACGTGCTCAAGCAGCTTCGCGCCGGGCTCGAGAAGGTCTGAAAGGCCGCGGCCGGGTGGGGTGACGGCGCGGGCGCCGGCGCCTATCTTCCCTGACATGAACGCCCATTCCCCCGCGCCTTCCATTCTCGACTCCGCTGGCGTCGATCCCCGCCGCGCCCAGGACATCCTGGCCAATGCCCTGAGCGGGGCCGATGACGGCGAGCTGTTCGTCGAGCGTTCGGAGAGCGAGTCCTTCCTCTTCGACGATGGGCGGCTGAAGTCCGCATCCTATGACGCGACCGAAGGCTTTGGGCTGCGCGTCGTGGCGGGCGAGACCGCCGGCTACGCCCATTCCAGCGAGATCTCGGAAGCGGCAATCGGCCGGGCCGCGGACTCAGCCGCACTCGCCAAGCGCGGGTACGAGGGCGTGGCCGCGGAGGCGCCTCGCGCCACCAACACCAAGCTCTACGGCGAGGACGATCCCCTCGCCTCCCCGGCCTTCTCGGAGAAGGTCGCATTGCTGCAAGAGATCGACGCCTGGGCTCGCGCCCGCGATCCGCGCGTCGTGCAGGTGATGGCTGCTGTGGCGGGCGAGCGTCGGACGGTGGAGATCCTCCGCGCCGACGGGCGGCTGATCCGCGACGTGCGCCCGCTGTGCCGGATCAACGTTCAGATCACCGTAGAGCGCGATGGGCGTCGCGAGAGCGGCTACACAGGGGCTGGCGGGCGCGCCGGCTTCGAAGCCTGGATCACCCCCGACCAGTGGCAAGCCCAGGTGGATGAAGCGCTGCGCCAAGCGCTGGTGAACCTAGAGGCGGTCCCTGCGCCGGCCGGCGAGATGGATGTGGTGCTGGGCCCGGGCTGGAACGGCGTGCTGCTGCATGAGGCGGTGGGGCACGGCCTGGAAGGCGACTTCAACCGCAAGGGCACCTCGGCCTTCTCTGGGCGCATCGGGGAGCGGGTGGCCGCGCCCGGCGTCACGGTCTTCGACGACGGCTCGATCCTCGGGCGTCGCGGCTCGCTGACGGTGGACGACGAAGGCACCCCCACCAGCCGCACCGTCCTGATCGAGGACGGCATCCTGGTCGGCTACATGCACGATCGCATGAGCGCCCGGTTGATGGGCGAGCAGGCGACCGGCAACGGCCGCCGCCAGTCCTACGCCCACATGCCCATGCCCCGGATGACCAACACCGGCATGCTTGGCGGCGACACGCCGCGCGAGGAGATGATCGCCTCCACCAAACGCGGGCTCTACTGCGCCAACTTCGGCGGCGGCCAGGTGGACATCACGAACGGCAAGTTCGTGTTCCAGTGCACCGAGGCTTACCTCATCGAGGACGGCAAGCTGACGACGCCGGTGAAGGGCGCCACCTTGATCGGCGACGGCCCGTCCGCCCTGACCCGGGTCACCATGCTGGGCGACGACTTCGGCTTCGATCCCGGCATCGGCGTGTGCGGCAAGTCGGGCCAGAGCGTGCCGGTCGGCGTGGGGCAGCCCTCCCTGAAGATCACGGGCCTGACGGTCGGCGGCACCAGCCTCTGACCCTCAGCCTGTCTGCGATTTAATCCACCTTACGGCCATTTAACTGGCTGGAGAGGCCCGCGACGGCTCAGTTCCCCACATTGCTGGGGAGCTGTTTTCTTATGTCGTTCGTACTCGTCCTTGCACAGGCCGCCGCTGCGGTCAGCCCGGTCGCCGCACCGGCCGCGCAAGGCGTCACTGCTTATCCGCCGGGGTTCTTCGCGGATTATCGGCCCAACACCGCGCTCGAGATGGTCAACCGTCTGCCGGGCTTCACGCTCGATGTGGGCGAGTCGGTTCGCGGCTTCGAAGGCGCGGCCGGCAATGTGCTGATCGACGGCGTTCGTCCAGCGACTAAAAGCGACGACCTCGACGATATCCTCAGCCGGATCCCCGCCAGCCAGGTAGAACGGATCGACCTGATCCGCGGCGGCGCGCCCGGTATCGACATGCAGGGCAAGACCGTTCTGGCTAACGTCGTCCGCAAGAAGGGCGGCGGCATGCAAGGGCTGCTGCAGATCTCCGACAAGCTGGACACCGACTTCGGTCGCAACTTCGTGGGCCTGCGGGCGGAAGGCTCCGGCGCCGCGGCTGGCGGTCAGTGGGAAGCGGCGTTACGCACCGGCGGCGGCACCGACGATGGCGCCAGCAACACGGTTTATCTGGTGATCGATCCGGACGGACAAATTCGGGATCGTTCGCAGATAAAGGCCCACGCAGAAGTGCGCGACGTCACTGTGACCGGCGCCTACGACCACGCGCTGGCCGGCGGCCGGCTGAAGGTCAACGGCCGAGCCTACTACGAGCACTACAGGTTTAACGAGGCGAGCACCTTCCTGCCGCCGAGCACCACCGTACTATCCAACGAAGACGGCCAGGAACTGGCCCAGAGCGAGGTTGGCCTACGCTACGATCGGGCCCTAACCACGCGTACGCGGCTCGAAGTGGTCGGCCTGCGCCAAACGGAGCATTGGGATTATCATTCAAACGCCACGATCCCGCTGAATGACTTCAACTACGGCCAGGATGCTCGGACGGTGGAGACGATCGGCCGGTCGGTGCTCCGGTTCCGGCAGAACGACCGCATGTCCTGGGAAGGCGGCGCCGAGTTCGCCGTGAATACGCTCGACAGCACCACGGAGTACAAGGTGCGGGGTACGCCCGCCGACCTGCCCGCCGCCCAGGCGGAGGTGAAGGAGCAGCGGGGCGAGATCTTCGCCAAGGCAGTGTGGCAGCCCACCACCGCCTGGACCTTCGAAGGCGGCTTGCGCCAGGAGGGCTCCAAGATCACTTCGGACACGTCCAACCCTGATGCGCCCGACCGGGCGGCCGCCCATACCGAAAAGACGCTCTATTTCACCAAGCCCCGCGTGACGGGCGCCTGGCAGGCCCGGCCCGGAACCCAGATGCGCCTGCGGTTCGAGCGCGTGGTCGGCCAGCTCGACTTCGACGACTTCGTCTCGTCGGCCTCGCTGAACGAAGGCGTGGTGCGCGCGGGTAACGTTGACCTTGTGCCGGAACAGGCCTGGGTCACGGAAGCCAGCGTGGAGCAGCGCTTCTGGCGCTCGGCCGTGGTCACCCTGACGGCGCGCCATTTCGCCCTGAGCGACACCATCGATCGCGCGCCCATCTATGACGCCTCAGGGGTGTTCGACGCGCCGGCCAACATCGGCCAAGGGACCAAGGACGAACTGCAGCTCGACGTGAACATCCCGCTGGACCGCCTCGGCGTCCGGCGCGGCGAGTTCCGCGGCTTCGTCGTCGCGCGCCGCAGCGAGGTCACCGACCCGACCACAGGGTCCGAGCGGGAGATCTCCGGGCTGCGGCCGCTGGAATGGGAAGCGCACTACAACCAGCAGCTTCCCAGCCTCAAGCTGGCCTACGGCGTGGACGTGTACGGCGGCTGGCGTCGGCGCTTCTACCGCTTCGACGAAATCTCTACCGACAAATTGCGGACCTATGTGGTGCTTTTCGCCGAGTGGAAGCCAAGCCCGACGGTGCTGGTGCGCGGCGAGGTGATGAACGCCACCTCCCGCGGTTTCCGCCGCAACCGCCAGATCTTCGCCGGCCCGCGGAACACCTCCGACCTGCAGGTCACCTACGACCGGGACGTCGATGTGGGGCCGATGTTCTACATGCACGTCCGCAAGAGTTTCGGCGGCTGAGCTCCCCGGCGTCGGCCGTTGAAAGAAGAAAGGCCGGGCTGACGCCCGGCCTTTCGACTGTGTTGGATCAGGCGATCCTCAGCTGTCGCGCTCGTCGCGCACCGCCTTGGGGCTGACGCCCAACAGCTCACCGTCGACGGTGGGCGCGATGGGTTCAGGCTGCGCATGGTGGCCATGATCGTCGGCCCCGTGCGACCAACCCTTGATGAACCGGCTGAGGATCAGGAACCCGACGCCCAGCCCCATGCCCCACAGGCCAAGCTGGTTGAACACCGTCAGCGAGGATTCCAGCGCCGCTCGCGGGTCCAGCACCTGCCCCCCCACAGTCGCCGTGCTGGCGTGACCAGCGATGATGCCGCCCACGTACTGGGCGATGGAGGTGGCGAGGAACCAGACCGCCATCATGAACGAGACGACCGCCGGGATGGAAAGCTTGGTGATCTGCGACAGGCCAACCGGCGAGAGGCAAAGCTCGCCCGTTGTGTGGAACAGATAAAGCAGCGCCAGCAGGATCAGCGGCAGCCGGTACTGGGCGTCCGCGAAGCTCGCGCCCCACACCACGATCATGAAGCCCAGGCCGACCTGCAGCAGCGCCAGCCCGAACTTAAAGGTCGGATCGGGATCGCGGCCACGGGCGGCGAGGCCGGCCCAAAGTGCGGCGAACACCGGGGCGAAGATCAGGATCCAACCGGCGTTGAACGACTGCGTCTGCGCCGCCGACATGCCCATCAGCTGGACGTTACGCGCGGCGAAGAGGTTCAGCGAGCTGCCCGCCTGCTCGAACAGGGTCCAGAAGATGACGGCGCCGATGATCAGCACCACCGCCAGCATCATGCGCTGCCGCTCCGCCCAGGTCTTGCAGATCACGGCGATGACGTAGGCAATGAACACAAAGGCTAGGATGGTGGAGATGCTGAGCGCGGTTCCCACCACCTTGTGGTGCTGGACAAGCCACCAGATCGGAATGACCCCTAGAATGCCCGCGCCGTAGATCAGCCACTCGCGGTTGACGGGGCCCAGGAACGGCTTGCGCAGAAGCTCGGGATTGGGCGGCTCGCCCTTGCCGAGCAGGTGCTTCTTGCCAAGGACGAACACCACCAGGCCGGCGGCCATGCCGATGCCGGCGAGGCCGAAGCCGGCCCACCACCCCAGGGTCTCGCCCAGGAGGCCGCAGAGAATGGAGGCCCAGAACGAGCCCAGGTTGATGCCGTAGTAGTAGAGCGTGAAGCCGGAATCCCGGCGTGGGTCGCCCTGCGGATAGAGCTGGCCGACCATGGTGGAGATGTTCGGCTTCAGGAAGCCCACGCCCATGATGATCAGCGAGATCGCCAGGTAGAACGCGGTCTGGCCGAACGGGTCGGCCTTGCTCTCCAGGCTGAAGGAGCCCTGCGGCAGCTCGGCCGGAAGCGTGGCGGTGGCCGGCAGGTTCTTGATGCTGAGGCCGCCGGTCTCGGTGGCGGCGAACTCGTAGGGCTGGCCGCCGATCATCACGCGGACGTCGCGGCTTTCCATGCGGCCCTCCGAGACCACCGGATAGCTTTGGCCGGCGTAGGTGAGGTTCTGGGTCGCCGGGCGACCCTCGACACCCATGGCCAAGTGCCCCGCCACAAGGAGGATCGCGCCGAAGGCCACCGCCTTGCGGGTGCCGAGATAGCGGTCGGCCAGGATGCCGCCCAGCAAGGGCAGCAGATAGACCAGGGAGGTGTAGGAGCCGTACTGGGCGCTGGCCACGCTGTCGTCGAACAGCAGGTGCTGGGTCAGGTAGAAGATCAGCAGGCCGCGCATGCCGTAATAGGAGAAGCGCTCCCACATCTCGGCGAAGAACAGCACGATCAGGCCGCGCGGGTGGTTCCTCAGCAGCTGGATGAGCACGGGCGCGCCGGTCAGCAGCGTGATGGCGATCCCGATCAGGACGATAAGATTCATACTTGGACTGGTTCCAGTTCCTGGGCGAGTTCAGGCTCTTAGTACGCTTTCACGCAAGCAGGCCCGTTTGAGGGGACAAAATCACGCACTCCGCCTGAGCACAAGCAAACGTCGCCCTCGCCGTCCTGCGGCTGGGAGCCTGCCCGCAGCCTGAGCGTTCAGCAGGTCTCAGGAGGACCCGACCATGCAGCCCAGTGGAACTGACGCATCGCTGAACATCCAGCCAGCCGGAACGCGCTGGCGTGCGCGGCTCGAGGATCACGTGATCGCCGACAGCCACAATGCGCTGATGGTCGGCGGCGTGGTGTTCTTCCCCCGCGAGGACGTCAGCATGGAGATCGCCGGCAAGACCTCGCACACGCAGCACGATCCGCAGAAGGGGGAGGCATCCTTCTACACTCTGCGCATCTCCTCGACGATCGCCGAGAACGCCGCCTGGACGTTCGACGAGCCGACCGGAGCCGCCGGGTCGCTAGGCGGCTTCATCGCGTTCGATCCTGCGCAAGTGGAGCTCTACCCGGTGTCGGAAGAGGTGGCGAACCCGCACCACCACAAGGATGCCAGCGATCGAAACCAGCATGGCCGCGACCCCATGCAGGCCGACCTGGATGTCGACGAGGTCGTGAAGCACACCGACGCCGGCGACGGCCGCAGCCAAGGCGAGCGGTGGGAGCCCAACGTCGAAGGCCCCCAAGGCGGTCTGCGCTAGACCACGTCGTTGCGGGAGAGGGCCCGGCGGCCCATCTCCCGCCCATGACCATCTCGACAGCCACCGCTCCGACGGCTTCCGCGAGCCGTTACCTCCAGCAGCTTTGCAAGCATTGGGGACACAAGTTCCCGGTCGAGTTCACGTCGCAGCACGGCGTCATCCAGCTTCCGCTGGGCGCCTGCGCCCTGGACGCCGACGAGCAGGCGCTTCACATCCGCCTGGACCCCGCCGCCGGGGACTCCGACCTTGCCCGCTTCGAACAGGTCGTAGCTGAACACCTCCAGCGCTTCGCATTCCGTGAAGAGCTGACGATCGAATGGCGGCGCAGCTAGTAGGCGAACGCCTCGAAGACCTTCGACGCATCGCCGGCCCAGGGGCCGTTGTAGAGCTCGAGCAGCCGTTCGGCGGGCGTGACGCCGCTTTCCGCGATTTCGTGCAACTCGCCCAGGTAGCCGCTTTCATCCACTAGGCCGCCGGACAGGCGGTTTCGGCGCTTCAAACCTTCTCGGGCGATGGCCAGCATGTCCTTGGCCACGTCTTGGACGCTGCGGCCGCCCACCTGCGCCTTCAGGCCCAGGCGCGCCACGTCGGCGCGCAGGCGCTCGTGGTCATCGATGTCCCAGTCCTTGGCAAGATCCCAAGCCGCGGCCAGCGCGGCGCTGTCATAGAGCACGCCCATCCAGAGGGCCGGCAGGGCGCACAGGCGGCTCCAGGGTCCGGAATCCGCGCCGCGCATCTCCAGGTACTGCTTCAGACGCACTTCCGGGAAGATGGTGGTGGTGTGGTCGGCCCAGTCCTTGAGCGTCGGGCGCTCGCCCGGGAGCTCGGCGAGCTTGCCTTCCATGAAGTCTCGGAAGGAACGGCCGGCGACGTCGATGTACCGGCCCTCGCGCTTCACGAAGTACATGGGAACGTCCAGGGCGTAGCGTGCGTAGGCCTCGAAGCCGAAGCCGTCGCGGAACACGAAGTCCAGCATGCCCGTCCGATCGGCGTCGGTGTCGGTCCAGACGTTGGCGCGGGAGGAGACCAGGCCGGTCGGCTTGCCTTCCACGAACGGCGAGTTGGCGAAGAGGGCGGTGGCGATGGGCTGCAGCGCCAGGCTGGTCCGGAACTTGGCCACCATGTCGGCTTCCGAGCCGAAGTCGAGGTTCGCCTGCACCGTGCAGGTGCGGAACATCATGTCCAGGCCGAGCTTGCCGACCTTGGGCATGTACTCGCGCATGATTTTGTAGCGGCCCTTGGGCATCACCGGGATCTGATCGCGCGCCCAGATTGGCGTGAACCCGAGGCCAAGGAAGCCCAGGCCGAGTTCGTCGGCCACGACCTTCACTTCCTGAAGGTGCGAGCCGGTCTCTTCGCAGATGTCGTGGATCGTCTCGAGCGGCGCGCCGGAAAGCTCGAACTGGCCGCCCGGCTCGAGGCTGACATTGGCCATGCCGCGCCCCAGCGCGATGACCTTGTCGCCTTCATAGACTGGCTGCCAGCCGAAGCGGGTCAGCCCTTCGAGAAGGGCTTTGATGCCGTTGGGCTCATACGGAACGGGCTGATGGCTGCCCAGCTGGAAAACGAACTTCTCGTGCTCGGCGCCCACGCGCCATTGGTCCGCGGGCTTGGAGCCCTTTTCGAACCAACGGACCAGATCCTCGAACACGAGGGGACGCTCGTCGCACGCCGTTTCGGCCATCCGGTATCCTCTTCCCCGTCCCCGCGAGCTCAACAAGGCTCAAAACTAAACTGGCGGCGGGCGGGGTCCCGCGCGGCCGGGTTCTTTACGCTGGCCCGTGAGATGGGTGCAAATCAGCCAAGCTCAAGAGCGTTAGCTCAGGCAGACCAATCGCCTAGAGCCGATTGCCAGATCGTAAGCGCCGAAATCGCCGCCGTGTCGGCGCGCAGGATCCGCGGCCCTAAGGATACCGCCACAGCGGAATCAAGGCTGCGGAGGACCTCGCGCTCCCTTGGCGAGAAGCCGCCTTCCGGACCGACGAGCACCGCCCAAGGCGCAGGCGGCTGATCGGCCAAAACAACCGCAGCCGGCTGCGCGTCGCCCGCCTCGTCGCAGAACATGATGCGGCGACCTTCGTCCCAGGCGTCCAACAGCTTGTCGAGCTTGGCCGGCTCCAGCACCTCGGGCACGTCCAGGCGGCCGGTCTGCTCGGAAGCTTCCACGGCGATCGCCCGCAAGCGATCGACCCGCGTGTGGTCGGCGTTGGTCCGTTCGGTGATCACCGGCCGGATGCGGCGAACGCCCAGCTCGGCCGCCTTCTCCACGATTGTCTCAAGCGGGCCACGCTTGACCAGGGCGATCAGCAGGTCGACGTCGGGCCCCTGCGACTGCACCCGCGCCGGATCGACGATCTGCAAGGTCACCGCCCGCTTGCCGACCTTGGCTACCAGGGCGCGCCACTCGCCATCACGACCGTTGAACACGCGCAGCTCGTCGCCGGCTTCCGCGCGCATGACGGCGCCCAGATAGCGGCTCTGTCCCTCGTCCAACTGGAGCTCTGCGCCGGCGATCAAGTCCTGGGGCGTGAAGAGGCGGATCATGCGAGCCGTTGTAGAGGCGCCAGGCGATCAAGCAAAATGCCCGCACGCGTCGTCACCGACGCATTCGGGAGTTGGGGAGACATACGGATGTCGTTCGAGGGAAGCTGTCACTGCGGCGCGGTCACCTTCACGGTGGAGGCCGAAGCGCCCGATCAGGCGATCAGCTGCAACTGCTCGCATTGCCGGCGCAAGGGGTTCCTGCTCGCGTTCTACCCGGCGACCCAGGTGCGGGTTACGGGCGAGGAGTCCCTCACCGAGTACCGCTTCAACACCCACCGGCTGGCGCACATGTTCTGCCGGGCCTGCGGCGTACAGCCTTTCGCTCAAGGCGCAGGCCCAGACGGCGCCGCCACCCGCGCAGTGAACCTGCGCTGCGTTCCCGCCATCGACCTGGACGCCCTGAGCGTCCAGGCGTTCGACGGCGCGGAGCTCTAAGGACTCATCGCAAGCGCTGGAACCGGCCGCTTTCACGAAGGTTGATCGAAGCCAACGCCTCGCGCCGGGTAGGCGGCGGGCCCTCATCCCACGCTAAGCCAGGTCAGCCTGGTGGCCCTGGGACGGGAGCGCTCCCCCTTGTAAGCCCGGCTTGGGTTGAAGATCCCGCGTTCGTCTGGCGCGCCTGCCCGGCGCGCCAGACATCCGCGCGTCAGGCTTTTTCCAACTGATCGCGAAGGCGCTGTTCCTGCTGAGCGAGTTCCGGCGGCAGCGCGTCGCCAAAGTCTTCCATCTCGTACAGCGGACGGATCTCGATCTCGCTGGGGCCGGGCATGGGATTGGGGCAGCGCTTCACCCACTCGACGGCTTCATCCAAGTCCTTGACGTTCCAGAGCCAAAAGCCGGCGACCAGCTCCTTGGTCTCGGCGAAGGGGCCGTCCATTACAACGCGGCTGGCGCCGTCGAACGCCACCCGTTTGCCGGCAGACGACGGCTTCAGGCCTTCGCCGGCCTGGATAATCCCGGCGGCGGCCAGCTCCTCGTTGAATTTGCCCATGGCTTCCATGAGCTCGACCGACGGCATCATTCCCGCTTCGCTGTCGGCGGTGGCTTTGACCAGGACCATCACGCGCATTGTCTTCTCCCTTGGCATTCACTGGGCCAGCCGGCCCGTTCGCCCCTAGGACGCAGGGCGCCACTTCACGCCGACATTCGCAACACGAGAATTCGTATGTCGGGAGCCGGACCGTCCGCCCGCGTGTTGCAGAGCCGGTCCCAATGTGGACGCTTGCCCTACGGCTGAACGGGAGAGCCCATGGCCCACCACGACGATGGTTCGTACCAGCAGGAGCTGGAAGCCCGGCAACTGGCGCTGGTGCGCTGGCAGCAACGCGCGATGACCGGCGGCGAGAAGGTGCTGATCATCTTCGAAGGCCGCGATGCGGCGGGCAAGGACGGATCGATCCGGGTGATCACCGAGCACCTGTCGGTGCGAAACACCCGTGTGGTGGCCCTGCCCAAGCCGTCCGATCGCGAGAAGAGCCAGTGGTTCTTCCAGCGCTACACCGCCTTTCTGCCGAGCTGCGGGGAGACGGCGATCTTCAACCGGTCCTGGTACAATCGCGCGGGCGTCGAGCGGGTGATGGGCTTCTCCAGCCCGGAGGAGCAGGAGGTCTTCCTGCGGGACGTGCCGACCTTTGAAACCATGCTGGCCGAGAGCGGGCTGAAGATCGTCAAGCTGTGGTTGGATGTCTCCAAGGACGAACAGGCTCAGCGTCTGGAAGAGCGCCGAACCGATCCGCTGAAGGTGCTGAAGACCTCTCCGTTGGACGAGGTCGCCCAGAGCAAGTGGGACGCCTACTCGGTGGCCCGGGACGAGATGCTGCGGCGCACCTCCACTCAGGCCGCGCCGTGGATTTGCGTCCGATCCGATCGCAAGAAGCGGGCGCGGCTCGCCATCCTTTCACACCTGGTCAAGACGCTCGCGCCAGCTGAGATCGCCGAGACGGTGTCCTCGCCGGATCCGGACGTGCTTTTCCCGTTCGAGATCTCCGCCTTGACGGACGGTCGGCTGGAGCGCTGAACGGAGCGCCTTCAGGAGGATCGAGATGCAGTACGTGCGGCTGGGAAACACCGGGCTGAAGGTCTCGCGCCTTGTGTTGGGATGCATGACCTACGGCTCGCCGAGCTGGCGCCCTTGGGTGCTGGAGGAAGACGAGGCCCGCGCCTTCTTCCAGAAGGCGATCGAGGGCGGGATCAACGTCTTCGACACCGCCAACATGTACTCGCTGGGCCGAAGCGAGGAGATCACCGGCCGCCTGTTGCGTGAGTTCGCGCGCCGCGACGAGGTGGTGATCGCCACCAAGGTGTTCTTCCCGATGGGCGACGGCGCCAACGAGAAGGGTCTGTCGCGCAAGCACATCATGAGCCAAGTGGACGCGAGCCTACGACGCCTGGGCGTGGACCACATCGACCTCTACCAAATCCACCGGTTCGACTACGAGACGCCGATCGAGGAGACCATGGAGGCGCTGCATGACGTGGTGAAGGCCGGCAAGGCCCGCTACCTCGGCGCTTCATCCATGTACGCCTGGCAGTTCGCCAAGATGCAGGCGGTCACGGAGCGGCACGGCTGGACCAAGTTCGTTTCGATGCAGCCGCAGTACAATCTGGTCTACCGGGAAGAGGAGCGCGAGATGCTGCCCTTCTGCCGGTCCGAGGGCGTGGGCGTCATTCCCTGGTCGCCGCTGGCCCGCGGCTTCCTGGCGGGGGGCCGCGCCGCGCCCAAGCAGGGCGAGACCAAGCGGGCGCAGACCGATGAGCTGGCCCCGAAGCTTTATTTCCGGGATGCGGACCAGCAGGTGGTTCAGGCCGTCAGCGACGTCGCCGAGGCGCGTGGACTAAGCAACACCCAGGTGGCGCTCGCCTGGGTGCTGCGCAATCCGGCCATCACCGCGCCGATCATCGGGGCGTCCAAGCTGCATCACCTGGAGCAGGCTCTGGCGGCGCTGGACGTCGTTCTGAGCGACGACGAAGCCGCCAAGCTGGAAGCGCCGTACCAGCCCAAGCCGGTGCTCGACCACGCCTAGGAGCTTTCATGCTGCGCGCCTTGAGCCTTGCCGTCCTGCTGACCGCCGCTCCGGCGGCCGCCCAGACACAAAGCTATGGGCCGCGGCTGGAGGGTTTCGAGTACGCCTTTCCGGTCCAGCAATTCGCCCTGACGAGCCAGGGCCAGGATCTGGAAATGGCCTTCATCGACGTGGCGCCGAGCCGCCCAAACGGCCGCACCGTTGTGCTGCTGCACGGCAAGAATTTCTGCGCTGGAACGTGGGAAGCCACGATCCGCAAGCTGAGCGACGCAGGTTACCGGGTGATCGCGCCGGACCAGATCGGCTTCTGCAAATCGTCCAAGCCATCCGCCTATCAGTTCAGCTTTCACCAGCTGGCGACCAACACGCGGGCGTTGCTGAGGGCGCGAGGGGTGGAGAAGGCGGTGATCGTCGGCCATTCCATGGGCGGAATGCTGGCGGCGCGATACGCCCTCACCTATCCGACCGAGGTGGAGCAGCTGGTGATGGTCAACCCCCTCGGGCTGGAGGACTGGAAGGCCAAGGGCGTGCCCTACGCCACGGTGGACGAGAACCTGCAGACCGAGCTCAAGACGACGTTCCAGAGCATCAAGGCCTACCAACTCAAGTTCTACTACCCAGGCGGCTGGCGGCCCGAGTACGACAAGTGGGTGGGCATGCAAGCGGGCCTGTATGCCGGGCCAGGCAAGCGGGCGGTGGCCTGGAACCAGGCCCTGACCAGCGACATGATCTTCACCCAGCCGGTGGTCTACGAGTTTGCAAGGATCTCGGTCCCCACCCTGCTGCTGATCGGCCAGACGGACCGGACTGCCCCAGGCGGCACGCGCGCCACGCCGGAGGTTCAGAAGACGCTCGGCGACTATCCGGCGCTCGGCCGTGCGGCGGCTCGCGGTATCCCGAGCGCCCGGCTGGTGGAGTTCGCCCGCCTGGGTCACGCGCCGCAGATCGAAGCGCCCGACGAATTCCACGCGGCGTTGCTGCAGGGCCTGGCGCGCGAATGAAAGCCACGCTGTCGGCCGGCGAGGCCCGGCGCATCGCCCTTGCGGCGCAGGGCTTCGGAGGGGTGCGGCCCGGACCGGACACGGCCCGCCGGCAGCTGACGAAGCTGATCGAGCGATTGGGCGTGGTGCAGATCGACAGCGTCAACGTCGTCTCGCGTACGCATTACCTGCCGGCGTTTTCCCGCTTAGGGGCCTACCCGCGCGAGATGCTCGAGGAGTTGGCCTGGGGGAAGAAGCGGCCGCTGTTCGAATACTGGGCGCATGAGGCCTCCCTGCTGCCCCTGGCCGCCCAGCCGCTGCTGCGCTGGCGCATGGCGGATGCGCACGACGGTGTAGGGGTATGGAAGAACGTCGCGCGGTTCCTGCGGGAACATCGGCCGGTGGTGGACCGGGCGCTCGAGCAGATCCGCGAACGCGGGCCGCTCTCGGCGTCCGACCTGGAGATCGGCGTGAAGGGCGCTGGCGGCTGGTGGGGCTGGAGCGACGCCAAGCGGGCGGCTGAGTGCCTGTTCTGGACCGGCGAGCTGACCACCGCCACACGGCGCGGGACGTTCGAGCGTGTCTACGGCCTGCCCGACAAGGTGCTGCCGCGCGCCATCCTTGAGACGCCGACGCCGAGCCGCGAAGACGCGCAGCGCGAACTGGTCCGCATCGCCGCGCGAGCCATGGGCGTGGCTACCGAGCGGGACCTGCGGGACTACTTCCGAATGGGCGTGGCCGAGGCCAAGGCGCGCGTCGCCGAATTGGCGGAGGCTGGCGAGCTGCTTCCCGTGACGGTGAAGGGCTGGCGGGAGACGGCCTATCTGGATCCGAACGCCCGCCGCCCGCGGCGGATGGATATGCAGGCCCTGCTCTCGCCTTTCGACAACCTGATCTGGTTCCGGGAGCGCACGGAACGGATGTTTGGCGTGCGCGTGCGGCTGGAGATCTACACGCCCGCAGAGAAGCGCACCCACGGCTACTACGTCCTGCCCTTCCTCGAGGGCGACGCCATCACCGCGCGGGTGGACCTGAAGGCCGAGCGCAAGGCGGGCATCCTGGTGGTGCAAGCGGCGCATGCCGAACCCTGGGCGAGCGCGACGACGCCGGTGCGGCTGGCCGAGGAGCTGCGGCTGATGGCCGAATGGCTAGGGCTGCAGAGCGTGCGGGTGGAGCCGAAGGGGGATCTGGCGGAGCGGTTGGCCGGAGCGTTCGCTTAGGAGAGCCCGGCGCCTTCCGTAACCGCGTTCAAGCGGGCGTAGGCGCCGCCGCGTTTGACGAGGTCGGCGTGGCGGCCTTCCTCGATGACGCGACCGTTCTCGAACACCAGAATGCGATCCGCCCCGCGGATGGTGGAGAGGCGGTGGGCGATGACGATAGTCGTGCGACCGACCATCAGCTCCTCCATAGCCTCCTGCACTTGGCTTTCGGTCTCCACATCGAGCGAGGACGTCGCCTCGTCCAGCACCAAGATTGGGGCGTCGGCCAGGAAGGCCCTTGCGATCGCCACACGCTGGCGCTCGCCGCCGGAAAGCTTCACCCCGCGCTCGCCGACGAGCGTCTGATAGCCCTCCGGCAGGCGGGTGATGAACTCGTGGGCGCGGGCGCGCTTGGCCGCCAGGATGATCTCGTCCTCCGTCGCGTCGGGGCGGGCGTAGGCGATGTTCTCGGCCAGGGTGCGGTGGAACAGGGCGGGGTCCTGCGGGACGACGGCGATGGCCCGACGCAGGGAGCCTTGCGTCACGTGGGCGATGTCCTGGCTGTCGATCAGGATCCGGCCGCCCTGAATATCGTAGAGGCGCTGGATCAGCTTCACGAAGGTCGATTTGCCGGCCCCGGTCGCCCCCACCAGAGCCACCCTCTCGCCCGGCGCGATGCTGAGGGAGAAGCGATCATAGAGGGGTCCGGCAGCGGCCTTGTAGGCGAAGGTCACGCCCTGGAACTCGATGCCGCCGAACTCGGGATGGAAGTCGCGGGCGTCGGGCGCGTCCTCCACCTGCGGGCTCATGGCCATATAGCGGGCGACGTCCTCGGCGTCGTCCAGGCCCTTCTGGGTGGAGCGGATGTTCTCGCCCAGGTTCCGCAGGTAGCCGCTCATCAGCATGAAGGAGGTGATAGCGAAGGCCACGTCGCCGGGGCTGGCGCGCCCCTGCGACCACAGCCAGACGAGCAGCCCGGTAAGCCCAGCCTGGAGGCCGACCAGCATCAGATTGTGCACCAGCCAGATGTCGGTGAAGCGCGTCCAGGTGCGGTTGGACGCGATCCGCCACTCCTCCGTCACCTGCCCGATACGGCTCTGCTCGCGGTCTTCCGCGCCGAAGCTTTTCACCGTCGCGATCGAGGAGATGGCGTCCGACAGCACGCCGCCGATCTTGGAGTCCATGGCCACGGACTTCAGGTTGGCGGGTCGGGCGTACTTCTCGGTGAGGATGATGTTCGAGGCGATGTAGAGCGCCACCACCACGATGGCGAAGGCGCCGACGATGGGCCAGCGCATCAGCATCATGCCGCACATGCCCAGGAGCACCAGGATCGCGGGGCCCAGCCAGATCAGGGCCGCGTCGGAGACGGCGTCATAGCCCCACATGGCCCGCGAGAGGCGCCGCACCGTGGATCCGGCGAAGGTGTCGGCGTGCCAGTCGGACGAGAACGACTGCACCTTGGCGAAGCCCTCGTCGGTGATCTCCTTCATGTTGGCGGAGGCGAGCGGAATCCAGAACCGCATGGCGATGTTCCGCACCACTGAGAAGGTGAAGTAGACGCCCACGAAGGTCGCCCAGGCGGTCCATGCCGGATCGAGGTTCGCAGGTCCCGCGCTCACCGCATCCACCAGCCGTCCGGCCGCCCAGGGCAGCGCCAGGTCGAAGCCGATGGCGGCCAAGGTCAGCACCACCGTCCCGGTCAGCAACCAGGGCCGCCGCGCCCAGAAGCGGGCGATGAAGCCCATCACCTGGCGGTTGTTCAGAACGCGCGGGCGCTTGCCGCCCTCGTCCTCGTCGAAGTCTTCGCTCATGAGGCCGAGCACATGGGGAGAGTCCCGCCTGTGCGCCAGTTTCTGCTAGGACGGCGGCATGACCCACACCGCTCCGCTTCCCGACGCCGCCCCAACCAACTGGGTGGACCGGCTCGCACCGGCGCCCCTGCGGCCTTGGCTGAAGCTCGGACGGTTCGACCGCCCGGCGGGAATATGGCTGCTGATGCTGCCCGGCTGGCAGGGGGTGGCGCTGGCGGCGGCCGTCCAGGGCCTGCGGCCGGATTTCTTCCTGCTGCTGGAGATCTTCGTCGGCGCCGCGCTGATGCGGGCGGCGGGCTGCGCCTTCAATGACATCGTCGATCGCGACTTCGACGCCAAGGTGGCCAGGACCGCCGGGCGCCCCGTCGCGTCCGGACAGATCAGCGTGAAGCAAGCCTGGGGCTTTCTGATCGCCTGCAGCCTGATCTCCTGTGTGATCCTTTTCACCCTGTCGCCGCTGGCGATCGGACTTGGCGTCGCCTCGCTGGCGCTGGTGGCCGCCTATCCCTTCATGAAGCGCATCACCTGGTGGCCGCAGGCCTGGCTGGGCCTGACCTTCAACTGGGGCGCGCTGCTGGGCTATGCGGCTGCGCCAGGCGGCGGTCTTCTGGTGCTCTGGGGCTGGGTTCTGGCGAGCAGCGGCGAGGAAATCGCGTTCGTTCCGGGAGCCTGGGGCGAGCTCGGATGGCCTGCGCTGGCGCTCTATGCATCCGGCATCTTCTGGACGCTCGGATATGACACGATCTACGCCATTCAGGACCTGGAGGACGACGCCTTGGCAGGGGTGAAGTCCACCGCGCGGCGGCTGGGTGCGGCGACGCCTCGCGCCGTCGCCGGCTTCTATGGTCTGACCGTCGCCTTCGCCGCCCTGGCCGGCTGGTTGGCAGGGATGAACTGGGCCTTCTACGCCCTGCTCGGCCTCTATGCCGTTCGGCTGTTCCAGCAAGCCTGGAAGGTGCGGATGGATCAGCCGATCCTGGCGCTCAAGCTCTTCAAGTCGAACGCCTGGGCGGGGCTGATCCTGTTCGCCGCGATCGTGGCGGGGAGTTTCCACGCCCCGCCGCTTTGAGCCTCAGTTCTTCGGTAGCTTGGCCAGGGGGTAGTCCGGGCCGAAGTCCAGGACCATGGATGGACCAAGGTCCACCGTCTGGACCGCCTTGCCCAGGTGCACGGCGGCGTTGGCTTGGCCGGCGCCAAGGTCGATCGGCGACTTGCCGCTGGCGAAATACATCTTCCACTCCGGCCCGATCGGCACATCGAAGGCCTCCACCACCCCCGTGTAAGGCGCAGCGGATTGCTGGACGCGCGCATTCACCCGAACCGCTTCAGCGCCCTTCGGCGGCTTCTCGGCCCGCGCCCAGAACGCGAACAGCACCACGTCGCCCTTCTTGATCGGCCCCGCGATCGTGGTTGAGGCGGCCGTCGACCAGTCGTTCGGCCCCGCGGTGTTGACCTTCACACGGTACGCAAAACCGCCCGGTACGCCGTCTGACTTGGCGACCGAGGTCTTCTGCTCCGTTCCCTGAGTGGTCCAGTGATCCTTCTTTGGATCGTCGATCCGGTTCTTGAGGATGTCGTCCTGCCGCGCGAAGGCGCCGGTGGCCAGGCCCGCGCCGGCCGCAAGGCCAAGCACGATGGCCGCCAGAATCTTGGCCTGTCTCATGGGGATCTCCCGAGCTGTTCCCTTTCCCCGGCCCGGGTCTTGCGCCCGGCGCCGCATCACCGCAGCAGCGGCGACGCGCCCAAGCTGCACGGTCGCCGGTGCACAGGCAAGTGCCGGATCAAGCTCGGTAATCCCGCGCCTGACCGTCAGAAATCCTGCCAGGCCGCATCACTGGCCGTGACCAGTTTCAGGGCCGCGCCGTTGGCGCTCGCGCGGCGGACCCGCTCGTACGAGGGCGTGTGGGACACAGCATGGGACGCCGGACGACCGGCTTGTTCGTCGACCGCGAACATCTTCATGAGGCGGGTGAGCTCCAAGGCTTCCTGCGCCAGGGCGTGGCTGCCGGCCGTCGACTCCTCGACCATGGCGGCGTTCTGCTGGGTCATCTGGTCCATCTGATTGACGGCCGTGTTGACCTCGTTGATGCCGGTGGCCTGCTCCTGGGCGGCGGTGGCGATCTCGGCCACCAAGCCGTTGATCTCGCCCACCTGACCCACGATGCGCTCCAGCGCCTCGCCGGCTTTACGGACCAGCTCGACCCCGGTGTTCACCTGATCGCTTGAGGTCGAGATGAGGGCCTTGATCTCCTTGGCGGCGTCCGCCGAACGCTGCGCCAGGGCGCGCACTTCAGAAGCAACCACGGCGAAACCACGACCGGCTTCCCCGGCCCGCGCCGCTTCCACGCCCGCGTTTAAGGCCAGGAGGTTGGTCTGAAAGGCGATCTCGTCGATGACGCCGATGATCTGGCTGATCTGGCGAGCGGACTGCTCGATCTGACCCATGGCCGCGACCGCGTTACGCACCACGTCGCCCGAGGCGTGGGCGTCGTCCCGCGCAGCCGTGCTGACAGAGTTAGCCTGACGAGCGCCTTCGGCAGAGCGCTTCACGGTGGCGGTGATCTGGTCCAAGGCCGCCGCCGTCTCTTCCAAGCTGGCGGCCTGCTGCTCGGTGCGGCGAGAAAGATCATCCGCGGCCTGGCTGATGGTGCTGGTGGTCGCGCCGATGCTGTCAGCCGTCGAGATGATCACGCCCATGACTTCCGCCAGGCGGCTTACGGCATTGTTGAAGTCCGCCTTCAGCGGCCCGTATTCCTCGGGGAAGTCGTCGCCGATGCGACCGCGCAGGTCGCCGTTCGCCAGACCCGACAGCTTCGCGCCCAGCTCCGACATGGCTTGGTCCTGGCGCGCCTTGATCTCGCGGCGCTCGCGTTCGTTGCGCGCCCGCTCCTGCTCGACCTCAGTGACGTCGCTGGCGAACTTGATGACCTTGAACGGGCGGCCTTCGGCGTCGAACACCGGGTTGTAGGTGGCTTGGATCCAGATCTCCCGGCCGCCCTTTCCGAGCCGGCGGTACTTGTTGGAGAAGAACTCCCCGCGGTTCAGCGCGGCCCAGAAATCCCGGTACTCGGGGCTGGCGGCGTATTCGGCGTCGACGAAGATGCTGTGCTTGCGGCCGACGACCTCGTCAGCGGTGTAGCCCACCGCGCCAAGGAAGTTGCTGTTGGCGCGCACGATGGTGCCGTCCAGCTGAAACTCGATCACCGCCTGGGACCGCTCGATCGCGTTCACGATGCTCTCAAGATCGGCCACATGCTGCTGTTGTCGCCGCGCGTTCTCGCGGGCCTTCCCGGTCTTGAACATGCAAGCTCCTTCGGTTCGGGACGGGGCGTGAGCCCTTCATGCCGCGACCTTTTGAAGCATCAGGCTTAAGGAAGATTATATCGCACTCGATATTTTCGATCCCGACCGGATCAATTTGCAAATAATTGCAGGGAACCTTTTCACCTTTACCGAATCTTCAGCACGAACAGCCGTGATGGTTGCATGTTCGAAGCAGAACCAGCCCCTAGGTTGTCGCGCGGCGCCGGGCGCCCGGAAGGCTTGCCGCCCTACCCCGAGCTTTGCCTCGACAGTCAGCTGTGCTTGGCGCTGCAGGTCTCGGACAGCCTGATCACGCGAATCTACCGCAACCTGCTGAAGCCGCTCGACCTGACGCACCCGCAGTACCTGGTGCTGTTGGTGCTCTGGGAGCGGGGCCGCTGCACCATGGGCGACCTGCGCGAGGCGCTGCACATGGACACCGGTGCCATCACCCCGCTGGTGAAGCGCATGGAGTCGGGCGGCCTGTTGAAGCGCACCCGTGACACCCAGGACGAACGTCGGGTCTGGGTGGACCTGTCCGAAAGAGGCTGGGAGCTACGCGATCAGGTGGCGGAGATCCGGCGCGAAGTGGGTCGCCGCATTCCGCTTACGGGTGAAGAGCTGGCCGAGCTGCGTTCCACCCTGCAGGTCCTGAACGCCGCAATGCTCCGTGCGGCCCCCGTCGAGAGCGATCCCGCCTAAGCGGCTCGGAGCTCCGGTCCGACCCCAGCCAACGCCGCCGCGAGCTGATCGATCATGATCGGCTTGGGCACCACGCTGTCCATGCCTGCCGCCGCGTACTGCGCGGTCTGGTGCGGCATGGCGTTGGCGGTGAGAGCGACGATGCGGGTCGGGGGCAGGCCCTTTTCAGCTTCCAGCTGGCGAATGTCGCGGGTGGCGGCCACGCCGTCGTGCACCGGCATCTGAATGTCCATCAAGATCAGGTCGAAGCGCTCGCGGCTCCACGCCTCCACGGCGGCGCGGCCGTCGGCGACAACCACGGGATCGATTCCCAACGCGTTCAGAACGGTGCGCACGACGCGCTGGTTGGTCTCGTTGTCCTCGGCGACCAGCACCCGCAGTTCGGTGAGATCCCGCGCCTCCGCCTCGGCCTCCGCTGCGTCGGTTTCGGTGCGCGCCAACGGCAGGCGGACGCGGAACACGCTGCCATCGCCCTGTCGGCTCTCCACCTCGATCTCGCCGCCCATCAGGTCGACGAGGCTGCGGCAGATGGCCAGCCCCACGCCAGCGCCTCCGAACCGGCGGGTCGCGCCGGCGTCGCCCTGGACGAACTTGCCGAACAGACGCGGCAGCAGCTCTGGCGAGATTCCGATGCCGGTATCGATCACGCTGATCACCACGCCCTGGCTCTTGTCGTCGACGGCGACGGTGACCCGCACCTGCCCGGTCTCGGTGAACTTCAGGGCGTTCGAAACGAGGTTGTAGATCACCTGCCGCAGCCGAACCGCGTCGCCTTGCCAGCGCCCCTGCACACCCGACTCCAGGTAGATCGCAAAGCCGACGCCGCGCGATTCCGCCAAGGTATTGGCCACCGCGCAGCCTTCGCGCACCACTTCTTCGAGCTCGAACGGTGCGCAGGCGAGCGCCAAGTCGCCGGACTCGATCTGCGCCAGATCCAGCACGTCCGACAGAACGCAGAGCAAGGCCGAACCGGAGTCCTGAATGACCTCCAAGCGCTCGCGTTGGCGGGCGCTCGGACGATCCATCAGCAGAGCCTGGGTCATGCCGAGCACGCCGTTCAGCGGGGTGCGGATCTCGTGGCCCATGTTCGCCAGGAACTGGGACTTCAGCACATTGGCTTCTTCGGCTTCGTCGCGCGCGGCGATCACCTCGTCGAGCGCCCTGCGCAGTTCGGCGTCGTAGTCCTGCAGCACCTGCAGAAGGGAATTGTAGTTGCGCGTCAGCCGGCCCACCTCATCGTCGGTGGTCACCGGCGCCCGGGCCGTGAAGTCGCGCGAGGCAGCCAGGGACTCCACCGCGCTGTTCAGCGCCGCCAGGGGTTGAAGGGCGCGCTTCGCAAGACGGTTGGCCATCAGACCCGCCGCTGCAGTGGCCAGAAGAGACAGGACCAGCGCGATCGCGATGTTGTGCAGCCGCTGATCCACCAGCTTGCTGTCGTTCGCGCGCAGGATCAGCTCGCCCACCCGGCGTTCGCTCTCGTAGCGAGGCACATGCACTTCCAGGCCTGGACGGCGGAAGATCACCGTGGGGACGCGCGCGCCGTTTGCTTCCAGACGGGCCAAGGTCCCGTCCTGTCCGCCAAGTTCCAGCCTCCGGCCGTCCACCGCGATATAGGCTGCGTCTACGGTGTGCTCGCTTCCAATGAGCAGCGCCGTTGCGCGCCGCACAGCTTCCTCATCGCCTTGCATGAGGCCGGCATGAGCAGCACCGGCCAAGGTCTCGGCAAGCTCCAGCGACTGGTGCGCGAGGTCCTCGCGATCGGAACTCCAGTTGGTCCACTGATAGATCGCAAAAGCGGCAAGCAGCGCCGTGATGGTCGCGGTCAGCGCAACGCCGACCACTTGGGCCTGCAGCCGCGCCCGCTGGGCGACAAACGGAAGAGTTGCAACAGCCATTCCGGCCCGCCCCTCGGGTCAGATCTCAGACGGCCATCTGGTCTTACATGTGTTAAGGACCAATTTCTGAAGGAACCGCAGTTTTCCGCCGCTAACTGTCTGACGCAGCTTGATCTGTTCGGCGGCGGCGATTGACCTGACAAGCGCTGGGGTCATGGTGCCGGCATGATCGAGCCCAGCCTCGAGGGCCGACGCGCCTTCATCCTCCAGAACACCCGCCAGCAGCATCCGCCGCACACGCCCGAGCTCAGATTGCAACTGGCGGACGAAATCACGCCCATCTGGCGGCTGACGGAAGAAGCCCTGGAAGCCATGGGCGTGCCGCCGCCGTTCTGGGCCTTCGCCTGGGCCGGCGGCCAGGCCCTCGCCCGCTATGTGCTGGATCACCCCAACGTCGTGGCGGGCAAGCGCGTGGTCGATTTCGCCTCGGGCTCCGGGATCGTGGCGATAGCCACCATGATGGCGGGCGCTGCGGATGTGCTCGCCGCCGACATCGACCCGTTCTGCGAGGCGGCGGTACAGCTGAACGCCGAGGCCAACGGCGTTGAGTGCCGCTACACTGGCGAGAACCTCCTGGAGGTCGCCCCGCCCGGCTGGGCGGAGGTCATCCTGGCCGGTGACATCTGCTATGAGAAGCCACTGGCGGAGCAGGTGATGGCTTGGCTGCATGCGGCGCGCGCTCAGGGCGCCACCGTGCTGGTGGGCGATCCAGGCCGGACGTACTTCCCGAAGACCGGTCTGCGGAAGCTCGCAGAATACCAAGTGCCCACCACGCGCGAGCTCGAGGATTTCGAGATCAAGAGAACGTCGGTCTGGACAGTCTCCGACTGAACGCCTAGACCCGAACATATCAAGAACGACGGAGGCTCCGATGCGCAAGGACGGCAAGGTGGATTACGTCGAGATGCCTTCGACCAACCTTCCGGCGACCAAGAGCTTCTACGCGCAGGCGTTCGGCTGGAGCTTCACGGATTACGGCCCGGACTACGCCGCGTTTGACGAGGGCCTGGAGGGAGGCTTCCACAACGGGGCGGACGACACGGGTGCGAAGGTCCCACTGGTTGTCCTCTATGCTGAAGATCTCGAAGCGCTGGAGGCGCGGGTCCGCGAAGCCGGCGGCGAGATCACGCGCCCGATCTTCAGCTTCCCCGGCGGACGGCGCTTCCACTTCCGCGACCCGGGCGGCGTCGAGCTGGCGGCCTGGAGCGAGTAGGCTTGCCACAGCCGGCCTTCTTCGAAACGCCTGCCGCATGGCGCGCCTGGTTGAAGGCCAACCACCAGGGCGCGACGGAGATTTTCGTCGGCTTCTGGAAGGCGGGAACTGGCAAGCCATCGATCACCTGGCCTGAAAGCGTCGACGAGGCGCTGTGCTTTGGCTGGATCGACGGGGTGCGGCGGCGGATCGACGACGACAGCTACTGCATTCGCTTCACACCTCGCAGACGCGGCAGCATCTGGAGCGCGGTTAACATCCGCAAGGTGGCGGAGCTTCAGGCGAGCGGGCGGATGACCGAGGCAGGACTTGCAGTGTTCGAGGCAGGACGCGAGAACACCGGGCGCTACTCGTTCGAGAACCGGGACGCGAAGCTTTCGGAAGCGGAGGCGGCGCAGTTTCAGATGCAGGCTCCGGCTTGGGCCCACTTCCAGACACGGCCTGCGTCCTACCGGCATGCCGCGGTCTGGTGGGTGGTCTCCGCAAAGCGGACGGAAACGCGCGATCGGCGTCTTGCGAGCCTCATCGAAGTCTGCACCGCAGGTGACGACCTGCCCCACCTCAAGCGGCGTTCTGGCGGCAGCTGAGCCGCAACCGCTCCCTCTCCCGCCGGTTACGCGGGAGAGAAGGAGCAGCCCATGAACGAGAGCACACCTCAATCCGGCGGGACCGACCGCCACGTTCACACGCGCGATGTGAACGACGCCCCTCTGCCTGAGGCCGGCCCCGGCGCGTCCATTCCGACGGGTCAATCGGCCAGCAGCCATACGACGCCTGTGGGCGACGGTCCGCCCTACGGCGCCGCGGACGTCGGCTCCGGCTCCTGGCTGGACGACAGCGATCCAGGTCCAGACACCGGAAACCAGCAGGGTGACGGCGACCGGCCGCCCCACAGCGGCGGCGCTGGCGAGAACAACCGGGTCGCTGGCGGCTGACGCCCAAAAGGAAGGCCCGGCGTCCGCAGCGGACACCGGGCCTCCCCTCTCCAGTAGCTCGGACGGCGGCTAGTAGCCGTAGTAGCCGTTGCCGTAGTAGCCGTTGCCGTAATAGCCGCGGTCATTGTTGTCGCTGAGGGCGCCGCCGATCACCAGGCCGATGAGGCCGGAGGCGATGGCCGCCATCACGACGTCGCCGTTGTCCGAACGGTAGTAGCGATAGCCCGGACGGGGCGGCGGGAGGCGGTAGGCACGATAGTCGCTGATGTAGTAGCCGCGGTCGCGCCAATACGGGTAGACCTGACCTCGGCTCCAACGCTGGCCGCTGTAGTAGTTGCCACGGTAGCCGCCGCGATAGCCGCGCCGATTGTCGTAGCGGTCAAATTGGTCCGGTCGCCCATCGCGGTCGCGATCCCGGTTCCACTCACGACGGTCCGGCCGTCCGTCGCGGTCGCTGTCACGGTAGTAGCCACGGCCAGGGCCGTAGCCGTAGGGTTGGGCCAGGGCCGCGCCGCTGGACAGGGTCATTGCGGCGGCGGCGAGGCCAAGAATGAGCTTCTTCATAGGGGCACTCTCCTCTCTTGCCGCGGATAATGCGCCCTGTCGTCTGAACGCTCCCAGCGCCGCGCGTTCAGCCACGGTTCATCAGCCTGAACCGCAGAACCGCGCGATCTGACGCAGCCGGCTGAAACGGAACGGGAACGTGCTATATGGGCGGGAATGGCTGACGCCGCAGGTAACGCACCTGACCTCCTGCCCACCCGCTTCCAGGCGTGGTTCGAAAAGCGCGGCTGGAGCGCGCGCCCACACCAGCTGGCGATGGTCGAACGAGCCCGCGCCGGTCGTGATGCCCTGCTGATCGCGCCCACCGGCGGCGGCAAGACCTTGGCGGGCTTCCTCCCCAGTCTGATCGAGCTCGCCGAACGCCCGAAAGCCAACACCCATCCTGGCCTGCACACCCTCTACATCTCTCCGCTGAAGGCCCTGGCGGTTGATGTGGAGCGCAACCTTAACGCCCCCATCCTGCAGATGGGTCTGCCGATAACCGCGGAGTCTCGCACGGGGGATACGGGCGTCTCCCGACGGCAGCGGCAGCGGCTGACCCCGCCCGACATCCTGCTGACCACGCCTGAGCAGCTGGCCCTGCTTTGCGCGTGGGAAGGCGCGCGCGGTTTCTTCGAGAGCCTGCGATGCGTGATCCTGGACGAGATCCACACCCTGCACTCCTCCAAACGCGGCGACCTATTGGCGCTTGATCTGGCTCGCATCCAGCAGCTTGCGCCCAACATGCGCCGCGTGGGCCTGTCGGCCACCGTCGACGACCCAGAGGTGATCAAGCGCTGGATGGGCGGGATCGGCGGCCCTGAAAGCATTGACCTGGTCCGCGGACCCGGCGGGGCCGAGCCGGTGGTCGACATCCTGCTTTCCGAGGGGCGCGTTCCGTGGGCCGGCCATACGGCGCGCCACGCCATGGAGGAGGTCTACGAGACCATCAAGAAGGCGCGCACCGCGCTGGTGTTCGTCAACACGCGCTTCCAGGCCGAGTTCGCCTTCCAGGAGCTCTGGCGCCTGAACGAGGACAACCTGCCCATCGCCCTGCACCACGGCAGCCTGGCGGCCGAACAGCGTCGGAAGGTGGAGGCGGCGATGGCGCGCGGCGAGCTGCGCGCGGTGGTCTGCACCTCGACCTTGGACCTGGGGATCGACTGGGGCGACGTTGACCTGGTGATCCAGCTGGCCAGCCCCAAAGGCGCCTCGCGGATGGTGCAGCGGATCGGGCGGGCGAACCATCGGCTGGACGAGCCCTCCCGCGCCCTGTTCGTTCCAGCCAACCGGTTCGAGATGCTGGAATGCCAGGCGGCTCGCGAGGCGATCGCCGAGAACACACTCGATGGGGATCCGCCACGGATCGGCGCACTGGACGTGCTCGCCCAGCACGTCATGGGCTGCGCCTGCTCCGAGCCGTTCGACCTGCTGCAGCTCTACGACGAAGTCCGAACCGCTGGGCCTTACCGGGATCTGGCCTGGGAAGATTTCGAACAGGTGGTCGATTTCGTCTCTACCGGCGGATACGCCCTTAAGACTTACGACCGGTTCCGCCGGATCGTGAAAGGCCGCGACGGTCTGTGGAAGGTGCGCGACCAAGCCACCGCCCAGCGCCACCGGCTGAATGTCGGCGCCATCGTTTCACCGGCGGTGCTCAGCGTGCGAATGGCCGGGCGCGGCGGACGCGGCGGGCGCAAGATCGGCGAAGTCGAGGAGGGCATGCTGGAGATGCTGGACCCCGGCGACACCTTCGTCTTCGCCGGCCAGGTCTGGCGGCTGGAAGGCGTCACCAACCTCGACGTCTTGGTGAGCCCTGCGGCGGACAAGGATCCCAAGATGCCGTCCTGGGGCGGTTCGAAGTTCGCCCTGTCGACCTTTCTCGCGAAGCGCGTGCGCCAGTTGATGTTCGACGAGAGCCACTGGAGCGTGCTGCCGCGCGACGTCTGCGAGTGGCTAGGCGCGCAGAAGGACCGCTCGCTGATCGTCAGCGAGGAGGAGATGCTGCTGGAGACCTTCCCTCGCGGGAAGCGGCACTTCCTGGTCTGCTATCCCTTCGAAGGTCGGCTGGCGCACACGACGCTCGCCATGCTGCTCACGCGTCGTCTGGAGCGGGCTGGCGTCGGACCGCTCGGCTTCGTGTGCAACGACTACGCCCTGGCGGTCTGGGCTTTGAAGCCGATGGACGGGCTCGATTTCGACGAGCTGTTCGCCGAAGACATGCTGGGCGATGACCTCGAGGACTGGCTGAACGAGAGCTTCATGATGAAGCGGGCGTTCAAGGGCTGCGCCGTCATCGCCGGCCTGATCGAGCGGCGCTTTCCCGGCGAGCAGCAGAAGACGGGGCGGCAGATCACCTTCTCTACCGACCTGATCTATGACGTCCTGCGCCGGCACCAGCCGGACCACCTCCTGCTCCGCTGCGCTCGGGCGGATGCGGCGACCGGCCTCATCGACGTGGCGCGCCTCTCGCAGCTTCTGTCGCGCATCCGCGACCGGATCCGGCACGCGCCTCTCGAGCATCTTTCGCCCTTCTCGGTCCCCATCCTGCTGGAGATCGGCAAGGAGCGCTCGCCGGGCGATGCGACCGACGCCATCCTGGCGGACGCGGAAGAAGAGCTCATCGCCGAGGCCCTGCAGTGAACGCGATCGCGTCCTTCACCTACGACTTCGCCCAGAACCCGTGCGGCGGTCTGCGCACCTGGATCGGTCGGACAGAGGTGGTGCTGCGCGCGTCCGGCGCCCTGTGGCTGGAGGGCGCGCGCACGCTGGTGGTGGCCGACCTGCACCTGGAGAAAGGCTCGTCCTATGCGGCGCGCGGCCAGATGCTGCCGCCCTACGACACCCGCGAGACGCTGAGCCGCCTGGAAGCCGAGGTGGAGGCGCTGACGCCGGAGGCCGTGGTGCTGCTCGGCGACACGTTCCACGATCGCAAGTCCGAGGGGCGGCTGGCGGCGGACGACGCCGCGCGGCTGCGGGCATTGGCTTGTGGGCGTCGGCTGATCTGGGTCGTCGGCAACCACGACGCCGACGGTCCGCAGGCGCTGCCGGGAGAGACCGCGGACGAGCTCTCGATCCTAGGCCTCCTCCTTCGGCACGAGCCCCAGGCAGGGCTGCAGCCCGGCGAGGTCGCCGGGCACCTCCACCCCGCCGCCAAGGTCTCTGGCGCGCGCGGCAGCGTCCGGCGCCGGTGCTTCGTCACTGACGGCGAGCGCGCCATTCTGCCCGCCTTTGGCGCCTATGCGGGCGGGCTGAACATCCGCGACGCAGCATTCGCCGGGCTGTTCGTGCGCACACCTCTGGCCGGAGCGCTGGGCCGCGGCCGGGTGCACGCCATCGGCTGGCGCTCGCTCAGCGCCGACTAGTCCCTGCGGAACACGCGGGACGCACCCCACCCGACCAGCAGGGCGAAGGCCATGGCGCCGAGGCCGTAGAGCCACGGCCGCTCATGAGCCCAAAGGTAGAGCGTGCGCTCCACGCCCACCTTCTCGACCGTCAGGGTGCGCGTGCGGGTGGAGACCGGCACGCCGTTCTGGAACAGCACGATGTCCGCCCGGTAGTCGCCGATAGGCGCCTGCGCCGGAAGCGCGATCTCGGCGCGGAACAGGCCACGATCGACGAAGCTGACGCCGCGCTGGTCCTCAGCATAGAGCCTGTTGTTGACCTTCAGGCGGACGACGGCCCTGCGCCATTGCAGGTAGTCTTCGCCCAGGCTGCTGACCACCACGTCGCGCACCCCGTAGCGGGTTTCCATGCGCTGCTCGGCCGGTGCGCGGATGGGCAGATGGTCGACGCCGGCGCCCAGGCGGCGCAGCACGCCAAAGCGGGCGATCTCTTCCAACGGTCGGTTGGAAGCGGCCATGTAGAAGCCCGGCGCGCCTTGGAACACCACGGGACGGCTGTTCACCCAAAGGCCTGCGACGCGCACCTTCCGGGCGATGCGCACCGGCTGGTCGGGTCCCCGCACGATCACCACGACGTCGCTGGGACGCTGGGCGGGATCGAAGACGGCGCCATAGAGCACGATGCGGGCGCCGCTGAAGTCCGAGCTGACCCGCACCTGGGTTTCGGTGAGCGCCGCCGAGACCGCTGGCGGTGGCGGCGAGAGCTGGAGGATCATCCGCCGGCCCCGCTCATCAGGACGAACGGCTCTTCCGGTTGAATGAACAGCCCAAGCCCCATGCGCAGGCCGACCAGCAGCACGATCAGGGCCAGGAGGGCCCGCAGCGACTCGGGCCGGAAGCGGGCCGAGGCCCGCGCGCCGTACTGGGCGCCGAGGACCCCGCCGAACAGCAGCAGGGTGGCCAGCAGGATGTCGACGGTCTGGTTGCGGCCGGCCTGCAGGACGCCGGTCAGGGCCGTGGTGATGATGATCTGGAACAGGCTGGTGCCGACCACCACGCCGGCCGGCATTCGCAGGATGTAGACCATGGCCGGGACCAGGACGAAGCCGCCGCCGACGCCCATGACGGCCGACAGGATGCCCACGAAGGCGCCAAGCAAGGCTGGAGGAATGACGCTGATATACAGACGTGAGCGCGGGAAGCGCATCTTCAGCGGCAGGCCGTAGAGCCAGGGCGGGCGGCGGTCGCGGCGGGGCGGCGGGGGCTCATTGCGGCGCCGGCGGAGCATGGCTGACAGGGACTCCATCAGCATGAGCCCGCCGATAACGCCCAGGAAGATGAGGTAGGACAGGGCGACTACGAGGTCGGCCTGGCCGAGCAGACGCAGCCAACGAAACAGTTCGACGCCGACCACCGAGCCGACCGCGCCGCCGGCCGCCAGCACCGCGCCCATGCGAAAGTCCACGGCCCGCTTGCGGCCGTAGGCGATCACGCTGGACATGGAGGAGGCGGCGACGTGGTTGGACATGGAGCCCACGGCGACGGCCGGAGGGATGCCCAGGAAGACCAGTACGGGGGTCATCAAGAACCCGCCGCCGATGCCGAACAGGCCGGAGATGAAGCCCACCAGCGCGCCCAGCGCCACGATCAGCGGCGCGTTCACCGACACCTCGGCGATGGGCAGGTACAGGTCCAATCCTCAGCGCCTCTTGAAGGCGCCGCCGGCGCGGACGCCGGTCAACGCGTGAAGACGGAGAGCCGCGAAACGGTCGACGGATCGAGCGCGCCCGTGGCGGCCAGACCCTGATCGCGCTGATAAGCGGCGACTGCAAGCTTCAGCTTGTCGTTGGCCGCGCCGTCAGCCGGACCCTTGTAGTACCCGAGCCGGCCGAGGATGCGCTGGGCCTGGGCCACCGTGCGGGTGGAGGTCCGTGCCGCGCCGGCATTGCCGAACCGGCCTGCCAGGGACTCGGCCGCGGCGATCTGCGCCGGGGTGAGCTTCTTCTCCAGGGCCAGCGCGCTTTCGCGGGCGGCCACGTCGCCGCTGGCGGCGGCGATGGAGAACCACTTGTAGGCCTCGGGGTAGTCCAGCGGGACGCCGCTGGCCGACTGATAGATCAGGCCGAGATTGTACTGGGCGTTGACCACGCCGCGGTCGGCCGCCTTGCGGAACCAGCTGACGGCGCCGGGCAGGTCCTGCGGGCCGCCAAGGCCGCGGTAGTAGAGCAGGCCGAGGTTGTACATGCCCTTGGTGTCGCCGGCCTGGGCGGCGCGCTGGTACCACCGGCGGGCTTCGGTCAGGTTCTGGACGACGCCGTGGTCGCCGCCCTCGTAGAGCTGGCCGAGGTAGGTTTGGGCCGGCGCGTGGCCAGCGTCGGCCAGGGCCTTGATCTTGGCCAGGGAGCCAGGCTGGCCGGCGTCGAGACCCTGAACCGCCTTGAGGAAGCTTTCCACGAAGGCGTCGGAGGCGGCCTGCGGCGCGCCGACGGGCGCGCGACGGGCTTCCGGAAGGGCGGCGTTCTCGCCCGGCTGCGGGCTCATGGGGCCCATGGGGGTCGGCGTCAGGGCGACGGCGGCGCGCGGAGCCGAGTGGATCGAGCCGTTGGCCAGCTGGTCCAGCGAGGGACCGGACTCCGGCGGGCCTTCGATCAGCATCACGCCGGCCGCGCCCACGGTCATGAAGGCGGCGACGCCAGCCACCATGAGGGCGGTCTGAAGGGTGGTGTTAGGCGCGCGGGGCTTGAGGCCGCCGAACATGCCCGGTTGGGTCTTGCCCGTGGTGCGCCAGGTGGCCTTGGCGCGCGCCTGCAGGCGTTCCGGACGCTCGGCCGGCGTAGCGGCGCGGGCGGCGGCGCGCGCCTGCTCGATCACCTCGCGGGTGGAGAGCGGACGCGGATCTTCCGCACGGGCCGGCGGCTCGGGCTGGTCGAGGCCGAACAGGTCCTCTTCCGGCTCTGGGATGGGCGCGAAGCCATGGCTTTCCGGCTCCTCGCGGAAGCTCGGACGCTCCATGACCGGCGGCGGGAGATCCTCGTCGTCATCGGCCGGTTCGGCGCGGGAGAAGAGGTCCGGACCGAAGGCGGCGGCCGAGGGCGCAGGCGGCGGCTCGGCGCGGCTCTGACCCGCTTCGGCCAAGCGCTGCTCGAGGCGGTCGCGGGTCTCTTCCAGCAGGCGGGCGGTGCGCTCCTCGCTTTCACGGATACGCACGGCGAGGTCGTCGGAAGCGCGTTCGTTACGCTGTTCGATCCGCTCGGTGACCCGGGCGACCTGCTCGCCCACGTCGTCGATGGCCTGGGCCGCGCGGCGCTCGGAAGCGATCATCCGCTCGGTGAGGCGCTCGGTGATCTTGCCGATCTCGCCGCCCAGACGCTCCAGCGCTTCGGCCTGCACCTGCTCGGCGCGGCCGAGCCGCTGTTCCACGGCGCCGGCGATGCGTGCCATCTCGCCGCCCACCTGGGCGATGGCTTCGGCGCTGCGCTCTTCCGAGGTCTGGAGGCGACGGTTCACCGCCTCGGCCATGGTCAGCACTTCATGGCCCATGCGCTGGATGGCCTGGGCCGAGCGCTGCTCGGCGGCGGCGACCTGAGCGGCCAGCTCGGCGAACCGTTCGTCCACCCGGCCGGCGGAGGTCGACTGGAGGCGGCGAGCGATTTCCTGCCGCGCCTGTTCGACCTGACCGCTTAGGGTGTCAGCCAGAGCCTGCAGACGTTGCTCGGCGGCGGTGGGACCCGCGCCTTCCACCGTGCCGACGCGGGCGTCGAGCGCGGCCAGCGAGCCGCGCAGGCCCTGCAGGGCGTCGGCGGTCCGGGCTTCAGCATCGGCCAGGCGAGCGCCCAGCCGGCTGACGACCTGCTCGATCAGGGCGGCGGGATCGGCCTGCTCGGCGCGCTGCAGGCGGCTTTCCAGCGCGGTCAGGGCTTCCCGCGTGCGCGCATCGCCATCGTAGACGTGGTTGGCGACACGGGTGACGGACTGTTCGAGGACGCGCAGGGCCTCGGCGGAACGCGGTCCTGCCGGCTCGGCCTCCATACGGCGCAGGCGCTCTTCCATGCGCGCCTGCTCGGAGCCGACGCGATCGACAGCGGTCTCAAAGCGCGTGGCCACGGCCACATGCTCGCGCTCGGCCGCCTCGATGCGGGCGACAGCCTGACGGACGGAATGCTCGACGCCGGAGATGGCCAGGCCCGTGCGGGTCTCGGACGCTTCGATCCGGTCAGTCAGCCGATCCAGCGCATAGGCCACCCGGGAGAAATCGTCGGGACGCGCCGCGACGGGCGCGCCGCTGACCAGCCGAGGCTCGGCGAAACTACGTTGGGGACGATCAGGCATGGCCGCCTCGGAGGACACTTCCTCCGGCATATCATCTTCCAGGATGACCCGGTTGAGCCATTCGCCCAGAGTCATGCCAGAGCGCCGAGCGAGGTCCTTTGCGACCTCTCGAGCCTTGGGATCGATCCCCTTGACGCTCCACGGCGCCCCCGCGCTCATCGAATCGTTCTCCTGAACTTTCCGAAGGGTACTCATCGATTCCTGGGGGTGTAAACGCGACGTTAACGCAAGATGTAGGGTCTGAGCCCTCTGTCCTGTGGATGTTCCGCCCCGCCCGCAGGCGATCTCTTCCCGGCGGAGCCTAAGCCTGCGATACGGCGCCGCAGATGGACCTTTTCGTGACATCCGCGATCTGCGCCGCCCTGCTCGCGCTGGCCGTGGGCGCAGGGTGGATGGGCGCGCGCCCGCCCAATCCGCACAAGGGCCCACGCCTGGTGCCCTGGCGCTTCATCATGGTGACCACGGTGGCGGTCCTGCTGATGATGGTGGTCCATCTGGTGAACCTGCTGGGCTTCACGACCGGCCAGGGCCGCTAGGCGGCCTTCGGCAGCTCGGGGGCGGCCGCCTCGGACTTCTTCGGCCGCTTGGCGAGGCCAGCCATCCCGCCGGAGGACAGCAGGCCGACATCGGCCATCAGGATCGGGATCGCCCACTTGTGCGGGGCGGCGATGTAGCGGGGCTGCCAGACGGGGTCGTATTTGTCCTTGTACCGGCGCACGCCCTGGAAGTTGTAGATCTCCTCCCCCCGCTCGAAGAGCAGGCGGCCGACCCGGGACATGATGGGGGCGAGCGGCCGGTCCTCAAGGCCAGCGAGCGGCGCCATGCCGAACTCGAAAGCTTCGTAGCCCTGCTCCCGCCCCCAGGCGATCAGCTCCACGAAGAGGTAGTCCATGATGTTCTTGGGCGCGGCGTCCGAGTAGCGCATCAGGTCCATCGAGAAGGTGGACTTGGCGGCGGTCGTCCAAAGGGTGGCGAAGGCCACCGGAACCCCTTCCTGGCGAACCAGGGCGACGGGAAACTCGGCCACATAGCGCGGCCAGAATCCACCCATGGTGAAGCCCTTCTCGCCGCCGGCGTGGTGGTCGAGCCACTGGTCGGAAATGGCCTGCAGCTCGGGCATCAAGGCCTCGACGGCCGGGCCCTGCAGGATCTCGAAGGTGGCGCCCTCCTCCGCCGCCTTGCGCCAGGCGCGGCGAAGGTTGCCGCGCTTGCGCCCATCGATGGAGAAGGTTTCCAGCGGCACGGCCGCGCTTTCACCAACCTTCTGAAGCGAGAAGCCGAGCTCCACCACCTCCGGCAGATCGTCGGCCGTGAGGCCATAGATACCCGGCCGCGCGGCATGGGCGTCGGCCAGTTCGCGGAAACGCCAAAGCAGCTCCAGCCGCTCGTCCCGCCGCCCAACAGGGGCGCCCAGCGCAATCCAGGTGCGGCCGCGGACGCCGAACATCAGGAAGCTGTCGCCGGAGCTGGAGAACAGGAAACGCTTGTCGCCCAGCAGGGCGAGGTTGGAGCTGGACTCCGCGACTTCGGCCTTGGCCAGCACGGCGCGGATGCGGGCGAACTGCGGATCTTCCTCGCCCACGACAGGCGGCGTGGCGGCGGAAGCGAACAGACGCCAGATGCCGAAAGCGAACAGGGCGATGGCTGCACCGGCCCAGGCGCGCATGGCGCGGGCGGCGTCGTCGTCGGCCATGACCCGCCACCAGGGCCGATCGCCGTAGTCGGCATGGGTGAATGACCAGAGGCCGAGCAGGCCCACGCCCAGTACGGCGCAGAAGGCGGAGAACAGCCAGCCGGGCGTAACCTCCATCCGCGACAGGCGCGCCTTGCGCGGGAAGGCGGCCCGAAAGGGGGCGAGCACGGCGGCCAGCGCCACCAGGATCGCCGTTTCCTCCCACACGATGCCCTTCAGCAGAGCCAGTGGGGCGGCGATCAGCAGGGCGCACATGGTGGCGGTCCAGGCGGCGTCCAGGCGAGATCGAAGGCCGAAAGCCAGCATCACCAGAGCCAGGCCCATCACGCTGGACAGGAAGTGGCTGACCTCGATCAGGTAGACGGGCGTGATCTCGATCAGGCGCACGAAGCGCATCGGAACCGAAGGCGTGGCGCCGGAGGCCAGCAGCATGATCCCCGCAGCCAGCGTCAGGGCCGCCGCAGTCAAAGGTGCAGCGGCCAGGAAAGCAGGCCTGAGATCTCTCCAGAGTCGCATCCGCGCTCGGCTCCAGTGGACGGGAGGGCCTTATAGCCGATTTGCCGCGACCGCCTCCGCGACGTGAGCGTCAAACGGATGTTTGATTTTGCTTGCCGGCCAGAGGTCGGGCGATAAGCTGCCGGCCTCGAACAGCTGGAGCAGCGCCATGGCCGATTTCGGAGCCTCCGACCTCGACGCCTTCCGCACCGAAGTGCGCGAGTGGCTGGCCGCCAACTATCCACCGGAACTGCGTGACGGCGGCGCCCCGACCGATCCGGAGGCGATCTGGGGCGGACGCAGGTTCGAAGGCTCCGACGATCCGCAGATCGTCTGGATGCGCCGGGTGGCCGAGCGCGGGTGGACCGCGCCGAGCTGGCCCAAGGAGTACGGCGGGGCAGGTCTTTCCCGCGAACAGGCGCGGATCATCGAAAAGGAGCTGGCGGCCGGCGGCTATCGCGTTCCCCTCGCCTCGTTCGGGGTCTGGATGCTGGGGCCCGTGCTGCTGGAATACGCCAGCGAAGAGCAGAAGCGCGAACACCTGCCGAAGATCGTGCGGGGCGAGATCCGCTGGTGCCAGGGCTATTCCGAGCCGGGGGCCGGCTCCGACCTCGCCTCGTTGCAGACGCGCTGCGAGGACGCCGGGGAGCACTGGAAGATCAACGGCCAGAAGGTCTGGACCAGCTATGCCGACAAGGCGGACTGGTGCTTCTGCCTGGTGCGGACGGACACGTCCAAGAAGCACGAGGGCATCAGCTTCGTGCTGATCGACATGTCGAGCCCCGGCGTGGAGACGCGGCCGATCCGCCTGATCAGCGGCGAGAGCCCGTTCTGCGAGACCTTCTTCAACGACGTCCTGGTCCCCAAGAACAACCTGGTGGGCCGCGTGAACGGCGGCTGGGACATCGCCAAGCGCCTGCTGCAGTACGAGCGGCAGAACATCTCCGGCGGCTTTGGGGCGGGCGGCGGCGCGGGCGGCGTGGCTGGCGATCTGGCGCAGGTCGCCAAGGACTATGTCGGGACCGACGAAGAGGGCCGGCTGGAGGACGCCGACCTGCGGGCGCGGATCACCCGCAACAAGATGGACGTGCACGCCCTGCAACTAACCATGGCGCGCATCGCCGCTGAGCAGAAGGCGTCGAACGGGCCGTCGGCCGTGACCTCCATCGTCAAGTACGCAGCCGCGAGCTTCGCCCAGGAACGCAGCGAACTGATGGTCGAGGCCATGGGAAGCCAGGGCCTGGGCTGGAGCGGCGAGGGCTTCTCGCCCGACGAGCTGCGGGCCACCCGCGGCTGGCTGCGATCCAAGGGCAACTCCATCGAGGGCGGCACCTCGGAAGTGAACCTGAACGTCATCGCCAAGCGCGTGCTTGGCCTGCCCGACCCGAAGTGAGGTCCTGAGCCATGGCCGTGCTGAGCGAAGAACAGTCGATGCTGCGGGATGCGGCGAAAAGCTGGGTGCAGGAGCAGAGCCCCGTCGGCGCGCTGCGCAAGCTGCGGGGCGACGGCGCGGGGCTAGGGTTCGATCCCGCCGCCTGGCGCGAGATGGGCCAGATGGGCTGGGCCGGCGTGGTGATACCGGAGGCGCACGGCGGCTCCGAGTTCGGCTGGCTGTCGCTGGGCCTGGTCCTGGAGGAGATGGGCCGTACCCTGGCCGCCTCCCCGCTGCTGGCGACCTCCGCCGCAGCCGCCGCCCTGACCCTGGGCGGGACGGACGACCAGAAGGCCGAGTGGCTGCCGAAGCTGGCGGGCGGCGAGGTGATCGGCGCCCTGGCGGTGGACGAGGGGCCGCATCATGCCCCCGGCAAGATCGCCCTGAAGGCTGAGCGCTCCGCCGTGGGTTGGACGCTGACCGGCGCGAAGACCTTCGTGTTGGACGGCATGGCCGCCGATCTGCTGGTCGTGGCGGCCCGGACATCGGGCCAGCCGGGCGAGGCGTCGGGGATCACCCTCTTCCTTGTGCCGGGAGACGCAGCGGGGCTGAAGCGGCAGGCGCTGAAACTGGCAGACAGCCGGGGCGCAGCCAACATCAGCTTCGAAGGCGTCGAGGTGCGTCAGGACGCAGCGCTGGCGGGCGGTCTCGACCTGCTGGACCAGGTGCTCGACCGCGCGCGGGCGCTGCTGGCGGCCGAGATGCTGGGCTCCGCCTCGCAGGCGTTCGAGACCACCCTGGACTACCTGAAGACCCGGGTGCAGTTCGGACAGGTGATCGGCTCCTTCCAGGCGCTGCAGCACCGGGCGGCGAAGATGTACGTGGAACTGGAGCTGGCGCGGTCGGCCGTCGAAGCGGCCCTGGCCGCGCTGGACGCGCAGGCGCCTAACGCGGCCGAGCTGGTCAGCCTGGCCAAGACCCGGGCCGGCGAGACCTTCCACCTGGTGTCCAACGAGATGGTCCAGATGCATGGCGGGATCGGCATGACTGACGAGCACGACGCCGGCCTGTACCTGAAGCGGGCCCGGGCGGCGGAAGCGGCCTTCGGTGGACAGGCTTTCCACCGCGACCGCTATGCCCGGCTGCAGGGCTTCTAGAGCCAGGCGGCTCCCGCCACAGCCGTGGTCCGCACGGCGTCGTCGCTGTCGGTGGAGGCCGAGAGATCGCGGAAGCGGTCGAGCTCGGCCTTCAGGCTCATGATCTTGCCCTCGATCATCGCCAGGGCGTCGGTGCCGGCGGCGAAGCGCAGGGGCGGATTTGCCTTGTCCGCCAGTTGGACGAGCACCTTGGCGAGCTTGGCCGGGTCGCCCGCCTGGGCGTGGTTGCGCCCCTCCCAGAAGGCTTTCATCCGCGCCGACAGTTCGGCGTAGTCGGCGATCTGGCGCGCGCCGAGCTGCAGCGAGGAGCTGTCCAGGAAGTCGGTGCGGAAGAAGCCGGGCTCGACGACGGTCACCCGGATGCCGAAGGGCGCCACTTCCTTGGCGATGGACTCCGAGAAGCCCTCAACGGCGAACTTGGTGGCGCAGTAGAGGGAGCCGCCCTCCCCGCCCAGCAGGCCGCCGACCGAGGAGATGTTGAACACATGGCCCGAGCGCTGGGCGCGCATGGCCGGCAGCACCGCGCGGGTGACGTTGTAGGTCCCGAAGACGTTGGTGTCGTACTGGGCGCGCGCCTGGGCGTCGGTGGTCTCCTCGAAGAGGCCGAGGTTGCCGAAGCCGGCGTTGTTCACCAGCACGTCGATGCGGCCGAAACGGGCCAGGGCGGCGTCGACAGCGGCTTGGGCCTCGGCTTCCTGGGTGACGTCCAACGCCAGGGACAGCAGGTTGTCGCCGTCCGGGCCGAACGCTTCCACCAGGGCCTCGCGGCGGCGGGCGGTGACGACGACCTTGGCGCCGGCCGCAAGGGCCGCTTTTGCGAACTGTGCGCCGAGCCCGCGGGCGGCGCCGGTGATGAACCAGATCTTGCTCATGTAGGCCTCCTGTTTGGCGAGGTTCAGGAAACCCCGATCAGGCCTCGCGGCGGTATCCGGATCCTGGCCGCCTCTTGCACGATCCTCTCAATGCAGGTGAGAAGCGCTTGCCGCCCTGGCCTGTGCGAGCTCTGGATACGCCATGGATCAAATGCACGAACTTCTCAGTCTCGTCCGCCGGTACGGTGAGAACGGCGCAACCGAGACGGCCGTACCCGGGCTTGGCCTCTATCTGGCCGCCGAGGCCGGGGAGCCGAGCTCGATCGTCTATCGGCCGCTGATGTGCCTGATCGTGGCCGGCGCCAAACGGACGGTGCTGGGCGAGCGGGTCTATCGGTACGCGGCCGGCGACTACATCGCCGCATCGGTGGATCTGCCGGTCACCGGGCAGGTGACGGACGCGCCCTATGCCGCGATCAGCTTCGACCTGGACCCCGCGCGGATCGCCGACCTGCTGCTGGACCTTCCCCCGGCGCCGGACAGCGGGCCGGTGGGACTGGAGGTGCACCGGGCCGAGCCGGACCTGGTGGACGCGCTTGTCCGGCTGACTCGGCTGCTGGAACGCCCGGCCGACATCCCGGTGCTGGCGCCGATGATCTCGCGCGAGGTGCTGTGGCGGCTGCTGCAGGGGCCGAGCGGGCCGATGGTGCGCCAGATCGCCCTGTCCGAAAGCCGGCTGTCGCAGGTGAACCGGGCGATCCGCTGGCTGCGCGCAAACTATGCCGAGGCGATGCGGGTCGAGGCGCTGGCCAACCTGGCCGGCATGAGCCTCGCGTCCTTTCACCGGCACTTCAAGGCGGTGACGGCGATGAGCCCGCTGCAGTACCAGAAGCAGCTGCGGCTGCAGGAGGCGCGCAGCCGCCTGATGTCCCAGCCGGGCGATGTGGCGGGCGTCGGCTTCGCCGTGGGCTACGACAGCCCCAGCCAGTTCAGCCGCGAATACGCCCGCCTGTTCGGCGCCCCGCCGGGCCGGGATGCGGTGCGGCTGAGGGCCTCGCCCCAGCCGCAGGCGGTGCCCTAGCGCTTGCTGGGGTCGGGATAGGCGAACGGATCGGCAGGGACCGGCTCCGTCGGCAGGACGTTGGACGGCAGCGGCGCATCGGCGTCGGCCGCCTGCAGCAGCATCCAGGCCATGACGGCGGAAGCCTGCTTCAGATCTTCCGGCCGCAGGTGGTCGTAGGTGTCCACGTTGCTGTGGTGGGTGGTCGAGGAGTAGTCGAGCCCGTCCTGGATGAACTGGTAGGCCGGCAGGCCAAGGCGGGCCATGTAGACGTGGTCGGTGCCGCCGGTGGGCCGGGCCGAGACGGTGGTGGCCCCCAGGGTGGCGTAGGGCGCCAGCCACTCCTTGAGCACCGGGGCGGCGGCCATGTTGCCTTCGGTGTAGACGCCGCGGATCTTGCCCGAGCCGTTGTCGAGGTTGAAGTAGCCGGCCATGTCCTTGAAGCCCGGGAGGGGCGTGACGGGATAGGTGCTCTGGGTCACCACCGGCAGGGTCCAGGCGCGCTTGGCGGGATCAGAATGCGGCGGGCGGCGGGCCAGGTGGCGGTCGACATAGGCCGCCGAGCCCAGCAGGCCCTGCTCCTCCCCCGACCACAGGGCGAAGCGGATGGTGCGCTTGGGCTTCACGCCCAGGGTCTTGAGGATGCGGGCCGCTTCCATGACCACCGCCGAGCCGGCGGCGTTGTCCGTGGCGCCGTCCGCGGCCACCCAGCTGTCGAGGTGGGCGCCGGCCATGACGTAGCCGGCCTTGGGATCGCGGCCTGGGATCTCGGCGAAGACGTTGTAGGCGCGGGTGTCGCTGTCGTCGAAGTGGACCTTGGAGTCGATCTCCAGGGTGACGGGGCCGAGCTTGGCCAGGCGCGCCAGGCGGCGATAGTCCTCGGCGGCGATCTCCACGCCCGGCAGGGCGGCGGTGGCGCCCACCTGGTGCAGGTAGCCGGCGCCGTGCACCAGCCCGCCCTCGCGGTAGCTCATCCGCCCCCAGGCGAGCGCCCCTTCCGCCTTGAGGAAGGCGTCGAGCTTGGCGGCGAAGCCGCGGTTCTCCAGGTAGCGGTCCAACTCGTCCGGATCGTGGGCCGGCTGGCGGTAGGCGCTGTTCTGGGTGAGCTCCTCGCCGGTTTGGCGCTTGAAGGCGGGCTCGGTGGCGTCCTTGGGCGGGCCGGGCCAGGTGACCAGCACGATCTTGCCGGCCAGCTTGCCGCGCCATTCGGCGAAGTCGCGTTCCCTGGACATCGGGGCGACGATCACCGGGGCTGCTAGCGGGCCGTTGGTGGCGGGCGTCCAGGCGACGGGAATGGCGCGCAGCTCGATCGGGCGCGGGGCGGTCATGCGCACCCGGCTGTTCTCGATCCACCAGCCGCGGCCGAACTCGAAGCCTTCGGTGTGGACGTGAGCCAGGCCCCACTCGCGGAACTTGCCCTGGGTCCAGGCTTCGGCCTTGCGCATGGCGGGGGAGTTGGTGAGCCGCCCGCCGATGCCGTCCGTGAGGTGGGCCGCGGTCTGCAGCACCTGGGAATGGTTGAAGGCCTGGTCGTTGATCCGGTTCACGGCGCCAAGGTCGGCGGCCGACGCATGCGCGGCGATCGACACGCAGGCGCAGGCGGCGGCGAGGCGGAGCAGGCTCTTCATGTAACATTTTCCCGAAGTGACGTCGGCGGCAGCTTCACCGCTGACGGACCCGGACACAAGGGCGGCTTAGGCGGCGGAGCCCCGGGCGGCGGCGTCTGCCTCCTGGCGGGCAGTCGAGGCCAGGGCCAGCAGGATGTGGTCGATCAGGGCCTGGGCGCGGATCGGCTTGGCCAGGTGGAAGTCGGCCCCCGCCTCGCGGCCGGCGCGGATGTGCTCGTCCAGGGCGTTGGCGGTGAGCATGATCACCGGCGTGCGCGCCAGGCCCTGGGCGGCCTCAAGAGCGCGCAGGCGGCGAGTGGCCTCAAGACCGTCGAGTTCGGGCATCTGCATGTCCATAAGCACGACATCGAACGCCTGTTCGGCGAGCGCTTCCAGCGCCAGCACTCCGTTGTCGACGATCAGCGGAACGACACCCACGGACTCCAGCACCAGCTGAACGACCTTTTGGTTGGTGGGATGATCCTCGGCGAGCAGGACGCGCAGGCCGGAGATGTCGAAGGGCTCCTGCGCGGCCTCGGGTTCGGCGGCCGGCGTGTCCGCCAGGCGTTCGAGCGGCACGGTGACGGTGAAGGTAGAGCCGCGGCCCGGCGCGGAGTCGGCCTCCACCCGGCCGCCCATGATCTCGGCCAGGGAGCGGCTGATGGCTAGGCCCAGCCCCGTGCCGCCGAAGCGGCGGCGGATGGAGGTGTCGGCCTGCTCGAACCTGCGGAACAGGCGTGCCTTCACCTCAGCGTCGAAGCCGATGCCGGTGTCGCTGACCACAAAGCGGATCTCGCGGCCCTCGCCGGACACGTCGAGCCGCACCGCGCCGGTTTCGGTGAACTTCACGGCGTTGCTGAGCAGGTTCGAAAGCACCTGGGTCAGACGCACCGTGTCGCCGGCGAAGCGGCCGTCGACGGCGGGCGCAACGGTCCAGGAGAAGGCCAAGCCCTTGGCCTCGGCGGACGCGCGGTGCAGTTCGGCGATGCTCGACACCAGGCGCGAGATCTCGAACTCGTCGCGGGCCAGCCGGATCTCGCCCGCCTCGATCTTGGAGAAATCCAGGATGTCGTTGATCACCCGCTCCAGCAGCCGGCCGGAGGACACGATCAGGCCGGCAAGTTCACGGCCGCGAGGTGTCGACTGCTCGCGCGCCAGGCTTTCGGAGACGGCGATCACGCCGTTGAGAGGCGTACGGAGCTCGTGGCTCATGTTGGCCAGGAACTGGCTCTTCTCGGCGGTGGCGCGCTCCAGCTGAGCGGTGCGCTCGGCCACACGATCCTCCAGGGACGCGAGCAATGCTTCGGAGGCCTCTCGCTCCTTGCGCAGCGACCGGGCGAGGACGCCGAGCTCGTCGTCCCGGTCCTCCACGTCGGCCACGTCGGGGCGGGCGCGGGCGCCGAACGCCTCGGGTTCACACGAGCTGGCGAGGCGCCAGATCGGCCGCACGAGCTTGCGCCGAGCCAGCCACACGACCAGCAAGGTCTGCAGCAGGGTGGCCGCCGCGCCGACGACCAGCACCCACACGGCCGAGCGGGCGGCGGAGGCTGCGACCTTGGCCTTCGGATAGGTCATCAGCAGGTACCAGTCGGGACCGGACAGCCGGCCATAGGCGACAATCTGGCGACTGTCTGGGCTGGTGAGCACGCCGGCCGCTTGACCCTTTTGGGCGATGTCGGCGGCGATCTTCTTCAGGCCCATGCCCCGCTCGTAGGCGGCGATGGTCTTTTCCGAGGCTTGGCCCGGGGTGGTGAAGCCGGGATAGGCGATCAACTCGCCCCGATTGGTGACGATCAGGCTGGCCGCGCCCGGCAGCGGGTTCTTGACCGCGTTCAGGAAGAAGCCGGTGAGCTCAATCGAGGAGCCGAAGGCGCCCACGTAGCGACCGTCAAGGAAGGCAGGCGTCAGGCAGGCGGTGGCCAGCCGCGCGCCGGTCTTGTCCTGCAGCAGGCGCTGCAGCTTGGTGCAACGGGTCGCCCGCTGCGGGTTGAACACCGGGTTGGTGATGTAGCTCATCTCCTCAGCGGCGATGCTGAGGTCGGCGGGCGCGGTTTCCCGGTAGAACATCAGACGGTCGGGGCGATCGGGCCCGAACATCACCAGCCGGGCCAGCGGCGGGGTGAAGAAATAGAAGTTGTCGTACTCGGCGCGCGCGGCCTGGCCGAAGTCGCCCACCAGCTCGAAGGCGGCGACCAGGGTCTTCAGGTCTCGAGGCGTGATGTGTTGCGCCTCGCCGATGAAGGCGCCGACCCCATAGGTGTAGCCGCCATGACGCATCGTCCCGTCGAAGTACTGCGGGCGTGAGCGGCGAGTCCCGTCGGGCCGCAGCGGGAAGTACTCGTCCGCCAAGGCAGCCACTTCGGCATCGGGGAGGTGGTCCATGCGGCGCTGCAGCTCGGCATTGGCGGAGCGATGCAGGGCCGTGAGATTGGAGAAGCGGCGGTCGATGTTGGCGCTTCGCTCACGGACATAGTCCTGCAGGAAGCCGATTTGCCGGTGAGTGAGGTCGCGCTGGAAGATCACGAAGGCAGCGACCGTGCCGAAGGCCGTCATCACCAGCGACATCAAGGCGACGCTGATCAGAAAGCTGCGCGAGAGCGATTTCATCAACAAGGCGTCGCCGGGGAAAGGAAGCGCAAACGTTAGCGCCCTAGCGTTGCCCACCGGTTTACGAACGATGTGAATCGCCGATCGTCAGCCACAGGAGCATCAGCCGCCGAGCCATTCGATGCGTCTGGACGGCCAAGCCGTTGAAGTTCGGCCCGACTTTTCCCGGCGGCCATGTCGAAAAAGCAGCAGCGACTGCGATTGGGCGACCAGCGGTTTCAAGGTTGCTTAATCGTTTTTGTTCTCATGCTCACAAAAAGGGGAAACGAGTTGAACGACGTCGCTCTAGTCGCCGCGATTTGCCCGGCGGCCTGCCGGTTCGCGCTGATGAGCGACCTTGCGGCTGCGCAACCGGCGCTGTCGCACTTCATGGAGTTCAGGGCCGGCGACTTCGCGGGCGTTGTCGAAGCCTTCCAGGCCTATGCCGATGCGCTTGGCCGCCCTCTGCCCCCCCGCCTGGGAATTTCGGTGTCCGCTCCGGTGAACGGGACCGAGCACACCATCACCCAATCCGGATGGCGCATCTCCGAGCAGGAGCTCGCGCAAGCCTTCGGCTTCACCCGTATCGTGCCGATCAACGATGCGGCGGCCGTCGCCTTGGCGCTGAGCGTCATGGACATGCGCGACGCCGCTCCGCTCGGCGGCTCGGCCCTGCCCCACAATCCCCTGGGCGTTGGGCGCTATGCGCTGATCAGCCTGGACTTCGGCCTGGGCGTTTCCGCCGTGGGACTGAGCGCCCAGGGCGTGCGGATCATCGACACCGAAGCCGGGCATATGGCCTTTGCGCCTCAGTGCGAGCTGGAAGAAAAGCTGGCGAGCCGCCTGCGCGCGGTTCACGGCCGCGTCTCCTACGAGCGGCTGCTGGGCTGGCCCGGGCTATCGCAGATCCACGCCATTCTCGCGGACCGGTTCGGCACGGGCGAAGAACCCCTGTCCCCCCTTGAAGTGGTGCTGAACGGCCGGCCCGGCGGCGATCCGGCCTGCGTACAGGCCCTCGCCTGCTATTCGCGCATTCTGGGCTCGTTCGCTGGTGACGTGGCCCTGTCGATGGGCATCGACGGCGGCGTGTTCCTGACCGGTCGCTTCCTGTTCGAAGCCCACGACCAGGCCGACTGGGCGGGCTTCCGCAAGCGGTTCGAAGCCAAGGGGCGGCTCTCCCACTTCGTGAAGGGCGTGCCGACCTGGGCGCTCGCCAACCCCGGGAGCGTGCTCACCGGCGCGGCCCGCAAGCTGGTCATCGAGCTTGCGCTCGACAGCGGTCGGTCCGCTCAGGCGCAAGCCGACGCGGATCCGGCCCCGATCGTCAGTCTTCCGCCGCAGGTGGAGGCCCAGGAGTTGCTGGACGGCGCGGCCGCGGGCCTGCTGGTGCTCAATCCCGACCTGAGCATCGCCGCCAGCAACGACCGGTTCTGGGTCGGCTCGTCCGCGCCGCCGCATCTGCGCCGCAATGGGCGGATGATCGAGGAAGCCTTCTACGCCATGGCCGAGGCCGGCGACTGGACGCACGAGACCGCCTCCAGCGCCTTTGGCCGCCTGTCCGAGCGTCAGCCCTACAGCCTGGAGCGCAGCGCGCTCGGCGGGATGCTGCTGAGAGACGACGCACGCCCTCTGCCGGACGGGCGCTGGGTGATCACCTCACAGGACATCACCCGCGCAGCGCGGCGGGCGCGCGAGCTCGAAGACTTGGCCGGTGAACTGCGCGAAGCGCGCAACGCCGCCGAAGCGGCTAATCGCACCAAGTCCGCCTTCCTGGCCACCATGAGCCACGAGATCCGCACCCCGTTGAACGGCGTGCTGGGCATGGTGCAGGCGATCGCTTTCGACGAACTGTCGACCATCCAGCGCGAGCGGCTGGACATCATCCGCCAATCGGGCGAGTCGCTGCTGGCGATCCTGAACGACATCCTGGACCTGTCGAAGATCGAGGCCGGTCAGCTGGAGCTCGAGGAGGTCGACTTCGACCTGCGCACCCTGCTCCTGGGCGCGCACGCGGCCTTCACCGCCCTGGCCAACAAGAAGGGCCTGTCCTTCACCCTGCAGGTCGAAGACGGCTCGGACGGGACCTATCGTGGCGACCCGACCCGCCTGCGCCAGATCCTCTACAACGTGGTCTCCAACGCCCTGAAGTTCACCGAGGCCGGCGAGGTGCGCGTCTCCGCGGGCTACGCAGAGGGTGAGCTCCGCCTGACCGTCGCGGACACGGGCATTGGGGTGGACCCTGCGCGCCTGCCGGCCTTGTTCGATCGGTTCACCCAGGCCGACACCTCGACCACGCGCCAGTACGGCGGCACGGGCCTAGGGCTCGCCATCTGCCGCGAACTGGCGATGATGATGGGCGGCTCGATTGCTGCGGAAAGCGCTGTGGGCCAAGGCACCACCGTGGTGTTCCGCGCGCCCATGCCGAAGGTGGCCTCCAGGCCCGCGGCTGCAGCCCTGCCGTCAGACGAGGGCCCGGCCCGGCAAATGGCGCTGCGCGTGCTGGCCGCCGAGGACAACGCTGTCAATCGGCTGGTGCTGAAGACCCTTCTGCATCAGCTGGGCATCGACCCGGTGATCGTGGAAGACGGCCAGCAGGCGGTGGACGCTTGGGAGACCAGCACCTGGGACGTGGTGCTGATGGACATCCAGATGCCGAAGCTGGACGGAGTTTCAGCCGCTCGAGAGATCCGCCGAAGAGAGGCCGAGAGCGGTCGGGCCCACACGCCGATCATCGCGCTGACCGCCAACGCCATGTCGCATCAGATCAGCGAATACATGAAGGCGGGGATGAACGGCCACGTAGCCAAGCCGATCCAGGCCGAAGCCCTGTTCCGGGCAATTGTGGAGCAGGTGGACGGCGACAGCCGCGAGAGCGAGCCGAAGGCGCAGGCGGTCGGTTAGTCGCGCCGGAGGCGCAGGACCCGCACCGGCCCCTGCCAGACTTCCACCTCGTCACAGTGATCGAGCTTGCCCTGGGCAAGGCTGCGAAGCTCGTCCATCGACATGCACGGGATGTCTTCCGACAAGGCGACAGCGCCAGTGGTGGTCAGTCCGTAGATGCGAAAATCCTGCACGTAAGCGTCCCTTCAAACGGCAGGCAACGATTAGCAGAACAACGCTCCGCCGCTCTGCCGGCGACCCGACACACGAGCTGCGTCAGATTGTCTGCAGATTAAGGGACACATCGCCCAGCATCGCCACGAGCGAGAACTTCTTTTCATTTGCTGCGACATTCAGTCCAAGCTGCGAACCTCGGATGGAGACTCTCCTATGCTGCTCCACCGCAGATGGCGCCCTTTATGTCGCAGCGTCGCCGTCGGTGGGGCTGCACGCCGGATTACGTGGCGCGGTTCAACGCGGCCGAATCCGCGGTATGAGGCGGCCCTGCAACCAGACGGGCCCGCCGATGCCGCCGCTTTCCGATCTCGACGTCTACCGGAACCTGTCTGGCATGGCGGAACAGCTCGAGCGCATGGAAGACGAGGCGGCCAGCCTGGTCAGCCAGACGGCGCTCCAGACGGCGGCCATGACCCTGCGAGGCGTAGCGTCGGCCATCTACTCTCACTGTCTCTCGGACGATGACGGCGCCGCCTAAGGGGCCGACCGAACACCGCCAAGGCATATGGCTAACATTTGAGGCGAAGCGCCATCCCTGCTCGGGATACGAGTGATCGAGCGACGTTTTATTCCTTGCCAAGCTTCTGTGGTTGAGCTTGCTTAAGCCGAACTGACGTTTGGACGAGACAGCAACTTGCCTACCACACTGCAGATCGCCACGGTCGCTGGCGCGGTGGTCTGGCCCCTTGGGGCCGGCTTGGCCCTGGTGCTGTGGTCCAAGGCTCGCGCCGCTGCGCACGCCCGCAAGGTCGCCGCCATGGAAGCGGACCTCCGGGGCATGTTCCACGACATCGAAAGCAGCCCGGTGCCGAACCGCCTGACCATGGTGGTGGATGCGCTGGAAGAGGGCGAAGCCCTGACGCCGGCCCGCGCCGCCGCGCGTGATTCCAAGAGCACCGTCCGCTCCTGACCTGGACGCCGCTTCGATGCGGCTTCGTGTGATCTCCGGACAAAACGAGTTTCAACCGGCGTTCGCGCCGGCGCCGTCCATCGTGCTCGCCTGCTGAGAAGCGCTTCTCGCGCAAGCTCGCTGGCAGGCCGCGTGATTGAGGTCGCTTGCGGCGGCCGCTAGCCTGCACCAATGCGCATGCCTCTCATCGCCTTCGCGGCCCTCGCCTGCTCCGCGTCCGCCTCCGCCCAGGTTCAGCCTCGAGCTGGATCAGCTGCCGACCTGGTGATCTGGGGCGGTCCTGTCTACACGGCCGTGGACGCAGCCCCGCGGGCCGAGGCCGTGGCGGTCCGCGCCGGGCGGATCGCCTTCGTGGGTCCCCGAAGGGGCGCCGAGGCGCTGGTCGGCCCCGAAACGCGAGTGATCGACCTGAAAGGCGCGGCGCTGTTTCCCGGGTTCACCGACAGCCATGCCCACCTGCGCGGGATCGGCGAGCGCGAGTTGACCCTGAACCTGGAGGGCTCCAAGTCCGCCGCCGAGGCGGCAGGGCGGGTGCGGCGCTACATCGCCGAGCGCAAGCCGGCCGGCGCGGTTTGGGGGCGTGGGTGGATCGAGACCGGCTGGCCCGAGAACCGGTTCCTGGAGCGGCGGGACCTCGACCCCGTCTCCGGCGCGGTTCCGGTGTTGCTGATGCGCGCCGACGGCCACGCCCTGGTCGCCAATTCGGCCGCACTGAAGGCGGCGGGCGTGGATGAGCGCACGCCGGCGCCGGCTGGCGGACAGATCCTGAAAGGCGCCGACGGCAAGCTGACCGGCATGCTGGTGGATAACGCCATGAACCTGGTGGCGAAGCTGCGCCAGGCGCCCAGCGAAGCGGACCGGCGCGCAGCCTTCCAGGCCGCGTTCAAGGTCGAGACGGCCTACGGCTGGACGGGCGTTCATTCCATGAGCGTGGATTGGGCGGACGTGGAGCTGCTGGAGACCCTGGCGAAGGGTGGGCAGGTCCCGCTGCGCGTCTACAACGCCGTGGACTTCGATCTGGCCGGCCCGCTGTTCGAGAGCGGGCCGCGCAGCGCAGCGGACGGTCGGGTGACCACACGGGCGATCAAGATCTATGTGGACGGCGCGCTGGGCTCGCGCGGGGCCGCGCTGTTCGCGCCCTACGCCGATGCGCCGCAGACCAGCGGCGCGTTCGTGACGGAGCCGGAGGCGATCCGGCCCGTGCTGGACCGCGCCTTCGCGCGCGGGATCCAGGTGTCGGCCCACGCCATCGGCGATCGGGGCAACGCCACGGCTCTGGACCTGTTCGGCGAGGCGTTCCTCAAGGTTCCGCCGAACGTGCGCAGGATGGAGCCGCGTTGGCGCATCGAGCACGCCCAGATCATCCGGCCGGCGGACATTCCGCGTTTCGGACAGATGGCGGTGATCGCGTCCATGCAGCCGAGCCACGCGATCGGGGACCTGCATTTCGCGCCGGCGCGCCTGGGCCCCGAGCGGCTGGACGGCGCCTACGCCTGGAAAAGCCTGACGAACTCGGGCGCGGTGGTGGTCGGCGGCTCCGACGCGCCGGTCGAGCGCGGCGATCCGCTGATCGAGTTCTACGCCGCCGTAGCGCGCAAGGACCTGTCCGGGCATTCCACGCCGCAATGGAGGCCGCAGGAGCGGCTGAGCCGCGCGGAGGCGTTGAAGCTGTTCACGTCCAACGCCGCCTTCGCGCGCTTTGGCGAGACCGAATTGGGAACCCTGGAAGTCGGCAAGCGGGCGGACCTGACCGCCTTTTCCGTCGACCTGATGACCGCGCCCGAAGCTGAAATCCCCAAGGGGCGCGCCGTGCTGACGGTGGTCGACGGCCAGGTGGTCCACCAGGCGCCGTGAGGGATCTGGACAGCGTCTTCCAGCGGCTTTCCGGGTCCGCGTTCCGACGCAGGTTCAAGCTGGGACCGAAGGAGCGCGCCTATCTGGACGACAAGGGTCTGGAGACAGTGCTGTCCCACGGGCGCGACTTCATCAGCGCACGTCTTGCGGGAGCCGAGCCGGCCAACGACGGAAAGCAGACGCCAATGCGCGGCCATCCGGTGTTCATCGCCCAGCACGCCACCGCGACCTGCTGCCGCAGCTGTCTGGCCAAGTGGCACGCGATCCCCTCGGGACGGGCGCTCACCGCGGCCGAGCAGGCGCACGTTCTGGCGGCCGTCCGGCGCTGGCTAGAAGGTTAAGCTCGGATTCAACCTATAGGCCGTGGAGCTTGACCGCTCTACAGCGCAGGTTCGTTCGCAGGTGCGGCGCCATGTGCGTGCAGCGCGCCAAAAACACAGGTCGGCGACTTCTGGCCCCCGGGTTGCTAAGCTTGGCAGGTCGGAAAACCAGGCCACGGAACTCGTGCCATTCCGGCACATGTCCCAGAGCCGCCGAACAAGACCGAGTTCGAACGAACCACGATGAACACCGCCCGCAAGCACATCTTCGCCGCGTTCGCCGTCTTGGCGTCGGCCGCGCTTGCCGCCGAGGCCCACGCGCAGGCGCAGGCCAGCCAGACCACCAGCTCGACCGCGACCATCTTCCAGCCGATCCAGCTGGCCAAGAACAGCGACCTGTCGTTCGGCAATATCGTGCGGCCGATCTCGGGCAACGGCACCGTCACCATCGATCCCGCCAACGGCGCGCGCAGCGCCAGCGGCCCGCTGGCCATCATCAACACCGGCCCGAACGCCACTCCGGGACGGGCGAGCTATACGGTCACGGGTGAAGGCGGGCAGAACTTCTCGATCACCGTGCCGGCCAGCTTCAACATGACGCGCCAGGGCAGCGCCGACACGATCCAGGTGACCCTGTCCTCCACCGCCGGGGCGGGCACCCTCAGCGGTGTGCTGGGGACCACCGGCACCTCGACCTTCGGGGTCGGCGGCACGATCCCGGTGACCAACGGCACCGCGAGCGGAGCCTACGCCGGCACCTTTGTCGTCACCGTCGCCTACAACTAGGTTCAGCGCACATGCAGATCCAAAGCCTCGCCAAGCGCATCCTGCCGCTCGCCGTCGTTGCAGCGGCCGTTTTCGCCTCGCCGGCGCTCGCCCAGACCAGCGCGAACCAGTCCACCACCGGCACCATCGGCATCTACCAGCCGATCCAGCTGACCCGGCAGACGAACCTGTCCTTCGGGACGGTGATGCGGCCCTCCTCGGGCACCGGCAATGTGGTCATCGACGCCCAGACCGGCGCGCTCACCGCCACCGGCGGCATCACGCAGGTCTCCAACGGCAACGCCGCCTCGCGCGCGACCTTCACCGTGACCGGTGATGCGGGGATGAACTTCAACGTCCAGTACCCGCAGACCTTCAACATGACCCGTCAGAACGGGTCGGAGACGATCCCGGTGACGCTGAACGCCAGCGTCGGCAGCGCGCAGCTGGTGGGTACGACCGGCGGCGTGGGCACGGCCAACTTCGGCATCGGCGGGCAGGTGAGCATCAGCAACACCACGCTGAGCGGATCCTACTCCGGCACCTTCACGGTCACCGTCGCCTACCAGTAGGACGGCCCGTCAGGGCGCGAAGGCGGCGATCAGGGCCCGCAGCTCGGGCTCTTCGACCAGGGAGGCGGCCTGCTCTGGCGTGGTCCAGAGCTTCTCGCGCTGGTCCTTTTCCTTCCAGCTCTCCCGCTCATGGGTGACCTGCAGGCTGTAGACGGCCACGCGGACCTTTTGCACGCGACCGCTGCGCAATTTCTTGTCGTAGTGGAAGATCCCCAGCTTCGACTTGCCGGTCTCGCCCTCGACGCCGGCTTCCTCCAGCGCCTCGCGGGCGGCGGACTGGGGCGACTTCAGCCCCTTGATCGGCCAGCCCTTGGGGATGACCCAGCGGCGGGTCTCGCGCGAGGTGATCAGCAGCACCTCGAGATCGCCGCCCGGCGCCCTGCGCCAAGGCAGGGCCGCGTACTGCTGCCGCGGTTCGCGGTCGGGCTCTGCCGGGACCTGGTCCTTCTTGGCCATCAGCCGAACATCCGCTCCACCAGCCGGGCAAGCCAGTAGAAGGCCGCACCAAGCGCGGCGGCGATGGGCATGGTGATGACCCAGGCCCACACGATGCCGGTGGCGAGATTCCAGCGCACGGCCGAGACCCGACGCGCGGCGCCCACGCCGACGATGGCGCCTGTGATGGTGTGGGTGGTCGAGACGGGCACGCCCACGTGAGTGGCCAGGAACAGGGTGATCGCGCCGCCGGTCTCGGCGCAGAAGCCCTGCTGGGGCGACAGACGCGTGATCTTGGAGCCCATGGTATGAACGATCCGCCAGCCCCCGGTCAAAGTTCCCAGGCCCATGGCGGCATGGCAGGCCAGCACCACCCAAAGCGGCACATCGAAACCACCGCCGGGCGGCTGATTGACCGCGCCGTGCGCCACCAGAAGGGCGGTGATGATGCCCATGGTCTTCTGCGCGTCGTTGCCGCCGTGGCCCACGGAGTAAAGAGCGGCGGAGACAAACTGCAGCTTGCGGAAGATGCCGTCGGCGAAAGCGGGCGTAGTTCGCAAGAACAGCCATGAGACCAGCAACACCAGCGCCAACGCCAGCATGAAGCCGAGGGTCGGCGAGACCACGATGCCGGCGGCCGTCTTGAGCACGCCGCCCCAGACCACGGGGTCCAGGCCCGCCTTGGCGACCCCGGCCCCGAGCAAGCCGCCGATCAGCGCGTGCGAGGACGAGGACGGAATACCCGCCCACCAGGTGATCACGTTCCAGCAGATGGCGCCGCCGAGTGCGCCGAAGATCACCGCGTCCGACAGGATGCCAGGCTCGAGGATCCCCTTGCCGACGGTCTTGGCGACCTGCTCGCCGAACACCAGGAAGGCGATGAAGTTGAAGAACGCGGCCCAGATCACCGCCCACTTGGCCGGCAGCACGCGCGTGGAGACGATGGTGGCGATGGAGTTGGCCGCATCGTGCAGGCCGTTCAGGAAGTCGAACAGCAGCGCGACGCCGATCAGGAAGATCAGCAGGGCGAAGGCGGGATCCACGGGCTCCGCCTACAGCTGCTCGATCAGGACGGCGTTGATGCGGTTGGCCACATCCTCGAAGCGGTCGACCACCTTCTCCAGGTGATCATAGATCTCGGCGCCCACGATGTAGGCCATGGGATCGGTACGCGCGGGGCCGCGATAAAGGGCGGCCATGCCCTTGTCATAGAGATCGTCGGAGTCGCCTTCGAGGCGGGTCACCTGCTCGGTCAGGCCGTTCAGGCGCTGGGCGTTGGCGCGCAGCGACCGAAGCAGCGGGACGGCTTCAGCGGTCAGGTCGGCCGTCTTCACGATGACGTCGCCGAGGACGACCATGTCCGGCGCAAACTGGCGCTGCTCGAACAGAGTGATCGCCTTGGCGGTCTTGTGCATCTGGTCGATGGCGTCGTCCATCGAGGTGATCAGGCCACGGATGTCGCTGCGGTCGAACGGGGTGATGAAGGTCCGGCGCACCGCCAGGAGCACCTCGCGGGCGATGTCGTCGGCCTCGTGCTCGAAGCGCGAGATCTCCGCACAGTGCTGAGGAACCTCCGCGCCGCCGTCGAGCAGCTGGCGCAGCGAACGGGCGGCCGAGCACAGGGTCGCGGCGTGCGCTTCGAACATGTCGAAGAAGCGCTCTTCCTTCGGCATCAGCGCCTGGAACCATCTCAGCATACGGAGCAACCTTGGCGGTCAAAAATGTCGGTCTGCCCTAGGGCCTGAGCCGCCGCCTGTAAACGTCCACGGAGCCGCAGTGGACGCGTTTTGCGATCCAGCGCCCTAAAAGAGCGGACGGTCGGAAGGCCATCGTGCCGCGAAAGCGCGTTCCAAGCGGCGACGGTGCGCGCTAGACACCCGGCTGTCAAAAGGAGAGCCGAATGGCCGGAGGCTGGCTGATCGGAGTGATGGTCGCCCCGCGCGGGGAGCGGATGCAGCGCCACTACTATGCTGTCGGCGACAGCGATCGGCACAAGGCCGAGTGGACGGCGGTGGACTGCGCAATCCGCATCGGCGACGTCGCCACCAGCCCGGTGGAAGGCGCCGAGCCTGTGGAAGCGCTTCGCCAATACACGCCGGCCAAGATGGCGGTGCTCGGCCTCAAGGCCGGAGAGGTCCGCGAGCTCGGCTGGAAGCATCCCCGCCGCTGGCTGGGCTGAGAACGCGCACCTCGCGACGCTATAAGCGCCCGCAGCTTTTCAGGGGTGGCGCAGCTGCACCGGCCGCCCCACCTGTGACGCCCAGTTGCAAGGAGTAGCACCGCGATGGCGAGCCGCCTGTTCGAACCCGTGAAATGGCGTGAGTTGGAATTGCCCAATCGCGTCGTGATCGCCCCCATGTGCCAGTATTCGGCGGACGGGAACGGCGCGGCGACGGACTGGCACCTGCTGCACCTGGGGCAGCTGGCGCTTTCGGGCGCGGGGCTGCTGATCCTGGAAGCTACGGCGGTGGAGCCGGACGGCCGGATCTCGCCCGACGACCTCGGCCTGTGGGACGATCGCACGGAAGCGGCGCTGAAGCGGGTGATCGACAGCGTGCGGCGCTACTCGCCCATGCCGCTGGGCATCCAGCTCGCCCATGCAGGCCGCAAGGCCTCGACCCGCGTGCCGTGGGAAGGCGGGCACCACATCCGCCCGGACGAGCCGACCGGCTGGCGCACCTGGGCCCCCTCCCCCGTCGGCTTCATGCACTCCGACGTGGAGCCGCAGGAGCTGGACGAGGCTGGCCTTGCGCGGGTGCGTGACGCCTTTGTGGAGGCGGCGCGCCGTTCCGAGCGGCTGGGCTTCGACATGATCGAGGTGCACGCCGCTCACGGCTATCTGCTGCACCAGTTCCTTTCCCCATTGTCCAACCGACGCGAGGACGCCTACGGCGGAAGCCTCGAGAACCGCATGCGCTTCCCGCTGGAGGTCTTCGAGGCGGTGCGCGCCGTCTGGCCGGCGCACAAGCCGATCAGCGTGCGCATCTCGGCCACCGACTGGGTCGAAGGCGGCTGGGACCTCGAGCAGAGCGTGGTGTTCGCCCAGGCGCTGAAGGAGCTCGGCCTGGATGTGATCCATGTGTCCACCGGCGGCTTGTCGCCCGAACAGAAGATCACCGTGGGCGCGGGCTATCAGACCGCTTTCGCCGAACGGATCCGCCGCGAGACCGGCCTGCTGACCATCACGGTGGGCCTGATCACCGAGGCGCACCAGGCCGAGCACATCCTGGTCAGCGGCCAGGCGGACATGGTGGGGATCGCCCGCGCCGCGCTGTACGACCCCCGCTGGCCCTGGCACGCAGCGGCGGAGCTGGGCGGAAAGGTCCATGCGCCGAACCAGTACCTGCGCTCGCAGCCGCGCCATCTGAAGGATCTGTTCGGCTGAGGATGAGCGGAACTGCGGTCTAGGTGCGGTGTTGAGGAGGCGACTTCCGACAGGATGAGGAGCCCTCCCCATGAGCACCGACGTGAAAGACCAGGCCGCGGTCGAAGACCGGCTCTGGAAGGAAATCGAGGACGAACGGACCGTGATGCTGGGAGTGGTGGGCGCCGACGCTCAGCACTTCCAGCCGATGACCGCCTTCGTGGAGCGCGAGACGAACGACGTCTGGTTCTTCACCTACAAGGACACGGACTTGGCCGAAGCGGCTCAGGGCGGGGCGTCCGCGATGATGACCTTCCAGCAGGACAAGATCCAAGCCTGCGTCGGCGGCCGCCTGAGCGTGCAGCACGACACCGAGCGCATGAACCGCTACTGGAACGCGCACGTCGCGGCCTGGTACCCGGAAGGCAAGGACGACCCGCGGCTGACCATGCTGCGGCTCAACTGCGAGGACGCCCAGGTTTGGATCACCGACGCCGGCCCGGTGAAGTACGGCTGGGAAGTGACGCGCGCCAACGCCACCCACACCACGCCTGACCTGGGCGGCCGCGCCGATCTCAATCTGCAGTAGTTCTGCTGAAACTGATCAAGAAGGCGGCGCCGAGTAGCTCGGCGCCGCCATTGTTTTTACAAATGAGATTAGCGTCACGCGCCTCGGCGTAGGTCGCGTGAGATATTCATCGGTCGGGTAGGCGACATCGTTAGGAAGCAAACTGATCGCCTCCTTCCACAGCTCCTGAGCGCATGCCGTTAGATTTTGGGCGACGACTTGCCGCAAGTGTCGTGTTCTCGACAGTTTTTATTGCGCCGCATCGATAACTTGAAACCGTCGCCGCACGGCGACGTTTTGATTCCTCGATGCCAAGGCTTCAATCCGCGTTGCAAAACCGCCTGCTCGTATCCCTTCCGGTAGACGATTACGCGTTGATCGCAGCCCATCTCGTACAGGTGGACCTCGAACGCGGGCGCCTGCTGTACGACCCGGGCGACCGCATCGATACCATCTATTTCCCCCATGACGGCGTGATCTCCCTGATGACGCTGATGGAGAGCGGCGCGGCGATCGAAAGCGCCACCATCGGTCCGGAAGGCGCCCTCGGCCTGAGCGCGGCCGCTGCGCCGCGGCAGTCTCTGGTCCGCGCGATCGTCCAGACTCCGGTCCGCGCCAGCCGCATCAGCGTCGCCCAGCTGCACGAGGCCTGGGAGAAGAGCCCGCGCATCCGCGACCTGGTGGATCGTCATGCCGAAGCGCTGTTCGGCCACGCCATCCAGTCGGTGGCCTGCAATGCGTTGCATTCGGTGGAAGCGCGGTTCTGCCGCTGGCTGCTGACCTGCCATGACCGGATTTCCAGCGACACCATCGCCCTGACGCAGGAGTTCCTCGCCGACATGCTCGGCGTGCAGCGCACCACCGTCACCGCGGTGGCTCGGGCGCTGCAGGACAAGGGCGTGATCAGCTATCGGCGCGGCGTGGTGGACATCATCGATCGCCCAGGGCTCGAGGCGCTCACCTGCGAGTGCTACGGCACAATCCGTCGGAACTACGAGCGCCTGCTTCCCGGCGATTGAGCCATTCCGTAGTTGCGGAGGGCAGAAAAAGTCCCACTCTAGTGAGGTCTGCAGGCGGAACACGCCTGCTCTCGCTCATTCCGGGACAGTTCACCTTCGATGACCCGCGTTCTTCGCAACGTTCTCCTTTCCGCATGCGCCCTGGGCGCCCTCGCCGCCTCCGCCGCGCAGGCCGCCCCGCACGAACACAGCTGTCTCGACCAGCTTTGTGATAGCGAAGCCCTGTTCGTGGCCGCCGACACGCCCACCGGCGGCGCGGCCGCCTCGCTGGCGTCGCCGAGGTACGGGACCTGGGGCTTCGACGTCTCGGGCATGGACCGGTCCGTGAAGCCCGGCGACGACTTCTTCAAGTTCGCCAACGGCGCGTGGGAAACGCGCACGGAGATCCCGTCGGACCGCACCCGGTTCGGCAACTTCGACCAATTGGCGATCCTGTCGGAAGCCCGCAGCCGCGCGATCCTGGAAGAGGCCGCAAGCGGCAAGATCCAGGACGCGGACGCCGCCAAGATCGGCGCTGCCTATTCGGCCTTCATGAACGAAGCGCTGGTCGAGCGTCTGGACGCCAAGCCGCTGCAGCCGGAGCTGACCGCCATCCGCGCGGTGAAGACCCGCGACGACATGACGGCGCTGATGGGCCGCTCAAACCTGTCCGGCTACACCTCGCTGCTCAACCTGAGCATCAACGCCGACGCCAAGGACCCGAACCGCTACGCCGTCTACGCCGGCACGGGCGGGCTGGGCCTGCCGGATCGCGACTACTATCTGCAGCCCAGCTTCGCCGAGAAGAAGACCGCCTACCTCGCGTACGTGCAGCAGATGCTGACCATGGTCGGCTGGGACAACCCGGCCGCCGCAGCGCAGGCGGTGGTGGAGTTCGAAACCAAGATCGCCGAGGCGACCTGGACGCGCGCCGAGCGCCGCGACCGCAGCAAGACCTACAATCCGGCGACCTTGGCCGAGCTGCAGGCCATGAGCCCGGGCTACGACTGGAACCGCTATCTGGCGGCGGCCGAGTTGCCCAAGGTGGACCGGGTGGTGGTGACCACCAACACCGCTTTCCCGAAGATCGCCCAGATTTACAGCGCGACGCCGATCGATACGCTGAAGGCTTGGCAGGCTTTCCATCTCGCGGACGACGCCGCCCCGCTGCTGTCCAAGCGGTTCGTGGACGCCAACTTCGAGTTCCGCAGCAAAACTCTGGCCGGCCAGCCGGAACAGCGGGCCCGCTGGAAGCGCGCCGTCTCGACCGTGAACGGCCAGCTCGGCGAGTCCGTGGGCCGGGTGTATGTGGCCCGCTACTTCCCGCCAGAGTCCAAGGCCAAGATGGACGACCTGGTGGCCAACATCCGCACCGCCATGCGCGGCCGGATCGAGAAGCTGCAGTGGATGGGTCCGGAGACCCGCGAGCGGGCGCTCGACAAGCTCAACAAGTTCAACGTGAAGATCGGCTACCCCACCAAGTGGCGGGACTATTCCGCCCTGGTGATCAAGGCCGACGATCCGTACGGCAACAGCGAGCGGGCGACCGCCTTCGAATGGCGCCGGCGCGTGGCGCGGCTGAACGGGCCGGTGGACCGGGACGAATGGGGCATGACGCCCCAGACGGTGAACGCCTACTACAACTCGACCCTGAATGAGATCGTGTTCCCGGCGGCCATCCTGCAGGCGCCGTTCTTCGACCCTGACGCCGATCCGGCGGTGAACTACGGCGGCATCGGCGGGGTGATCGGCCACGAGATCAGCCACGGCTTCGACGACCAGGGCCGCAAGTCGGACGGCGATGGCGTGTTGCGCGACTGGTGGACGAGCGCGGACGCGGCCAAGTTCGGCGCTCAGGCCGAGCGCTTGGGAGCGCAATACTCCGCGTTCGAGCCGCTGCCGGGCTTCAAGGTCAACGGCGCCCTGACCATGGGCGAGAACATCGGCGACATGGGCGGGCTGTCGCTGGCGCTGGACGCCTACCACGCTTCGCTCAAGGGCAAGCCGGCGCCGACCATCGACGGCCTGACCGGCGATCAGCGCGTGTTCCTGGGCTGGGCGCAGGTGTGGCGGCAGAAGCAGCGGGACGAGGCTCTGCGTCAGCAGGTCGTGACCGATCCGCACTCGCCGGCGCTTTACCGCGTGAACGGCACCATCCGGAACATCGACGGCTGGTACACCGCGTTCGGCATCAAGCCCGGCGACGCGCTCTACGTTCCGCCGGAACAGCGCGTCCGGATCTGGTGACGTCAGGCTGGCTGGAAGGCGCCTGGGGTCAGCCCCCGGGCGCCGCCAGCCGGCGAATGGCTTCCACAATTATGGGGCGCTGGCCCTTGTGGATGCGGACCAGGGCCGCCTCGGCATCGAAGTAGGCGGCCTGGTCGACCTCCGGGAAGCGGAGGATCCGGCCCGAGCGGCGCGGCCACTCCACCTCGACCGTATTGCTGACGATCCGGCTCACATCGAGGTCGCCTTCCACCAACCAGCAGCGGACGATCTTGCCGCCGGGCGTGCGGCAGGCGCTCAGCTCGACAAACTCGCCGGAGACGGTCTGGCCAAGCTCTTCGGTGAACTCGCGCAGGGCGGCCGCGAGCGGATCTTCGCCTTCATCGACAAGGCCCTTCGGCACCGACCACGCCGCCTCGTCCTTGCCGCGCCAGAACGGGCCGCCAGGATGGGCCAGCAGGAACTCGGCTCCTGCCGTTCCTCGCCGCCAGACCAGTATGCCCGCGCTGACCGGCGGCGCCATCAGCCGCCCTGCGCCTTGATCGTGCGGATGTAGGCGGCGACGTCGGAGATTTCGGCCGGGGTGATGTAGATCGGCGGCATCTCGTAGTGCCCGTTGCGAGAGATCAGCTGCAGCCGGTGGCGGAGCGAAGGCTCGGTGAAGCGGCGGGCGACTTGCGGAAAGGCGGGCGACGACGGGTTGGGACTCTGGCCGGCCGCATCGATGGCGTGGCAGCCGCTGCAGGCGCGCTGGGCGAACACGCGTCCGCGCGCCACGGCGGCGGCGTCAGCGTCAGCCGAAGCGCCAGCCGCTCCAAGCGTGGCGCAACCCGACAACGCGACCGCCGTCAGGCAGACGGTGGCCAGAACTGCAGATGTCATGCGCATGAGCGATCCCTCCCAGACATCCTGAAGGTCCGGCAACCAAGCTTGGGCGTCGCCTCCGTACCTCTACTTAGGGACGTGTCCCGAATTTCCGACCCGCGCCATTCGGACGATCCTGTCTCCATCAGATCAAAGGGGACCGACATGTTGTTCCAGCACCTCTACCTCGGCCTGGTGGTCGCCGCCTTCGCCCTCTTCGTGGTCACCTTGCTGGCGGCCAGCCTGTGGTCCCGGCCGTCCAGATAGGGGCGGAGCTTGCGCCTGACCGGGGCGAATTCTAACGGTGAGGGCATGGCTCTCGCCGCAAGCACCGTCCTGACCCTGTCGCCCATCCGGGCCAGGCCGTGGCTGGCGTATCTGTTGGCCGTGGCGGCGGGACTGGTGTCCGTCGGCTTCCGACTGGCTCTCGAGCCGGTGTTCCTGGAGCGGACGGTGTTCGTGCTGTTCGTGCCAGCGGTGATCTTCAGCGCCGCCATCGGCGGCATGGGGCCGGCGCTCGTCGCCACGGTGATCGGCCTGGCGGCGAGCTTGTTCTTCAGCGGAGCCAGCCTCTACCAGGACCCCGCCAACCTGCTGGACGCCCTGCTGTTCATGGCCCTGGGTCCGGCGCTGGGGGTCGGCGGCGAGGTGGTCGGCCGACGGACCAAGGAAGCCGCAGAGGCCGTCCGGCATCTGGCGGAGCGCGAGGCGCACCTGCGCTCGATCCTCGACACCGTTCCCGACGCCATGATCGTGATCGACGTGAAGGGCGTGATGCAGTCGTTCAGCGCGGCGGCGGAGCGCCTGTTCGGCTGGACCGAAGCCGAAGCGCGCGGGCGCAACGTTTCCGAGCTGATGCCCCAGCCGTACCGCGAACAGCACGACGGCTACATGGACCGCTACATGACCACCGGCGAGCGGCGGATCATCGGCATCGGGCGTGTGGTGGTGGGCGAGCGCAAGGACGGCTCGACCTTCCCCATGGAGCTGTCGGTGGGCGAGGTGAACATCGGCGGGCAAAGGTTCTTCACCGGTTTCGTCCGCGACCTGACCGAACGCCAGAGCACCGAGCGGCGGCTGCAGGACCTGCAGTCCGAACTCGTGCACGTTTCGCGGCTGACGGCCATGGGCGAGATGGCCTCCGCCCTGGCGCACGAGCTGAACCAGCCCCTGGCGGCCATCGCCAACTACGTGAAGGGCTCCGAGCGCCTGCTGGGCGCGGAGGAGATCAACCGCGACAAGATCAAGGGCGCGCTGTCATCCGCCGGCGAGCAGGCGCTGCGGGCCGGCCAGATCATCCGCCGGCTGCGCGAGTTCGTGGCGAAGGGCGAGGCGGACCGGCGGATCGAGAGCCTGCCCAAGCTGCTGGAAGAGGCGGGCGCCCTGGCCATGATCGGCGGCAAGGAGCGCGGCGTCCGCCTGCGGTTCGAGATCGGACGCAAGGTGGACCTGGTGCTGGCGGACAAGGTGCAGATCCAGCAGGTGGTCCTGAACCTGATGCGCAACGCCGTGGACGCCATGGAAGACACCCCGCGGCGCGAGCTGACGGTGTCCGCCCGCCCGATGCCCGAGGACATGGTTCAGGTCAGCGTCGCCGACACAGGCCCCGGCATTGCGCCGGAGGCCATGGATCAGCTGTTCCAGCCGTTCTTCACCACCAAGGCCGCCGGCATGGGGGTGGGCCTGTCCATCTCCCGCACCATCATCGAGGCCCATGGCGGGCGCATCTGGGCCGAGCCGAACGCCGGCGGCGGGACCACTTTCCACTTCACGCTGCGAAGCGTGCGCAAGGAGGAGCTGCAGGGGCATGAGTGAGCCCGTGGTGCACGTGATCGACGACGACGAGGCCATGCGCGAGTCGCTGGACTTCCTGCTCGACAGCGCCGGCATGAAGGCGCGGACCTATGAGTCCGCCCTGCAGCTGCTGGAGCGCGAGCAGCTGGAGCCTGGCGTGATCGTCACCGATGTGCGCATGCCGGAAATGAACGGGCTGGAGCTCGTCCGCCGGCTGAAGGCGCGTGGCGCGCCGCACCCGATCATCGTGATCACCGGCCACGGGGACGTGCCGCTGGCGGTGGAGGCCATGAAGGCCGGCGTGGTCGACTTCCTGGAGAAGCCGTTCGACGACGACGCTCTGCTGGGCGCCATTCGCACCGCCCTGGCGGACGGATCCAAGGCGTCGGAGGACGACGCCGAGAAGGTCCGGCTGCGCGAGATCATCGAGACTCTGTCGCCCCGCGAGCGCGAGGTGCTGCAGGGGGTCGTCGAAGGCAAGCTGAACAAGGTGATCGCGCACGAGCTGGGGATCAGCCCGCGCACGGTCGAGGTCTACCGGGCCAACGTCATGTCGAAGACGGGCGCCCGGGGCCTGTCGGAACTGGTCCGGATGGTGCTGCTGACCCGCAGCTGACGGGTCTCAGACGTCCTTGATGTCGGCGGCGACGCCGGCCGGCGCCTCGCCCGGCTTGAGGCCGCGCTCCACCAGCTTCTCCCACACCTCCTCAGCCGTCTCGGCGTAGCAGAACAGGTCGAGGTCGGCGGGGTTGATCATGCCGGCGTCGACCAGAGCGTCGAAGTTGAACACCGAGCGCCAGTAAGCCTCGTCGAACAGCACGACGGGGATGGTTTGCGAGCGACCCGTCTGGCGAAGGGTGAGGATCTCGAACAGCTCGTCGAAGGTGCCAAAGCCGCCGGGGAAGATCACCAGGCCCGCCGCGCGCATGGCCAGGTGCATCTTGCGCATGGCGAAGTAGTGGAAGCGGAAGGTCAGCTCCGGCGTGGAGTAGCGGTTCGGCTCCTGCTCGTGGGGCAAGGAGATGTTGAAGCCGATCGAGGGCGCGCCGACGTCGCTGGCCCCGCGGTTGGCGGCCTCCATGATGCCCGGCCCGCCGCCGGTGGCGATGACGTTCTCGCGGCCCCCGGCGCTGTCCTGGAAGGCGCCGCCGCGCTCGGAGGCGATCTGCCCGAAGCGGCGCGCCTCGGCGTACCAGCGGGCGTGTTGGCCCGCGCCGTCCTCGCGCACACGGGCGCTGCCGAACACCACCACGGTTGAGCGCACGCCCCAGTCGCGCAGGGCCTCGTCCGCCTTGGCGAACTCCAGCAGGAAGCGGACGCCGCGCATGGACGGCCCCAGCAGGAAGTCGCGATCCAGCGCGGCCAGGCGGTAAGAGGGCGAGGCGAGCTGCGGGAAATCGTCGGCGGGCGGGGCTTGGCGATCGTCAGCCATGGGAACTCCTGAAGATACTGGCCCTGCTTAACGCTCGAGCGTCGCAAAGGAATGAACGGCGCAGGCCCCAGCCAACACGCGACTGCGATAAGGGGAAATCTGGAGCGGGTGAGGGGAATCGAACCCCTGACATTCAGCTTGGGAAGCTGACGTTCTACCTCTGAACTACACCCGCGTGCCCGGGCCGGCGGAGCGGCGTTCGGGGCTGTTTCCTTTAGCGGCTCTTCCCGGCGCTCTCAAGCTGGAACGCCGGGCCGGCTGCCGCGCTCTTTCCCCACCCGCACGCGGCGGGTGAGGACGCCAGCCATGTCGGAACAACGCAGCGCAACGCTCTATCGGATGGTCCTGCCGGACCACACCTGCCCGTTTGGGGTCATGGCCAAGCAGATGCTGGAAGCCGCCAGCTACAGCGTGGACGACCGGCTGCTGCGCAGCCGCGAGGAGGTGGACGCCTTCAAGGCGGAGCATGGCGTGGCGACCACGCCCCTGGTGTTCGTCGACGGCGAGCCGATCGGCGGCGCCGACGAGTTGGAAGCCTACCTGCTGCGCGACTAGGCCGCCGGCGGCGGCCTACATCCGGTCTGGAACCGCGATGCCGAGGATGTCTAGGGCCTGCTCCAGCTGGCGCAGGGTGGCCTGGGCCAGGGTCAGGCGCGAGGCGCGCACCGCCGGCTCGGCCGACAGGATCGGACAGGCGGCGTAGAACTTCGAGAAGCTCTGCGAGAGGCGATAGGCGTGCTCGGCCACCGCGTTCGGCGCCTTTTTGTCGTAGGCTTCGACAAGCGCCGCATCGAAAGCGTCGAGGGTCAGCACCAGGTCGCGCTCGGCCGGTTCGGTGACGGCCACAGGGCCGCCGACGGCGCCCTCCCCTTCCGCCTTGCGCAGCAGGCTCTTCACCCGAACAGCCTGATACAGCAGGTAGGGGCCGGTCTTGCCCTCGAAGCTGGTGAACCGATCGAGGTCGAAGACATAGGAGGTGCCGCGGAAGTTCTGCAGGTCGGCGAACTTCAGCGCCGCGACGGCGACCTTGCCGGCGATGTCCTCGAACTCGGCTTCCGGCAGGTTCTCGCCCAAGCCGGCTTCGAGCAGGCGCTCGCGGGCCTTGTCGCGGGTCATTTGGATGAGGTCGTTCAACTTCAGGACGCCGCCCTCGCGGGTCTTGAAGGGCTTGCCGTCCGGACCGTTCATGGTGCCGAAGCCGATGTGCTCCAGCTGACCTTCCTGGGCGTAGCCGGCCAGGTAAGCCGCACGGAACACGATCTCGAAATGGTCAGCCTGACGCTGGTCGACGCAGTAGATCACCTGGTCGGGGTGGAAGCTGTTCTTGCGGTCCAGGATGGTGGCCAGGTCGGTCGTGCCGTACATGGCCGAGCCTTCGGAGGAGACCACCAGCAGGGGCGGCAGCTCGCGTTTGTCCCCTTCGCGGGCGACGCGGACGATGCGAGCGCCGGCGTCCTCGACCAGCAGGCCCTTGTCGGCGAGCTCGGCGACCATGGACGGGATCAGATCGTCCACGTCGCTCTCGCCCTTCCAGAGGTCGAAGTCGACGCCCAGGGCGTGGAAGTCGCGCTCCAGGGCGACCCGGGTGACCTTGGCGAACTGGCGCCACAGCAAGTAGGCGCCGGGCTTCTTGGCCTGCAGCTCGGCCGTGAGCTTGCGGGCGCGGTCGCGATACGCGGGATCTTCCTTCCCCTTGGCGGCGGCCTGGGGATAGAGCCGGTCGAGATCGGCGAGACTGACCTTGCCGAACACCTCCGGCTCAAGGCTGGTCATCCATTCGGCCGGCAGATCGGCGGCGGCGTTCAGGCGTTCGACCTCGGCGCGGACGGCTTCGTCCTCGTCGCAGACGGCGCCGATCAGCAGGCCCATCTGGTAGCCCCAGTCGCCGAAGTGGGCGTCGCCGATGACCACATCGCCACGGAAGCGGTAGAGGCGCTTGATCGCCTCGCCGATGATAGACGAGCGCAGGTGGCCGACGTGCATCGGCTTGGCGACGTTGGGTCCACCGTAGTCGACCAGCACCTTGCGGGGCTCGGGGACGAGCTCGCCGCCCGCGCGCGGGTCGGCCGCGATTTGGTCGGCGCGCTGCGACAGGGCGGCGTCGCTGACCTTGAGGTTGATGAAGCCGGGTCCGGCGATCTCGACCGAGGCCAGGCGCGGATCGCCCTGCAGCTTTTCGGCCACGGCGGCGGCGATCTCGCGCGGGTTCTTGCCCGCGCGCTTGGCGGCCGCCAGGGCGCCGTTGGACTGGAAGTCGGCCAGGTCGGGCCGGTCGGAGGGCGTCACCCGCGCGTTGTCGGCAGGCAAGCCAAGGGCGGCGAAGGCGGCGGCCGCCGCTTCGCTGAGACCGGTCTTCAGATCGCTCATTGGTTTTGCGCGGCGCTCCCGGCGGAGCCGGCGGCGGCGGCGGCGGAGCCCGCCGTCAGGCGGAAGCGCTTGCCGTCACGGTTGAAGGCGGCCATCTGCGGCGTCACCTCGAAGCCGATCAGCACCTCGAAGTTGGCGCCCGAGGTCGTGGCGGTGCCCCGCGGAATGACGATCTCGCCGACGGTCTCGGTGACGTAGACACGGTCCTGCCCCTTATCGAAGGTGACCGGCAGATCGAAGAATTCCTTGGTGATGACCTCGCGGTTGCGGTCGGTCACCGCCACCCAATAGCGGTAGGTTTTGGCAGAGCCTTCGGCTTGCGGGCCCTTGCCCAGCTCGAACAGCATCTCCATGCGCACGCGGATCGGCTCTTCGTCCTTGTACTGGCAGCCGGCCGAGATGCCCTGGATCTCGCCGGTGTAGGCCACGTTGGCCGCCGCTTCGCGCCCGTCCTTGAACTCGACGTAGCGCGCAGCGTCGTAGAGCGTCTTCACGAAGGGGCACGGGCCGGAGTTGCGCATGGCGGCGAGCGGCGCCTGGCGGTTGCCCCACTCCTCCTCGCGCTTGCGGCGGGCGCTGGCGGTGTCCTCCTGCCCGCTGCCGTCGGCCTGGCGGCTGCGGCCCTGGGCGGCGGCGCTCATCGGAAGGCTGGTGGCGGCCACCGCAACGGCGGCGACGACGGTAAGCAGGCGGCGCATCAAGCAAGCGTCCATGGATAGGGAGGCGCGCGCGGCGCGCGCGGGAATGTCGGCCTTCACTACAGCCTCACGAATAAGGCCGCAACGCGGCTGGCGGTAAGGGGGCGGAACCCTTAGGTTCTGCGCCATGGACCTGCCCGCCGCCCGCCCCGAACTAACCGTCCTCCTGGCGACCCCCCGCGGGTTCTGTGCCGGCGTCGATCGGGCCATCCAGATCGTCGAACGCGCCATCGAGAAGTACGGCGCGCCGGTCTATGTCCGCCACGAGATCGTGCACAACCGGCACGTCGTGGACCGACTGAAGGCCATGGGCGCGGTGTTCGTGGAAGAGCTGGAAGAATGCCCGGCGGACCGCCCCGTGGTGTTTTCGGCGCACGGAGTGCCTAAGAGCGTGCCGGCTGAGGCCAAGGCTCGCCAGATGCTCTACCTGGACGCCACCTGCCCGCTCGTCTCGAAGGTCCACGTCGAGGCGCAAAGGCACTATGACGCCGGGCGCGAGATCGTGCTGATCGGCCACGCGGGTCACCCTGAGGTGGTCGGGACCATGGGCCAGCTGCCCGATGGCGTGGTCAGCCTGATCGAGACTGTGGACGACGTGGCGACCTTCGCGCCGAAGGATCCGATGAACGTCGCGTTCGTCACCCAAACGACCCTTTCGGTCGACGACACCACCGAGATCGTGGAGGCGCTGAAGGCGCGGTTCCCCGGGATCAGCGCGCCCCACAAGGAAGACATCTGCTACGCCACCACCAATCGCCAGGAAGCGGTCAAGGCGATCGCTGGCGAAAGCGACGTGTTGCTGGTCCTGGGCAGCGCCAACTCGTCAAACTCGGTCCGCCTGGCTGAAGTCGGACGGCGATCGGGCGCGGCAGCCTACCTGATCGACGACGCCAGCAAGCTCGACTTCGCCTGGCTAGAAGGCGCGCGGGTGGTGGGTGTGACGGCGGGAGCCTCGGCGCCCGAAGTGCTGGTGCAGGGCCTGATCGACCGCCTTGCCGAAGTGTTCTCGGTCGAGGTGCAGGAAGTGGAAGCCGCGCGCGAAACGGTTAGCTTCAAGCTGCCGCGCGTTCTGGCGAGCTGAGGGGCGCAAGCAAGATGAAGTATCTGGTGGTGGCGATCCGGCGCCCTGACTTCCGCGCGGAAGTGGGCGCCGCTCACCAAGCCTTCCTCTCGGAGCTGCGCGGTCAAGGCAAAATCGAGCAGTCCGGGGGCTTCACCGACAAGACCGGCGGCGCCTATGTCGTGCTGGCCGACGACCTGGAGACAGCCAAGGCCATGGTGGCCCGCGATCCGCTCGTCCTTGAAGGCGTCTCTGACCTGACGGTCTACGAATGGGACGCGAAGTAAGCGTCAGCCTTCATCGCTGAAGATCTGCTCGATGGGCAGGGCGAACAAACGCGCGATCTTGAACGCCAGCGGCAGGGACGGGTCGTACTTGCCCGTCTCGATCGCATTGACGCTTTGACGGGAAACGCCGAGCCGGTCGGCCAGATCGCCCTGGCTCCAGTCGCGCTCTGCCCGCAACACCTTGAGACGGTTCTTCAACGCGCCCTCCATGCCACCCAGGCGGAGGTCAGGCTCCAGGCCGCGCACCAGCAGGGGAACAGGATGATCACGGGGAAGGGCGGCAGGTCCGTGTACTCCTGAAGGAATCCCCAGGCTGTCGCGCCCAGCAGGATCACGCCGGTGGCCAGCAGCATCGAGCGAGCCTGCAGAAGCCGGAAGTACTCGTCCTCCTGCTCTTCCAGAAGGCGCGCCATGGCCCAGATCACGACGCCGATCGGGATCACGGGCAGAAGCGCAGCGGCGTGTTTCGGACCGTCGGGCAAGTTCTCGATCGGCGTCACCCAACTGATCAGCACGACAAGAGCGACGTAGGCGATCATGGCGGGCCAGAACCGCCGTTGGTAGCGCCGGTTCGCCGGCGACCATTTCGAACGTGACATGCAAGCCTCCTTGTCTGGATGACAAGGAAACACGACACACTAGGGGTGTCAAGGACGCATGACAAAATGCTATGTAGGCTTGCTACTGAACCCGAGTGACCTCGAAGCCCCGCGCTTGCAGGAGAGCCGGCAAGCCGTCCTCGCCGATCAGGTGCAACGCTCCCACATTCACAAGCTCCACCCCCGAGCCGGCCATCTGACGGACCAGGGCGTCCGTCCAGGCAAGGTTTCGCCGGCGGAGAAGGGCGTCATAGAGGCTGGGGTTTTCGCGGCGCATGTCGCCCACCAGGCCAGGCGCGAGACGTTCCACGTCGCCACTGATCCAGGCCTGCTGGAGGCTCTCGCCTGAAGCGGCGAGGGTTAGACGAGCCCGGCGACGGCCTTGTTCGCGGATCACGTCCGACAGGTACTGGACCTCCGCGGCGTTGGAGAGGCTGGCGAACATGCGCGCCTGATCTTCAAGGGTCTCGAAGGCCCGCATCGGCTTGGCGTCGCGGGTCGCGGTGCGGGTGACGGCCAGATCAGCGCCTTTTTGAACCTGGGCTCCGCCGGCTGCCGCGCCGCGAACCGACAGCATCAGGGCCACCGCCCAAGGCCGCAGGTGGTCGATGCGGGCAAGGTCCACCTGCTGGGAAAGCGCCCGCAGATCAGCCGCCGGCAGCTTGCGGCTGAGCGGCGCACCGGGATCAACGCCATAGCGCCGGACGATGTCGCCGATGGTGCGAGGGTCGGCGCCGCTCAAGTCCGCTTCGAACCAGACAGTATGGGCACGCGCATAGGCGGCGTCATAGAGCGGGGTGCGCCAGCTCAGTCCCGCTGGCAGGGCATGCAAGGTGCCGAAGAGATAGATTTCGGAGTCCTGGTCCCGGACCAGCCAAAGCGCCGGAGCGGCCCCCACCGCTCCGGCGCTCGACAGCCACCCGACAAGGATCGCGGTCGCGACAAGCGCGGCCCTGCGAAACCAGCCCAAGTTCGCCCCCTCCACGAGGCTCCACAAGGAAGCCCCGCCCCGCTGAAGGACCGCCGGCGGCCCCCACCGCCGGCGTCCCCAGGCGCCACGGGCGCGCTCTCCAGGATGCGCCCGTGACTACCCGTTCCAAGCCTTGAAGTGCTTGGATAACTTCAGTCCCTGACGCTGGTAATGCGACCCGAGGTCGCCATAAAGTCGTGTCGGGCGATTAGTTAGCGGCTCATAGACCAGTCGCGCGACAGTCTGGCCGTCCTCCAGGATGAATGGCGTCTCGTGGCTGCGCACCTCCAGAACGCCCCGCGAGCCTTTGCCGTGCGCTTCATCCGTCCCGAAGCCGGGATCGAAGAAGCCCGCATAGTGCACGCGGAATTCGCCCACCGACGGATCAATCGGCGTCATCTCGGCCGCCTCGAGCACGGGGATCTCCACCGCCTCCTTGGAGGCCAGGATGTAGAACTCGCCCGGATCCAGCAGCAACTGGCCGTTCTGCGGAATCAGTGGCTCCCAATATTGCCGGGGATCGTGGCCATCGACGTGATCGAGGTCGACGACCGGAGCATGGCGGCGAGCGCGGAACCCGGCGATGCCGTTGGAGAGGTCGACGCCGACGCTTTCGGTGCGCAGGTGCTCAGGGCGGCCACGCTTGAGGCGCAGCTGGTTCAGCCGCGTACCGCGCCGGACGAGCACGGAAAAGGTCTGAGGCGCGATCTCGATAAAGGTGGGGCCGTGGTAGCCCTCCTCCACGTCGTCGAAGGCGTTGCCGCGATCGGTGAGCAGGCGGACGAATACGTCCACTCGGCCCGTGGAGCTCTTCGGGTTGGCGCGGGCGGCGACGCCCGGCGGCAGGGCGAGGCTTTCCTGCAGCTCGGCGATGTAGACGCAGCCCTTCTCCAGAACCGCGCCCTTCTCCAGATCGAGCTCGTGCATCGCCACTTCGGCGATCCGATCGCGCACGGTGTGCCGACCCGGCAGGAACGAGGCGCGGACGCGCCACACCCGTGACCCCAGGCGCAGGTCCAAGCTCGCCGGCTGGACCTGGTCGTGATCGAACGGGCTTTGGGAGATGATGGCGCCCTGGCTTATCAGGGCGTCGATGGATTGGCAGGGCAGGATGCCCGGGCGTTCGGCGTCGCTCATGGGCGGGCAAGCCTTAGCGGAGAATCCCTTGCTTGCAAGCGATCTGGCGCCGCTTGGAGGAAAGCGGCCCTTGACGCTCCCGCCCCCCGGGCGTTCAAGCGACCTCCCTTCAGACGGCAGGAGCGCATGATGGCCGAGGATCCGAACACCTGGGAAGTCGAAACCCGGCTGGTGCGCGGCGGCATGGCGCGCACGCCGTACGGGGAGATGAGCGAAGCGCTCTTCCTCACCCAGAGCTTCGCCTACGACAGCGCCGAAGCGGCGGATCGCCGGTTCTCCGGCGAAGACCCGGGCTTCATCTACCAACGGTTCGGCAACCCCACGACATCGATCTTCGAAGACCGTCTGGCCCTGCTGGAAGGCGCAGAGCAGTGCCGCGCCACGGCGTCCGGCATGGCGGCCGTGCAGATGGCGCTGATGGGCCTGCTGCGGGCGGGCGATCACCTGGTGGCCGGCCGCGCCCTGTTCGGGTCCTGCCGCTGGATCGTTTCGGAGCTGCTGCCGCGGTTCGGCGTGGAGACCACCTATGTGGACGCCACGGACTTGTCGGCCTGGCGCAACGCCGTGCGGCCGAACACCAAGGCGTTCCTGGTGGAGACGCCGGCCAACCCGCTGCTCGAGATCACCGACATCGCGGCTGTGGCGCAGGTGGCCAAGGACGCCGGCGCCAAGCTGGTGGTCGACAACGTCTTCGCCACGCCGGTCTTCCAGAAGCCGCTGGCGCTGGGCGCGGACGTGGTCGTCTATTCCGCAACCAAGCACATCGACGGCCAGGGCCGCGTGCTGGGCGGGGCGATCCTGGGCGGCGCCGAGCTAATGACGGAAGCCTACAAGGACCTGCTGCGGCATACGGGTCCGGCGCTGTCGCCGTTCAACGCCTGGGTGCTGCTGAAGGGGCTCGAGACGCTTGAGCTGCGGGTGCGCCGCCAGACGGAGAATGCGGCCAAGGTCGCAGAGGCGCTGGCCGGCCACGGCAAGACCCAGCAGCTGGTCTGGTGCGGCCGCCACGACCACCCGCAGGCCGAGGTCATCGCGCGGCAGATGAGCGGCGGCGGCAACGTGCTGGCCTTCGACCTGGGCAGCCGGGATGTGGCTTGGCGTTTCCTGAATGCGCTGGAGATCGTCGATATCTCCAACAACCTGGGTGACGCCAAGTCGATGGCCACCCACCCCTCGACCACTACCCACCGCTCCATGCCGGAAGCCGAACGGATCGAGATCGGCCTGACGGAAGGCTGGGTGCGGATGAGCGTCGGGCTGGAGGGCGCCGGCGACCTAGTGCGCGACGTGAGCCGGGCGCTGGACGCGGCGTGACAGCAAAACGGCCGGGCGATCCGCCCGGCCGTCTAGAACTTCTAGAGCTGCCGCCCGCGCCTACTGCACGGCCTCTTCGAGCTTGGCCGGATCCACCGCGTAGACGCGGCTGCAGTACTCGCAGGTGACGTGGATCAGGCCGTCAGGCTCGACCATGTCCTTGCGATCCGAGGCAGGGAAGGACTTCAGCACCGTCTCGATCCGATCCTGACCGCAACGGCAGAAGGCCCGCAGGGGCTTGGAGCCGAACACCCGCACGCCGTCCTCGTGGAAGAGGCGGAACAGCAGGGTGTTGGAGGCGAGCTCCGGGTCGACCAGTTCGTCCTCGCCGATGGTCTCGAACAGCGCCTGGGTGCGCGTCCAAGCCTCTTCGGTGGAGCCTCGGGCGTCGTCCTCGGCGATGTTCTGGATCAGCACGCCACCAGCGCGCCAGGCGCCGTCCTCACGACCCACGGCCAGGCGCACCCGGGTCGGCGTCTGTTCGGACTGGGCGAAGTACTGCTCGGCGCAGAGCGCCAGGGTCTCACCCTCGATGGCAGTGATGCCCTGATAGCGGTCCATGTCCGCGCCCTGGTCCACCGTCATGAGGAACACGCCGTCGCCCAGCAGGCTGCGGGCGCCGGGGCGGACGAAGCCGGCGGAGGCCTGGGCCACCTCGTCTTCGTCGTAGCGGCAGTAGCCCCGCAGGCCGCCGGAGGTGTCATAGTCGGCCACGACGTAGCGCACCGGGCCCGAGCCCCGCGCCTCGACGATCAGCCGACCGTCGAACTTCAGGTTGGAGCCGACCAGGGCGGCAAGCGCGCAGGCTTCGCCCAGCAGGTTGGCCACCGGCTCGGGATAGGCGTGCGCCTTCAGGATCTCATCGACGGAGACGCCGAGGCGGGCGACGCGGCCGCGCACCGGCTCACCCTCGATCTGGAATGCGCCGACGAGGTCGTCAGGAACGGTATTTTCGGACATGGCGGCTCATATAGGAGGCCCATCTCAGTTTGCGAGATGGGCCCGTTTGCGAGGCTCGGACCGTAAGGCTGTCAGATCTTGCCGAAGCACCAGGCCAGGATCGACTTCTGCGCGTGGATGCGGTTCTCGGCTTCGTCGATCACCACGCTGCGGGGCCCGTCGATCACCTCGTCCGTCACCTCCTCGCCGCGGTGTGCGGGCAGGCAGTGCAGGAAGATGGCGTCGGAGGCGGCCTTGTCCATCATGGCGTCGTCCACCTGATAGGCCTCAAAGGCCTCCAGGCGCTCGTCATGGTCGGTGTCGCCCATGGAGACCCAGGTGTCGGTGACCACCACATCGGCTCCGCGCACGGCGTCCTCCGGGTTCTCGGCGGCCTCCACACGGCCGCCCTGCTCGGCCGCGCGGGCGAGGTCCAGCAGGTCGGGATGGTAGAGCGCCGGGCAGGCGATCTTCAGGGTGAAGCCGAGCTTCGGCGCAGCGTGGATGAAGCTTGAGCAAACGTTGTTGCCGTCTCCCACCCAGGCGATCGTCTTGCCGGCGATCGGGCCGCGGTGCTCTTCGATGGTAAGGATGTCGGCCAGAATCTGGCACGGGTGGCTCTTGTCCGACAGGCCGTTGATCACCGGCACGTCCGCCGCCAAGGCCAGCCGCTCGATGTCTTCGTGTCTGTTGGCGCGCAGCATGATGGCGTCGACCATGCGCGAGAGCACCCGGGCGGTGTCCTCGATCGGCTCGCCGCGGCCAAGCTGCATCTCCACCGCATTGCTGATGATCACGTCTCCGCCCAGCTGGCGCATGGCGGCGTCGAACGAGAAGCGCGTCCGGGTGGAGTTCTTCTCGAAGATCATCGCCAGGGTGCGGCCGTCGGCCGGACGGTCGGCGTCGACGCGGCCCTTGGGCCAGCCGGCGCGCGCCTTCTTGCGGGCGTGGGCGTCATCGAGGATGGCGCGGAGCTCAGCGGGCTCCAGCTTCCAGAGGTCGAGGAAATGACGGGGCGGCGTGCTCATGCGGCGGCCTGGGCCTTCTGGCGGGCGGCCTCGCAGGCGCGCTCAAGCTTTTCGATGGCCTCGCGGGCCTCTTCGAGGGTGAGGGTCAGCGGCGGCAGCAGCCGCACGCAGTTGTCGCCGCCGCCGGCGATCAGCAGGTGCTGGTCGCGCGCGTGCTGCATGAACTCGCGGTTCGGGGTGGCGAGCTTCACACCGATCAGCAGGCCCTTGCCGCGAATGTCGACCACGACGTCGGGGAAGCGGTCCTTCAGGCCCGAAAGCTGCTGGTTGAAGTAGCCGGCGACCTCACGCACGTGCGCCTGCAGCTCGGGCTTCACCAGTTCTTCGACAGCGGCGAGACCGACCGCCATGGCGAGCGGGTTGCCGCCATAGGTCGAGCCGTGGCTGCCCGGCGTCATGCCGCGCGCCGCTTCCGCGGTCGCCAGGCAGGCGCCCACCGGGAAGCCGCCGCCCAGGGCCTTGGCCACGCACATGATGTCGGGGACCGCGTCGCCCGCCCACTCATAGGCGAAGAGCTTGCCCGAGCGGCCAAGGCCGCACTGAACTTCGTCGTAGATCAGCAGGGTCCCGGTCTCGTCGCACAGCCGGCGGATCTCGCGCAGGGCGCTTTCATCCCACGAGCGCGCCCCGCCCTCGCCTTGCACGGGCTCCAGGATGATGGCCGCCGTGGTCTCACCCACCAGCGCCTTGAGCGCTTCAAGATCGCCGAACTGGGCGTGGACGAAGCCAGGCATCGGCGGGCCGAAACCCTCGAGGTAGGAAGCGTTTCCAGAGGCGTTCACCGCCGCCAGGGTGCGGCCGTGGAACGAGCCGTCGAAGCCGATGATGTCGATCCGCTCCGGCTGGCCCTTGGCCCAGTGATACTTGCGGGCCGTCTTGATGGCGCACTCGATCGCCTCGGTCCCCGAGTTGGTGAAGAACACCACGTCGGCGAAGGTGCTGTCGGTGAGCAGCTGCGCGAGCTTCTGCTGGCCTGGGATCGTGAAAACGTTGGAGACGTGCCAGAGCTTCTCGGCCTGGTCCTTTACCGCCTGCACGAGCTTGGGGTGGCTGTGGCCCAGCGCGTTCACCGCGATGCCGGCCATGCAGTCCAGATAGGCGTCGCCGTCCGTGGTGTAGAGACGCGCCCCCTCGCCTCGCTCGAACGCCAGCGGGGCGCGCGCGTAGACGCCCATGATGTGGTCGCTGGGAACAGGCGCGGCGGCTTGGCTCGCGGTCTTCTCGGTCACGGAGAGAGCCCTCCAAAACGGAAGCGTCCCCGCCGCTTGGCGACGGGGACTGGAAGGCCTGGCGTTTTCTCCTCCGAACGGAGGTGTGTCAACGAATTCGGCTAGGTCTTGATCTTGTAGCCGGTCTTGAACATCCGGAAGCAGACCCAGCCCAGCACGCCAACAAGCACCGTCGTCATGAGCAGGCCCACCGGCAGAGAGCCTTCCGCGTGGCCGGTGAAGCCGTAGCGGAAGCCGTCGATCAGGTAGAAGAACGGGTTGAAGTGGCTGAACGTGCGGAAAGGCTCGGGCAAGCGCTCCACCAGATAGAAGGTGCCCGACAGGAAGGTCAGGGGCATGACCACGAAGTTGGTCACCACCGCGATGTGGTCGAACTTCTCGGCCCACAGGCCGGCCATGATCCCAAGGAAGCCCAGGATCAGCGAGGCGCCGAGGCCGTAGAACAGAATGGCCCAGGGATGGGCGATCCCGACCTTGGCGAAAGGCAGCACCGCAAGCAGGGTCACCGCGCCGACCACCAGGCCGCGCGTCGCTGCACCGCCGGCGAAGCCCGCCACATGCTCCAACGGGCTGAGCGGCGGGGTCAGAAAGTCGCCCATCAGACCGTTGAACTTGGCTTGGATCAGGCTGGACGATGAGTTGGCGAAGGCGTTGTTCAGCACCTGCATCATGACCAGACCCGGCGCGACAAAGGTGCCATAGGGCATGCCATGGATCGGGTGCGCGCCCTGCGAGGCGACCACGAAGATCAACATGTAGAGCAGGGCCGTGACCACCGGGGCGGCCAGGGTCTGGCCGCCGACCTTCAGGAACCGCCGCACCTCCCGCAGATAGAGCGTCGTGAGCCCGCCCCAGTTGACCCCGTGGTAGTCGCGCGGAGCGGGCGGGATGACGGCTTCAGAGAGCGGCATGTCCTTCATGCGCCCCATGTGCGCCCATGCTCGCGAGACCGCAAGAGTGCGGCAGCCTGACGCAAGATCTAGTTCCTGTGGACGAAGTGGGTGGCGCCTATTGTGGCCGTTAGCGAGTTGTTTACTAGTACTAGTGGTTGGTTGGGGCGGCGAAGCCAGAACCCAACAAGATGTTGAATCTCCAGGGGCGCGGGGGCGTCCCTGACCGTTAAGGGTTGGAGGGCGAGACATGGGCTGGACGGACGAACGCGTCGAGTTGCTGAAGAAGCTCTGGCAGGACGGCCTCTCGGCGTCCCAGATCGCCAAGCAGTTGGGCGGCGTCACCCGCAACGCGGTGATCGGCAAGGTGCATCGCCTGGGCCTGTCGGGCCGGGCCGCGCCGTCGAAGCCCGCCCGCACCGTTTTCAAGGCGCCGCGTCCCGCGCGTCCGGCTCCGGCCGCGCCGTCGGCGCCGCGCCGCATCGCAGAGCCGGTGGCCGCCATGGCTCCGACGCCCTCGCCGGTGCGCTTCGTGGACGAAGAGCCCGGCATGGCCACGGTACTGACCCTGGGCGCCCACATGTGCAAGTGGCCGATCGGCGATCCGGCCCTGGAAAGCTTCACCTTCTGCGGCCGCCGCACGGGGCACGAAGGCCCCTACTGCATGGAGCATAGCCAGGTGGCCTACCAGCCGGCCCAGGCCAAGAAGAAGGGCAGCCCGGCAGAGCTCGCCCGCTCGCTCCGCCGCTACATCTGATCCGCGGCTGACGCGGCCTGAAGATCCGTTGGGGATGGGGGCGCGCCGGGCGCCGGAGCCGCAAGGCTTCGGACGCCGGGCGCGCCCTTTCCACATCCGAAGCCCCTTTCCACATCCGAGACGGTGGGCCGCACGCTTTCCGGGATGACAGGCCAGCACGCGTGATTACCTTCCGCCCATGACCGACGTCGCGACCGCCTCCGACACCAGCGGCAACGCTCGCCCCTACTCCGTCTCGGAGCTGGCGTTCGCGTTGAAGCGCACGCTGGAGGACGCTTATGGCTTCGTGCGTCTGCGCGGGGAGCTGTCCAAGGTCACGCACCACTCCAACGGCCACGTCTACCTCACCATCAAGGATGAGCGGGCGGCCATCGACGGGGTGGTCTGGAAAGGCCAGGTTCGTGGCCTGGGCGTGCGTCCCGAGCACGGGCTGGAGGTCATCGTCACCGGCAAGATCACCTCCTATCCGGCCGGCTCGCGCTATCAGATCGTCATCGAGACCATGGAGGCGGCCGGCGTCGGCGCCCTGCTCGCCCAACTCGAGAAGCTAAAGGCCAAGCTCAACGGCGAGGGCCTGTTCGCCGCCGAGCGCAAGAAGCCGATCCCGGCGATGCCGGCGGTCGTCGGCGTGATCACCAGCCCCACAGGCGCCGTGATCCGAGACATCCTTCACCGCATCCGCGACCGCTGGCCGTGCCGGGTGGTGGTCTGGCCCGTCGTGGTGCAGGGCGATGCGGCTTCCGCTCAGGTCTGCGCCGCTATCCGTGGCTTCTGCGCCCTGGATCCAAACGGGCCCATCCCGAAGCCGGACGTGCTGATCGTCGCTCGGGGCGGCGGCTCGGTGGAGGACCTTTGGCCTTTCAACGACGAGACCCTGGCGCGCACGGTGGCGGGCTGCACCATCCCGCTGATCAGTGCGGTGGGCCACGAGACCGACACCACGCTGATCGATTTCGTGTCCGACCGTCGGGCGCCGACGCCGACGGCTGCGGCCGAGATGGCCACCCCCGTGCTCGCGGAGCTGAAGGCCCTTGTGGCCGACTTCGACGCACGAATGCACCGGTGCGGCGGGCGCACGGTGCAGGATCGCCGGGCGCGGGTGGAACACGCCGATCGCGCCCTTCGACGAGTGCCGGATCTGGTCCGCTTGGCCGAGCAGCGGTTCGACATCGTCTCCGGCCGGCTTGGCGCGGGGCTGGCCCGCAACGCCGCGGTGCACGAGCGCGACCTGGTGCGGATCTCCTCCCGGCTTTCCCCGCTGCTTTTGCAGCGGCCCCAGACAGTGCAGCAGCAGCGCCTCGACAGCTTGGCCGCGCGGCTGCAGCCCGCGGCGGAACGGCGCCTGGAGCGCCTGTCCGAGAGGTTGGAAGCGCTGGGCAAGCTTTATGGATCGGTGGATCCAGACCGGCCGCTGCAACGCGGGTTCGCGCGAGTGACCCGCGAAGACGGTTCGATCGTGCACGCCGGAGCCAGCTTGGCTTCGGGCGAGGCGGTGAATATCAAGTTCGGCGACCAGGTCACCCGCAAGGCGGTCGTGGACGGGTCGGGGAGTGATCGACCTCCGCCGCCGTCCGCCCCGATCGTCAAGCCTGCTCGTCCTAAAGCCAAGGCGACGGACAGCCTCCAGGGCGACCTGTTCTGACGCCCCTCGTCACGCTAGATAGAAGCCCATGAACGCTCACGACCGCGACTTCACCGGCAATGACATCGCCAAGCTTCACTATGGCGACGGCGACTTCGCCGTGCTCAAGCCTGGCCGTTATGTGATCTGCGCCATCACCGGGAAGAAGATCCCCCTGGAAGCGCTGCGCTACTGGAATGCGGCCACTCAGGAAGCCTACGCTGGTCCGTCCGAGGCGCTGGAGCGCTGGCTGCAGCGGAATCCCCGCTAGGCGGCCTTCCGCTTCTTGTAGATCTCGTTCGGCCATCGCTTGTGGACCCAGAACCACTCGGGCGGCCGGGCGCGGACGCAATCTTCGATGAAGGCGTTGATGCGCCTCACACCGGCTTCGATGTCGGCGTTTCGATCGCCCGTGCTTTCCAAGTGAAACGGCGAGTGAACGATCACCCGGAACCGCGCCTTGTGCAGTCGCTCCACGCTCATGGGCTGGATCGGCACGCCGTAGCGCAGGGCGAAGGTCGACGGCCCCGGCGCCGTGTGGGCGGTGACGCCGAACAGCGGAGCGGCGATCCCGCCATTGAACTTCTGGTCGTTCATCAAGGCCACGGACTCGCCCCGTGAAAGCGCGCGCATGAGCTCGCGCGCGCCGTCCGTTCCCTTGGGGGCGAAAAGGCGCACGCCGTAGCGGAAGCGGGCGGCCCGGATGCGCTCGTCCACATAAGGGTTGTTGGTGGCCCGGTAAGTCACCTGGCAGGGGACGCCCGCCCGCAGGATCACCGCCGGCATCAGCTCGAACGACGAGAAATGGCCGGAGATGAACACCACCGGCCCCGCCCCGTCAGCGATCGCCTCCAAGCGCTCGGCGCCTACCACCTCGATGCGGCCCGGGTCATTGGCGATGCGGTCCAAGATCGGAAACTCCGCCGCCCAGCGCCCGAGATGGCGCCACTGTTCCGCGAGCAGGCTTGCGATCTCGGCGTCGGAAGCGTCCGGGAAGGCGATGCGCAGGTTCGTGTCCGCCACCCGGTGCGCGCTGGTCATCGGACCCAGCCAGGCGAACAGCCAGGCTCCGAAGTCGGACACGGAGTCGATTGGAAACAGCCGGGCGAGTCCGGTCAGAAGATCGAAGCCTAGGGCTTCCAGCCGCCAGGCGAGATCCTGTCCGAACGAGGGCTTGGGTTGCGCCATGCCTCCGTTTAGGCGGCGTCGGCCTTCCGGGGCAACGCACGTTGCGGTGGCGCAGCTCTTGCGGCGCTTGTTCCGAGGCGTCCCACGACGGGACAATCGGACGGCCAAGACGATGAACGACCAGATCGACGTCCATTTGGGCAAGCGGCTCCGCCGCCGCCGCCGCCTGCTGGGCCTGACCCAGCAGCAGCTGGCGGACGCCTGCGGCGTGCGCTTCCAGCAGATCCAGAAGTACGAGTGCGCGGCCAATCGCATGTCCGCCGCCCGCCTGTGGCAGCTGGCGGAAGCGCTGGAAGTACCTGTCGGTTACTTCTACGAGGGCCTGGGCGACAGCGCTCCGAAGAGCCGCGACAGCGAGGCCGGGGAAGTGATGGCGCGCAAGGAGACGCGGGACCTGATCCGCGCCTACTACAGCCTGAGCGAGCGCCCGCGGCGCCGGCTGCTTGACTTGGCGAAGTCGCTGCACGGCGGCGAGCCTGGGCCTGACGAGCGGGCGACGGCGCGCTAAAGCGGAGGGCATGGCCCTCTCTTCCGAAAAACTCGCCGAGCTCGACGGCTTCCTGCTCGAGCTAAACCGCGCCGCCGCCGGCGCCATCCTGCCGCTGTTCCGGGCCGACCACGGCCTGGTGGACAAGAGCGGCGCCAAAGGCTTCGACCCCGTCACTGAGGCGGACCGCGGAGCCGAGCGCGCGATCCGTCAGCTGATCGCCGAGCATTATCCCGAGCACGGGGTGATCGGCGAAGAATACGGTGAGGACCGGCCTGATGCGGAGTTCGTCTGGGTGCTGGACCCAGTGGACGGGACGCGCGCGTTCATCTCGGGCCTGCCGCTCTGGTGCGTGCTGATTGGCCTACGGCACGAGGGGCGGCCCGTCCTGGGCTCCATCGCCCAGCCTTATCTTGGCGAAATCTACATCGGCCATGCCGGCGGCTCGCGCCTTGTCAGTGCGGCTGGCGAGCAGCCGTTAAAGGTGCGCGCCTGCCCCAAACTGACGGACGCCATCATCGCCACGACTGACCCGGAAGGCTGTTTCAGCGGCGCAGAGCTGGGAGCCTGGACGCAGGTACGGGCCGCCGCCCGCCTCGCGCGGCTGGGCTGCGACGCCTACGCCTACGCCATGGTGGCGGCGGGCACGATGGACATGGTGATCGAGGCGGGCCTGAAGGCCTGGGACATCGACGCCGCCATTCCCGTTATCGAGGGCGCTGGCGGCGTCGTGACCGACTGGAGGGGCGATCCGGTGGGGCCGAACGGCGGCCAGATCGCCATTGCGGGCGACAGGGCCTGCCTTGAGGAAGCCCTGGTCGCCCTGAAGCGCTCGGCGCTTTAGGCGACTGGAGCCGGCTTCTTCGCGGCCGGCTTCTTGGCGGCTGCGGGCTTCTTGGCCGTGGCGGCAGGCTTTGCAGCGGCGGCTTTCGGCGCTGCGGGCTTGGCTGCAGCCTTAGGCGCAGCCGTCTTCGGAGCGGCAACCTTGGGGGCGGCGGCCTTCGCAGCCGGAGCCTTGGGCGCAGCGGCCTTGGCGGCGGCCGGCTTCTTGGCGGCCGGAGCCTTGGCGTCCGCCTTCGGCGCGGCGGCCTTTGCCGCCGGAGCCTTCTTGGGCGCAGCGGCGGCCTTCGGAGCCGCGGTCTTCGGGGCGGCGGCCTTCGGAGCAGCCGCCTTGGCTTCGGTGGTTTTCGCCGGAGCCTTGGCCTTCGGCGCAGCGGCGGGCTTGGGCTGAGCGGCCGGAGCGACGGCGGCGGCCGGCGGCGCGGCCACCGGCTTCGGGGTCTCGGCCACGGCAGGCTTCACCGGCTCCACCGCCGGCTTCGGCGCTTCGGCAGGCTTGGCTTCAGCCTTGGGCGCGGCGGCCGGCGCAGCGGCTGTGGGCTTGGGGCCAGTCGCCGGCTTCGGGGCGACGCGCCCGGTCAGCGCATCGAACACCCGCAGGAAGATGTTTCGCATCTCGTCGGTCTCCATCAGAATTTCATGGTAGGCGCCGGGAACCTGGATCAGCTTTCCCTGCGGCAACTGTCGGGCCGCAGCCGCTTGCGCGGCGTTGTCGACCAGCTTGTCTTCGCCAGCCGACAGGATCATCACGGGGATCGTGACGCTCCGCAGGTGCTCGGGCTTGGCGAGAAAGGCGGTGGCGCGGAAGGCGAAGTCGAGCCAGCCCCAGGTGGGCGCTCCCAGCGCCAGCTGCGGCTCGGCGGCGACAAGTCCGCAGTTGCGGGCGAACCTTGCGCGGTCGTGGGTGAGGACGTTGGCCTCGAAGTCGTCGTCGAAAGGACGCCCCGGCTGGCCCTGCAGATAGCGGTTGGCGCGGCCGAGCAGGACCTGCAGGCGAGCGGCAAAGCGCGCCTTGCCCACCGATGTCTTGCCTGTGCGCACACCCAGCATGGGGGCCGAGAGCACCGCCCCGGCGAAGCGCGAGTCCCCATGGGCAAGCGCCAGCAGGGTCAGACAGCCGCCCATGGAGTGGCCGACAGCGACCCAGGGCTTGGGAAGTTGGCTCTGATAGGCCGCAAGCAGGGCGTCGAAGTCGGCGAGGAAGCCCTTGTACCCCTTGGCGTGCCCCTTCAGCCGGTCCGGCAGGAAACGCGAGGAGAGGCCATGGCCGCGCCAGTCATGCGCCAGGACCACGAAGCCCCGCTCAAGGAACTCGCCGATGACTTCGTAGTACTTCTCAATGGGCTCGGTGCGGCCGCCAGACAGGATGACGGAGCCGCGCGGGCGGCCTTCCGGGCGCCACAGGGCGGCGCGCAATCGACCGCCGCCGGCGCCGACGATCCAGGCCGCTTCCCCGCCAGCCGGCGGCTGGGCGTCAGGCGTCGAAACAAGAGGCGCTTCGTCAAACATCTCAGCGTTCTTAGACGGCCTTGGAAAACAGAGATTGAATGGCCGGCTGCAACCGCATGGCCAAGCCCATGTCCGACAGCTTCATGCGGCCGGTCATGATCGCGCGCATAGGATCGAGCTCGCGCTTGCCGAGCGCCTCGAGATCCTTGCGGCTGATAGTGACGGTCAGGTCGGCGGGCGCGTCCTCGTTGCTGACCTGAGCGCCATCGATGTAGATGACGCCCTCGCCCTTGAGGTCGAGCTTGATCGTCTTGCCGACGCTCGCGCCGGACGCCGCCGCCCCGCGACGGATCCGATCGGTGATCTCTTCGAGCGTCGCCATGCCCCCACTGCGCTCCCGACTCACTGGGAGCTTCACCTCACGCGGGAGTGAAGTAAACCGTCACGCCTGCGGTTGAGCGGGTTTCACGAACCTCAGCGTCATTCGGTCGCTCTCTCCGATAGCATCGAAGCGCGAATGATCGAACGCTGGGTCCTCAGGCTCGCCGCGCGGGCTGGAGCGACGCACCGGCGGAAGGGTCCAGACGCCGAACGGATGGTCCTTGGTATCCTTGGGGTTGGCGTTGATCTCGCTAGCCTCGGCCAACTGGAAGCCCGCCTCCTGCGCGAGACGCACGGCGTAGGCCTGCGGGACGTAGCCGCTCTCCGCCAACAGGTCCGGCGCTTCGCCCGGATCGGCCCGGTGCTCTTCCACGCCAAGGACGCCGCCTGGCTTCAGCGCGGCGAACGCGTCCCGAAAGGCTTTCTCGGCGATGCCCGCCGCCATCCAATTGTGGAGGTTGCGCAGGAAAAGGACGATGTCTGCCGAACCGGCGGGCGCCACGGGGCCGCTGGTCCGCCCGAAAGCCGTGATCTCCACCGCCCCATACCGCTTGCGGTCTGCCTCGATCTTCTGGCGGAAAGCCGCGACCACTTCGCGGGCCGGAACGTCGGCGAGATCGTCCGTTTGCAGATTGGCCGCGTAGAGCTTGCCGCCGGTAGCCGCCAGGAACGGGGCGATGATGTCGGTGTACCAGCCGGCTCCCGGCCAGAACTCCACCACCGTCTGCCCGGGCTTCACCCCCCAGAACTTCAGGCTCTCCACCGGATGTCGGAAGGCGTCGCGCGCCTTGTCGGCGGGCGTGCGCCACGCGCCCGCGACCGCAGCCTCCAGCGTCGTGGGACCCGTTCCAACTGCAGGCGCAGGGGCCTTTTTCTCAGGCGTTTTCGGACTGCACGCAGCCAGCGCCGCAGCGCCGGCGAGCACGAGACGTCGGGACGGGTAAAGCATTGGGCGCGCCAAACTGACCTCTCACGCCCCCCGGCATGGCTCGTCGGGCTCAGTTAACGCCAGCATCCGCCAGCGTCAAAGCCTGTGCTTGTTCCGCCCCTTGAAGGCCGAATTCGGGCCCCTAAATGATCCCTCGAAGGCGCTGGATGTCCGGGCCTTCACGGGGCAACCCGCGACGCCACTTCGGGTCGTGGAAAGCTCCGCAGACGCAACCTTGCTTATGAAGAAGGATGTGAGACCTATGCGTACGATCGACTTTTCGCCGCTTTATCGTTCCGTCGTCGGCTTTGACCGACTGGCGTCCCTGCTGGAAGCGGCCAGCACCGAGACCAGCCAGGCTGGTTATCCCCCCTACAACATCGAGCGCGTCGACGAGAATTCCTACCGCATCGAAATCGCGGTGGCTGGCTTCCGGCCTGAGGAACTGAACGTCGAAGTGAAGGAAAACCTCCTCACCGTGCAGGGCCGCAAGGCCGCCAACGACGAGACCCGCCGTTACCTGCATCGCGGCCTGGCCGAGCGCAATTTTGAGCGCCGGTTCCAGCTGGCGGACTACGTCGTGGTGACCGACGCCAATCTGGCCGACGGCCTCCTTTCGATCTCCCTCAAGCGCGAACTTCCCGAAGCGCTGAAGCCGCGTCGGATCGAGATCGGCACGGGCGCATCCACGCTGATCGAAGGCGAAAAGGCCGCTTAAGGCCCCAGCCTCTCAGCGGAGAAGCGAGGGCGGCGCCGCGAGGCGTCGCCCTTTTTCCATGTCAGATGATCTCGTCCAGGCCGCGCGCGCCCTGACGGATCGCACCGGTTACATTCACCTGCCGCAGCAGGGCCCCGCTGAAGTTGGCGCGGCTGATGTCGGCGCCGGCCAGCAGGGCCTGCCGAAGGTCGGCGCGGGAAAGGTCGGCGCTCTTCAGGCTCGCGCCGGTCATGTCGCAGGGTAGGACGCGATCGCCGCCCAGCAGCAGCGGCCCCATCTGAGCATCGCGCAGATCGCACCCGCCGAGCTTCGCGCCTTTCAGCTTGGCCCCGCGCAGGTCGGCCCGGCGCAGATTGCAATTGCGTAGGTCCGCGCCTTCCAGCTGGGCGCCCTGAAGCTGCACGCCTTCCATGTCGAGGCCGTAGAGCGTAGCGCCCTTGGCGGACAAAGCCGTAAGATTGAAGCCGCGAATGCTCTCCAACTCGCGCAGGTCCGCGCCATCGAACACCGATGGCTTGCCCTCGGCTCCATCCGTTTCGCACCAGCGCGCGTGATCCTGGATCATCTGCTGGTAGGGCATGGCCTCCACCGGCCGGCCCGCAGGCTCGTCGGTGAGCACGCCGCTCATGTTGGCGTTCTGAACGTTCCAGGACAGGGTCTTGGCGCCCACCAGCACCGCGTCCTGCAGGTCGGCGCCGGCCAGGTCGGCCCCGGAAAGGTCCGCGCCCGACAGGTTCGCTCCCTTCATGGAAGCCTGCTTCAGGTTCGCCCGGATCAGCTTGGCATCCTTGAGCACCGCATCGGTGAAGTCGGCGCGCACCGCCATGACGCCGGACAAGCGCGAACGCTCGAGGTTGGCGCCTGCAAGGATCGCCCCCTGCACTTCACCCGGCTTGGAGGTCATGCCCGCTTCCAGGCGGCGGAAGCCGTACTTGCGGTCCGCGGTGGCCAGAGCGCCTTCCCGCAGGTCGGCCTCGAAGAGGTCGGCGCCCGTTAGATTGGCGTTGCGCATGCACGCGCCGCGCAGATCCGCCCGGCGAAGGGAGGCTTCCGAAAGGTCAGCGTTCTGCAGATCTGCGCCGAACAAGGTGGCATGATCCAGGCGTGCGCCCCGCATCTTGCAGTCGCGCATCAGCGCGCCCGTCAGGTCCGCGTCGCACAGGTTGCGGCCCTTCAGATCAAGGCCGCTGAGATCGAGCCATGCCAGCACCGCACGAGCGCCGCCGGGCTTGGAGGTCCACAGGCGGTCATGCCGCGCGCAAACGGCGTTGAGCTCCTCCTGGGTGAGGCGGCGAAGAACCAGGGCCTGGGTCGGGAGCGAGCTCATTTCAAGGCAACGCTACGCCCGGCAGATTAACGCCGGATTTCCATTATTTAGCGGGGCGGTAGCTCACGTAGAGCGGAGCGGCCTCGTCGGCGAGAAGGCCGGTGGTCACGTCGATCCCAGCGTTCTGAAGTCGCTTCGCACCGTGGCCGGCGGCGAACACCGAAGCGTCTTCACTCGCGATGACCACGCGCGCCACGCCCGCCTGCACCAGACGCTCCGAGCACGAGGCGGTCCCGCCCGAGCGGGCGGCGCAAGGCTCGAGCGTGACAAAGGCGGTCGAGCCGGCGGCTGCCGCGCCCGCCATGGCCAGCGCCTGTTCCTCAGCGTGGGGACGGCCGCCCTCCCCCGTCGCCGCCTCGGCGATGACCTGGCCGTCCTTGACCAGCACGCAGCCGACGGACGGGTTCTCGCCGGTCAAGCCGACCTTGGTGCGAGCCAGCGCGATGGCCCGGCGCATGTAATGAACGTCGTCGCTCATCTGCTGCTTGTCCCCGATCCTGGCCCATCCGCCAAGGCGGCTACTTGTGCTAGGAGCAGGCCATGGACGAGTTGGATCGCGCCGCGGCGGCGCACAGGGCAGGCGACTTCGAAGCGGCGGAGCGCGGCTATCGCGCCATGCCGAACGATCCGAGAGCGATGCACAACCTGGCCGTCCTGCTGGCCACCTTGCACCGACACGAGGAGGCCGAGACCTTCTTCCGCCGCTCGCTGGAGCTGAACCCCCAGGCGGGGCCGCCCGCCTTCAGCCTCTCGATGCAAATGCTGGCGCGCGGCGCCTACGCGGAAGCCTGGCCCTTCTACGAAGGCCGCCGCAATCAGCCGGGCCTCTTCATTCCCCATGTGAAGCAGTTGCCGGAATGGAAGGGCGAGCCGCTGGAGGGCAAGCGCCTGCTTGTGGTGGGCGAGCAGGGCTTCGGCGACCAGATCCAGTTCGCGCGGTTCATCCCTGCGCTCTGCCGACAGGCGAAGGTGACCTACCTCTGCTCGGATCGGCTGGTCCGCCTTTTCGCCGGTCAGCCGTTCCAGGCGATCGCCGGCGAGATCGGCGCGCCGGCGGCTCACGCCGACGCCTGGACGCTGGTGGGATCGCTGCCCCTGCGGCTGGGGATCACCCTCGGCAACCTGCCGCCGCCGCTGCCCCTGCCGGTCCGCTGGCGCGGAGCCCACGGGGGCGGCGTGGGCGTGGTGGTGCGAGGCCGTCCCACCCACACGCACGACGCCCATCGCTCGCTTGATCAAGTCTCGGCCGAGCGCGTGCTGGCCTGGGGCCGCGACCTGGCGCCCGAGGCGACCGGCGCGCGGGATTTCCTGGAAACGGCGCAGATCATCGCGGGGCTGGACGCCGTCGTTACGGTGGACACCGCGATCGCTCACCTGGCGGCCAGTATCGGCGCGCCAACCTGGATCCTGCTGGCCCGCCAAGGCCAGGACTGGCGCTGGCTGCGCCAGGGCCCTGGCAGCCCGTGGTATCCGTCGGCTCGGCTGTTCCGGCAGGGGCCGGAGGGCGGCTGGGCGGCCGTGCTGGACGAGGTCGAAGCCCAGCTGACCGCCCAGGGTTTGCGCTAGACCTGCGGCAGCGGCTGGGCGCGCGCCTGATCCAGGTAGCGGGCGCTCACCGGCTTCAGCTGCGCGTCCAGCTCGATCACCAGCGGATTGCCCGTGGGGATCTCGACGCCCATGATCCCCTCGTCGCTCAGGCCGAAGAGCAGCTTGACGATGGCGCGCAGAGAATTGCCGTGCGCCGCCACGAGCAGGGTCTCGCCGGCGGCCAGCTTCGGCGCGATCTCGGCGTCCCAGTAGGGCTGCACCCGATCCAGCGTGGTCTTCAGGCTCTCCGTAGCCGGCAGCTCGACACCTTCGTAACGGCGGTCCTTGGAGAAGTCCCACTCCGAGCCCGCTTCCATGGGCGGCGGCGGAACGTCATAGGAGCGACGCCACACCTTCACCTGCTCCTCGCCGTGCTTGGCGGCGGTCTCGGTCTTGTTCAGGCCGGTAAGGCCGCCGTAGTGGCGCTCATTCAGCCGCCAGTCCTTCACTTCCGGCACATAGGCCTGCTTGGCCGCGGCGAGGGCGAGCCAGGAGGTGCGGATCGCTCGCGTCAGGACCGATGTGTAGCAGCGGTCGATGCGCAGGCCTTCCTGGCCGATCAGCTCGCCGCCCTTGCGGGCCTGCGCCTCGCCTTCGGACGTAAGGTCCACGTCCACCCAGCCGGTGAACTTGTCCTCCAGGTTCCACTGGCTTTGTCCGTGGCGGAGCAGGATGAGCGTCGGCAAGGGGCGGCCTCCAATTGGGTTGGTGGTGAGCGGCTAGGGCTTGGAAGGGCTGCGCGTCAAGCAAACACACGCGGCGATTGGCCCCCGGCGGCCGCAGCCGCTATAGGGTGGCCATGTTCGACCGCCTCTATCTCCCGCTCCTGGGCGCCGCCGCCGTGGCCATGGTCGCCCTGGCGCTGGTGTGGCCGCAAGGGCTGGGCGCGCGCTCGCCCGGCCCGTTCGGCCACACGCCAGTCCAGCAGACGCCGGCCATGAAGGCGGCCCGCGAACGCGAAGCCGCCGCCGCTCGTCGCCGCGAGCAGGATGCCCGCGCCGCCATCCGCGATCTTCAGACCCAGGCCATCGCCCCGTCCCAATGAGCCAGTTCGACACCATCGCCGTCGGTCGCCGCGTGCTGACCGTCGAGTCCGAGGCCCTGGTCGCTCAGGCCGCCGCCCTGGACGACGCCTTCGCCACCGCCGTGAACCTGCTGTTCAACGCCAAGGGACGGATCATCTGCACCGGCATGGGCAAGTCCGGCCATGTGGCGCGCAAGATCGCCGCCACCTTCGCTTCGACCGGCAGCTCGGCCTTCTTCGTCCACCCGGCGGAAGCCAGCCACGGCGACCTCGGGATGATCACACAGGACGACGTGGTCGTCGGCCTGTCCAAATCCGGCGAGGCCAAGGAGCTGGCCGACATCCTGGCCTACACCAAGCGGTTCGGCATTCCGCTGATCGCGATCACCGCACAGCCGGGCAGCGCGCTGGGCCGGTCGGCCGACGTGGTGCTCCAGCTGGCGGACGCCCGCGAAGCGACAGCCGAGGTCAACGCCCCGACCACCTCTACCACCCTGCAGATCGCCATCGGCGACGCCTTGGCCGTGTCGCTTCTTGAGCGGCGGGGTTTCAAGCCGCAGGACTTCCACGTCTTCCATCCGGGCGGGAAGCTCGGCGCCATGCTCCGGATCGTCCGTGATCTGATGCACGGCGCGGACGAGCTGCCGCTGGTCTCGCTGGACGCCTCCATGCGCCAGACCCTTCTGGTGATGACGGAAAAGCGGTGGGGGATCGTAGGCGTGACGGACGCCGACGGGCGCCTGGTGGGCGCGATCAGCGACGGCGACCTGCGCCGCCACATTGATGGCCTGCTGGACCACACGGCCGGCGAGGTGATGACGCCCGGCCCGAAGAAGACCGTCCCGCCCGACATGTTGGCTTCCGAAGCCCTGGCGCGCATGAGCGAGCCGCCGCCGGCCGTCACCGTGCTGTTCGTTGTCGACGACGGCAAGCCGGTGGGCATCCTGCACGTGCACGACCTGCTGCGCGCCGGCGTGATGTAAGCCGCCGCTTGTTTGGCGCCAAAACGGTGCTCGCGGCGTTGTGGCCTCGGGGAAGAGGCGTGCTTCGCAGTCGGCTGCCGCGACCGTTCCCGACTGATTGATAGGAGCGTCTCGAATGCACCCCCGAGCTGGTCAGCCCGCGCGTCCGGAAGATCTCGTCGACGTAGATGCGCTGATCCGGTCTTACAGCGAGCTGACCCCGGATCCGGCCGATCCGGCGCAGCGTGTCAGCTTTGGGACGTCCGGGCACCGCGGCTCCAGCTTCGACAGCTCCTTCAATGAGGCTCACATCGCCGCCATCACCCAGGCGATCGTGGAGTATCGCGCCAGTGAGGGTGTGACGGGCCCGATCCTGATCGGCCGCGACACCCATGCGCTTTCCGAGCCTGCGTTCCGCACCACGCTGGAAGTGCTGGCCGCGAACGACGTGGAGTTCCTGGTGGATTCCCGCGACGGCTTCACGCCGACGCCCGCCGTCTCGCACGCTATTCTGAAGCTCAATGGCGCAGGCTCCCGCCGCCAAGCGGACGGCATCATCATCACGCCGTCTCACAACCCGCCGCGGGACGGCGGCTTCAAGTACAATCCGCCCTCCGGCGGGCCTGCCAGTTCAGCCGCGACTTCGGCGATCGCCGCGCGAGCAAACGCCTTGCTGACCGAAGGTCTCGCCGGCGTTCGGCGGGTTTCGTTCGAGCAGGCCCTCGCAAAAGCCGGCCGCTACGATTTCGTCGGCCAGTACGTCGACGACCTGCCAAGCATTCTGGATCTGGAAGCGATCCGGCGGGGCAAGGTGAAGATCGGCGCCGATCCACTCGGCGGCGCGAGCGTCGGCTACTGGGGCGAGATCGCCGACCGGCACGGGCTGGACCTGAAGATCGTCAATGCCACGGTGGACCCCCGTTGGGCCTTCATGCCCCTCGACACCGACGGCAAGATCCGGATGGACTGCTCTTCGGCCTCCGCGATGGCCAACCTGATCCAGATCATGAAGGGATCGGGCTCTTACCAGATCGCGACGGGCAACGACGCGGACGCGGATCGCCACGGCATCGTCACCGCCGACGGCGGCCTGATGAACCCCAATCACTATCTTGCCGTCGCGGTGGACTACCTGTTCCGGCATCGCGAGAACTGGGGCCACGACGTCGCTGTCGGCAAGACGCTTGTGTCGTCATCGATGATCGACCGGGTGGCGGCTGGTCTCGGGCGAGGTCTCTTTGAGACGCCTGTCGGCTTCAAGTACTTCGTGCCGGGCCTGCTGGACGGATCCATCGGCTTCGGCGGCGAGGAATCGGCCGGCGCCAGCTTCCTGCGGCGCGACGGTTCGGTCTGGACCACCGACAAGGACGGCATCCTTTTGGCGTTGCTGGCCGCCGAGATCACCGGCGCCACGGGCAAGAGCCCCAGCGAGCACTACACCGAGCTCGCCGCCCGCCACGGCGCGCCGGCCTATGCGCGAGTGGACGCGCCAGCGACCCGCGAACAGAAGGCCAAGCTTGGCGCTCTGAGCCCCAAGAACGTGGCCGCCGACACCTTGGCGGGCGAGCCGATCACCCACGTCCTGACCGAGGCCCCTGGAAACAACGAACCGATTGGCGGTCTGAAAGTCGTCACCGAGAACGCTTGGTTCGCCGCCCGGCCGTCCGGCACCGAGGACGTCTACAAGATCTATGCAGAGTCCTTCCTGGGCGAAGACCACCTGCGGAAGGTGCAGGATGAAGCGCGCGGTGTTGTAGCCGAAGCATTGTCAGGCTGATCCGCCTGCGCCAGAGAACTGCGGTTTCTAGTGTCACGCAGTGCTCCTATAGAAGACCTGCGTCCATAGAAGTTCCGGAGTTCTGATGCTGCCTATTCCTCGCGCCGACCTCGTTCCGAACACCTTCGAGTTCGAAACCCAGCCGCTGGTGAAAGCGACGGGTTTTCGCGAGTACGACGCCCGCTGGCTGTTCGGCTCCGAGATCAACCTGCTTGGCGTCGAGGCGCTCGGGCTAGGGCTGGGAACCTTCATCCATGAACTGGGCCAGAGACGCATCGTGGTCGGCCACGACTTCCGGTCCTACTCGCTGTCCATCAAGCAGGCCTTGACCATTGGCCTGGTGGCGGCCGGTTGCGAGGTGCTGGACATCGGTCTGGCGGTCTCGCCAATGGCCTATTTCGCTCAGTTCGATCTGGACGCGCCGTGCGTGGCCATGGTCACGGCTAGCCACAACGAGAACGGCTGGACCGGCGTGAAGATGGGCGCCCAGAAGCCGCTGACCTTCGGACCCGACGAGATGGGCCGCCTGAAGGAGATCGTGCTGAAGGGTGAGTGGCGGCAGCGCCCCGGCGGCACTCTCGCCCACATCGACGGCGTGGCGGAGCGCTACATTGTCGACGTGGCCGCGCGCGCTCAGCTGACCCGCCCGCTGAAGGTCATCGCGGCCTGCGGCAACGGCACGGCCGGCGCCTTCGCGCCTCAGGCCCTGCGGAAGATGGGCGTCGCCGAGGTCATCGAGATGGACACCCAGCTCGACTGGACCTTCCCCAAGTACAATCCGAACCCAGAAGACAGCGTCATGCTGCACGCCATGGCCGCGGCGGTGCGCGAGCATGGAGCGGACGTGGCCCTGGGCTTCGATGGCGACGGCGATCGTTGCGGCGTGGTGGACGACGAGGGCGAGGAGATCTTCGCCGACAAGATCGGCTTGATGCTCGCGCGAGACCTGTCGGACCTGCACAAGGACGCCACCTTCATCGTCGACGTGAAGTCGACCGGCCTCTTCGCGACCGACGAGGTGTTGAAGGGCAACGGCGCCAACACCGTCTACTGGAAGACGGGCCACAGCTACATCAAGCGCAAGACCGCCGAACTCGGCGCCTTGGCGGGCTTTGAGAAGAGCGGGCACTTCTTCTTCAACGCTCCGATCGGACGCGGCTATGACGACGGCCTGGTGGCCGCCGCCGCCATTCTGTCCATGCTTGATCGCAATCCCGGCAAGAAGCTCTCAGATCTGAAGAGGGCCCTGCCGCTCGCCTACACCTCGCTGACCATGAGCCCGCACTGCGGTGACGAGGTGAAGTACAAGGTCGTCGACGACGTGGTCGCCGAGTACACGGCCATGCGCGATGCTGGCGGCACGATCCTCGGTCGCAAGATCATAGATCTGATCACGGTCAACGGCGTGCGGGTCGCGCTGGAGGACGGGTCCTGGGTTCTGGTCCGGGCCTCTTCCAACAAGCCCGAGATCGTCGTGGTGGTGGAAAGCACGCAGTCCGAAGACGACATGCGGCGCCTGTTCCGTGAAGAAGTGAAGCCGCGCCTGGGCAAACGTCCGGAAGTCGGCGCGTATAACCAAGAAATCTAGAAGTGTTGCGCTAGTTCGCTAGCGAAGAAACCGGCTGCGTGGCAAAGCGCAGCCGGAAGCTTTTCGGGGGCTATTCATGCACGTGGCGATGATCGGGACCGGCTATGTGGGGCTGGTCAGCGGGGCCTGTTTCGCCGACTTCGGCCACACGGTGACCTGCATCGACAAGGATGCCGGCAAGATCGAGCGCCTGAAGGCCGGCGGCATTCCGATCTATGAGCCGGGTCTGGACGCGCTAGTTGCGCGCAATGTCGAGGCCGGCCGTCTGTTCTTTACCACGGAAGCTGCCGAAGCGGTGAAGAACGCCGACGCCGTGTTCATCGCCGTGGGCACGCCCTCTCGTCGTGGCGACGGACATGCGGACCTGTCCTACGTCTATGCAGCGGCGGAAGAGATCGCCGGCTTGGTGGACGGCTTTACGGTCGTTGTGACCAAGTCGACCGTGCCGGTCGGCACCGGCGACGAGATCGAGAAGATCATTGCCCGCGTGCGCCCTGACGCCGACGTGGCGGTGGTCTCCAACCCCGAGTTCCTGCGCGAAGGCGCGGCCATCGAAGACTTCAAGCGTCCGGACCGGGTTGTGGTCGGCACCGACGACGAGCGGGCGCGGGCGGTGATGCGCGAGCTCTACCGGCCGCTGTACCTGAACGAAACGCCGATCCAGTTCACCGGCCGGCGGACCAGCGAGCTGATCAAGTACGCCGGCAACGCCTTCCTCGCCATGAAGATCACCTTCATCAACGAGATCGCCGACCTGTGCGAGGCGGTGGGCGCGGACGTCCAGCAGGTGGCCCGCGGCATCGGCCTGGATGGCCGCATCGGCTCGAAGTTCCTGAACGCAGGCCCTGGCTACGGCGGCTCCTGCTTCCCCAAGGACACCCTGGCCTTGGTGCGGACGGCGCGCGACGCCAATTCTCCGGTTCAGCTCATCGAGACCACCGTGAAGGTCAACGACGAGCGCAAGAAGGCGATGGCCCAGAAGGTCATCAAAGCCGTCGACGGCCAGGATCTGACCGGCAAGACGATCGGCGTGCTGGGCCTGACCTTCAAGCCGAACACCGATGACATGCGCGATGCGCCCAGCCTGGACATCGTGCCGGCGCTGCAGGCGGCGGGCGCCTCGGTGCAGGCTTTCGATCCGGAAGGTCACGAGGCCAAGCACATGCTGAAGCACGTCCAGTTCAAGGACGATCCCTACGACGTGGCCGAAGGCGCCGACGCCCTGCTGATCATCACCGAGTGGGACGAGTTCCGCGCGCTCGACCTCGATCGTATCAAGCTGCTGATGAACAAGCCGGTGCTGGTCGACCTGCGCAACATCTACAAGCCGGATGACATCCGCGCGCGCGGCTTCGACTACACCAGCGTCGGACGCGCCTGATCCTGCCCTAGGCCGTGTGGTTGAGGCGCACCAGCAGGGCGCCCAGCCACAGGAGGCCGGCCCATAGCACCGTGGACAGCACGACCATGGTGGCGAGGGAGCTCAGCTTCGGCGGCGTGATCGCCGGCCGCCGGGCCGAACCCGTTGTGGGCGCGCGCCGCATAGTTCCTCCCGAGTATTCCGGGCGCCTCACCGGCCGTGCGATTCAGCGCCGATTTTTCGGCATCCTGTTGGCGCGTCGCGGCTTCGCGCAAGTGTCAAAAAGCAAGACCCAGCTCGCGGGGCGAGCCGGGTCTGGCAAACTCAGAACAGTCTTGGGGTTGAGGCGGGTTCGCGGCTATGCCGCCACCTTCTTGACGACGCCGGCGATCTCGCCGACCACCCTGCGCACCAGGCTCTCGTCGTCTCCTTCGGCCATGATCCGGATCAGCGGCTCGGTCCCGGACGCGCGAACCACAATGCGGCCGGAGCCGTTCAGGGCCGCCTCGGCATCGGCGATGGCTTCCTTGACCTGCTTGTCTTCCAGCGGCTTGCCGGAGGCGAAGCGGACGTTCTCCAGCAACTGCGGAACGGGCTCGAACTGCCGGGCCAGAGCGCTCATTGGCTTGCCGGAGTCCTTCAGCACCGCGAGCACCTGCAGGGCGGCCAACAGGCCATCGCCGGTGGTCGCGAACTCGCGGAGGATGATGTGACCCGACTGCTCGCCGCCGAGGTTGAAGCCGCCTTCCCGCATCCGCTGCATGACGTAGCGGTCGCCCACCTGCGTGCGCTCCAGCTTTAGGCCACGAGTTGCCATGAATCGCTCGAGGCCAAGGTTCGACATCACCGTCGCCACCACGCCGCCACCCACCAGGCGATCGCGCTTGGCCCAGTGGTCGGCGATCAGCGCCATGATCTGGTCGCCGTCGACGACCCGGCCCTTCTCGTCGCAGATCACCAGCCGGTCCGCATCGCCATCCAGGGCGATGCCGATATCGGCGCGGTACTCTTTGACCATCTTCTGCATCAGCGCCGGCTGGGTGGAGCCAACCTCGTCGTTGATGTTGAAGCCGTCCGGCGCCACGCCGATCGGGATCACCTCGGCGCCCAGTTCGTACAGTGCGGTAGGCGCGACTTTGTAGGCGGCGCCGTTGGCGCAATCGATCACCACCCGCATGCCCGACAGGCTGAGACGCCGCGGGAAGGTCGCCTTGGCGATCTCCACATAACGCGCTTGCGAGTCGTCGATGCGCTGCACGCGGCCGAGCTTCGAAGGCGACGCCAGCCCTTCCTGCAGGCCTTGATCCATCAACGCTTCGATCTCGAGCTCGCGCTCGTCGGAAAGCTTGTAGCCATCCGGGCCGAACAGCTTGATGCCGTTGTCAGAGAACACGTTGTGGGAGGCGGAGATCATCACGCCGAGGTCGGCGCGCAGGCTGCGGGTCATCATGGCGACGCCGGGCGTCGGCAGCGGCCCGAACAGCCGGACGTCCATACCCACGCTGGTGAAGCCGGCCACCAGCGCCGGCTCGATCATGTAGCCCGAAAGCCGCGTGTCCTTGCCGATCACGACGAGGTGGCGCCGTTCGTCCTTGGACATGAACAGCTTGCCGGCGGCCATGCCGACGCGCAGGGCCACTTCCGCCGTCATGGGGTAGCGGTTCGCCTGACCGCGGATGCCATCCGTGCCGAAGTAAGCGCGCTTGCTCATGGTGCGATTGCTCTCGAAACGATCCGAAACCCAGATTTAGTCGACGCCCGCTTGCCAGATGCTAAAGCCGCACCGTCAAGCCGGAGCCGGACGGCCCGCCTCTACCACAAAGGAAGCCCAGCCCAATGTGCGGCATTATTGGCATCGTCGGGACGCAGTCAGTCCAAGAGCGCCTCATCGATAGCCTCAAGCGCCTCGAATACCGCGGCTATGACTCCGCGGGCATCGCAGGCGTGGTGGGCGGACAGCTCGAGCGCCGCCGGGCTCAGGGCAAGATCCGCAACCTGGAAGAGGTGCTGTCCGAGCACCCGCTGCAAGCGACCGTTGGTATCGGCCACACCCGCTGGGCCACCCATGGCGCGCCGTCCGAGCGCAACGCCCACCCGCACAAGGCCGGGCGAGTGACGCTGGTGCACAACGGCATCATCGAGAACTACGCAGAGCTGCGAGAAGCCTTGAGGGCCCACGGCCGCAGCTTTGAAAGCGACACCGACACGGAAGTGATCGCCCAGCTGTTGGACTCCGAGCTCGACACGGGCAAGGCCCCGCTGGAGGCGTTCAAGGCGACCCTCGACAAGCTGACCGGGGCCTATGCGCTGGCGGTTCTGGTGCAGGGCGAAGACGAGCTGATGATGGGCGCGCGCCGCGGCAGCCCCCTGGTGGTGGGCTACGGCCAGGGCGAGATGTTCATAGGCTCCGACGCCCTGGCGGTCGGCCCATTCACGAACCGGATCTCCTACCTGGACGAAGGCGACTACGTCGCCATCAACCATGGCTCGGCGCGTATTTTCGACGAGGCCGGCCAGCCGGTGGAGCGCAAGATCCAGACAGTCGCCGCCTCCGCCGCCTTGGTCGAGAAGGGCAACTACCGCCACTTCATGGAAAAGGAGATCCACGACCAGCCGGAAGGGTGCCAGCGCACCATCGCGGCCTATGTGGATACCTTGACGGCGCACACTGCTATTCCGGGCGAGGTTGACTGGGCGCGACTGGAGCGGGTGCAGATCGTCGCCTGCGGCACCTCCTACATCGCCGGCTTGATGGGCAAGTACCTGATTGAGCAGCTGGCCGACCTGCCGGTGGACGTCGAGATCGCGTCCGAGTTCCGCTACCGCCAGCCCGCCTTGCGCAAGGACGCCCTGGCTATCGCAATGTCGCAGTCGGGTGAGACGGCCGACACCCTCGCGGCCCTGCGCTTCTGTCAGGCCAAGGGCATGATGACCGCCGCGGTGGTGAACGCCGTGGAGTCCACCATGGCCCGTGAAGTGGACGTGGTCTGGCCGATCCACTGCGGGCCGGAGATCGGCGTGGCCTCCACCAAGGCCTTCACCGCCCAGGTAAGCGTCCTGACCGCCGTGGCTGTCGCCGCAGCCCGCGCCCGAGGCCGGATCGACGAAGCCGAGGAGCAGCGCCTCGTCCGTGTGCTGCTGGAAGCGCCGCGGCTGATCGCCGAGTCCATCAAGCTGGAGGAGGCGGTCCGCAGCATCGCCCTGGACGTCTCCCGCGCGCGTGACGTGCTCTACCTCGGCCGCGGGCCGATGTACCCGCTCGCGCTGGAAGGCGCGCTGAAGCTGAAGGAAATCAGCTACATTCACGCTGAAGGCTATGCCGCAGGCGAGCTGAAGCACGGCCCCATCGCCCTAGTGGACGAGCAGACGCCGATCGTGATCCTGGCGCCCTTCGACAGCTATTTCGAGAAGTCCGCCTCGAACATGCAGGAGGTCATGGCCCGCGGGGGCCAGGTGATCTTCATCACCGATCCCGAAGGCGAGCGACATGCGCCGGCCGGAGCTCGCGTGGTGGTCACCGCGCCCAAGTGTGATCCGCTGATCGCGCCGCTGGTCCTATCGGCGCCCGTGCAGCTGCTCGCCTATCACGTGGCGGTCTGCAAGGGGGCGGACGTCGACCAGCCCCGCAACCTCGCTAAGTCCGTCACGGTCGAGTAGCGGTCAAAGAAAAGCGGCGGCCGCAGAACGGCCGCCGCCGCAGACCCGAAGGTCGCAGATCTTATTGAGTGGTGCCGGTGCCGCTGCCGCTGCCCGTGCCGGTGGAGCCGGTCGTGCCGCCGGTCGCGCCCGTGGTGCTGGAGCCCATCGTGCCGGTCGCGCCGCCGGCGCCCGCCGCGCCCGTGGTTCCCGTCGTACCCGTAGCGCCCATGGCGCCCGTGTCACCGGTCGTGCCCATCGCGCCCGCAGCGGCGGGATCGGTCGTGGTCGTGCCCATGGCGCCGGCGCCAGCCGGAGGCGTGGTGGTGGTGGCGGCGTCAGCCGGAGCGGTCGCGGCCGTGTCGGTGGCGGCGCCGGTCGCGGCGGTGTCCGATTTGTTGCCGCAAGCCGAAAGACCGGCGGCCAGCACGGCGGCCGCGGCCACCGAGGTCAGGATACGCATCTTCATCGTAGGCTCCCTGGAAAACAGAAATCCCCCCGATCAAGGTAAGCGTACACGCCGCCGTGAGATCCCGGAATTGTGATCTGATGGTCTGCGCTAATTTTTGTCGCAGGCCTGTGTGGATTCTGAGCCAAGGCTTCTTTAGCAACAAAGAACCTGGGTCCACGGATCGAAACGCCCGCCCGGACGTTTTGGCGCCTGCCAGAGCTCAAAGCTGAGCCGTGGCCCATGTGCTCGGAGGGGTGATGACGAAACGTGTGCGTAAGGCGGTCCTGCCGGTGGCAGGCCTTGGGACCCGTGTGCTGCCGGGGGCCAAAACCACCCCGAAGAACATGCTCAACGTCGTGGACCGGCCCATCCTGTCCTACATCGTTGAGGAGGCCCGCGCTGCGGGCATCGAACACTTCGTCTTCATCGTCGGCCGCGGCCAGAACGCGATCGAGGACTATTTCGACTCCAGCCCCGAAATCGAGCAGGCGCTGGAAGCCAAGAAGAAGACTTCGATCCTCGAGGAGGTCCGCCGCGACTTGCCGCAGCCGGGCGAGATGAGCTTCATCCGCCAGATGGCGCCGCTGGGCCTTGGCCACGCCGTGTGGTGCGCCCGGGACGTGATCGGCGACGAGCCCTTCGCCGTGATGCTGCCGGACATGTTGATGGCCACCGAGCGCCCGGCCCTGGCTCAGGCGGTGGACGCCTATGAGAAGGTCGGCGGCAACATCGTGGTGGTGGAGCCCGCGCCTGAAGGCGAGGCCCACAAGTACGGCATCGTGGCCCTCGACGGGCAGGACGGTCGCCTGAACCGCATGACCGGCATGGTGGAAAAGCCCGCACCGGGCACCGAGCCGTCGAACCTGTTCATCTCGGGCCGCTACATCCTGCAGCCCGAGATCTTCAACATCCTGGAAACCCAGGAGCGCGGCGCCGGCGGCGAGATCCAGCTCACCGACGGCATGGCCAACCTGATGGCCAAGCAGGACTTCCACGCGCTCGAGTACGAGGGCGTCACCTACGACTGCGGCGACAAGATCGGCCTCCTGCGCGCAAACGTGGCGTTCGCGCTGCGCCGGCCGGACCTCGCGGACGCCGCGCGGCAAGCCATTCAGGAACTGCTCTAGACGCCGGACGCGGCGGCCTTCTTTGCGAAGGCCGCCCTTCCGCACGCCACGTTCCTAGGTTAGCCATTGGTTTGTCGGGGAAAGGCGAACGTTCGGAGGAGCGATGCGCGTACTGATCCTCGGCGGCGACGGGTTTTGCGGCTGGCCCACAGCCCTGCACCTGTCCGCGCGCGGCCACCAGCTGGCCATCGTGGACAACCTTTCGCGGCGGCGCATCGACGAGGAGCTGGGCGCAGGGTCCCTGACGCCGATCGCGCCGGTCGACATGCGCCTTCACGCCTGGCGCGAAGTGTCGGGCCGGACGATCGACTTCCACCACCTGACGGTCGGCAAGGAATACGAGGCGCTGCTGGCGGTGCTGCACGAGCTGCGTCCAGACGCCATCGTCCACTTCGCTGAGCAGCGGGCCGCGCCCTATTCGATGAAGTCCGCGCGGCACAAGCGCTACACGATCGACAACAACCTGAACGCCACCAACGACGTCCTGGCGGCCATCGTCGACAGCGGGCTGGACGTCCACCTCGTGCACCTGGGCACCATGGGTGTCTATGGCTACGGCACGGCGGGCGTTGCGATCCCGGAAGGCTATCTCACTGTGAAGGTGGAAACCCCGGACGGGTGGGAGCCGCGGGAAATCCTCTATCCGGCCAATCCCGGATCGATCTACCACCTGACCAAGACGCAAGACGCCCTGCTCTTTCAGTTCTACGCCAAGAACGACGGGCTGCGGATCACCGACCTGCACCAGGGCATCGTCTGGGGGACCCAGACGGAGGAGACGCGGCGTGATCCGCGGCTGGTCAATCGCTTCGACTACGACGGCGATTACGGCACCGTCCTCAACCGTTTCCTGATGCAAGCGGCTGTCGGATACCCGCTCACCGTCCACGGCGGCGGCGGACAGACGCGGGCCTTCATCAATATCCAGGACACGGTCCGCTGCGTTGAGCTGGCGCTGCTGCACCCGCCGGCACGGGGCGAGCGGGTCAAGGTCATGAATCAGATGACCGAGTGCTGGCGTGTGCGTGACCTCGCCGACATGGTCGCCCGCCTGACCGGAGCTCAGGTCGCGCACCTGCCCAACCCGCGTCAGGAGGCCGATGAGAACGACCTGGCGGTCGAGAACCAACGGCTGATGAGCTATGGATTGCAGCCGATCACCCTGGAAGAAGGGCTGCTGCTGGAAGTGACGGAAATCGCCCGCGCCTATTCCGACCGCGTCGACCGCTCGAAGATCCCCTGCGTCTCCTGCTGGAACGCCGAGCGTGCGGCCGCGCAGGACGCCGGCCCAGCTGCCGTGGCGGCTGCGGAGTAGCGCTTGCGGCTGTTCGTTTTCGGCTACGGCTTTTCCGCCAAAGCGCTCGCCCGCAGGCTTCGACCACAGGGCTGGAACATCGTCGCCACGGCCCGCACGGCGGAACGCGCTGCGGAGCTTACCGCAGAGGGCGTGCTGCCTGTGGCGTTGGACGATCGGGCAGCGATCGCTGCAGCGCTGGCGCAAAGCCGGGCGGTCCTGATCACGGCGCCCCCGACGGAAGCGGGCTGCCCCGCCCTGCCGGTGCTCGTACCGGCGCTGGCGCAGGGCGAGGCGTTTCCCGATTGGATCGGCTACCTATCCACCACCGGCGTCTACGGCGACCGGCGCGGCGGCTGGGTCAACGAAAACAGTCGTCTGGCGGCGCAATCCCTTGAAGGCGCCCGGCGGGTCGGAGCGGAGCGCGACTGGCTGGAAGTCGGACGCGGCATGGGTCTGACCGTCACCGTCTTTCGCCTGCCCGGCATCTATGGCCCCGGCCGCTCCACCTTCGATCGCTTGCGCGACGGGCGAGCCAAGCGCATCGCGCTGCCCGGCCACGTCTTTTCACGCATCCATGTCGAGGACCTGGCCGCGGGCCTGGAGGCCTCAATCCGCAGGCCCAGAGCCGGCGGCGTCTACAACCTTTGTGATGATGCGCCCGCGCCGAACAGCGAGGTGGTCGCCTTCGCAGCCGGGCTGCTGGGCGTGGAGCCGCCCCCCGAGGTGGCGATCACCCAGGCCGAACTGACCGGTCCGGCCCAGCGGTTCTATGCGGAGAGCAAGCGCGTCTCCAACGCCCGAGCGAAGGCCGAGCTTGGCTGGCGCCCCGCCCTGCCGACCTACCGCGAGGGACTCAAGGCGACCCTGGCGGCGGGCGGCTGAGCCGGGCGGCCACGAACGATGAAAGGCCGATGCCCGCCGCGATGAGCAGCAAGCCCGCGGCGTGGAACGGACGGAACGCTTCCCCGAGCACGGTGACGGCCAGGATCGCGCCGAAGAAGGGCTGCAGGTGCAGGAAATGCCCTGCCGATCCAGGTCCGAGCAGTTCCACCCCGCGGTTGAAGAACAAGTAGGCCAGGAAGGAAGGGAACAGGGCGACGTAGCCGATTCCGAGCATGGCAGGTGCTGTCAGGTGGATCCGCGCGCCGCCGGCGAATTCCCACCCGTAGAGCGGTCCCAGAAGCACCATCGACGTCAGAAAGGTCGCCCAGAGCAAGCTGAACGGGTGCACCGGCGGGCGTCGCCGCAGGATCAGCGAGTAGACCGCATAGAGCACCACGCCCAGGAAGATGATCCCATCGCCGCGGTTCAGATCCAGGTGCAACAGGTCCCAGGGGCGGCCGTGCGAGACCACCACCAACACGCCAAGCAGGGACAGCGCCACGCCTCCGATCTGCCATCGGGTGGTCCGCTCGCGCAGAGCGACCCAGGCGAAGAGCAGGATCAGCGGTGGAATCGCCGCCTGCATCAGCAGGCTGTTGAGCGCGGTGGTCTGATGCAGACCGACGTAAAGCAGCGCGCCGAAGCTCGCGACGCCTGTCACCGAAAGCGCGAGCACGGTGCGCCACCGCTGCACCAGGACTGCGCCGTCGGTCCGCAAGTGCGGCAGGGCAAGGGGCGTGACCAGCAGGAGGGCGAGGGTCCAGCGCCAGAAGGCCAGAGTGATCGGCGGCGTCACGCCCGCCAGCGCCCGTCCGGCGATCGAGTTGCCGGCCCAGAACAGCATGGTCGCGGCCAGCAGCAGCGGGCCGTTGCGCCACATCGGCGCGAAAACGGAGGGTTTCAGGCGCAGACCTCCGCCACGGCGGCGACAAGGCGCTGCAGATCCTGCGGTCGCGACAGCCGGTGGTCGCCGTCCTTGATCAGGCTGAACACCACGTCTCGGCTCTTCAAGCCCTGGGCGAGCTCCAGGGCATGGGTCCAGGGCACGTCGGGATCTTCGCCGCCTTGGAGAATGCGGACCGGCGCTTCGATGGCGACGGGGCCCGGCAGGATGGACCAGCGGGCGCCGTCATCCAGCAGAGACTGGCTGATCGGGTAAGGCTCCCCGTATTCGGAGGGGCGCATCCAGACGCCGTCGGCCTTCAGGGCCACATGGCCCTCGGGCGGGATCTCCATCAGCTTCTCGGTGAAGTCTGGGGCGGGAGCCACCAGAACCAGAGCCCGGATCCGCTCCGGCTGCGCCATGGCTGCAAGACTTGCGATCCAGCCGCCCATAGACGAGCCCACCAGAACCACCTCGCCGGTGGTCAGCTCGTCCAGGACCGCCAGGGCGTCCTCGCGCCAGCGGGTGATGGTTCCTTGCGCAAAGTCGCCGCTCGACTCGCCGTGTCCGAAGTAGTCGAACCTCACGTAGGCGCGGCCGCTCGCCTGCGCCCACTCGGCCAGCGCCTGGGCCTTGCTGCCCGCCATGTCGGAGCGGAAGCCGCCCAGCCACACCACCGTGGGACCCGCGCCCTCCACACGCCGCCAGGCCAGCCGCTCGCCGTCGGGCCGGGACAGAAATCCGCTCGTCTCACTCATGACCCTTCTCATAGCGGCTGCGACCGAGCGCGCCAGGGCTTCCGCTCGCCTTTACGCAGCCGCGTTTCGGGCTATGCAGGGGTCGTGGCGCTTCCTCCTGATTTCACCCTGCTGCAGGTCGTTCCCGAGCTCGAGACGGGCGGGGCCGAACAGACGACGCTGGATGTCGCGCGCGCAGTGATCGCGGCCGGCGGCAAGGCGCTTGTGGCCTCGCGTGGGGGCCGCATGGCGGCCCGGCTCGAGAACGACGGCGGGCAGCTGATCGCACTGCCGATGCAGACCAAGAACCCGCTTCGGATGGTCGGAAACGCGGCGCGGCTGGCCCAGCTGATCCGGCGCGAGAAGGTCAGCATCGTCCATGCCCGCTCGCGGGCGCCGGCGTTCTCGGCCCTGTGGGCGGCGCGGGCCACCGGGACGCCGTTCGTGGCCACCTACCACGGCGTCTACAAGGCGAAGAGCGCGCTGAAGCGCTGGTACAACGCCGTCATGACCCGCGGCGACTTGGTGATCGCCAATTCGGAATACACGCGCGACCACATCCTGGCCGAGCATGGCCTCGATCCGGCGAAGATGGTCACCATCCCACGCGGCGTGGACCTGGAACGGTTCGATCCAGCCCAGGTTAGCGACGAGCGGGTCACCGAGTTGCAGCGGGCTTGGGGGCTCGCGGCCAGCGACGCGCGGACCAAGATCCTGCTGGCCGGACGGCTGACGCGCATCAAGGGCCACCTGACGATCATCGAGGCCGCCGCGAAGCTGAAAGCGCAAGGCTTGAGCGATTTCGTGATCCTGTTCGCCGGCGATGATCAGGGGCGTGTCGAGTACCGGCAGGAGCTCATCAGTGCCATTGCAGCGGCTGGGCTTCAGCAGGAAATAAGGATTGTCGGGCATTGCTCGGACATGCCCGCGGCCTACCTCCTCAGCGACCTGGCCATCCTGCCGACCATCGTGCCGGAGTCGTTCGGCCGCGCGGCTGTCGAGCCGCAAGCCATGGGTCGTCCGGTAATCGCTTCCAGCCATGGCGGCACCACCGAAACCGTTGTCGGTGGGGTGACGGGGTGGCTCGCCGCGCCGGGGGATGCCGAGGCCTGGGCCGTCGCCCTTCGGCAGGCGATCGCCCTCGGCCCCGACGGGCGCGCTCGCATGGGCAAGGCGGGCGCCGAGCGCTCGCGCCGGCTCTACTCGGTGGACGCCATGTGCGCCGCCACCCTCGCCGCTTACGAGCGGGTGCTGGAGGCCCACAGCTGATGGCCCGTCACGTCGAGAAGATCCTGGTCATCAAGCTGTCCGCCCTGGGCGATTTTGTCCTGGCGCTCGCGGCCATGAAGAAGATCCGTGAGGCGCACCGCAAGGCGCACATCACCCTTCTGACCACGCCGCCCTTCGAAGCGCTGGCGAAGTCCTGCCCTTACTTCAACGCGGTCGAGACGGATGGACGGCCGGAGAACTTCGCCCAATGGATGGTTCTGCGGAAGCGGATCAAGGCGGCGAACTTCGACCGGGTCTACGACCTGCAGACATCCGCCCACTCCAACCGCATCTTCCAGGCCCTGCGGCCGAACCCGCCGGCGTGGTCGGGCATCGCCTTCGGTTGCGCCCTTCCGCACAAGAACCCGCTGCGCGACTCCATGCACACCCTGGAGCGTCAGGCCGACCAGCTGATGTACGCCGGAATCTGGCCTGATGCGCCGACTGCGCCGGGCGCGGCGCCTGGGCCCGACTTGTCCTGGATCTGGAAGAACATGCCCTCCGACCGGCCCGTGCCGGGCGGGGTCAAGCCGCGCCCCTACGCCATGCTCGTGCCGGGCGGCTCGGCCCATCGGCCGGAGAAGCGCTGGCCCGTTGAGAAGTACGGCGAGCTGGCCCGGATCCTCTACGCCAAGGGCCTGGACATCGTGATCATCGGCGGACCGCAGGAGACGCCGCTGGCCCACATGATTCAGCGCGATGTGCCGCGCGCCCGCGACCTGACAGGCCGCACCGACTTCGGCCGCATCGCGATCCTCGGCGCTAAGGCGGCGTTGGCAGTTGGAAACGACACCGGTCCGCTGCACCTGGCGGCTGCCGCAGGCGCGCCCACCGTGGTGCTGTTTTCCGGCGCTTCAGACCCAGCCCTGTCGGCGCCGCGCGGCCGGGTGGCGGTGCTGCAGGCCGCCCGCCTGTCCGACCTGCCTGTGGCTACGGTGGCACAGACCGCCATTTCTCTTAGGTCCGAGGGCGCTGGCGCGGCTTGATACCGGGCGCCCCCTCAATCATATACTGACATCTACGACCGGAGCGTCCGATGCGCGCCGGCGTTTTGCGTTGAAACAACCCACGGAGCCCCGCCTATTCGCCGCCCCATGCAAGCGCCGCCCGTCAAAGACGGTCCGCGCATGAACGAAGACATCCGCGTCCCTCGCGTCCTGCTCATCGACCAGCACGGTGAGAAGCAAGGCGTGATGCCCACCTCCGCCGCCATCGAAGCGGCCGAAGAGGCGGGCCTCGATCTCGTCGAGATCGTTCCGAACGCGGATCCGCCCGTTTGCAAGATCCTGGACTACGGCAAGTTCAAGTTCCAGGAGCAGAAGAAGAAGAACGAGGCGCGCAAGCGGCAGAAGGTGGTGGAGATCAAAGAGATCAAGCTCCGCCCGAACATCGACACCCACGACTACGAAGTGAAGGCGCGGGCGATGCACCGCTTCTTTGAAGAAGGCGACAAGGTGAAGGTCACCCTGCGCTTCCGTGGTCGCGAACTGGCCCACCCGGAACTTGGCATGAAGCTGCTGCAGCAGGTGAAGGCCGACTTCGAACCGGTCGCCAAGGTCGAGTACGAGCCGCGCATGGAAGGCCGGCAGATGATCATGATCCTGGCGCCGCGCTAGATCCGATCTCTTCGAGTTATGCGACGGCCGCCCTCCGGGGCGGCCGTTTGCGTTTGGGCTCAGCGCGCGGTCAAGGCCGCTGTCCAGGCCTCATAAAAGGCGCCGCCGAGCTGGAGCTGACCTGCGGCGGAGAAGTGCTTGTCGTCGAACATGGGGAAGCGGTCGGTGTCGACCATGGCGACTCCCCGTTCGGAACGCAGCGCCGTCTGGGCCGATCGCACCTGCTCGCGAAACGGCAAGCCCGCTTCATCGGCGATGCGGCCGTAGACGATCGGAACGTCGAGTCCGCCCCAGGCGGTTCGCACGCGCTCGAAGAAGGCTTTCAGGTTGCCTCGATAGGCGCGAGCGGCCGTGGGCGTCACGGCGTCCTGCTCCCCCTGCATCCAGAAGATCGCGCCCACCCTAGGCTTGAGACCCTGCCTCGCCAAGGCGGCGCGGGCCGCACCGATCGTCGAGCTCGTCTGCGCGAACAGTTCGCCCTGGCTTGCGGGGCTCCAGTCCAGGCCGGGCCCAGCCGCCAGCGCCGTCTCGCCCTTGGCCACCTTGACGATATAGAGCACGTCGGCCGGGTGGTCGGCCCGCCAGCGTCTGGCGAACGCGACTTCCGGCCCCCAGAGCTGCGGCTGGTTGGCACCGCCGCTGTTGACCCCGGGCTGCAGGACGACCCAGGCGCCATTCTTCCAAATCCGCACGTCGGGATCGGCGGCGCGCATCTCCGCCGGCAGAGTTGCGGAGTTGTTGGGAAAGCCCACGGCGTTGGACTGGCCGGCGAAGACGACGAGCTCGATCATCGGCGCTCTTCGTGCCACAGCCCGGTGGCCGCGGCGAGGCGCCCCCGTGTCCGCCGCCTTGCGCCCGCCGCCTGGGGGCTGCGCCTTGCATCGTGGCGCTGTTTGGCGTAATGACGCGCCCCTTCGGGACCGCCTGGCCGACAAGGCATGCCATGGCGGTCCATCAACACGCCCAGAGGACGGGGCTTAGGCTCCGACGTGAAATGCCGAAACTGAAGACGAAGTCGGGCGCCAAGAAGCGCTTCAAACTGACGGCGACCGGCAAGCTGAAAGCCGGCGTCGCCGGCAAGCGCCACCGCCTGATCAGCCACAATTCCAAGTACATCCGTCAGAACCGCGGGACCAAGGTGATGAGCGAAGCCGACGCTCAGATCATCAAGAAGTTCCTGCCGTACGGCCTTTAATCCGGAGATCTGACAGATGGCTCGCGTCAAACGGGGCGTCACCGCCCACGCCAAGCACAAGAAGGTCCTGGAACAAGCCAAGGGCTTCTACGGCCGCCGCAAGAACACCATCCGCGCCGCCAAGGCCGCGGTGGACAAGGCCGGCCAGTACTCCTACCGCGACCGCAAGGTCCGCAAGCGCACGTTCCGTTCGCTGTGGATCCAGCGCATCAACGCTGCGGCCCGCCTGGAAGGCTTCACCTACTCGCAGTTTATCTTCGGCCTGGACAAGGCCGGGATCGAAATGGACCGCAAGGTCCTGGCGGCGGTCGCCGCCTCTGATCCGGTTGCGTTCAAGGCCATCGCCGACAAGGTTCGCGCTGCGCTGGCTTAAGAGCTTCCGGGATCTTAGATCCTAGAACACTGAAGAGCCCCCCGGCCGAACCAGCCGGGGGGCTTTTTGCTGTCCGGCCGCTTCCACGCCCTTCCAACCTCATCTAGAGCAACGGCCGTCATGACCGACCTTTCTCAACTCGAAGCCGAGCTTTCGGCCCGCGTCGTCGCCGCCGCTACGCCGGCCGACCTCGAAGCGGTGCGCGTCGCAGCGCTCGGCAAGTCCGGCTCCATCTCGGACCTCCTGAAGACCCTGGGCCAGATGAGCCCCGACGAGCGTCGCGAACGCGGGCCGCAGATCAATGGCCTGCGCGACCGGATCAGCTCCGCCATCGCCGAAAAGAAGGCGGCGCTCGAAGCCGCCGAGCTCGAAGCCAAGCTGGCGGCCGAGCGCGTCGACCTCACCCTGCCCGCCCCGCCGCGCCGCAAGGGCCGCGTGCACCCGACCATGCAGGTCATGGACGAGATGGTCGCCATCTTCGCCGACATGGGCTTCGGCCTGGCGGAGGGTCCGGACATCGAGGACGACTTCCACAACTTCACCGCCCTGAACTTCCCGCCCAAGCACCCGGCGCGGGAGATGCACGACACTTTCTGGCTGCCGGAGGACGAGAACGGCGAGCGCAAGGTCCTGCGCACGCACACCAGCCCCGTCCAGATCCGCGTCATGCAGAAGCTCAACGAGAAGCTGCCGACCTGGATCGCGAATGGTCAGGAGCCGCCGATCCGCGTGATCGTGCCGGGCCGCGTCTACCGCTCGGACAGCGACGCCACCCACACGCCCATGTTCCACCAGCTGGAAGGCCTGGTGATCGGCCGCGACATCCACATGGGTCACCTCAAGTGGACGCTGGACACCTTCACCAAGCGCTTCTTCGAGACCGACAACGTGGTCACCCGCTTCCGCCCGCACCACTTCCCGTTCACCGAGCCCAGCGCGGAGATGGACGTACAGTGCGACCGCTCGGGCGGCGCGGTGAAGATCGGCGAAGGCTCCGACTGGCTGGAGATCCTGGGCGGCGGGATGGTGCATCCCAACGTGCTGAAGAACTGCGGCCTCGATCCGAAACAGTGGCAGGGCTTCGCCTTCGGCCTGGGCGTGGATCGCCTGGGGATGCTGAAGTACGGCATGCCGGACCTGCGCGACATGTTCGCGGCCGATGTGCGCTGGCTGGAGCACTACGGCTTCTCGGCCTTCCAGGCGCCCAACCCGGCGACCGGCCTGAGCTAAGGAGAGAGACGAGATGAAGTTCACCCTCTCCTGGCTCAAGGAGCACCTCGACACGACCGCCACCGTCCAGGAGGTGGTCGACGCCATGACCATGGCCGGCCTGGAGGTCGAGCACGTGGAGGATCCCGCCTCCAAGCTCGCCGCCTTCTCGGTCGCCAAGATCGTCGAGGCGGTCCAGCACCCCAACGCCGATCGCCTGCGCGTCTGCCAGGTGGACACCAAGGACGGCCGCAAGGAAATCGTCTGCGGCGCGCCCAACGCGCGGCCGGGCCTGACCACCATCTACGCCCCGCTCGGCGCTTATGTGCCCGGCAGCGGCATCACCCTGGAGGCCCGCCCCGTCCGAGGCGTCGTCTCCAACGGCATGCTCTGCTCGGCCAAGGAGCTGGAAGTCGCGGAAGAGAGCGACGGCATCGTTGAGCTTTCCGGTGATCTCGCGGTGGGTGTAAGCGCGGCCGAGGCGTTCGGCCTGGAAGCCGTCATCGACTTCGAGGTCACGCCCAATCGTCCCGACTGGCTCGGCGTCCGCGGCATCGCCCGCGACCTCGCCGCCGCTGGCCTTGGCACGCTGAAGGCGGAGACCGACGTTAAGGTCGAAGGCGCCTTCCCCTGCCCCATCGAGATCCGCGTCGACGGCGACGCCTGTCCGGTGTTCGGCGGACGCGTCATTCGCGGCCTGAAGAACGGCCCCTCGCCGGCCTGGCTGCAGCAGCGCCTCACCAGCGTCGGCCTGCGCCCGATCAACGCGCTGGTCGATGTCACGAACCTGCTGACCTACGATCGCGCCCGCCCGCTGCACGTCTACGACCGCGCCTTGCTGGTCGGGAACGTGATCGAGGCGCGCCTGGGACGCGGCCCCGCCGAGCCCAGCCCCGCGCACGAAGCCTCGCCGGCCGCTCATAAGGACGAGCAGCTGATCGCCCTGGACGGCAAGACCTATGACATCTCGCCCGAGATGAGCGTCATCGCCGACGCCGACGGCAACCGACCGATCGGCCTTGGCGGAATCATGGGCGGCGAGTCCACCGGCTGCTCGGAGACGACCACCGAGGTGTTCCTGGAAGCCGCCTGGTTCGACCCGATCCGCACGGCCCAGACCGGTCGCGACACCGGCATCACCTCGGACGCCCAGTACCGGTTCGCCCGAGGCGTCGATCCGCAGTCGCTGGTCCCCGGCATCGAACTCGCGACCCAGCTGATCCTTCAGCTGTGCGGCGGCGAGGCGTCGGAAATCCGCGTGGCCGGTCAGGCGCCGGCGCCGCCTTCCGCGATCGTCTTCGACCGCTCGTACGTGAAGAAGCTGTCTGGCGTCGACCTGCCAGCCTCCCGCATCGACGAGATCCTGGGCAAGCTCGGGTTCGAGGTGGCCGGTGATCAGGTCACCCCGCCCACCTGGCGGCGGGACGTTGATGGTCCGGCGGACCTCGTGGAGGAAGTCGCGCGGATCGAAGGCTATGGCGCTCTGCCCGCCGAGCCTCTGCCTCCGATCACCGCTTCGTCCGCGGGCGTTCTGACCATCCGCCAGGCGCGGGTGCGCAATGCGCGCCGCGCGCTGGCGGACGCTGGCTATTCGGAAGCCGTCACCTGGAGCTTCATGCGCCGGGAGTGGGCTGAAGCGTTCGGCGGCGGGGATCCCAAGCTGGTGCTGAGCAATCCGATCGCCTCGGATCTGTCCACCATGCGCCCGTCGATCCTGCCGAACCTGGTCGAAGCGGCAGCCCGGAACGCCCGCAAGGGTTTCGCGGACGCGGCACTGTTCGAGATCGGTCCGACCTTCAAGGGCGACCAGCCGGCGGATCAGGTCACCACGATTGCAGCCATCGTTGCGGCGCACGCGCCGCGCCGCTGGGACGGCCAGAAGCCGGACGCGCTGTTCGCTCTGAAGTCCGACCTGATGGGCCTGCTGGAGGAGCTTGGCGCACCCCCGCTGCAGACCGTGCAAGGCCAGGCCTCATCCTGGTGGCACCCGGGCCGCTCGGCTCGCCTTCAGCTCGGTCCCAAAAACGTGGTGGCTGAGTTCGGCGAACTGCATCCCCGCATCCTGAAGCTGCTGGACGCACAGGGTCCAATCTATGGCTTCGAGCTAAACCTCGACGCCCTGCCCGAGCCGAAGCGCAAGGCGGTGAAAACCAAGGCGGCGCTCGAGCTGTCGGCCCTGATGCCGCTGCGCCGCGACTTCGCGTTCGTGGTCAGCGCAGACACGCCGGCGGGCGAGGTGGTCCGTCCGATCCTCGGCGCTGACAAGGCGCTGATCGCCGACGCCCGCATCTTCGACGTCTACCAGGGTCCTGGGGTGCCGGAAGGCTCCAAGTCGGTGGCGGTCGAAGTGACGGTGCAGCCGCGCGAGAAGACGCTGACCGACGCGGAGATCGAGGCTCTGTCGGCTCGCATCGTCGCGGCGGCCGAGAAGGCGGTCGGGGCCAAGCTGCGCGCCTAGGCCGCAACGACCGGCGCGTTGCCAGCGCCGGCGAACAAGGTGATGGCGGCTCCATGAACCTGGAGCCGCCGCTCTCCCGCAGCTGCGCGGGCTGCGACATGTGCTGCACGACCCTGCAGATCCGCGAGTTGGACAAGCTGCCGTGGGGCCGTTGCACTCATCAGCGCGCCGATCAGCCCGGTTGCGCCATCTGGGGCGAGCATCCGCCCTCCTGCAAACGCTACCATTGCTTCTGGCGCAGGTCCGAGGACCTGCTGCCCCCCGAACTGTTCCCACCCGACTGCGGGTTCCTGGTCACCATGGACAACGTGGAGATCTGGCCGGGCGTCGTGAACGTGTGCCCAGATCCGAGAAGGCCGGACGCTTGGGACACCCCGCGCAACCGGGCCCTGTTCACAGCGCTGTCAGCCGCTTGGAACTGTCCGGTGGCCATCGTGGAGCCAGGCACCCTGGCCAGCCACGTCTTCTCGCCCAGGGGCGGCTTCTTCAGCCGGGCGGAACGGCCCGATCTCTTCCCGCACGGCGGCGCGGGCTTGGCCCTGCCCTATTCAGAGTATGACGACGACCACCGGCCGCCGCGCGAGCGCATCGCAGCGGCCGGGTTCGACTGGCGGTCCGCTCTCGCGAACTAGAACGGCAGGAAGTTGCGCTTACGAGTATAGGCCAGATAGCCGACGTTGGCGCCCAGGCGCAGGCCGACGCCCGCACGGATCGGCGCAAGCGTGATGCCGCTGGCCTTCTGGTAGTTCACGCCAAGGCCGCCCACGAAGTAGGCCGAACCTTCGACGCCGGGGAAGCGCTGGAAGATCGCGTCCGGCACCTGCAGGTCGTAGCACAAGGTGAAGACGCGGCTGGCGTTGCCGCCGAAGTCCCAGCCGACTGACGGCCCCTGCCAGAACACTTCCAGCGGCTCGCGGTCCTTCATGTAGAGCAGCCCGCGGCCGTAGCGGCCGCCAACCACGATGGCGGCGGAGCCTTCTTCGCCGGCGATGTAGCCGGTGGGGCGGCCGTTCTGAGCAAAGAGCCTCTCGACCGCGCCGCCGGCGGCCTCGGCCGTCACGCCCATGAAGTCGGACACGCCCTGGATGATCTCGTCTTGAGAGTAGGTCTGGGCGCCGCCTGGAGCCGGCTGGTTCGGCGCGAGCCTCGGCTGGGTCGTAGGATAGGATGGGGACGGCGTCGCCGGAGGCGGCGGACCCTCCACGGACCCATCGCGCGGCTGGGCCGGCGGCAACTGGGTCTGGGCCTGCGCCAGCCCGGCGGAGCCGAGCGTCATGAGGCCTGAAACGATAAGGGTGCGACGGTCCATGGGCGCTCTATTCCTCTCCAAGTTCGACCTGCTCCCGCCCAGGGCTCAGTCAATGCGCGTTCGCAGTTTAATGGCGGATTAACCGTGATCGCCGCGACAGGGCGCCGCGCGCCTCGAAAGCGGCGCGGAATGTGGTAGACGCACGCCCCATGACTACCCCGCTCTCGCGCATCCGCAACTTCTCGATCGTCGCGCACATCGACCACGGCAAGTCCACCCTGTCCGACCGCCTCATTCAGGAGACGGGCGCGCTGACGCAGCGCGAGATGACCGAACAGGTCCTCGACAACATGGACATCGAGCGCGAGCGGGGCATCACCATCAAGGCCCAGACCGTCCGCCTCGAGTACAAGGCCAAGGACGGCGAGACCTACATCCTGAACCTGATGGACACGCCCGGGCACGTGGACTTCGCCTATGAGGTCTCGCGCTCGCTTGCCGCCTGCGAAGGCTCGATCCTGGTGGTGGACGCCTCCCAGGGTGTCGAGGCCCAGACGCTGGCCAACGTCTACCAGGCGATCGACAACAACCATGAGATCGTCCCGGTCCTGAACAAGATCGACCTGCCGGCCGCCGAACCTGCGCGCGTCCGTCAGCAGATTGAGGACGTCATCGGGATCGACGCGTCCGACGCCGTGGAATGCTCGGCCAAGACCGGGATCGGCATCCGCGACGTGCTGGAAGCGGTCGTTGAACGCCTGCCCCCGCCCAAGGGCGACCCTGACGCGCCCCTCAAGGCGCTGCTGGTCGACGCCTGGTACGACCCGTACCTCGGCGTCGTGGTGCTGGTGCGCGTGTTTGACGGCACGCTGAAGGCCGGCCAGCGCATCCGCATGATGCAGCAGGGCGCGACCTACCAGATCGACAAGATTGGCGTCTTCAAGCCCAAGCGAACCGACCTGAACGAGCTCGGCCCCGGCGAGATCGGCTTCATCACGGCCCAGATCAAGGAAGTGGCTCACGCCGCCGTCGGCGACACCATCACGGACGAGCGTCGCCAGGCCGAAACCCCGCTGGCCGGCTTCCGCGAAGTGCAGCCCGTGGTGTTCTGCGGCCTCTTCCCCGTGGACGCGGCCGAGTTCGAGGACCTGCGCGCAGCCATCGGTCGCCTGCGCCTGAACGACGCCTCGTTCACCTACGAGATGGAGACCAGCGCGGCGCTCGGCTTCGGCTTCCGCTGCGGCTTCCTGGGCCTGCTGCACCTGGAGATCATCCAGGAGCGTCTGAGCCGCGAGTTCAACCTCGACCTGATCGCGACGGCGCCCAGCGTCGTCTACAAGATCAAGATGACCGACGGCACGGTCATCGACCTGCACAACCCGGCGGACCTGCCGGACCCGGTGAAGATCGAGAGCATTTCCGAGCCTTGGATCAAGGCGACGATCTTCACACCGGACGAGTACCTCGGCTCGATCATCAAGCTCTGCCAGGACCGCCGCGGCGAGCAGAAGGAGCTGTCCTACGTCGGCGCACGCGCCATGGTGGTCTACGACCTGCCGCTGAACGAGGTCGTGTTCGACTTCTATGACCGGCTGAAGTCGATCTCCAAGGGCTACGCCTCCTTCGACTACAACATCGAGGAGTACCGCGAGGGCGACCTCGTGAAGATGTCGATCCTGGTCAACGCCGAGCCGGTGGACGCCCTGTCCATGCTCGTCCACCGCAACCGCGCCGAGATGCGCGGCCGCGGCATGGTCGAGAAGATGAAGGAGCTGATTCCGCCGCACATGTTCCAGATCCCGATCCAGGCGGCGATCGGCGGGCGGATCATCGCGCGGGAAACCGTGCGCGCCCTGCGCAAGGACGTGACGGCCAAGTGCTACGGGGGCGACGCCAGCCGCAAGCGCAAGCTCCTCGACAAGCAGAAAGAGGGCAAGAAGCGCATGCGCCAGTTCGGCAAGGTCGAGATCCCGCAGGAGGCGTTCATCGCCGCCCTGAAGATGGACGCCGACTGATCCGGAACGCCGGAGGCCATCGCGCCATTTGCGTGGCGCGATGCGCTTCCTTTGCGACGAGATGCTGGTCCGCCTGGCGCGCCTGCTGCGCACCGCAGGCTATGACACCTATCTTGCCTCGGGCGGCCAGAGCGACGACGAGCTTCTGGCGCTCGCCCGCGAGGACAACCGCGTCCTGCTGACACGCGACAAGGCCTTGGCGCGCCGGGCTCATCCCCGCGCTTTGGCCGTGGAGGGTCGCGGTCCGGACGAAGAGGCTCAGATGGTTTCTGCTCATCTGCCCCTCGATTGGAGCCTTGCTCCGTTCACGCGCTGCGTCATGGACAACACGGCGCTGCGCGACGCCACAGATGAAGACCTCGCGCGCATGCCGCCGGAGGCGTCGCAGATGAACGGGCCCTTTCGGGCGTGCCCCACGTGCGGCCGCGTCTACTGGCCAGGCAGCCATGTGAAGCGCATGGCCGCGCGTCTGGAAAGCCTCGCCCAAAAGCCGCCCCAAGCTCTGCTATAGAGCTGCCGTCGAAGATCAACGGAGCGGATTCCCATGCGCAAACTCATTGTTCTGGGCGCCGCCCTGGCCTCGCTGGCCGTCTCGGCCTGCAACACGGTCGAAGGGCTTGGCCGCGACGTGCAGGCGGTCGGTTCGGCCGTGACCAGCACCGCGTCCGACGCCAAGCGCTAGCCTAGGAACGGGACGCAGCCCGACGGGTTCGGAAACTCATGGGAAGCCAAGAGGACCCCTCATGAGCAGCTCCAAACACGACCTGTCGGGCCACACGCCCACCACCCTCCCGCGCGACGACCTGGAAGACGATCCGGGTATCGGCGCCTCCAAGGGCACGACCATCTCCGGCGAGGATCCGCACATCCTGCGGGAGGGCGCCACCAACACCGAAGAAGGCGACACGCCCAACGAGACCGACGGACTGGGTTCGCCCACGCCGCTGGAGCGGGAGCGAACACACCCTTAGGGCTCCGGCCCTAGTCTCCGGTTCGAGACCTGCGGCGGAAGGGCTCACGCTCTTCCGCTCGCTGCCGTGAAGGAACATATCGCAGCCATGGCCGAGATCGTTCACCCGCTGATGCCGTCACTGCTGCGCGGCCTGAAGGGCTGCTGCCCCAACTGCGGCGAGGGCAAGCTCTTCTGGAAGTACCTCAAGGTGAACGGGCGCTGCGAGGCCTGCGACCATGACCTTGCGCGTTACCCGGCCGACGATGGCCCCGCCTATGTGACCATCCTGCTGGTCGGCCACCTGATCGTGGCTCCGCTGTTCTTCTTCCCGATTGTCTGGGAGTCTTCGGCCTGGCTCTCGGTCCCGATCCTGCTGGGCGCCCTGTCGGTGCTGACGCTTCTGATCCTGCCGCGCGTGAAGGGCGGCTGGATCGGCTTGATGTACGCCTTGGGCGTCAAGGACGCCGACCACAAGCTGCATACGGCCGACGCCGCCGACTAGCGAGCCCGGAACTCACGCCCAAGCTTGTCGTTTCCCACGGCGTAGGTCGGGGGACGGTTTGGGAGCGATACGTCCATGACCCTTGGCACCATCCTGATCATCCTGCTGATCCTGCTTCTGATCGGCGCTCTTCCGAACTGGGGCTACAGCCGCGGCTGGGGCTACTTCCCGAGCGGCGGTTTGGGCCTGGTTCTGGTGATCATCATCATCCTGGTTTTGCTGGGACGCCTATAGATCGAGCGGCAAGAGCCGCTCAGCGCGAGAGCCCCTGGCCATGCCAGGGGCTCTCGTGTTTTCGGGCCGAACTGACATAGCATCCGTGCCGGACGGTCACCGGGGGATGCATGGACGACGCGGCCAGACAGCAGACGCAGGCGCTCACCCCTCTGGCGCGGGTGCGCGCGATCCTGGGCGGGTCGGCCGGCAACCTGGTCGAATGGTACGACTGGTTCGCCTACTCCTCCTTCGCCCTCTACTTCGCCCCGCACTTCTTTCCGAAGGGCGACACTACAGCCCAGCAACTGCAGAGCTCCGCCGTCTTCGCCGTGAGCTTCCTGGCCCGCCCGGTGGGCGCCTGGCTGATGGGCCTCTACGCGGATAGGGCCGGCCGGCGCGCGGCCCTGACCGCCTCCGTGGCCTTGATGAGCGCGGGCTCCTTCGCCATCGCCCTGATCCCCACCTATGCGCAGATCGGCGTCTTGGCGCCCGTCCTGCTGTTCGCGGCACGTCTGGTTCAGGGGCTTTCGCTGGGGGGTGAGTACGGCGCGAGCGCCACCTACCTGGCCGAGATGTCCGGCCACCGGCGGCGCGGCTTCTGGTCGTCGTTCCAGTACGTGACCTTGATCGGCGGACAGCTGTTGGCCCTGCTGGTTCTGATCGTCGTCCAGCATCTGCTGGGTCAAGAAGCGCTGGACAGCTGGGGATGGCGCATCCCCTTCATCATCGGCGGCCTGCTGGCCATCGTCGTCTTCTGGATCCGCGCGGGCCTGGAAGAGAGCCGATCGTTCCTCAACGCCAAGGCGCAAACTGATGCAGCAAAGCGCCGATCGACCCTGGCCCTGTTCCGCGACCATCCGCGGGAGACCTGGGCGATCCTCGGCCTGACGGCAGGCGGCTCGCTCTCTTTCTACGCCTACACGACCTACATGCAGAAGTTCCTGGTCAACACGGCCGGCTACGACAAGAGCGTCAGTGCGGGCATCATGGCCGGCGCTCTGGTGATCTACATGCTGGCGCAGCCGCTGATGGGCTGGCTGTCGGACCATGTGGGCCGCAAGACCACCATGGCCGTCGGCTTCGGCCTCGGCGCCGCGGCGACCTATCCGGTGATGAGCGCCATCGCCGCCGGCGGCTCGCCCTTGGCCGCGTTCGGGCTGGTGCTGCTGCTGATGCTGATCCACACCGGCTATGCGGCGGTGAACGCCGCGGTGAAGGCCGAGCTGTTTCCGGCCCGCCTGCGAGCCCTCGGCGTCGCCCTCCCCTACGCCCTCGCCAACGCCCTGTTCGGCGGCACCGCCGAGTCGGTGGCGCTCAGCCTGAAGGCCGCCGGGCAGGAGAAGCTGTTCTACATTTACGTGTCGTTAGCGATGGCCATGGCCTGCGTGATCGCTGCGCGCCTGCGCAACACTAACCGCACCAGCCTGATCGAGGAGGACTGAGGTGAGCCCGCTGAACATCGCAGCTCTTTGCTTCTTCTTCCTCTGCTGGCTCGGCTACCAGCCGCTGCTCCATGCCCTGGCCAAGCATCGCGGCCGCGTGATCAACACGGACATGACCGTCATCCGCGCCATCTGGATGCGGAACATGGCCCTGCGCGAAAACCGGTTGATGGACGGCCAGCTGCTCGGCCACGCCCTGAACTCGGCCTCGTTCTTCGCTTCCTCCAACCTGATCTTGATCGCGGCGGCGGCCGGCGCGCTGTTCGGCGGCGAGACCACCTTCCGCAGCGCCTCAAGCCTGGAGGTGATCCGCACCTCCTCGCGCCTGTTGTTCGAGGGGCAGATCGCCCTGGTGCTGATCACCCTGGCGCGCGGCCTGCTCGATTTCATCTGGTCGATCCGGCAGATGAACTATTGCATCGCCGCGGTGGGCGCCGTGCCGCTGACGGACGACCCCACGGTGCTGCGCCAGCTCGGCGAGCTCGCCTCGCGCGTGCTCAACCCGGCCCTGTCGTCGTTTAATCAGGGCGTTCGCGGCTACTACTTCGCCCTTGCGGCGGCGGCGTGGTTGTTCGGCCCGATCCCGTTCATGGTGGCCACGGGCGGAGCGGTGCTTCTGCTGCTGACGCGCCAACACCGCTCACGGTCGGCGCGCGCAATCAGCGAATTCCGTCGCCTCGCCGAGGAGACCGACGCACGGATCATTTCCGGGGAGCTGGAGGCTGTCGGCATCGTGGCCGCCAAGAAAGGCTCGGGCGAGGTCCTCTAGGCGATCCCGAGCTCTGCCCGCGCCTTTCGCGTCAGCTTAGCCGCGATCAGGTCATACGAGGTGCGGATCCAGTCCCGCACCTCGTCTTCGCCGGCATCGGCCAAGGCGACGTTCACCCACTGGCCCTTGGCCAGATAGGGCGCCTGGCGACCGGGACCGCCCTCGGTCAGGGCCATGAAGCCGATCTCGGTCGCCTTGAAGGAGAGACTGTCCTCGCCGCTGATGGCGAACACCTTTCCGCCGACCTTGAACACGTCATGGTCGCCCCACTGGACGACCTTTTCGGTGGCCGGCAGGCCCAGCGCGACAGCCTCGACCTCCCCCCGCGTCATCGGCCGATCAGGCCTCGACGCCGACGCCGATCGGACAGGTCACGCCCGTGCCGCCGATGCCGCAGTACCCATTCGGGTTCTTGGCCAGATACTGCTGGTGGTAGTCCTCGGCGAAGTAGAACGGACCTGGTTCGGCGATCTCCGTGGTGATCTCGCCAAAACCCTTGTCCGCCAGCGCCGACTGGAAGGCCGCGCGCGACGCCACAGCCTCACGAGTCTGCGCCTCGTTGATCGGGTAGATGCCCGAACGGTACTGCGTGCCGATGTCGTTGCCCTGGCGCATGCCCTGGGTCGGATCGTGGTTTTCCCAGAACGCCTTCAGCAGGTCGCCGTAGGTGATCGCCTTGGGGTCATAGACCACCAGCACCGCTTCGGTGTGGCCCGTGCGGCCGCTGCAAACCTCTTCATACGACGGGTTCGGCGTCAGGCCGTTCACATAGCCGACAGCCGTCACATAGACGCCCGGCAGCTTCCAGAAGATGCGCTCCACGCCCCAGAAGCAGCCCATGGCGAACACCGCCTCCTCCAGGCCTTCCGGATAGGGACCCTTCAGCGGGCGGCCATTGACGAAGTGGGTCTCGGCGGTGGGGATCGGGTTCGGGCGGCCGGGCAGCGCCGTCTCGGGCGTCGGCAGCTCGAGGGTCTTCTTGGCGAAGAGCATTCTGAACTCCTTGGGATTTGCCCCAGGATATAGGAGCCCCGTGCGCCTTTTGCACCTCGCCCGGAGCGGGCGACACGCGCCGCTTGCCCCATGAGCCGGGGCAGTATATCTCCCCCGTTCCGCTCGGGACGCCGCTCCCCGAGACGGTGTGTGGTGAGGTGGCCGAGTGGTTGAAGGCGCACGCCTGGAACGCGTGTATAGGGGAAACTCTATCGAGGGTTCGAATCCCTCTCTCACCGCCATCCGCCCCTGAGGGGCGACCTTCCCGACAGTCCGCTTACCGCTTCGGCGGGGTCCAGTTCACCACGTCGTAGACGGCGGGGTTTGAGCCGACGTTGCGCAGGGCGTGCGGCGAGTTCGACGCGTTGAAGATGATCGAGCCGGGGCCGAGACGCTTCCAGGCTCCGTCGTTCAGCACCTCCACCGTGCCTTCCCGGATGATCACCAGCTCTTCGTTCTCGTGCGTGTGCGGCGCGTGAGAGGAAAGGCCCGGGTTCAGGGTCGTGACGTGCACTTCGAGCTCGGCCAGGGCCTTCGTCGGGCCGCGCATCACCTGCCGGTGTGTGCCGTGCGGCGTGGCCGTGGCGCTCATCTTGGTCCAGTCGTAGACCGACGGGCCGATCAGGTTCGGTTGAGCCTGGACGACCGCAACGACGCTGCCACCGATAAGCGCGGCCGCCACCGCGATCACCGCATCACGAACTCGAAGCATCATCACCCTCCCGGGGTTGGTCTGACCAATGCTCATACCACTTTACAGGCGCACGTTGTTAGATAGCGTCAGCGGACACAAGAGGCGCGAGCCGACGCGCCCTGCTTCACGACACCGGAGGAAACCATGGACGACGTCAGCCGCCGCAACCTCTTGCTTGCCACCGGTGTCGGAGCCGCCGCCCTGGTGGGCGCGGTTCACGTGCAGGCTCAGCCCACCCAGGCCAAGCCGACCCACAAGATCCGCTTCGGCGTGATCGGGCTCGACCACTACCACATCATGAGCATGACCCAGGCCGTGCAGCGCGGCGGGGGCGAGCTTGTGGCCTTCTACGCCACCGACCCCAAGCACATCGCCGACTTCCGCCAGAGGTTCGGCGACATCAAGCTGGCCCGCAGCGAAGACGAGATCCTCGAGGATCGATCCATTCAGCTGATCGCCGGCGCTCCGGTGCCGCATCTGCGCGCGCCGCTGGGCATCAAGGCCATGCGCAACGGCAAGGACTTCCTCGGCGACAAGCCGGCGGTGATCAGCCTGGAGCAGCTGACCGACGTCCGGAAGGCGGTGAAGGAGACCGGGCGCAAGTTCGCGATCATGTACTCCGAGCGGCTCGAGGTGCCGGCTGCGGTGAAGGCTGGCGAGCTCGTGCAGGCCGGCGCGATCGGCAAGGTCGTGCAGACCGTCAATCTCGCGCCCCACCAGGTGCGCAACACCACCCGACCGGACTGGTTCTGGGACCCCGCCAAGTACGGCGGCATCCTCACCGACATCGGCTCCCACCAGGCCGACCAATTCCTGTTCTACACCGGCTCGAAGACGGCCAAGGTCGTCGCCTCGCAGGTTGGCAACGTGTCACACAAAGACCGGCCGCAGTTTCAGGACTTCGGCGACATGACCGCGACGGGCGACGGCGGCACCGGCTATATCCGCGTCGACTGGTACACGCCCGATGGCCTGGGCGTCTGGGGCGACGGGCGGCTCTTCATCCTGGGGACCGAAGGCTACATCGAGCTGCGCAAGTATGTGGACGTGGCGGGTCGCAAAGGCGGCAACCACCTGATCCTCGTGGACCGCAAGCAGACGACCTACATGGACTGCAGTCAGGTCGCCCTGCCCTTCGGCCCGCAATTCGTGGCCGACATCGTCAACCGCACCTCCGTCGCGCAAGACCAGGAGCAGGCCCTCCTGGCCGCCGAACTGGTGCTTACGGCGCAGAAGAACGCCAGCCGCCTCACCATCACCGCCTGACACAAGGCAACCGCGACTGCGCCCGGGGAGAGGCGCAGCGCCAGGGGAGATACGCCGATGAGCAGCAAGACGCCGGGCGCCAGCCGCCGATCGTTCCTGAAGAAAGCCGCTGCGGCGGGCGCGGCGGCGGGCTTCCCGACGATCGTGCCTTCGACCGTGTTCGGCCAGAACGCGCCCAGCAATCGGATCAACGTGGGCGCCATCGGCGTCGGCCGCATCTCGCGTATCCACGACATGCCGGAAACTTGCAAGTTCGACCACGCCCAGATCATCGCGGTGGCGGACGTGGACGCGAAGCGGGCCGAAGCCGGGCGGGTGCTGGTCAACGAGACCTACGCCAAGAAGCTCAACCGGCCCGCCTACGACGGCGTGCGCGCCTACACCGAATATCGCGAACTGCTGGCCAACAAGGACATCGATGCGGTCCTGATTTCCACGCCCGACCACCAGCATGCTGTGCCGGCCGTCCATGCCGTGCGCGCGGGCAAGGACGTCTATCTCCAGAAGCCGGCGTCTCTGACCATCGCCGAGGGCCGCTTCCTGTCGAACGAGGTGAAGCGCACCGGGCGCATCCTGCAGATCGGCTCGCAGCAGCGCTCCTGGAAGCAGTTTCACCGCGCCGCGGAATTGGTCCGCAATGGCCGCATCGGCGAACTTCGCCACGTGGAGATCGGACTGCCAGGCGACCCGTCCGGGCCGGAAGCCCCGCAGATGCCAATCCCGCCCAACCTGAACTACGACGCCTGGCTGGGGACCACGCCCGAGGTCTACTACACGGAGATCCGGGTTCACCCGCAGAACTCGTTCGACAGGCCCGGCTGGCTGCGCTGCGAACAGTTCGGCGCCGGCATGATCACCGGCTGGGGGGCGCACCACGTGGACATCGCCCACTGGGGCATGGACACCGAACTGACCGGCCCGGTTGAGATCTGGGGTAACGCTCAGTTCCCCACCAGCGGCCTGTGGAACGTCCACGGTCCGTTCAAGACCGAGGCGCGCTACGCCAACGGCGTGACCATGGCGATCAGCGGCGACTACCCGAACGGCATCAAGTTCATCGGCACAAAGGGCTGGATCTTCGTCACACGGGACGCGCCGGTCACCGCCAGCGATCCGAACGCCGGCCCGCCGTCGCCGCCGCTCACCGCCAGCGATCCCAAGATCCTCGCCAGCGTGATCGGCCCGAACGAGATCCACCTTTACAAGAGCGACGACCAGCACGGGAACTGGCTGGACAGCGTGCTCACCCGCAAGGAGCCCATCTCGCCCATCGAGATCGGCCACCGGGCGTGCTCGACCTGCCTGTTGCACCACATGGCCATGAAGGCGGGCCGCCGGCTGCGCTGGGATCCCGCTGCGGAACGGTTCATCGGCGACGACGAGGCGAACAGCTGGCTGAGCCGCCCCATGCGCAAGGGTCACGGCTTCGACGTCTGACGCCGCTATCGCACGGCGCGTACCTGCGCCAAGGTGCAGCCTTAAAACTGGGAGGTCGAACGATGACGGATGGATCGCGTCTCAACCGCCGCGGCCTGATCCTGGGTGCAGGTGCAGGCTTGGCGGCATCGGTTCTGTCGCCGCAAGCCCTGGCGCAGGCCGCCGGGCGCAAGATCGGCTACGCCATCGTGGGCCTGGGCAGCTACGCCACGCGCCAGATCATGCCGCAGTTCGTCAATAGCGAGCGCTCGCGACTGACGGCCCTGGTCAGCGGCAGTCCGGAGAAAGCCCGCACCCTGGCGGCCCAGTACGGCATCCCCGAGCGGTCCATCTATTCCTACCAGACCTTCGACCGCATCGCGGACAATCCGGATGTGGACGTCGTCTACGTGATCCTGCCCAACAGCATGCATGCGGAGTATTCGATCCGCGCCGCCAAGGCGGGCAAGCATGTGATGTGCGAAAAGCCCATGGCGCCCACCGTGCGCGAGTGCGAGCAGATGATCGCCGCCTGCCGCCAAGCCAACCGCAAGCTGATGATCGGCTATCGCAGCCGCTTCCAGGCGCACAACGTCGAAGCCATCCGCATGGCCCGCGGCGGCGAGATGGGACCGACTCGCGTGATCCTGGCCGAGCACGGCTTCAACATCGGCGATCCGACCCAGTGGCGGCTCAAGCGCTCGCTGGCCGGCGGCGGCGCGTTGATGGACATCGGCATCTACAGCCTCAACGCCACCCGCTACCTCACTGGCGAGGAGCCGATTGAAGTCACCGCGATCGAGAAAACCGATCGCTCGGACATCCGCTTCCGCGAGGTGGACGACACCATCCTGTTCGCCTTAAAGTTCCCGTCCGGCGCGGTGGCGAACTGCGTCTCCTCCTACACCAGCAACCACAACCGCTACCGCGTGGTGCAGCAGAACGGCTGGTTCGAGCTGGAACCGGCGACCGCCTACACGGGCCAGCAGATGCGTGTCGCGCCGCGAGGCCAGCCGGCTCAGCCGCGTGAGATCGCGCTCGGCAAGAACCAGTTCGCCGGCCAGCTCGATCACATGGCCGAGTGCATCCTGACGAACCGCGAGCCGATCGTGTCGGGCGAGGAAGGCCTGCGCGACGTACGCGTGATGGAGGCCATCTACCGCTCGGTTCGCGAGAGCCGCGCGGTCAAGCTCACCTAGGCGTCGCCCCCCTCGACCGTTCAATCGGCCGACTGAGTCCGGGAACGCTCCGCCCGCGGCGCGCTTTGCTAGCGGCAACGGGAGCCGCGGAGCGGGCATGCGCCGGCCAATCAAGACCCACACCTCGCCGCAGAACGTGAGCGGCGCCCGCAAGGTCGTGCTGGCCGCACTGTCGGGCAATCTGGCGATCGCCGTCACCAAGTTCGTGGCGTTCGCTTTCACCGGGTCCACAGCCATGCTGACCGAGGGGATTCACTCCCTGGTCGACACGGCGGACCAGGTGCTGCTGCTGGTCGCCCAGCGGCGCTCGGCCCGCCCCGCCAACGAGCGTCATCCCTTCGGCTACGGCATGGAGACCTACTTCTGGTCCTTCATCGTTGCGCTGATGATCTTCCTGGCCGGTGGTGCGGTGGCGATCTGGGAAGGCGCGGAGAAGATCCTGCACCCGGAGGAGGTCACTCTGCCCTGGGTCAGCCTTGGAGTCCTCGCCGCTTCCGCCCTGTTCGAAGGACTGTCCTTCCGCACCGCTTACAGGGAATACAAGAACATCGTCCGTGGCCGGAACGTCCGCCTGTTCGCCTTTTTGCGCGGCAGCAAGGATCCGAACGTTTTCGCCACGCTGCTGGAAGATGGCGCGGCTCTGGTCGGCTTGGCGCTCGCGGCGCTGGGGGTGATCGGCTCCACCTTCCTGGGCCTCGCCTGGGCCGACGGCGCTGCGTCCATCGCCATCGGCCTGCTGCTGGTCTCGGTGGCGGTGTTCATGGCCAATGAGACCCGCAGCCTGATCGCCGGCGAGGCGGCCGCCCCGGTGATCGTGGAGCGCGTGCTGGAATGCCTGCGCGAGCGCAACGACTTGGGCGAACTTGCCGAGCTGCGCACTCTGCACCTGGGGCCTCAGAACATTCTCGTCTCGATCCGCTGGCGCTTCGCCCTGGCGCTAGACCGGGCCGAGGTCGAAGACGGTGCGGCGGCGCTGGAAGCGGCGGCCCGCCGATCCGACCCACGCATCGCTCACGTGTTCTTCGACATCGTCCAGGCATAGCAAAAGGCCCCCCGGCGAACCGGAGGGCCTGAAAGCTCGCGTCTGCGTCGCCAGCTCTTACGGGCAGATGGCGTTGTTCTGGTTCGGCACCAGTTGGGCCTCACCCAGCGAGAGCTTCAGCTGGCCGCTGGTTTGGATGGCGAACGGGGTGGTGACCTCCGTCAGCGTTTCCAGCGGGCTGCGGACGCAGGACAGCTTCACGCGAACGGTCTGCCACTGACCCACGGGGGCGTCCGCCAGCACCTTGTCCAGCGACACCTTGCCGGTGCCGATGTTCAGCTGCACCGGCGCGGTCGGCTTCTGGTCGACCCGGTACTGCAGCAGCAGGGCGAGGTCGCCGTTGGCCTGACGGCTGAGGTCCGTGGACGGGCCGGTCACCGCCGCGGTCGCTTGGCCCGCGCCGGTGAAGGTCAGGGCCCGGCCGGCTTCCTGCACGCCATTGGCGTCCACCGCCGCCACCGAGACGGCGCGGCGCGGGCTGGAAGCGGACGCGGTGGTGGCGATCGTCTCGCCGCCGGCGTCACGCAGCGCCAGGCGCCAAGGCGCGGCGAAGCGGCCGCCGACGAAGTAGCGATCCGGGTTGTTGCTGGTCGCCGTCACGCCCGAGACTTCCGACAGCTGAGCCACGCGGGTCTTGTCCGCATAGGTCAGGCCGTAGCCGTAGGCGAACAGCGGATCGTAGCCGGGATCGTTGCGGTTCAGGCGGTACTGGTCCGCGCGCTTGGGCCAGGAGAAGGACAACTTGCCTTTGAAGTCATGGCGCGGCTTGCCGGCGGCGTCGCCGATCAGCACGTCCGCCACGCCGCCGCCCTCGCTGCCCGGAAGCCAGGCGGCCACGAAAGCGTCCGACGCGTTCAGCTCGGGGTTCACCCACAGCGGACGGCCGGTGATGAACACCGACACGACCGGGATGCCCTGCGCCTTCAGCTTCTTCAGCAGTGCGAGGTCCGTCTGGTCCGCGCCCTTGTAGTCGAGGTTGGCGATGTCGCCCTGGAACTCCGCGTAGGGGTCCTCGCCGAACACCACGATGGCGACGTCCGGCTTGGTCTTGAACGAGCCGTCAGCCGACAGCTCGGCCTTGCCGCCCGACTGGCTGACAGCCTCTTGGATGCCCTTGTAGATCGAGGTCGCGCCGGGGAAGTCCTTGGGCGAATTGCCCGTGCCCTGCCATGACAGGGTCCAACCGCCGGACTGCTTGCCCACGTCGTCGGCTCCGTCACCGGCGACCAGCACCTTGGCGCCGGCCTTGATCGGCAGGACCGAGCCGTTGTTCTTCAGCAGGACCAGGGACTCGCGGACCGCCTGGCGGGCGATGGCGCGGTGCTCGGGCGCACCCACGAGGTCGAGCTTGCCTTCCAGCGGGCGCGGACCGAACAGGCCGAGCTTGTACTTGACGCGCAGGATGCGGCGGACCGCGTCGTCCACCCGCGCCATCGGGATCTGACCCGATTTCACCTGCGCCAGGGTGTTGGTGTAGAGGCCCTTCCAGCTGTTGGACGCCATGACCATGTCGATGCCGGCGGTGATCGCCTGCGGGCAGTTGGTCTCCGTGCAGCCCGGCACCTGGCCGTGAGCTTCCCAGTCGCTGATCACGAAGCCGTCGAAGCCCATCCGGCCCTTCAGCACGTCGGTCAGCAGGCTCTGGTTGCCGTGCATCTTGACGCCCTGCCAGCTGGAGAAGGACGCCATGACGGTCATGGTGCCGGCGTTGATCGCCGGGGGATAGCCCGCGCCGTGGATGCGAGCGAGGTCCTGCTCGCTGTAGCGGTTGTCGCCCTGATCGCGGCCGTTCTGCGTGCCGCCGTCGCCGAGGAAGTGCTTCGCCGAAGCCGCGACGCGCCCGTTAGCCAGGGACGGCCAAGACGAGATCGGGCCCTGCAGGCCGGTCACCATCGGACCGGCGTAGGACGCGACCACTTCCGGATCTTCCGAATAGCTCTCGTAGGTGCGGCCCCAGCGGTCGTCCTGCACCACCGCAAGCGTCGGGCCGAACGCCCAGTCGATGCCGGTGGCCGCCGCTTCGATGGCGGTCGCCTCGCCGATCTTCTGCACCAGCGCCGGATTGCGCATCGCGCCAAGACCGATGTTGTGGGGGAAGAGCGTCGCGCCGACGATGTTATTGTTTCCGTGCACGGCGTCGACGCCGAAGATCACCGGGATCGGGGTGTGGCCCGGACGGGCCTCCATGGAGGCGGCGCGGAACGCGCGGGCGGTGTCGAGCCAGGGCTGGGCTGGCGAGCGGTCGTCCGAGTTCAGCGGCGGGCTGGAGCCCCCGGCCAGGATCGAGCCCACCGGATACTGCTTCAGGTCCTCAGGCCGGATGGAGCCGATGTCGCCCTGGATCAGCTGCCCGACCTTCTCCTCGACGGTCATCTTGCTCATCAGCTCGGTGACGGCGGCTTCCGTCTTGGGATCGATCAGCCCCTGGCTCTTGGCCGCGGGCCAAAGCTCCGGATGGGCGACGCCCGCGTTGGCGGCCGGCGCGGCGGGGGTCTGGGCGACGGCGCCGGTCCAGGTGGAGGCGTAGGTCAGAAGCGCGGCGGCGGCGGCGAAGGTCAGGGCGCCCCGGCGGCTGTTCTGGCGGTTCATCTGGGCCAAGCTCCGCTTGTTGCAAATAAAGAAGGGGCGCGACGGGGACGAGCCCCGCCGCGCCAGTCTAGGGGAATGTTAGGAGGCGGCCGCCCGACACAGCAAGGCTTGTCGGCAGCGAAACGCTCAGACTGACGGCGGCACGCATTCTTTTGTGGGCGCGAAACGCGCCTTGCGAACCTTGGTCATGTCCATCCTCCCCGGCCCGCTTCTGGCGGCAAGCCGTTGTCTCCTTAAGCCTGCTTCAGCTTGACAGCGCTGTCAACGCCCATGTGCAGGAAGTGGTTCTCAGGCCCGCCTTCCAAAGGGCTGTCAGCCTCGCGGCGGTGCCGTGGACTCGCGCAGGATGATGTCGAAGGGCAGCAGGCGCGACGGCGGCTTCTCGCCCGGCTGCAACTCGCATTCGCCGGCGATCAGCATCTCCGCCGCGGCCTGCGCCATCTCCAGGATCGGCTGACGCACGGTGGTGAGCTGAGGGGAGACGGTGCTTGCGGCCGGGGTGTCGTCGAAGCCGGCCACCGACAGGTCCGTCGGCACCGTGAGCCCATGCCGGTGGGCGACGGCGAGCACGCCCAGCGCCATGTCGTCGTTGCTGGCGAAAATGGCGGTCGGCCGGTCCTTGGGCGCCAGCAATTCCTCGGCGCAGTCGAAACCCGAACGGAACGAGAAGTAGCCCTGCTTCACCCGCTCCGGCCGAACGGGGCAGCCCTGGTCCTGCATGGCTTGGGCGAAGCCTTCGAAACGCAGGTGGCCCGCCCCGTGCTCCGGGTGCCCCATGATGAAGCCGATGTCCCGATGACCCAGCTTCAGCAGGTGCCCGGTCATCTCGTAGGCCGCCTGCTTGTCGTCCATCCAGACGTATGGCGCGCGGTCGATCAGCCCGTCGGGGGCGATTCGGACATAGGGCGCGCGGGTCTCGTCGACGGCGTCCAGGATCTGGCGGCGGTCGCACACCGGCGGCGTCAGGATCACGCCGTCAGGCCGCAGAGTGGCGATGGTGGCGCGCACCAGGTCGGCCGCGTCCGCCCCGGCGGAGTCGAACGGCTCCACCACCAGGTGATAGCCGGTCTCACGACAGGTGGTGACTACCCCTCGCTGTACGTCGCTGACGTAGGCGGGGCTTGGGTTATCGTAGAACAGCGCGATCAGGTAAGAGCGCGACCCGGCGAGGCTGCGGGCCGACACGCTGGGCCGATAGCGCAGGGCTTCGGCAGCCGCGAGCACCCGGTCGCGAGTCTCGGGCTTGACGTTCGGCTCCTTGTTCAGGACCCGCGAGACCGTCTTGATCGAGACCCCGGCGCGCTCGGCGACGTCGTGGATAGTGACTGAAGGCACGGCTGTTCCGTTATGGCCGGTGGCGCCGCCAAGCTAAGGCGCCGCTTGCGCTTAGCAAGCCCCTCCGACATCGGACATCTCTATGAGAAGGGGGCCCGGCCCCCTCGCCGCTTTCAGAGGTCGGAGAGCGCCTTGGCTGCGCCAATTAGCGCCGCCTGCTTATGAGTGATGATCCAGGTGGGGATCGCCGCCAGATACGGCTGGAACCGACCCTTGGCCTCGAAGCGTTCGCGGAAGCGGCTGGCGGCGAGCTGATCGGCGACGCCCGGCGCGATGCCGCCCCCGAGGTAAACGCCGCCACGGGCGCCGAGCGCCAGGGCCAGGTCGCCGGCCACGCTGCCGAACACCGCACAGAACTGCTCCACCGTGCGGGCGCAGGCCTCATCGCCTGCCGCTGCGCCTTGGGCGATCGCCTCGGGCGCGAGCTCCGTAGCGGTCTCACCATGGATCTCGGCCATCACGGTGTGCAGGCAAGCCAATCCCGGACCCGACAGGATGCGCTCCACCGAAACGCGGCCATAGAGCTCCATCAGGCGCTTGAGGATCTCGATCTCCAGCGCATCGACGGGCGCAAAGGCGACGTGGCCCCCTTCGGTCGCCATGACCGCCTGACCGAATGGATCGCGAGCCAGCGCAGAAACGCCAAACCCGGTGCCGGCGCCCAGGACGGCGACGGTCTGCTCGGCCATGCCGGCCGCGGGACCGCCCACGTGGCGCAGACCCGCCTCGCCGCAGTCCGCCGCGCCCATGGCGAGGGCCTGGTAGTCGTTGATGATGCGTGCGGCCCGGAAGCCGACCGCCCGCAGGTCCGCTTCGGAGAAGCGCCAGACGAAGTTCGTCATGTGGATCGCGCCGTTGGTCACGGGCCCCGCGACCGCGGTCACGCAGGCGCCCGGCGCTTCGGCCACGCCCAGATCCTTCAGGTAGGCGGCGATGGCGTCCGTGACGCTGGCGTAGTCCCGGCATAGGAGATTGCGGTAGCCGCCGAGCGCGATCGTCCCATCCGCGCTGATCTCCGCCAGCGCGAAGCGCGCGTTGGTGCCGCCGATGTCGCCGACCAGCCCGAAACTGCTCGCCCTGCGCTCGCGCGCTGCACCCGCGCCATCGACGCGATCGTTCAATCCCAGGATTTCCGCCTCAGTCACGCCAGCGTCTCCCATCCCTGTCGATCATTTCGGAGGCGTTCTGCGGCCCCCATGTTCCAGCGGCGTAGGAATCAGGCGCAGAGCCCGGCTCCCAGCCTTGTGTGATGCCGTCCACCCACCGCCAGGCGGCCTGGATCTCGTCACGACGCACGAACAGCGTCGGATCGCCCTTGATCAGGTCCAGAAGCAGGCGTTCGTAGGCGATCCGTCGCCGACCACCGGACGCGCTCGCCAGTCGCAGGGGAAGTCCGTGCACTTGCATGCCGTCGCGAGCCAGACCAGGCGCCTTGTGCATCAGCCGCAAGGAGATCTCTTCGGAAGGCTGCAGGGAGATCACCAGCTGGTTCGGCTCGAGCTCGCCGCTGAAGAGGGCGTGCGGCACGGGCCGGAACTGGACCACGATCTCCGTCCGCCGCTCGGGCAGGCGCTTGCCGGTCCGCAGGTAGAAGGGCACGCCCGACCAGCGCCAGTTGTCGATGCGAGCGGTCAGGGCGACGTATGTTTCGGTGCCCGAGGGCGAGCCGCGCTCGTCCGCGTACGCCGGCGCATTTGCGCCATCGAGCGCCCCTGACACGTACTGCCCACGCGCCGCCTCTTGGGGCTCCAGCGGCCGCAGCGAACGCAGCACCTTCACCTTCTGGTCGCGAACCGCTTCAGGGGTGAACTCGGCGGGCGGCTCCATAGCGATCAGGCAGAGCAGTTGCAGGATGTGGTTTTGAACCATGTCCCGCAGGGCGCCGTAGCGATCATAATAGGGCCAACGCTCGCCGACGCCTTCGGTCTCGGCCACCGTGATCTGCACGTGGTCGATGCTGAGGCGGTTCCACAGCGGCTCGAACAGGGCGTTGCCGAAGCGCAGCGCCAGAAGGTTCTGCACCGTGTCCTTGCCCAAGTAGTGATCGACCCGGAAGACCTGGCGCTCGGCATACACCGCGCCGACCGCCTCGTTGATCGCCTCGCAGCTGGCGAGATCGCGGCCGAGCGGCTTCTCGAGAGCGAGGCGCGAGTCGCGCCCTGCCAAGCCGGCCGCCTCCAGCGCCATGCAGATCGAGCCATAAAGATCGGGAGAGACGGCGAGGTAGACCACCGGCCGCTCGCCCGCGGCGGGACGCAGCCGGGCTAGCGCCTCGCCTGACGTGGCGTCGGTCGCAATGTAGCTCAGCCGGGCAAGGAACCGCCGCCAGATCTCCTCATCCGGTTTCCCGCCCAGCGCCCGCTCCACGCCGGCTTGCACCCGCTGACGGAAGCTGCCCTCCGCATCCGGATCGCGTCCGATCGCCAGAATAGGCAGCGCGTCCGGCAACAGGCCGTCCGCCTCGAGCAGATAGAGCGAGGGAAGCAGCATGCGCATGGACAGGTCGCCACCGCCGCCGACCAGGATCAGCGACGACGCGGTTCGGCTCCCGTCCCAGCCAGCGCCTTGCGATCCAGCATGCATTTTGACAGCGTTGTCATAGCCCGCCGCCCCGCGCAACCCTCCTCAGGCGCTAGCGGATCACTGTGGCCTGCGCGCTACGCAGACGAGAAGCCGGATTTTGGCAGAACTCCGAGATGCTTGCATTTGCCGCTAACCGATCTAAGCTCCCTTGACACCGGTGTCACGAAGACACGCTCGACTATGACACCGGTGGCATAATCACGACCGCCTCAGGCGGCGAAACGCACCGGGACACACCGGTGGACATGGGAGGAATTTGGATGACGCACGGCGGCGATCGCCTGCGCCGGCTGCAAAGCGGCGCGTCTACAGCGGCTCTGGCGATGGTTCTGGCTCTTTCGGCCGGATCAGCCCTCGCGCAGGAAGCTCAACCCACCGCGCCGGGCGGCGCTCCGGCCGGCACGCGGCTGCCCGACGGCGCCCAGCAGACCACCTCGCCGGTGGCCGACGGGCCCCAGCCAGGCGGCACGACGCCGAGCGATGCAGGCACAGTGTCCGAAGTGGTGGTCACCGGCTTCCGCGCGGCGATTGAAAGCGCCATCGCGGTCAAGCGCGCCGAGGCCGGCGTCGTCGACGCCATCAAGGCCGAGGACATCGCCAAATTCCCGGACAACAACCTAGCTGAATCGCTGCAGCGGATCCCTGGCGTCGCCATCACCCGCGCCGGCGGCGAAGGCCGCAACATCACGGTGCGCGGCCTGGGCCCCGGCTCCACTCGCGTGCGCATCAACGGCATGGAAGCCCTCGCCTCCACCGGCGGCTCCGACGCTGACGGCGGCGCCAACCGTGCGCGCCAGTTCGACTTCAACGTCTTCGCTTCCGAGCTCTTCAACAGCCTGGCTGTCCGCAAGACTCCGTCGGCCAGCGTCGAGGAAGGCTCGCTCGGGGCGACAGTCGACCTGCAGACCTCGCGCGCCTTCGACTTCCGCCAGGACCAGTCGCTCGTGCTGTCCGCTCAGGCCGGGTACAACGACCTTTCGAAGAGCTGGGACCCGCGCTTCGCCGTGCTGGCCAGCAAGAAGTTCCTCGACGACACCGTCGGCGTCCTCGTCTCGGTCGCCCATTCCAAGCGCAACGTCCGCGAAGAAGGCTGGGACACCGTTCGTTGGGGCGAAGGCACCAGCAACGGCGGCTGGTGCAGCCCGCTAGGCTTCGACACCAACGCCGCTACGGCCGGCCAGCAGTTTAACCCAGGCGCCAACGCCGCTGTCGGCGCCACCGCCGCCAACTGCGCAGCAGGCGAGCCGCGCCTGCCTGGCACGCCCGAGAACATCGCCACTTACCAGCGCGCCTCCGACCCGGGCAGCTGGCACCCGCGGATCCCGCGGTATCTGCGCTTCGACTACGAGACGGAGCGCCTGGGGATCACCGGCTCGCTGCAGTGGAAGCCCACGTCGCGCACCCTGATCAACTTCGATTATCTGTACGCGGACTATAAGTCCGACCGGCGCGAAAGCTTCCTGGAAGGCATCTCCTTCAGCCGTGGCGCCGCCTCTCCGGAATTCGGCAAGCCGTACATGATCCCGCGTGTCTTCGAGACCGACGCGAACGGCACCCTCACCTACGGCGTGTTCGACAACGTCGACATCCGCGTGGAGGCCCGGGAAGACGAACTGCGAACGATCTTCACGCAGTATACGCTCAGCGGCACCCATGAGCTGACGGACAACATCAAGATCAGCGGCCTGATCGGCACCTCCAAGTCCAGCTTCAAGAACCCAATCCAGACCACGATCACCCTGGACCGTGCGAACCAAGACAACTGGGTTTTCGACGCCCGCGACAACCCGAAGATGCCCTCGATCGGCTGGGGCTTCGACGTCAATGACCCGAACGCCTTCACCTTCACCAACGCGAACACCACCGGCACGGTGCGCCCGAGCGAGATCCGCCTCCGTCCGCAGTTCGTGCAGAACAGCTTCGATCAGGTGGTCGGCGACATCGAATGGCGCATCAACGACACCTTCACCCTGCGCACCGGCGCCGTCTGGAAGAAGTACGTCAACGATGGCCAGGAATATCGTCGCCAGACGGAGTTCGCGGTTCCCGCCCTACCTGCCGGCGCCAGCATCACCAGCATCACCGAGCAGCTCACCGGGTTCGGCAAAGGCTTGGATGCGGACTTGCCCGACGGCTGGGTGGTCCCGAACTTCGACGCCATCGCCAGCGCGCTGAACATCTACAGCAACCAGGGCACGTTCGCCCTGTTCGGGATCGAAAACACCAACGCCCGCGGCAACTTCCGGACCATCACCGAGGAGTCCCGCGCAGGGTACGTGCAGCTCGACTTCGACACCGACGTCCTGCCCTGGCGGATCCGGGGCGACGTGGGCGTACGCTATGTGGACACCGACACCACAGCCGAGGGCTACACCTTCGCGGCTGGCGCTCCGCTGCAGCTGACTGTCGAGAACTCGTACGACAACTGGCTCCCGGCCGCGAACGTGGTCGTGGAAGTCACTCCGGACATCCTCATCCGCGGCGCCGCCGCCAAGGTGATGGTGCGTCCAGGCTTGGGCGCCCTCAATCCCGGCGGCACGGTCAACACCACCGGCAACCTGTCGGTCTCCACCGGCAACCCGCGTCTGATGCCGCAGGAGGCCAACACCTACGACCTGTCTTTCGAGTGGTACCCGACGCGCAACTCGCTGATCGCCCTGGGCCTGTTCCGTAAGGAGATCACTCAGGACTTCAGCAGCGTGCGCCTGACCGGCCCGTTCAGCTCCTTCGGCCTTGATCCCGCTCTGCTCGCCGGCTCCGGCCGGACGCCGAGCGACGAGACCAGCTTCTCGACGACGATCAACGCGCCGGGCGGCGAGCCTTACGAGGGCGCCGAGCTCAACATCCAGATGCCCTTCACCTTCCTGCGCGACAACTTCGGCATGCCGGAATGGACGGGCAACTTCGGCGGCCTGTTCAACTACACCTACGTGACCGGCACCCAGATCTCGTGCGGCGCCACGCCGGTGAACGGGGTCTGCTCGATCCCGCTGGAGAGCCGCCGCCAGAACGTCTCGAAGGGCTCCTACAACGTCACCCTGTTCTACGAGGACGAGAAGCTCAGCGCTCGGGTGTCCGGCTCCTATCGCGGCGACTACCTGACGGCGATCCCATCGGCCAACCAGGGCAATCTGACCAGCACCCGGCGGCAGGATTACCAAGACGCCGATTGGGTGCCCGCGACCTTCATGGTCGACGCCTCCCTGTCCTATCAGCTCACCGAGAAGCTCAAGGTCAGCCTTGAAGGCATCAACCTCACCGACGAAGAGGCGATGCAATACAACGACACCGTGGCCGAGCGGGTCTGGAATAACCGCCACTTCGGCCGGCAGTACTATGTGGGCCTGCGCTACACCTTCTAGGCGCCGACAATCAGAAGGCCGGGCGGCCACCGCCCGGCCTTTTCCTTTCTCGCGTACCCTTGCCGGAGTTCCGACATGTCGACCCGCCGAGATGTCCTGTTTGGTGCAACCGCCGGAGCCGCCCTGGCTCTCGCCGCGCCTGCCCTTGCGCAACCTCGCACTCGCAACGCTGACGCCTGGCGCGAAGCGGAGGCCATCGTCGCCCGCGTCAAGCCGCCGACCTTTCCCGATCGCGACTTCTTCCTGGAGGACTTCGGCGGCGACCCGCAGGCCGTCGCCGACTCCAGCCAGGCCTTCGCCAAGGCGATCGCCGCCTGCAACGCCGCCGGGGGCGGCCGCGTGGTGGTGCGCCCAGGCGAGTGGCTGACCGGTCCGATCCACCTGAAGAGCAACGTCAACCTTCACCTTCAGAAGGGCGCGACGGTTCGCTTCAAGACCGATCCCAAGGCCTACCTTCCGCTGGTGTTCACCCGGTGGGAGGGCATCGAGCTGATGAACTACTCGCCCTTCGTGTACGCCTTCGAGCAGGAGAACATCGCGCTCACCGGGGAAGGCGTCCTGGACGGCCAGTGCAGCCGCGAGCACTGGTGGACCTGGAAAGGGCCCTGGAAGCAGAACCAGCACGGCTGGACCGAGGGCATGCCCAACCAGCGCCCGTCGCGGGCGAAGCTCTTTCAGATGGCCGAGGAGCGCGTGCCGGTCGAGCAGCGGATCTTCGGCGAAGGCCACTACCTGCGGCCGCCGTTCATCCAACCCTACCGGTGCAAGAACGTATTGCTGGAGGGCGTCTCACTGCGCCGCTCGCCCTTCTGGCAGGTGCACCCGGTGCTCTGCCAGAACGTCACCATCCGCCGGCTGGACATCAACAGCCATGGCCCGAACAACGACGGCTGCGATCCGGAGTCCTGCCGCGACGTGCTCATCGAGGACTGCTTCTTCTCGACGGGCGACGACTGCATCGCGCTCAACAGCGGCCGCAACGAGGACGGCCGCCGGCTGGCGACCCCGTGCGAAAACGTGGTCATCCGCAACTGCCGCATGGCCGATGGCCACGGCGGCTTGACCATCGGCAGCCAGATCAGCGGGGGCGTGCGCAATGTCTTCGCCGAGAACTGCCGCCTCGACAGCCCGGATCTCGATCACGCCATTCGGTTCAAGAACAACGCCCTGCGCGGCGGGACCTTGGAGCACGTGCGCATCCGCAACATCGAAGTCGGCCAGGTGCGCAAGGCCGTCGTGACGGTCGACTTCAACTATGAGGAAGGCGCCAACGGCCGATTCCGGCCCGTGCTGCGGGACGTCGTCGTGGAGAACGTCCGCAGCGGAAAGAGCACTCGCGCCGTGGATCTCCAGGGGCTGCCTAAGGGCGAGGTCAGCGACATCACCCTCCTCGACTGCGACTTCCGCGGCGTCGCCGAGTCCTCAATCATCAAGCACGTCACCGGACTGAAGCTGCAGAACGTGCAGGTCAACGGTCGCCCCGTGAACAGTCTGGCGAGCGTCTGACATGCTGCGCAGAACCCTTCTGACCGCGGCCATGGGCGCCGCCCTGCTGACCGGGCCGGCTCTGGCCCAACCGACCGGATCCACCCCTCAGGAGTGGGCCGACATCGAACGAATGGCGCGCGAGATTGCTGAGCCGCGCTTTCCAAACCGCGCCTTCTCTCCGACGGCCTTCGGCGGCAAAGCCGATGGCAAGACTGACGCCCTGCCCGCCATCCGCGCCGCCATCGACGCCGCCTCCAAGGCAGGCGGCGGGCGGGTAGAGCTCTCACCCGGCGTCTGGTTCGTCAAAGGGCCCGTGGTCCTGAAGAGCCGTATCGACCTTCACCTGGCGAAGGGCGCCACCCTGCTCTTCTCTCCGGTGGCCGACCACTACCTGCCGGCGGTGAAGACCCGCTGGGAAGGCACCGAGGTCCTCACCTATTCGCCCTTGATCTACGCTCCCGACGTTGAGGACGTGGCCATCACCGGCGAAGGCGTGATCGACGGCAACGCCGCCAGCGAGTTCCATGCCTGGCACAAGCTCGCCGAGCCTGACTTCCAGCGCCTGCGCCGCATGGGCTTTCAGGGCGTGCCGCTGGCGCAGCGGACCTTCGGCAAGGGCACGCACCTGCGCCCACCCCTGATCCAGGTGTTCGGCGGTCAGCGGATCAAGCTGGAAGGCTTCACCGCGAAGAACTCTCCCTTCTGGGTCAACCACATCGTCTATGCCGACCAGGTGATCGTCCGGAAGATCCGGGTCGACAGTCACTTCCCCAACAACGATGGCGTGGACGTGGAGTCCTCCACCCGCGTGGTGGTGGAAGACAGCTGGTTCCGCACCGGCGACGACTCGGTGGTCATCAAATCCGGACGCGACCTCGACGGTCGCACCATCGGCAAGCCGTCCGCCTACGTCCTGGTCCGCCGCAACGACATGGGCGGCGAGGACGGCATCGCGCTCGGCAGCGAAATGAGCGGCGGCATCCACGACGTCTTCTTCACCGACAACGTCCTGCGCAAAGGTCTGTCCGCAATCCGCTTCAAGGCCAACCTCGACCGAGGCGGAACCGTGCAGCGCATCCGGGTGCGCAACTTCAAGGTCGAGGACTTCGGGACGCTGTTCTGGTTCCAGCTCAACTACCCGGGCGAGCTCGGCGGGAACTTCCCCTCGACCTACCGCGACATCGTCTTCGAGAACTTCGAGGTGGGCGAAGTCGGGACCTTCTTTGACGCCCACGCTCCGGCTCAGGCGCCGCTGCGCGACGTCCTGCTGAAGAACGTCACTTTGAAAAGCGCCAAGAAGACCTTCGTTCTCGAGAACGTCGAACGGCTAAAGCTCGACAACGTCACGGTCGCAGGCCAGCCGTTGGACCTGCCGCGCTAGAGGGCGCGCACCGCGTCTTCGATTTCAAAGAACGGCGCCGGGCCTGTCTGCAGCACCGCACGGTGGAAGGCCGGCCAGCGGCTCCGATCCGCCGGCCGCATGCGGATCAGCCCCAGCGCGCCGAGCCCTTGCGCCGCATAGCCGCCGGGCGACCGGATCATCCGCTCCACGTCCTGCTCCATGGTGATGAAGGCGATCGACTGCCCCTGGATCTCCCGCATCCGCGCGACGGCCGCCTCGCGGGTCCAGCCGTGGGCGTTCAGCCCGGTGTCGATCACGATCCGGCCAACCCGGAACAGCATCCACTGCAGGAACCCGATCTCCGCGAGCGGATCGGCGCGATACGCGCCCAGATCCGCCGCCAGCTGTTCGGCGTAGGTCGCCCAGGCCTCGCCGAAAACCGAGGCGTAGCGTTGACCTCCCAGCCCCGCGCGCTGGGTCGCCATCTGCAGCAGGTGGCCCGGATTCGTTTCGTGGAAGGCGACGCTGGGCAGGGTCCAAGCCGGCCGGGTGCGGATGGCCTTCAGGTCCACATAGTAGGCCGGCGGCTCGCGATAGCCGGCGCGGCCCCGCGCCTCGTCCGCGGCGCTCATCCGCCGAACCTCGCCAGCGGGCATGGGCAGCTCGCCAAACGCCTGCACAAGACGCGGGCGCAGCGCCTCCAGCCGCTTGTTCATGTCCGCCACGGCGCGATCCCGTCCGGCGCTGTCGTCGGGGTAGAGATGTTGAGGCCTCGCCGCCAACGCGCGCAGTCGCTCGGCGACCGAGCCGCGCCGCAGGCCCTGCGCCTGCAGCAGGCGGTCGGCGCGGGCGTGGAGTTGCGCCATCACCGCCAGGGCTTCCTTGTGCGCCACGCGGGGTTCGACTGGCGCGCCCAATGCGTCCGACAGCTGGTCGGCATAGGCGCCGCCCTGGGCCCCGGCGGCGAGCGGCGCGGCTGTCGCAGCGAGGATCAGGTGGCGGCGGGTCAGCATGGTCTGGCGGCCCCTGCGACGCGGGTGCTACCGCTTGAGAAGTGAGTGGGAGGACGTTGATGAGTGACGTGGATCGCCGGGTGCTGATGGGGCTGGCCGCCCTGGCCGCCGCCGCGCCGGGCCTTGCTGGAGCCGAGACCGTGCCGCCCGATCCCACCGAGACCATCACGCTCTGGCCTAGCCGTCCACCGGGCGCGCGCGGCGAGCGCAAGGGCGCCCGGGTCACCGACCGGCAGGCGACCTCCGGCTTCCAGGACCGCTACTGGGACCAGATCTTCGAGCCGGCGCTGGTGGTTTTCCGTGCTCAGAAGCCGAACGGCGCGGCCATGCTGATCTGCCCCGGCGGCGGCTACGCCCGCATCGTGCTCGACAAGGAAGGCTTCGAAACCGCCCGCCGGCTGAACGCGGCGGGGATCACCTGCTTCGTGCTGCGCTATCGCCTTCCTGCGGAGGGCTGGGACAACGCCGCCGACGCGCCGTTGCAGGACGCCCAGCGCGCCATTCGGCTGATCCGCGAGCGCGCCGCGCAGTTCGGGCTCGATCCCGCCCGGGTGGGCGTCATGGGCTTCTCCGCCGGCGGTCATGTGGCGGGCTCGCTGGCGACCCGTCATGGCGCGCAGGTCTATGCGCCGGTGGACGCCGCGGACCGACAGGACGCCCGCCCCTCGCTCGCGGCCCTCATCTACCCAGTCGTCGACCTGACGGGCCCGATGGCCCACGGCGGCTCGCGGGACAATCTCCTGGGCAAGGCCCCGGCGCCGGAAGCGGCCCTTCTCCGCTCGCCCCAGAAGCAGGTCAGCGCCGCCACGCCGCCGACCTTTTTGGTCCATGCGGTCGACGACGCCACTGTGCCGGTGGAGAACACCCTGGCCATGCTCACCGCGCTCAAGGCCGCGAAAATCCCCACCGAGGCGCACATCTTCGAGGAAGGCGGCCACGGCTTCGGGCTGCGGCTGATCCAGGGCAAGCCGGCCGCCGCCTGGCCGGACCTGTTCCTCGCCTGGGCTGGCCGCCACGGCCTGCTCGCCTGATCAGCGACCCTGATCGAGGTAGTCGATCAGGGAGGTCATGTTCTGAATGTAGGTTCCCGTGGAGATGCCGATCACCGGCGTCTTCGTGGGGTAGGGCGAGGTGTCGGTGCGATCGCCCACATGGGCGGTCGCATAGTCGCCGTCCGGCTTCGCAAGCGGCTTCGCCCCCGTGTACGGATTGCTGGTGGAGACCAGCGGCGTCGGCCAATAGCCCTGGGCGTTCAGCGACTGCACCATCGCCGCGACCTTGTCGGCCGGCGGCGCGTTTCCGGCGTCCTTCTGCGCGTGGACGTTCAGGTCCGAGGTTTCCAAGTCGCGCGTCGCGAAGAAGCGCGGTAGCGGCACGGCGTTCCGCGCGATCAGCGGCGAGTCCGCCGCTACCTTGGCCGGGTCGCTCGCCTTCAGCCGCTCGTAACGGCGGCGCATGCCGGCCACGTCGATCTTCCGGAAGGCCCCGTAGTGGCCGAGCGTCTTCTCCGGATTGTAGTCCACGTAGTACGCGCCGTTTTCCACGTTCGACCCGCGGCGATGGACATACAGCGGCCGGTCCGTGCCGATCTCGATAAAGGTCGGGTGCGTGCGCCCGTCCGCCGTCGGCTTGGCCAGGCGGACCTTCTCCAGCCAGTCCAGCGCTTCCGGAACCCGGGCCAGGAACTTGGTGTCGCCCGTCAGCTCGTAGAAGCTCATCAGCTGAGCGATGTTGCCCGCGGTGGTGTGCGTGGCCAGCGCCCACGGCTCGTAAGTGCGCGCCGCCGCCGGCTTCAGGTCCGTCGTGTATTGAAGCGCCCAGCCCGGCTGCGGCTGGCCCTGCTGGGTGACGATGAAGCTCGTCATCGCCCGGTTGATCGCGTCCAGCACCCGGGTCTCGCCCAGCGCCTGGTAGGCCATGATCAGGAACTTGATGTTCTCGCCGGCCACGTCGTCGTTGAAGGTGATGTGACCGGTGTAGTCGCCCGTGAACGCCGGCTTGACGGGATAGCGCTGCGGCCAGCCGCCGATCGGGTACTGGCTCTCCAGCACGAAGTTCAGCGCCTTCTCCAGCGCCGGGCGGTACTTCGGATCACGCTTCTCGACGTAGAGCCGCAGCAGCAGCTGCATGGCTTCGGACGTACCGGCGTCGTCGAAGGTGGCGTTGCCCCAGTAGTGCTGGAATTCCTCCATACGCCAGGCGTTGTGGCCATAGGTGGCGTACCAGTCCTTCAGCGAAGCCTCGCCGCCGAAATCGATCAGGTAGTTCCAGCCCCCGCTCGGGTCCTGCCCCCAGATCAGGGCGTCGGCGGCCTGCTCGGCGGCGCGGTAGTAATACTCGTCCCCCGTGGCGTGATAGGCGTCCAGGAACGTATGCCCCATGGTGGCCGTGCCTGGCGGCTGCACCCAGATCATTGTCGGCTTGGCTTCGAGTTCGCCCCAACGGCGCGAGAAGTCCGGCAGGTAGGACCAGACGTACCCGCCCTTGTAGGCGACGGTCTCCACCATGAACTCGGTGGCCCGCTTCATGGTCTGGGCGACCTCCGCACGGCTGGGCGCCTGCGCCGACGCATTCCCACTGAACATCAGCGCAAGGGCGCCGATCAACGCCGCTCCAGCCTTCAGAGCCATCCGTTCCTCCTGGTTCTTTTCCCTTTTGATAGCGCGTATGCCACCGGTGTCATAGGGTGACGGCAAGAAGAAATCGAGGTGAGGAGCGGCCTTGGAGATCACTCGCAGAACCGCCGCCGGGGTGCTCGCGGCGAGCTTTGCGGCGCCGGCCGCAGCCGCGCAAAGCGGCGCCGCCGAAAGCCCCGTCGCCCGCACGCGCCACGGCCAGGTTCGTGGCTATCTCGACGGCGGGGTGAAGGTCTTCAAGGGCGTGCGCTACGGCGCCGACACGACCGGCCGCCGGTTCATGCCGGCTCAGCCGCCAAAGCCCTGGCGTGGCGTTATCGACGCCACGGACTACGGCCCCGCCTCACCCCAACCCGACCGCAACGCCGGCCCGACAAGCGAGGACTGTCTGTTCCTCAACGTCTGGACGCCCGCCCTCCGGGACGGCGCCAAGCGACCGGTAATGTTCTACATTCACGGCGGCGCCTATGCGAACGGCTCCGGCTCCTCGCCGCTTTACGACGGCGTACGGCTCGCCCGGCGCGGCGACGTGGTGGTGGTGACGGTGAACCACCGGCTGAACGCCTTCGGCTACGCCTACCTGCCGCGCCTCGTCCCGCAGCTTACCGATAGCGGCAACGTCGGACAGCTCGACCTCGTGCTGGCCCTCCAGTGGGTGCGCGACAACATCGCCGAGTTCGGCGGCGATCCCTCCAACGTTATGGTGTTCGGCCAGTCCGGCGGCGGCGCCAAGATCGCCACCATAATGGCCATGCCCTCGGCCGCGGGCCTGTTCCACCGCGCCGCCACCATGAGCGGCCAGCAGGTCACCGCGTCCGGGCCCGGCAACGCCACGCGTCGCACCCTCGCCTGGCTCGAAGCCCTCAAGCTGAAGCCGGAGCAGGCGCGCGAGCTTGCGATCCTGCCGGCCGAGCGGCTGGTGGAGGCTCTGTCCGCCGAGGATCCGGTTCTGGGCTTCGGCGGCCTCTACTTCGGCCCGGTGCTCGACGAGCGCAGTCTGAAGCGACACCCGTTCTATCCCGACGCGCCCGCCCAGTCGGCGCGCATCCCGATGATCATCGGCAATACGCGCGACGAGACCCGCGCCTTCCTGGGCGGCGATCCGAAGAACTTCGCCCTGACGTGGGACGACCTGCCGGGCAAGCTCAGCCAGGCCAACATGCGGGTCGACATCGACCCCGCCACCGTGATCGCCGAATACCGCCGGCTCTACCCGGCCTATTCGCCGAGCGACGTGCTGTTCGCCGCGACAACGGCCGCACGATCCTGGCGCGGCGCGATCATCGAGCTGGAAGAGCGCGCCAAGGCCGGCCACCCCACCTGGGCCTACCAGCTCGACTGGGCCACGCCCCGCGACGGCGGCAGGTTCGGCGCGCCCCACGCGTCCGACATCCAGCTGGTGTTCGACAACATCGCCAAGCCCGGCGCCACGGCGGAAGGCCCGACGGCGCAGCCGATGGCCGACCAGATGAGCGAGGCCTTCATCGCCTTTGCGCGTACGGGTGATCCGAACTGCGCGGCCATCCCGCGCTGGGACGCCTTCACCCTGCCCCGCCGCGCGACCATGGTGTTCGACGTCCCGTCGAAGCTGGTCGACGATCCGCGCGGCGCCGAGCGCCGGCTGTTCGAGAAGGTCCCCTTCGTTCAGGCGGGCACCTAGGCCGAAATCCCTCTCCCCACGCGGTGGGGAGAGGTTAGGTGAGGGGCGATCCGCCGAGCGGCCCCTCACCCGGCCTCTCCCCACCGCGTGGGGAGAGGAGAGGACTTAGCCTCAGCGCGCCAGCCAGCCGCCGTCCACGTTGACGATGGACCCGTGCATGTAGTCCGCCGCGCGGCTGGACAGGAACACGGCGGCTCCTGCCAGGTCCGAAGGCTCCCCCCAGCGACCCGCAGGGATGCGGGCCAGGATTGCGGCATTGCGCTCCTCGTCGGCCTGCAGGGCGGCGGTGTTGTTGGTGGCGAAATAGCCGGGTGCGATGGCGTTGACGTTGATGCCCTTGGACGCCCACTCGCACGCCATGAGCTTCGTCAGGCCCGCAAGGCCGCTCTTCGAGGCCGTGTAGGACGGCACTCGGATGCCGCCCTGGAAGGACAGCATCGAAACGATGTTGACCACCTTGCCGCCGCGGCTGGCCGCCACCCACTTTCGAGCCACGGCCTGGGTCAGGAAAAAGACGGACTTCAGGTTCGTGTCCATCACCGCGTCCCAGTCCTCTTCCGTGAAGTCGAGGGTGTCGGCGCGGCGGATGATGCCGGCGTTGTTGATCAGGATGTCGACCTGACCTGCCTTGGCGAACGCTTCTTCCACCACCCCGGCGATCGGCCCGGTGGAGCTGAAGTCGGCCTTGACGGCGTGCAGCTTCCGGCCGGTCCTGGCGACCAGTTCGGCCGTCTCGTCCGGAGCGCTGCGGCCCGCCGCCACGATGTCGGCGCCGACTTCGGCGAGGCCCACGGCGATCGCTTGTCCAAGGCCCGTGTTGGCGCCGGTGACCAGGGCGACCTTGCCCTCGAGGCTGAAGGGATTGGCCATGGCGGTCCTACTTCAGCTGACAGATGTCGAGGACGTTCATGTCCGTGTAGTCGAGGTTCTCGCCGCCCATCGCCCAGATGAAGGCGTAGTTGGACGTGCCCGAGCCCATGTGGATCGACCAGGGCGGGCTCATCACCGCCTCATCGTTCGCCATGACGATGTGCCGGGCGGAGTCCGGCTCGCCCATGAAGTGGAACACGCGCTCGTCCGGCTTCAGGCCGAAGTAGAAGTAGACTTCCGAGCGGCGGTCATGGAGGTGCGGCGGCATGGTGTTCCACACGCTGCCGGTCTTCAGGATCGTCAGGCCGAGCAGCAGCTGCGCCGAGCGGCAGGTCGCCGGCACGATGTACTGGTAGATGGTCCGCTCGTTGGACGTCTCCAGGCTGCCGCGCTCCAGCGGAACGGCGTCGGCGATCGAGATGTGCTTGGCCTCGAAACGGGCATGGGCCGGGGTGGAGACCAGATAGAACTTGGCCGGGTTCGCGGCGTCGTCGGACTCGAACACGACCTCCTTTGATTCCATCGGAACGTAGAGGCCGTCCTTGGGGGCCAGGGTGAACACCTGCCCGTCCACCGTGACCTTGCCGCCGCCCTCGGAAACGTTGACGACGCCCAGTTCGCGACGTTCCAGGAACGGATGGCCGGCCGCCGAGGCCGGCTCAGTCTGGTCGGGGAGGCGCACAGGCCCACCGACCGGCATCGCGCCGCCGATCACGAAGCGCTCGTAGTGGGTGTAGTTGAGGACGATCTCGCCCGCCGCGAACAGATCGGAGACCAGGTAGCGATCGCGCAGCGTGTCGTTGTCCACGCCCTTCATCATGTCGGGGTGGGTCGCGTGGTAGGTCTTCTTGAACATGGTCGTTCCTCCCTGCGTCCGCGGTAGTCGAATTGTTGGCTTGGCGGAACGAGGTAACCGGTGTCATATCATGGCGCAATCGGTTTCGGCCGCTTAGGTCGGGGCGCATGATCGTGTCATCACCCGCTCCGCTCAGGTTTGCCGCTGACACCGGTTTCCAATACAGAGCCGAATAACCCAGAGTTATTCGGTACGAATAGAGGAACGACCCAGGCGTGACCTTCCAAGCGGCGGCGAGCTCGCCCTCCCCTGACCCGACTTCCGTCGCCCGCGCCTTCGTGCAAGCGCGGCGCACCGCCGTGGCGCTCGACGCCTTTCCGGGCGGCCAGATCCCAGCCGACCTTGCCGCCGGCTACGCCTGCCAGGACGTGGCGATCGGGCTCTGGGGCGAGGAGATCGCCGGCTGGAAAGTCGGCCGGATTCCCGATGACCTGCAAGCCGAGCTCGGCGCCGAGCGGGTCGCCGGCCCAATCTTTCCGGGCCGCGTCTGGCGGGCTGGCGATGGCCCCGTCATCCTTCCGGTCATCCCGGGTGGGTTCGCGGCGGTAGAGGCTGAATACGTGTTCCGCATCGGCGAGGATGCGCCGGCCGGCAAGACGGACTGGACCGTGGAAGAGGCCCTGATGCTTGTCGAAGACGAGCTGGTCGGCGTCGAACTGGCCGGCAGTCCGCTCGCCACCATCAACGTGCTCGGCCCCAAGGTCGTGGCCTCGGATTTCGGCAACAACGCCGGCTTGGTGCTTGGCGCGTCGATCCCGAACTGGCGCGAGCGCAACGACGACTGGCCGCCCTGCGAAACGTTCATCGACGGCATCTCCGTCGGCCGCGGCGCGCCGTCGTCCATTCCGGGCAGCCCGGCGGCCGCACTGGTGTTCCTGCTGGGCGTCTGCGCCGCTCGAGGCCGGCCGCTTAAGCGTGGTCAGCTCGTATCCACCGGTGCAGCTACCGGTATTCATGATATTGAGGCCGGACAAACGGCCCGCATCACCTTCGAAGGCCTGGGCGAAATCCGCTGCATTGCGCAGATCGCCCAACCCGAAGAGGGCTTGGGAGGAAATAAGGATGAGTTCAGCCACCCACGTCAGTCCTGATGGTAGCGGTACCACCGGCGTAATCGGTCGCTACCGGTGGGTCATCGTCACGCTTCTGTTCGCCGCCATGGTGGTGAACTACGTCGATCGGCAAACGATCGGCCTTCTCAAGAGCGACCTCAGCCGTGACTTCGGCTGGAGCGAGAACGACTACGCCAACCTGGTCTTCTGGTTTCAGGCAGCCTACGCCGTCTCCTACCTGATCTTCGGCCGCGTCGTTGACCGGATCGGGGCTCGCTGGGGCTTCGGCATCGCGTTCCTGATCTGGCAGGTCGCCCACATCGCCCATGCTGGCGCCCGCTCGCTCGGCGGCTTCATGATCGCCCGCGTGGCGCTCGGCATCGGTGAAGGCGGCGCCTTCCCCGCCGGCATCAAGGCGGTCGCCGAGTGGTTCCCCAAGAAGGAGCGCGCCTTCGCCACCGGCCTGTTCAACGCCGGCACTAACATCGGCGCCATCGTGACGCCCCTGGTCGTGCCCGCCGTGGTTCTGGCCTGGGGCTGGCAGATGGCCTTCATCGTTACCGGCATCGCCGGCTTGGTCTGGCTGCCGATCTGGCTGCTGGTCTATCGCCGTCCGCAGGAACACAAGCGCGTCGGCGCAGCCGAACTCGCCCACATTCAGAGCGATCCGCCGGACGTGGTGGAAAAGGTCGCGTGGACCGTGGTTATCCGCAAGCGCGAGACCTGGGCGTTCGCGCTCGGCAAGTTCCTGATCGACCCGATCTGGTGGATGTTCCTGTTCTGGCTGCCGGATTTCCTTGGCAAGCGCCACGGGCTGGACCTCAAGACTTTCGGCCCACCCCTGATCGCCATCTACCTGCTGTCGGACGTCGGCAGCGTGGCCGGCGGCTGGCTGTCGTCCAAGTTCATGCACATGGGCTGGAGCATCAATCGCGCCCGCAAAACCACCATGCTGATCTGCGCCCTGCTGGCGGTGCCGGTGGCCTTCGCCGCCTACGCCAACAACCTGTGGCTGGCGGTTCTGATTATCGGCGTGGCGACGGCCGCCCACCAGGGCTTCTCCGCCAACCTTTACACTCTGCCGGGCGATGTCTTCCCGCGCTCGGCCGTGGGCTCGGTGATCGGCATCGGCGGAATGCTGGGCGCGATCGGCGGCATGGCGATGAGCAAGTACGCCGGCTACGTGCTCGAGCAGATCGGCACCTACACCCCGATCTTCATCGTGGCGGGCTCGGCCTATCTCGTGGCGCTGCTGGTGGTCCACCTGCTCACGCCGAAGATGGAACCCGTCAAGCTTTAGGCGGAGGCCCGGAGGACTTCCTGACCACCAGCGTGGGCAGGCGGTCCTTCGGGTTGCGGCGCTCGTCGTCCCGGCCCATCAGCCGCTCGACGGCGAGCCGCCCGATCTCACGCGTCGGCGTCCGCACCGTGGTCAGCGCCGGCCAAAGGCGCGTGGCGAGGTCGAAGTCGTCATAGCCCACCACGGTGACGTCTTCCGGAACCCTCAGCCCCAGATCGCGGGCGGCGTGCAGGACGCCTGCCGCCATTTCGTCGTTGGCGGCGAAGATCGCCGTCGGCCGGTTCGGGCGGCTAAGCAGGTCGCGGGCCGCCGCGATCCCGGACTCGAAGGTGTAGGCGCCTTCCATCGCGAACTGCGCCTCGAGCGCCAGGCCCTTTTCGGCCAGGCCCTCTTCGAAGCCGCCGCGCCGCTCGTGACTGGAGCGGAACATGGGCGGGCCGGAGATGAAGGCGACCTGTGTGTGGCCGAGCTCGGCGATGTGCCGACCGGCTTCCCGCCCGCCGACGCGGTCGCGGGTCTCGATCATGTGATTGGCGTCATCCAGCGACACGGAGGCCACGCGCACATATTCGCAGCCGATCTCCCGCAGCAACTGGGCCGCCCGCTCGTCTTCCGACACGGACGGCGTCAGCACGACGCCGAACAGCTTCTGGCGCTCCACGAACCCGCGCAGGTCCTCCAGGAAGCTGGGGTTCTGCCGATCGCACGGATGGACGACGAGTTCGAAGCCGGAGCCGCGCATGCCGTCCAGCAGCCCCTGCTGCATGGTCACGACGTACTGCGGGTTGGGATTGTCGTGCACCACGCCGATCAGGAACGAACGGCGAAAGGCCAGCCCGCGGGCCTGCGGGTCGGGCGCATAGCCCATCTCGGCGATCACCGCCTCGATGCGCTCGCGCGTGTCCTCGCGCACATAGGGCGACGCATTGATCACCCGCGAGACTGTCTTCTTCGAGACACCAGCCAGGCGCGCGATGTCGTTGATGGTCGGGCGCTTGCGCGCCTCGTCAGAGAGTTGCGCCTGGGTCTTGCTCGGCTTCACTTGATTTTCCGGGCGTAAGCTCAAGATAGGATAGTTGCATACATAGCCTTGCAGCTTCTGTCGCGACTAGATCAGGCTCTGCCGCAGGTGCAACTTCCAGCGCCGCTTGACACCGGTTACCATAGCACATGGCCCTGAACCCCAGCCTTCTACACGTCGATCCACGCGACAACGTCGCCGTGGCGGTGCGCTTGGTCGAGCCTGGCGAGACCCTCTGCGACGGCGTCACCGCCAGCGCGCAGATCGCCGCCGGCCACAAGGTCGCCTTGCAGCCGATCGCGGCAGGCGAGCCGGTGCTGAAGTACGGCTGGCCCATCGGCCGCGCCCGCGCCGACATCGCTCCCGGCGAACACGTGCACACCCACAATGTCGCCACCGCCCTTGAGGGCCTTGAGGAGTACGTCTGGGCGCCCACGCCCCCGGACGCCCTCGCCGCTCCCCGCCAGACGACGTTCCAAGGCTACCGCCGCAGCAACGGCAAGGTCGGGACGCGCAACGAGATCTGGATACTGTGCACAGTCGGCTGCGTCGGCCGCACGGCCCAGCGCATCGCGGCCGAGGCCGCAAAGCGGTTCGAGGGCCGGGTGGACGGAGTCCATGCCCTTACCCATCCGTTCGGATGCTCGCAGCTGGGCGGCGACCTGGCCGCGACGCGCGACATGATCGCGGCGCTGGCCTCCCACCCCAATGCGGGCGGCGCGCTGATCATCGGCCTCGGCTGCGAGAACAACCAGCTCGACAAGGTTCTGGAAGCCGCCCCTAGCCTCGACCCGGCCCGTTTGCGCGCCTTCACCGCCCAGATGGCCGAAGACGAGATGGAAGAAGGTCTCAAAGCGGTGGCCGAGTTGGTGGCCATCGCCGAGCAGGACCGGCGCGAGCCCTGCCCGGTCTCGGACCTGGTTGTCGGCCTGAAGTGCGGCGGATCGGACGGCTTCTCCGGCCTCACCGCCAATCCGCTTGTCGGCCGCATCGCCGACAAGGTGACGGCGGGCGGCGGCACCGCGGTGCTGACCGAGATCCCCGAGATCTTTGGGGCGGAGCGCCTGCTGATGAGCCGGGCCAAGGATGAGGCGGTGTTCCGCCAGATCGCCTCGCTCGTGAACGACTTCAAGGACTACTTCATCAGCCACGGCGAGCCAGTCAGCGAGAACCCCTCGCCGGGCAACATCGCCGGCGGCATCACGACGCTCGAGGAGAAGTCCCTGGGCGCGGTGCAGAAGGCGGGACGCGGCCAGGTCACCGAGGTCCTGCGGTATGGAGGTCAGGCTCATGAGCACGGCGTCGTGCTGCTCGAAGCGCCGGGTAATGATGCGGTGTCCTCCACCGCCCTGACGGCCGCCGGCGCCACCGTGATCCTGTTCACCACCGGTCGGGGCACCCCGCTCGGCTTCCCGGCGCCCACTCTGAAGATCGCCACCAACTCCGGGCTGGCTCAGCGCAAGCCGAATTGGATCGACTTCGACGCGGGGCGGATCGCCAGCGGCGAAAGCTTCGACGACGCGGCGGACCGGCTGATGGAGCTGGTGGTGGCCACGGCCTCGGGCAAGGCGACCCGGGCCGAAGAGAATGGCGAGCGCGAGATCGCCCTGTGGAAGCGGGGCGTGACGCTGTAGCTACTCGGTGGGCGGGCTCTTGCGCCGATCCGGTCCGCGATAATCCGGATCGGACCTGCGCCGCCGGTCGGGGCCGAAATAGTCGTGACTGCGCACGAACGGCCGCGGGTGGTGGATCAGCGCTTCCATGCGCAGCAGCAGGCCCGCCACGGTGAAGGGCTTGGACAGGAACTCGCTGACGCCTGCGTCTCTCGCCGCCTTGACCCGACGCTGCTCGGTGTAGCCGGTCAGCATCAGGATCGGGATGTAGGGGTTGGGGCTGGACGGATCATTCCGGATGCGACGCACCAGCTGGGTGCCGTCGTCGCCCTGGCCCAGGTTCTGGTCGACGATGACGATGTCGAAGGGCAGCTCCCGCAGCGACTTGAACGCCTTGTCCGGCGTGTTGGCGTCGACCATGCGCTGCGCGCCCACACTCGCGAGCACCGACTTCACGATATCGGCCGCGTGGCGGTTGTCGTCGACGATAAGGAGGCGGAGAGCTCTTAGATCCATGCCCCTGAGCAGCTACCTCTGTGCCCTGTGTAGCCCGCACAGCATGTCTGCTGGAGGCTGCCGACCCGTCCCGGGCGGCGGACGCACCCCATAGCCATCCTGCGAGGCGCGCGCAACGCGGGCGAATTCCCACGAAGTTCGCGATCATGGCCAAAGTCGAGCTTGCGCCGCCAGCACCCATAGCGTGTGCCGATCACTTTGCTGGTGAACAGATCCTCGAAAACTCTCGCTGCGGGCGAGAAATCGCCGAGTGCTGGAGCTTCGACGCCACCTCGTCCGCAGCCACTCGCACAGGTTGTCTGACTAGTTTGTGGCGGCGAGGTCGCCCGCCACGGGCGACAGCATTCCCTCGAACAGGGGCCGCACGTAGTGGGGCTCGGCGCCCTCTGCCGGCAGCCCCGGCGCCCAGTCGCGCAGCTCAGCGCCCGCGTTGATCATGCCCGTGATCATCTGGGCTGCGACGTTGACGTCCACCGGCCGGATCGAGCCATCCGCGATCCCGTCGCAGATGACCGAGGCGATGCGATGGGCGATGCGGTCGAACTTCGCCAGCAACGGCTGCTGCATCGTCAGCGGCACCGTCGTGAGCGCTGTGATGCGCAGCAACGGCAGGTTGCCCGCCATCTGGAAGTGGACCAGCGCGGCGGAAATCTGAGCCAGCACCTTCAGGCCGGAGCCACCCTCGGACTCCGCAGCGCGGATCGCACGCCACATGATCTCGCACGTCCGCTCGAAACAGGCGACGACCAGTTCGTCCTTAGTTTCGTTGTGGTGATAGAAGGCGCCCTTGCTGACGTTGAGCCGCGCCGAAATCCTCTCCACCGACGCGCCGTGATAGCCCTCCTCGTTGATCAGTTCGGTGGCCGCCCTCAAGAAGAGCTCGGCTGACGCATCGGCCGGCCGCCCGCCCGCCTGATCCAGCTGCGGCAGATCGAACTGCGGCCAGCTTGCGCCCGGCGCGACCAGCCCGTGCCGGAGGATGTCCAGCATCCGGTCCGCCAGCCGATCGTAGTCATCGGGGACGCTCTGCTCGATCCACACCGTGGTTCCGAAAACCTCCGACATCAGCAGGTGCGTGCGGGTGTTTCGGTCGATCCGGGACAACGGTGCGTCCACCGGACCGCGGACAAGGTCGCGGGCGTTGCGGAACATGTCCACGAACGCGTCGAGCACGGGTCGCGAGTTCAGCCCGCGGACGTCGTTGAACTTGGCGATCTCCTCCGCTTCGCCAAGCTGCGCGCGACGGCGGAAATCGAAATAGCCTCGGACGAACGCCTCCATGCGGCTGCTGTCGTCCGCCTCAGACATGGCGCTGTCGATCAGCTGATTGTAGCGCTCGATAGCCAGGTGGAAGCAGGCGGCCGCCAGCTCTTCCTTGTTGCGGAAGTAGTAGATCACCCCTGTCGGAACGAGGCTGAGACGAGCCGCCACGTCCCCCAGCGTCATCGCGCGCATGCCCTTGCGGTTCAGCTCTTCCACGGCTGAGGCGATGATGGCGTGCCGGCGGGCCTCGTAGCGACGTGTCGGCGCGCGACGCGCCACGGCGGAGACTTTGGCGTCGGCGCTTCCGGACATCTGGTGAGTCATAACTCAGGAAGGCGCCCGTCGGCCACTGACCGAGCGACGTCCTGCCCCAGGTTCCGTCAGTTCGATCCAGGCCGGCGCATGGTCGCTGGCGTTTTCCGCGCCGCGGACGTCGCGATCGACACCCGCCTTCACCAGCCGCCCTTTCAGGGTCGGCGACACCAGCAGATGATCCAGACGCAGGCCCGCGTCCCGCGGCCAGCGCTCGCGCATGTAGTCCCAGAAGGTATAGATCGGCGCGTCCGGATGCAGCGTCCGCAGGGCGTCGGTCCAGCCCTGGTCGAGCAGCCGGCGATAAGCTTGGCGCGCCTGCGGCTGAAGCAGCGCATTTTTCGACCAGGACCGGCTGGCGTAGATGTCCTGATCCGTCGGCACGACGTTGTAGTCGCCGGCCAGCACTACCGGAACATCCAGCGCCAGAAGGCCTGCCGCATGGCTGATGAGGCGCTCGAACCAGGCGAGCTTGTAAGCGAACTTCGGACCGGGCTGCGGATTGCCGTTGGGCAGGTAAAGGCACCCGACGACGACCCCGTTCACCGCCGCCTCGATGTACCGAGACTGCTGATCATTCGGATCGCCGGGCAAGGCCCGGCGGATCAGCACCGGCTCGGCGCCGCGCGCCAGGATCGCTACGCCGTTGTAGGTGCGCTCGCCTCGCCAGACGGCGCCATAGCCAGCCGCCTCCAGCGCTTTGGCGGGGAACTGCCCGTCCGCGCTCTTCAGCTCCTGGAGGCAAACCACGTCAGGCTGCGAGGCCGCAAGCCACTCCAACAGGTTGCCCAGCCGCTTGTTGATGTTGTTGATGTTGAAGGTGGCGATTTTCACGGCACGCTCTCAGGGGCCGCCCGCCACCTGGCCCACGTCGCCCTCCGGCTTGGGACGTGGCGCAAGCTTCAGCCGCGAAAAGCTGACCAGGGCGGCCAGAGCCGCCACCCCGGATGCGGTCGCCAGGGCCACGATGGTCGCGTGCGTGCCGGCGAAGTGGAAGAAGACCGCGGTGGTCACCGCCCCGGCGGTCTGGCCCAGCAGGCGCGCCGTCGCCAGCATGCCGCCGGCCGCGCCGCTGCGGTTCATGGGCGCCGAGGAGACCATGGCCCGGTTGTTGGGCGACTGGAAAAAGCCGAAGCCCAACCCGCAGATCGCCATGCGCCAAACGATGTCGAAGGTGGAGGCGCCCGGGTGGATCATGGACAGCAGGGCCAAGCCCGTGGCGAACACCGCCAGGCCGACGCCGCCCAGCAACCCCGCCGGGTAGCGGTCAGCCAGCCGGCCGGCGATGGGCGCCGCAACGCCGACGGCCAACGGCCAGGGAGTCATCAGCAAGCCCGTCTCCACGGCGCTGCGGTCCATGACCGTCTGGAAGTAGAAGGGCAGCGCCACATAGGCGAGCATCTGGGCGGCGAATGACACGATCGAGGTGGCGATCGACAGCCCGAAGATCGGGATCCGCAGCAGGTCGAAGGGCACAAGCGGAGCCGGGCGGCCCAGCTCACGTCGCACCAGGAACACCGCCGCCACAGCCCCAATGGCCAGCTTCCACAGGCCGTCGACTAGGCCTTCGCGTGCGGCGGCCTCAGCGCCCAGGATCAGGAAGCCGAAGGTCGCCGCATTCAGGAGAGCGGAAATCCAGTCGAAAGGTTTGCCCGACCCCACGGTGCGCGGCAGGGCGCGGCTGGCGATGCTGATGGCCAGGAGACCGAGCGGCACATTGATCGCAAACAGCCAGGGCCAGGAGCCGTTTGCGAGAATGGCCGAGGCGACGGTGGGCCCCACGGCAGCCGAGATCGAAATCACAACTGCATTCAGCCCGATGCCCCGGCCAAGCAAGCGGGCCGGATAGGTGAAGCGCACCAGGGCGGCGTTGATGCTCATGATACCGGCGGCGCCCAGCCCCTGGAGCACCCGCGCCGCGGTAAGCTGAGCCAAGCTGTCCGTTAGGGCGCAGCCCAGAGACCCGGCTGTGAACACCGCCAAGCCCGCCATGTAGACGCGCCGGTACCCGAGCTTGTCGCCTAGCGCCGCCATCGGCAGCAGGCACACCGTGATCGCCAGCTGGTAGGCGTTGACGATCCAGATGGACGAGGCAGGGCTGGCGTTGAGCTCCTGAGCGATTGTCGGCAGCGCCACATTTGCGATCGCCCCATCGAGCACCGACATGCTCATGGCCAGCCAGATCGTCAGCACCGACCAGTAGCGGCGAGGCGTGGGCAAGCCGTCGTGCGTCGCCGCTGCTGCGACGGCAGGTCGTGAAGCGGAAGGGCTGGGCATCGCGCGCTCCGAAACACGCGGAGCGCTGGTTGTATCCCGCGGTCCGCCAAGGCCCGCGCCGGTCAGACGACGCCATTGGTGAACAACCACTTAACAAAGTGCGGTTCGGGGAGTGGCGTTACGCGAAAGAGAGGCGTATAAGAGCGCCCCATGGCCGAGCGATCTTTCAAGCCCGATCTGACCGGGTCGAACGAGACTCTCGAAGCCCTGCTCGAGCGTCTTCGTTCCTTCAGCAAGCGCCCCATCCCGGGCCGCGACCTTCCACCGGACTTCGGTCACTTCGTGACCTCACGTCGACCACGAGGCGGCGCAGGTGGAGCGGAAGCCCCCGTTCCAGCCGACAAGCCGCCGGTCGAGCTCTACGCACACTGACGGCTGTCGCCGGGCGACGACACAAGATTCCATCCGAACGGCGTTTCGTGGAAGCGGATTGCCGAACTTCACCTTGTGCTCGACAACAAGGCCGTAGCCTTGCCAGCATAATCGTCGAGACTAGCCCGGATGAGGAAGCTCCAGACCGCCGTCGACCCGGGCTCACCGGGCTTTGCGGCCAACGCCAAGGTGAACCGCGCGCTGGTCGAGCAACTGCGTGAGCGGTCCGCGGCCGCTGCGCTCGGGGGTCCAGAAGAGTCCCGGAAGCGTCATACCGGCCGCGGCAAGCTGCTGCCCCGCGAAAGGGTCATGCGCCTGCTCGATCCTGGCTCTCCGTTCCTGGAGGTCGGGCAACTGGCCGCCTTCGGCCTTTACGGCGGCGAAGCGCCAGCCGCCGGCGTGATCGCCGGCGTGGGGCGTGTCTCCGGCCGCGAAGTCATGGTGGTGGCCAACGACGCGACCGTGAAAGGCGGCGCCTACTTCCCCATGACGGTGAAGAAGCACCTGCGTGCGCAGGAGATCGCCTCCCAGAACCGCTTGCCATGCGTCTACCTGGTGGACAGCGGAGGGGCGAACCTTCCGCACCAGGCGGAGGTGTTCCCGGACCGCGACCACTTCGGCCGGATCTTCTTCAACCAGGCGCGGATGAGCGCGGAGAATATCCCTCAGATCGCCTGCGTCATGGGCTCGTGCACCGCCGGCGGGGCCTATGTGCCGGCGATGAGCGACGAGACGGTGATCGTGCGCGGCCAGGGCACCATCTTCCTGGGCGGACCGCCTCTGGTGAAGGCCGCCACCGGCGAGGTGATCAGCGCCGAGGAGCTCGGCGGCGCCGACACCCACGGCCGTCGCTCCGGCGTGGTCGATTATGTGGCGGAAAATGACGAGCACGCTCTCGCCATCGTGCGGAACATCGTCGCCAACCTGAACATCACCAAGCGGGTCGAACTCGACGTCGCCGAGTCACGCCCCCCGGCCTACGACCCGGAAGAGCTCTACGGCCTGGTGCCCGCGGACGTGCGTGCGCCCTACGATGTGCGCGAGGTGATCGCCCGGATCGTCGACGGCTCGGCCTTCGACGAGTTTAAGCCGCTGTATGGGACGACCCTGGTGTGCGGCTTCGCCCGGATCTGGGGCTATCCGATCGCCATTCTGGCCAACAACGGCGTGCTGTTCTCCGAGAGCGCGCTGAAAGGCGCGCACTTCATCGAGCTGGCCTGCAAGCGGAAGATCCCGCTGGTGTTCCTTCAGAACATCTCGGGCTTCATGGTGGGCGGTAAGTATGAGGCCGGCGGCATCGCCAAAGACGGCGCCAAACTGGTCACCGCCGTCGCGTCGGCCGAAGTTCCCAAGTTCACGGTTCTGATCGGCGGCTCGTTCGGAGCCGGCAACTACGGCATGTGCGGCCGCGCGTACTCGCCGCGCTTCCTTTGGACTTGGCCCAACAGCCGCATCTCGGTCATGGGCGGCGAGCAGGCCGCCAGCGTCTTGGCCACCGTCCGCCGCGACGCGCTGGAAGCCAAGGGAGAGACCTGGCCGCGGGAGGACGAGGACGCTTTCAAGGCGCCGATCCGCCAGCGCTATGAGGAAGAGGGCGATCCCTATTTCGCCACCGCCCGGTTGTGGGATGACGGCGTGATCGATCCAGCCCAGACTCGTGATGTTCTGGGGCTCTCGATCTCCACATCGCTGAACGCGCCGATCCCCGAGACGCGCTTCGGCGTCTTCCGGATGTAAGCCGATGAGCGCCGTCGACGTCGCCGCAACGCAGGACGCCCAGCCTCCCGCGTCCACTGAAAGCTCCCAGCTCGAAACCCCGCTGGCCGATGCGGAGGCGCACCGCATTTGCGCGAACTGCCAGACCGCCCTGGTCGGCCACTTCTGCCATCAGTGCGGACAGAAGGCGCATCTGCACGACAAGCTGTCCCACCTGGCGCACGAGCTGGTGGAAGGGATCGCCCACTTCGACGGGCGGCTTTGGCGGACCCTGCCGCTGCTGGCCTTCAACCCGGGCCGGCTTAGCCGCGAGTGGCTGCAGGGCAAGCGGATGACCTATGTCTCGCCGCTGCACGTGTTCCTGTTTGCGGTGTTCCTGGTGTTCCTGATCCCGAACTTCACCGGCCACCACCTGATCCAGCTGCCGCACTTCAAGCTTGATCCGGCGGACACCACCGACGCGCGGCTGCGCGGGCTGATCGAGCTTTGGAACCAGAAGCAGGCGGACGGGAAGTACTACGGCTACAAGGCCGAAACCCTCGCCTACAAGCTGGCTTTCGTGCTGGCGCCGGTGGCCATGCTGCTGTTGGCGGCGACCACCTGGCGCCCCTCGCGCAAGTCCACGGCCTATAAGCATGGCGTGGTGGCGCTCTATGGCCTGGGGTTTGCGGCTCTCGTCGCGTCCGCTCTCATGCTGCTCCCCAAAGCCGCATCCGACTCGGTCGGCGACTGGGCGGCCGTAGCACTCGGCGTGCACATGGTCGTCCATCTTCGCGGCGCCTACGGCTGCAGTTGGCCCGGCGCCATCGCCCGCAGCGTCGTGCTTGCGTCCTTCACCTTCCTCTCGCTGTCGCTGTTCGTGGTCGGCGTTGTGCTTCTTGGTTTGACCGCATGAGCCGCTTCTCCACGCTTCTTGTCGCCAATCGCGGAGAGATCGCCCGACGGGTGTTCGCCACGGCGCGCCGAATGGGGCTGACCACCGTCGCCGTCTACTCCGATGCGGACGCCGACGCCGCACACGTCCGTGACGCCGACCGCGCCGTGCACATCGGCCCGGCCGCCGCACGCGAAAGCTATCTCGTGCCGGAGAAGATCATCGCCGCCGCCCGCGAGGCCGGCGCCGACGCCATTCACCCCGGCTACGGTTTCCTGTCCGAGAACGCTGCGTTCGCGGAGGCGGTGATCGCCGCCGGCCTGACCTGGGTCGGCCCTCCGCCGGCGGCCATTCGCGCCATGGGCCTGAAGGACGCCGCCAAGGCGCTGATGGACAAGGCCGGCGTGCCCGTCACGCCAGGCTATCTGGGTGACGACCAGAGCCCGGAGCGCCTGGCTGCAGAGGCCGAGCGCATCGGCTTTCCGGTGCTCATCAAGGCGGTGGCCGGCGGCGGCGGCAAGGGCATGCGGCGCGTCGATCGGGCGGACGACTTCCTGGCCGGCCTTGGCGCGGCGCAACGTGAAGCCAAGGCGGCGTTCGGCGACGACCGGGTGCTGCTGGAGACCTACGTCACCCGTCCACGGCACATCGAAGTGCAGGTCTTCGCCGACACGCACGGCAACGCTGTCCATCTGTTCGAGCGCGACTGCTCGCTCCAGCGCCGCCATCAGAAGGTGATCGAAGAAGCGCCTGCCCCTGGCATGGACGCGGCCACCCGGGAGGCGGTCACCGCCGCCGCCGTGAGGGCGGCCAAGGCGGTCGGCTACCAAGGCGCGGGCACCGTGGAGTTCATCGCCGACGCCAGCGAAGGCCTGCGCCCCGATCGCATCTGGTTCATGGAGATGAACACCCGGCTGCAGGTGGAGCATCCGGTGACCGAGATGGTCACCGGTCAAGATCTGGTGGAATGGCAGCTGCGTGTCGCGGCCGGCGAACACCTGCCGCTGCGGCAGGACGAGATCACCCTTTCCGGTCACGCCGTGGAAGCGCGGCTCTACGCCGAAAACCCGGCCAGCGGCTTCCTGCCCTCCACGGGCGTGCTGGAACACTTCCGTCTGCCCGAGAACGTCCGCGTCGACTCCGGCGTCGAGGAAGGCGGGGAGGTCACCCCCTTCTACGATCCGATGATCGCCAAGCTGATCGCCCACGCGCCCAACCGCGAGCTGGCGCTCGCCGCCCTGGCCTCGGCTTGCGACGCGGTGGAGGTGTTCCCGGTCAGGACCAACGCCGGTTTCCTGACCCGCTGCCTGGAAGAGCCGGACTTCATCGCCGGTGACGTGGACACCGGCTTCATCGAGCGTCGGCTCGAAGAGCTTGTCACCACGTCCGAGCCATCCCCTGCGGTTCTCGCCGGCGCGGCGGCCGCCGCCATGATCGCTGGGGACGACAGTCTGTCGGAGCAGGCGCCGTCGCCCTGGCGCGAGCTGGCGGGCTTCCGGCTGAACGCGCCGCCGCAGCAGGCCGTGCGCCTGTTCCTGGACGGCAAGGCGGTTATGGCCGAGCCTTCGGAGACCGCGGGTTCCCGCTCTGTGCTGCTGACGGACGAAAACGACATCGTGGTCTTCGAGCATGGGGAAGCCTTCCGCTTCACTTTGGCGCCGGACGTCTCAAGGGCAGGCGAAGCGGGGGGTGACGGGCAGATCCGCTCGCCCATGCCCGGCAAGGTCACGGCCCTGTCGGTCGAGGCCGGCGCCCGGGTGACGAAGGGCCAACCTCTCCTTGTGCTCGAAGCCATGAAGATGGAGCACGCCATGTCCGCGCCGTTCGACGGCCTGGTGGAAGAGGTTTCGGTGAGCGTCGGCGCCCAGGTCAGCGAAGGCGCTGTGCTTGTCCGCCTGGCTGCGGATTGAGGCTCCAGAGGCTGGGCGCGAGCTTGTTCGGTTAACCACCGCCGAAGCCGTCGCCCGACCCAATCTGAGCTGCGGCGGGCTCCTGGGGAACTGCGGCTCTCGGGCTTCTGATCGCTGTTCAGAAAGCTTGACGGCGCATTCACCTCGTTTGTTCGGGATATCGCAAGTCCCCGCTCGCTAACCTTACGGTCTGAAAAGGATTTTTCGGGTCGGTCGGGGAAGATGCGCGTCGTCACAATCGTCAGCCTGGGAGCTTCCGCCGTGCTCGGCCTAGGCGCCCTCGTGGTGGCCCAGACCCTGCTGCCGCAGTCCATGAACGGCAAGGTGGCCATGGCCGCGCCGCGCGTCGAAGGCGTGCCGGTGGTGGTCGCCTCCAAGCCGCTGAAGTTCGGCGACAAGCTCGAAGGCGGTCATCTGAAGTTGGTCCGGATCCCCAAGGACGCCGTCCCGGAAGGCGCCTTCTCCACGGTCGAGGCCGTGCTGTCCCAGGACGGCGGCGGCGCGCCCGTGGCCCTCACCGCCATCGCGGAACGCGAGCCCCTGCTGCCCAGCAAGCTGTCGGGCCCCGGCGCACGTTCCTCCGTCGCCGCCGAGATCGCCGACGGCATGCGCGCTTACACCATCCGCGTGTCGGACGTCTCCGGCGTGGGCGGCCATGCCCTGCCGGGCGACCGCGTCGACGTCATGCTCACGCGCGACCTGACGCCGGAAGGCTCCAAGAGGACGTTTGTCTCGTCCGTCCTGGTGCAGAACATCCGGGTTCTGGCCGTCGATCTGAACGCGGACCTGACCTCCGACAAGCCGGCGACACCTTCCACCGCCACCCTGGAAGTTGATCTGGCTGACAGCCAGAAGCTCGCCTCCGCCAGCGACCTCGGCAAGCTGTCGCTGGCGCTGCGCCCCATGGGCTCCACCGAGGTTGCGGCGGTCAGCAGCGGGGGCCTGGCGCCCGCGGCCCCGGCGGTTCGCACCGCGTCGCGCTCCGCCCCCCGGCGGCAATCCCCCGGCGACGGCGGCGGCCTGATCATGATCGTCGAAGGGGACGGCCGTGGCGGTCGCGATCGCCCAGCGCCTCCTCAGGCTCAGGCGACCGTGTCCGTCACCGCCCCCGTGCCGCTTCCGGAACCGAAGCCGGCGCCCTCCAGCAGCTTCAAGCCGAACATCGGCTAGTCCCATGAGCGTTCGCCACACCATGCCGCGTCGTCTGACGGCCGCCGCCCTCGCCCTCCTGACCCTGGGCGCCGGCGCCCCCGCGCAGGCCAACGATTTCCCGAGCGAAGCCCAGCCGAGCCGCACCATCTTCGTGCCGCAGGACAAGTCGCTGTCCTTCCGCCTGGACGGCCCGGCCAGCAAGATCGTCGTGGCTCAGCCCGACACCGCCCAGATCGTCGCCACGACGAACTCAAGCTTCTACGTCCGCGGCAAGGCCCGCGGCGCCACCAACCTGCTGGTCTACGGCGCCGGCGGCCGACTGCAGGAGGTGATCGACGTGCAGGTGGGCTACGACGCCCGCGCTCTGGAGGCCGAGCTCGCCACCGCCCTGCCGGGCGAGCAGATCAAGGTTCAGACCCTGGGCCAGGGCTTGCTGCTCACCGGCGACGTATCGACCACTTCGGTGGCCGCCCGCGCCAAGACCCTGGCCGACAAGTTCGCCCCCGACGGCGTGACCTCGACCCTCACCGTTCGCGCCTCGCAGGAGGTCGTGCTTCAGGTCCGCGTTCTGGAAGCGAGTCGATCGGCGCTGCAGGACCTTGGCTTCAGCGCCAACATCACCAGCGGCACCACGAACCTCGTCTTCGGCTCGGGCCTGGTCGGCGCCAGCCCGCCGGCGGGCGGCATCCGCGTCCGCAGCGGCATCGGCGACGCCAACGCCTCCGTTGAAGCCACCATCGTGGCCCTGGAAGAGAAGGGCCTGATCCGCACCCTGGCGCGTCCCAACCTGGTCGCCTTGTCAGGCGAAAAGGCCAGCTTCCTGGCTGGGGGCGAGTTCCCGTATCCGGTGCCGCAGGGCCGCGACCAGATCAGCCTGCAGTTCCGCGAATACGGCGTGCGCCTGAACTTCCAGCCGCTGGTGCAGGACAACGGGCTGATCCGCCTGCTGGTCGAGCCTGAGGTCAGCGAGCTGGACGCCACCAACGCCCTGCGCATCAACGACATCACCGTGCCCGGCCTGATCACCCGAAAGGCCAGCACGACGGTCGAGCTGAAGAACAACGACTCGCTCGCGATCGGCGGTCTGTTCCAGCACAACTACGCCAACGCGGTGCGCCAGTTCCCGGGATTGGGCTCGCTCCCCGTGGTGGGCGCCCTGTTCCGCTCGACCCGCTGGCGGCGCAACGAGACCGAGCTGGTCATCATCGTCACCCCGCGCCTGGTCACCGCCGAAGACTTCGCGACGGCGGCGCGAACCACGTCGGTGTCTGGCGAGCCTAGCGCCGTCGATCTCATCCTCAATGGCCGTGCCTTTGACACCCCGCTGCCGCGTGACCCCGGCGATGCGAGGTGAGCATGCGGCTGACGCGTAAAACTGTGGAGGTTGCGTCCATGACCTCGTCCATGTCCGGCCGCCGGATCATCGCGGTGGGTCCTGCCCTTGCCGCACTCGTCCAAGGACCGCTTGCCGGCGCCTTCGTCGAAGCCGCCGGCCTGGAGCGCCTGGCAGGCGTCCGCGCCGGCGACTGCGATCTGGTGGTTGTCGACGCCGACGCCTGGGACGCGCCTGCCCTGGCCGTCGCCATCCAAGCCGTCGCCCTGGGTGTCGCCGCGCCGCCTGTGCTGCTGGTGGGCGAGCGCCTGCCCGCTCCCGTGGTGCGCAACCTGATGCGCCTGGAAGCGTCAGACGTGCTCGAGGCGCCCTTCACGCCGGAACAGTTCACCGCCGCAGCCGCAGGGCTTCTGGCCCGCGCCGCACCGACCGCTCCGGCGCCGGCCGCGCCTGTGCAGACCTCCCGCTGCTGGGCTGTCACCGGCGCTGTGGGCGGCTCCGGCGCCACCACGGTCGCGGTGGAGATCGCCACCGCCCTGGCTGCGCGCGCCGAACAAGAACGTGCGGTCTGCCTGATCGACCTGAACCTCGCCGACGGATCGGCCGCTGCCTACCTGGGCGCCGAACCGTCCATGCGTCTGGGCGCCTTCGCCGGCGCCGCCGACCGCATCGACGCCGCCGTGTTGCAGGCCTTCGTGACGCCCGTGTCCAAGCAGCTCGACCTGCTGGCCGGCGAGCGCGATCCGGATGCCTTCCAGACCGTCAGCCGGGACGCCGTGCTGCGCCTCCTGGAGGTCGCCTGCGAGACCTATCCGTTCGTCATTCTGGACATGCCGCGTCACCGTCGCGACTGGACCCTCGACGCTCTGTCGGGCTGCGACGAGGTGCTGGTGGTGTCCGAGCTTACCGTGCCGGCTCTGATCGCCGCCCGCTCCCTGACAGACGAGATCGAAGCCGGCGCAAGCGTGAAGCCACGCATCGTCCTGAATCGCCTGGCGAGCCGCATGTTCGGTCCCGCGCCCTCCATGGCCGAGGCCGAGCGTGCCCTGCAACGCAAGGCCGACGCAGGCATCTCCTCCGACTGGGAGGCGGCGGCCGCCTCCGCCAACCTGGGCGGCCCCATCGCCCAGCACCGGCCTAAGTCGAAGATCGTCAAGGACATCGGCGCTCTCGTGGATCGGCTGGCCACCGGCCCTGCCCGCAAGGAAGCGGCCGCCAAGAGGGCCGCCTGATGGGCCGCTTCGGCCTCTCACGGGCTACCGTCGCAGCGCCCGAACCGGCGCCCGCGCCCGAGCCGGTCGCCGCTGCCGCGCCTGCAAAGGCCGAACCGCGCGCCGCAGCGCCGAAGGCCGCTCCGCCGCGCAATGAGCATCTCGATCTGCGCCTGCGGCTGCACGCGCGTCTGATCGACGAGCTGGATCTCTCCAAGCTTGACAGTCTCGACCAGGCCGATCTGCGCCGCGAGGTCCTGCGCCTGACGGCCGACTTCGCCCGCGCCGAACGCATGGCGTTGAACAACGCCGAGCTGGAGGTGCTGGGCGCCTCCATCTTTGACGAGATGGTGGGGCTGGGCCCGCTTGAGCCGCTGCTCAAGGACGACACCATCAGCGACATCCTGATCAACGGCCCGCACCAGATCTATGTGGAGCGGCGCGGGGAGCTTGAGCTCACCCCTATCCGTTTCCGCGACAACGACCACCTGCTGCGCATCGTCAACCGCATCGTCGCCGCCGTCGGACGGCGGATCGACGAGAGCCAGCCCATGGTCGACGCCCGCCTGGCCGACGGCAGCCGGGTCAACGCCGCCATCCCGCCGATCGCCATCGACGGCGCTGCGGTCTCGATCCGGAAGTTCTCCAAGAAGCCGTTCACGCTCGAGAAGCTCGTGGAGTTCGGGGCCATGCCGCAGGCCATGGCCGACTTCCTGTACGGCGCCGTGCGGGCCCGTGTTTCCACGGTGATTTCCGGCGGTACGGGTTCGGGCAAGACCACCCTGCTCAATGCGCTTTCGGCGTCCATCAGCCATGGCGAGCGCCTGATCACCATCGAGGACGCCGCCGAACTGCAGATGCAGCAGCCGCACGTCGTGCGCATGGAGACCCGCCCGCCGAACATCGAGGGCAAGGGCGAAATCCGCCAGCGCGAGCTGGTGAAGAACGCCCTGCGGATGCGCCCCGACCGCGTGATCCTGGGCGAAGTCCGCTCCGAAGAAGCCTTCGACATGCTGCAGGCTATGAACACCGGCCACGAAGGCTCCATGGCCACCATCCACGCCAACAATCCGCGCGAGGCGATCAGTCGTCTCGAGCAGATGGTCGCCATGGGCGGCATGAACATCGGACCGGACGCCGTCCGCGCCCAGATCGCCTCGGCCGTAGGTCTGATCGTCCAGGTCATGCGCTTGGCGGACGGTAAGCGGAAGGTGACCTACGTCACCGAGATCACCGGCATGGAAGGTAACGTGGTGCAGATGCAGGACATCTTCACCTTCAACCGCACCCACACCGATCCGGACGGCACGGTGCACGGCGAGTTCCGCGCCTCTGGCCTGCGTCCGCGATGCCTCGACGAGATGATCCGTCGGGGCATTCCCTACGACACCGCCAACTTTGATCCCTCGCGGGTGCTGGGGGCGTCATGAGCTGGGACCCGCGTCTCGCGTTCCTGATCCTGGTCTTCGCCGCGGTGTTCACCGCCGGCCAAGCGCTCTTCGGCCTGCTCACCGTGGCCACCCAGAAGCGCAAGCTGAACCAGCGCCTCAAGGTCGCCGAGAAGGTCGAGGGCGTGCAAGCGCTCGTCATGGAACTGCGCAAGCAGCGGGGCCTCAGCGCCTCGGGCGAGAAGGGCGAACGCCTGCGCTGGTTGTCCGATCTTATCGTTGCGTCCGGGGTGAAGTACGAGCCGCGCAAGTGGATCACCCTTTCAACGGCTGGCGCTCTCGGCGCCTGCGTAGCGGTCTTCATCCTGAGCCGGCAGATCATGCTGACGGCTATGGTTCTGCCGCTGGTGGGCCTTGGCGGCCCACTTGCCTACCTCAAGATCATGGCCGGCAAACGCCACAAGGCGCTGGGCGAGCAGCTGCCCCAGGCGCTGGAGATTGTGGTTCGCAGCCTTGAAGCCGGTCACCCGGTTCCCACCGCCATCGGTCTGGTGGCGCGCGAGATGCAGGATCCCATCGGCACCGAGTTTGGCATGGCCGCCGACGAGATCGCCTATGGCGCGACACTCGAGCAGGCTGTCGCCCGCATGGCCGAGCGTTGCAAGCACGGGGACATGGACCTGTTCGCCGCCACGGTTCGCCTGCAGGAGCGCGCCGGCGGCAATCTGACTGGCCTCCTCAAGCTCAACGCCAACACCATCCGCGAGCGGCTGAAGATGCGCCTCAAGATCAAGGCCGCCTCGTCGGAAGGCCGCGCCTCGGCCACCATCCTGACCGCCGCCCCCTTCTGCGCTGTGGGCTTGATCATGGTCATGTCGCCCAAGTTCTATGGCGAGGTGATCGACGAGCCGATGGTCAAGATCGGCCTGGGCGTCATCCTGTTCTGGATGTTCGTCGGCAACATGGTCATGCGGCGCATGATCGACATGCGGATCTGACATGTCCCCGCAGCAGCTGCAGAGCTTCATCACCCTGATCGGCGTCGCCCTGGTGGTCGCCGCCGGCGGGGGCGCGCTTTGGATCTGGTTCGGCGAGCTGCGCCTGCGCGCCGTGCGCCGCACCCGCCTGCAAGGCGGCCCAGGCGCCCTCGCCGCCACGCCGAAGTCCGGCGGGGGGCTAGCCGCCCAGGCCCTGAACACGGTCCGTCGCCTGGGCCAGCAGGACGCCGTGCGCGATCCCGCCAAGCTCACCGTGCTCCGCAGCAAGCTGATGCAGGCCGGCTACTACAACCGCGAAGCGCCGGTCATCTACCTCGGTGTCCGCGCCGCCGCCCTGGCGCTGGCCACCGTGGTGGTGATCCTCACCCTGCCTCTGATCGTCGGCGGAAAGGCGGGCCCGACCGGGATCCTGCTGGCGTGCGTCGTGTCTGGCATCGCCATGCTTGGTCCCGACCAGGTGCTCAAGTCACGCCGGCAGAAGCGCGAGTACGAGTACTCCGACGGCTTCCCTGACATGCTCGACCTCCTGGTCGCCTCCGTGGAAGCGGGCCTCAGCCTCGACGCCGCGGTAACCCGCGTGACGGACGAGCTCGCCCGCCGCTATCCGCACCTGGCCATCCACCTCCGCTTCCTCGTGCTCGAGCTGCGCGCCGGTCGCTCGCGCAAGGATGCCTGGGCCTCGTTCGCCGATCGCCTGGGCATCGACGACGCGCGCGCCCTCGCCACCATGCTGCGGCAGGCGGAGGAGATGGGCACCAGCCTCGGCGAGACCCTGTCGGTGTTCTCCGCCGACATGCGCGCCAAGCGCATGCTGCGCGCCGAAGAGAAAGCCCTGGCGCTCGCGGCCAAGCTGACCCTGCCGCTGATCCTTTTCATCTTCCCGTGCCTGCTGGGCGCGCTGATGCTGCCGGCCGCGGCCCGACTCATGAAGATCTTCGCCGCCAGCTAGGTCAGCCGGCGCTCCGTCAGCGGATCGGGTTGGCTGTCGAAGTAGCGCGCAAGCGCCTCGCGAAAGATCGGCTCCTCGGGCGCCGCACGGGCGAACAGCGTCAGGCTCGAGCGGAACTTCATGTCGTCAGGGCTCCCGAACACCTCGCGCGCGCTCCGCTCGTTCACTACGAGCGTCGCCTCCACCGCCTCTCGCAGCCGCGCGCCCAGCACCGGATGAGCAAGGAAGGCGCGCGCCTCCTCCAGCGACTGGATCGCATAGCGCTGCGCCATGGCGCTGTGTCCCAGCCCCTCGATCTGAGGGAAGACGAACCACATCCAGTGACTGCGCTTGGCTCCCGCCCGCAGCTCCGCCAGCGCCTGGTCGATGACGCCGGCCTGGGCGCGCACGAAACGATCGAGGTCGAACGGGTCGGTCATCAGGCTCTCCTCTGATTTCAAGCTCTCCCGATCTGCCCCAACGCAACAAAGGCGACGTCCGGAACACGGCTCAGCTTCGTGAGTTGAAGAAGCTGGAGGAAGCGCATGGTAGCCAGCGCCTGGGGCGGGCGCATGTTCGTCGTTCTTGCGACGGCGTGCTGTCTGACCGCCTGCAACCGCGAGAACCGCGCCCTCGATGCTTCGCCGGCCGAGACGGGCCCGCGCGCCGTGACCGTGAGCGACCTCTATCCGGGCGCTCCCGCGCCCACGCCGTCGGACCCGCGGGCGCAGGAGTACGAGGGCAACGCCCAGCACATCGCCAACGGCCAGCGCTACTACAAGTGGTTCAACTGCTCCGGGTGCCACTTCAACGGTGGAGGCGGCATCGGCCCGCCGCTGATGGACGACAAGTGGCGCTACGGCGGCTCGATCGAGCAGATCTACGCTTCCATCGTGCAGGGGCGCCCGAACGGCATGCCGGCCTTCAAGGACAAGATCCCTGAAGCCCAGGTTTGGGAGATCGCCGCCTACGTTCGGAGCCTCTCGGGCAACGCCGACAAGCTCGCCGCGCCCAGCCGGCAGGACGGCATCCGCGCCATTCCGCCGATCAACAACATGGACCGTGCGCCGCCTACCGGCGATCCCACGCCCAGCATGGTCGGGCCGCGATGAATGGCGCCCTGCGAGGGCTGGTCTTACTCGCGGCCCTGACGCTTGCCGCCTGCCATGGACCGCAGAACATTCTCGACCCGGCCGGCAAGCAGGCCCAGGACATCGACGTCGTCTGGCGCACCATGCTGGTCGTCTGCGGCCTGATGTACCTGCTGGTGATGGCCTTCCTGGGCTCGGCGCTTTGGCGCGCGCGCCGCAAGCCCAGCGACGACGCGCTGCCTATCCAAAGCCGCACCGCGGCCGAGGGCGTGCTGGACCGGACGCTGACGGGGTGGATCGGCCTGATCGTCACAGGCTTGATCGTGCTGGTCAGCGTCAGCTTCCTGGTGGATCGCAGCCTCGCGGACGTCGGGCCCGATCCGCTGCGCATCAAGGTCACCGCAAACCAGTGGTGGTGGGACGTCGAGTACCAGGGCCAAGGCCCGTCTGAGCGGGTGCTCACCGCCAACGAACTGCGCCTGCCGGTGGGACGTCCTGCGGTTGTCGAGTTGCACGCCAACGACGTGATCCACTCCTTCTGGGTCCCGAACCTGTCAGGCAAGACCGACCTGATCCCGGGCCGGGTGAACTTCATCACCCTTACGCCGACCCGCACGGGCGCCTTCCGTGGGCAGTGCGCCGAGTTCTGTGGCCTGGAGCACGCGAAAATGGCCTTCGACGTGCAGGTCACTTCCCCCCAAGAGTTCGAGGCCTGGCGACGCAGCCAGCTTGCCCGCGCCGCAGATCCGACTGGGCCGCTCGAAATCCAGGGCAAGCAGATCTTCAACGGGAAGGCCTGCGCCATGTGCCATCGCGTCCAGGGCACCGATGCGGGCGCGGGCATCGGCCCTGACCTCACGCACCTGAAGAGCCGCGCCACGATCGCCGCTGGAACCCTGCCGAACACGCGCGGCGACCTGCAGGCCTGGGTCGCGGACCCGCAGGGCGTCAAGCCCGGCACGACCATGCCCCGCGTCCCTCTGACGGCCTCCGAGCTGAACGCCGTGGTCGCCTATCTGGAGACCCTGCGGTGAGCCCCGTCGACGCAGCTCCGCCCGCCACGGCGCTCGATCCCGAACGCGAAGCCCGCCTGGCCCTGACCTGGGCCACGCCGCCCGGCCTGTGGGGCTGGCTCACCACCGTCGATCCGAAGGAGATCGGCAAGCGCTACGTGGCGACGGGCTTGGTGTTCTTCGTCCTCGGCGGACTGCTTGCGCTGTTGATGCGCACCCAGCTGGCCCGGCCGGAGAGCGGTCTGATCAGCCCGGACCGTTACAACCAGATTTTCTCCATGCACGGCACGACCATGATGTTCCTGTTTGCCGTGCCGATCATGGAAGCGATGGCCGTTTATTTGGTGCCGCTGGTGGTGGGCGCGCGCACCATGGCGTTCCCGCGCCTCAACGCCTTCAGCTACTGGGTCTACCTGGCCGGCGGCGTGATGATCTACGTGGCCTTCCTGCTGAACATCGCGCCGGAAGCCGGCTGGACTGGCTACACGCCGCTCTCCGGGCCGGAATACTCCCCCGGGAAGCGAACCGACATCTGGGCCCAGATGGTGACCTTTACGGAGGTCGCCGCGCTGGCCGCCGCGGCGTCCACCGCCACGACGATCCTGAAGCTGCGCGCGCCGGGCATGACGCTGGCGCGCATGCCCTTGTTTGCCTGGGCCATGTTGGTCACGGCCTTCATGATCATGCTGGCCATGCCGGCGGTAATGCTGGCGACCAGCTTCCTGATCTCCGACCGGCTGGTCGGCACCCACTTCTTCAACGCGCCCGAAGGCGGCGACAACCTTCTCTACCAGCACCTCTTCTGGTTTTTCGGCCACCCGGAGGTCTACATCATCTTCCTGCCAGGCCTTGGCATGGTCTCGGAGATCACCCAGACGTTCAGCCGGCGCACGACCTTCGGCTATCCCCTGCTGGTCCTCGCCCTGCTGGCCATCGGCTTCCTCGCCTTCGGCCTTTGGGTGCATCACATGTTCACCACCGGCCTGCCGCATATGGGCAACAGCTTCTACACGGCGGCGAGCATGACCATCGCCCTGCCGTCGGGCATTCAGATCTTCTGCTGGATCGCCACCATGTGGGACGGCAAGCCGCGGTTCCAGACCCCGCTGCTGTTCGTGGTGGGCTTCATCATCACCTTCGTGCTGGGCGGCTTGTCGGGCGTGATGCTGGCGTCCGTGCCGCTCGATACCCAGGTGCACGACACCTACTTCGTGGTCGCCCACTTCCATTACGTTCTGATCGGCGGGGCGGTGTTTCCGCTGCTGGGCGGGATCTTCTACTGGTTCCCTAAGGTCTTCGGCCGGATGCCGAACGAAACCGCAGGCAAGTGGAGCTTCTGGCTCATCTTCCTGGGCTTCCACGTCGCCTTCTTTCCCATGCACCTGCTAGGCCTGTGGGGCATGCCGCGCCGGGTTTACACCTACCCGAGCGAGATGGGCTGGGCGGACATGAACCTGCTGTCCACGGCCGGCTCGCTGGTGTTGGCCACAGGGGTCGGCGTCTATCTGCTGAACCTCGCCATCAGCTGGCGCCGAGGACGACCTGCCGGGCCGAATCCGTGGCAGGCCGGCGGCTTAGAGTGGGCGACCAGCTCGCCGCCCCCGCCGCACAATTTCGGCTACACGCCCTTCGTCGAAGGTCGCCAGCCGCTCTGGACCTCCGGGCCGCACCTGCCGCTGATGGACGGCCTCAGCCTTGATCACCGCGAGGTGCTGCTCACCACCGTCAGCGACGCCGCCCCGGACGTGCGGGAGGGCTCGCCCGGCCCGACCTTGTGGCCCCTCCTCACTGGCCTGGCGACCACCGCCCTCTTCGTCGGCTCGATCTTCAACGAGTGGCTGATTGTCTGGCTCAGCATCCCAGTCACGCTCTGCGTCGTCGGCTGGTTCTGGCCGAAGCCCTCGCACACCAGCAAGGTTGGGGCGCCGGAGCGCACCCCGCCGGGAGCCTTGGCATGAGCGAGCGCCTCGTCGGCGACCTGTCGCGCCTGCCATCCGCCGGCTTCTCCACGCACGGACTGTGGTTCTGGGCCGGCATGGCCTTCATCCTGATCGAGACGACCGGCTTCGCCCTGGCCGGGGCCTCCTACATCTACCTGATGAACGGGGCGGACGCCTGGCCGCTGGACGCGCCACCTCCGGCTCTGGGCTGGGGCACGGCCATGACCGCGCTTCTGCTGATCAGCCTCGCGCCGACCATGGTGCTCTCGCATGTCGCCCGCATGCGCGACCTGAAGGCCACGCGCTTCTGGGCCTTGGTGGTGGGCGTGCTCAACGGCCTGGCGCTGGTGATCCGCGGATTCGAGTTCACCAGCCTGAATGTGCGCTGGGACCAGGACGCTTACGGCTCCATCACCTGGGCGCTGATGCTGCTTCACACGCTGCACCTTGTGACCGACTTCATCGACACGGGCCTGCTGACCGTCTTCCTGTTCACGCACCAGGTCGACACGGAGAGGTTCTCCGACGTGGACGACGACGCCTTCTACTGGATGTTCGTGGTGGCGGCATGGGCGCCGATCTATCTGCTGGTCTACTGGGCGCCGAGATGGCTGTCGTGATCCGCTGGATTGATCGCAGCGGCCTGAGGCCTTGGAGCGGCCTGTTCGTCGGCGCCGCCGCGTGGGTGCTGCAGCATCAGATCGGCTCCGACTTGGTCTATTGGGATTGCCGCCTGGGCACGCCCCTGCTCACGGGGGGATTGGGCCTGGTGGCGGCGGGCGCCACCGTGCTCGGCGGCCTGATCTCCTGGCGTGCGAGACGCGCCCGTCCCGGCGAGGGCGAGCCCGGCAATCGGGCGTTCGCCGGCATGGTGGGCGCGGCGACGGCGGGCATCTTCCTGCTGGCGATCCTCTTCCAAAGCCTGATCGGCTTCATGGTGCCGGCATGCCACGCCTGAGAACGCCCGCCGCCTTGGCCCTGCTTGCAGGAGTCGCCGTGTTTGGCCTGGGCGCTGGCCTGACGGCCAACCACTTCGAGGCCAAAGGACGGCTGGAGAAGAGGGCGCAAGCCTTGACCGGCGGTGATCCCGTCACCGGCCGGGCCGCCATCGAGCAGCGGCCTTGCGGCGGCTGCCACCAGATCCCTGGCGTACGCGGCGCCAGCGGCAAGGTCGGCCCGCCGCTCGCCGCCTTCGCTCAGCGGACCTACATCGGGGGGCGTGTGAACAACGCCCCGGAGAACCTGATCCTGTGGCTGCAGGACCCCCACGCCATCGATCCGCAAAGCGCCATGCCGCCCATGGGCATCGGCCCACGCGAAGCCCGCGACATCGCCGCCTATCTCTACACGCTCAAATAAGGACCTCGGGAGCGCGCCGTCGCTTGGCGCGTTGCCGCCCCGCATGACTGACAAGATCTATGACTGCGTAGTGGTGGGCGGCGGCCCGGCCGGGCTCACTGCCGCTATCTATCTCGCCCGCTTCCGCCGCGACTTCCTGCTGATCGATGGGGGCGCAAGCCGCGCCTCCTGGATCCCGGTCAGCCACAACTATCCGGGCTACCCCGCCGGCATCAAAGGCAAGACCCTGCTCCGCCGGATGCGCATCCAGGCCGCCCGATACGGCGCCGAGATCCGCGATGGCCGGGTCAACGCTCTGTTTCCCGAAGAAGACGCTTTCCGCCTGGAGACCAGCGAGGGCGAGTTGCTGGCCCGCAAGGTGATCCTGGCGACCGGCGTCGTGGACAACGCCCCGCCTATCCCAGGGGTGGAGGAGGCCGTCAGCCAGGGCCTGATCCGCGTCTGCCCGATCTGCGACGGCTTCGAAGTCACTGACAAGCGGGTCGGCATCATCGGCGAGGATGACCACTCGGCGAACGAGGCGATCTTCATCACCACCTACACGGACCAGGTGACCTTGATCCATGTGGGCCCGCCCGAAAGCCTGTCGGACGACATGCGCACCAAGCTGGAGGCGCGCGGTATCGGCGTCGTCGAGGCGCCGATGGAGAGCGTGGTGCTCGACAACGGCCGCATCGCGGCCCTGTGCTTCGCCGGCGGGCGCCCGCAGGAGTTCGACACCGTCTATTCGGCCCTCGGCGTCACGCCTCGGACGAGCCTGGCGATCGACGCCGGCGCTCGCCTGGACGAAAGCGGCCGCCTCTATGTCGGCGACCACCAGGAGACATCGGTGCCAGGGCTCTATGCCGCCGGCGACGTGGTTCGCGGTTTGAACCAGATCACCACCGCCGAGGGCGAAGCGGCGCTGGCAGCCACCGACATTCACAACAAGCTGCGTAACGGCGGCTGACCGGCCCTGAGTGTGCAAGGGCCGGTCGCCGTTGATCACTTGCGACGGGAAGCCTTGTTGTCGCCGTGCGCCCGCTTGTCGGCCGTGTCCCGGCCGATCAGCTTCGAGAATAGGCTGTCAGGTTGGTAGACCAGCGCCAGTTCGCGCGCTTCGAACTCCTCGAAGAACTCGTCCCAGCTGATTTCCGTCAGGGCGCTGTGTTCCGAGTTCGGCGCGTCCGGGAACATGATCCGGATGATGCCGACGTCGTCCTCTGAGTGGGTGCGCTCCACCGCCGCCGGCACGCCGCCGTGTGACTCGGCCCAGGCGCGGATCTCATCGTGGTCGACAGTCGTGCCGCCCTTGCCTGACTTCGGCTTGGCGGAGTTCTTGGATGTGCTGGAGGCCGCCTTCGTGGCGCTCTTGCCGCCGCTGTTCTTTGCCCCGCCGCTCTTGCGACCACTCTCGTCAAACGACCGGCTCTCGGCCTTGGCTTTCGCGCCGGCCTTCTTGCCGTCGGCTTCGTCGGCGTGCTCTTCCATGTACTTGCGGGTGTGGTGGTGAACCTTGCCGTCGGCGTCACGGTACTCGCGGCTCTTGAGGTCGTCGGCAGCCTTGCCGCCGCCTTGTTGCCCCTGGGCCATGCTGGCCTCCTTCATGGCGCGGCGCCTCTCGCCGCCCCGGAGCAACAGCCCCGCGCGCCGACGGTTTCAGCGGCGCCGTGAATTCTCTATCTCAGTCGAGAGCCGCTAACGGTCGAACTTGGTGGAAAGCACGATGGAGCTGTTGGTGCGCTCCACCCCTTTGACGGCGCCGATCTCGTCGATCAGGGCGTCCATCTCCGAGACGCTTCCCGCCTCGACCACAGCCACCATGTCGAACGGTCCGCTCACCGACTGAAGCGTGCGCACGCCCGACAGCTTCTTCAGCGCGGCCGTGACCGCCGCCGCCTGCTTGGGCTCCACAGTCAGCAGCACGTAAGCATGCACCTGACCGGCTTGGTGCTGATCCGAAAGCTTCACGGAATACCCGGCGATCACGCCCGATCGTTCCAGCTTGGCGAGCCGGCTCTGGATGGTGGTTCTCGAAAGCCCCAGCGCGCGGGCCAACTCGGCTACCGGCGCCCGGGCGTTTTCCCGCAGGCGGCTGAGAAGATGCTGATCGAGGTCATCCATCGTCATATCGTCACATTTTGTCGTCGCTCCGCCCACTATAGTCGTGCAGAACGCCGATGCGCCAGTTGTAACCGGCTCGACTGTAGTGGACGCTCAGTTCAACAGCTGGAGGCGCACATGCGAAAGATCGCCATTGTCGGCGCAGGCAAGATCGGGTCCACGGTCGCCGACCTGCTGGCCGGATCGGGCGCCTATCAAGTCAAGGTGCTCGACGCCTCGCCCGAGGCGCTGGCCAGCCTGAACTCGAGGCACATGTTCGAGATGGAGGCGCTCGCGATCGATGATCCCGCTGCGCTTGCGCGGGCGCTGGAGGACCGCTTCGCCGTTGTGAACTGCGCGCCCTTTCATCTGACGACCACCATCGCGCGTGCGGCCAAACAGGCCGGAGCCCACTATCTGGATCTGACGGAGGACGTCGCCTCCAGCCGTGTCGTACGGGAGCTGGCCGCCGGCAGCGATACCGCCTTCATACCGCAGTGTGGTCTCGCCCCTGGCTTCATCACCATCGCGGCCTGGGATCTTGCCCAGCACTTCGACGAGTTGCACGACGTCCGCCTGCGTGTGGGCGCCCTGCCGCGTTACCCGTCCAACGCCCTGAACTACAATCTCACCTGGTCCACGGACGGCGTGATCAACGAGTACTGCGAGCCTTGCGAGGCAGTCGTGAACGGCCGCCTGCGCGAGGTGCCCGCGCTGGAGGAGTGTGAGGAGTTCGCGCTCGACGGCGTGACCTACGAAGCCTTCAACACCTCGGGCGGTCTCGGCACCCTGTGCGCGACACTCGAAGGCCGCGTCCGCAACCTCAACTACAAGACCATACGCTACCCAGGGCACGCCCAGATCATGAAGGCGCTGCTCAACGACCTTGGCCTGCGCAATCGCCGCCCTGTCCTGAAGGACATCCTGGAGCAGGCGGTGCCGGCTACCTTGCAAGACGTGGTCATCGTCTTCGTCACGGTCAGCGGCATGAAGAATGGCCGGCTGATGCAGGAGACCTACGTCAACAAGGTCTACGCTCAGCCCGTCGGCGGCGAGATGAAGTCGGCCATCCAGGTCACCACGGCCGGCTCCATCTGCGCCGTGCTCGACCTTCTGTCTGAGGGCCGCCTGCCGCAAGCCGGTTTCGTGCGACAGGAAGACATTCCCCTGGCCGACTTCCTGGCGAACCGCTTTGGACGCTTCTACGCTCCGGACGATTACGCCGCGTTTCGCGCCGCCGCTGAGTAAGAGTTCAAGCCCATGACCCTGCAGAGCAAGATCGGCTCGGCCGCCGCCGACGCCGCCGCGATCCTCGAACGCCTGGGCGTTCCGGCCGAACGTTGGACGGGTGGAGCGCGCGCCGTCCACTCGCCCGTCACTGGCGAGACCCTCGGCCAAGTGCACGACACCGACGCCGCCGGCGTCGCCGCCGCGGTAGAAGCCGCGCATGCAGCGTTCCTGGCCTGGCGCAACGTGCCGGCTCCGCGTCGAGGCGAACTGGTCCGGCTTTTCGGCGAGGAGCTGCGTGCGGCGAAGACCGACCTCGCCGCCCTCGTCACACTGGAAGCCGGCAAGATCGTCTCCGAGGCTCAGGGCGAAGTTCAGGAGATGATCGACATCTGCGACTACGCGGTCGGTCTCTCACGCCAGCTGTTCGGCCTGACCCTCGCGACCGAGCGCCCAGACCACCGCATGATGGAAACCTGGCATCCGCTAGGGGTCGTGGGCGTCATCAGCGCGTTCAACTTTCCCGTCGCTGTGTGGTCCTGGAACGCCTGCCTGGCCCTGGTCTGCGGCGATCCCGTGGTCTGGAAGCCTTCGGAGAAGACCCCCCTCACCGCGCTCGCGGTCCAGGCTCTGTTCGAGCGCGCCGCGGCGCGCTTCGGCGACGCGCCAGCCGATCTTTCCACGGTCGTCCTCGGCGGCCGCGAGGTTGGTGAAGCCCTGGTCGATCATCCGAAGGTTCCTCTGGTGTCGGCCACCGGGTCAACGGCCATGGGCCGCGCGGTGGGACCGCGCCTGGCGGCCCGCTTCGCCCGCAGCCTTCTCGAGCTGGGCGGCAACAACGCGGCCATCGTCGCTCCGACCGCAGACCTCGACCTGACGCTGCGCGGCGTCGCCTTTGCGGCTATGGGCACCGCCGGACAGCGCTGCACCACCCTGCGCCGCCTGTTCGTGCACGACAGCCTCTATGACGCCTTCCTGCCGCGCCTGAAGGCCGCGTACGGATCCGTGCGCGTCGGCGATCCGCGGCAAGCCGGAACCCTGGTCGGTCCCTTGATCGACGAAGGCTCCCTCGCGGCGATGCAGCGTGCTCTGGACGAGGCGCGCGCGGCTGGCGGTCAGGTGACGGGCGGCGGCGAGGTCGAGGTGGCGGGCTGCGGCGGGACCTATGTTCGCCCAGCGCTAGTGGAGATGCCCTCGCAAGCAGGCCCGGTGGTGCGCGAGACCTTTGCGCCGATCCTCTACGTGATGCGCTACTCGGACCTGGAGCAGGCGATCGCGCTGCAGAACGACGTACCGCAGGGCCTGTCGTCCTCGATCTTCACCAACGACATCCGCGAAGCCGAGCTGTTCGTCAGCCCGCGCGGCTCCGACTGCGGCATCGCCAACATCAACATCGGGCCCTCAGGCGCCGAGATCGGCGGCGCCTTCGGCGGCGAGAAGGAGACCGGCGGCGGGCGCGAAGCCGGCTCCGACAGCTGGAAGGCCTACATGCGCCGCGCCACCAACACGGTGAACTACGGCCGCACCCTGCCGCTGGCCCAAGGCGTCAGCTTCGACCTCTAGGCCTTCAGCTGCGCCGGGTCGATTGGCAGGCTGCGCACCCGCTTGCCGGTGGCGGCGAAGACCGCGTTGCAAAGCGCCGGGATGACCGGCGGCAAAGCCGGCTCGCCAAGCCCGGTCGGCGGGAAGTCCGTTGTGACGAACTTCACCTCGACCGGCGGCGCCTCGGAGATGCGCATCAACGGGTAGGTGTCGAAGTTACTTTCGACCGCTGCGCCGTTCTCGATGGTGACCTTCTGGTGCAGGGCTTCGGACAGGCCGTCGAGGGCCGAGCCTTCCACCTGGTTCAGGGCGCCGAAGGGGTTGATGATCTGGCGGCCCACGTCGCCCGCCACCCAGACCTTCTCCGGCGTCACATTGCCGTCGGCGTCGACCGAGGCGCGGACCACTTCGGCGAAGTAGCCGAGGTGGCTGTAGTAGAAGGCGATGCCCATGCCGGTGCGGGCCGGAAGCTTGGTCTTGCCCCAGCCGCTCATCTCCGCGACGGCGCGCAGGGCGCCTTCCATGCGGCGCGGGTTGAAGGCGCCCTGGCCCTCGGGGACTTCCGTCTGGGCCGCGAGCAGGCGCATGCGGAACTCGTAGGGGTCCGCGCCGGCGGCGTGGGCCAGCTCGTCGATGAAGGACTGCATGACGAAGGCCAGGGCGTTGGAGCCCGGCGCGCGCAGCGGCCCGGTGGGCACGCCGATCGGCATGGTCGAGACGTCGAGGCGGCAGTTCGGGACGAAGCGGGCCGGGAACTCGTTCTCGCTCATCCGGGCGCTGGGCGCGTACTGGTCGCCCTCGCCGAAGGTCACGAAGTGGTCGTGCCAGGCGACCAACTTGCCCGAGGCGTCCAGGCCGCCGGACAGATAGTGGAAGCCGGCCGGGCGATAGAAGTCGTGCCTCAGGTCGTCCTCGCGGGTCCACAGCAGCTTCACGGGCCGGCCGGTTTCGCGGGCGATCCAGGCCGCCTCCACCATGTAGTCATTAGACAGTCGTCGGCCGAAGCCGCCGCCGCCGCGGATCATGTGGATGGTGATGTCCTCGGGCTTGATGCCGAGGGTGCGGGCGGTGAGCTGGCGGCCGGGCTCGGGGTTCTGGGTGGGGGCCCAGATCTCGAGCTTGCCGTTCTGGAAATGGGCGGTGCAGTTCTGCGGCTCGAGGGGCGCGTGGGCCAGGAAGGGGTAGGCGTAGGCGGCCTGGACGGTCCGGGCGGCGCCCTTCAGGGCGGCGTCGATGTCGCCATCGTTCCTGAGGTTTTTCTGAGGCTTAGCCTTGGCGAGTTCATCGGCGCGAGCCTGGAAGCCGGCGCTGCTCTGCGCCGAGGTGGGGTGTTCGGCCCAGCGGATGTTGAGGCGATCGCGGCCCTTTCGGGCGGCCCACCAGCTGTCGGCGACCACGGCGACGCCGGGCAGCAGGCCGGAAAGCTCGGTCCCGCCCTCGACCACGAAGGCCTTGCGGACCCCCTTGACGCCTTGCGCCGCCGCGAGGTCGGCGCCCGCCACCTTGGCGCCGAACACGGGCGCCTTCTCGTATGTGGCATACAGCATCCCGGGCACCTGAACATCGATGCCGAACAGGGGCTGACCGGTGACGATCTTGGCTGTGTCGTACTGAGCGCGCGGCTTGCCGATGATGCGGTAGGCGGCCGGGTCCTTGAGCGTCAGGCTCTTGGGATCGGGCACCGGGACGGCGGCGGCCTTGGCGGCCAGGCTGCCGTAGGTCGCACGGCGCCCGGAGGCGGCGTGCACCACCACGCCAGGCGTCGTCGTGCATTCGGCGGGCGAGACGCCCCACCCTCGCGCGGCGGCGGCGATCAGCATGGCGCGGCCCGCACCGCCCACACGGCGCAGCTCTTCCCAGTGCAGGGGCGTGGCCATGCTGCCGCCGGCGAACTGGCGGCCATAGATGGTCGGATCGTTGTCGGCCTGGACGATGCGGACCTTGCTCCAGTCCACGTCCAGCTCCTCGGCGATCAGCATGGGCAGCATGGTCTTGATGCCCTGCCCCACTTCCGGGTTCTTGGAGGTGATGGTCACCGTCTCGTCCGGCGCGATCCGGACATAGGCGTTGAAGGGCTGCAGCGGCGGGGTCGCCGGCTGCTGCCCCTGCGCGCCGGCCTTGGGCGCGAGGGCGAAAGCCAGGACCAGGCCGCCGGACACGGCGCCGGCCTTCATGAACTCGCGGCGGGACGTCTGGACGGTCATGCTACGCCTCCCCGCGCTGGCCGGAGGCCCGCTTGATGGCCGCGCGGATCCGCCCGTAGGTGGCGCAGCGGCAGATGTTGCCGTTCATGGCCGCGTCGATGTCCGCGTCCGTGGGCTTGGGGTTCTTGGTCAGCAGGGCGGTGGCCGACATGATCTGTCCCGGCTGGCAGTAGCCGCACTGGGCGACGTCCAGTTCGGTCCAGGCCTGCTGCACCCGCTGCCCGACGGCAGAGGCGCCGATCCCTTCAATGGTGGTGATCTTGCCCTGCACCGCCGACACCGGGGTCACGCAGGAGCGGATCGGCTGGCCGTCCAGATGGACGGTGCAGGCGCCGCACTGGCCGACGCCGCAGCCGAACTTGGGGCCGAGGACGCCCAGGGCGTCGCGCAGGGTCCAGAGCAGAGGGGTGTCCGGATCGACGTCCGCCTCGCGGACCTTTCCGTTGACGTTGAGCTTGAAGGCCATGGGCGCCCCTCCGTTATCCAGCGGAAGCTAGTGGCGCCGATGCGCCGGGCGCAAGCGGCCTCAACGCAGGTCCGGGATCTTGATCTCGATGACGGCCGAGAAGCCGGTCGGCTCGAAGCTTGACTCCACCCTGCCCCCGCGGTCGCGCAGGGCGGCCTCCAGCAAGCGACTGCCGAAACCGCGCCGGCCGCTGGGGGCGACTTCCGGCCCCCCCTGCTCGCGCCACCGGAAGGCGGCGCACCCATCCGGCGCGGGCTGGACCGAGATGAGGACCATACCACCGGCCCGCGACAAGGCCCCATGCTTCACCGCGTTGGTGCCGAGCTCGTGCAGAAGCAGGGCCACGCCGATCGCCGTTTCGCCGCTCATGGTCACCTGGCGCAGCGCCAGGTCGATCTGGAAGCGCCCGAGATCGAACATGGTGAGGACCTGGTCGAACAGGTCGCCAAGCCCCACCGCCTGGCCTCCGGAGGCGGTCAGAAGATCTTGAGAGGCGGCCATGGCGCGAATGCGCGCGGACAGCACCGCCTCCATCGCCTGCACCGTGTCGGCGCCCTGGGCCGCTTGCCGGACCATGGCGGCCATGATCTGCATGCCGTTCTTGGAGCGGTGGGCGAGCTCGCCCATCATCAGCAGGCTGCGTTCTTCCGCCGTGCGGCGCTCGGTGACGTCCAGGGTGGTGCCGACCACCAAGGCCGGACCGCGCGCATCGCGGATCATGCGGCCGCTCATCATCAGCCACTTCACCTCGCCGGCGTCGGTGACGATGCGGTGCTCAAGCGAGAAGTTCGGCCCCACCGCCTTGTCCCGCGCATGAAGGAAGGTGCGGCGGGTGAGCTCCAGGTCGTCCGGGTGGATGTGGCGCAGGTAGGTGTCCAGCGTCACCGACGCGCCCGGCGCCACACCGAAGATCTCCCGGTTGTGCTCCGACCACACCACGTCACCGGTCCTCAGGTCCCACTCCCACAGGCCAAGACCCGTGGCCTCCACCGCCAGCTCCATGCGGCGGCGCTGCCGCTCCAGAGCCTGCTCCAGACGGCGGCTTTCGGTGATGTCGGTGACCAAGCCGTCCCACAGGGTGGAGCCGTCGCCGAGAAACCGCGGGGCCGACACGATGCGAGCCCAGCGCAACTGGCCCTCCGGGCCGTGGATCAGCACTTCCATGCGAAAGGGCCGCCGCTCGGCCAGGGCGGCGCGCTCGGCGTCCAGGTAGCAGGGCCGGTGCTCTTCCAGGATGCAGTTGTAGAGGAGGTCGGGGTTCATCAAGGCCGCGGCCGGCGCGACGCCCGTCAGCGCTTCGCAGCTGGAGCCAATGTAGGTGAAGCGCTTGAATGTTCCGTCAGCGGAGGCATGCATCTGGAAGGGCATGCCAAGTCCCAGGGTTTCCGCCATGTCGCGGAAGGTCGGATGTTCTGTCCGCACCAGGTCCATCCGATCTTCCACGGAGCCCGCCCTCTCCCATCGCGCGAATTACATTGGTATGCGCGCATGGGCTGCACAACACCAAATGCTGTGTGTGCAGGATGCTGGACGGCGAAGCGGCGCTATGACAACGCGACCGGAAGCCTCAGACGCGCGGCAAGATGACCACCATGTCCGGCAGTTCGTTCGGATTGTCGGTACGAGCGGGGAAGCGCTCGGCCAGGATGTCGGCGCAGAGGCCCACCGCCGCCGCAAAGCCGGCCGCCGGCTCGCCGCGCTTCAGACCGGCGACCAGAGCCGCCATGGCGCGGTCCCAGACGCCGGGCTCCACCTGTGAGGCGATGCCCTCGTCGGCGATGATCTCGGCCATGTGTTCGGCGAAGGAGACGAAGATCAGCACGCCGGTCCGCTCGCGCGTCTGGTGCAGGTTCTTGGCCAGGAACTGAGCCTGGGCCAGGCGGCGCACCCGCTCGCGCTTGAAGGGTCTTGGCGTCAGAACCCGGCGCACGGCCGGAATGGAGGCCAGGAGGAAGGTTGCGGCGAACAGCACCGCCTGCAGCATCACTGCGCCCAGCAGCGCGTCCCGCGCGGCGCGTTCGGCCAGCGCGCCCGCCTGCACCGCCGACCAGCCGCCCAGCAGGTCCGGCGCACTGACATGCACGCCGGCCAGCAGGAGAATGGCAGGACCCAGCAGGGCGACGCCGGCCGCCCAAGCCAGTGGCGTTTCGCCGTAGTCGGAGCTTTCCTCCGCCACCACGCAATAGATCTCGCCCGTGGTGCGGGCTTCGGCCTCGCGCACAGCCGCCTGGATGGCGGAAACGTCCGAAGGGGTCAGCGTCATCTCACCAGCTCCCCGAAGATCCGCCGCCGCCGAACGAGCCGCCGCCGCCCGAGAAGCCGCCGCCGCCCCAGCCGCCACCGCCACCACCGCCCCAACCGCCGCCACCGCGACCGTTGTTGGAGAGGATGAGCGGCAGGAGCCACCACAGGCCGCCGCCGCCGCCGCGTCGCCCTCGACGCCCGCCGCCGCCGAACGCCCGGAGCGCGCCGGCGAAGATCCAGAAGAAGATGAACATGGCGACCAGGGCGCCGATCGGCAGGCCGCCGTCGCCGCTGGGCTGCTCCAGTTGCGCGGCCTGGGCGACGTTGGCCCTGGCCTGGTCTTCGGGCAGTGCGAGCTGAGCGATGAGGGCTTCGGTCCCGTCGACGACGCCCTGCTCCATCTCGCCAGCCCGGAACCTGGGCAGCACTCGTTGCTGGAGAATGACGCTGGAAAGCGCGTCGGTGAGCACCGGCTCCAGGCCGTAGCCCACCTCGATGCGGACTTTCCGTTCCTTGGGCGCGACAAGGAAGATCGCGCCGTCATCCTGCTTTTCGCGTCCGATGCCCCAGGTCCGGCCAAGCTGGTAGCCGTACTCCTCGATCTCGTACCCCTGGAGGTCCGGAACCGTGGCGACCACCACCTGGCGGCCGGTCTGGGCTTCCAGCCGCGCCAGATCGCCGTCCAGCCGCTGCTCGGCCGCCGGAGACAGGATGGCGGCGTTGTCCACCACCCGGCCGGTCAGGGGCGGGAACTTGGGCTGCGCCGACGCCGCGCCTGCGCCGAGCCAGAGGAGCCCGGCGAGCGCAGCGGCGGCGATGGTGCGGACGGCGCTCACTGAGCGGGCTGAGGCGCCGGAGCTTGGGCCGGAGCCGCCGCCGGAGCCTGGCCGGGCGGCAGGGCCCCGGGCGCGGCGGGCGGCGCGGTGTCGAAGCTGACGGTGGGCGCGGTCTGCGCCTGAACCGAGGCGGAGAACAGCTGCATCGGCTGCGAGCCGCCATGCATGGTCTTGGCCCAGATCACCTGCGGGAAGGTGCGCAGGGTGGTGTTGTAGTCGCGAACCGCCTCGTTGTAGTCGCGCCGGGCGATGGCGATCCGGTTTTCGGTGCCTTCCAGCTGGCTCTGCAGCGCCAGGAAGTTCTGGTTGGACTGCAGCTGCGGATAGTTCTCGGTGATCATCATCAGCCGACCGAGCACGCCGGAAAGCCGGTCCTGCGCCTGGGCGTACTCCTGGAAGGCCTGGGGGTTGGTCAGGGTGGAGGCGTCCACCCGCACCTGGGTGGCCGAGGCGCGCGCCTGGGTCACCTCCACCAGCACGCCGCGCTCCTGGGCCGCGTAGCCGCGCACGGTGTTGACCAGATTGGGGATCAGATCGCTGCGGCGCTGATACTGGTTCTGGACCTCGGCCCAGGCCGCCCGAGCCTGCTCTTCCTTGGTCGGGATGGTGTTGATGCCGCAGCCGGCGATCAGCACAGGCGCGAGCGCGATCATCGCGAGGCGAGCGAAACGGTTGCGCAGGGTCGTCACGTGGCGAAGCTCCCGATCAGGTTCAAGCCCAAGCTTGCAGACGCATATGTTGTCCCGTCCTTGATCCAGCGCAACCGGCCAGCCATGACGGAGCCGGAGCAGACAAGCTTCAACGGGCGCGGGAGTTCCGGAGATGGCGCAGGTGCGTCCCTACTACGTCGAACGCGGCCTGAGCGCGGCCTTCTATGACGTGGTGACCGCCACCGACGCGTCGCTGCCCGGAGACATCGACATCTATGCGGGGCTGGCCGCGCCCGGCGGCGAGGTGCTGGAGCTGGGTTGCGGCACCGGCCGCATCACCGAGGCGCTGGCCCTGCGCGGCTACCTCGTCACCGGCGTGGACCTGGCGCCGTCGATGCTGAAGCAGGCCGAGGCGCGCCGGGCCGCCCTGCCCCCGGAGGCCGCCGAGCGCATCCGGCTGCTGCAGGGCGACATGACGGACCTGAACCTGAAGCGCAGCTTTCAGGCGGTGCTTTGCCCCTTCTTCACCCTGGCCCACGTGCCGGCGGGGACTGCCTGGAAGAACACCTTCCGGACCATGGCCGCGCACCTGGAGCCGGGCGGCATGGCCGCCGTCCACCTGCCGCTGGCCGAGCACATGCGCGGGCCGCCGCCGGCGCGCGAGGCGATCGTGCTGGACGAGGCGCTGCCCGGTGGCGGGCGACTGCAGCTGCACGTCCTGGAGCGCCGGTTCCGCGAGCGGATCGGCCGCTTTGACCAGGTGATCGAATATGTGGAGCGGGACGCCCGGGGCGCGGTCGTGCGGCGTTCCGCCGAGCGGCTGACCTACTACGTAGCCGACCCGGTCCCGTTCGCAGAGCAGGCCGGCTTTGTGCTGGACCGTCCGCCGATCGACCACGGCGCGGTCGGGAAGATCTTCATCTTCAAGCGGATCTGAGCCGCAACAGACGGTCATCAACCGTGTTTGGCCGAGCGGGGCGGCGCGTGGCATTAGCCCGCTACTGATTCTGCGAGATGCCGCCCCGATGCCCATTCCCTTCATCGACCTTCAGAGCCAACGCCAGCGCCTGGGCCAGCCCCTGGAGGACGCGATCCTGAAGGTCGTGCGGTCGGGCGCCTTCATCATGGGTCCCGAGATCGGGCAGCTGGAGACCGCCCTAGGCGAGTTCGGCCGCGCGCCGCACGTGCTGTCCTGCGCCTCGGGCACCGACGCTCTGGTGCTGCCGCTGATGGCCTGGGACATCGGGCCGGGCGACGCGGTGTTCTGCCCCTCCTTCACCTTCGCGGCGACGGCGGAGGCCATGCCGCTGGTGGGCGCATCGCCGGTGTTCGTGGACATCCTGCCCGACACCTACAACATGGATCCGGCCAGCCTGGACGCCGCCATCGAGGCGGTGAAGGCCAAGGGCGAGCTGACGCCGAAGGCGGTGTTCGCGGTGGACCTGTTCGGCCAGCCGGCGGACTATCCGGCCATCGCCGCCATCGCCCGCAAGCACGGCCTCAAGCTGCTGGCCGACAGCGCCCAGGGCTTTGGGTGCACCCTGAACGGCGAGCACCCGATCCACTGGGCCGACGTGGCCACCACCTCCTTCTTCCCCGCCAAGCCGTTGGGCGCGTATGGGGACGGCGGGGCGGTGCTGTCCAAGGACCCGCTCTTCCACGACCTGCTGGTCTCGCTGCGCGTGCACGGGCAGGCGGTGAAGTCGGACATCGAGGGCAAGACCTTCGAGCACGATCCGAAGTACCTGAACGTGCGCGTGGGCACGAACAGTCGGATGGACACGATCCAGGCCGCCGTCCTGCTGCAGAAGCTGACTATCTTCGCCGACGAGATCGACGCCCGGAACCGGGTGGCCGCGCGCTATGCCGAGGGGCTGTCGGACGTGGTCAGGACGCCGACGGTGATTGAGGGCGGGGTGTCGGTCTGGGCCCAGTACACCATCGAGACCGAGAACCGCGACGGTTTGGCCGCGCACCTGCGCGAGCAGGACGTGCCGACGGCGGTCTACTATCCCATCCCGATCCACAAGCAGGGCGTCTATTCGGTGTATCCGACCGCGCCGGGCGGATTGCCGGTCACCGAGGCGGCGTCCGCCAAGGTGATCAGCCTGCCGATGCACCCCTACCTGTCAACCGACGACCAGGACACCATCATCGGAGCGATCCGCAGCTTCGTTTCCTAGGCGGCGCTGTCCCAGATCCCGCGCAGGACCTCGGCCTGGATCGCAGCCTGGGCGAGACCGGCGCGGGCGGCGTCGGCACGCCGGCTTTCGTCCATCACGTTCGGGCCGAAGGCTTCCACGCTGGCCTCGTCAGGGGTGATGGTGACTACCACCGCGCCGCCGTCCTGCAGGTCCTGGATCTCGGGATCGAGGTTGAATGAGACGGGCGCGACCAGCACCACCGTCTCGTAGCCCACCGCCAGGTCGAGATTGGTGATGGAGCGCAGGCCGCCATCCACGTAGCGGCGGCCCTGGACGGTCACCGGCGGGAAGATGCCAGGCACGCTGCAGCTGGACGCCACCGCCGGGATGAGATCCACGCCGCTCTGTTCCGTCCAGAGCTGGAAGCCGCCGTCCTGGGCGTCCACCGCGGTGCAGGCGAAGCGCGCCGGGAAAGCCGCATCGCCCAGGTGACTTTCGAAGTAGCGCAGGAAGTCGGCCTCCGAGGCGGTCTGCGCGGCTAGGGCGTAAGCCCCGATTTCCGCGCGGCCTTCCGCCGGGTTTCGGGTGCCGCTGTTGAGCTCGGCCATCATGGCCATCAGCGTGCCGAGGTTGGGCGCAGGGCCGGCGGTGGGGCGCTCGGGCCGCGGCTCGCGTGGCTCAAGGATGGCGTCGGCGAGGCGCACGGTCTCCAGGCCCGCAGCCAACTGGGCGCCCACGAAGGCGCCGGCCGAGGTGCCCAGAATGAAGTCGGCCTGGCCGAGATCGACGCCGTTCTGGGCGAAGCCGGCGATCAGGCCGCATTCCCAGCCGATGCCCACCGGGCCGCCGCCGCCCAGCACCAAGGCGCGTTTCGTCATGTGCTCTCCAGCTCAACCAGGCGCGGCTCGGTGAAGAGCCCGCGCGGACCATCGGCTGCGCCGCCCCCGCCCGTCCAGCCCTGCGTCGAGCGGCGGCTTTGCGCGCGGCGGGCGCGGCCCTTATGAGCGGGGCATGATCTATCTCGTCCGTCACGGCCAGACCGAGTTCAATCGCGAGCGGCGCCTGCAGGGCCATGTGGATTCACCGCTGACCGAACTGGGCCTGCGGCAGGCCGCGGCGGCCGGAGCTCTGCTCAAGGACCTGACCGGCGGCGGCGCGGGATGGCGCGTCGTCTCGAGCCCCCTCGGCCGGGCGCGGCGCACCGCCGAGATCATCGCTGAAGCGCTCGGCGTCACCGAGATCGAGAACGAGCCGCGGCTGATCGAGCTGTCCTGGGGGGCGTGGGACGGGCGGCTGCGCGACCAGTTGGCGGCCGAGTATCCCGAAGCGTTCGGCAAGACCGGCTGGGCGTTCCATGCGCCGACGGGCGAAAGCTACGCCCAGGTGTGCGCGCGCATGCAAAGCTGGCTGGACAGCCTGCCCGCCGAGCCGGAGCGGCGGGTGATCGCGGTCAGCCATGGGGTGGCCGGGCGCGTTCTCCGTGGGGTCTATGGCAGCCTGCCGGAAGGCGTGGTTCCGGGACAGGACGCGCCGCAGGACGCGATCTTCCGCCTGCAAGGCGGGGCGATCGAGCGGATCGCGTGCGAGCTGGCGGCCTAGCTTTTCCGCAGCTTCTTCAGCCGGCGCGGGATGTCGGCCGCTTCCCGGTCGGGGCCCAAGAGGTGCAGCACCGCGAGAACGCCCAGGGTGGCCGCCACGCCGATGGCGAAGGCGCCGGCCGTGGCCGCGGTGATCCCGACAGCGCCCAGACTGAGGGGCTTGGGCTCCATCCAGTGCACCAGCTCGCCGTTCGGCTCCTCCGGCAGGATGTCATCCACGAAGTCGAGGGTATGGTCGCTCACCTTACAGCCTCCGCCGCTGAACTCCCCAGCTAACCCTTTCCCATGGCAGGGGTTCCGCGAGCGCACGCCGGAGGGTAGAAGCGGGCCCACATCGATCCATTTGACCTGCCGCGGACGGACATGGCCGGACACTCAAAGTTCAAGAACATCATGCACCGCAAGGGCCGCCAGGACGCGGTCCGCTCGAAGCTGTTCTCCAAGCTTTCGCGGGAAATCACCGTGGCGGCCAAGACCGGCCTGCCGGACCCGAACATGAACCCGCGCCTGCGGCTGGCTGTCGCCAACGCCAAGGCCGAGTCCATGTCCAAGGACGTGATCGACCGGGCGATCAAGAAGGCCATCGGCGGCGACGCCGAGACCTATGAAGAGATCCGCTACGAGGGCTTCGGCCCGGGCGGCGTCGGCGTGATCGTCGAAGTGCTGACCGACAACCGCAACCGCGCGGCGGCCAACGTCCGGTCGATCTTCACCAAGAACGGCGGCAACCTGGGCGAAACCGGCTCGGTGTCCTTCATGTGGGATCGGGTCGGCCAGATCGTCTATTCGGCGGACGCGGGCTCCGAGGACAAGGTCATGGAGGCGGCCATCGAAGCCGGCGCCGACGACGTGGAGTCCGACGAGGAAGGCCACACCGTCTACACCGCCTTCGAGTCGCTGTCGGAAGTGGCGCAGGCGCTGGAAGCCAGCCTCGGCGCGGCCAAGTCGACGGCCATCGCCTGGAAGCCCAAGGTGCGCACGCCGCTGTCGGGCGATGCGGTGTCCACGCTGCTGAAGCTGCTGGACAGCCTGGAAGACGACGACGACGTGCAGAACGTCTACTCCAACGAGGACATCTCGGCCGAAGAGCTGGAGAAGCTGGCGAGCTAAGGCTCGCCGGCCCCGCGCCATGGCCCGACCTCCCGAAGATCCCCGCGTCACCGACCTGCGTCGCTACAAGAAGGCGCGGGAAGCGCAGGCGCGCCAGGCGGCCAAGCCCCGCCGGGCCAAGGAGCCGTTCCTGGGCTCGCGGCCCAAGGCCGGGCTGATCCTGGTGGCGGTGCTGGCGGTGGTCGCCCTCCTGTGGGTGCTGCCGGCCCTGCTCTGAGCTGCAACCGCCAAGCTTGCTGCGCGCTTAAGAAGGTCCGTCTACGGACTGGCAGGGCGCGATGGACGACCTCTACGAGAACCTGGTGCGCTATGCGCTGCCCCTGCTCGCCGCCTCGCTGGCCGGCGGGCTGATCGGGCTGGAGCGGGAATACCGCGGGCGGCCGGCGGGGCTTCGCACCCACATCCTGGTGGCGCTGGCGTCCTCCACGCTGATGATCGCCGCGGTGCACCAGTTCACCTGGATGGACGACACGCCCCACGAGGTGATCCGCATCGACCCGGTGCGGATGGCCCACGGCATCCTGACTGGCATCGGCTTCCTGTGCGGCGGGGTGATCTTCCGGCAGGGGCTGACGGTGCACGGCCTGACCACCGCAGCCTCGCTGTGGGTGACCTCGGCGCTGGGCACTCTCTACGGCATGAGCCTTTACGGCCTGGCGATCGGCGGCACGTTGATCACCCTGGTGGTGCTGGCGGGCTTCCGGTGGGCCGACCACCACGTGCCGCAGCTGAGCGTCATCGATGTCGTGGTCCGCTACCGCCGGCGGGACGCCCTGCCCGAGCCGGAGTTCCGTGCGCTGCTGGACGAGCTTTCGCTGCACAGCTCGGCGATCACGCACCGTCTGCTGCAAGGCGGCGAGCTGATCGAGCTGGCGTCCACGGTGCGCGGCAAGGGGGCCGAGAAGGGGCAGGAGCTGGCCGCCCGCCTCTGCAAGGACGACCGGGTCTTCGAGTTCGAGGTCGCACCGCGCAAGGACTGACCCCCGCGGCCAAGCTTGCAAGGCGCACGCGGCCCGGCCACAAGCCTCGCCATGCCGGCCTTGTCTCAGAAACTCGTCAACCGCCTGGTGATCGCGGCGGTGATCATCGGCTTCCTGACGGTAGGGGTCGCGGGGCTGCTGGGCGCCCGGGCGCTGCAGCAGAACCTGAACTACACCGCCTGGGTGACGCACACCTATCAGGTCCAGCAGGCCCTGTCGGACTACCGCATCCTGAACGAGCGGGTGGAGACGGCGCGACGCGGCTTCCTGCTGTCGCGTGATCCGCAGTTCCTGGTGGTCTACGAGCGCGCCAAGCGCGAGCTCTACCCAGCGCTGGACCAGATCGAGGAGCTGACCGGCGACAACGCGGTTCAGCAGAGCAACATCAAGGGCTTGCGGCTGCTGCTGGGCAATCAGCTGGAGGCGCTGGACAATTCCGTCGAGGCCGCCAAAGCGGGCCGCGCGCAGGACCGGTTCGGCGTCGACGAGGGCGTGGCCAGCACGCGGGCGATCCGGGCCATCACGGACCGGATGAGCCGCGAGGAACGGGCCAAGCTGCTGGAACGGGACGCGGACCGTCGGGCCAGCGTCGCCGACCTCACTCGAATCCTCTCAGTGGCAGGCGTCTTGCTGGTGGTCACCGGGCTTGGGTCGCTGTGGGTGATCCTGGCGTTCACGCGCGACCTGACGGCGTCGCGCAACCAGCTGGCGCGACTCAACGCAGGGCTGGAGGACGAGGTCCAGGCGCGGACCGCCGACCTGCAGCGGGCCAACGACGAGATCCAGCGCTTCGCGTACATCGTCAGCCACGACCTGCGCTCGCCGCTGGTCAACGTCATGGGCTTCACCAGCGAGCTGGAAGCGTCGGTCAAGCCGCTCGCGAGCATGGTCGCCAAAGCCGAGGCGGAAGCGCCCGGGCTGGTCACCACCGATGCGCGGCTGGCGGTGGAAAGCGATCTGCCCGAGGCCATCGGCTTCATCCGCAACTCCACCCAGAAGATGGACCGGCTGATCAACGCCATCCTCCAGCTGTCGCGCCAGGGCCGCCGGGTGCTGGTCCCCGAGAAGGTGGACGTCCAGAAGCTGATGGAAGGCATCGCTGGCAGCCTGAAGCACCGCAGCGATGAGGTGGGCGCGACCATCGAGGTGACGCCGGGCCTGCCAACCCTGATCACCGACCGCCTGGCCTTCGAGCAGATCTTCTCGAACCTGGTGGAAAACGCGCTGAAGTATCTGAAGCCCGGCCGTCCCGGTCAGATCCAGGTACGCGGCCAGCGGCTGCCCGGCGGGCGCGTGCAGTTCGAGGTGATCGACAACGGCCGCGGGGTGGATGCCAAGGACCACGAGCGGATCTTCGAGCTGTTCCGCCGCTCGGGGGCGCAGGACCAGCCGGGCGAAGGCATCGGCCTGGCCCACGTGCGGGCGCTCGCCTACCGGCTTGGCGGAACAGTGACCGTCGAGTCCGCCCTTGACCAAGGGGCGACCTTCCGGGTTTCTCTCCCGGCCAAACTCAGCCTCGAAGGGGCCGCGGAATGAACGACACGCGACACGTCACCATCGTCATGATCGAAGACGACGAGGGACACGCGCGGCTGATCGAGAAGAACATCCGGCGGGCGGGGATCATGAACGAGATCCGCCACTTCCCGGATGGGACTTCGGCCCTTTCCTATCTGCAATTCGACGCGGCCGGCCCGGCGATGAACGGTCCGGCCCTGGTGCTGCTCGACCTGAACCTGCCGGACATGAGCGGCACGGACATCCTGGCCAAGATCAAGTCGGACGACCGGCTGAAGCGCACGCCGGTCGTGGTGCTGACCACCACCGACGACAAGGTCGAGATCCAGCGCTGCTATGACTTGGGCTGCAACGTCTACATCACCAAGCCGGTGAACTACGAGAGCTTCGCCGACGCGATCCGCCAACTCGGCCTTTTCCTGTCGGTGATCCAGGTGCCCGAGGCCGCCGGGTGACCGAGCGGAACTGCCGCGTTCTTTATGTCGACGACGACGAAGGCCTGCGGCGGCTCGTTGCGCGGGCGCTGACGCGCCGCGGCTACCAGGTGGAGACCGCGGCCAGCGGCGAGGAAGGCTTCGCCCGCGTGCAGGCCGAGAGCTTCGACCTGGTGGCGCTGGACCACTACATGCCCGGGCAGGGCGGCTTCGCCACGCTCGAGCTCATCGTCTCCGAGATCCCGAACCCGCCGCCCATCGTCTACGTCACCGGGTCGGAAGAGACGCGGGTGGCGGTCGCGGCGCTGAAGGCCGGCGCCGCCGACTATGTGGTGAAGACGGTCGGCGAGGATTTCTTCGACCTTCTGGAGAACGCCTTCGAAGGCGCGCTGGATCAAGTCCAACTGCGCCGCCGCAACCAGGAAGCCGAAGAGGCCCTGCGGGCCAGCAACCATCGGCTGGAAGCCCTGCTGCGCGAGGTGAACCACCGCGTAGCCAACAGCCTGCAGCTGGTTTCCGCCTTCGTGCAGATGCAGGCGTCGTACCTGCCCGACGAGACTGCGCGGGCGGCCCTGCAGGACACCCAACGGCGCATCGAGGCGATCATCCAGGTGCACCGCCGGCTCTACACCTCGGGCGAGGTGGAGACGGTGGACATGCAGGACTATCTGGCCGCCCTGGTCCGCGAGCTGGAGGACACCTGGTCCACGCCGCAGGCGCCCCGGCGGCTGCAGCTGGAGGTCGAGCCGATCCGGCTGCAAACCGATCGCGCCGTCTCTCTGGGGGTGATCGTCAACGAACTAATCAGCAACGCCTGCAAATACGCCTATGAGCCGGCCGAACCCGGCGAAGTGCGGATCGGCCTGTCCCGCGCCGGCGACGCCGACCTGCTGCTGACGGTGGAAGACGACGGTCGCGGCCTGGATGAAGCGGCGCCGCCGCAAGGCACCGGCCTGGGCGGACGCCTGATCAAGGCGATGGCCAAGAGCCTGGGTTCGAACGTGGTCTACGAGACCGACCGTCAGGGTGTGCGCGCCAGCCTGCGCGTCCCGGCCTAGGCCCGGCGCTCGACCTCTTCGGCGGCCGGCGGTGCGGCCAGCACCCGTTCCATCTCAGCCACGAGGCGGCCTACCTGGATGGGTTTGGCGACCAGCCCGTCCATGCCTGCGGCCAAGTAGGCTTCGGCGTGATGGGTCATCGCGTTGGCTGTCAGAGCCAGGATCGGCGTGCGGCGGCCAAGTCCGACTTCGAGGGCGCGGATCTCGCGGGCGGCAGTGGGGCCATCCATCACCGGCATCTGCACATCCATGAGGATGAGGTCGAACTCGCCGGCGGCGGCTGCGTCTACCGCCTGGGCGCCGTCCGCAACGATGTGCACGTCCACCCCCAGCTGCGCCATCAAGGTCTGCAGGACTTGCCGGTTCATGGGGTTGTCTTCCGCCGCGAGCACCCGAAGGCCTGCGCGCTCCAGCTCTTCCGGATCGGCGGGCTGAGCGGGGGCGCTGGCGGCCCCGGCGGCCGCACGCTCGAGCGGCAACGTCAGGGTGAAGGTGGAGCCCTGCCCCACCACGCTGGAGACGGTGACACCGCCGCCCATCAACTCCGCCAGCTCGCGGCAGATGGCTAGGCCGAGGCCCGAACCGCCGAAGCGGCGGGTGGTGGAGGCGTCGGCCTGAACGAACTTGTCGAACAGCGCCGCCATGCGCTCCGGCGCGATGCCGGGTCCGGTGTCGGACACCCGGATCTGCAGGCGTTGGTTGGACAAGGTAACCCAGATCTGCACCGAGCCGCTGTCGGTGAACTTCACGGCGTTGGACACGAGGTTGTTGACGATCTGGCGGACCCGAGTGGCGTCGCCTCGCCAGCAGCCGTGAGCCTCCGGCGCGACATGGGCGGTGAGGTAGATGTCCTTATCGGCCGCCAAGGCCGTGTAGGCGGCCAGCGCCTGTTCGACGATCTGGGCGGCGTCCACCACCCCGTCTTCCAGCTCCATGCGTCCCGCTTCGATCCGCGACAGGTCGAGCATGTCGTTGAGCAGGTTCAGAAGTGTCTCGCCGCCCTGGCGGATCACCGCCAGCCGGTCGCGCTGCGCCTGCGGGAGGGCGTCGCGGTCCATCGCCTGCGCCATGCCGATCACACCGTTGAGCGGCGTGCGGATCTCGTGGCTCATGGTCGCGAGAAACGCGGACTTCGCTGCATTGGCGGCGTCTGCGTCGTCGACCGCGCGCTCCAGCGCCGCGGTGGCTCTGGCCAGGGCTTTGGCGGTGGCGACGTTCCGCACCCCCGAAATGATGGCGTAGCAGGCGAAGATCATCGTGCCCGCGCAGACCATCGTCTGCTGCGGGTTCTCCCAACGGGGAACGAGGATGGGCGTCAGGATCAGAGTGGCGGTGACCGGCGCCGCATACATCACCAGGGCCAGCGCCGAGCGATAGGAGAAGGTCAGGGCGTTGATGAGCAGCCCGGCCCAGATCAACAGGGCGAGGAACTGCGAGCCATGGGCCGGGGAGCGCCAGAACATCTGGCTGAGCCAGAGCCAGACGGAGATGTTGAGCACCGCGCAGGCGACATAGACCAGGCGCTGGTGGTGGCTGGCGCGTCCCTCGATCAGCGGGACGGTGACGAAGCGCAGCAGCGTCTCGAAGATCAGCGACAGGGTGAGGTAGGTCGCCACCACGGGCACGCCGACGGCCGGAGCGCTGCCCACCGCGATGATCACGGCGGCGACGAAGCGGCTGGGGCCGAGGCGCCGGGAGTCGATGGCGGCGCCGTCGAGCTCTTCCAGCCTCGGCTTCTGGATCTGCAGTTTCAAGCGCCTTCCCCTCGCATGCGGAGGCTAAGGCGCTAGTCAGAACAATCGCTTAACGGCCGGCTGGCGTCAGCGGGACCCGCCGAGGTTCTTGCGCAGGATCGCCAGGATGATGAGGCCGAAGCCCACCAGGCGAAGGACGTAGATCGGCGCCTGGTTCTCGCTCGGGATGCCCGTCAGCAGGGGCAGCGGTGTGGCGATGGCTAGGATCAGGAACGCCAGGGCGAATGCGCGGAACAGGCCATCGCGCGTGCGCCGCCAGAACCGCAGGAAGAACAGCGCGGCGACGAGATAGCCGGCGGTCTGAAGGCCCGTGATGAAGCCGAGGGTTTCGGGAGATTCGGGGATCAAGACTCGGCCTCCCAGATGAAGCCGTAGATCAGCACCGCAATAGCCGCGAGGGCCGTGATCTGCCGGAACGGAAGCAGGTAGTAGTCCGGGAAAAACACCCGGTCCGCCACCAGGAACACGTTGTTGAGGGCCAGAAGCACAAAGGCGATAGCGGTCCAGAGGAGCAGACGCGCCCGGGTCCTGAACCACGCACGCAGGAGCAAGCCCGCGCACACGGTGCTCGTCGCCAAACAGAGAAGATAGACCGCCGGCGCCGCCCAGGCCGTCATTTGCCGTCCCCCCGGAACTTGAACGCGTCCGCCAGCGACTGCACCGACGTCGGCTTGGCGATCATGTTGACCACAGCCACGGGCCGCTCGCGGTAGGCGGCCTCCAGGCGGGTGCAAAGATCGTCCAGCACGGGATTGGCCGGTGCATAGCGGAAGCAGCCGTCATCGTCGGGAATGACAACTCCGGCGGCCTCAAGCCGCTGAAGATTGTCAGAAACCAGCATCTGGCTCGCGCGCAGTTCCCGCACCAGATCGGCGGGCGCCCAGCACCGATCCGGATCCCGGCGGAGCAGGAGCAGCAGCTCCAGCGCCCAAACGGAACGGATGTGCTCGCGCACGAAACCGATAAGATCTGGGCCTGCCGTCAACGCGCCCCCCAAACGAACAGCGCCGCGAACCTAACGTCTTAGGCCGGTCGATCAAGCTTTGCTGGGGCAGTTTGTCGCAGAACGCGGTTCAGGGGACCGGCGCCTGATCCTTAGGGCCTTCGCTGACCGCGCCCATGCCGGCTGTCGAACTGGCGGTGGATTGCGCGGTCTGAGCCGCTTCCGCGCGCTTGCCCTCGTCGAGCACGACGGCGTCCACGGACGCTTTTGCGGGAGAGGATCGTCCGCCGCCGGCGCAGGCGGCCAGCGGCAGGATCAGCAGGGAAAGGACGGCGACGCGCATGGCAGGGCTCCTTGGCCGAACCAACGCCACCGCCGTCCGAAAGCTCCCTTAGGCCGGGTAGCGCCAGGTCTGGCCGCCGCTCTTGCGGGCGGCGAACTGCTGCTCGGCCAGCTCCCAGTTGGCGACGGTGTCGAACCACTTCTCGAGGAAGGTTTTCCGGTCCTGGCGGTAGTCGACGTAGTAGGCGTGCTCCCACACGTCGCAGAGCAGCAGCGGGGTGAGCTCGGCGGAGTTCGCCAGCGTGCCGCCGTCATGGGTGCTGAGGACCACCAGGCCCTGATCGCCGGCGGCGAGCCAGGCCCAGCCGGACGCGAAGTGGTTGGCGCCTTCCTCGACGAACTTGGTGCGCAGGTTCTCCAGCGAACCGAAGGCCTGAGTGATGGCGTCGGCCAGCTCGCCCTGCGGGCCGCGGTAGTTCGGGGTCATGCTGTCCCAGAAGAACGCGTGGTTCCAGGACTGGGCGGCGTTGTTGAACAGCTTGCGGTGTTCACGGCGCTCGGCCTCGGTCACCAGCTCCTCGACGCTGAGGCCTTCCAGGCCCAGTTCGGACACCAGGCCGTTGGCCACGTCCACGTACTTGGCGTGGTGCTTGTCGTGGTGGATGTGCATCGTCTCGGACGACACGGTCGGCTGCAGCGCCTCGTAGGCATAGGGCAGTTCAGGCAGTCGGATCATGGCGGGGCGCTCCTCAACGCTTGGGGGAAGCTGCACTTAAGGGCCGCGTCCGCAGCCCTCAAGCGGAATGGCCGCTTGAAAGCAAACCTTCACGCGGCTGTCCCGCACAAACGCCAAACAACGCCTCAAATGGCGCCCGGCGGCTCCGCATAACCTGTAGTCAGGGCCGAGGAGAGACGCGCCAGTTCGCCATCCCGCGCGCCCGGATCGAACAGCAGTGGGAACTCCGCACGCGCCTGCCCCGCCCACCAGGCCTGGAAGGTCGAGGGGCCGCTAGCGAAGGGATCGGGGTAGGCGTGCTGGAGGTCGGCGCGCAGGCGATAGACCCAACGCTGCTCCTGCGTGATGGGCGCGCCGTCCGCGAAGTGGTCGAGACCCCATGGGCCGCTGGATTGAACCGAGACCGCCGCCCGCCCCGTTTCCGAGCGGTACCAGTCCGCCAGGGCCCGCACGGCGTCGCCGGCCTGCGCGCCGCCAAAGGTCGCCGTCTGGTCGATGGCGCTGAAGTGGAAGAAGCCCAGGGGCTCGCCATTGACGCGGACCTCTTCGCCGCCCCCGATCTCAAGGCGGCGATGGGACAGGTTCCAGGGCGCCACGTTGAAGCGGGGCGAGCGCAGCACCCGAACTCCGTCGAAATAGGACGGCGCCAGATCGATCCAGCGCTGGTCGGTGAAGATACCGTTGGGGATGTCGGCCCGGCAGAAGCGGTAGCAGCGGTCGGCCCACCACCGTGCAAAGGCGCGCCCTTCCTCCGACCCCGCCACGCCGACGAAGCCGAGGTTGTAGACCCCGTGCTGCAAGGTGCAGACCTCGTTGAACACGATGCCGTCGTGGGTGGATTCCGGCTGCGTCTGATGCGGGGTCAGCAGGATGTCGCTGCGCCCAAGCTCCGAAACCAGATCATCAAGGGCCGAGAACACCGCCACGTCGGGGTCGAGGTAGAAGACGCCGCCGCAGTCGGGATCGGCCAGGATCTTGGCCAGCACCCACGGCTTGATCGCCGTGGCGAGCTCCATCAGCGAGTGCCCGAAGGCCCAGGCCCTCCACGCGGGAATGCCGAGGTCCGGAAGCGCGTGCACCACGTCCGCGCCGGTGGCGGCGGCGATCTGCGCGCGATCCGGCGCGTCGGCCAGGGCGAGATGCAGGCGCCAGTCCGGGTGCAGCCGGCGCAGGCCGTCGAACAGCACCTTGACCTTGGGCGCATAGTTCAGCGCCGCGCTGGTGAACACATGGATGGTGGACATCGGAGCCTTAGGCGACAGCCGCCGGCGAGCGGCGCAGCAGCCCCATGAGGGCGCGCACCGGCGCCGTCAATCGCCACGAGGTCGAGTTGCGCAGGGCCTGGATCTCCAGCTCGCGCTCCAGAAGAGCGCGGCGCAGCTCGCTCTCGGCGAAGGCGGCTTCGGCGATCTTGCGCTCCCGCTCGCGGGCGCCGGCGCGCAGGTCGTCGACCAGCGCCTGCATGTCCTCCGGCCCCCACCGCCGAAGCCACTTGGCCCAGATGCGGTGGCGCCAGGCGGCCTGCTGCGGCTCGTCCAGACCGTCGCTGAGGATCGAGCGGCCGAGGTGCGCGCGGTAGGTGGCGGTGACACCGACCGACCGCGCGAGCTTCCCCAGGCGGGTGATCTGCAGCCAGAAGTCCCAGTCCTCGTAGACGTCCAGGCTTTCGTCGAAGCGGCAGCCCTGCTCCACCAGGCTGCGGTCGAACATCACGCCCATGATCGGCAGCCGGTTCCAGGCCATCAGGCGGGCGGCCGTGACGCCGTCGTCGTAGACGTCGATGACGCCCCGGCCGTCCACCACCTCGACTCCCGAGTGGGCCACCTGGGCCTGGGCCTTGGTCTTGGCTTCCGCCAGGCGGGCGACGTGTTCGGCGTGGAACAGGTCGTCGTCGTCCAGGAAGATCAGCAGCTCGCCGGACGCGGCGTCGAGGGCGGCGTTGGCCGCCTCGCTGCGGGACAGGGCGCGGCCCTGGCCCACCAGCTTCATGGGGAAGCGGCCGCACCAGGCCGGCAGGGCGCGGTGCTTGCCCGTGGCGTCCACCACGACCACCTCAATGTTCGGGTAGGTCTGGAGGGCGACCGAATCCAGCGCATCGTCCAGCTCGGGCCGGTCGACGCTGCGGATCAGCACGGACACCAGCGGCGCGTCCCAGGCGTCGATGCGCAGGCCAAGGCGGCGCTGGCGGCGATGCTCCGGCTGGTAGAGACCGAGCATGTCGCGCCCGATGTCCTCAGCCGACAGCACGAGGTAGGCCTCGGCGGCGGTAACGTCCTTGGGCAGGGTGTAGGTGCGGAACTGGTTCAGGGCCTCCACGTGGCGGCCATAGTCCTGGCGCTCCAGCTGGGAAGCGAAACAGGCCACCGCCGCCTGCTTGCGATGGGCCGATGCGCTGATGTCGAGCAGCAGGTTCGGCGGCAGGGGCACGCCGACTTCGTAGGCCGCCAGCCGCACCGGCCCGCCCAGGCGGCGCACCGCTTCCACGGCCGCCATGCCCAGGGCCCGGTGGTCGGGATGCATCTCGTGCACCGACGGCGCATAGATGAGATCGCAGCCTTGCGCCGCGGCCAGGATGTCGTGGATCAGCCGCTCGCCATAGGCCAGGCCCTGGTCGGGATAGCTCCAGAAAACCGGTTCGCCATAGCCGAGCACCTGGGCGGCGGCCCGGCTCTCGGCGCGGCGCAGCTCGGCGAACTGGGCGCGCGCCTCGCCTTCCAGCCCGAATGCGCCGTCGGTGGCGATCACCACCTTCACGGCGCTGCCGGCGTCCACGTGCGCCAGGATCGCGCCGCCGCAGCCCAGCACCTCGTCGTCGGCGTGCGGGGCCAGCACCAGAACCGAGCGCGCATCCAGGCAAAGGACGGCGTTGTAGGGGACGAGCTTGTGCTCCATGGCTCAGCCCTGTCCGGCGCTGAAGGCGACGATGGTGCTGTCCTCGGTCCAGTCGGCGCCCAGGCAGCGGGTGCGCGCCACCTCGCGCAGCAGGTCGCTGAAGACGGCGAGCCCGGTCTCCGCCCCGCCGTAGAGGCCCCAGCGGCGGCAAGCCTCGTCCGACGCCGAGCCGAAGACCAGGATGCCGCCAGGCCGCAGGGCGCTCGCCAGCCGCTTGGCCGCGACCTTCAGGGCGTCCACGCCCGGCAGGTAGTAAAGAACCTCGGCTGCGACGATCAGGTCATAGGGGCCGCCGACCTCATCCTGAGACGGATCGGCGACGCGCCAGGCGACGCGGTTGGCGGCGGGGCCAAGTCGCTCGGCCGCCCGGTCGAGGGCTTGCGGCATGGCGTCGACCACCGTCAGGTCGGTGCAGAGCGGGGCCAGCCGGGCCGTGAAAACGCCGGCGGCGCAGCCCACTTCCAGAGCGCGGCCGAATGGCGCGCGCGGGGCGATCACCGACAGCAGCGCATCGAAGCGACGCCGCTCGAATTCACTGGTCGCCAAGCTCCAGGGATCAGCCCCTGCGAGTTCGGTGCGGAGATGATCCGCGACGTCCAATCCTGCCACGCTCGCCCCCCTGCGACGTACATGGCCGCGCAGCTAGCGCGCAGATCGGCGGTTTCGCGAACGTCATTTCGTCGCATGCACGTTGCAGGCGTGAAACTCTCTTGTAACAAGAAATTCTCGCCGAAAGCGTGCGGGGAAGACGCCTATTCCGAGTAGGTGGGCCGGGTCGAGAGCGGCGCGTCGGGGTCGGACGGCGGGCGGGCCGCGGGGGTCGGCGCGGGCCGCGGCTCCACCGGCGGCACCACCACCGGGGTGGCGTTCTGCACAAGAGCCGGCGGCGGCGGCGCGGCTGCGGCGGGCGCGGGCGCAGCTTCGGCCGGAGCCGGCGCGGCGACGGCGGGTGCCGCGGCGCGCGGGCGCGCCTGGGCCACCCGCACAGGCGCGGGGGCGGTACGCGGCGGCTGCGCAGGCGTCGCCGAGGCGGTCTGCACCGGAGCGGGCGGCGGGATGGCGGCTGTTTCGGCAGCGGCGGGCGTGGTCACCGGCGCGCTGGCCACGGCTGTGGCGGCAGGCTCGGGCGCCGAGGGCGCCGGGCTGCGGGTCAGAACCAAGGCGAGCACGCCCAGGCCCACCACCCCGGCGGCGCCGGCGGCGATCAGCGGCAAGCGGCTGGCGCTTTTGGCTTTGCGAGGGGTGGCGAGCACCGGGCTCACCAGAGGCGGCGTGGGCTCCGGCGCAGCGGGGCGAGGCGCGGGCTGGGCCTGGGGCTGAACCTGGGGCTGGGGCTGTGGCGGCGTGGGCCGAGGCTGCGGAGCGGCTGCAGCCGGCGCGGGTCGGGGAGCTGCTTGCGGTGCAGCTTGCGGGCGCGGGATCGGCTGGGAGATCAGGCGCGGGCGTTGAGCCGCAGCCGGCGGCGCGGCGGGCGTCGGAGCCGGCGCAGGCGCCCCCTTGGGCAGCGGCGGCGGCAGGGCCGAGCCGGACAGAATGCTGGCGGGCGGCGCGCTGGTCGGGCGCGGCGGGGCGACCCGCGTCGGCGCCGGCGGCGGAGCAGCAGCCTTGGGCAAGGGCCCCACGCGCATCGGCGCGCTGGGCATCTTCGGCCACAGGCCGCCGCGGTCGAACGGATTGGCGGGCGGAGCGGGCTTCTTGTCGTCGGACGGAGGCTGCACGGTCTTCTTTAAGGCCACGGGTTGGATCAGCGGCGGCCACCTTAGCGCGGAGTTGGCCCGATGTGTGGCGTCTCGTGCGCCATTGACGCCGAAGCGCGGCCCCTCCACCTGAAGCCTGTCTTGACCCAAGCCGCCGACCTCCCCGCCGCCCCGCCCAAGTCCCCCTCCAGCCTGGCGGGTCCGTTGATCCTGTTCGTCTGGCTGGCGCTGGGCGTCCTGCTTCAGCGCTCGGACGGCGGCCTGTCCGGCTTCCTGACCTTCGCCTTCGTGATGGTGGGCTGGGTTCTGGCCGTGGTGGCGCATGAGTTCGGCCATGCGGGCGTCGCTTACCTCGCCGGCGACCACACAGTTCGCGAGAAGGGCTATCTGTCGTTCGATCCGCGCCGCTACGGCGATGTGGGCACAAGCCTTGTTCTGCCGCTGATCGCCTTGGCGCTGGGCGGCGTCGGATTTCCGGGCGGCGCCGTCTACCTGCGGCACGACCTGATGCGCGGTCCGGTCTGGCGGGCGGCCGCGTCGCTCGCCGGCCCCTTCGCGACCCTGCTGGTCCTGTTGCTGCTGGCGGCGGTGCTGCACGCCTGGCCTGCCGCCTCGCTGGGCGGGGCGCTTTATCCGGCGCTGACCATGCTGGCGTTTCTGCAGGCCATGGCCCTGGTGCTCAACCTCCTGCCGCTGCCGGGACTGGACGGGTTCAACGCCATCCGGCCGTTCCTGCCGGAAAGCTTCGGGCCGGCGCTGCGCAAGACCGAGGGCCTGACCATCGTCATCCTTCTGGTGCTGATCTTCGTCGTGCCGGGCGCCAGCGCCTGGCTGTTCGCCGCCGCGGCGTCGATCTGCGCGGCCCTGGGGCTGGACCTGCCGGCGCTGCAGGCGGGTTGGCGCGCCTTCCACTTCTGGCGCTGACCACACGGCTTGCCGGGTGACAGCCGCGATCGGGCGGCTAATCTGAACCCATGTCCAAGCTCACCAAGCGCCAGCTTCTCGCCCTTGCCGCCGCGTCCGCCGCGAGCCCGGCTTTCGCCCAGACCGCGCCCGCCGCCGACCCGGCGGCCACGCCCGCTCAGCCGCAGCCGACGCCGACACCCGATTCAGCGGCCGCCGCTGCGCAGCCGGTTCCGGCCGAGACCGCGCCGGCGCCCACGCCGGCCGCTGCGCCGACCCCGCCCGATCCGACCGCGGGTCTGGGCAAGACGGTGAAGGTTCGGCTGGCCACGCCGCAGGGAAACATCGTGCTGGCCTTGGCCGTAGAAAAGGCGCCGATCACCACCGCCAACTTCCTGAAGTACGTGGACTCCAAGAAGTTCGACAAGGCGACCTTCTACCGGCGCTCCAAGCCCAAGGGCTCCACCGGCAACGACTATGGCGTGGTGCAGGGCGGCTTCCACGAGACGCCGATCGAGAAGTTCCCGGCCATCAAGCACGAGAGCACGGCCAAGACGGGGATCAAGCACCTGGACGGCACCGTCTCCATGGGCCGGTTCGCGCCGGGCACCGCCACCAGCGATTTCTTCATCTGCGTCGGCGACCAAGCCTACCTGGACGCCAGCGCCAAGGACCCGGGCTTCGCCGCCTTTGCGCGGGTGGTCTCGGGAATGGACGTGGTGAAGAAGATCCTGGGAATGAGCGTTTCGCCCACCGCGGGGAGCGGGGTCATGAAGGGCGAGATCCTGGCCAGGCCCGTGCCGATCACCAGCGCCCGGCGGATCTGAGCCGGAACGCGCCGCCGCCCGCTGGGTTAGCCCTCCGACACATCAAGACGGAGGACGCCATGAGCGAGACCTTTGGCAGCCAACCCTTTGGCGCTGGCTACCGCCAACCGGACGAACAGGATCTGTCGGCCGACGAGATCGGCCTGGACGACGGCGGACTGGACACCGGCGCAGAAGACATCGAGGCGCTGGACTACAGCCAGGCCGATGACCTGGAGGCGCAGGCCGACGATGGGCCCAACGTGCCGAGCACGACGGACGATCGCCTAGCCGAGCGGCTGGATCCCAACCGCCACCATGCCGGCCAGCCGGAAGGGCTCGCCACGCCCTTGCAGCCAGGCGGCTTGACGCCTGGCGGCGGGCCGGCCGCCGGCATGCAAGGCGCCGTCGGAACGGGCGGCGGCCAGACAGGCGGCTCCGACACCGGCGACGTGGCCAGCGGCGGCGTCTGAATGAGATGGGAAGCGGCGGCCCTAAGGCCGCCGCGGACCGTTTACGGAACCAGGTGCTGAGCCGCCTTGGCGACCTCGACCCAGAAACCGGCGGAGAGGGCCATCGCCCCCATCAGGCCCACAAGCCTGTAGAAGTGCTTCGTCATGTCTATCCCCTTGCGGCCCGGTAGCGGGGAAGACTGAAAGCCCCCGGTCCGCGCTCGCGGCGGGGCGTATGGCGCCAGCGAGTCCGCCGGGCCAGACGATGAGCATCAAAAACTCGATAGAGGCAGACTATGTCGCACCTTGACCGTCCGGGAGGGCGGTCAACTGCGGCGCAGGCGCGCAGACGCCGGAGAACCGCGTTATAACGCGCCGCCCGATGGGCGCGTGGCGCGGCTCTCCGGCTGTTCAGCCTATTGGGCCGCGGACGGGTTCTGGACGCCCACCGCGCCGCCGGGCGCAACGCCGCCGGGAGGCGCCGACGCGGCCGCGCCATCCTGGCTCACGGTCATGCCGTCCTGAACCGAGTGGCCCGAGGGTGTAGCGTTCTCCGCTCCCTGATGCGCGCTGCCGGTGGCGGCGATGGTGCCATTCCCGGTCGCGGTCGCCACGCCATGGTCGCCCGGCGCCGTTGCGCCGTCCGCCGTCTGGGGGGACTTGTCGCAAGCCACGAGCAGGCAGGCGCCCGCCAGAAGGGCCGCTGCCGCGCCAAGAGATCCAGTCTTCATTGCTTCCGCTCCTCGGATCGATTTCGTCCTGCGCAATACGAAATCTGCGCGCCATGGTTCCGCCTTCGCCAAGTACGGGTCTGCGTCGTTGATCAAATGATCATACAGTTATAACTATACCCAGAGTGGTGCTGCGGAGGTGGGTATGCGTTTCGAACTGCAGCAGGTGGGCGCCGAATGGATCGTCGCTCGCTCTGGCGTGGAGCTCGCCCGCTTTGAAAGCCAGCAGCTCGCCCTGGAGGACGTGGCCGCCCGGCTGGAGGCCGAGGGCGATCCCGAGGCCCCCAACGGTCTGTCTCTCAACTTCGCCCGCCCCGCAGCAGCCGACGAGACCTGAACCCCACGCGCTGCTGACGCCTTTAGGCGACTCCACAAGCCGGAGCTGCCCCATGACAGACGTCGCCCCGAACACGCCCTCCACAGATACGACCGCTGAGCTGCAGATCGCCGAGGTCGACTTCAAAGCCGGTCCGGTCAGCCTGCAGGCGCGCGTACGGGTCACACCGGCCGGGCTGCTTGCGATCGGCGGCCTGGTGAGCAGCATTCTGTTGTCATCCGCCGTGATCGTCTGGACGGCGACCTCCGTGGCTCGGCGGCACCCGATCACCACGTTGCGGCGCTAGCCGGAGGGCTTCCGAACATAACAGCTGGGTGAACGGCGCGGTTCAGGGGCGGTTCAAGTGCGCCCCCTTACAACCAGTCCCATCAACAGCGTCGGCCACCTGACCGGCGCGGCCCCAAACAAGGATCGGGACATGACCAAGTCGAAGTTCGCCCGCATCGCCGTCGCGGCCGCCATGACCGGCGCCGTGGCGCTCCCCGCCACCCAGGCCGCCGCGGCCGACCGCAAGACCGAGCGCGCCGTGGTGGGCGCCCTGATCGGCGGCGTCGCCGGCGCAGCGGTCGGCAACGGCGACAAGGGCGCCATCGCTGTCGGCGCCCTGGCTGGCGCGGCTCTCGGCGCCGCCACCGGCAACGACCGCGATCGCCGCTACAGCCGCTCGTACCGCACCCAGCGGCCCTACTACGCCAACGACCGGTACTACGGCGGCTACGACCGTCGCTATGACCGCCGGTATGACAACCGTTACGCCTACAGCTCGGGTCGCCCGGCTTACGGCTACGGATACTACGGCCGCTAAGCCGTAGTTCAGGCGCCCTCCTCCATTCCCGTCCCTCAGGGGGAGGGCGCCGCCCCTTTCGACAGCACGAAGAGAACGGACGGGTCATCGCCGTCCAGCCGACGGGAAACCACCCGATACCCGAGCCGCTGTAGGATCGCGGCGGAGGGCGCATTGTCCGGGTGCACCGTGGCCCGGATCTGCGCCAGGTCCAGGTCCCCAAGCGCCCAGCGGGTCAGCCCCCTCGCAAGCTCCAGCCCAAGACCGCGTCCCCACCATCTGGGGCCCAAGCCGTAGATGAGTTCTTCCGGCTCGCCCTCGGGACGAGCCAACCCGCCCCAGCCGATCAGCCGCCCTTCAAAAAGCACCGCGCCCGTGCCGTAGCCGTGGCGCTGGACGTTCCGCCTGGAGGCTTCGATCCAGGCGGCGGTCTCGTCCGTGGAGAGCGGGCGCCCCTCCCCCACGAAACGCATCGTCCCAGGGTCAGCGGTCAGAGCCGCGAGCGCGGGCAGATCTTCCGACTCGAAGGTCCGGAAGCTCAACCGCTCCGTCTGGAACGCGTTTCTCAGCCGGCCGTGCACTCGGCCATCCGTCGATCGAAATCGCGGGCCAGTTCGCCGATGCTGATCTCGCCGAACCGCGACAGCAAGCGCTGCTCGGCCTCGCGAAGCGCCTCTCCGACGGCCGCGTTCACCGCCTGCTCGACCAGGCATTTCGGATCGTCGTCGGCCACGCCGATGGCGAAGACCGTAGGCTCGCCCAACGCCTCATAGACGTCGCGCAGCGTGATCTCGTCCAGCGAACGCGCCAGCGCCCAGCCGCCGCCGTGCCCCTTTACGGAGGTGAGGTACCCGCGTTCCCGCAGGCCCGCCATGGTCCGGCGGACTACCACAGGATTGGTGTTCAGCATCCGCGCGATCAGCTCGGACGTCACAGGTCCGTCGTGCCGATCCATGTGGATCAGGACGTGGAGCATGCGGGAAAGGCGGCTGTCGGCGCGCATCGCGCGACCTTAGCCCGAACGATCACGAAACAACAGGAGTTGCATAACTCATTTTGCGGCGCCATCATGTAACCCATGAGATTACATGAGGAGCACGCCATGCCCTATGACGCCATCATTGTTGGCGGCAGCTTCGCCGGCTTGTCCGCCGCCATGCAGCTGGTTCGCGCCCGCCGGCGCATCCTGATGATCGATGCGGGTCAGCCGCGGAACAGGTTCGCCGAAGCCGCGCACGGATTCCTGGGTCAGGACGGCGTCGCTCCAGCGACCCTCATGCGGGAGGGCCTGCGTCAGCTGTCCGCCTACCCAACCTTCGACTTCGTCCACGGCGCCGCGTTGGAAGCCGCACACGAAGGCGATCAGTTTGAGGTCCGGCTATCGGATGGCGTCGAGGTGTCCGCCGCTCGTCTGGTGCTGGCCACGGGCGTCTCCGACGAGCTGCCCCTGCCGTCGATGGCTCCGCGCTGGGGCGTCAGCGTCCTGCACTGCCCCTATTGCCACGGTTATGAGGTGCGGGATCGACCGATCGCGGTGATCGCCAACCACCCGGCGGCGGCGCACCAGGGGCTGCTGCTGCCCGACTGGGGGCCGACGACCTATTTCACCCAGGGCCAGTTCGAGCCCACCGCCGAAGAGGCGGCGCAGTTGTCAGCCCGCGGCGTGGCCATCGAGCGCACGCCCGTGGTCGAACTGCTGGGCGAGGGCGCGGCCACCGAAGCCCTGCGGCTGGCCGACGGCCGCATCGTTGCAGCCGGCGCGGTGTTCACCGCCCCCAAGACGCGCCTGGCCAGTCCGCTTGCCGAGCAGCTGGGTTGCGCAATGGCTGACGGCATGACCGGGCCGCACATCCAGGTGGACGAGCTGAAGCGCACCAGCGTCGAAGGCGTGTTCGCGGCGGGCGACGCGGCCCAGCCGATGCACAACGCCACCCTCGCCTCCGCAGCCGGGGTGATGGCCGGCGTCTCGGCGCACCGTTCCCTGGTGATGGCCGCCGCGGTCTAAGGTCAGCGACGGGCCGTCCGGCCGACGTTGGCGCCCAGCAGGTCGGTCCAGCGCCAGCGGTTCTGGCCCAGCGCGACGCGCGCGCCGCCCTCGTTCATGGAGAGCAGGACCAGACCCTGGACGGGCTGGCGCTTGCACGCCTCGGGGGCGAAGGCGACCTCGAGCATGATGGCCTGCCGAACGCCAGCCAGGCCCTTGCCTTCCTGGCCGGGCGTGCGGATCCAGTCGCCGTTCCAGACCAGCATGGCGCGGCCGCCGACGCTGGGGTCGCGACCCGCCTGAAGGATCGCGGCGCGCACTTCCGGGTCGCGGCGCAGAGCGGCCTGGATCCGGCGGACCATGTCGCAGGGCCGCCCGCCTTCTCCGGCGCCCGTGCCGCCAACGCCGTCGCCGCCGTCGCCCGACCCGGCGGTGATCGCACCGGCCGCTTGGGCCTCCGTCAGGGTGGCGACCGGCTCCGGCGGCGCAGGCGTAGGCGTGGGGGCGACCGGCAGCGGCTGCACGTCCGGCGGCGGATTGCGCGGCGCGCGTATGTTGGGTCGCGGGGGCGCCTTCGCGGGAGCCGGCGGGGCGGGGGCCTTGGGCGCCGGCGCGGGATCGGCCGGTTTCGGCGTTTCCACCGGCAACTCAGGCGCCGGCGGCGGGGGCGGGGGATCCGGCGGCGCCAGGATCAGCGGCATCACCGGCGGCTCGGGCGGAAAGGTCGTCTCAGCAGTTCGCTGCACCTGCCATGTGAGCAGTCCAGCCACCAGACCCGCGTGCGCCACAAGGCTCAAGGCCATCGGCCCGAGCCCCTTTTTCAGGCGCCTACTCATTGCTGCTCCGAAATGACGTCCGACGTGAGCGGCTTACGCGACCACCCTACCGCGTCAGCAAAGTGGCGAGCGCCCTCGGAGAGGTGCGGCAAATAGGGCGAACCCGCCCCAATTCACGGCCAAGCTGCCGGATTCCGGCCACGGGTGCGTCATAACGCCGCCATGCGGAGTCCGTCACCGTCAGGCTCGGCGCGAAGTCGGGGTGTTGGCGCCCCACGCTAGGAGGACACATACTTGATGCAAGCGAAGCTTAAGACCGCGGCCCTGACGGGCGTTCTGCTGGTGGCCGGCGTGGCCACGAGCGGCTGCGCCAGTCACCGCTTCGTGCGGGACCAGGTGGCGGTGGTCGACACCCGCGTCACCACGGTCGAAGGCACCGCCGGCGAGGCGCTCCAGCGGGCCAACGCCGCCCACAAGCTGGCCGAAGGCAAGTTCCTCTACGAGGTCGTCCTTTCCGACGACTCGGTGAAGTTCCCCGTCGACCGCCACGCCCTGTCGCCCGAAGCTGAAGCCCGGCTCGCCGAGCTGGCCCAGCGCCTGAAGGGCGAGAACAAGAACGTGTACCTGGAAATCCAGGGCTACACCGACGCCACCGGCGACGAGCAGTACAACGACCACCTGGGCGAAGCCCGGGCCGAAGCAGTCCGCAAGTACCTGTCCCGTCAGGGCGTCGCGCTGAACCGTATGGCGACGATTTCCTACGGCGAAGAGCAGCCTGTGGCTCCGAACGACACCGAGGAAGGCCGGGCGCAAAACCGGCGCGTGGCGATCGTCGTCCTGAGCTGACGAGGTCCGGCGGCGGCCCGCGTGGGTCGCCGCCGCCCTTGCAATCTCACGCCGGCAGCTCGCCGGCCAACCAGCGGCGCAGCAATTCGCTGGTCTCCTCAGGCTTTTCCAGCGGCGGCAGGTGCCCGCAGCGGTGGAACAGGTGGAACGCCGGCCTCGGCAGTTCCCGGAACATGGCGACCGCTTCGGCCGGCGGCGTCAGTTGATCGCGATCTCCGACCGCCACCAGCGTGGGCGCGGTGATCTGCGGCAGAAGCGGCCTCGAATCCACACGCCCGATGATGGCGGTCTGCTGGCGCACGAAGGCTTCGCCGCCGACGCGCCGGGCCATGACCTTGACCTCGTCCCCCACCGGGCCGTCGAGGTGGCGGGCGTCCACCAGCTTGGGCAGCAGCCTGTCGGTGACGCCCTGGAAGCGGCCGGCGGCCAACGACTTCAGGCCCATCTCGCGCGCGGCGCGCCGCGACGGCGGATCGGGCGCGGCGGTCGTGTCAAACAGGGCGAGAGCCGCCACCCGGTCCGGGGCCTGGCGGACCACCTCGAACGCCACATAGCCGCCCATTGACAGCCCGATCAGCACGAAGGGGCCTGCCGGCGCCTCGTCCAGCAGGCGCGCAGCCATGGCCCCAATGCTGTCGTCCTGCAGGGTGTCGGCGACAAAGGTCTCGCCCAGGTCGGAAAGGGCGACGCGCTGGTCCTGCCACAGGCGCTCGTCGTTCAGCAGGCCCGGCACGAAGACCAGCGGTGTTCCGGAAGGGGCGAGGGCGGACATCATCTTCCCCTATCGCGAGGGGCGCCCGCCTGTCGCGGTCAATTCAGGTGACGAGCGCCGGACGCGGTCCGCGCTGGAAGGGCAGCAGACGGGCCGCCGCCGCACCGAGCAGGAAGGCTGCGGCGCGCGTCCGCCCCATCAGCCGGGCCAGGGCGGCGAGATAGCCGACGCCTTCGCGCAAGCGAGCCGACAGCAGGGCCTCGCGCGCACGCCAGCGGAGCGGACGGGCGACCTCCCCCACCAAGTGACGGCCATAGGGGTGGACGCGGAACGCCTCGGCCAGCTCGTTCAGCAGGGCCCGGTCGTCCACCACTTCGCGGCAGCCGTACTTGCCGTTCAGGATGCGGCCGGCGATGGCGGTCTCCTCCGGCGTCGGTGGGGCCGCGCAGCTCAGGGCGCAGGCGTGCCGGAACTCGGCCAGCGCCGCCTTCCACAGCTTGCGCCGGGCCAAGACGCAGCCGCGCTTCAGGTGCGCGGCCCGCAGGCGAACGGCCGGATCGGCGCTCCGCAGGGCGGCCGGCGCGAACTCCTCGATCGGCATGGTGCAGAGCAGGTCGGCGAAGATCTTCTGATCGTATTCGATCCACTTTTCGAAGCTGCGGGCGGCGTCAAAGCCGTCAGCCTGGGAGCCGCGGGGGGCGTCGTGTTCCCGCTGCAGGAACAGGGGGCCTTCCACCCGCCGGCCTTCAAAGGCGCGCGCCAGGCGCAGGATCATCTCGTAGTCCTGCGAGCGGACCAGGTCCTCGCGGAACACGCCCACCGTCTCGAAGGCGCTGCGCCGGACCAGGGTGGCGAACTGGAAGATGAAGAAGTCGTCCAGCAGGGCGGAGAACAGCTCCCCGTGCTCGCCGTCGGCGGGCCAGTAGCCGGGGCCGAAGATCCGCCGCTCGCCGGTCTGGGGATCGTCGCGGAAACGCTGGAAGCTGCCATAGGCGAACCCGGCGTCGGAGCCGTCCAGGGCGGCGCCCAGCCGCGCGGCGGCGTCGGGCAGCGCCAGGTCGTCGTCGTCGCAGATCCAGATGTAGTCGCCTCGCGCCTCTGAAAGGCCGAGGTTCACCGCCGCCGCCTTGCCGCGGTTCGGCTGACGGATGATGCGGATGGGTCCGGCGAGGCCCGCGAGCGCCTGGGCGACGTCCAGCTCCGAGCCATCGTCCACCACCAGGATCTCACTGAGCGGCCGGGTCTGGGCCAGCAGAGACTCCACGCATTGGCGAAGCAGCTGGGGCCGGTTCATGGTCGGCACGATGGCGGTGATGCCGGTCATAGGATTACCCATACGCGAACTGATACGCACCACGACTTTAGGTCGTGAATTGCGCCGTTTGTTTGGCCAAGCTGCCGCGCACGGTGGAAAGGGCTAAAGACAGCCCCTCCAGGGCGAGACGCCGCTTGGCCTTGAAGGCGACGAGAACAAGAAGGTAGGCGGCGTAGCTGAGGACGACGGCGAGAGCCGCGTCCCCCCAGCCGAACGCCGCCGCGGACGGCCAGGCTAGCACGGCCGCCGCACTGGCGGCGACGCCGGCCCAGTGAGGCCCAGCGGTCCGGTAGAGCTCACCCTGCCCCACTTCGCCGCGGCGCCCCGCCCACCAGAAGGTGAAGGGCAGCTTCAGGTACTCGGCCGCCGCATAGGCCGCCGCCACCCCCACCGCGCCCCAGCGCAGGCCGATGGCGAAGGCTGCCACCGTGACAACGGTGGTGACCAGGCCGTACTTGAAGAAGTCGCCGCCGCGACCCTGGCTCAGGAACAGCCAGGCGAGCGTCGCCATCATCGGCTGGTGCAGGCCCGCCACGCCCAGCCAGGCGAAGATCGGCGCGGCTGGAAGCCAGCGCTCGCCCAGCAGCAGGGTGAAGACGGCCGGGGCGTGGAGGATCAGCACCACCAGCCCGGGCTGAACGAGGGCCAGGATCAGCGACACGCAGGCGCAGTAGGCTTCCCGGTACTTCTCCGGCTCGTTGCGCAGGCGCGACAGCAGCGGGACCATCACCTTCTGCATGGGAATGGTCACCTGCTGGATGGGGAACAGCAGCAGGCGATAGGCGCGGTCATAGAAGCCCAGGGCCGACTGGCCGAGCACTCGGCCGATCAGCACGTTGTCGGCGTTGCGGCTGACGAAGTTCATGACCTGAAAGCCGGACACCCCGGCGCCGAACCGCAGCATCGAGCCGAGCCCGCCGCCGAAGTGCGGCCGTGACGGGCGCCAGCGGCAAAGTATCCAGCTGCCGGCCAGGGTCACCAGCGCGCTGGCGAGGGTCGCAAGGAACAAGGCCCAATAGGTGCGGAAGGCCAGGGCGGTGGCGAGACCGACCGCAAAGCCGACACCCGCCGCGACCGCGTCCAGGCCCGCCAGCGCCTTGAAGCGAAGCTCCCGGTTCAGCAAGGCCATGTGCTGGCTCTGCAGGCCGTAGAGCAGCAGCACGCCGGCGAAGCCCGCCACAAGCGCGGTCACCCGAGGCTCCCGGTAGAAGGCGGCAATCGCCGGTCCGGAGACCGCCAGCAGCAGAGCCACAAGGGCGCTCACGCCTGCCGTTGTCCAGAACAGCGCGCTGACATGACCATCCTCCAGCCGCTCGGCCTGGACGGTGGCCTGGTTAAGGCCGGCGTCTTGCAGCACGACCGCCAGGCTCATGGCCGTCATGGCCATGGCCACAAGGCCGAAATCCGACGGCGCCAGCAGCCTGGCCAGCAGCACGCCCGACGTCAGTCCCAGAAGGACGCGCCAGGCTTGAGCAACAACGGTGAAGCCCAGGCCACGGGCGGCCTGAACTCGGCGGGACGCAGGGGCCTCGCGTACTGAAGAGGGCATCCGAGGCGGGGCTCCCGGCAGACGGCGCAGCTTCGGAAACGGCTTCAGCCCTGCTTAGTTCGCCTGGAGCGCGAACTAATTTTCATCATATGATTAACGGCGGAGCCTCTGCGGGCCCTATCTCTGCTTGAAGAACGGGATTCTGGAACACGCGCATGGGTTTAGCAGCAGCCCCGATTTGGGCTCCTTGCCCAGCCCGCCTCAGGCCTTGCGGACGAACTCGGCTCGAAGAACCAGTCCTTTGATGCCTTCGAAGCGGCAGTCGATCTCCTGCTCGTCGCCTGTCAGGCGGATCGAGCGGATCATCGTGCCGCGCTTCAGCGTCTGGCCGGCGCCCTTCACCTTGAGGTCCTTGATCAGCACCACAGCGTCGCCGTCGGCCAGCAGATTGCCGGCCGAGTCGCGCACCTCCACCTGACCGGCCGCGGCGGCGCGGGTCTTGGCCTCCTCGGCGCTGATCCACTCGCCGCTCGCCTCGTCGTAGACGAAGTCCTCGCCCGCTTCCTCGCTCATGGCCTGCTCCCCAACTGCACGGCCGGGGCCTTAGGCCGCGCCGCAGCGCCGCGCCAGCCACTTTCCCTTAACCCTTCCGACGGCCAATGCGGCATGATCGGGGAACACATGCCGAACACCGCCACGATTCGACCCGTCCGCATCCTGGGCCTCGACCCCGGCCTGCGCCGCACCGGCTGGGGCGTGATCGTGGTGTCCGGCGCGCGCCTCAGCCATGTGGCGCACGGGGTGATCACCCCCAAGGAGACCCTGCCCTTCGCCGATCGGCTGCTGCACCTTTTCGAGGAAATCGCCCAGGTGATCGCCGCCCACGCGCCGGATGAGGCGGCGGTGGAGGAAACCTTCGTCAACTCCAACCCCACCTCGACCTTGAAGCTTGGCCATGCACGCGCCTGCTGCCTGATCGCGCCGGCCCAAGCCGGGCTGACGGTGGCGGAATACTCCAACGCGGTGGTCAAGAAGTGCGTGGTCGGAACCGGCGCCGCCGACAAGGATCAGGTCGGCTTCATGATCCGACGCCTGTTGCCCACCGCCGGCCCGACCACGGCGGACGCCGCCGACGCGCTGGCCGTCGCCATCACCCACGCCAACAACCGCAAGGCCAAGGCGCTGGGCCAGGTCGCCTAGCGCCAGCGGTGGTATCGGGGGCGGTCGTCCCGGTGATAGCCGCCGCGCCAGTGCCCGCGAGCGCGGCGACCGTCGTAGCGATAGCCGTCATGATAGCGGCCTGCATCATAGGCCCCGTAGGGACCGTGCCGGCCGTAGCCGTATCCGTCGCTCGCGCACGCTGAGAGGATCAGCGCGGCGCCGGCGGCGAGGAGGATCTTGATCATCGCTTCTATTCCATCGCAGCCGTCCCTCACGGGAAGAACCCGAACCCGGACGGCGGGTTGCGCCCTGGCGCCTCGCCTCTTCACCATTGATCAAGCGACTCCGCTTCCTGTACGGCAAACGCAGGAACAGATGTCGAACATGCCTTACGCCCACAGCCACGGAAATCGCCCATGATCGGCCGCCTGCGCGGGATCGTCGCCGAGATCGGCGAAGAGGAAGCCCTGATCGACGTGGCCGGCGTCGGCTATGTGGTCCGCTGCGGGGCGCGCACCCTCGCCCGGCTGCCGGCGATCGGCGAGGATGCGACCCTGTCCATCGAAAGCCAGTGGGGCGAGCAGACCGGCATGACCCTTTACGGGTTCCTGTCCCGCGACGACCGGGCCTGCTTCGTGGCGCTGCGCACCATCCAGGGCGTCGGGCCCAAGGCCGCCCTGTCGGTGCTGGACGTCCTGCCGCCAGGCGAACTGGCGTCCGCCGTCGCCCGTGAGGACAAGGCCGCTGTGGCGCGGGCCAACGGGGTCGGTCCCAAGCTGGCCCAGCGCATCGTAACCGAGCTGAAGGGCAAGCCGCTGGGCGATCTGACCGCCGCGGGCTTCACGCCCAGCGCCCTGGCGCCGGCCGCCGAACCCGCAAAGCCGTCGCGCACCGGCGAGGCCGTCGCCGCCCTCATGGGCCTCGGCGTCGCCGAACCTGCCGCACGCCGGGCCGTCGAGCACGCGTCCGGCCGCCTGGGCGAGGACGCCGACGAGGCCGTGCTGATCAAGGCCGCGCTGCAGGAGCTGGCCCGTTGACCCGCATCGTCTCCGGCGAGGAAGCGCCCTTCGAGGGCCACGACAAGGCCCTGCGCCCGCAAACCCTGGAGGAGTTCGTCGGCCAGGAGCAGGCCAAGGCGAACCTGCGGATCTTCATCGAAGGGGCCAAGAGCCGCGCCGAAGCGCTGGACCACGTCCTGCTGTTCGGACCACCGGGTCTGGGCAAGACCACCCTCGCCCAGATCGTCGCTCGCGAGTTGGGCGTGAACTTCCGCGCCACCTCAGGTCCGGTGCTGGCCAAGGCTGGAGACCTGGCGGCCATCCTGACCAATCTGGAGCCGCGCGACGTCCTGTTCATCGACGAGATTCACCGGCTGGCCGCGAATGTGGAGGAGATCCTCTACCCGGCCATGGAGGACCACGTCCTCGACCTGGTGATCGGCGACGGCCCCTCGGCGCGAACTATCCGCATCGACCTCGCCCCCTTCACCCTGGTGGCGGCGACCACCCGGGCTGGGCTGCTGGCCACGCCGCTGCGCGACCGCTTCGGCATCCCCCTGCGGCTGGAGTTCTACACCCACGAGGAGCTTAGCCGCGTCCTGACCGGCGCGGCCGCCAAGATGGGATTAGGCCTGCGCGCCGACGGGGCGCTGGAGATCGCCCGCCGATCGCGCGGCACGCCGCGGGTGGCTGGCCGGCTGCTGCGCCGGGTGCGCGACTTCGCCGCCGCCGACAATGCGCTGGTTATCGACAAGGCCGTCGCAGGCAAGGCGCTGGCCCGGCTGGACGTCGACGAACAGGGGCTGGACAGCCTGGATCGCCGCTACCTGCGGGCGCTGATCGAAAACTACGCCGGCGGCCCGGCCGGGGTGGAGACGCTGGCCTACGCCATCGCCGAGGCGCGCGACGCGGTGGAGGACGTGATCGAGCCTTTCCTCATGCAGCAGGGCTTCATCCAGCGCACGCCGCGTGGCCGCATGGCCACCGCCAAGGCTTACGAGCACCTGGGGTTGGCCGCCCCGCCGCCAGCCGGCCGGCCGCAAACCCCCGACCTGTTCGAAGACTAGAGGGCTCTTCCACGGCGGCGCGCATAACAAACCCATTCTTGAGATCGAACGCGGTTTCGGCTTGGGTCAGCCTCGGGGAGGCGATCGGAAGCGAAGATGTCAGTGGAACCGTCCAGCGGCCGGATCGAAGGGCGCGAGCACGCCCTGCCGGTGCGCGTCTACTACGAGGACACCGACTTCACCGGCGTGGTCTACCACGGCGCCTATGTCCGCTTCTTCGAGCGCGGACGAACCGAGGCGCTGCGGAGCCTGGGCGTGGTGCACGCCGAACTCCTGGCCGGCGACAACCCGATCGCCTTTGCGGTGACCAAGCTGTCGGTCGAGTTCCGGCGGGCGGGGCGGATCGACGACGCGCTGGAAGTTCGCACCAGCTTCTCGGGCGCAAGGGGTCCGCGGCTGTTCATCCGCCAGCGCATCGTGCGCGGAGACGAGCCCATCGCCGAAGCGGAGGTGGAAGTCGTCTGCATTGATCTCGCCGGCCGACCCAAGCGGCCGCCGGCCGGCATGCTCCAGGCCATGGAGCCGCTGTTCACGCGGGCTTGAGTCCGCCCATGCAGTAAAAATGCTACAGCCGCCGCGGAGCGATTCCCTTTGTCGGCGCGGCACTTTAGACCCGCCACAAGATCGCCACGGCGAACCGCCACCAGACCCGAATCCGACCCGAGCCACGGAGCCCTCGAAAGCATGGACCCCGCCGCCGTCACGGCCGACTCCTTCAACTTCGTCACCCTGTTCCTGCGCGCCGATTGGGTCGTGAAGCTGGTGATGATCGGGCTGGCCCTGGCCTCGCTCTGGTCGTGGACCATCATCATCGACAAGGTCTTCCGGTTCGCCGCGCTGAACCGCGAAGCCGACAAGTTCGAGACCGCCGTCTCGTCGGGCCGCAGCCTCGAGGATGTCGCTGCCGAAGCCGGCGAGCGGCCCCGCCACGCCCTGCCGCGCATGTTGCAAAGCGCCCTGAAGGAATGGCGGGAAGCCCGCGCCCGCCCGGCGTCGGAAGGCCAGGCGGCGTTCCTGGTCCAGCGCATCGATCGCCAGCTCGACACCATCATCGCCCGAGAAGCGGCGCGGGTGGAGGACGGCCTGGGCGCCCTGGCCATCGTCGCCACCGCCTCGCCCTTTATCGGCCTGTTCGGCACCGTCTGGGGCATCATGCACGCCTTCCAAGCGATCGCCGTGCAGAAGAACACCAACCTTTCGGTGGTCGCCCCGTCCATCGCCGAGGCGCTGTTCGCCACGGCCATCGGCCTGGTGGCGGCCATTCCGGCCTACATCGCCTTCAACGCCCTCTCCACAAAGGCCGGCAAGTTCACGGCGCGCCTGGAAGGCTTCGCCGACGACCTGTCCACGGCGATCCAGCGCCGGCTGGCCGAGCGGGCCTGAGCCATGGCGCTTTCCGCGAACGACGCCTTCGCCGTCGCCGGCGGCCGCCGCCGGCGCAGGTCCCGCGCCCGCCGCGGGACCCTGTCCGAGATCAACGTCACGCCGCTGGTCGACGTGATGCTGGTGCTGCTGATCATCTTCATGATCTCCGCGCCCCTGCTCACCGCCGGGGTGCCGCTGGAGCTGCCCAAGACCGAGGCGGGCGCCATGCAGGACCAGGACGAGCCGATCACCATCTCCATCCGCCAAGACGGTGCGATCTTCATCGGCGAGACACCGGTGGCCTTCGGCCAGCTGTCTCCGCGGCTGAGGGAAATGGCGACCGACGGCGCCAAGCCGATCTTCGTGCGCGCTGACGGCCGGGCTTCCTACGCCGTGGTCGCACGGGTGATGGCTTCGCTGTCCACCTCCGGCTTCACCTCGATCAACCTGCTGACCGACACCGGCGGCCCATCGTCGGGCGCCGACGCCTCCGCCCAGGAGACGGCCCAGCCGTGATGCGCCGCGAGCTCTCGCCTGCCCTGCTCGGCTCCGTGCTTCTGCACGGCGCGGCGGCGGCTGCGCTGCTCATCTCCTGGAACTTCACGCGCGACCTGAAGGTCGGCGCGGTGGTGCCGGTCACCATCGTCACCAACGCCTCGACCACCGACTCGGCCCCCGCCGTCGAGGCGCCGGTGGAGCAGACGGCCCAAACGGAAACGCCGGTCCCGCAGGCGTCGTTGGAACCCGTCCCGGCGCCGCAGCCGGCGTCGCAACCGCCCGCGCCCGCGCCCACGCCGCCGCCGACGCCTCGCCCGGTTCCGCAGCGGCCTGTGCCAACGCCCACCCCGACCCCGACCCCCACCCCCGCTCCCAAGGCGGCGCCGCAACCAAAAAAGGCGGCAACACCTGCGCCGCCCGCCAAGGTCGCGCAGCCGAAGGCCGACAGCGGCCTCAACTTCGACGCCCTGCTGGCTTCGCTGGACAAAAGCTCCAAGTCCGGCGGGGGACGCCCGTCCTCCGCGCCGAAGGGCGCGACGCGGCCGGCCACCGCGCCCGAAGCGCGCCCGAACCTCGGCTCGGGTCAATCGGCGGCGGCCGCGGTCAGCGGCCTGGCCGAAGAGCTGCAGCGGCGCTGGAATCCCAACTGCGACGTCGAGGGCGCCCGCGACGTGCTGGTTCGCGTGACCTTCAAGATCGGACCCGGCGGCCAGGTCGCCGGCAACGTCGGCTCATCCATCACCCGCGGCCAGGGCGCCGTCGCCCAGGCCTCCGCCGACCGCGCCGTGCGCGCGGTCTACGCCGCCTCTCCCTTCCGCAACCTGCCGCGCGAACTGTACGGCCAGTCGGTTGCGGTGAACTTCAACGCCCGCGAGGCCTGCTCGTGAATTCGATGCGCTTCCTGAAGTCCTTCGCCTTCGCCCTGGTGGCCGGGGCCGCCGTGTTCGGCGGCTTGGCCGCGCCCGCCCCGGCGCACGCCCAGATCGAGGTCAACGTGAACCGCGGGGACATCCAGCCCCTGCCGATCGCCGTGCCGGCCTTTGGCGGCGGCCAGGTGGGCGCCGATATCTCGCAGGTGATCGCCGCCAACCTCCAGCGTTCCGGCCTCTTCCGGCCGCTGGACCCCAACAGCTTCGTGGAACGCGACCTCAACGCGGCCATCCAGCCGGCCTTCCCCTCCTGGAAGCAGATCAACGCCCAGGCGTTGGTCAATGGCCAGGTGACGGTGCGCGACGGCCAGCTTGTGGTCGACTTCCGCCTGTGGGACGTGTTCGCCGAGCAGCAGCTGCTCGGCCTGCAGTTCACCTCCACGCCGGAGAACTGGCGCCGCGTGGCGCACAAGATCTCCGACCAGATCTATGAGCGGCTCACCGGCGAGAAGGGTTACTTCGACACCCGCGTGGTGTTCGTGGCGGAAGGCGGCGGCAGGGCCGCCCGCACCAAGCGCCTGGCGATCATGGACCAGGACGGCGCCAACCCGAGCTATCTCACCGACGGCTCCTACATCGTCATGACCCCGAGGTTCTCCTCCAACAGCCAGGAGATCACCTACATGGCGCTGCGGCCGGAAGGCTCGGCCATCTATCTGTTCAACCTGGAGACCGGCCGGCGCGAAAGCCTGGGCAACTTCCAGGGCATGGTGTTCGCGCCGCGCTTCTCGCCGGACGGCAGCAAGGTGGCGTTCTCGGTGGAGCGCAGCGGTAACAGCGACATCTTCGTGATGGACCTGCGCAACCGGTCCACGGCGCGCCTGACCGCCGACCCGTCCATCGACACCTCGGCGTCCTTCTCGCCAGACGGCGCGCGGATCGTGTTCAACTCGGACCGCTCGGGCTCGCCGCAGCTCTATGTGATGGGCGCCGACGGCTCGGGGCCGCGCCGGATCTCCTTTGGCCAGGGCCGCTACACCACCCCGGTCTGGAGCCCCACCGGCGAATTCATCGCCTTCACCAAGCAGATCGGCGGCCAGTTCCACATCGGCGTGATGCGCCCGGACGGCTCCGACGAGCGGATCCTGACCTCCAGTTATCTGGACGAAGGCCCCACCTGGGCGCCCAACGGCCGCGTGCTGATGTTCTCGCGCGAAGGCCGCGGGTCCGGCGCCAAGCTCTGGAGCGTGGACGTCACCGGCCGGGTGCTGCAGCCCGTCCCCTACCCGGGCGGCGCCTCGGACCCCGCCTGGTCCCCCCTTCTGCAATAGGGTTGCGCACCCCGCGCAGCCGTAAGACCTTCCACCCAACGAGAGACGGAGACGCAAACAAGATGGCCACGAGCTTCACCGCACGGACCGCCCTGAACCTGGCCCTGGTGGCCGCCGCCGCGGCCTCGCTGAGCGCCTGCACCCGGCCGAAGCCGGCGTTCCAAACCCAGCCGCCCGCGCCGGCGCCGACCGCCCCCGCCCCGACCACTCCGGACACCGCCCCGCCGGCCGGTCCGGTGGGCTCGGCCACCGTTCCGGGCTCGCAGCAGGACTTCGTGGTCAACGTGGGCGACACCGTCCTGTTCGACTTCGACAGCTACTCCATCCGTGAAGACGCCCGCGGCATCCTGGCCGCTCAGGCCGGCTGGCTGCGGCAGTACCCCGCGGTGCGCGTGCGCATCGAAGGCAACACCGACGAGCTCGGCACCCGCGAGTACAACCTGGCTCTCGGCGCCCGCCGCGCCAACGCCGTCCGCGAGTTCCTGGTCAGCAACGGCATCGGCGGCGAGCGGATCACCACCATTTCCTACGGCAAGGAACGTCCGGTCGATCCGGGCACCGGCGACGAAGCCTACGCCCGCAACCGGAACGCCAAGACGGCCATCGTCAGCGGCGCGCGCTAAACGCGCGCCGTAAATCCGCCCTCCGGTCCGCTGATGTACCGAGTCATGATGCTTCGACGTTTCGCTTCCTGCGCCACCGCGCTCGCCCTGGTCCTCGTGGCCGTTCCTGCCGCGTCGCAGACGCCGATGGACGATCCCTTGGACGCACGCGACGCCAAGCGCGTGGAGCGAATGGAGAAGGTCGTTCGTGAGCTTCGGTCCATCGTCTTCCAGCTGCGCGACACCGGCAGGCCCGTGGTCGTGCAGCCCGCGGACACGGAGGCGCGGATGGCGGAGCTTTCACAGCGGATCAGCGACCTCGAACAGTCGCTGACCCGCGTGAACGGCTCGCTTGAGACCACCACCCACGAGCTGGACCAGGCGCGCCGCGCCAACACCGGCCTCGAGGCCCAGGTGAAAGCGCTTAGCGACCGCCTAACCGCCCTGGAGCAGCAGGCGGCGGCCGCGCCGGCTGCGGCCGAGCCTTCGCAGGCCGAGGCCGCGCCCGCCGCGCCGCGCGCCAGCGCGTCCGAGGCTTTCACCGCCGCCCGGCAACTGATGCTGGCCGGCGACTACGACGCGGCGCAAGGCGCCTTCGCCGACTACGTCCAGGCCTATCCCGACACGCCGCGCACGCCGGAAGCCCGCTACTGGTGGGGCAAGACCCTGACGGTGCGCGGCGATCACGCCCAAGCGGCGACGGCCTATATCGGCGCGGTTCGCGGTTGGCCGCAGACCAGCTGGGCGCCTGACGCGACGGTGGAACTGGCCCGCAGCCTCGTGGCCTTGAAGAAGACGCCCGAAGCCTGCCAGGCGCTGTCGGAGCTGTCCAAGCGCTATCCCAAGGCGCCCGCGTCGGTGACCAACCGGGCGGCCGCCACCCGCACCCAGGCCAAGTGCTCCTAGAGGCAGGCGCCGACGCCTCCGTCGCCGCCCGCATCGGCGGCGTTCTCGACCGACGCCTCGACGCCGACAGCCGCCGTCCGCTGGCCGTCGCCTTTTCCGGCGGCGGCGACTCCCTGGCCCTGTTGCTGGCGGCGCACGCATGGACACAGGCCGCCGACCGCCGGCTTCTCGTCCTGACCGTCGACCATCGTCTGCGCCCGGAAAGCGCGGCGTGGACCAAGTCCTGCGAGGCGGCAGCCCAGCGGCTCGGCGCCGCCTTTCGCGCCCTGCCCTGGCTCGACCCCAAGCCCGCAACAGGCCTGCCCGCCGCCGCCCGCGAGGCGCGCCACCGCCTGCTGGCCGACGCGGCGCGGGAAGCCGGCGCGGCCGTGATCCTCATGGGCCACACCGCCGACGACCGGCTGGAGGCCGAAGCCATGCGGGCGCAGGGCTCCACCACGCCGGACCCGCGGGAGTGGTCGCCCTCCCCGGTGTGGCCGCAGGGACGCGGGCTGTTCGTGCTGCGCCCAATGCTGGACCTGCGGCGCAGCGCCCTGCGCACCTGGCTGCAGGAGCGCGGCGAAAGCTGGATCGACGATCCCGCCAACCAGGACCTCCGCTTCGCCCGCAGCCGCGCCCGCTTAGCCGTCCACGATGAGGACGTGGCGCCCGCCCCGCAGGCCGCCGACCTGCCGTTGGCCAGCGAGGTGCGCGAAGCCTGGCCCGGCGTCCTGGCCTTGCCGCGAGAAGCGCTGCGCTCGGCCCGGCCGGACCAGGGCCGCCGGCTGCTCGCCCTTATGGCCGTGTGCGCCGGCGGCGGCGCGCGCACGCCCGCCTCGGCCAGCATCGAGCGCGCCCACCGCGCCTTCTGCAGCCAGGCCGAAGCCACCCTGGCTTTGGCCGGCGCGCGACTGGAAGCCGACGCAGCCGAGATCCGCGCCCTGCGAGAAGCCGGCGAGAGCGCGCGGGGCGGCCTGGCTCCCGTCCGCCCGGAGCCCGGCGAGATCACCGTCTGGGACGGACGGTTCGAGGTCGAGGCCCTGCGTCCCGGCCTGGAGGTGCGCGCCCTATCCGGGCGCATAGCCAGCCTGCCGCCCGATCAGCGCGAGGCGCTCTACCGGCTGCCGATCCACGCGCGGCCTGCCCTGCCGGCCGTGATCGACACCCAGGGCAAGATCGGCTGCGCCCTGCTGGAAGGCGCCAAGCTGACCGTCCGCTCGCTGGTGCTAGCGCGCTTTCGGGCTGCGGCCGGTCTGGTGGATCGCGAGCCGCTCTAGCGCCCGCGCACGCTCAGCACATGCTCCACGCCGCGCACCACCGGGTCGGCGAACCGACGACCCAGCAGGCTGGCGTGGTGGGCGCCCGCCACATGCTCCACATAACCATTGCGCGACGCGAGCGCCGGCACCGCCTGGATCGCCTTCAGCCAGGCGGCGCTCTTCTCCGCCCCCGCCGTGACCACCGCCACCGGCAGATCCATCGGCAGTTCCGCCTCACCCGCCATCAGCGCCGTCTCGGGCCAGAGGGAGACCTCGTCGGCGGCGGCGCACGCGTGGCCATGGGAGCCGTAGATCCGCCGCTTCTCCAGCGCCGCGTCGCCCGTCAGACCGATCAGGTTGCCAGTAAGCAAAGCCACGGGACGCATCATTCCGAACCGTGCGCCCTTTGACACCCATCGCATGGCCCGTCCGTAGGCGCGCACGGCGCCCAGGCCCGCGGAGGAGCGGGTGATGTCCGGCGTCACCGCATCCACCAGCACCAGGCCGAGAGCCTGCTCAGGATGGGTCAGGGCGAACAGGCGCACCATCAGGCCGCCCATAGAGTGTCCGACCAGCACGACAGGCTCACGCTCGCCGAGGGTCTGGAGCAAAGCGGAGGCGTCGGCGACAATCGCGCGTCCATCCCTGGGCGAAGGTCCCGGATCGGAGTGCCCGAGGCCCGCGCGGTCATAGGCGATGGATCTCAGCCCCTTGGCGGCCAGCCGGCTCTGCACCTCGGCCCAGTCGGCTGCGCAGCCGAAGGCCCCGTGCTCGAGAAGGATGGTCGGCCGCTCGCTGCGGGGGCCGGAAATCACGACGCGCAGCTTGCGGCCACCCACGTCGATCGCATCGCCGCGGTGCGCGGCGCACTGATACTGAGACATCAACTCTGAAACGCGTCAGCGCGCCTTTTGGCGGGCGCGCGGGAAAGAAGATCCTAGAAGTTCAGCTGACTGTGCACCCGCCCGTCGGCCGGCTCAACGCTGCCGGCGTCCTTGGCGGCGTCAGCCGCGGTGGCAGGCGCTTCAGCGCCGGGGATGTCGACAGTGGTCTGGGAGATCGGCGTCAGCTTTCCGGCCCTGGCCAGCTTGGCGGTCTTCAGGGCTTCGGCCTTGGCGAGCTTTTCTTCCAGCTCGGCCTGCCGCTTGGCCTCCATAAGCTCCTGCTTGCTCTTGGGGATCATGGAGACGTAGGCGACCCGCACCCGACGCGGCACCCGCAGGGCTTCGCGCAGGGGCAGGTCCTCGGCGGCGGCGAAGCTGCGGCCAAGGAACAGCTCCGGGTTCAGCGGCCGGTCCTTGCGATCCCGCACTTCGAAATGCAGGTGCGCGCCGGTGGAGGTGCCGGTGGAGCCGATCTTGCCGACCGGCTGGCCGGCTTTGACCGCATCCCCCGTCTTCAGGTCTGGGAGAAACGCGCCCATGTGGCCGTAAAGCGTGGTCAGCCCCTCGGCATGGGTGATTTCCACGAAACGGCCGTAGCCGCCCTCCTGGCCGATGCGTGTAACCACGCCGTCGGCGGCCGCACGGATAGGCTCGCCGGCCGGCGCCTGGATGTCGACACCGGCGTGGAGGCGGCCGGCTTCTTCCCAGGGCAGCTGCCGCAAGCCGAAAGGCGAGCCGACTTCGTAACCGGGCAGCGGGTCGGAGAAGGCGATCAGAGCCGCCGGCGCAGCCGGCTGAGCCGGCGCCTGGGCCGGCAGGAAACGTTGGAAGCTGGCCGCGGGCGGCGGCGCTTCGATATCGGGCAACGCGGCATGCGCCACCGTGATCAGGCCAAGAGCCAGACCGCCGCCAACGATGGCGTCGATCGCCCAGTGCCGAACGCGGCCCTCGGGCCCGAAAGTTGCGTCAGTCAAGGCCGAACGCCTCCCAGTACTGCCCCGCCCGCGCAAAGGCCCCATGGGTCCGGCGAGCCGGACGGGCAGGTCCCTTCGGTTAAGGCATGGTTAACTGGTAGCGCACTTAGGCGAAAATCAGGCGAGGCGCACGTGTTTATTCTGCGCGCCCCGCCCGTGCGGAAACCGCCTTATCAAATGCTCCGAAGCTGTACTTGCCGAAGCTTTCGCTTCGGAACTCGAGTTCTTCTACTTAGAACAGGAAGCGGACAGCAGCCCGAAGATCGTATTCGGTGTAGCCGTCGCCGAAGACGCCGCCGGCATCCACAGCATAGACCACTTGCGCGCCTTCCCCCTTGAAGCCGAAGCGCGCAACCGCCCCTTCCCCGGCCACATCCTCGGGATCGAGGGTGAACGCCTGGCCGCCGGCGAAGCGCGCGGTCGTAGCCCCCGGATCGCCTGACAGCTTGGCCCGCCAGCCGAGCTTCAGCTCCGGACCCCAGGTGAACTCGTTTCCAAAGCGAGCGCCCAGCGCCAGCAGCGCCTCTCCGGTCAGCAGGTCGCCCTTGCGCTCGTCCACGGCGAGGTCATAGCCCGCGCCGCCGCCGGTCTCCTGGTAGGCGTCTTCGTCCAGGCGCAGGTAGTTCACCGACAGCTCCGGACGCGCATAGACGCGCCCAAGGGACGCCTCGTAGGCCAGGCCCGCGTGCAGGTCGGCCAGCCAGCCGGTCCAGTCCGCGTTGGCGCTGGCGTTGGCCAGGTCGGAGGAGACCTTTCGCTCGCTCTTCAGCTTCACATAGCCCAAGCCGGCGCGGGCGTTGGCGGTCAGGCCGCCCCAGGTCGCCCGCCAGTAAACCCCGCCTTCCGCGAAGTTCATGGTGACGCGTTCGCCGGGCGCCGCGCCCACGTCGTTGTAGTCGGTGGTCACCAGGCTGCCGGTCAGGCCGATCGCGTTGAACTGGCCCACGGCCTCGGCGCCCACCGCCAGGCCGAAGCCCTGGGATTCGAAGCCTTGCGCCTGGTCGCGATCCTGCTCGATGCGGAACAGGATCTCCTGCGCCCACACTGCGCCGCCGAATTCGGTGCTGCGCGCGATCGGCTGGGCGACCGCCTGGGAGATGGCCGAGGAGATCGCATTGGCCGAGGCCAGCGCCCCGCCGGAGTGGTCCGGCAGCAGCTGGTCATAAACGCCTTGGAACCCTGCCTGGGTGGTCTGGGCGAGAATGGCGTCTTCCAGGGCCGCGTTGTCGTCCAGAGCCTGGAACACGGCCGAATAGGCCTGCGCGCCGGACCGGTTCAGGCCCAGTTCCGCCGCCGTCTTAGGCCGCAGGTCCAGGGTCAGGCTGTTGTTCTGCGCCTTCAGCGTGCCGGCGTAGAGGTACGGCGCGCCGGCGAGACTGACGTCGGCCGCCGATTGCAGGGTCCCGGCGCGGATGATCTCGAAGGAGCGGGTTTCCTTGAGCAGGGAGGTGAGGTTCACCGCCACCTTGGAGCCGCTGGCCAGGCTGGCCGCACCCGACACGTTCAGCTGGGTGCTGGCGTTCTGGGAGGGATCCACCGACACGGCGAGCACACCCTTGGAGCCGAGGCTGAGGCTGCTCATCTGAACCGCCGAGACGCCGCCGACCGCCAGCGATCCGTTGCGAACGTCAACGCTGAGCTGTCCGTCGCTGTCGCTGATCCGGCCGGCTACCGCCGCCGCGCCGTCGACGATGAGGACGTCGGCGCCGTCGCCGAACGTCATGTCCCCCACCAGCGCGCCACCCAGCACCTCCAGGCGGTCCGCCCCTCGCCCCAACGCCACCCGGCCGCTGATGGCCGGCGCCGCCGCGCCGGTCACCGTCGAAGCCGTCTGGCGAACCGTGACGCCGGTCGTGTTGGCGGAAAGGTCCAGGGCGACCATGTCCCCGACCGCCGTTGTTCCGGCCTTGGCCGCACTGGCGGCGCGGATCACGCCCGTGTTCTCCACCAAGGTGAGCGAGCCCGACGCATCCACCACGGCCGCGGCGCGCTGCGCCCCTTCGGTGGCCGCCTCGATCACCCCCGAGTTGCGCAGCGCGGGGACTACGGAACCCGCGTTGATCTGCAGCGCCGTCGCACCGCCTGAGGAGGCGTCGCCGCCATAGGCCACCGCCCGGATGCTGCCGCCTCGGTTGTTGATCCCGCCCACCACGGTCGTGGGGCCGCCGACCGCCTGACCAATGCGGATTGCGGTGGCGGACAGGCCGTCGTTGACGCCGTTGGCGACCACCGTCCCGCGGCTCACCAGACCATAGGCGTTTTCACCCGTTCCGACCGCGCCGATGGTGGAGCCGCCGATGCCGCCAAGCTCCAGGGCCGGGCTGGAGCCGTAGGAGCTGATCGCCGCCGAGCCTTCGCTGGCGTCGGCGATGCCGTCGTCGTCCTCGTCCGTGTCGTTCGGATCCGCGTCCGCCGGGCGCACGTCCAGCAGCACGCCTCGGCCCACGTCGCCGCTGATCCGAACCGCGGGACCCGCGATCTTGAGGTCGTCCGCGTCGTACTTGGCTCGCACCGCGTCGGTCGCCCGGTCCGTGGTCCGGAACCCTGTGGCGGTGATAACGCTCTGCAGCTGCACCGTTCCGCCGACGTCCTGGAGCGAGACGGCGCGAGCGCCCTCGCCGGTCACCGCCACGCCGCCCAGGATGCGGACGTCGCCGGTGACATCGCCGGCCACGATGCCGCTCGAACGGTCGCCGATCACCTGCACCGTCCCAGCGCTCACCAGGTTGCCGGTCAGGGTAGGATCGATGCGGATGCCGGCGGAGTCGTTGCCTTCGATCTGGATCGAGCCGCCGGCCTCGTTGCGCACATCGCCGGTGAAGGTCGCTGGCCCTTCGACGCGAATGCCCCATCGCGAGGAGCCCTGGGCGAACGGGCCGTCGAAGTCGCCGTCCTTGTCGGCGTCCTCGGGCGTGAAGTCCTCCAGCAGGCTGATAGCCCCGGCGTTCACCACCGAGCCGGAGCGACCGGTCTCCACCAGCACGCCCGTGGCGTTGCTGACGTTGTTGAAGCTGATGGTCCCGTTATTCCGGACCGCGTGGTTCGAGTTGACCGTGACCGCAGCCCCGGACGCCGTCGGGCGGATCGACCCGGCGGCCTCGATGGTGATCGCATCGGGCTGGCCGTTGGCCGCCGTGGCCGTGCTCACCGGCGCCGTCAGGGCCGTGGTGATCTTGGTTTCGGCTTGGGCCGACACTGCATAGGCGAGCGGCAGCACCGCCGCCGTCACGAACAGACGCTTCATTCTGCTGGAACCCCTTGGAGGCGCGTACTCGCGCCCGACGCCCACCCGAGCTAAAATCCCCGCGTGACGAGCCCGACTAAGTCGGATAGAAACGCGTTACATAAAAACTGTAGTCGGCTCGTGGCGGCGCTTCAAGCGGTTTCCAGGGGCCCTTCGGCCAGTAAGGACCAGCGATGCCTAGACCGGCGGCGGACCCCGCAAAGACGGCCCAGACCAAGCTGTTGCGCCAACAGGCCGGCCGCTGGCTCAAGCAGGCGCGGGAGAGCGCGGGTCTCACCCAAGCGGAACTCGCCGATCGCGTCGGGCTGCGCTATTACACCTTCGTCAGTCAGGTGGAGAGCGGCCTGGGGCGGCTGCCGATCGAAACCCAGCGTGCGTGGGCCGAGGCGCTTGGCCAGGATCCGCGAGAATTCGCCCAGACATTGTTGCGTTACTACGAGCCGGAGCTGTACCGGCTGCTGTTTTCCGACGACGCGGCTCAGACGGCCGCGCAAGCCTAGGGATCTTCGACCGCTCGATGGGGGACATCCTACCCTTCGTGGCCAAGGTGCGCTCCAGCGGCGACTGGACGCCGGGCGAGCGCGCGCGCCTCGAGGAGCTGGCTGAGCGGTTCGCAGACATGGCCGACGGCGTCGAGGTCGTCTTCGGCGCCACGGACGAGGGCGATCCCTGGTGCGTGGTCAAGGACTTCCAGGACGAGATCCTGGTCCACGTGGCGCGCATCGGCGGCAAGTTCGTCATCCACTACGCCCTGGACGACGCCCTTTCCGAAGGGGCGGACCTCCCCACCCTGCTGGCCGAACGGCTGGCCTGGGAAGAGGACGACGAGTTCGAACGCGAGAGCGTGGTGGTGCCGTTCAGCCGGCGCGCGCAGTCGCTGCTGGCCCTGATCATCGCCACCGCCTTCTTCTACGAGACTGCCCATCTCGGTCGGGACGAGGAGGCGGAGCCGGCGTCCGGGCGTGACGTGTTCGGCGACGATGCGGGCGCCTTCCTGTTCGGCCATTCGCCCGACCTGTTCGAGAGCTCCGCCTCCCACTTCGGGACCAAGGCCGCCGGCCTGCTCGGCGTGGGCGCGGCCATCGCCTGGCCCTCCCGCAGCTTCGCCGCCAGCTCGGTGGAAGATCCCGCACCGGTCGCCGGCCCGGCCGCTGGCTGGTCGCCGGGCGGCCCTGACCACGGTTTCGACACCCCGCTCGCCGATCCGGCCCTGCTGCAGCCGACGCATGGCGCGGAAGAGGCCCGCCCCGCCGCGCTAGTAATGGCCGAATTCGAGCCGTCGCAGGCGACCGCCAGCTGGCGCAGCGCCACCGATCCGCAAGGCCCGTCCATCAGCCAGAACCCCACGGACACCGGACCCGGCGTCGAAAGCCTCGCCGGCGGTGGGGGCGGCGCGCGCCAGATGCTGACGGAGGGCGGCGCGGGCGCGGATCGCCTCGACCTTTCGCCGCGCAGCGTGGCTGCGGGCGGCGCGGGCGGCGACGAGTTCGTGGCGCGCAAGCAGGAAGACGCCGGACCCGGCAGCCTGATGGGCGTGATCGCCGACTTCCGCCCGGAGGAGGGCGACCGCCTGGTCAACGCCTTCGGGATGAAGGTCCAAGTTCTGGGCGAGAACGCCACCTCCACCACCCTGACCGCGGTTCCAGGCGTGCTGCTGACCTCGGGCAAGCCGTCAGGCGGACCCATGGTGGTGAACGGACGCCAAGTGGACGTCGATGTGGACTTCGATGGCAAGGTCGACGGCTTCGTGGTGCTGGTGAACTACACCGGCCGCTCGCTGATCACCGCCAAGGCGGACGAGCTCCCGCAGGCCATACCCCACGAGGCGGCGGAGAGCGTCAACGTGCTCGCCGGCCACACCCTGGACCACTACGACCTCTGACGCCGGGCGTCAGAGGGACTTCAGCACCCCTTCGACCATCTTCTTGGCGTCTCCGAACAGCATCATGGTGTTGTCGCGGAAGAACAGCTCGTTCTCGACGCCCGCGTAGCCCGAGCCCATGCCGCGCTTGATGAACAGCACGGTGCGGGCCTTCTCCACATCCAGGATCGGCATGCCGAAAATGGGCGAGGCGGGATCGGTCTTGGCCGCCGGGTTGGTGACATCGTTGGCGCCGATCACGAAGGCGACGTCCGCCACCGCGAACTCGGCGTTGATGTCCTCCAGCTCGAACACCTCGTCGTAAGGCACGTTGGCCTCGGCCAGCAGGACGTTCATGTGCCCCGGCATGCGCCCCGCCACGGGGTGGATCGCGTACTTCACGTCGACGCCTTCGGCCTTCAGCTGGTCGGCCATCTCGCGCAGGGCGTGCTGGGCCTGAGCCACCGCCATGCCGTAGCCGGGGACGATGATCACCTTGGAGGCGTTCTTCATGATGAAGGCCGCGTCGTCCGCCGAGCCCTGCTTCACCGGCCGGGTCTCGACCTTGCCGCCGCCGGCCGGGCCTGCGCCTTCGTCCGCGCCAAAGCCGCCCAGGATCACCGAGACGAAGCTACGGTTCATCCCCTTGCACATGATGTAGCTGAGGATCGCCCCGGACGATCCCACCAGCGCCCCGGTGATGATCAGGGTGATGTTCTCCAGCGTGAAGCCCAGGGCCGCCGCCGCCCAGCCCGAGTAGCTGTTCAGCATGGAGACCACGACGGGCATGTCCGCCCCGCCGATCGGGATGATCAGCGTGACGCCGATCAGCAGGCTGAGCGCAAAAATCGCCCAGAAGGCCCACAGCGCCGTGCCGCCGCTCATCACCAGCACCACCACCAGCGCCACGATGGCCACGGCGATGACGATGTTCAGCAGGTGCCGGGCGGGCAGCAGGATCGGCGCGCCGCTCATATTGCCGTTCAGCTTCGCAAAGGCGATCACCGAGCCGGTGAAGGTGATGGCCCCGATGGCTAGGCCCAGCGACAGCTCGATCAAAGAGTTGAGGTGCACGCCCTCAGGACCTGCGATGCCATAGGCCTCCGGCGTGTGGATCGCCGCCACCGCCACAAGGCAGGCCGCCATGCCCACCAAGCTGTGGAAGGCCGCCACCAACTGCGGCATGGAGGTCATGGCCACGCGCTTGGCGATAAGCGCGCCCACCGCGCCGCCGACCGCAACGCCGGCCACGATCAGTCCAACCGTCAGGGCGTCCAGCCGCCCCTCGCCCCAAAGCGTCGCCAGCGCCGTGCCGACGGCGATGGCCATGCCGATCATGCCGTTGCGGTTGCCGGACTGGCTGGTGGCCGGCGAGGACAGGCCCCGCAGCGCCAGAATGAACAGCACCCCGGAAACGAGGTACAGGACGGCGGCCAGGTTGGCGTTCATGGATTGGCGCTCCCCCCGAGTTCGCGCGTGCCGGGCGCGAAGAGCTTCGTGATGCGTCGAACGGCGACGGCCCAAACGAGAGCCAGCAGCGCAAGGTGGAAGAGTTCGGCCCCTTCGAAGGCGTGCCGCCGCACCCACAGGTTCGACAGCACCAAAGCCGTATAGGTCAGCAGAAGGGCGCTCAGGCCCGCCGCGCCCAGGCGCCCGCCCCAGGGCTCCGGCAACTTGTGCTTCAGCCAGCCGGGCAGGATCAGGAACACGAGAAGCCCCCCGACCGCACCAGCCGCGATCGCCAGCGCCCCGAGCAGCACGCCCGGGCTCACTTGGGCCGGTCCTTCTTCTTGTACATGGCCAGCATGCGCTGGGTGACCAGGAAGCCGCCGAAGATGTTCACTGCTGCAAAGCCGGCGGCCACGGCGCCCGCGCCTTTCGAGATCAGCACGTTGCGCGTCAGTTCCCCGTCCGCCCCGCTGGCCGCCGCGGCCAGCAGCGCGCCCACGATGATCACCGAGGAAATGGCGTTGGTCACCGCCATCAGCGGCGTGTGCAGGGCCGGCGTCACGCTCCAGACCACGTAGTAGCCGACGAAGATCGCCAGCACGAAGATGGCCAGGCGGAAGACCGTGGGATCGACAGCGTCCATGTCTCGAGCTCCGATCAGGCTTTGAGCGACGGGTGCACGACGGCCCCGCCATGGGTGACCAGGGCCGCCTTGAGGATCTCGTCCTCCAGGTCTGGCGCGAACTGGCCCTCCTTGTTCATCAACAGGGTGGCGAAGGCGGTGAGGTTGCGGGCGTAGAGCGCCGAAGCGTCGGCGGCCACGCGGCCCGGGAGGTTGGGATAGCCGACGATCTTGACGCCGGCGGTGTCGAACACCTCGCCAACGCGCGAGCCCTCGACGTTGCCGCCTTGCTCCACCGCCAGGTCCACGAGCACCGAGCCGGGTTTCATGGAGGCCACCTGGTCAGCGCTGACCAGCCGGGGCGCCGGCCGGCCGGGGATCAGCGCCGTGGTGATCACGATGTCCTGCTTGCGGATGTGATCGGAGACCAGCGCGGCCTGCTTGGCCTTGTACTCGGCGCTCATCTCCTTGGCGTAGCCCGCGGCGGTCTCCGCCTGCTTGAACTCCTCGTCCTCCACCGCGACGAATTTCGCGCCCAGGCTCTCGACCTGCTCCTTGGCGGCCGGCCGCACGTCGGTGGCGGTGACCACGGCGCCCAGCCGGCGGGCGGTGGCGATGGCCTGCAGCCCGGCCACGCCTGCCCCCATCACGAAGACCTTGGCCGCGGCGATGGTGCCGGCGGCGGTCATCATCATCGGCAGCGCCTTGCCGTACGCCTGCGCGGCCTCGATCACCGCCCGGTAGCCGGCAAGATTGGCTTGCGAGGACAAGGCGTCCATCACCTGCGCCCGGGTGATCCGCGGCACGAACTCCATGGCGAAGGCGCTGACGCCCTTGGTCGCCAGAGCATCAAGGACCACCCGGTCCTGGTGCGGGTTCAGCAGGCCCACCACCAGTGCGCCGGGCTTCAGCGCAGCGATCTCCTCGTCCGCGGGGGCGCGCACCTTGAACGCCACATCGGCGGCGGCAAGCGCCTCCTGCGCAGACGCCGCCACGCTCGCGCCGGCCGCCTCGTAGTCCGCATCGGGACAGGCGGCGGCCAAGCCCGCGCCGCGTTCGACAACAACGGAAAAGCCGGCTGCGATCAGCTTCTTGACGGTCTCGGGGACGGCGGCGACGCGGGTCTCTCCGGCGCGGCGCTCCTGGGTCACGGCGATGACCGGCATGCCTTCAGCTCCCCCCTGATCGTTGTTATCCGGACCTTAGGCGGACGCTTTCTCCACCACCAAGCAGAAAAATATCGTCGTGATCCGGTTTGGGCGATCTATGACACCGGTGTCATACGGCAGCAAGCCATTTCGCACGCCGGGATTTCACCTCGCGACGTGCGATGCAGCCTGGAAGCTTAGTGGACGGACTTCTTGGTGCGCAGGAAGAAGAAGCCGATCACCGTGAACGCGCCCGCGCCGACGACCGCGCCCAGGAAGCCGCTGTCGGTGCAGAACCACAGGGTCAGCATGAGCACGAGGGCGGCGACCGCCAGCGAGCCCCACTTCGTCAGGCCCATCATGACGTTGTAGGTCGCAACCTGCTCGTCGATTTCCATGTCGCCGCGGTGATAGTCGGAAGCCTGCTCGGCCATGGGTCGGGACGCTCTCAATAAAAGTCCGGTGGGCGCGTGCTACACGAGACAGCCGCGCTGCTCAAGCCGCCGTGGCCGGCCACGCCGTCAGCAGGGTGCGTAACGCAGAAACCAGCGCCAGGGGCTGGTCGACCATCACATGATGATAGGCGTCGGGCAGCACGATTTCCGGCAGGCTGGTGGGAAAGGCCATCAGCTTGCCGTCCCGACGCCGCTGCAGCAGCGCGCTGTGCTCCCCGGCGATGTGCGCCATCGGCGGCAGCGGCCGGGCGAAGTCCTCCGGCGTCGGGCGCATGGTGGTGCGATCGAGCTTGGCCCACAGCCTGGGATCGAACCGCCAGGTCCACCCCTCGCTTCCGTCCGCCCGCTCCACCTGCCTCAGGGAGCGCCGGGCGATGAAGTCAGCCACATAAAGGTTCTCGGTGGGCTGCAGCGGCATCAGCCGGAAACGCGCCAGGGCGGCCTCGAAGCTTGGATAGGTCTTGGCTTCCCGGTCCGGCGCTTCGCGGCTGGCCGCCTCGCCGCGCTCCACCTGCTCCGGCGGCGCGCCAAAGCCGGTGTCGATCAGGATGCCGGCTTTCAGCTGCTCGGGCGCCCGCATGCCGGTGAAGAACACCTGCGCGCCGCCGAACGAGTGGCCGATGTAGATCGGCTTGCCGCCGTCGGCGTAGAGCCCCGTGGCCTGCGCCACGGCTTCGAAGTCGGAGGCGAAATCCGGAAACCGGTAGGTTTCGCGCCAGTCGGAAAGGCCCATCCCGGCAAGGGACACGGCCGCGATCCGATAGTCCTGTGCGAAGAACGGCGCGATGAAGCTCCACCAATCGGCGTGGGCGCTGGCGCCGTGAATGAACAGCAGGCCCGGCTTGCCCACCTCGCCCCAGGTCAGCACCTCAAGGCTCGCGCCCAGGTTCTCGACGAAGCTCCGTTCAGGCTCGACGGCGATGGCGTCGCGAAACCAGCGCGGGGCCGGCGGCTCGGCGCCTTTCAGCGCGGCCAGGGGCGCCACATGCTCCGGCGGCGGATCTTTCCGCACCCGTTCCGCCTGCGCCTGCTCGGCCATCTGCACACCCGCTCGCTACACTCCGCGGAGTGACTAACAAGCGTTTGAATGACCGCCAAGCGGCTTCAGCGCGGGCGGCGCGGAGGTCCAGACCGTTGACGTTGCGGCGCCTTTGCCGGCGCCGGCGGCTTCAGCAGGGCCGCGCGCTCCTCGCCCGTCAGCACCCGCCAGCGTCCTTCCGGCAGATCCCCCAGGGGGAGCGGCCCGATGCGGATGCGGAACAGGTCCCGCACGTGCAGGCCGACCATCTCGCACATCCGGCGGATCTGCCGCTTGCGCCCTTCGGTGAGCACGAAGCGCAGCTCCTGCACCCCGACGACCGTGACATCCGCGCGCCGCAGCTGCCGGCCGTCCAGCTTCAGCCCGAAGCGCAACAGCTGCAGGCTCCGCGCGGTGATCTCTCCCGTCACCCGAACGAGGTATTCCTTGTCGAGCTCGGACTCCGGCCCGATCACCGCCTTGGCCAGCACCCCGTCGTTGGACAGCAGCAGCAGCCCGCGAGAGTCCATGTCCAGCCGGCCGAGCGGCGGCAGGCTGGTGTCGGCGTCGGGGATGAACGGGCTGTCGCCCACCAGCCGCTCGGCGGTCAGCAGCTCGGACGCCTGCGGCTGGCCTGGCTCGGGGTGGGCCGACACGAACCCGACCGGCTTGTGGATCACCACCGTCAGGCTCGACTGCAGCGCCTCTTCGGCCGCGTCCGTCAGGACCAGGGTCTGCCCCGGCTCGATCTTGCGCCCGACGTCGGCGACCACCTCCCCGTCGATGGACACCAGCCCGCGGGCGATCAGATCCTCGGCCTCCCGGCGCGAGCACACTCCGTTCTGCGCCAGCCAGCGGTTCACGCGCTGGGGCTCGGCTTCGTCGTAGCGGCGGGTCCAGGCCATGGGCGGCTCTGTAGAGGGCGCGGGCCGGATGTGCCATAGCCGGTGCGTGGAACAGTTCGACGTGGTGGTGATCGGCGCGGGCGCGGCAGGCATGATGGCGGCCGCCGAAGCCGGAAAGCGCGGCCGGCGCGTGTTGGTGCTCGACCACGCCAAGGCGCCCGGAGAGAAGATCCGCATATCCGGCGGCGGGCGCTGCAACTTCACCAACGTGAACACGGCGCCCCCGAACTTCCTGTCGCAGAATCCCGGCTTCGCCATCTCGGCCCTCCGCCGCTACCGGCCGGCCAATTTCATCGCGCTCGTCGATCGATACGGTATCGCCTGGCACGAGAAGACGCTGGGGCAGCTCTTCTGCGACGGGCCGGCGACCCAGATCGTTCAGATGCTGCTGCGCGAGATGGAACAGGGCGGGGTGAAGCTGCGCCTCTCCACCCCCGTCGATCGCATCGACAAGGCCGAGACCGGTTTTCGACTCTCCGCCGGCGGCTCCAACATCGCCTGCGAAAGCCTGATTGTCGCCACCGGCGGCAAGTCGATCCCGAAGATGGGCGCGACGGGCTTCGGCTACGATGTCGCCCGCCAATTCGGCCTGACCGTCACCGAGACCCGTCCCGCCCTCGTGCCGCTGACCTTCGAGGTCGGCCTGCTGGAGCGGCTCAAGCCGCTGGCCGGCGTGGCGGTCGATGCGCGGGTGGCCAGCGGCAAGACCCGCTTTTCCGAGGCGATGCTGTTCACTCATCGCGGCCTCAGCGGCCCGGCGATCCTGCAGATCTCCTCCTACTGGCGCGAAGGCGGCGAGATCGAGGTCAACATGTCGCCCGGCCAGGACCTATTCGAAGCGCTTCGCCAGGCGCGAACCGCCACCCCGAAGCGGGCGGTGAACACCGTGCTCTCGCAGTTCGTGCCGCAGCGCCTGGCTCAGCTGGTCGTCGAGCAGGAGGGCGTGCGCGGCAACATCGCCGACGCCTCCGACAAGCTGCTGCGCCGCATCGCGGCGGCCCTGAACGCCTGGCGCGTGAAGCCGGTCGGGTCGGAAGGCTACCGCACCGCAGAAGTCACCTTAGGCGGCGTCGACACCACCCAGCTGGACAGCCGCACCCTGGCGGCCAAGTCTGTGCCCGGCCTCTTCTTCATCGGCGAGGTGGTGGACGTCACCGGCTGGCTTGGCGGCTACAATTTCCAGTGGGCCTGGGCCAGCGGCTGGTGCGCCGGCCAGGCCGCCTGACAACGAGAAAAAGGGGAAGCGTCCGTGTACGGAATGAAGAAGCTGATTGCGGGTCTGGCGGCCCTCGCCGCCGCCGCGTTCGCCCTGCCCGCCAGCGCCACCGACGTGGCGATCACCTTCGACGACCTGGGCGCCCACAGCGCCCTGCCGCCGGGCGTCACGCGGGTGCAGGTCGCCGCGGATATCATCGCCGCGCTCAAGGCCGCCGGCGCGCCGCAGGTCTATGGCTTCATCAACGCCGTGCAGAACGAGCGCGAGCCCGCCTCCGCGCCAGTGCTGGACATGTGGCGCAAGGCCGGCTTCCCGCTGGCCAACCACACCTTCACCCACATGAGCCTGAACCAGAACCCGCTGGCGGACTGGCAGGCCGACTTCATCAAGAACGAGCCGGAGCTCCAGAAGCACATGGCCGGGGCCGACTGGCGCTGGGTCCGCTTTCCGTTCCTGCACGAGGGCGACACGCCGCAAAAGCGCACGCAGGTCCGCGAGTGGCTTGCCGGGCGCAACTACAAGATCGCCAGCGTCACACTCGACTTCTCAGACTGGGCCTACAACGAGACCTATGCCCGCTGCATGGCGAAGAAGGACGAGACCGCCGTGGCCCGCATGGAAGCCATGTGGCTGAAGGGCGCTGCTGACAGCCTGGCCTATGAGCGCGCCTTGTCGAAGGCGGTGTTCGGGCGCGAGGTCCCCATGGTGCTGCTGATGCACATCGGGGCGTTCGACGCGCGAATGATGCCCCGGCTGTTGGATCTCTACCGCCGCGAAGGCGTGCGGCTCGCCACACTGGACGAGGTGGAGCGGGACCCGTTCTACGCAGCCGACTACAAGCCGGCGGCCACGCCCGCCCCGCTCACTTTCGAGAACGCCGCCAAGGCCAAGGGCGTCCCCGTTCCGCTGAAGACCTGGAGCATCGCGGAACTGGAGACGCTCTGCCGCTAGGGCCTCAGACGAGCGCCTCGAACTCGTCGACCAGGCGCTCCATCTGCTTCATGCCCGCGGCCCAGAAGGCCTTCTCCCGCGGGTTCAGACCGAAGGGCGCCAGGGCTTCGACATAGGTCTTGGTACCGCCGGCCGCGAGCAGCTCTTCGTAAAGCGGCGCAAAGCCTTCAGGGTCCTCGCGCCGCTTCTCCATCAGCGCCCGCACCAGCAGGTCGCCAAACGCGTAGGCGTAGACGTAGAACGGCGCGTGCACGAAGTGGCTGACGTAGGCCCAGTAGTGCTCATAGCCCTCGTTCAGCACCACCGCCGGACCTAGGCTTTCGCCCATCACCTCCAGCCACAGGCCGCCGATCTCCTCCGGCGCCAGCTCGCCTTCCTGGCGCGCGTCGTGGAAGCGCCGTTCGAACCGGTGGAAGGCGATCTGCCGGACCACCGTGTTCAGCCCGTCCTCGATCTTGCCGGCCAGCAGGCTGCGCTTCTCGGCCGGCGAGGCCTTGGCCAGCAGCTGCTCGAACACCAGCCCCTCGCCGAAGATCGAGGCGGTCTCGGCCAGCGTCAGCGGCGTGTCGGCCAGCAGGGTGCCCAGCGGTGCGCAAAGAGTCTGGTGGACCGCATGCCCCAGCTCGTGCGCCAGGGTCAGCACATCCCGCCGCTCGCCCATGTAGTTCATGAAGACGTACGGGTGCCGGTTGGCCGCCACCGGGTGCGAATAAGCGCCCGACTGCTTGCCCGGCCGCGGCCGCGCGTCGATCCAGGGCTGGGCGAAGAAGGTCTGGGCGGTGTCGGCGAACTTGGGCGCCAGCGCCTGGAAGCTGCCCAGCACCATCTCACGCGCCTCGTCCCAGCCGTAGGTCTTGGGCTGGCTGGTCACCAGCGGCGCGTTGCGATCCCAGTGGTTCAGCACCGGCAGGCCCATCGCCTTGGCCTTCAGCCGATAGTAGCGGTGGCTGACGGCCTCGTAGGACTCCACCACCGCCGCTTCCAGCGCCTCCACGGCGTCCGCGTCCACCTCGTTGGCCAGGTGGCGCGAGGCGGCGGGGTCGGGATAGCTGCGCCAGCGGTCCTCCACCTGCTTTTCGAACGCCAGGGTGTTGAGGCACAGCGCCAGGATGTTTTCCCGCTGCGCCAGCGCCTCGGCCAGCCCTTCGGCCGCTTCCTGCCGGCGCGTCTGGTCCGGGTCCGACAGTCGGTTCAGGGTCTCGGACAGCGTGAGGTAGTCGTCGCCAACCTGAGCGGTCAGGGTCGCCAGGGTCTCGTCGAACAGCCGGCTCCAGTTGGCCACCGCAGGTCCCCGGTCGATCAGCAGGCGCTCCAGCTCGGGCGACAGCTCGTGCGGCCGGCTCAGGCGCACCCGCCGGATCCACGGCCGCCAGCGGGCGACGGACTCGCTTGCCGCCAGGGCCGCCTCTATCTCGGCGTCCTCCAGCTGGTTGATCTCCAGGGTGAAGAAGAGGCTTTCCGCCGCGATCTGCGAGGCCCGCGTGCGCAGGTCCGCCTCGAACTTCGCCCACGCCGGGTCGTCCCGCGCCACCGAGGCCGCCAGCGACGCATAGGCGCCCGCGCCGTACAGCAGCTCCGTCACCTGCTCATAAAGGCCGATGCCCTGGTCCAGCAGGGCGGCGAGCTTGCCCGCATCGCCCCGCGCCGCCAGCAGCTCGCCCTCCAGCCCGCACAGCTGTCGGTTCACCTGCGCCGCCTGCTTCAGGTCCGCCTCGATGCGGGGATCGCTGCGATCTGCATAAAGGTCGTCGAGACGCCACTCGGGCAGGCTGTCGGTCTTGAAGGGTGCGTTCATGGGCCGGGATATAGGCCACAAGATCGCAGGGCGTTAGATGCTCCCCCTCAGGGGGAGCTGTCGCGAAGCGACTGAGGGGGTTCCACCAGCCGACTCTGCGGCTGGAACCCCCTCCGGCCCTCCGGGCCACCTCCCCTTGAAGGGGAAGAGCGGGCGACTCTCAAACCTTCTGCGTCGCCAGCAGCAGCGACGTCTCCGTCGACGCAATGCCTTCGATGGTTCGTATCCCATCCAGTGTGGCGCTGAACTCGGCGAGGTCCCCCGTCACCAGCTCGACCACCAGATCCCAGCGCCCGTTGGTGGTGTGGATCTTGTCCACCTGCGGAAAGCCCTTCAGCGCCTTGATCACCGCCGCGGAGCGCTCGCCTTCGATGGCGATGCTCATGATCGCCCGCACCCGCTGCGCCTCCAGCTCGGGTCGCGTGCGGACCGTGAAGCCTTGGATCACCCCCCGCGCCACCATCCGCTCGATGCGGTTCTGCACCGTCCCGCGCGAGACCTTCAGCTTCGCCGCCAGCCCGGACGCCGGCTCACGCGAGTCGGCCCGCAGCAGGGCCAAAAGTTTGCGGTCGAGATCGTCCATCGGATCGCCAGTCCAGCTTAGCAGATCGCCAGAGTTTCTGACGAAGCGTAGCACTCTGACCGCTATCCGCTAGCGCCGCCGCGCGTGATCCTCTTCGGCACAGGCTGTTTTCAGGAGAGAGACACCATGGATGGTCGGCCCCAGTTCCTGATGACCGATCCGGCGCATTTCGACATCTGCTACCAGATCAATCCGTGGATGAGGCCCGCCGACTGGGATGCCGATCGGGCGGCCTGCCAGCAGCGCGCCGTCGCCGCCTCTCGAGCCCTGAAGAGCGCGCTTCGCGTGGCCGGCGCGCAGGTGGAGACGATCGAGGGCGTCCGCGGCCTGCCGGACCTGGTCTTCCCCGCCAACGCCGCCGTAGTGCTCGACGGCAAGGTGCTGGTGGCGAGCTTCCGCTACCCCGAGCGGCAGGGCGAGGAGGCGGTGTTCCGCTCCGCTTTCATGCAGCTGAAGTCGCGCGGCCTTGTGCGCGAGGTGGTCAACCTGCCCGAGGGCGTCATCCAGGAAGGCGCCGGCGACTGCATCTGGGACGCTGACCGGCGCCTGTTCTGGGCGGCCCACGGCCCTCGCTCCAGCCACAGCTCTATCGCGGTCATCCGCAAGACCTTCGGCCAGGAGGTCGTGCCGCTGGAGCTCGCCTCCGACCGCTTCTACCACCTGGACACCTGTTTCTGCCCGCTGGCCGGCGGCAAGCTGCTGTTCTTCCCCGAGGCTTTCACCCCCGCCGCCCTGGCGGAGATCTACGCCCGCGTCCCCGCCGCCCAGCGCATCGTCGCTACCGCCGAAGAGGCCGCCGCCTTCTGCGTCAACGCGGTGAACCTCGACGCCAAGGTCATCATGGCCCGCGCGCCCGAAACCCTGCGCCGCAAGCTGCAGTCCCGCGGCTACAGCCTGGTGGAGGTGGACCTCGACCCGTTCATCCTGTCGGGCGGCGCCGCCTACTGCATGACCCTGCGCCTCGACCGGACCAGCCAGCCCTCCTCCGCGTTCCTCGCCGCCGAATAGGAGCTCCGGTCATGAACGACATCTCGCTTCACCGCTCCCCCGCCGACCACCTGATCGCCCTGGAAGCGCTCTATGGGGCCAAGAACTACAAGCCGCTGGACGTCGTCCTGACGCGGGGCGAGGGCGTCTGGGTCTGGGACGTGGACGGCCGGCGCTACATGGACTGCCTGTCCGCCTATTCCGCCGTGAACCAGGGCCACTGCCACCCCAAGATCCTGCAGGCCATGACCGAGCAGGCCTCTCGCCTGACGCTCACCTCGCGCGCCTTTCGCAACGACCAGCTGCCCCTGCTCTACGAGGAGCTTTGCGCCCTGACCGGCTCGCACAAGATGCTGCCGATGAACTCCGGGGCGGAAGCCGTGGAGACCGCGCTCAAGGTCGCCCGAAAGTGGGGATACGAGGTCAAGGGCGTGCCGGACGGCCAGGCCGAGATCATCGTGGCGTCCGAGAATTTCCACGGCCGCACCGTGGCCATTGTCGGCTTTTCCACCGACCCCGCCTCCCGGGGCGGCTTCGGCCCCTTCGCGCCCGGCTTCAAGGTCGTGCCCTATGGCGACACAGAGGCGCTGGAAGCTGCCATCGGCCCCAACACCGTGGCCGTCCTGCTGGAGCCGATCCAGGGCGAGGCGGGCGTGATCATCCCGCCAGCCGGCTACCTCAAACGCGCTCGCGAGCTCTGCACCCGTGAGAACGTCATCCTGATCCTGGACGAGATCCAGACGGGCCTTGGCCGCACCGGCAAGCTGCTGGCCGAGGAGCACGAAGGGATCGAGGCGGACCTCACGTTGATCGGCAAGGCGCTGTCCGGCGGCTTCTATCCGGTCTCCGCCGTCCTATCGAACTCGGAGGTGATGAGCGTCCTGCACCCCGGCGAGCACGGCTCCACCTTCGGCGGCAATCCTCTGGCCTGCGCGGTGGCCCGGGCCGCCCTGCGCGTGCTCACGGAGGAGGGCCTGATCGACAACGCCGCCCGCGTGGGCGCGCGTCTGAAGGCCAACTTGTCAGCCATCGACGCCGCTAGCGTGAAGGAGGTCCGCGGCCGCGGCCTGATGCTCGCCGTCGAGCTGCACCGGGACGCCGGCGGCGCCCGCCGGGTCTGCGAGGACCTCCAGCGCCGCGGCTTGCTGGCCAAGGAGACGCACGAGCACACCATCCGGATCGCGCCGCCGCTGATCCTTGACGACTCGCAGGCCGACTGGATCGCCGAGCAGTTCGCGGCCGCCCTGCCCTAAGGTCCCGCGTGCTCGGCGCACACCTGAAAGGCCGGCCCGCGCCGGCCTTTCTTTTTTCCTGGCGCCTTTTTCAGGGCTTCTGCGTTTGGCGTGGCTCAATCCCAGCCTACATTCGAGGGCGAAGGGTGAAGCTCACGAGGCGCGCCATGATGCGATGTCGACTTTTGAAAGGCCGAGTACGGCTCTGACACGCTCCGCGGCGTCATCAGGATGTCGCGCGCCTCCTTCAAGAAGCGGCCCGTGAGCCGCTCGACGCCTCACCCCAAGATTCCTGGAGCTCGTCATGGCTCTCCCGATATCCGTTGTCCCGGCCGGTGAAGGCTGGGCCGTTCGCTCACCTGCCTTCGAGAACGACATGTTCTTCCAGGGCGGGGCCAAGGCCGAAACGACTGCCCGGCGGCTGGCCGACCAGTACGCCCGCGCGGGGATTGCGGCCGAAGTCAGCGTCTTTCTGCGCAACGGCGCTTTGGCCGGCAGCTTCCGCCACCCGGCCATGGCTCTCGAGCTGACCGCCGCCTGAGCGCACCTGCGGCGGCTTCGCCGTGAACTGACTTTTGATTGAAGGGTTTCACCGGGCGACACGTGACCCGAGTGAGACCCTTCAGATGCTGAAATCCGCCTCCAGAGCCGCCGCGCTGCTTGCTGCGAGCGCCCTGGCGTGCGCCGCTGGGACTGCCTCTGCCGAGCCGGTCAAGGTTGGCGAGCAGACCGGCTTGGGCCTGACCGGCCCCAAGGTGCCGGACACCCTGAAGAAGGCCAAGGAAGACCCGTACCGCCCGCCCGCCGATCCTCACTGCGAGAGCGTGCCCAAGGAGCTCGCCGCCCTGGACGAGGTGCTGGGTCCCGACGCCGACGCACCGGAGGAAAAGGAGCCGGCGATCCAGCCGGGCAAGATCATCGGCGGAGTGGTGCGGGGCATGATCCCCCACCGCGGCGTGGTCCGCTTCGTGACCGGGGCCGACAAGAAGGAAGACGAGCTGAAGGACGCCGCCATGGCCGGCTATGCCCGGCGCGGTTACCTGAAGGGCCTGTCCAAGACCCTGGTCTGCAACCCTCCGGGCCCGCCGGCCGCTGACGCGGCCCTGCAGCAGACCTCCAACGTTTCGACCACCGCCCCGGCGGTGGAGCCGCCCGCGCCCTTGAGCGTGCCGCCGGCCGACGCCGCCGCCCCGTTGGAGCCCGCGCCTGCGCCGGCCCCGGCCCTGCAGGCTGCGGAAGCCGCGCCCCCGCCGCCGCCCCCGGCCCCAAGCGTGCCGATGGTCACCGAAGCCGCCGCCGAACCTGCGCCTGCGCCGCTGGCTGTTCCGCCCGTGGAAGAGGCGTCCGGCCAGACCACCGACGTGGCGTTCAGCGCCTCTGGTCTGGACCCGGCGCGTTAACCCCCGACTCAGGACTCCGAAACCCCGCCTTTACCCGATCCCTGTATCAATTCGGGTCACAAGGGAGCCCCGTCCATGAGGCGCGGCCCGGTTATGGTGGGTGTCTTCAAATGGCCAAAACGGTCCTGGTCGTCGACGACGATCCGACGCAACGGCGACTGATCCAGGCGGTCCTGGAGCGCGAGGGTTTCGCGGTCGCGCACGCCGAAAGCGGCGACGAGGCGATCAAGCGACTGGCGGCTGGCGGCGCGGCCGACGTCGTCCTGCTCGACCTCGTCATGCCGGGCAGCTCGGGCCAGGAAACCCTGGTGGAGATGCGGGCCCGCGGCTTCAACCAGCCGGTGATCGTGGTCACCGCCACCGGCGGAATCGACACCGTCGTCCAGGCCATGCAGGCCGGCGCGGTCGACTTCTTCGTCAAGCCCGCCGCGCCCGAGCGGATCATCGTGTCCATCCGCAACGCCCTATCGCTGGGCGCGCTGAAGGGCGAAGTCGATCGGCTGAAGAAGCACGCCTCCGGCCGCACCACCTTCGACGACCTGATCGGCGCCTCGCCCGCCATGATGATGGTCAAGCGCATGGGCGAGCGGGCGGCCAAGTCCTCCATCCCGATCCTGATCACCGGCGAAAGTGGCGTCGGCAAGGAAGTCATCGCCAGAGCCGTGCACGGCTCGTCCGAGCGCGCCGGCAAGCCCTTTGTCGCCGTGAACTGCGGCGCCATTCCCGAGAACCTCGTGGAGTCGATCCTGTTCGGCCACGAGAAGGGCAGCTTCACCGGCGCCCACGACAAGCACCTGGGCAAGTTCCAGGAGGCCAACGGTGGCACCCTGTTCCTGGACGAGGTCGGCGAGCTGCCCCTCGACATCCAGGTCAAGCTGCTGCGCGCCCTGCAGGAAAGCGAGATCGACCCGATCGGCGCCAAGCGCTCCATCAAGGTCGATGTGCGCATCGTCTCGGCCACCAACCGCGACCTCTCCCAGGCCGTAAAGGAAGGCCGCTTCCGCGAAGACCTGTTCTATCGCCTGAACGTCTTCCCGATCGAGGCGCCGTCCCTGCGCGAGCGCAAGGAGGACGTGCCGGCGCTGGTCGATCACTTCGTCCGCCGCTTCAACGTCGAAGAGGGCAAGACCGTGGTGGGCGCCGCGCCTGAGACCATGGCCTTCCTCACCGCCTTCGATTGGCCCGGCAACGTTCGCCAGCTGGAGAACGCGGTCTATCGCGCCATCGTCCTGGCCGACGCGCCCTATCTGCAACCGCACGACTTCCCAGCCATCTCCGGGGTCGCCGCACCGCCGCCCGAGGCCCTTGCGCCGTCCGCCGCTCCTGCACCCCTGCCGACGCCGGAACAGCTCATGGCCTCAATGACGGCCGAAGGCCCGGTGAAGATCCTCGACGACCGCGGCCACCTGCGGACGCTGGAAGAGATCGAACGGGACCTGATCCAGCTCGCCATCGGCATCTACGCCGGTCACATGAGCGAGGTGGCCCGCCGCCTCGGCATCGGCCGCTCGACCCTTTACCGCAAGGTCCGCGAAAACGGCCTCGAGGACATGGTCAAGGGCGCCGACGAAGCCGCCGCCTAGTCTTCGGTTTTCAATTTGCGCGAGAAGCCCCGACGCCTCTGCATCGGCGGCTTCTCGCCCTTCGCCTTGATGGCGATCTCCTTGAGCTTGATCACCTGCATCAAGGAAAGCGCCTCGCCGGGCCCGCCCTTTTCAGGGTCGCCAAAGGCTCGGCCGTAGGTCTTCACCCGGTCTTCCACCGAGCCGAGGAACTCGTCCTCCCAGTCGGAGAGCTTGACGCCCGCGCGCTCGGCCTGCCGCCGCGCGCGCTTGAGGGCGCTGAGCGCGGCCTTCTTGGCCTGCGCCTTCCGGTCTGTGGGCTTTCGGTTCAAATCTCTCCGATGGCCGACAGGTAGAGGTCGAGGATCGCCTCTTCCTCCTGACGCTTGGCGCGGTCCTGCTTGCGGATGCGGATCACCTTGCGCAGCACCTTCACGTCGAAGCCGTTGCCCTTCGCTTCGGCGAACACTTCCTTGATCTGCTCGGAGATCTCGGCCTTCTCCTGCTCGAGGCGCTCGACGCGCTCGATGATGCTCTTCAGCTGGCCCTGAGCGGTGGAGTTCAGGATATCGGTGTGCGCGGAAGCGTCGTCGGCCATGGCGAAGTCTCTAGCTGAAGATCAGGGAGGGTGGAAAGCGCGGGAACCTAGCGGCGAGCCCTTCGCCTGTCATCCGAACCTTGGACCTTGACTTGCCCCCATGCGTTGAGGCGGATCGCCGCGGAGCCCCACGGGGAAGAGTGATGTCCGAGAACAAGTCCCGCCCGACGCAAGCCGACGCCGAAGCCGCCGTCCGCACCCTCATCGAGTGGGCCGGCGACGACCCCAACCGCGAAGGCCTGCTGGAGACGCCCAAGCGGGTGGCCAAGGCCTACCGCGAGCTCTTCGCCGGCTACGACGTCGACCCGCGCGAGTACCTGGCCCGCACCTTCGACGAGGTGGGCGGCTACGACGAACTGGTGGTTCTGAAAGACATTCCGGTGGTCAGCATGTGCGAGCACCACATGCTGCCGTTCCTGGGCAAGGCGCACGTCGGCTACCTGCCGCGTAACCGCGTGGTCGGCATCTCCAAGCTCGCCCGCGTGGTCCACGGCTTCGCCCGCCGCATGCAGATCCAGGAAAAGCTCACTGCCCAGGTGGCAGAGGCGATCCAGGACATTCTCCAGCCCAAGGGCGTCGGCGTGGTCATCGTGTCCGAGCATAGCTGCATGACCATGCGGGGCGTGAACACCCCCGGCACCCGCCTGACCACCAGCCACCTGCTCGGCGAAGTGCGCGACGATTCCCGCACCCGCCAGGAGTTCTTCGAACTCGTCCGCAGCGGCGACCGATAAGGATTAAGCGCATGGCCTCGCCACTGCGCTACACAGCTGGCTGGTACGGTGGCGCGGTCGCTGCGACCACCTTGGCGTACTGGGTCGCCCTCTGGATCTTGATGTCCAGCCTCCGCCTCGGCGGCCTCAGCGGGCTGGGGATCCTGCTTTTCGGCGGCATCGCGACCTACGGCGCTTACGTGGCCCTTCTGGTCCTCACGGTGAGGATCTCGCCAGGCGTTTCCCTGCTGCATCGAGCGGCAGGCGTCGCGCTCTGCATCGGATTGGTCCCGATCCTGATGCTCGCCACTCTCGTGTTGGCCTGGCCCGATTGAGGTTCAGGCAGGCGTCGCGCTGAAACGCCCTCTGCAATGACCGTTAGAGCAGTCCGCGCGCTTCCAGCGCCGGACGCAGCGCGGCGGGGTCTTCAAAGTGATGGGTGTCGAACCCCATCTGGCGCGCCGTCTCGATGTTGGGCGCGCTGTCGTCCACGAACAGCACTTCCGCGGGATCGAAGCCGAAGCGGTCGATCGCCACCTGGAAGATCGCCGGATCCGGCTTCACCAGCTTCTCGTCGCCCGAAACCACGATGCCCTTGAGGCGATCGAAGGCAGGGCTGAGGGACTTCATGTGGCCGATCACTTCCGACGACAGGTTCGTCAGGCCGAACTGCGGCAGGCCCGTCGCGTCGAGGGCCAGGATCGCGGCTTCGGTTTCAGGGATGGCGCCCGAGAACATCTCGGGCCAGCGGCGCTCCCAGGCGAGGATCTGTTCCTCGTACTGCGGGAAGCGCTCGAGCAGGGGCTTGCGGTTGTCCGCAAAGGTGGCGCCCCGATCGTGCTCGAGGTGCCAGGCCATGGTGCAAACCTCGGTCAGGAACCGGTCGCACTCGGCAGGGTCTAAAAAGACCTGAGCGTAGAGCGTGCGCGGATTCCAGCGCACGAGGACGTTGCCGAAGTCCCAGAGAAGAGCCTTCGGCATCGCCAGAGCGCGTGCTTAGCCTTGCTTGGCTTTGAAGCGCGGGTCGGTCTTGTTGATGATGTAAACCCGGCCCTTGCGGCGCACGAGCTTGCAGTCGCGGTGACGCGTCTTGAGCGACTTGAGCGAGCTTCTGACCTTCATGACCGTATCGTTTTTGGGGCGGTCCGCACGCGGCCCAGCCGGTTGTTACAAGAGGGCGCGCCTATAAGGGACCTGCCGGACCGAGTCAACGTTGTGCGCCCGCGACGATCGAACTCTTCCGCCTCGCGGGCTTGTGATCCGAAGCGAATACGACCCTCATTAGTTTAATGCAGATGCGTCGTAGTCACCTCGTTCTCATGCTTGCCCTGGCCGGTTGCGCCAGCCAGGCCCCGCACACCCCCCAGCCGCAGCCCGCGCCGGCTCCGCCGCCGGCCGCCCAGCCTGCGCCCCCGCCGCCTGTGGCAGGCCCGGTGAGACCGCCTGCGGTCTCGGGCGACCAGATCTTCGACGCCTGGGCCGCCGAGTTCTACGGCCGCGCCGTGCAGGCCGGGATTCGCCGCTCCACGCTGGATCGGGAGCTGGCCGGCCTGACCCCCGATCCGCGCGTCGCCTCGCTGGACACCCGCCAGCCGGAATTCTCCAAGCCGCTGTCGTCCTACGTGCAGGGCGCTGTCACCTCCGGCCGCATCGCCATCGGCCAGCGCAAGCGCGTGGAGGTCCCGCGCCTGGACGCCATCGAGGCGCAGTACGGCGTGCCCCGCGACGTGCTGCTGGGCATCTGGGCCATGGAGACCGGCTTTGGCGCGATCATGGGCGACTTCGACGTGATCCGCTCCATGGCGACCCTGGCCGCACAGGGGCGACGCCGGCAGTTCGCCGAGGACCAGCTGATCGCCGCCCTGAAGATGATCGAGACGGGCGAGGTCACCCGCCGCCAGCTGCGCGGCTCCTGGGCCGGCGCCTTCGGCCAGACCCAGTTCATCCCGACCACATTCCTGTCCACCGCCGTGGACGGCGATGGTGACGGCAAGCGCGATCCTTGGACCAGCGTCGACGACGCCCTGGCCTCGGCCGCCAACCTCCTGGCCAAGGGCGGCTGGGTGCGCGGGCAGGACTGGGCCCGCGAAGTGGTGGTCCCGGAAGGCTTCGACTTCAGCCTCACCGAAGGCCCTCGCCAAAGCCCCGCTCAATGGGCGGCGCTGGGTGTCCGCCGCGCCGACGGCCTGCCATGGTCCGCCGCCGATCAGGATGCGCCGGCTCAGCTGCTCGCGCCCTCCGGCGCCAAGGGGCCGCTGTTCCTGGCCTTCCCCAACCACTTCACCATCCGCAAGTACAACAACTCGGTGGCCTACGCCCTGGCGGTGGGCCTCCTGGCCGACCGCTTTGGCGGACGGGGCCCGCTGGTCACCGCCTGGCCCAACGAAGCGCCGCTGTCGCTGGCCGACCGCATGACGGTTCAGCGGGCGCTGGCCGCCCTGGGCTTCGACCCAGGCAAGCCGGATGGCGTCATCGGGCTGGGCACCCGCACGGCCCTGCGCAACTGGCAAAAGGCGCGCGGCCTGGTCGCCGACGGCTACGTGACGCCCGACGTCATCCAGCGTCTGAAAAGCGAGGCCGGCGCCGCCTAAAGGCCGCCGGTTTCGTCGCCCTTCTCCAGGCCCGCCATGGCGCTGACCTCCGGCCCGGCGGGCTTGGGGTCGGCGTTGCGCAGCTGCCGATTGGCGAAGGCGAACACCAGCATGCTCAGCATCAGCACCAGGTTCAGGTAGAACGGCGCGGGCTGCACCTGTCCGTAAAGCCACACAGAGGCGGGAGCGAGCACCACGTTGATCCCGTTGACCGCCGCGATTGCGCCAGCGACGCGCGCCTGCTCTCCCAGCCCGACAGCCAACGACGCGCCGGCGGTGAACCCGGGCCTCGCAAAACCGAAGCCCATGCTGGCGATGGCGAAACCGCAAACCACTGTCCAGTAGCTGGGCGAAAGGGCCACCACCAGGTTCCCCAACGCCGCAACAACCGCGCCCCAACGCAGCAGTTGGCGCGGGGTCATCTCGAACATGCGGATGATGCCCCATTGCGCGAGCAGGCCCGCCATGGCGCCGAACATCATGGCCACGGCGATAAAGCCCTGCGCGCGCATCGGCGAGACGCCCAGCTTGTCGATGATCAGAAAGCCCAGGGTTTGGGTCTGGGCCGTCTGGCACGTGGCCACGACGAGCCCATAGAGCAGAAAGGGCCGGACGCGCGGATCGCGCCACATGGCCCGCCCCCTGGAGGTCGCGCTCGAACCTGGGGCCTGCGCCGTGACGGGGCTTTCCGGGAGGTAGCGCAGAACGACCACCAGCATGCCGGCCGCAATCAGGGCGAACACGAACATCGGTCCCGCCAGCCCGACGAAAGGCAGAATGAACAGCGGGGCGAGGAACGGACCAAGCACGGTGCCCAGCCCGAACGCGCCCGCCAGGCTCGACATGGCTTGCGTCCGCTGTTCTGGCGCAGTGCGCTCTGCAATGTAGGCTTGGCTCACTGGGTTGGCGGCCGAACCAAAGCCGCCGAAGATCGCGCGCGCCATCAGGAAGAGGCCGAAGATCACCAGCGGCGCTGCGAGCTTCCACAACCCGGCGCTCACCACCAAGGCGCAGGCGATCATCGAGACCATGTAGCCGCCCAGCCCGACCACGATCAGCGGCTTGCGGCCGCGTCGGTCCGAAGCCTTGGCCCACAACGGCGAGGTGATCGCCCACAGCAAGGCCGAGAGCGAGAACACCGCCGCTGCGAGATAGTCGGGAATGCCGATCGAGCGGCTGATGGCCGGCAGCACCGACAGAAGGCCCGTGTTGCCGATCGCCATGGCCAGCGAGACGCCGAACAGGATCGCGAAGGAACGCTTTGGCAGGCCGCCGGCGGCCTCGGGCGGGGTCGACATGAGCCCGCGGTACACGCGCCCGAGAGCCGCCGCAAACCCCCAGGGCGCTCACGGCCCATTAAACATTAACAGCGAAGCTCACGCCGACTTCGTGGGGCCCTTCCGTCCATGTTCCAGATTATCGGCATCGTGCTGCTGTTCGCCTTGGTGTTCGGCAGCTACATCATCTCCGGCGGCAACATGGGCGTGATCCTCCATGCCCTGCCGCACGAAATGATGTGCATCGGCGGCGCGGCGATCGCCCAGTTCCTGATCGGCAACTCCATGCCGACCATCAAGGGCACCGCGGGCGGCTTCGGCAAAGTCTTCTCCGGCCCGAAGTGGAAGCCCAGCGACTACCGCGACCTGCTCAGCCTGCTGTTCCTGCTGACCAAGACCATGAAGTCCAAGGGCGTCATCGCCCTGGAAAGCCACATCGAAAAGCCCAGCGACAGCTCGATCTTTTCCCGCTTCCCGAAGATCACCAAGGACCACTTCGCCGTGGACTTCATCTGCGACACCCTGCGGATGATGACCATGAACCTGGAAGATCCCCACCAGGTCGAAGACGCCATGGAAAAGCAGCTCGAGAAGCACCACCACGAGGCGCTGGCGCCCAGCCATGCCCTGCAGAACATGGCCGACGCCCTGCCCGCCCTGGGCATCGTCGCCGCCGTGCTGGGGGTCATCAAGACCATGGGCGCCATCACCGAGCCGCCCGCCGTGCTCGGCGAGATGATCGGCTCGGCCCTGGTCGGCACCTTCATGGGCGTGTTCCTGGCCTATGGCCTGGTCGGCCCCATGGCCACTCGCATGAAGGAAGTCGTCGAGGAGGAAGGCGCCTTCTACAAGATCATTCAGGCGGTGCTGGTCGCCCACCTGCATGGCAACGCCGCGCAGATCTCGGTCGAGATCGGCCGCGGCAGCGTTCCGTCCGAGGCCCAGCCCAGCTTCCTGGAGCTGGAAGAAGCCCTCAACGCCATGCCGAACGACGCCTAAGAGGCGGCGTTACCGCTATCACGAACCCGTGAATTCGGCGCTTGCCGCGCCACCGGTCCCGGTCCACAGTCGAGCTGCGCCCGGGGGGCGACATGCCGGAAACCCGCAAAGGGAGCCGGTCCCCTAGACGGCGCGGAAACTTAGGGAGACCAGGGATATGAAGACCGAAATGCTCCGCAAGGTTCTTGTCGCCGGCGCCGCCGTCGCCGCCCTCTCCGTCGCCGCCTGCAACAAGCCGGCCGAGACCACCGACGCCGCGGCTCCGACCGCCACCGACGCCGCCGCCACCGCGCCGGCTGATCCGACCGCCGCCGCCGCTGCGGACGCGGGCGCCGCCGCCACGGCTCCGGCCGACGCCACCGCCGCTCCGGCGACCGATCCCGCCGCTGCGGGCGCGACCACCGGAACCGCCGCCGCCGGCTCGGCCATGACCACTGCTCCTGCCAACTCGACGACCACGCCGGGCGCCGCCGCTCCGGCGGGCGCCGCCCACTAAGCTTTCCAGCCCTCCTGGGCTAAGAAAGGGCCGCTCTTCGGGGCGGCCCTTTTGTTTGCGCGTCACGGACCATGAGCGAGCCCTCTTCCCCGCAAAGCCCGCTGGACTGGAGCGAGGACGGCCAGCCGCGCTCGCGCCTCTACGGCGATGTCTACTTCTCGCGCGAGGACGGGCTGGCGGAGTCGCGCGCCGTGTTCCTGCAAGGCTGTGGGCTGCCGCAGGCCTGGGCTGGCCGCACCCGCTTCACCGTCGGCGAGCTCGGCTTCGGCACCGGCCTCAACATCCTGGCGCTGCTCGACCTGTGGCGCCGCGAGGGCCCCGCCGCCGGCCGCCTGCACGTCTTCACCGTCGAAGCCCACCCGATCACCGGAGAGGAGGCGGCCCGCGCCCTGGCCCACTGGCCCGAGCTCGCCGACCTCGCCGCCCTGCTGGTCGCCCGCTGGCCGGGCCAAGCCCGAGGCGTCCACCGGGTCGAGCTGCCTGAGCTGCGCGCCATCATCGACGTCGCCGTTCTCGACGTGGTCGAGGCGCTGTCCGGCTGGAGCGGCCGGGCCGACGCCTGGTTCCTGGACGGCTTCTCGCCGGCCCGCAATCCCGCCATGTGGTCGGACGAAGTGCTGGCCCTGGTGGGCGCCCGCACCGCCCCGGGCGCGCCGGCCGCCACCTTCACCGTCGCCGGCCAGGTGCGCCGCGGCCTTTCCGCCGCCGGCTTCGAGGTCGCCAAGCGCCCCGGCTTCGGCCGCAAGCGCGAGCGGCTGGAGGCCCGCTTCCCGGGAGCCCCGCCCGCCGACGCCCCCGCCCCCGCCGTCGCCGTGATTGGCGCAGGCATCGCCGGCGCTTCGGCCGTGCGAGCGCTCCGCGCCCTCGGCCTCGAGCCCCTCCTGTTCGAGGCCGACCGCCTGGGCGCCGGCGGCTCCGGCAACCCGGCCGCCCTGGTCACGCCACGCCTGGACGCCGGCCTTGGCCCGCCAGCCCGCCTGTTCGCCCAGGCCTTCGCCCGCGCCGTACAGCTTTATGAGGCCGTGCCGGACGCCGTGATCGCCCGTGGCGTCCTGCAGCTCGCCGGCTCCGCCCGCGACGAGGACCGCTTCGCCCGCATCGCCGCCTCCGACCTCTTTGAGCCAGGCGCCCTTTCGCCACTGGATGCTTCCGAGGCCTCGCGCCGCCTGGGCGCTGCCGCGCCGTCCGCCCTCGCCCAGGACGCCGCCCTCACTGTGCGTCCGGACATCGTGCTGCAGGCCTTCGCCGGCAAGCCCGCCCGCGCCCGCATCGCGTCCATCGCCCATGACGGCCACGCCTGGCGTCTGGCCGACGCGCAGGGCCAAACGCTGGCCCAGGTCGATGCGGTGATCCTCGCCGCCGGCCTCGGCGCCGCCGCCCTCGCGGACGCGCCTCTGCAGCCGGTGCGCGGCCAGGCCAGCTGGGTGGAAGGCGCAAGCATCCCGGAGGCGGTCGCCTGGGGCGGCTACGCCGCGCCCATTGACGGGGGCGTGCTGTTCGGCGCGACCCATGACCGCGACGACGCCGGCGACGACCTGCGGGACGACGACCACCGCCGCAACCTCGCCACCCTGGCCACGGCCCTGCCGAACCTCGCCCAGGCTCTGGAGGGCCGCCCCCTCGCCGGCCGCGCCGCCGTGCGGGCCGCCAGCCCCGATCGCCTGCCGTTGGCCGGACCCGCGCCCAGCGCGCCCCCGGGCCTCTTCCTGCTCACCGCCTTCGGCTCGCGCGGCTTCTCATTCGCGCCCCTGCTGGCCGAGCACGTGGCGGCCCTGGCGTGCGGCGCGCCATCCCCTCTTCCGGCAAGTCTCGCAACCCTGGTCGCGCCCGAACGCTTCCGCCTGCGAGCCATCGCCCGGGGCCATTCCTGAAAGCTTTTCAGCACCCTATATTGGGCGAGCTTCGGGGGACGCCCTCGTCATGAGGACCGAAGAGATGAAACCCTTCCTTGCCGCCCTGCTGCTCGCCGCAGTCGCCGCGGCCCCGCACGCCGCCAGCGCCGCGCAATCCGCCGCCGGCTCGCCGGCCTGTTTCCGGCCTGAGCAGGTGCAGCGCTACGCCACGCCCGACGAGCGCTCTGTCTTTCTGCGCACCAATCGCGGGGAGATCTTCCAGTTCGACTTCGCCGGCCGCTGCCCCAACGTGCGCCAGGCCGGCGCCATCAGCTTTGTCGCGCCCCAGAACGTCTCGCCCCGGATCTGCGAGGGCCAGAACGTCCAGGTCGCGGTGCCCACCACCCTTGGTCCGGCCCTGCACTGCCAGGTCACCAACCTGCGTCGCCTGACGCCCGCCGAAGCCAAGGCCCTGCCGGATCGCGCCCGCCCATGACCCGCCTTTCCAGAACGCCCTTCATCCTCGCCGCCGCCCTTGCGGCGATCGCCGGTTCCGCAGCCGTCGCCGCGCCGCAGTCCACCCCTGCGGACGTCGCCGCCAAGCCGGCGCGGACCTGCTTCTTCGCCAGCAACATCGACGGCTACGGCAGCAACCGCAAAGGCACGGTGGACGTCCGCGTCGGCGTCCGCGACGTTTATCGCCTGCAGGTCTCGCCCGGCTGTTCGGACATCAGCTTCCCGCTTTCGCAGATCGCCCTGGTCTCCAAGGGCGGCGGCTCGATCTGCGACGCCCGCGACGTGGAGTTCGTCGTCCGCGCCGGCGCCGTGCCCCAGCGCTGCATCGCCACCTCCATGCGCAAGCTCACCCCCGCCGAGATCAAAGACCCGAGGAACGCCGCGCCATAGGCGCGCATGCGGACACGCGCCGGCTCAGGCTGGCGCTGTTCGACTTGGATATGTGGGATGCGCCCGCAAAGGGCCGAAGCGGATGGTGGACGCGACAGGGATTGAACCTGTGACCCCTACGATGTCAACGTAGTGCTCTCCCGCTGAGCTACGCGTCCGTATCCGGATCTCCCGGCCGGAGCCGGAAGCGGGAAGGGCGGCGGTATACCTATCCGGTCGCCGCCGCGCAAGCGGCTCTTTAGGCCGCGATCATCCGCTCCACCTCGTTCACGATCTCGCGCAGGTGGATGGGCTTGGACAGCACCTTGGCGCCGGGCGGGGCGCTTTCCCCCGCCGCCAGGGCCACGGCGGCGAAGCCGGTGATGAACATGATCGGCAGGCCCGGATGACGCGCCGCGGCCTGGCGGGCCACCTCGATGCCGTCCACGCCGGGCATGACGATGTCGGTCAGCAGCAGGTCCCAGCTCTGGTCCAGCACCGCGGTCGCTTCATCGCCATCGGCGCAGGCGGTGACTTCATAGCCGGCGCGCTCCAGCGCACGGGCCAGGAAGCCGCGCAGGGAGTCGTCGTCTTCGGCGAGCAGGATGCGGGGCATGGCGTCCAAGGGCGTATCTTGTCTGAATGATGAACCCTCACCCTAGGCTTTCAAGCGTAAAGGGGCGATGAACCCTTTGACCCGTCCGCCCGCTGTGCGTTCTATGGGCACGATGAACGCCTGGGAGCCCCTCCGCGCCGAAGACGAGTCCACGCGCGTCGCCGCGTTCGACGTCCGCCGCGCTGCGCCCGAGGGGCAGGCTCCGCCCACGCCCCTGGTGTTCGCCTCCCCGCACTCGGGCCGGCTCTATCCGGACGACATGATGCAGGCGGCGGCCCTGGACGCCTTCTCCATCCGCCGCTCCGAAGACGCCTTTGTGGACGACCTGATCGCCGCCGCGCCCCAGCTGGGCGCCACCGTGCTCTCCGCCAGGTTCGCCCGCGCCTACATCGACCTGAACCGCGAGCCCTTCGAACTCGACCCCGGCATGTTCGCCGACGAGCTGCCGGAGTTCGCCCGCGCCCGCACCGCCCGGGTGGCCGCCGGCCTGGGCGCCATCGCCCGCGTGGTCTCCGAAGGCCAGGAGATCTACAACCGCAAGCTCACCTTCGCCGAGGCGCGCGACCGGATCGAGCTGGCCCACCGCCCCTACCACGTCGCACTGTCGGAGCTGCTGGCCGAGGCCAAGGCCGCCCACGGCTTTGCGATCCTGGTGGACTGGCACTCCATGCCGGCGGCGGCGGCCAAGGCCGGCGGACGCGACCGCCCCGCCGACTTCGTGCTGGGCGACCGGTTCGGCGCCGCCTGCTCGGGCGTCCTGCCCACCCGGGTGGAGCGCGAGCTCGAGGCCCTCGGCTACCGCGTGGCGCGCAACACCCCCTACGCCGGCGGCTACACCACCGAGCATTACGGCCGGCCCTCCGGCCGCATCCACGCCCTGCAGATCGAGATCAACCGCGCGCTTTACCTGGACGAGGCGCGCCTGGCCCCCACCCCAGGCTTCGAGCGGCTGAAGACCAACCTCGACAAGGTGATCGCCGCCCTCACCGCCACCGACTGGGCCGCCCTGCGGGTCTGAGCTGCGCCACTTGCCGCCCATCAGGCAAGTAGACAGCAATGTGGACCGTCTACCGCCAGCGGACCTTCCGAACGTCGGCCATGGGTGGTTAGCGGACATTGGGTCGCGCGCGGCTCTCTCGGCAACTTCCAACGATTGCAGTAGGTTGATGCTCGTCCGGGGATGAGCCTCGTTCGAGGAGCCCCAGATGGCCCGCTACTTCTTCCACTTCGGGGATACCCCGCGCGGCGTGGACGTCCGTGGTCAGGAACTACCTGACCACAACACTGCCCGCATCGAGGCTGTCCGCCTTCTGGGCGAAGTGCTGAGGGACAAGGCGGGGGAATTCTGGGACGAGCAATCGATGAAGCTCATCATCACTGATGAGGCGGGTCTGATGCTCTTCGTGCTCGACGTCTCTGCGATCGAAGCGCCCGCCGTCACTCGTCTGCGAAAAGGTCCTAGATTGATCGACTGACCCCGCGCGGGGCTTGGGATGCAGACCCTCTGGACGTCTGCGATGGGTCGGAAGCGGACGTTGAGAGGGCCTGGTTCTGGGCGGCGGTCAGACGCAGCTGGTGCAAGCTACTGAGACGAGCTGAGCTCGAGGATGCGCTCCGCCAGCTCGCTCGGGTTGAATGGCTTCGGGAACATCTCGCCGCCTTCGACGCCGAAGCGGCCGAGGTGGGCGGCATGCCCAGTTATGTAGATGACCTTGAGTTTGGGATTGAGCTGACGTGCTCGTCGGCGACGTCGAAACCTGTGGTTCCCTCGCCCAAGTTGATGTCGGCCACCAGCACGTCGAAGGCGCGCGCTTCAGCGTCCAGAACCGCGTAGGCGGCCCGGTCGGACGCCGCCGTGCGGACGTCCAGATGCCGTTCCTCAAACGCATCGACGATCAGCTCACGGACGTCGGCTTCGCCTTCAACAAGCAGGATACGGGACATGAAAACCTGCCTGACGAGGCGGATACGCGGCGCTTCCATAGCTTGCAAGCGCTCAATAACCACCCTGGGTGAACACCGCGTCCGAGGGTTTGTTGCGCGGAAAAGCGGGCACGCGCGCCCTCCTTTGCGGAGTGCGGGTTAGCTTCATCCGCGCCGTGAAGGGAAGATGCGCCCGCCCCCAGGACAGCTGGTGTACCCAAACAAGGGCGAGGAGCGGTGGATGACCGCATGCGGCGACTACGTAGAAGCTGTCGTCCTCGTGCTCTGCTAAAGGACCTTCAGACGCGTTCCTGCCAGGCCTGCGCGTCCTGAGAGACAGAGTGCTCCCGCCCAAGCTGGAGCAAACTATGACCGACACCCCTCCGATTCTGATTTTGGCGGTCGACGACGAGATTCTCGTACTGGACCTCATCGCCAGCTCTCTGGAGGATGGCGGCTACAGTGTCCTTCAAGCCTCCGATGCGGAAGAAGCCTTCCAAACGCTTGAGCACCGTAGCGCAGACCTCGGCGGCCTGGTGACGGATGTAAATCTTGGCCGAAGCCGCTACTCCGGCTGGGACATCGGGCGACGCGCGCGAGAACTTAGGCCCGACATGCCGATCGTGTACGTCACCGGCGACAGTGCGCAGGATTGGCCCTCGAAAGGCGTTCCCCACAGCGTGGTGGTGATGAAGCCGTTCGCACCGGCGGAACTCGTGGTGGCCATCGCCAGCCTGCGCAAAGTCGGGTAGGGCCGCGGGCCCGCAAGGGTGATCCAAACAACAGGTTTGTGCGGAAAGACGTGCACCTACTTTGCTGGTAGGTGTTCGCCGTCGTCCTGCGCGAGCGGGAGCAAGCTGAGGTCGGGATTGCACATGGGGACCAACTTCGCCATGCCAGGCGTAGGGTAAGTGCGATCGTGACGCCGACGATCGAACCGCCTGTCGGTGACATCTTCCAGGAGATGTTCCAGGAGCTAGGCCAGATCCTCTGGTTGCTGACGCCGGAAGGTGGAATTCGGCAGTTCAACGCGGCTTGGAGCGCCTACACCGGCTTGCCGACAGAAATGCCGGCGCTGTCATGGGCGGACGTGTTCCATCCAGACGATCGTCAGCGCCTGATCGAGGCGCGCACCCGGGGGATTCAGGCCGGCTCGCAGTATGAGGTTGAAGCGCGGATGCGTCGGTTCGACGGCGTGTACCGGCGGCACCTTTGCCGCGTGAAGCCCTTGCTCAAAGACGAGCAGATCTACGCCTGGCTTGGGACGGCCATGGACGTCGAGGAGTTCCGGCAAAGTCAGGACGAGCGTGAGCGGGTCAGCCAAGGTCTCGCTGAGTCCGAGACCCGGTTTCGCAACCTCGTCGAAGCCACCCCGGGGTTCCTGTTCATCAGCGATGCCGAAGGGCGGAACACCTTCACCAACGAAGTTTTCCAGCGCTACTGCGGCGTGGCCGCAGCGGACCTGCTGGGCCACGGCTGGATCTCCTTCCTGCATCCTGACGATCATGTCCGTGCCGCGTCGGAGTGGCGGAAGGCGGTTTCCGCTGGCAGCCGATATCAGCAGGAATACCGTTTCAAGTCGGCGTCCGGCGAATACCGTTGGTTCGTTTGCAACGGGGTTCCGCACCGGAACGATGCAGGCGAAATCGTACAATGGACCGGCGTCGCGACAGACATCCACGACCGCAAGCTTCTCGAAGAACAGCTGGCGCGTGGTCGCGATCTTCTCGCCGCCGTGCTCGAGACATCACCCGATCCGATCTTCGCCAAGGCCCCGGACGGAACCTACCTCTTCGCGAACACCGCGACCGCCAAGGCGCTAGGCAGGTCCGAGAAGGGGGTTACGGGTCTGAAGGACAGCGAGGTCATAGCACCACACCTGCTCGCAGGCGTTCGGGCGCATGACTCCCGCGTTCTGGGTGGAGAGACGATCACAGAGGAAGAGATCGTCGAAGATCTCGGCGTGGCGACGAAGACCTACCTCGTAACCAAGGCGCCCATGCGAGTAGGCGACGGCGCCGTCGCTGGCGTGGTGGCCGTCGCCCGGGATATCACAGAGCGGAAGGAGCAGGACCGTCACCGCGAGCTGCTCATCAACGAACTCAATCACCGGGTGAAGAATACGCTCGCCATCGTCCAGAACATGGCGCGGCAGAGCCTACGACAGCTAAACACCAGCGCTCGATCGGCCTTCGACGGCCGGCTCATCGCGCTCGCGGCCGCGCACGATGTCTTAACGCGCCACAGTTGGCAGGCCGCGTTTATGGACGAGATCGTCGAGAGCGCGCTCAACCCGTTTGTCGATGCGGCGCGGCCCGAGCGGCTTCGATCTCAAGGGCCTCGGATGCGACTGGAGAGCCAGCACGCTGTCGCCTTGAGCCTTGCGCTCCACGAGCTGGCGACCAACGCGGTGAAGCATGGGGCGCTGTCTGTCGATGAGGGAAGCGTTGACGTCCACTGGTGGTTGACGCGGTCAGACGACGGTCCCGAGATGAAGCTGCTCTGGACCGAGCGAGGCGGCCCCAAGGTCACGCCGCCTTCGAAGCTTGGCTTCGGATCCAGATTGATCGAGCGGGGCGTCGCCCAGGATCTGCGCGGGAAGGCGAAGATCGAGTACCTGGAGTCCGGACTTTTGTGTGAGATACGAATGCCCTTGCCCTACGGTCGGCCAGAGGCGTCAGCGCACTCCTAGCTAAGCTGCGCTCCGGGAGATCTGCCCTCCGGATGGGCGGGAACGTCCGCTTACGACCCGAACCGGTCATTGGCTGCGAACGTCAGCCATGGGAAGCGGACATTGGGTTCGGTCCGGAGAGCGGATGTTCCGAGGCCGCCGATGAGCGGACCTTCCGAAGGCCGCTATGGGTGCAAGGCCGACCTCGGACCCGAAGCCTGCTGCTGGTCACTTCAGGAAATCACTGAGGGTCTTACGCACCCAAGCCTCCACCTCATTCAGCTCCAAGAAAGAGGGGTGCTGCCGATCATCGAGCGCACCGAAGGCCGCTTCCACAAACCAGCCGCCCGGCGGGTCGACCTCTTCGTCTAGCCTCGTCAGCACGGCGCAGAGCGCGCCGTCGCAGAAGATCTGCAGCCCTTCGGTGCGCCGGGGATGCAGCGCGACCTCAATGGGCAGAAAGGTGATGTTCACGCGGCAAGGCTCGCCTTGACGTGAAGGTAGGTGGGATCGAAGGCTGCGAGTTCGCGCAATCGGTCCCAGTCGACGATCTTCGCCTCGGAGCGATGAAGCTCAAGCAGCCCCTCGCCGCGGATGTCCTGGAGCACCCGATTGATGTGCACGCTGGTCAGGCCCAGCGCATCAGCCATGTCGGCTTGCGTGATCGGCAGGGCGAATTGATGATCCTCCGACAGTCCTGCAGCACGGTACTTCACCAGCAACTCGCAAAGCAGGTGGGCGACCCGGGAATGGGCCGACAGCCGGCCAATGCCCATCATCCACTCGCGATGGATCGCCGCGTCCACAAGCGTATCGCGCCAAAGGATGTGGCAGATGGTCGGGTGCCGGTAAATCAGGTCCCGCAGCGGCTCGTGCGGGGGGCCGCCACGCGCACGGCGCTCAGCGCGCCGATGCTGTGGTCCATGGTGCTGAGGTGCAGACTTTGTAGGTCCGGGATGTCGCCGGCGATGTGGAAGGCCATGATCTGGCGCTTGCCGTCAGGCACTGCCTTGTAGCGACAGGCGAAGCCGCCCAGCAGGAGGGTGGAATGGGAAGGACGATCATGCTCCCGCACGATGTCGTCACCGCGCTGGTACTCCCGGGTCGTCACCGGCAGCTGGAGAAGCGCTGCCGCTTCGTTCTCGGGAAGCTTCGCGATATTGTTCAGCTTCGAGAGGAACTGAGCGTGCTCAGGCAGGTCAGATAGGCGGGTCGTCATTGGTGCTCCGGGCGGGAGCACACGCGAACGCTGTCTCTCAGGCGCTGGAGGCCACGTTAGGCCAGCGATACGACCAACATGGGCTCCCTGCCACGAATAGCAAGCGCCAGCGGCTGCTTGGGAAGCTCAGCAACGGGTCGGCAGCGGACGTTGAGAACGTCCGCTTCTAGGCGTGCATAGTGCAATGCGGGTTATAGCCTTGGATCGAGGGGTTCGCTTTCCATGGCAAGCACCGCGAAGACGCACTCGTGAACCCGGCGCAACGGCTCTCCGGCGACGAAACGCTTCAGCCCTTCGTGGCCCAGCGCGAATTCTCGCAGTGCGAGATTGCGCTTGCCGGTGAGCCCCCGCTCCCTCAATCGGGCAAGGTGCTCAGGCGCATCGTACTCTGGGCCATAGATGATCCTCAGGTACTCGCGCCCGCGAACCTTCAGTGCGGGTTGAATGAGGCCCTTTGGTCCGCGTGTGATGAAGGCCTGCGGCTTCACCACCATGCCTTCGCCGCCTGCGGCCGTCATGGTCTCCCACCAAGCTGCAGCCTCGGCGCATGCGGCTTCGTCGCGTAGGTCGACCGTCCGCCAGCGGGTGGCGGTAACGACACCGTGGCCGGCGGCGGCTAGACGATCGGCCCAGTTCATATGCCAGACGTGGTCTCGGTCGAACCACGTCCGCCCCTCCGTGGCGAGCAGGTGGAAGGGTGCGATCTTGAGGTCATCAACACCGCTCACCGGCCAGACGTACGGCTCCCAAGCGCGTGCATAGAGCGCCGCCCGCTGTGAGCGACCTTTGAAGCGTCGAGCAAGCTCGTCGACCTCGACCCCACTCGCCGCCGCGCGCGCTAAGGCGTGATTGGCGGCCGCCAAGCCGACCGCCGCAGAGGCCGCGACCGGCGCGTACTGTGCCTGGATCAGCGCGCCGGCCTTGGCCGACCATGGCATGATTTCGCAGTCCAGCAGGACCCAGTCCGTTTCCAGTTCGGTCCACAGACCAGTTGCGTCAGCCACCGCACGGATGCGTTCGAGCAGCCCCTCGGTCATCGCAGCGTCATTGAAGAAGGCGCGCCCCGTTCGCGTCCAGATCGCGCCTGTCTCGCCTCGCTGGGCGTCGAACCTCTTCCGTGCCGCCTCCGTGTTCCTGCAAATGGCGATCACCGCCCGGGAGCCCATGTGCTTCTCCTCGCACACGACCGACTCCACACCACGTTCGCGGTAGTGGGCGAATGCCTCTTCAGGCCGTTCCAGCCACCCTTCAGCGGCGCTGGTTTCGCAGGGCGACATCGTCGGCGGAAGGTAGGCGAGCCATTGCGGCGCCAAGGCGAAGCGGCTCATCACCTCGACGGCGGCGGCTGCATTCTCCTCCGCCACCACCACACGTCCGCGCAGCTCGGTCTCGATCCAGCGCCGCCCGCTGACGTCTTCCATGTCTAGCAGATCGTCGGCCTCAGCCTGCATCGAACGCCCGCCGCCGGCGGAGGCGAGCGGCCGAACTGGTTCGCTCCAGACCTGGCGGGCCGCCACTTGCACCAGCGTTCGCTCCGGCCATTGCAGAGCGGTCAGTTTGCCGCCGAACACGCAGCCGGTATCGATGCAGAGGGTATTGTTGACCCATTCGGCGTCGGGCACGGGAGTGTGGCCGTAGACGAGCGTCGTTGCCCCCCGATAGCCGGCCGCCCAGTCGGCTCGGACCGGCAGCCCGAACTCATCAACCTCTCCCGTGGTCTCTCCATAGAGCGCGAACTCGCGCACCGCCGGCGATCCGCGGCCAATCATCTCTTCTTTCAAGCCCGCATGAGCGACAGCCAAGCGACCACCGTCCAGCCAGTAGTGGCTACGGAGCGAGTCCAGGAACGCTGGCAGGCTCTCTCGCAGGCCACGAGTCTCGCCGTCCAGCTGGTCGATGGTCTGCTGCAGGCCGTGGGCGACGGTGACCTTGCGGCCCTGCAGCCAGCGAGCGAGCTTGCGTTCGTGGTTACCCTGGACGACGTAGGCGCTACCGGCGGCCACCATGCTCATGGCGATCCGCAGCGCGTCAGGCGAGTTCGGACCCCGGTCCACCAGGTCGCCCACGAAAACCGCCTTCCGCCCTGGGGCTGAGACAACCTGTACTGTCCGTTCGCCGCGATCTTCGGACCAGTTCACCTGGTAACCGAGCTTGATCAGCAGCTCCTCCAGTTCGGCAGCGCAACCATGCACATCGCCAATGATGTCGAACGGGCCGACGTCGTCACGCCGGTCAGTCCAGAGGGGCTTGCGCTCCACGACCGCCGCGTCGATCTCAGCTTCGCTCGTCAGCTTCCAGACCTGCCGGAATCCTTCGCGCTGGAGCCCCCCAAGTCCGCGCCGAATCTCGGACGCCATGCGCTGTACGACCTGCGGCCCGAACGGCCGGTCCGGCCGCCGCTGGTTGCGCTCGATGCAGACCTTGACCCCGGGATCGATGACGATGGCGACAGGCAAGGCGTGCCAGCGTCTGGCGACCTCGATCCAGCCTTTGCGATCCGCCGCCCGGACGTTGGTGGCGTCGATTACCGTAAGCCGCCGATGCTTCAGCCGCTTCTCGGCAATCGCGCGTACGAGCTCGAACGCGTCTGCTGTCACGGATTGGTCGGTCTCGTCGTCCGAGACCAGCCCACGGCAATGATCGGACGAGATCACTTCGGTGGGCCGGAAGTGCTTGGCCGCAAAGCTGGATTTGCCGGAGCCGGTAGCGCCGATCAGGACCACCAACGCGAAATCCGGGAGATCCAGTCGCATTTCGGAAGGTCCGCCGGTGGCGTCTTGGTGCGGGAGACGGACGTCGTTCACGCGGAGGCTCCTTGGCTGAACACGGCCATCTGGGTGGGCGCGCCAACTGCGGCGTCGACCTCGCCGATATGATCGAAGGCGACGCGATAGCCGTAAGCATCCGCCACACGCTCGGCCCAGGCGCGGAACTCGACGCGAGTCCACTCGAAGCGATGGTCAGGGTGGCGGAAAGCACCGCCTTCCAGATTTGGGAAGAGCGCGTTGTACTCGGCGTTGGGAGTCGTCACGACCACTGTCGCGGGACGAGCAGCGCCGAACACGACCCGCTCCAGGGCCGGAATACGGTCGAGATCCAGGTGTTCGATGACCTCGACGAGTACAGCGGCGTCCACGTCTTCCCAGCGGCGATCTCGATAGGTAAGCGAGCTGTGCAGGAGGCGCACCCTGCCTTCGGGCGGACCGCCAGGCTGATCAAGCTTCAGCCGCTTGGCAGCCCACTCCAGATCGCGGGCCGAGGCGTCCAGGCCAACGAGCCGCTCGAGCCACCGCTCCCGAAGAAGGTGCTGGAGCAGCTTGCCTTCGCCGCAGCCGAGGTCAGCGATAGCGCGCGCTCCGGACGCGCGGAGGACGTCGGCTACGGCGGAGAGCCGCTGATCGTTAAGCCGCAGCGGCCGCTCGAGCGTGTCCTCAGATGAGGGGCGCTCGGTCGCCTCGAGCGCCTCCTCTCTCGTCTCTGGCGCCAAGCGCTCCAGCGCCTCCCGCGTGAGCGCGCGCCGATGGATGAGGTACCTACGCACGATTAGATCGCGAGAAGGATGGCTCTCCAACCAGCCTTCGCCGCGGCGCAGTAGCTTCTCGACTTCGTCTTCGCCGACCCAGTAGTGCTTGTCGTCGTCGAGGACGGGAATAAGCACATACAGATGGCTAAGCAGCGCACGTAGGCGCGCCGTTCCCGCCAGCCGAAGGCTCACATAGCTGCTGGCCCCATCCTGGCTGACGGCTGGAGCAGGCTCGATCTGTACGCTCCAACCCAGAGGCTCGAATAGGCTACGGACGAGGGCCTCACCGCCGCCGCGGATTGAGAGGGGAGTGACGCGGGCCTCCAGCGGGATCTCGCAATCGGCCAGTTCGGGACGCTCGCGGGAGGTTCCGGTCATCGCGGTCCTGAGGGCGCGCCCGAGGGCGACCGACAGGAATGAGGAGGCCGCGTAGGGTCGGTCATTCACATATTGATCGAGCAGCCCTTCACCCCGTCCCTTACCGCGCACGAGACCAATGGGATCCACGTCCAGAAGAAGGGCGGCTTCGCACCTGGTCTCGGTCGCCTCGGGGTAGAAGACGATGGCTTTCCCGAACGGCAGTTCAGTCTCGTGCACGCGGCTTGGGTGCTTGTGCAGCAGGAAACCCAGGTCTGTCGCAGGCCGGTGCGTCGTAGCGAGGCTCAGGAACATGGCGCAGCTCTTTGTCAGTCGAAGACTGATGGGTGGAGGCGCGGCGGGGAGTTCCTAAGGGGGGACCTCTCCTGACGCTACCGGGAGAGGTCGATGCTGGAGTGAGACTCCGATCCTAACCCTCCGCGCGCGAGCGCTCCTGTTCGACCTGGGAACCAGGTCGATTCAAGATGACGCGCGGGAAGTGCACGGATTGCATAGCTATCGGATAACACGGTGCGGGTGAGCATGTCAGCCCACTCTGAGCGTCAGCTATGGGGCCGATAGCCAAGGTCCGCTTTCGCCCCGTTGCTGCCAGTGGCGGCAAACGTCAGCTAAGCGTCGGAGGCGGACGCCGCCTGCGAACATGCAGCCGGCAGACTTGCCGAACAGCGTTTGCGGACCTACCGTCAGTGAGCGGGGATCAGGAAAAGGCTGTGCGATGAAGACTCTCGTTCTTTCGGCCGCCATCGCGATGATGGCCTCGGCGCCCAGCTTCGCAGCCAGTCCGCAGGTGTTCGACTGGGGTGCGCACGCCCGCGCCTATCTCTCCCCCGGGCCTTCGCCTCAAGCATCGAAGCAGTGCTTCAACGGCAAGTTCATCCAGGGGGCCAATCGCTCCGGCGCCAACACGATCTACGTGCAGCCGCAGCACGGCGGGATTTTCGCTATGCAGCTCGAAGGATCGTGCGAGGCCCTGAACTCGGCGGAAAAGCTGACGATCCGCTCTGCGGGCGGCGATGTGGTCTGCGTTGACCGGCTGGCGGACGTGGTCGCGCACACCCCAGCAGGCGCCAAGCGGTGCCGGGCGACCGGGGTGCGTCGGCTGACCTCTCCTGAAATCGCGAGCCTTTCCACCGCGCGGTGACGAGCCGGCGGTCAGCCCCGCCGCAGATCTCGCCGCCGCCCTAACCTGCCGCCGTGCGCTCAACCTGGGCTGTGGGAGCGCGCCCAGGGCAGCGCTGTTCGCCCAAAGAAAAGCCGCGCACGAAGCGCGGCTGAAGTCGTCAGGGGAGGAAAGCTGGTGGCAGGGCCGGAACGCACGAGCGTTCCAGCCCCGCCTTGCGGTTAGAACCCGTAGCGGAGCGTCGCCGAGGCGGTGCGTCCGTTGTAGGCGCGGCCCAGGAGCAGGCCGTTGGCCGGGATGCTGCCCTGCAGAGTGTTCGCCACGACCAGTTCGTCGAACAGGTTGTTGACGTTCACCATCAGCTGCAGTCGATCCGTGGCGCGGACCTGCACAAAGGCGTTCACCAGGGTGTAGCCCGGGAGCTTCAGCTGGTTCGTGTCCTGGGCGTAGCTCTCGGTTGCGCCAACGAAGTTGGCGCCCACCGACAGACGCTCGAAGTCGAGCTGCGGCGTCAGCTGGAAGATCAAGTCGGGCTGGTGGCGCGGCGTGTTCCCGGCAAAGTCCGGGTGGGCCAGGTCGCTGGCGATCTGGGCGTCGGTGTAGGTCGCGCCGCCGATCAGGCTGAAGACGCCGTGATGGACGCCGACCTCGAGCTCCACGCCCTTGGCTTCATAGCCGCGGACGATGTTCTCGACACGGATGGAGCCATCCGGGTTGGAGTTGATCTGCAGGTTGCGCTCGGCTGTTTCAGCCGAGAAGCCGGTCACATTGAGCGTCACGCCGGACTTGCGATACTTGAACCCGAGCTCGGTCTGCTTGACCTCGTCGTAGGCGCTGGCGTCATCCTTCAGCTTGCCGGTGTTGTAGTCGATCGCCGGAGTGAACAGGATCTTGTCGGCAGAAGCGCGACCGCCGCGGCTGTAGCGGGCGAAGACGGCCATCGACTCGGCGATGCGGTAGTTCACGCCGGTCGAGTAGCTGAGGTAGTCATAATCGTAGTCCACCCGGCCAGGCGTCGCGAGCGGCAGCACGCCAGTCGTGGCTTCCGGCCGCGAGATCGCCCCATCGCCATTGATGTCGAACGGCGCCGTGCCGACGCGGCCGCCGCCGAGCTCGGCCCCGAGAAGCGTCCCGTTCACCTTGCCGGTATCCCAGCGCACGCTGGCGCCGATGGCCACCTTGCCCAGGCGGTAGTTCACCGAGCCATAGGGCGCGTTCACGCGGTAGTTCACGTCGTAGGCGCGGTGATACAGGCCGCCCGCGATGCCGTAGCCGAGATAGCCGTTCTGCGTCGTCGGCACGCCGGTGGCGGTTCTGACGTTGATCAGCGAGGTCTCACCATCGCCGCGGACGTCGGTGAGGGCGGTGACGAACGACCAGTAGGTGTCGATGTCCTGCGACGAGCCGTAGAAGCCTGCCGTGGTGGTCAGTTCGCCCGCGCCGATTTCCCAGACCCGGCTGGCGCGCAGGTCGTTGGTGAGGTTGTCCAGGCTGTTGGCCTGCACGTCAGCGACGACCGTGGAGACGAGCAGCCCGTTGCCGTTCAGGGTCGACGGGTTGGCGATCGTCTGGCCAGCGTTCGGACCGGTGGCGTAGCTGAGCACCCCGCCGGGGCCGCCGTAGGTGAAGGCGAGCCCAGCGGCCGGCGCCGCGGCGATCGGGACGTAGCCGAGGTTCGTGCCCGAAATGTCCGAGAAGCGGATCTTCTCGCTGATGGACCAACCGGCCACGTCGAACTGGGCGTCGAGGCCGATCGACTTGACCTTGGCGCGTTGGCCGTCGCGCAGATCACTGCGCATGAGCTGGTTCGAGCTATTGAGGCTCGTGACAGCGCTGTTTCGGTCTGAAAGCAGCGTGTCTTTCTTCAGGTCGAAGCCGTTCGGGCTCCGGAAGTCCGGATCCGCGTTCGTTCCGGTCACCAGAAGCGGCACGTCTTGGAAAGCCGGCGTGCGGTCGTCGAGCCACTTGCCGTAGACGCGCACGTGGCCGTTGGCGAACTGCTTGGTGATGTTGGCCTTGATCTGACCGCCCTTGTAGGCGTCATAGCCCACTTCGCGCGGGCCCTCGCCCTGGCGGTAGAAGCCGCCCACGTGGAAGCGCAGGGTGTCGCTCAGCTTGGCGCCGTAGTCCGCGTCGACACGGTGCTCGCCGTAGTTCAGGCCGAGAGTGCCGGCGATCGCGCCACCTTCGACGTCACCCGTCTTGGACAGCAGGTTGATCACGCCGCCGGGCGAGTTCGAAGCAAACGTCGACGCGGAGCCGCCGCGGATCGTTTCGATCTGCGACAGGTTCAGATCCGCGCGCAGGAACATGTCCGCGCCCAATTGGCTCAGGTCGGCGAACTCGAGGACCGGCAGGCCCTCTTCCTGGAGCTGCACGTACTTCGAGCCGTTGCCGGAGAGCGGCAGGCCGCGGATGGTGTAGTCGGAATTGCCCTCGCGGCCGAAGTGCTCGGCGCGAATGCCAGGGATGTTGCGGAGGACTTCGCCCAGGGAGCGGGCGCCGAGCACCTCGATGTCGGCCTGGCGCAGGGCGCTGGTGGAGGTCGCGCTGTCGAGGCGATCGCGTCCCTTGGCCACGCCCGTCGAGAACACCGCTTCGCCGTTCTTGGCCGGCTGCTGCGCCGCGGCGCGCGTTTGAGCCTGCGCCGGCGTGATCAGAAGAAGCGGCGCGATCGCGGCCGACAGATAAAGGTATTTCATTGGTAGCCCCACTTGATCCACGTTCTGTGTGTCGAAGTGTGGAATGCACTGGGGACTATAGCTAAGTGGTAAATGCCAATATCTTTTATCGGCAATTACCTGCGACATGTTGTCTTGCTGGCGACGTGTACTTTTCGGCGACCGCGACTTAGACGAGCTATATCTGTCGACTACTTATTATCTACCTAAGCGTACTCCGACAACATCTGATCTCGCTGCAGCTCGAGGCGGCTCTTACCAGCTGCCGACAGCTTTCTTCAGCGCCTGCCGCTCGGATTCCAGCCGGCTGGCGGCTTGCGGGACCGGGGCGTCCATTCCGGCGGCGGCCGAACGCAGCCGGAACCGCGAGACCAGGGTGGCCAGCTCATCAGCTTCGGCCGCCAGACTGCGCGCGGCCGCGGTCGCTTCCTTGACCATGGCGGCGTTCTGCTGGGTCATGCTGTCCATGCTCGCGACGGCGCCGCTCACCTGGTTGAGATTGTCAGCCTGCGTCTCGGTGCTCTGCGCGATCTCGCTGATCAGCGCGTTGGTGTCGCGGATCTTGGAGCCGATCTGGGTGAGCATCTCCCCGGTGTGGCCGACGCGGCCGACGCCGCTCTGAACCTGCTCGGACGAGGTGTTGATCAGCTGCTTGATGTCCCGGGCGGCGTCCGCCGAGCGCTGGGCGAGCGCCCGCACTTCCGAGGCGACCACCGCGAAACCGCGACCCGCGTCGCCGGCGCGCGCGGCCTCGACCCCGGCGTTCAGCGCCAGCAGGTTGGTCTGGAAGGTGATGGCGTCGATCAGGCTGATGATCTGGCTGATCTGTTCGGAACTCGTCTGAATAGCGTCCATGGCCGCGATGGCTTCCGAAACGATCTCGCCGCCTTCCCGAGCGTTTCCGTTCGCCACCTCGATGGCGCTCCGGGCGTTGGCCGCGCGCTGGGCGGTTTCGGCCACCATGACCGTGACCTGCTTGGTCGCAGTGGTGGTCTCTTGCAGGCGCGAGGCCTGCTGCTCGGTCCGCCGCGACAGGTCCTCGGAGGCCGAATAGATGTCGGACGCGCCGGAACGCACGCTTCGCGCCGACTTGGCGACGCCTGAAATGCTCTGCTCCAACCCTTCCACGGCGCTGTTGAACGACTGACGCAAGCGCTCGTATTCAGGCTCGAACGGCTTGGTGATGACGTGGGTCAGGTCGCCGGACGCCAGCGCCGCGAGCGCGGTGTCGAGGGTTTCCACGACCCGGCGCTGCGCAGCTTCCGCGCCGAGCTTGGCGGCGTCCGCTTCGGCTTTCGCGCGGTCGGCGTCCGCCTTCGCCCGGTCGGCCTCGGCCTTGGCGAGCGCGGCGTCTCTAAAGACGAGCACGGCGCGCGCCATGTCGCCCAGTTCGTCGGAGCGTTCGGCGTCCACCACGATGTCGTTGTCGCCGTTGGCCAGTTGGGTCATCGCGTCGGTCAGCGTGGTGATGGGCCGCGCGATCGTGCGGCTCAGCTGCCGCGACAGCGTCATCGCCACCGCGATCAGCGCAATGCCGCCAAGCACCAGGGCCGCAATGGCCGTGAAGATGGCCGCCTGCTGGCGCGCGCCGTTCTCGGCGATGCGGGTCGCCTCGACCTTGCGGATGTCGCGGAGCGGCAGGACGGCGGCGCTCACCAGCACCTTTGAGCCGGCGCTGCGGACGATCTCCTGCGCTTCCTCGCGGCGGCCGGCCTTGACGACTTCGATCAGCCGATCGCCCCAGTTCTTGCGCCAGGCGAGCGTCGCCGTGCGCGAGTCCTCGATGTTCTTCAGCATGGCCGGATCCGTCAGGGTCGAACCCAGCTTCTGCGAGACGCTGTCGTACTCGTCGCGCCCCTCGTAGTACGACTTCAGGTAGCTCTCGTCGCCGGTGACGAGGAAGCCGCGGAACTGGCTGTTCTGCCTCAGGATCGCCGTTTCAAGCGCCAGGGCGTCCGCATGGATCGACTGGCTGCTGTTGTTGCTCGCGGTGGACGCGCGGATCATCAGGATGGTCCCCAGGAAGACCACCATCATGATCGCCGCGGAAACGCAGATCAGAACGAACGAGAAGCTGAGCTTCTTCGGGATGTTCATCGCAAGGCGCATCATCTCACTCTCGAGCAAATGTATTCAGCGTAATGTTGCGCATGGAATGCATAGCGACCTAACGAAATAACTCGGCAAAGTAGCACGCCAAGTGCTTTCGCACGATTCCCGCGTATTACTACCAGTACTAGTCAAAGGTTGTTGCATCGCCGTTAATGACCAGAATCTGCTCTCGCCTATTCACCGAGTCATGGAGACTGACGAAAGCTCCGCGAAAATTTGCCTCCTCTTAAGAGGTACCGCTCATGAGTGTGCCCGTGCAGATGGTGCACAAGTGCAAGAGTTGGAAAGACGCATCAGGTGATCCTGAACAGCGCTGACATCGGTATTGGGCAGCGCTCAGGAAGTCCTAAGCATGCGGTTTGAGTCCCTATGAAGATGCTCCAAGCGGCTGGTGCCGAACATGCGTTCGCACGGCAGGCTCAAAACTGTCGCTCTGCTGGCTCGACCTTTGTGGCCTCGGTGCTTGAAGCGGTCGACCGGCAGCTGCCGCACGCGCCGCTCAGCCACGAATTCGTTCGGGCCTGGAAGGGCGACCCGGCCGCGGGCGCCATTGCGCTGCGGGTGAACGGCGCGCTCCATGCGCTCGCCCGCCGCGGAAAGCCCAAATATCTCGCCGATCTCTACAGCGGCGCGCACGAGGATTTCGACGGCGCCGTCGCGGACGCCCTGTCGCAAGAAGATCAGTTCATCGCCGAATGGATCCGCCATCCCACCCAGACCAATGAGGTGGCCCGTGGCGCAGCCATCATGGCGGCTCTGCTGAGCGTCGCAGCCCAACGGCGCATGCCCTTCGAGATCCTGGAACTTGGCTCCAGTTGCGGCCTCAACCTGAACCTGGATCGCTACGCCTACGAGCTCGGGACGATGAGCGTCGGCGATGCGTCGTCGAGCGTGCACATCGCCCCCAAGTGGACCGGCCCGAACCCACCGGATGCCTTTGTCTCGATCGTGGCGGCGCGGGGCGTCGACCTCAGCCCGCTGAACGCCCGCAACCCGGCCCACCGCGAACGCCTCCTCTCCTTCACCTGGGCCGACCAGCCTGACCGGTCGCGCCGGCTCGAAGCGGCGTTGCGGCAGGCGGTGACCCAGCCGCCCCGCGTGGACCAGGGCGACGCAGGACAGTGGCTCGCCGAACGATTGGCCGAGGCTCAGCCCAAGGGCGTCTGCCGCGCGGTCGTGCACAGCATGTTCCTGCAGTACCTGAGCGAGGACGCCCGGCGCAGCGTGGCCGCCACGCTCGCCGGCGCCGGAGCCGAGGCGAGCCTCGATCGGCCGTTGATCGAGATCGGCCTGGAGTGGACGACCGACCGGCGTGAGGTTCAGCTCCGCCTGACCACATGGCCAACCGGCCAGACGTCCGTGCTGGCCAGGACGGATCCGTACGGCGAATGGGTGGAGTGGCTCGCGGACTGAGGGCCGCGACTACCCGCCAAACCAGCGGCGGCTTCGATCTGGCGCCCACCAGGTGAGGGTTCCTGCCGACGCCTGAGCCGCCCGCCGACACCCGTCGTCGCCTAGGGACAGCGCTGTCAGGCAAAAAAAAGCCGCGCACGAGGCGCGGCTGGAAGTCATTAGGGAGGAAACGCCCAGGAAGGGCAGGAGGCGACAGCGCCGCCTCACAATCTCTTTGTACAGTGCAGCGCAAAAAAACGCAAGCGGAAAGTGCGTGGTTTTTGAGTGGGCAGTCTGTCGCACTGGAAAAGCGTATTTTAACAACCACTTTAACCGACTTATGCGCGTTACGGTTTAGGTGCACTGCACAATAGCACCGTGATTTCGTCGCATATCTCTGTCATACGCTCCCCCACGCCGCGTCCAACTGGCGCTGGCGGCGCGGCCCTTGCTCGCCTACAAGCGCGCCACATCAAAAGATCCGAGACCTCCTCCCCTTATGTCGCTCCGCAACATCGCCATCATCGCCCACGTCGACCACGGCAAGACCACCCTCGTCGACCAGCTGCTCGCCCAATCGGGCGTGTTCCGCGCCAACGAGGCCACCGTCGAACGGGCCATGGACTCCAACGACCAGGAGCGCGAGCGGGGGATCACCATCCTCGCCAAGTGCACCAGCGTCCTTTGGAACGGCCGCGCGGGCGAGACCCGCATCAACATCATCGACACCCCCGGCCACGCTGACTTCGGCGGCGAGGTCGAGCGGATCCTGGGGATGGTGGACGGCTGCGTCCTCCTGGTGGACGCCGAGGAAGGCGTCATGCCCCAGACCAAGTTCGTGCTGGGCAAGGCGCTGAAGATGGGCCTGCGCCCGATCCTCTGCCTGAACAAGGTGGACCGCCCCCACGCCGACCCGGACCGCGTGCTGAACGAGGCCTTCGACCTCTTCGCCGCCATGGGCGCCACCGACGAGCAGCTCGACTTCCCGCACATCTATGCGTCGGGCAAGAACGGCTGGGCGACCATGGACCTGGCTCAGCCCAACGACAACCTGGCCCCGCTGTTCGACCTGATCGTCGACCACGTGCCCGAGCCCAAGGCCGCCGCCCGCAAGGACGAGCCCTTCCAGATCCTGTCGGTGCTGATCGAAAGCGACCCCTTCCTGGGCCGCCTGCTCACCGGCCGCATCGAGAGCGGCAAGGCCGTTCCGGGTCTGGCCATCAAGGCCCTGTCGCGCGACGGCAAGGAAATTGAGCGCGGCCGCATCACCAAGGTGCTGGCCTTCCGCGGCCTGAAGCGCCAGCCGATCGACGACGCCGAAGCCGGCGACATCGTCGCCATCGCGGGCCTGTCCAAGGCCACGGTGGCCGACACCCTGTGCGCCCTGGAAGTCACTGAGGCGCTGCCGGCCCAGCCGATCGACCCGCCGACCATCTCCATGACGGTCTCGGTGAACGACAGCCCCCTGGCCGGCCGCGAAGGCGACAAGGTCCAGAGCCGCGTCATCGCCGCCCGCCTCCTGAAAGAAGCCGAGTCCAACGTCGCGATCCGCGTGACCGAGACCTCGGAAAAGGACGCCTATGAAGTCGCCGGCCGCGGCGAACTGCAGCTGGGCGTGCTGATCGAAGGCATGCGCCGCGAAGGCTTCGAGCTGTCGATCTCGCGTCCGCGCGTGGTGTTCCAGCAGGACCCGGAAACCGGCGAGCGCCTGGAGCCCATCGAAGACGTCATGATCGACGTGGACGACGAGTACACCGGCATCGTCATCGAAAAGCTCTCCGCCCGTAAGGCCGAGCTGAAGGACATGGGCCCGTCGGGCGCGGGCAAGACCCGCATCAGCCTGATGGCCCCCTCGCGCTCGCTGATCGGCTACCAGGGCGAGTTCCTGACCGACACCCGCGGCTCGGGCGTGCTGAACCGGGTGTTCAGCCACTACGAGCCCTACAAGGGCGCCATCGACGCCGGTCGTAAGGGCGTGCTGATCTCCAACTCGGACGGTGAAACGGCGGCCTACGCCCTGTGGAACCTGGAAGAGCGTGGCGTGATGTTCGTCGGCGCCGGCGAGAAGACCTACCAGGGCATGATCATCGGCGAGAACAGCCGCGCCGACGACCTGGACGTCAACCCGATGAAGGCCAAGCAGCTGACCAACGTCCGCGCCTCCGGCAAGGACGAGGCCATCCGCCTGACCCCGCCGCGCCGCATGACCCTCGAGCAGGCCATCGCCTACATCGAGGACGACGAGCTGGTGGAAGTCACACCGAAGTCCATCCGCCTGCGCAAGCAGACCCTGAACCCCTCCTTCCGCAAGAAGCGCACCAAGGAAGACTAAGGGCCTGACCTCAGGACGACATTCAGCGGCGGCGGTGGCGACACCGCCGCCGTTTTCGTACGTTCCGGGTCGCCCTGGCTCTCGTTGATCTTGCCGCGGCGCAGCCAAGGGGCTTCCCGATCACGCCGCAGAAAACCCGCCCTGGCAGCTAGCCTCAGGCGACCTGCGGGAGTTCGGTCGCAATCCACTTTGGCCTTTTCGCCCCCAGAAGTTGTGGCAAACTCGGAGCTCTCTCAGAAGGAGCGCAGAGATGCTTGTTGCGGCTCGAGGCGTTCGGCAGATCAGGCGCACCGTTGGCGCTCTTGGTCTGGCGTTGACGGCGGCCGCGGCGCTCGCCGCCTGCGCCAGCTATCCGTCCGTACGGGTGGCCAACGCCACCGGACAGCCGCTCGCGGTGCTGCACAAAGACATGCCGGTCAACCAGGTCAGCGACATCTTCTATGTCGGCCAGGATGCATGGGCCCCCGTCGCGGACGGCCGCTCCCGACGCTTCGTCTCGGCCGAGACCTTCCGTCCCGTCGAGGCGGGGGAAAGCCTGGTGCTCCGGGCTGGCGAATGCGTCTTCCTCTACGACGTCTCCGCCTTGCCGCATCCGTCAGCGTCCCTGCCCCTGCGCATCGGTCGGGACATGAGCGCCCAGATCGCCGCAGGCGGCGCCGTCATTCAGCCGCAGAAGCGCTGCCCGACCTGAACGCTCAGGCGTGGGCTACGACCGCGCAAAGTCGTGGTCGGCTAGGCCCCTGTTCGCTGCGAACCGGATCGCGGACCTGCAAGACGAGGCCATGCATCGCGAACAGCTGGCCCACCAGGCAGGCCGCAGCGCCCAGGCTGGCCGGCGGCTCGGCGCCCATCAAGGCTTCGAGCCCCTCATCCAAGGAGCGGTAATCGTCGGCCTGCGCCGAGGCGAACACCGTCAGCAGCAGGGCCTCGTCGCCGCTGACCCCCGACGCGCAAGGCGGTGCGATGGCGATCCTGCGCCGCCCTTTCCACCGCAGCTGCTCGACGAAGGCCATCAGCGCTCGACAAGCCTCCGGCCCCGCCGCGCCGCAGGCGGCCTCGAACTCAAGTCTCAGGCTGTGGCAGGGGCTTTCCAAGGCCTGTCGCCGCACGGCCCGCAGCAGCAGCCGCTCACCCTGGCTGAGGTCGGAGAGCTCGAGAGATCCGCGTCCGTACATGCGCCGCTCCATCGCTGGACTCGGACGCTATTGCAGTTGCGAGTCATTCGCAACAAGAAGCCATCACCGGCCGAGCGAGCGTGCGATCTCTTCCAGCATGGATGTCAGTTGCTCGGCGACTTCGCGCGTCAGCTCGCCCGCTTCACCGTTCGAACTGTAGAGCCGCGAGCGCGTGAAGCCGCCGATCAGCCCCTCGAACGAGGTCGGACTGGTGATCGCCAGGTGCGTCAGCAGGGCCCGCAGCAGGAAGTCGTGCGCGAGCAGGCTGCGTTGCGCCTGCTCCAGCTGCGCCTGCAGGTTTTCAAGGGAAACATCGCTCATGCCTCCTGAGGCCGCGAGCCGGCCTCAGGTTCCGGCCGTTAGCGGAGCTTCAGCTCCATCCAGGTGTCGCAGCGGGCGTAGGGCGTGGCGGCCGGCGCCAAGTCCTTGAAGCCCATGGACCGGTAAAGGCTCACCGCCGGCGTAAGCTTGGAGTTGGTTTCGATGTAGAGCCTGGGCGCGGCCAGCGCGCGGGCCTGGTCGATGCACTTCTGCAGCAGGGCGCGTCCGACGCCGCGGCCCTGCACGCTCTCGTCGACGGCCATCTTGGCGACCTCGTAGCCGCCGTCGTCCATGGCGATCATGGCCACGCAGCCCACCGCCTCGCCGCTCTCCAGAGCCATGAAGATCCGCCCGCCGCGATCGACGATCTTGCCCTGCGGGTCGGCGAGGGTCTCCACGTCCTTCGTCTCCAGGGCGAAGTACCGGGTGATCCAAGCCTCGTTCAGCGCCTTGAAGGCCGGGCCGTATTCGGGGCGGAAGTCGAAGATGTCCACGCGGAAGGTCCAGGCCAGGGCGAGGTTGGATCGAGCGCTCATCCGGGCAGGATTATCCCTTAGCAGGTTAACCGTCCCCAAAAGCCCCCGACGCCCCGCGGCCCCGGGAGATGAGCGAATCTCCATGGACCTCGCGGCGGCCCGGTGATCTTGATCCTCTCTTCCGCTGGGGCTCAAGCGACCTCATGGCCAACTCGATCTTCGCCGCCATTCCGACCACCATCTTCGAGGAAATGAGCGGACTTGCCCGCGCCCACGGCGCCGTCAACCTCGGCCAGGGCTTTCCCGACAGCAACGGCCCGCAGCCCCTGCGCGAGAAGGCCGCCGACGCCGTCCTCCACGGCTCGGGCCAGTACCCGCCCATGCCGGGCCTGCCGGAGCTGCGCGCCGCGGTCGCCGCGCACTATGGCCGCGCCCAGGGCCTCGACCTCAATCCGCAAGGGGAGATCACCATCACCTCCGGCGCCACCGAAGCCTTGGCGGCCGCTTTCTTCGCCCTGATCGAGCCGGGCGACGAGGTGGTGGTCTTCCAGCCGGTCTACGACGCCTACCTGCCGCTGATCCGGCGGGCGGGCGGGATCCCGCGCCTGGTGCGCCTGTCGCCGCCCCACTGGCGCTTGACCCGCGCCATGCTGGAAGAGGCGTTCACGCCCCGCACTCGCTTCGTGGTGCTGAACAATCCCATCAACCCCGCCGCCGTGGTCGTGCCGGACGAAGACCTCGCCCTGCTGGCCGAGTTCTGCGTGGTCCACGACGCCATCGCCGTCTGCGACGAGGTCTGGGAGCAGGTGGTGTTCGACGGCCTGGCGCACCGCCCGCTGATGGCCTTTCCCGGCATGCGCGATCGCTGCGTGAAGGTGGGCAGCGCCGGCAAGATCTTCGGCCTCACCGGCTGGAAGGTCGGCTGGATGTGCGCCGCGCCCCCGCTCACCCAGGCCCTGTCCCGCGCCCACCAGTACCTGACCTTCACCACCCCGCCGAACCTTCAGGCGGCGGTGGCGTGGGGGCTGGAGAACCTCGGCGGCTGGCTCGCCCAGATGCCCCACGACCTCCAGCGCTCCCGCGACCGGCTGAGCGAGGGCCTGCGCCGCGAAGGCTTCGCCGTCCTGCCCTGCCAGGGCACCTACTTCCTGAACATCGACCTGCCCGCTTCCGGCGTCGACGAGGCCGACCGCCCCTTCGCCCTGCGCGCGGTCGCCCAGGCCGGCGTCGCCGCCATTCCGGTCAGCGCCCTCTTCGAAGCCGATCCCGTCACCACCATCCTGCGCCTGTGCTTCCCCAAGGCCGACCAGACCCTGGACGCCGGCGTCGAGCGCCTGGCCCGCGCCCGCGACCTCAGCCGGCGAGCCTGAGCCCGCCTTCCCGCGCCGTCCCGTAGCGGCTATTGTCCGACAAATGAGACAGCCGGGGATGAGCTTGGACAACTGGAGCCGACGCGCCGTCCTGCTGGGCGGCGCCGCCTTGAGCCTCGGCGCGCCCAGCGCCTTCGCAGCGCCCGTGGCCTTGCGCGCCGAGCCCTTCCCCTTGAGCGCCGTGCGGCTGAAGCCCTCGCCCTGGGCCGACGCCGTGGCCGCCAACCGCCGCTACCTGCTGGCGCTGGAGCCCGACCGCCTGCTGCACAACTTCCGCGCCGGCGCCGGCCTTGCGCCCAAGGCCCCGGCCTATGGCGGCTGGGAAGCGCGCGGCATCGCCGGCCACAGCCTCGGCCACTACCTGTCCGCCCTGTCGCTGATGCACGCCCAGACGGGCGACGCCGAGTGCAAGACCCGCGCGGCCTACATCGTGGGCGAGCTCGCCGCCTGCCAGGCCGCCCACGGCGACGGCTACGTCGGCGGCACCACCGTCGAGCGCGACGGCAAGATCGTTGACGGCAAGGTGATCTACGAGGAGATCCGCCGCGGCGACGTGCGCGGCACGCCCTTCGACCTCAACGGCGGCTGGGTGCCGCTCTACACCTGGCACAAGGTCCACCAGGGCCTCTTGGAAGCCCACGCCCTGTGCGGCGACGCCCGCGCCCTGCAAGTCGCTGTCGGTCTCAGCGACTATCTGGTGGGCGTGCTTAGCCCCCGCTCCGACGCCGAGATCCAGGAGATCCTGGCCTGCGAGCACGGCGGCCTGAACGAGGTGTTCGCCGAAACCTGGCGGCGCACCGGCAAGCCCGCCTACCTCCAGCTCGCCCAGCGCCTGCACCACGACGCCGTGCTGAACCCGCTGGAGCAGGGCCGCGACGAGCTCAAGGGCAAGCACGCCAACACCCAGATCCCCAAGGTGATCGGCCTGGCCGCCCTCCATGAGATCACCGGCGAGCCCCGCTACGGCCGCGCCGCGCGTTTCTTCTGGACCGAGGTCACCTCCAAGCACTCCTACGTCATCGGCGGCAACTCCGAGCGCGAGCACTTCGGCGCCCCGGGCGAGCTCGCGTCCCGCCTCACCGACCGCACCTGCGAGGCGTGCAACACCTACAACATGATGAAGCTCACCCGGCGCCTCTACGCCTGGGAGCCGAACGCCGCCTGGTTCGACTGGTACGAGCGCGCCCACCTCAACCACATCCTGGCGCACCAGCGCCCCTCCGACGGCATGTTCGCCTACATGACGCCCATGCGCGCCGGCTCCGCGCGGGTGTTCTCCACGCCCGACGACAGCTTCTGGTGCTGCGTGGGCTCAGGGATGGAGAGCCACGCCAAGCACGGCGAGTCCGTCTGGTGGCGCAACCGCGAGACCCTGTTCGTCAACCTGTTCATCCCCTCGACCCTCGACTGGGCGGAGACCGGCGCCCGCTGGTCGCTGGACACCGACTACCCCGCCTCCGGCCGCATCACCCTCACCGCCCAGCGGGCCGGCCGCACGCCGTCGGAGCTCGCCCTGCGCCTGCCGGCCTGGAGCCCCAATCCCCGCCTGACGGTGAACGGCCGCTCCGTCCCGGTGCAGGGGCGCGACGGCTACGCGGTCGTCCGCCGCACCTGGCGCGACGGCGACACCGTCACCCTCGACCTGCAGATGCCGCTTCGGGCCGAGACCACCCCCGACGATCCCAACATCACCGCCTTCCTCAGCGGCCCCGTGGTCTTGGCCGCAGACCTCGGCTCGGCCGAGACGCCCTTGGACCAGCCCTCGCCCGCCCTGGTGGCGGCCGGCGCCCTGGCCGCCCTCCAGCCCGTGGCCGGCCAGCCGCACGTCTTCCGCGCGGCGGACGCCCGCCCAGGTCCCCTCACCTTCCGCCCCTTCTTCAGCCAGTGGGACCGCCGCACGGCCGTCTACCTGCCTCGCTTCACCGAGGCCCGCTGGCGCGCCGAGGCCGCCGCCTTCACCGCCGAACAGGCCAAGGCCCGCGCCATCGAGGCCCGCACCGTGGACGTCATGCACCCCGGCGAGATGCAGCCCGAGCGCGACCACGAATTCCGCGCCAACCACGCCGACGTCACCACCAACGGCGGCCGCTCGGCCCGCCAGGCCTGGTGGGGCCAGGGCAACTGGATGGAATGGACGATGGCCGCCCGCCCGGACCAACCCATGGAGCTGCAGGTCCTCTACTGGGGCGAGGAGCGGGACAAGAACTTCGACATCCTGGTGGACGGCCGAAAGCTCGCCACCGAGCGGCGGGCCGACGGCGCGCCGGAGCCGGCTTTCGTGGTCCGGACCTACCCCATCCCCCGCGAGTGGACGCAGGGCCGCGATCGCCTGCGCGTCCGCTTCGAGACCCGCGGCTCCGACGCCACGGTCTACGAATGCCGCACCCTGGTGGCGGAGGCGGGCCCCAAGCCCACCCGGACCTGAACCGGCCTACCGGCCGGCGGCGGGCGCGGGCAGCTTGAACAGGCCCGCCGCATTCCCCCAGCGGATCTGCGCCTTCTCGGCCGCCGTCAGGTCCAGCTTCTCCAGCGCCTCGACGTTGGCCGCCAGCGAGTACTGCGGATAGTCCGAGCCCAGCAGCACGTGCTCCACCCCCACGTTGCGGATCGTCCAGACGAACTCCGCCTCCACCGGCGAGTCCGCCAGCAGCGCCACGGTGGCCGAGATGTCGAAGAAGATGTTCTCCCCGAACAGGTTCTCCGCCGTCCGCGCCGCCTTCAGGATGTTCCAGAACCGGAAGTTCAGCGCCCCCATGTGCGCGAAGATGAAGGTGGTCTTGGGCGCCGCCAGCGCCAGGTTGAACAGCTTCTCGTTGTCCCCCGGCAGGATGTTGGCGTTGTCCATCAGCACGATCACGCCCAGCTCGCCGGCCCGCTGCACCAGCGCCAGCACCCGGGGATCGGCCGCATCGAACCTTTGGGTGTGCGGATGGATCTTCAGGATCCTCACCCCGCGCCCGGCTGCCCGCGCCAGCTCCGCCAGCGCCGCCTCGCCGTCATAGGGATGCACCGTCGCCACCGGGATCATCCCCGGATTGCGCGCCGCCAGCGCCAGGATGCCGTCGTTGCCCGCCCGGATCGCGGCCGGATCTCCCGTCGGCGCCTGATTGCCCCCGCCGAACCACATGGCCGCGTAAGCCGGCACGTTCAGCCCCGCCGCCTTCGCCGCCTCTTGATAGGCCCGCAGCGACGCCGCCCCGTCATGCAGATGCACATGGCCGTCGAACACCGCCGGCTGCGCCCCGGCCGCCCCCGCCGCCATCACCGCGCAAGCCGTCAAAGCCCCAAGCCACCGCATCGCATCCACCCGTCCGCACCCGCCCCAACCGGACGGCCACGTTGACGTAACACGGTTCACCCGCACCCCGCGATGACCTCAGAGGTAACCCCAGATCCTCCCCCTCAGGGGGAGGTTGGCCGAAGGCCGGAGGGGGTTCCACCCCCAACGCCCACCCCACCCGCTCATCTCCGCGAAGGCAGGGATCCAAGCTGAGCAAGGTTCGGTAACCAGAAGCCCGCCATGGTTGCGCTCTCACGAAACTCGCCTCATCAGCCATGAACCTCGATCCCGCGCTCCTCTTCGCCTTCGCCGTAGCCCTGGCCTTCTTCGCTGGCCAGCAGCTCAAGCTGCCGTTCACAAGGCGCGCGCACCGTCGCGGCCCTTGGCCCGCTCGCAAAGGCGGGCTCCAGCCCGGCGCTGCAAACCTCCGCGCGGTCGAGACGCCGACCCGCCCCGCCATCGCAGACGGCCCGGAACAACTGCGCATCGTCTCGGAGGCGAAGTTCGAGATCCAACCGCTGCTCAACAAGGGCGAAGTCCGCTGGCTCTACACGGCGGAGAAGTTCGTCGCCGACCGCAACCTCGGCTGGCGCGTCATGGCCCAAGTCAGCCTCGGCGAGATTCTGTCCACGCCGGACAAAGCCGCCTACGCCGCCATCAACTCGAAGCGCGCCGACCTGCTTATCGTCGACCAGCGCGGCCACGCCCTCGCCGCCATCGAGCACCAGGGTGAAGGGCACTACACCTCGAGCACCACAGCCGCCCGCGACGCGGTCAAGCGAGAGGCGCTCCGCAAGGCGGGTGTGCGGTTCATCGAGATGACGCCTGAGCATGCACCGGAGGACTTGGCCCGAGAACTCGCTCGTCTCACGTCCTAATTGTCCTCCAGCAAGTTCCTCCCCGCAGGGAGGTGGCCGAAAGCCGGAGGGGGTTCCACCCCCAACGCGCACCGCCCGCCCAGCCCCGCGAAAGCGGGCATCCAAGCTGAGCGACAACCGGGTTGTCATAAGCCCGCTTGGTTGCGCTCCAAACCTGCTCTCGTGGTCGAGAGCGGGGAGGCTGAACTCCGCAGAACACTTGTTTGAATACGTTGAGCATGTGCTCCCACGTAGGCGCGGCCAGCTTCGGGGCGATGTGCCGGCGCAATCGCCCAAGTTCAAAGGTCATTTGAGGGCGCATCTGGCGAGCGGGTATGAACGTGACATGAGTCGAACGATCATGCCCGCCGCAGCCTCTTTTCCCGCCGAGTTCGCGCACATCGGGCGCCTGGTCGTGGGCTACGGTGAGTTGGAGTTCTCACTCGTAGGTCTAGCTGAAGCCGTGACTGGAGTGTTGGTCACACCGCTTAGGGTGCTCTTTCGAGTCAGGAGCGAAAGCCAGCGGCTCGATCTGGCCGACGCACTCATCCGCCCTTCAATCGATGAGAAGCTGCGGCCGCAGTACGAGAAGGTCCTTAGCGACCTGCGCTACTGCCTTCAGATCAGAAACCAGTTCGCCCATGCCCACTGGGCTTCTGAAGGGAACCGTCTGAACTTCACACACCTAGAGGGAGCCGCAAAGCGCAACGACGCCGAGGCTCGCCTGACCCTCCGTTATGTAGATCTCTCTCTTCTTGAGCAGCAGGAGGCCTTTTTCGTCTACGTCGATGATTGCCTTTTCCACCTCACCGACGCCTCCGCAGAACTCGCAAGCCGGCCGCTCGGCCATGATGGCTTGGCCGCTGCCCGACCTAGGCCACTCAAACGACCAGCGCTCTTCGTCGCCTCCTAGACTTGCACGACGGAAGCAGAGTGTGCCTCTCAGGAGCTCCGTATGTCGCCCCCCGCGTTGACTCCCGCGCCCCTCTCTGTATAAGAGCGCCCCTTCGGCTTCCGGGTACCCCCGCGGGCGCGATACGCTTTGCAATCAAGAAGAAATACAAAGGCGCGAATGATGTACGCGGTGATCAAGACCGGCGGCAAGCAGTACCGGGTTCAACCGGGCGACCTGCTGATCGTCGAAAAGCTGGAAGGCGAGCCCGGCGCGGCCGTCTCGTTCGGCGAAGTTCTCATGCTCGGCAACGGCGACTCCGTCACCGTGGGCGCTCCCCTGATTGAAGGCGCGGCCGTCGCCGCCACCCTGATCGAAACCCGCAAGGGCGAGAAGGTGAAGATCTTCAAGAAGATCCGCCGCCAGGGCTATCGCCGCACCCGCGGCCACCGCCAGACCGAAAGCGTTCTGCGCGTCACCGGCATCACCGGCGCCGGCCAGGAAGCCAAGTGGGACGGCGAAGTGAAGCTGGTCACCAAGGCCGAGCTGAACGCCCGTTCGCGCAACCTGCCGTTCACCGCTCCGGTCGCCGCCGCGCCCGTGGCTGAAGCCGCCCCGGCTGCGCCGAAGAAGGCTCCGAAGGCCGCCGCGGCTCCCGCGGAAGCCGCCGAGACCCCGGCCGTGACCGAAGCCGCTGCTGAAGCTGCGCCGAAGAAGCGCGCTCCGGCCAAGAAGAAGACCGACAACGCGGAAGGCGGCGCCGAGTAATCTCGGCCCCAGCCTCTCCCGCAGCTCACGTTTAGGAGGCCACTATGGCTCACAAAAAATCGGGCGGCTCCTCGCGCAACGGGCGCGATTCCGCCGGCCAGCGACTGGGTCTGAAGAAGTTCGGCGGCGAGAACGTGCTCGCCGGCAACATCCTCGTGCGCCAGCGCGGCACCAAGTTCTGGCCGGGCGACAACGTCGGCATGGGCAAGGACCATACCCTGTTCGCCACGGCCACCGGCCAGGTGAAGTTCGTCACCAAGAAGCTCAACCGTACCTACGTGACGGTGGTGCCGGCGACCGAGGTGCTTGCTGCCGAATAGGCGGAACCCCTCCACCGGTTCCGCCCCACCAAGAGGCGAACCGGACAGATGATTTCCTTAGCGGGGAGTCCGGTCAGCCGGGCTCCCCGCTTTGCATTTGGGCCTGCGGCGACAACGGATCGCAGGCCGGGAGGGTAGAAAAGATGTGCACGCTGGACGTGACCCCCACCATCGGAACCGAGCGCCTGGTGCTGCGCGGCGCCGTGCGCGACGACGCGGCGGCCCTTGCCGGCCTGCTCAACGACTACGGCGTGGCCTCCATGACCTGCACCCTGCCCCACCCCTTGGCCGCCGAGGACGTGGAGGACTGGGTCGACCGGAGCATGACCGGGGACTGGAGCCGCGAGGCCCTGTTCGTGATAGAGCACCGCAGCCTGGGCGTCGTCGGCCAGCTGGGCTTCAAGCTGAACGAGCGCGGCCGGCCCGAGGTCGGCTATTCGCTGGGCCGGCCCTACTGGAACCGCGGCTACGCCACCGAGGCCCTGCGCGGCGGCCTGTCCTGGGCCCGGCGCGAGTGGCGGAAGAAGCTCGTCTTCGCCGGCCACTTCGCCGACAACCCGGCCTCCGGCCAGGTGCTCTGCAAGGCGGGCTTCCTCTACACCGGCGACGTCGTCCTCAAGGACAGCCGCGCCCGGGGCCAGCCCGTCCCCACCCGCATGATGGTCTGGCTGGCCTGACCCCTACCTCCCCCGCAGGCGGGGGAGGTAATTCCCCCTCGCGGTTCGTCCGACACCGCTCTTTCTGCTAAAGCGCTCCCAATGAAGTTTCTCGACCAGGTCAAAGTCTACATCCGCTCCGGCAACGGCGGCGGCGGCGCCGTGTCGTTCCGGCGGGAGAAGTACATCGAGTACGGCGGCCCCGACGGCGGCGACGGCGGCAAGGGCGGCGACGTCTGGATCGAGGCGGTCGAGGGGCTGAACACCCTGATCGACTACCGCTACGCCCAGCACTTCAAGGCCGGCACCGGCGTCCACGGCATGGGCCGCAACCGCCACGGCGCGGCCGGCGAGGACGTGGTGCTCAAGGTCCCCGTCGGCACCGAGGTGCTGGAAGAAGACCGCGAGACCCTGATCGCCGACCTCGACCAGCCCGGCATGCGCATCCTCTTGGCGCGCGGCGGCAACGGCGGCTGGGGCAACGACCGCTTCAAGGGCCCGGTGAACCAGGCGCCCAAGCACGCCAACCCCGGCCAGGAAGGCGAAGAGAAAGCCATCTGGCTGCGGCTGAAGCTGATCGCCGACGTCGGCCTCGTGGGCCTGCCCAACGCCGGCAAGTCGACCTTCCTGGCCGCCGCCTCCGCGGCCAAGCCGAAGATCGCCGACTATCCCTTCACCACCCTGGCTCCCAATCTCGGCGTGGTGGACCTGTCCACCAACGAGCGCTTCGTCCTGGCCGACATTCCCGGCTTGATCGAGGGCGCGTCGGAAGGCGCCGGCATCGGCACCCGCTTCCTCGGCCACGTCGAGCGCACCGCCGTGCTGATCCACCTCGTCGACGGCACCCAGGACAACGTGGCCGAGGCTTGGCGCATCGTCCGCCACGAGCTGGAAGCCTATGCCGACGAGCTGGGCGACAAGCCCGAGATCCTGGCGCTCAACAAGATCGACGCCATGGACGAGGAGACCATCGAGGCCAAGCTCGCCGAGCTTTCGGAAGCCGCCGGGACCGAGGTCCGCCGCGTGTCCGGCTTCGCCGGCTTCGGCGTGACCGAGCTGCTGCGCGAAGCCTACGCCCTGGTCCGCCGCCGCAAGCTGGAAGCCCAGGGCCTCGATCCGGACGAGCCGGAGAACACCCCCACCGAGGAAGGCTGGCGTCCGTGACCGACCTCGCCCGCGCTCGGCGCGTCGTCGTCAAGGTCGGCTCGGCCCTGGTCGCGGGTGACGAGGGTGCGGACAGCCATTGGCTGGCGGCCTTTTCCGCCGACGCCGCCCGCATGCGGGCGCGGGGCCAGCAGGTGCTGGTGGTCTCGTCCGGCGCCGTGGCCCTCGGCCGCCGGCGCCTGGGCCTCGCCCGCCGCTCCTCCCTGCCGGAAAAGCAGGCCGCCGCCGCCGCCGGCCAGTCGGCCCTGATGCGCGCCTGGGAAGAAGCGCTGGAGCCGCACGGCCTGGCCGCCGCCCAGGTGCTGCTGACCCGCGACGACACCGAGGTGCGCCGCCGCTGGCTGAACGCCCGCGCCACGGTCGAGACCCTGCTGGGCCTGGGCGTCGTCCCCGTGGTCAACGAGAACGACACCGTCGCCACCGAGGAGATCCGGGTGGGCGACAACGACCGCCTGGCCGCCCGCGTGGCCCAGATGATCGGGGCCGACGCCCTGGTGCTGCTGTCCGACGTGGACGGCCTCTACACCGCCGATCCCCGCTCCAACCCCGACGCCCGCCACCTGCCGGTGATCGAGCGCCTGACGCCTGAGATCGAGGCCATGGCCGGCGGCGCCAACGCCGCGGCCGGGGTCGGCACCGGCGGCATGGCCACCAAGCTCGCCGCCGCCCGCATCGCCGCGGCCGCCGGCTGCGCCACCTTCATCACCCTTGGGACCCGCCCCTCGCCTCTGCTGGCCATCGAGGAGGGCGAGCGCGCCACCCGGATCGAGCCCGCCATCAGCCCGGCCGCCGCCTACAAGGCTTGGATCGCCGGGACGCTGGCGCCCACCGGCGTGCTGGTGGTGGACCAGGGCGCCGCCGCCGCCGTGCGCCGGGGCAAGAGCCTGCTGGCCGCCGGCGTGCGCCGCATCGAAGGCCGCTTCGACAAGGGCGACGCCGTGCTGATCCGCGACGAGGCCGGCCTCGACATCGCCCGCGGCCTCGTTCGCTACGAGGCCGAGGACGCCGCCCGCATCGTCGGCCTCAAGTCCGAGGCAATCGAGGCCGCCATCGGCTACACCAGCGGCCCGCTGGTCCACGCCGATGACCTAGCGCTGGCCCCGCACCGCGAACCCGTGGGCTGATTGCTCCGGCCTCGGAAGGCCGGTAGGTAAGCCTCACCCAGAGTAAGGCTCGGAAAGAGCATAAGGGGACAGGACGTGGACGACGGCGGCATCAGGACGAGTGCGCAGAGCGCACCTGCGGGGCGGCTCGAGACGCTGACGCCGGGCCAGGCCATCGTCTATGGCGGCGACCGCGTCGCCCATGTGAGCCCTGAGCTGGCCGCCGCCTTCCGCGCGGGCGATCGCCTGCTGGTCGCGCCCGACACCGGGACCCTGCTGCACATTCCGGCCCGCGAGCATCAGATCGCCTCCGAGGCCGTGGCCCGCGCCCGCGCCGCCTTCGGCCGCATGGGCGAGGTCTCCGACGCCGCCATCACCGCCTTCTTCGACGCCTTCGCCGCCAACCTCGAGGACGAGGCCCGGTGGGCTGAGATCGCCGCCGCCAACGCCGCCGACGTGGAAAGCGCCCGCGCGCGCGGCCGCTCCACCACCCGCCTGCAGGTCTCCGACGCCATGCGCCGGGACATGGTCTCAGGCCTGCGCGCCTGGCGCGACGCCGAGGCGTCCCGCGGCCGCGTGCTGGAGCGGGTCGAGCACCCCGGCTGGAGCGTCGAGCAGGTCATGGCGCCCCTGGGCGTCGTGGGCTTCGTCTTCGAAGGCCGCCCCAATGTCTTCGCCGACGCCACCGGCGTCCTGCGGGCCGGCAACACCGTGGTCTTCCGCATCGGCTCGGACGCGCTCGGCACCGCCCGCGCCATCGTGAAGGCCGCGCTGGATCCGGCGCTCGCCGCCGCCGGCCTGCCTGAGGGCTCGGCCGTCCTGATCGACTCCGCCGCCCACGCCGCCGGCTGGGCCATGTTCGCCGACAGCGGCTTGGCGCTGGCCGTCGCCCGCGGCTCCGGCCCCGCCGTCTCCCAGCTGGGCTCCATCGCCCGCCAGGCCGGCACGCCCGTCAGCCTGCACGGCACCGGCGGCGCCTGGATGGTGGTGGACGAGACCGCCGACGCCGACCGCTTCTTCGCCGCCGCCTACCACTCCCTCGACCGCAAGGTCTGCAACACCCTCAACACCTGCTGCATCGTCGCCAGCCGCGCGGGCGAACTGGTCCCCGTCTTCCTCGCCGCCCTCCAGCGCGCCGGCGAGCGCCGCAAGGGCTTCAAGCTCCACGTCGGCGATACGGCCCTGCCCTACATCCCCGAGACCCTCCGCTCTGCTCACGGCCCCATCGTCCGCGCCGAAGGCCCCGTCGAAGAACCTCTCGTCGAACCCCTCTCCCCCGACCAGCTCGGCCACGAGTGGGAATGGGAGGAAACCCCCGAGGTCAGCCTGTACATCGTAGACAGCGCGACCCACGCGGCAGGTCTGTTCAACGCATACAGCCCTCGCTTCACCGTCAGCCTCATCGCCGCCGACCCCGAAGCCCACGCCCGGTTCTTCGAAGCAGTCGACGCCCCCTTCGTCGGCGACGGCTTCACCCGCTGGGTCGACGGCCAGTACGCGCTGAACAAGCCCGAGCTCGGCCTGTCGAACTGGGAGAACGGCCGCCTGTTCGCCCGCGGCGGCGTCCTGGCCGGCGACGGGGTCTTCACCGTCCGCGCCCGGGTCCGCCAGACCGACCTCGATCTCGACCGAGCCGGCGCCCCCACGCCTGCCCGCCCTTGAGCAAGGGCCGCATGTGGTTCGCGGGGCCGGCCCGGCGCCTGCCTGACGCCGGCCGCCCCCGCGCCCTGCGCCTCGGCTTTCGCCTGGAGCCCGGCATGCGCGTCGGCCTGTTCGGCGGCTCCTTCAACCCGGCCCACGAGGGCCACGCCCACGTGGCCGAAACCGCCAAGCGCCGCCTCGACCTCGACCGGGTGATCTGGCTGGTCTCGCCCCAGAACCCGCTGAAGCCGACGGCCGAGACCGCCGAGCTCGCGGAACGCATGGCCGGCGCCCGCCTTCAGGCCCGCGCCCCCGACATGATCATCTCCGACGCCGAGACCCGCTTCGGCTCCCAGTACACCATCGACATCATCCGCTCGCTCAAGGCCCGCTACCCGGGGGTCAAGTTCGTCTGGATCATGGGCGCCGACAGCCTGGCATCCTTCCACCGCTGGCGCGGCTGGACCCAGATCATGCGCGAGGTGCCAGTGGCCGTGGTCTCCCGCCCCTGGATCTCGCTGAAGAGCCGCTTCTCGCCCGCCGCCCAGCGGTTCGCCCGCTATCGCGTGCCCGCCGCCGAGGTCATGAGCCTGCCCGACCGCAAGGCGCCGGCCTGGGCTTTTCTGTTCGGCCGCTTCAACTTCCAATCCTCGACCGCCCTGCGCGCCCGGGCCAAACGCCGCGGCTAGCCTCGCTTGCGGAACCCGGTTTCGCCCTCACATCTTGAACCTATCGTGAGGGAAGCTGACCCGAGCCCTTGTCCGTGTTAGGGTCACTGGTAGCGAGGAAATCAAAGGAGCAACCCCGCTGAACCGTGAAGCCGCGCCAAGCGCGCATGAGGGCCCGGCCCAAGTCCCGCCTCGGGACGCCGAACCCGCCCTTGATACCCAGGATCGCATCGCCGCCCTGGAAAGTCTGATCCTCGCCCGTCTCGACGACGACAAGGCGCAGGACGTCATCTTCATCGACCTCAAAGGCAAGAGCGCTGTCGCGGACGGCCTGGTGGTGGCTTCCGGCCGCTCGCACCGGCATGTCGGCGCCATGGCCGACCACCTGCTGCGCGCGCTCAAGGACGAAGGCTACGGCAAGGTGCGCGTGGAAGGACTGCCGCACTGCGACTGGGTGCTGATCGACACGGGCGACGTGATCGTCCACCTGTTCCGCCCCGAGGTCCGCTCGTTCTACAACATCGAGAAGATCTGGTCGGTCGACTCCGCGCATCGCGCGGCGATCTGATCGCTTCAACAGCGTCCGCCGTCCTCCTCGCTAGCGCGGGGAGGGCGGGGCGACGCTTAAGACGGGTGACGGAGGAACGCTCAGCGCCTGAGCGTCGCCCGGCCCTGAGCTGCCTCATCACCGGCGCACCCCATGAAGATCGCCATTGTCGCCGTCGGCAAGCTCTCGCGCAGCCCCGAGACCGAGCTCGTGAAGCTCTATCTGGAGCGCGCCACCAACGCCGGCCGTCCCTTGAGCCTGGGTCCCGTCGAGGTGATCGAGGTGGAAAGCCGCAAGCCCGGCAAGGCGGCCGAAGCCGAGGTGTTGCGCCCGCACCTTGCCGACGCCCACGTCATCGCCTGCGACGAGCATGGCGCCGCCCGCCCCTCTCGCGCCTTCGCTCAGGAGATCGCCACCTTGCGCGACCGCGGCGTTCGCAAGCTCGTGTTCCTGATCGGCGGGGCCGACGGGCTGGATCCCGAGTTGCTCGCCCAGGCCAATGGCAAGCTCGCCTTCGGCCCTCAAACCTGGCCGCACGCCCTGGCCCGCGCCATGCTGGCCGAACAGGTCTTCCGCGCTGTCTCCATTCTGGGCGGATCGCCCTATCATCGGGACTGATGCGCCGCGCCCTCCTCATAAGCTCCGTCGCTTGCGCCCTGCTGGGCGCGGGGGCCGTCGCCCTGGCGCAGGGCGGCGATCACCTGGCGCGCCTCAACCTCGAAGAGACCCAGCTGTCCGCCGACCAGGCGCGCAACATGAGCCGGCTGGCTCGTTTGCTGTCGGTGCTGGCGCAGTTCGAGCGCGATCCGCCGCCGGCCTTGCTGGTCAGCCCGCAGGACGCCAAGGACGCCGTGCGCGCGGCCATCCTCGTGAAGGCGATGACGCCGGAACTGCAGGCGCGGGCCGAGGTCTACGCGCGCGAAGCCGGGGAGATGATGCGCCAGCGCCGGCTCGCCGCCGTGCAGAGCGAAGCCCTGTTCATGTCGGAGAGCCGCCAGGCCGACGCCGCGCCAGAGCCCGGAGACGACGACCCGCTGCTGGGCGCCGACGAGCCGGAAGGTCCAAGCGTCCCACCGCAGGAACTGCTGAAGCCCGTCGACGCACAACTGCTCCGCCGTTTCGGCGAGCCAGTGCCGGGCGGCGGCAAGTCCAATGGTCTGGCTTGGTCAGCCGGTCGCAATGCGCAGGTGATCAGTCCTTCGGCAGGCCGCGTCCAATATGTGGGCGCCGTTAAGGGCTGGGGCGTCATCTTGATATTGCGTCTGCCGGGTGGATACCATCTGGTGCTTGCTGGGTTGGAGCGTTCGTCCGTCAATGTCGGACAATCCGTCGCGCCGGGTCAGCCTGTCGGATGGATGCCGGATGGTCGACATTCGACTTCGGAACTCTATCTGGAGGTCCGGGAACAAGGCGCCCCAGTCGATCCGGGGCGCTGGATAAAGAACTAAGCGGGCGGAGCGCGTGGTCGGCGCTCCCGGGGGCCCAGTGTCACCAGGCGGCGTTCGCCGCAGAGGAGCCTACGGCAGGCGATGAAGAAGTACCTTCTGATCGGCGTTTCGGCCTTTGTGCTCGGCGCAGGGTCCATGGCCTATGTGAGCCAGCAGGCGCTGGCCTCGTCCCAACCGCGAGCCAAGACCTACCGGATGCTCGGCCTATTCGGCGACGTGCTCGACACCGTCGAGCGGCAGTACGTCACGGACGTGGACGACACCAAGCTGATCCAGTCGGCGATCGACGGGATGCTCACCTCGCTCGATCCGCACTCCGGCTACCTCGACCCGGAAAGCTTTGACGACATGCGCGACCAGACGCGCGGCGAGTACGGCGGTCTGGGCATTGAGGTCACCAGCGAAGAGGGCGTGGTCAAGGTCATCTCGCCGATGGACGGCACGCCCGCCGCCGCTGCGGGCCTGAAGGCCGGCGACTACATCACCGCCGTGAACGGCGAAAGCGTGCTCGGCCTCACCGTCAACGACGCGGTCAAGCAGATGCGCGGCAAGCCTGGCGAGAAGGTCACCCTGACCATCGCCCGCGAGAAAGCCGATCCGTTCGACGTCACTCTGGTGCGCGAAGTCATCAAGCCGAAGATCGTCTCGACCCGCGTGGAAGGCGACTACGGCGTGCTGCGTATCGGCAGCTTCAACGAGAAGACCACCGACGAGGCCGAGGCCGCCTTCGCTGAGCTGAAGGCGAAGAACCCCAAGATGAAGGGGCTGATCCTCGACCTGCGCAACAACCCCGGCGGCCTGCTCGACCAGGCCGTGGCGGTGTCCGACCTCTTCCTGGAGGGCGGCGAGATCGTCAGCCAGCGCGGCCGCGATCCGCGGGACGTGGAACGCTACAACGCCCGTCCGGGCGACATCACCGGCGGCATGCCGATGGTGGTTGTGATCAACTCTGGCTCGGCGTCGGCGGCGGAGATCGTCGCGGGCGCCCTGCAGGACCGCAAGCGCGCCGAGATCGTCGGCCTGACCAGCTTTGGCAAGGGCTCGGTGCAGACGGTGATCCCGCTGCGCGGCGGCATGGACGGCGCGCTGAAGCTCACCACGGCGCGTTACTTCACGCCATCGGGCCGCTCCATCCAAAAGACCGGGATTGAACCGGACCTGGAAGTGGCGTCCACCCGCGAGGAAGCCCAGGCGATCGCCAACCGGACCTTCCAGTTCTCGGAAGCCTCGTTCAAGAACGCGCTCAACGCCGACGAGGGCAAGGTGCGCCGCGGCGCCCACGAACCCGCCGAAGCGCCGCCGGAGGGCTTCGACACGAAGAAGGACTTCCAGCTGACCCGCGCCGCCGAAGTGCTGCGCTACGGCTCGGTGGCGGCGACGCCTAAGCTGCCGAAGCCGGCCGCCAAGCTGGCCGAGGTGGTAGGCTCGAAGTCTCGCGTCGCCGAGGTGAAGCCGCCGCAGGTCGCCAAGTAGGCCTCAGGTCGAAGATAATATCGGGAGGGCGGCTGGCGACAGCCGCCCTTTTGCTTTGCCCCTCAGCGAGAGCGCCAGCTCTGGCCGACCAGCACAAGGCAGGCTGTGAGAAGCACAAGGTCCTTCAGGAAGAGCTGCCCCACCTCCAGCGACAGCAGGGTGAGCCCGCGCTCCTTGACCAGGACGCCCGGCGCCGTGAACAGGAAAGCGAAGGTGATGAAGGCCGTCACCGCCGCGCCCACGGAAGCCAGCTTGGCCGCGATGTGCCCAGGCCGAACGAAGCCCATCAGCAGCCCGCCGCCGATCAGCACTTCGATCGCGGCGAAGACGCGGCTGGCGTTGCGGACGCCAGCGAGGTCATAGATCCAGGCGAGGAATGGGCTGGTGCGGGCGATGGGCGCCACGGCGAAGGCCTCGTAGGCCGTCAGCTTCTGCAAACCGATGCCCAGGAACAAGACGGCGATCACAGGCCAGAGCGCACGAACAGCGAAAGCCTCCAGGCCGGCGGCGGCGGATCGACGGGACAAGCGGGCGACTCCTGAAGGTAGGCGGAACCGCGCGGAGTCCGCGGGGTTGCCAGAGCGCATGCAAAGCGCCGCTGCAAGCCCCGCGTTCCCACCGCCCCCCTGGCGATTGTCGGGCGAGGCTTATCTGTCGGTGTGGCTGATCCCGCGGGACGAACTGGATTTCGATCCGCCGCAGGGCTTCGCGCCCGTCCACGTGGCGGGTCGGCTGGTGGTGGGCGGCTTCTGGGCGCGTTACCGCCCGCCCGGCGTGTTGTCCTATGACGAACTCGCGGTCGGCGTCTTGGTGCGACGTGGATCCACCTTGGCTGTGACCATTCCGTGGATCTGGGTCGACAGCGAAGCCTCCAAGACAGGCGCGCGCACTCTGTGGGCGATCCCGAAGGCGATTGCTCGCTTCGCAGAAGGATCTGCCTTCGCCGCAAGCGACCGGAGCGGGGAGCGGCTTGCGGTGTTTCGCCCTGAACGAGCTCTGCCGCTGCCGCTGCCGCTTCCTTTCCGCCTCACCATCGCGCAACCCGGCGAGAGCGCTTCGGTGCTGACCCCGGCGAGGATCACGGGCTGGCCGGGCGTCGCCCGCGGCGAGTGGCGCGCCGCGGGTCCCATCAGCTTCCTCGACGGCCGGCAGCCGTTGCTGGCTGGCCGGCTCGCCCGCGCCCGCGTTCGCTTCGGGCGCGCGTCCTAGGCCAGTTCGCCAAGCGCAGACGCGTGGAACGCCTTCAGAGAGGCGGTGTCGTTCGCCTGCACCTTGGCGGCCCATTGGGCGTCGACCAGCAAGGCCCGGCCCACGGCGATCAGATCGAACTCTTCGCGCTCCATCCGCTGGATGAGGCCATCCAGGCTCGCCACCTGCGAGCTTTCGCCGGAGAAGGCGGCGATGAACTCGCCGGATAGGCCGACGGAGCCCACGCTGATGGTCGTCGCGCCGGTCAGCTTCTTGGCCCAGCCGGCGAAGTTCAGACCCGCCTCCCCGTCCAACTCAGGGAATTCGGGCACCCAGAACCTGCGCTGCGAACAGTGCAGCACGTCCGCGCCGGCATCGACCAGAGGCTGCAGCCAGTCGGCCATTTCCTGCGGCGTGGTCGCCAAGCGAGCTGCGAAATCCTGCTGCTTCCACTGGCTCACACGCAGGATCAGCGGGAAGTCCGGACCCACGGCGGCCCGGATCGCGGCCACCACCTCGGCGGCGAAGCGCGAGCGTTCCTTGATGGTCGCCCCGCCCCAGCGATCCTGCCGCTGGTTCGTCCCTGGCCAGAAGAACTGGTCGATCAGGTAGCCATGCGCCCCGTGGATTTCCGCGACGTCGAAGCCCAGGCGACGAGCGTCGGCCGCGGCCCGGGCGAATGCCGCCACAGTGTCCGCGATGTCTTCCTCGCTCATGGCCACGCCGCGCGGCTGGTCCGGCGCCAGCAGGCCTGAGGGGCTCTCCACCGGCGCGTCCGGAACCCAGGTCCCGCTGATGGTCGAGCCGGTGTGCCAAAGTTGCGGCCCCATGCGCCCGCCCGCCTCATGCACGGCATCGATTACCTGTTTCCAACCGGCCAGCGCCGCCCCGCCGTGGAAAAAGGGGATGCCGGGTTCGTTGCGCGAGGCCGGCCGGTCTACCACCGTGCCCTCGGAGAGGATCAGTCCGACGTCGCCTTCTGCCCGCCGGCGGTAGTACGCCGCGTTCAGCGCGCCCGGCACGCCGCCCGGCGCCTTGGACCGCGTCATCGGGGCCATGACGATCCGGTTCTTCAGCTCGACGCCTTTCAGCTTCAGCGGTCGGAACAGAACGTCGGTGGAAATATGGGACATGCGAAAGCTCCGCTCACAAAGGAGCACTTCAGGTATATGCTCTATACCTGGCGTCAAGAACACACCTAGGATACACTAGGTATCATGATCGAAACCGACGTGTTCGCGGCGGGCCGCCAGCACTTCTCCGTCGAGTGCCCAAGCCGCCTGCTGTTCGACCAGATTGCTGACAAATGGTCGATGATGGTGCTGACCGTGCTCGACCCTGGGCCCATGCGATTCAACGGCATCAAGCGCCAGCTCGAGGGTGTGACCCAAAAGGCGCTGACGGACTGCCTGAGACGGCTTGAGCGGAACGGCCTCGTCTCGCGGCGAGTGATCCCGGTCTCGCCGATCGGCGTGGAGTACGAGATCACGCCGCTCGGCCGAACCCTGCAGGTGCCATTCAAGGCGCTCTACCGCTGGACCCTGGAGGCCCTGCCTCAGGTGGAAGCCGCCCGCGCCGCCTTTGACGCACGCCGGGAAGAAGCCGTTCGTTAACCATATTCCCGGACCTTCTGCTGGAAGGAGTCCCAGGGTGGCCATGATTGCGTTTCCCCGGCTGAGCGCGCCGCGCGGTCCGGACCTCAAGGCTCTCCTGAGCCCCCGTCAGCTCGCTCCCATCGGCGCCGCAGCCCTCTTCGCCGGCGCTCTCGCAGCCGTCGTGGCGCTGATCGGACCCGTCGGACCCAAGCCCGTGCGCCTCGCACTCGAACCGGTCGGCGACGCCGCACCGCAGGGCTGGCGCGAGATGCTTCGCCCCAACCACGGCGTTGCGCTGTCCGACCAGATTATCCGGCTGACTGAACGGCCTGGAGAAGCCGTCGGCGCACCACTCGCAGCGGCGGGCGCATCGCGCCTGCCGAAGCCCGCCGCCTCCGGACCACTCGCTTCGGCGCCGATCGCCGGCTTCTTCGCGCCTGGCCCGGGCGGTCCCCTGCCGGTTATCGCGCCCGACGGCCGCACGCCGTTCGAGGCCTATGCCCGGCCGTTCACATCCAACGGGAAGCCCAAGGTGGCGATCGTGGTCGGCGGCCTGGGGCTGAACGCGCGCGCCACCCGCCAGGCCATCGAGACCCTGCCCGGCGTCGTCACCCTGTCCTTCACACCCTACGCCGAGGGGCTGCAGGGCTGGATCGACATGGCTCGAGCCCATGGCCACGAGGTGCTGCTCGAGACGCCCATGGAGCCCGCGGACTACCCGGACAACGATCCGGGCCCCTACACGCTCATGGCCGACGCGCAGGGCCCCGAGACGGTGAAGCGGCTGGAGTGGGTGCTGTCGCGCGCCACCGGCTACTTCGGCCTGTCGAACTATCTGGGCTCCCGCTTCCTGGGCGACGCGCGGGCCTACGACGCCTTCGCCGGCGGTCTGCGCAGCCGCGGACTTGGCTTCGTTGACGACGGCGCAGCTGCGGGCAAGACCGGCGGCATCCCGCGGGCGACCGCAGATCGGGTGGTGGATGACTCCCTCAGCCGCCCGGCCATCGAGAAGCAGCTGCTTGCGCTAGAGACCAAGGCGCTGCAACACGGTCAGGCGCTCGGCGCCGGCTTCGCCTACCCGGTAACCCTGGAGATGGTCGCGCGTTGGACATCCGAGGTTGAGAAGAGAGGCTATCAGCTGGCGCCGGTTTCGGCGCTGGCGACGCGAAAATGAGTGAGCTTTCCGGGTACCGCCCAAACGTGGGCGTGGTGCTGTTTCACCCCGATGGCCGCGTGTGGCTGGGCCGCCGCCGCGGCGCGCCAGGTCCCTACAACTGGCAGTTCCCGCAAGGGGGCATCGACGACGGCGAGGACTTCGAGACCGCCGCCCGCCGTGAGCTGACCGAGGAGACCGGCGCGGTCACGGTGAGCTACCTCGCCCGCACCGAGGGTTGGATCACCTACGACTTCCCGCCCAACATGGGCGGCTCGAAGGCCTGGCGCGGCTTCAAGGGCCAGAAGCAGGTCTGGTTCGCCTACCGCTTCGATGGAGACGACGCTGAGTTCGATCTCGCCGCCCACCACGAGCCGGAGTTCGACACCTGGCGTTGGGGCTGGCTGGCCGAGACGCCCGGTCTAATCGTGCCGTTCAAGCGCGCCGCGTATGAGCAGGTGGTCACCGCCTTCGCCGATCTCGCCGCGCCGTGGCCGCAAGCCGGGCAGTGAGGCGCGCCCGATGAGCTCCATGGTGATGGTGCACGGCGCCTTCTGCGGCGGCTGGGCCTTCGAGCGGTTCCGCCGCCCGTTCGAGCAGGCTGGCTGGACGGTGGCCGCGCCCGACTTGCCGGGCCATGCCGCGACGGATCCGCCGGACGCTGTCTGCGGCCTGTCCATGCGCCACTATGCGGACGCGGTCGCGGATACCTGCGCCCGCCAGAGCGCGCCGCCTGTGTTGGTAGGTCACTCGCTGGGCGGTCTCGTCGCGCTTATGGCGGCGCGCCGCACGCCGGTTCGCGCGCTGGTGCTGTTCGCCCCTTCCGCGCCGTGGGGGGTGACCGGCTTCTCCATGGAAGAGGCCGCCACAGCTTTCGGCGTCCAGATGCTGGGACCATTCCCCACCGGGGCCATGGAGCCGGACGCAGACATCATGCGCCGGTTCAGCCTCGACAAGGTCAGCAAGGCCGACGCCCGGGCCCTGATCGCACGAATGCGGCGGGAGAGCGCCAAGGCGTTGAGCGAGACGCTGAACTGGTGGCTCGACCCCTTCATGACCACCAGCCTCGGCGCTGGAGCGTCCGCTCCGTCGCTGGTGCTGGTGGGCGATCAGGACCGCGTCCATCCGCCGGCGACCGTCCGCCAGACCGCCGCCCGCATCGGGGGCGACCTGCGCGTGTTGGCGAGCAAGAGCCACTGGCCCTTCCTGGAAGCCGGCTGGGAAGCGGTGGCGGACGATGTGCTGAGCTGGCTGGCCGGCCAGGAACGCGCCGCAGCGTAGGGCGCTGGTCGAGCTCCCCTCCGGCCCAGGCGCATTTCCCCGGCCTCCAGACATGCAAAGGCCGCTCCGGGAGCCTTCCCAAAGCGGCCTGGCATTCGGTGCGGACCTTAGAGGGCGTAGGTGTCCCCCGCGCCCCTGAGGATCATCAGAACGTGCGTTCTTGGTAGAAGATCGCCGCCGCGTCGTAGTTCTTGCCCAGCGGGCTGTCGTCCGGCTTCTTCATCGTGGAGATGTTCACCGCCGTCGAGGTGCGCTGGTCGTAGTACTCCCAGGAGCGGCGGACGCGCTTCACGCCGTCGGGATCGACCGCGACGTAGTTGGCTTGCATCTGCAGCTGCGGCTGGTGGAGCGCCGACCAGACGTTGACCGCCTTGAACAGCTCTTCGTCCTGGCCGATCGGATAGCGGATCTCGCCCTGGCAGACCGTCTTGTTCGAGTTCTGGGCGAAGATGATGACCTGGTGAGCCTTCTCGCCGCCAAGCGGCATGGACCAGCTGCCTTCGCGCTTGTTCAGCTTCCAGCCCTGGGCCTTGGCCACGGTGTCGAGGCTCTGGCCGCGCACGATCGGGACGCAGACCTTCTCGATCACGTTCAGCACGGTGGCGCCGATCCCGCTGGTCGGCAGGGTGATGTTCTCACCCACCGCGGCGGCCTGCGGCGCGCCCGGCGTGGCGGGAGCGGCCGGAGCGGCCTGGGCAGCCGGAGCTGCGGGCGCGGCTTGCACCGGCGCGGCCGCGGCGGGCGCCTGGGCGGCCGGGTCTTGGGCCTGGGCCTGGGCCGCGGTGGCGAGGCCGGCGGCGACGATCAGAGTGGCGAAAGCACTACGCATGGAAGGATCCCCTGACTACGCGCGGCATCAAACTGAACCGCCGCGGCAGGCGCAAGGCCTGATCGCGGCGATCCTGCGACTAGGCTTCAGCTGCCTCGACAGCATGCTCGGCCAGGATGGTCAGCCCTTCACCCGTCACGTCGGCGAAGCCGCCGCGAACGTTGAAGGTCCGGATCCGGCCATTGTCGTACACGCGCACCTGACCTTCCTTGAGGGCGGTCATGAACGGCGCGTGCCCGGCGAGCACGCCGAAGTCGCCTTCCGACCCCGGCGCGTCGACCTGATCCACGTCCCCCGAGAACAGCTCGCGCTCGGGGGAGACCAGCGAAAAGTGGAGCTTGGCGGCCATCGGCGCTTAGGCTTCCGCCGCCAGCTTTTCAGCCTTGGCGACGGCTTCTTCGATCGAACCGACCATGTAGAAGGCCGGCTCGGGCAGGTGGTCGTACTCGCCGTCGCAGATCGCCTTGAACGAGCGGATGGTGTCCGCCAGCTCGACAAAGGCGCCGGGCGTGTTGGTGAACTGCTCGGCCACGTGGAACGGCTGCGACAGGAAGCGCTGGATCTTGCGGGCGCGGGCGACGATCAGCTTGTCGTCTTCCGACAGCTCGTCCATGCCCAGGATCGCGATGATGTCCTTCAGCTGCTTGTACTGCTGGAGGATTTCCTGGGTGCGGCGGGCCACGGCGTAGTGTTCTTCGCCGATCACCAGCGGGTCCATGATCCGCGAAGTGGAGTCGAGCGGGTCCACGGCCGGGAAGATCGCCTGGGCCGCGATGTCGCGGCTCAGAACGGTCGTCGCGTCCAAGTGGGCGAAGGAGGTGGCCGGAGCCGGGTCGGTCAGGTCGTCGGCGGGCACGTAGATGGCCTGCACCGAGGTGATCGAACCCTTGTTGGTCGAGGTGATGCGCTCCTGCAGGTTGCCCATCTCCGTCGCCAGCGTCGGCTGATAGCCCACCGCCGACGGGATACGACCCAGCAGAGCCGACACTTCAGCGCCCGCCTGGGTGAAGCGGAAGATGTTGTCGACGAACAGCAACACGTCCTTGCCTTCCACGTCGCGGAAGTACTCGGCTTGCGTCAGGCCGGTCAGGGCCACGCGGGCGCGGGCGCCCGGGGGCTCATTCATCTGGCCGTACACGAGGGCGCACTTGGAGCCGACGGTGGAGCCGTTGTTCGCCTTCGGGTCCACGTTCACGTTGGACTCGATCATCTCGTGGTAGAGGTCGTTCCCTTCACGGGTCCGCTCGCCCACGCCGGCCAGCACGGAGTAGCCGCCGTACGCCTTGGCGATGTTGTTGATCAGCTCCTGCATCGTCACGGTCTTGCCGACGCCGGCGCCGCCGAACAGGCCGATCTTGCCGCCCTTGGTGTAGGGGCAGAGGAGGTCGATGACCTTGATGCCCGTGACCAGAACTTCCGGAGTCGTGGACTGCTCGTCGAAGGACGGCGCCTCACGGTGGATCACGCTCGACTGCTCGGCGCTGATCGGGCCGGCTTCGTCGATCGGCTCGCCGATGACGTTCATGATGCGGCCCAGGGTAGCCGGGCCGACCGGAACCGTGATGGCCGCGCCGGTGTCGACCACCGGCTGACCGCGCGTCAGGCCTTCGGTGGTGTCCATGGCGATAGTGCGGACGGTGTTCTCGCCAAGGTGCTGAGCGACTTCCAGAACCAGGCGGAACGGCTGGCCGGTCCGCTGGTCGGTGTTGGAGGTTTCCAGCGCGTTCAGGATGGCCGGCAGGTGCCCCTCGAACTCGACGTCGACGACGGCGCCGATGACCTGGACGATACGACCCTTGGCCACGCCTTGAACGGTGGCGGGGATCTCGGAGGCCTTGGCCTTCGCAGGCGTCCGGCGGGCGGGCTTCTTGGCGACAGCGGCTTCAGACATTTCGGGCTCTTTCGGACTAGAGCGCTTCGGCGCCGGAGATGATCTCGATCAGCTCCTTGGTGATCTGCGCCTGGCGTGAGCGGTTGTATTGCAGGGTGAGGCTGGCGATCATGTCGCCGGCGTTGCGGGTGGCGTTGTCCATCGCGGTCATCTGCGCGGCGAAGAAGCCAGCCTGGTTCTCCAGCATCGCGGAGAAGATCTGGGTCGTGATGTTGCGCGGCAGCAGGGTCTCGAGGATCGCCTGCTCGTCCGGCTCGTACTCGTAGGGAGCCGTGCTCTCGGACTGCGTCGTGGCGGCGCCCACTTCGACCGGGATCAGCTGCAGGGCGGTCGGCTGCTGGCTGACCACCGAGCGGAAGCGGCTGAACATCAGGGTGACGACGTCCACTTCACCGCTTTCGAACAGCTCCTGCACGCGGGCGGAGATCTGCTCGGCCACTTCCAGCGACGGGTTGCCGCCGGCTTCGATCGAGCCGACGTACCGGTCGCCGTACAGGCGGCGCAGCTGGTCACGCGCCTTGCGACCGACGGTCAGGACGCGGACGTCCTTGCCTTCGTTCAGAAGCGCGTTGATCCGCTCGCGCGCCGCACGGACGATCGAGGAGTTGAAGCCGCCGGCTAGGCCCCGGTCGGAGGTCGCCACCACCACGAGGTGGCGGCGGTCCGAACCCGAACCCACCAGCAGGCGGGGCGCGTCGCCGCCGGACACGCCGGCCGCCAGGTTGGCGATGACGGAGCCCATGCGCTCGGCGTACGGCCGCGCGTTCTGGGCGGCGTCCTGCGCCTTCCGCAGCTTGGCCGCCGCGACCATCTGCATCGCTTTCGTGATCTTCTGCGTGGCTTTCACGCTTCCGATCCGATTGCGCATCTCCTTGAGGCTGGCCATCGCCTGCTACTCTCTCCTCGGCGCGGCGGGCTTAGGCGAAGTTCGACGCGAAGGCGTTCAGGACGTCCTTCAGCCGGGCTTCGACGTTCTTCAGGTCCTTCTCGGTCCGGATGGTGTCGAGAATGTCCTGGTGCTGGGCGTGCATGTGGCTCAGCAGCTCGGTCTCGAACCGGCCGACCTGGGCGGTCGGGACCTTGTCGAGGTAGCCGCGGGTGCCGGCGTAAACCGACACGACCTGCTCTTCCACCGACAAGGGCGAGTACTGGGGCTGCTTCAGCAGCTCGGTCAGGCGCTCGCCGCGGGCCAGCATGCGCTGGGTCGCCACGTCGAGGTCGGAGCCGAACTTCGCGAAGGCGGCCATTTCCCGGTACTGCGCCAGCTCGCCCTTGATCGGGCCGGCGGCGACCTTCATCGCCTTGATCTGGGCGGAGGAGCCCACGCGCGACACCGAGATGCCGACGTTCACCGCCGGGCGGATGCCCTGGAAGAACAGATCGGTCTCGAGGAAGATCTGGCCGTCGGTGATCGAGATCACGTTGGTCGGGATGTAGGCCGACACGTCGTTGGCCTGCGTCTCGATGATCGGCAGGGCGGTCAGCGAGCCCGAGCCGTTGTCGGCGTTCAGCTTCGCGGCGCGCTCCAGCAGGCGGCTATGGAGGTAGAACACGTCGCCCGGATAGGCTTCGCGGCCCGGCGGACGACGCAGCAGCAGCGACATCTGGCGGTAGGCGACGGCCTGCTTGGACAGGTCGTCATAGATGATCACGGCGTGCATGCCGTTGTCGCGGAACCACTCGCCCATGGCGCAGCCGGCGAACGGGGCCAGGAACTGCAGCGGGGCCGGCTCGGAAGCCGTGGCCGTCACGATGATCGTGTAGTCGAGAGCGCCGCGCTCTTCGAGCGTCTTCACGATCTGGGCGACCGTGGAGCGCTTCTGACCGATGGCGACGTAGATGCAGTACAGCTTCTGGCTTTCGTCGCCAGCGGCGTTGACCTGCTTCTGGTTCAGGATGGTGTCGACGGCGACGGCCGTCTTGCCGGTCTGACGGTCGCCGATGATCAGCTCGCGCTGGCCGCGGCCGACCGGGATCAGGGTGTCGATGGCCTTCAGGCCGGTCTGCACCGGCTCGTGCACCGACTTACGCGGAATGATGCCCGGGGCCTTCACGTCCACGCGGCGACGCTCGGCCACGTTGGACAGCGGGCCCTTGCCGTCGATCGGCTCGCCCAGCGGGTTCACGACGCGGCCCAGCAGGCCCTTGCCGACCGGCACGTCCACGATTTCGCCCAGGCGGCGGACTTCGTCGCCTTCCTTGATGGCGCGGTCTTCGCCGAAGATCACGGCGCCGACGTTGTCGCGCTCGAGGTTCAGGGCCATGCCCTTCACGCCGGCGGCCGGGAATTCGACCATTTCACCGGCTTGCACGTTGTCGAGGCCGTAGATGCGGGCGATGCCGTCACCAACCGACAGCACCGAGCCGACGTCGGAAACGTCGGCTTCTTCGCCGAAGTTGGCGATCTGCGACTTGAGGATGGCCGAGATCTCGGCGGCGCGGATGTCCATAATCTTACGCTCTCTTGAGGGCGAATTTCAGGGAGTCGAGCTTCGACTTCAGCGAAGCGTCGAACAGACGGGAACCGACCCGCACCTTGATGCCGCCGAGGATGGCGGGATCGACGCGGGTCTCAATCTCAGGATCCTTGCCGAGCGCCTGGCGCAGGGCCTGGGCGACGCCCTTGGCTTGCGCGGCGCTGAGCGGCACGGCCGTGGTCACTTGCGCAGAGATCGCCCCGCGCGCTTGAGCAGATAGGCGCTCGAAGCCGACAATCACATCCAGCAGGGCCGAAGCGCGTCCGTTGGCCGCAAGCAGGCCGAGAAACTTGCGCGTCGTCGGGTTGAAGCCGGCTTGAGCGGCGATGGCCGCCAGGCCACGACCCTTGTCGTCCGAGCCGAACTGCGGCGACGCCAGCAGGACGCGCAGGTCACGGCTGTCGGCCAGGGCGGCCTTCAACGACTTCAGGTCGGCCTCGACCGCCGGAATCTGGTTCTGTTCGTTGGCAAGATCGAAGAGGGCTTGGGCATACCTGCCACCCACATTCGACGCCTGGGAATCGTTCGCCACTTGTTGTCGCCCGGTGCGTGTCGGATAGCCGCTAGCGGAACAAGTCCGCAGCGACGCGGTAAAGGCTTATAAAGGCTTCGGAAAAGCACAGCGGGAACAAGGGCCTGAACGACCCCTGCCCCTAAGCCGCGCGCCTGATAGCACTATGATTTGGGCGCGGCAACCGAAGGGGCCGCGACAATGGGCGAAGAGCTAGGGCGCCGTGCGCCCAAGCTGCTTCATTCGCGCCGTCAGTTCGGCGGCTCCGGCATAGGCTTCCTGCAGCTCGACGCTCCAGTAAAGCAGCTGATCCAGCGGGATGCGCTTTCCGGTGACGGCGCACAGAACATAGGCGCCGGGCTTCACCACATCGAAGTCGGGGGTGCCGTAGTCGAGGACGGCCTGCTGATCATCGAGCGCCATGGGGGCTCATATAGAGAGCCGAGCGCACGGAAACAAAGCGGGCGCCGGCTCGCGAAAGCCGGCGCCCGTCGAGGCAAGCGTCCGATGGACGCCGGGAGAAACTTACTTGCCGGCCAGCTGCGTGGTGGCGCTGGCGCGGGCGATGGCGGTCTTGTTGCACTCGGCCAGCTGCTCGGCTTCGAGGGCGGCGCGCGACGAGGAGAACGCCGCCACCGGACCGGCCTTGAGCGCGATGGTCTTGCAGGTGGCCACGCCGAAGGTGCGGGTGGTCGGGGCCGCGGCCACGCAGGCGTCGGCTTCGCACTGGAACATGGCGCCGCCGGCGATGAACTTGGTCTTGGCGGCCACCGGCTTCTCGAGCTTGGCGGTCACGGCGTCGGCGGCGAAGGCCGAGGAGGCGGACAGGGCGGCGAGAGCGGCGCAGGCGGCCGCAAGGGTCTGAAGCTTCATGGGTGGTCTCCAGGTCGGGGAGGTGACTGACGACGGCTCGGCGCCCTGCCCGCGATCCGCAACCTGTGTCCACACCGGCGGCGCCGCGAACTGAGCAACGTCAAGATAGCCGGCGGCGCTTCTGCCCGGCTACGCCTGATCATGCAAGGCGACTCTGCAAAACTGCAGAACAGCGTGCCGGCGCTTCGCGCCTCAGGCGCTCGCCCGTACCTCTTCCACCACGATCTCGGTCTTCACCGAGTTGGCGATGAAGCATTCTTCGTGAGCGAGGTGATGAAGGTGGTCCGCCTGCTCCGGCGTGGGCGCGGCGCCCGCATAAGCGATCTGCGGCCGCAGCGTGACGCGCGTCACCGCCAGGCGCCCAGTCTCGTTCTTCTCCATGATCCCTGCCGCGTCGTCGCGATAGGCGGTGACCACGAAGCCGGCGTTGCGGGCCATGTGCAGGAAGGTCAGCATGTGACAGGCCGAGAGGGAGGCCACCAGCATCTGCTCCGGATCCACCGCCCCCAGCGCCGCCCACTTGTTGCCGACGACGTGACGGGACGCCGTTCCCGGCACCTGCGGCCCATCTTCGAACCTCACCGAGTGGCCACGGCTGTAACGGCCGGCGGGGAAGTCCTCCCCCGCCTGCAAAGCCCAGTCGACGACCGCCCGGTAAGTCGCCATCAGAACGCCTCGGCCGGCAGGGCCATCATCAGTTCGGCGCCTGTCTTGAGCTTGGCCAGGTGCGCCGCCGTTTCCGGCAGGATCCGCTCGACGTAGTAGCGGCCGACCGTGACCTTGTTGGCGTAGAACGGGTCGGCGTCGCCGGCCGCGATCTTAGCCTGGGCCGCCTTGGCGGTTTGAGCCCACATGTAGGCCAGCGCGGTCAGGCCGAAGAGCTGCAGATAGTCGGTGGACGCCGCGCCGGCGTTGTCCGGATTGGCCAGGCCGTTCTGCATCAGCCACATGGTGGCTTCCTGCAGTTCGCCCTTGGCCTTGGCGAGCCCGTCGATGAAAGGCTTCAGCTGCGGGTCGGCCTCGTTCTCGCCGATGTAGGCGTCGAGCTCGGCGAAGAAGGTCATCACCGCGCGGCCGCCGTTGGCCGCCAGCTTGCGCCCAACGAGGTCCAGCGCCTGCACCCCGTTGGTGCCTTCGTAGATCAGGGCGATCCGCACATCGCGCAGGTACTGGCTGACGGGGAAGTGCTCGGTGAAGCCGGAGCCGCCGTGCACCTGCATGGCGTCGGACGCAACCTTGAAGCCGCGGTCGGTCAGGAAGGCTTTCACCACCGGCGTCATCAGCGCCATGTAGTCCTGGCCCTTCTGGCGAACGGCCTCGTCGGGGCTGGCGTGCGCCAGGTCCCCCTGCAGCGCCGTCCAGGCCAGGAACGCCCGGCCGCCCTCGATCACCGCGCGGCTGTCCATCAGCATGCGGCGCACGTCCGGGTGGACGATGATCGGGTCGGCCGGACCTTCAGGGTTCTTGGGACCGGTGAGCGAGCGGCCCTGCAGGCGATCCCGAGCGAACTCGGCCGCGGCCTGATAAGCGGCTTCGGCTTGAGCGACGCCTTGCAGGCCGACGCCGATCCGCGCCTCGTTCATCATCACGAACATCAGGGCCAGGCCGCGGTTCTCCTCGCCCACCAGCCAGCCGGTCGCCTCCTCGTGACGGATCACGCAGGTGGCGTTGCCGTGGATGCCCATCTTCTCTTCCAGGCCGTCGCAGAAGACGCTGTTGCGCTCGCCCGGATTGCCGTCCGCATCAGGGATGAACTTCGGCACGATGAACAGGCTGATGCCGCGGGTGCCGGCCGGCGCCCCTTCGATCCGCGCGATCACCAGATGGACGATGTTCTCGGTGAGGTCGTGCTCGCCGCCCGAGATCCAAATCTTCTGGCCGCTGATCTTGTAGGTCCCGTCGCCCTGCGGAACCGCCTTGGTGCGCAGCAGGCCCAGGTCCGTGCCGCAGTGCGGCTCGGTGAGGTTCATGGTGCCGCCCCACTGACCGGACGCCAGCTTGGGCAGGTAAAGCTGCTTCTGCTCGTCCGACCCGCCCACATGGATGGCCGAATAGGCGCCATGCGTCAGGCCCGGGTACATGGAGAAGGCCATGTTGGCGCCGGACGACATTTCCGAGAACGCGATGTTGACCACGTGCGGCAGCCCCTGCCCGCCGTAGTTCGGGTCCGAGCCCAGCGCCGGCCAGCCGGCTTCCACCAGCTGGGCGTAGGCTTCCTTGAATCCTGGCGGGGTGACCACCGTGTGGTCCTCGTTCCAGGTGCAGCCGGTCTTGTCCCCGACGCTGTTCAGAGGGGCCAGGACTTCGCCAGTGAAGCGGCCGGCTTCCTCCAGAATCTGGTCCACCACGTCCATGGAAGCATCGGCGAACGCCGGCAGGTCGGCGTACTGCTCCAGCTTCAGGACGTCGCGCAGCAGGAAGGCGTAGTCACGGACGGGCGGCTTATAGGGCATGGCGGCTTCCGGTCTTAAAGGTCAGGAACTTGAGGGCGGTGGACGACGCCTACTTCACGTCAGCGTGCTCCACGTCGCCCAGGCGGCGGCGCAGCATCTGGTCGTAGTCCGCCGCTTGGGGCAGCAGGTCGGGGCGGGTCTCCTTCAGGCGCTTCTCCAGCGCCTCGCATCCCGCGCGCAGCTCTTCGATCGCGTTGTCGATGTCGAGCTTCTGCTGCTCGAAGGCGACGATGCGCTCGCGGAACTTGCGCAAGGACCGCGCCGCCTGCTGCAGGCCGCCGTCGCCGACGTCGTAGAGATCCAGGATCTCACGGATCTCGGCCAGCGACAGGCCCACGCGTTTGCCACGCAGGATCAGCTGCAGGCGCGCCCGCTCTTTGTATGAGTAGACGCGGTTCAGCCCCTCGCGGGCGGGGGCGAGCAGCCCCTTGTCCTCATAGAACCGCAGGGCGCGCGGCGTGCAGCCGAACTCCATGCAGAGCTGGCGGATCGTGAAGGTGCGGTTCGGGCGGCGCAGGTCCGTCGACATGACGTGCTCCTCGGCCATGGGATGCAATCGGGCCGGCAGCTAAACGCCAGCTTCCGTTTACGTCAAGGGAATGTGCTGACGTAGCGGCCTGCCGCGAAGGAAACGCACACCGGCGGCTTCCGGCGCCTACGGGCACGCAAAAGCCGCTCGAAAGGCGACCGGTGGAAAGCCTGGAGCCCTGCCGCGTTGGACGCAGGTGGATCCACACCGGCTGCCTCAGGTTCTCGATTGGCGTGACGCCCCGCACGGCCTCGCGCCGCCCCTGCTGTTCCACCCAGACCTTGAGCAGATCGGGAAGCACGAGGGCCAGCTCGCCCGGGCGCTGTCGGACGTCGTTCAGGAGATCGCCCGACAAACGTGGGAGCGACGCGGGCAAGCATTCAGGGGCGTCCACGCCAAGAGCTTGGGGCTCATCGCCGGGCGGCTGAATGTGCGGCCGGACCTGCCGCCGTGGCTTGCTCAGGGTCTGTTCGCGTTCCCCGGCGAACATCCTTGCCTGATGCGGGTCTCAAGCTTGGCCGGCGACATCTTGCCGGAGGCCGTGTCTCTGCCTCGAGGCTGCGCCATCAAGGTTCTGGACGTTCACGGGCCGCGCCTCGCTGGCGCACCGGAGGCAGGTAGCCAGGACTTCGTGCTCGCCAACAGCCGAACGTTCAATGGCCGGAACGCCCGCCTTTTTCTTTGGGCTTTGCGGCGGCTTAGCCGCGTGGCCGAGCGGGGCGCAGGCGCGAAGATCCTTGCGTCACACCTCACCCGCCGCGCCGAGAAGCTGCTGGAGCGGTTCGGGCGAGAAAGTCCGGAGCTGAAAGCCGTCGGCGGACAGCCGCTGACCCATCCACTGGGAGACGCCTTCCACAGTCAACTGCCCATCCGTTTCGGAGATCACGCCGCGAAGTTCGCCCTTGTTCCAGCCTCTCCGGAACTGCGGGGCCTTTGGGACGCGCCGGTGGCGGATAGCGACCGCGAGGATGCGGTCCGTGAGGCGATCAGCAGGACCATGCAACGCTGCGGCGGCGCCTGGAGCCTCGCCGTCCAACTCTGCCGCGATCTGCGGTCAAACCCCATTGAGGACGGGGCCGACGATTGGGACGAGGCAAGCAGCCCGTTCTTCGAAGTGGCTGAACTGCAGGTCGGGCCGCAAGCCGCTTGGGATGAACAGCACTCGCCTGAGCTGGATGCACGGATCGGCTTCTCGCCGTGGAATGGTCTAGAGGCGCATCGTCCTTTGGGCGCCCTGATGCGTCTGCGCCAGCTCAGCTATTCGGAATCATGCGGGGCTCGAGGGCAGCGCAACGCGGTCGACGTCCAAGCCCCAGCCAAGCTCGATCTTGAGCGGCTAACCTTGCGTAGATGAAAGGGAATTCACTCGACCCCGCGCCCTCGTCGCGGCGAAGCTGCAGCATCGACGGGACGGGGCTGGTGATGAGACTTCCATTCGCGATGCTGGCTCTGGCTGCCGGCCTTGGCGGCTGCGCTTCCCTCGGTGGGGCTTCCGGGCCCGCAACCCCGCGCATCGACTACCACCAGCACCTCGTCAGCCCGGCCTTCGCGCCGATCGTGAAGTTCCCCGAGATGGACGGCCAGGCGCTGGTGGCGCGGCTCGATGCGGCCGGCATGGAAAAGGCGGTGGCGCTGTCCATGGGCTACAGCTTCTCGGACGAGCGCAAGAAACTGCCCGACCCTGCCGGCCTGACCCGGGCGGAGAATGACTGGACGGCACGGCAGGTGGTCGCCAGCGGCGGCCGCCTGATCGGTTTCTGCGGGGTCAATCCGCTGCGGCCGGAGGCGCTGTCCGAGATCGACCGCTGCCTTAGCCTGCCCGGCATGCGCGGCTTGAAGCTGCACCTCGGCAACAGCGGTGTCACCCTGCGCGACCCAGATCACGTCGCGCGCATGGAAGAGGTGTTCGCGCTTCTTCAGCGGCGCGGCGCGCCCGTGCTGATCCACATGCGAGCTAGGGGCGGAAAGGACTTCGGCGCGCCGGACGCCCAGATCTTCCTGGATCGCCTGGTCCCAAGAGCGCCCGACGTGGAGATCATCGTCGCCCACTTCGGCGGCGCGGGTCCCGGCTACCCCGAACAGGCGGATGAGGTGATGGGCGTCTTCGCCGTCGCGGCCGAGCGCGGCGATCCGCGACTGCGCAACCTCTACTTCGACATGGCCACGATCCTCGTGGCCGACAGCACGCCGGAGGAAGGCGCGCGCGCCGGCCGGCGGGTCCGACAGCTCGGCCCCAAGCGCATTTTGTTCGGATCGGACATGGCCGCGCCGGGCGCGCCGAGCCTCAGCGACGCCTGGACCATCTTCCGCACCAAGGCGGGGCTGAGCGAGACGGAGGCGCGCGTGATCGCCGGCAACCGCCTGCGCTTCACCCGCTAGGCCGCAACCAGTTCGCCCGCGAGCGCCCGCTCGATCAGAGCCAAAGTGCGGTCAACGCCGAAGATCGCCACGAAGGAGCCGAACCGCGGTCCGGTGGCCTGGCCAAGCAGCACCTCGTAGAGAGCGCCGAACCAGGCGCGCAGCGGCTCGAACCCGGCGGTCTTGCCCACGTCGAACACTTCGTTCTGGATCGCTTCGGCATCGGCCCCAGCGGGCAGCGCCTTGAGCCGCGCCACCAGGTCTTCCATGGCCGCCCGCTCCTGGTCGGTCGGCAGGCGGAACTTCTTCGAGGGCTTCACGAAGTCCTCGTAGTAGTTGATCGCATAGCCCGCGAGCTTGTCGAGCAGCGGCTCGCTCTGTGCGTTCGCGCCGGGAATGTAGCGCTCGATAAAGGCCCAGAGGATCTCCTTCGTCGAGGCGTCCGCCGCGCTGACCAGGTTCAGGAGCAAGGAGAAGCTGACCGGCGAGCCCGCTTCCGGCGGGGCGCCGCGATGGACATGCCAGGCCGGATTGTCGATGGCCGGCTTCTCGCTCTCGCCCCGGGCGCGGTTGAAGGCGTCCAGCTGCTGCAGGTACTCGTCCGTCGCCTTCGGGATGACGTCGAAGTACAGCCGCTTGGCCGACTTCGGGCTCTGGTACATGTAGTAGGCCAGGCTCTCGGGCGTGCCGTAGCGCAGCCACTCCTCCATGGTCAGGCCGTTGCCCTTGGACTTCGAGATCTTCTGGTTGTTCTCGTCCATGAAGAGCTCGTAGTGGAAGGCCTCCGGCGGCTCGCCGCCCAGCGCCTTGCACACCTTGTTGGACACCCGGACGCTGTCGACCAGGTCCTTGCCGCTCATCTCGTAGTCGACCTCGAGCGCCGTCCAGCGGGCCGCCCAGTCGGGTCGCCACTGCAGCTTCACATGGCCGCCGGTGACTGGAACTTCGGTCAACTCGCCGTCTTCGTCGGGGAAGGTGATGGTGCCCTTCTCCACGTTGCGCGCGACGGTCGGCGCCTGCAGGACCTTGCCGCTCTTGGGGCTGACCGGCAGGAACGGCGAATAGGTCGCCCGGCGCTCTTCGCCCAGGGTCGGCAGCATGATCGCCTGGATGGCGTCAAAGCGCGCCAGGACGCGCAGCAGCACCTCGTCGAACCGGCCGGACTTGTAGCATTCGGTCGAGGAATAGAAGTCGTAATCGAAGCCGAAGCCGTCCAGGAAGGCGAGCAGCCGGGCGTTGTTGTGCGCGCCAAAGCTCTCGTGCTCGCCGAAGGGGTCACGCACGGCGGTGACCGGCTTGTCGCGGTCCTCTTCCAGGATGTGCCGGTTGGGCACGTTGTCCGGGATCTTCCGCAAGCCGTCCATGTCGTCGGAGAAGACGATCAGCTTGGTGGGGATGGCGTCCTCGGTCAGGGCGCGGAAGGCGGTGCGCACCATGGTCGGGCGCGCGGCCTCGCCGAAGGTGCCCATGTGCGGCAGGCCGCTGGCGCCATAGCCGCACTGGAAAACGACGGGTTTGAGGAGCTGCGGGAACTGGGCCACCGCCTCGGCCGCCTTGCCCTCGTTGATCAGCGAAAAAGCCAGATCGCGCTCGGCGTCGGACAGACGCAGGCGGAGCACGCGGGAAAGCAGCAGGCGGGCCTGTTCGAACGGCCAGCTCTTGGCCTCGCGCGCCTGGTGGGAAAGTCCTTGCAGCATGGGGGCGCCAGTACGCTGCGGGAAGCTCGGGCTCAAGCCGTTTTCGGAACCTGCGGCTCCGCTGGACGTCTAGCCCAAGGTTTTCAAGGAGCTGGGCTTTAGATGAACCTGACGATCGCCAAGCGGGCTCTGGGCCTGCTCTCCATCGGCCTTGGCGTGCTGGCCGTGGCCGCGCCGCGCCGCGTGTCTCAGACGCTCGGCCTCCAGGCCGACGAGCAGACGGTCAGCGCCTTTGGCGCGCGGGAGATCGCTTCGGGTTCGGGCCTTCTGTCGCCGGTGAAGCCTGGCCCGTGGTTCTGGACGCGGGTGGGCGGGGACATCATGGACCTCGCCGCCCTGCGCAACTCGCTGGGGCGCGACAACCCCAAGCGCCATATAGCGGCGGCGGTGACGGCCGTGGTGGCGGGGATCACCATCATCGACACCGTCATCGCCATCCAGTCGCTGGTCGACAAGCGGGCGAACGCCCAAGCCGCCACTTAAGGGCCTGCGACCTGAAGGGGACCTGGCCCTTAGCGGGCCAGGTTCGTGAGGAAGACCACAACCGCCAGCAGCGGGGTGGCGGCGAGCGTGACGTTGGCGAAGCCGAGCATATTGTTGGTGTTCATGACGTGCCTCATCTGAGTTCTGTGTGGTGAGCGCCGGGTGGCGTCTCGATGAGGCTGGTATACGCAACAGCCGCCGCGAATACTCGTTAAGGCTGCGTCATGACACCGAATTCACAAGATGAATACTCTGTAAGGTTGCGCCGCCCGACCCCGCCCCAGATGGAATGAGATGATCCGTCCGCAGGACCTGCTCTGCCCGAGACCCGAGGGCCTCTATTGCGCCCCCGGCGACTTCTACATCGACCCCGTGCGGCCGGTGGACCGGGCGGTCATCACCCATGGCCATTCCGACCACGCTCGCTCCGGCCATGGCGCGGTGTTGGCCACGCCCCAGACCCTCGACATCATGGGCGAGCGCTACGGCGCCCAATTCGCCCAGGCCATGCAGCCGGCCGAGTACGGCGAAGTGGTGAACCGCGACGAGGTCGAGGTGACGCTGGTCCCGGCGGGCCATGTCCTCGGCTCCGCCCAGGCGGTCGTCCGTTGGAAGGGCCTGACCATGGTGGTCAGCGGCGACTACAAACGCCGGCGCGATCCGACCTGTCCGCCCTTCCAGCCGGTGGCCTGCGACGTCTTCATCACCGAGGCGACCTTCGGCCTGCCGGTGTTCAAGCATCCGGACGACAAGGACGAGATCGCCCGCCTGCTGCGGTCCGTCGCCCAGTTTCCGGAGCGGGCGCACATGATCGGCGCCTATGCCCTGGGCAAGGCCCAGCGCATCATCTGCCTCCTGCGCGAGGCGGGCTGGGATGAGACCATCTACGTCCACGGCGCGCTTGAGCGGCTGAACGCGCTTTACGAGCGACACGGCGTGGACTTGGGTCCGCTCGCGCCCGCCACCACCGGTCGCAAGAAGGACGAGTTCGCCGGCCAGATCATCATCGGCCCGCCGTCCGCCCTGCAAGATCGCTGGAGCCGCCGTTTCCCAGATCCGGTGGCCGCCTTTGCGTCGGGCTGGATGCAGGTTCGCGCTCGAGCCCGCCAGCGCGGTGTCGAACTCCCCCTCGTCATCAGCGACCACGCCGATTGGGACGAGCTCACAGCCACTGTGGACGAGATCCGCCCCGGCGAACTCTGGATCACCCACGGCCGCGAGGAAGCCCTCGCCCGCTGGGCCGAACTCCATGGCGTTTCCGCCCGGGCCCTCGCCCTCGTCGGCTACGAGGAAGAGGACGAGGACTGAACCTTGCGCGCACGCCCGACGTTCGCCTCCACAGAAGGAGCATGACCATGTCCGAACCCGTGAACCCGATGGGCAGCCCGATCGGCGGCGACGAATACGGCGGCCCGATGAGCCGTCCCGACGGCGCCGGCCTGCCGCCGGGAACGGGCGGCGGCCTCACCCCGCCTGGCGGCGGCGACAACCCCGACCCGATGCCGGGCGATGGCGACTTCGGCCAGGACGTGCCGGGCGCGGTCCCCGGAGGCGCGTGACCTGAACCGGCGCCCTACACCGAATGCTGCCCGAACCCCCGTCGTCGCGGGGATGAGCGCCCTGCTGTAGCCATGCGCGCCTTTGCCGAACTGCTGGACCGGCTGTCGCTGACGCCGTCGCGCAACGCCAAGCTCACCTTGGTGCGCGACTACCTGCGCGACACGCCGGATCCGGATCGTGGCTGGGCGCTGGCCACCCTGACCGGCGACCTCACCTTCGACGCCGCCAAGCCGACCTTCATCCGCAAGGCGGTGGAGGAGCGGATGGACCCCCAGCTCTTCTGGTGGTCCTACGACTATGTGGGCGACCTCGCCGAGGCGGTGGCCCTGGTCTGGCCCATGCGGCCCGGCGCAAACCGAGAGCCCGAGCTGTCGGAGGTGGTCGAGGCGCTCCGCACCGCCACGCGGGCCGAGGTGCAGCGGCTGATCGAGGGCTGGCTCGACGCCATGCGCGAGCCGCGCGAGCGCTGGGCCTTGCTGAAGCTCATGACCCGGGAGCTGCGCGTCGGTCTGTCCGCCCGCCTGGCCAAGCAGGCCGCGGCGGACTTGGGCCCCGTGCCGGTCGCAGAGGTGGAGGAGCTTTGGCACGCGCTCCACCCGCCGTACGAGGACCTGTTCGCCTGGCTCGAAGGCCGGTCCGAGAAGCCGACCTCCGACAATCCCGGCCGCTTCCGCCCGGTGATGCTGGCCCAGGCCATCGACGAGGCGGTGGACTTCGCCAAGCTCAACCCAGCCGACTACTCCGCCGAATGGAAATGGGACGGCATCCGCGTCCAGGCGGTGAACGAGCGCGGCGTGCAGCGGCTCTACACGCGCACCGGCGACGACATCTCCCGCACCTTCCCGGACATTCTGGACGCCTTTCACGAGGACGGCGTGCTCGACGGCGAGCTGCTGGTGATGCGCGACGGCAAGGTCGCCACCTTCGCCGATCTCCAGCAGCGGCTGAACCGCAAGGCGGTCGACGCCAAGCTGATGGCCCAATATCCGGCCGCGATCCGCGCCTACGACATCCTGGCCGAGGGCGAGGACGACCTGCGCACCCTCCCCTTTTGCGAGCGGCGCAAGCGTCTGGAAGCTTTCGTCGAGCGCCAGCACACGCCGCGCATCGACCTGTCGCCCTTGCAGCCCTTCTCCAGCTGGCCGGACTTGGCCGATCTCCGCGCCGCGCCTCCCGAAGGCGATCCGCAGATCGCCGAGGGCATCATGCTGAAGCGCGTGGACTCGATCTACGAAGCCGGCCGCCCCAAGGGCCCCTGGTTCAAGTGGAAGCGCGACCCGTTCCTCGTCGATGCGGTGCTGATGTACGCCCAGCGCGGCCACGGGAAACGCTCAAGCTTCTACTCCGACTACACCTTCGGGGTGTGGACTCCGTCGCCCGAGGGCGGCCGCATGCTGACCCCTGTGGGCAAGGCTTACTTCGGCTTCACCGACGAGGAGCTGAAGCAGATCGACAAGTTCGTCCGCGACAACACGGTCGAACGGTTCGGCCCTGTCCGCTCGGTCCGTGCCGAGCCTCACGCCGGCCTGGTGTTCGAAGTCGCGTTCGAGGGCCTGCAGCGATCGGGCCGGCACAAGAGCGGCGTGGCTATGCGCTTCCCCCGCATCAATCGCATCCGATGGGACAAGCCCCCCCGGGAAGCGGACGAACTGACGACGCTGGAGCGCCTGCTGGAGCAGATCGAGGCGCGGTAACTCAGAGCCGACTCCGTCAAGTTACCGCTCCCACTGTTACAACAAATGCGCGCATTGCGTGGTAGAAGTGCAACGCTGTGTCGCATTCCGACGGCGCGCAGCGTCAGCATAGGGACCACCGCACAGCCCCGATGATTACCCCGTCATCTCTGCCGATCGCGGAGACAGCAGGGGCTTTCGCCTCCGCTGCAGAGCTGACGGAGGGCCCCATGGGGCGTTTGGATCAACCGAACTGGTTGCTCGGCACTTCGGCCTTGGCCGGAGCTTTCCTGATCATCGCCGCTCCGCAGGTCGCCGCGGCTCAGGCTCCGCCTCCGGGCACGGGCGGCACGGCTGGCGGCGCCACGCCGGGCGCCGTGGCCGGCGGCGCAGCCCAGGGCTCCTCGCCCGGTCAGGTAGAGGAGCTGATCGTCACCGGCACTCGCATCCCGCAGCCGAACCTCACCAGCGTCAGCCCTGTGCAGGTCGTGACCGCACAGGAGGTCAGCCTTGGCGGCCGCACCGTCACCGCCGACTTCCTGAACCAGCTGCCGCAGATCCAGCAGAACGCAGCCTCAGGGCTCGGCGCGACGTCCAATCCGCTCTCGGGCCCTGGCGGCGTCGCCACCATCGACCTGCGCGGTCTCGGCCAGACCCGCACCCTCGTGCTGGTGGATGGACGCCGGCTTGGCGTCGGCGACCCCAACACCGGCAACCCCAATCCCTCGCCCGATATCAACCAGATCCCAGCGCAGCTGATCGAGCGGGTGGACGTGCTGACCGGCGGCGCCTCGGCGACCTACGGTTCCGACGCCATCGCCGGCGTCGTCAACTTCATCATGCGGCGCAACTTCGAGGGCTTCCAGGTCGACTTCCAGGAAAGCGTCTTTCAGCACGACCAGGACAACGACATCGCTCAAGGCGCGCTGCAGGAGGGCGGTCTGCCGATCCCGCGTGACCGCATGGACGGCCTCTCCTACGACTTCTCCTTCGTGGCCGGGCGCAACTTCGCAGACGATCGCGGCAACATCACCGGCTACTACACCTACCACCGGCAGGAGCCCGTTTATCAGGGAGCACGCGACTTCTCGGCCTGCCAGCTGAACATCGGCGACGACGGCCAGCCCTTCTGCGCAGGCAGCAGCAACTCGAACCTGTTCTACCTCTCGAGCGGGCTGGGCGAGGACCTGGCCGTCAGCGGTAACCAGTTCGTGCCTTACGGAACCGGCACGACCAATCCGCCGGCCCTGTTCAACTCCAACCCCTACAACTCGCTGATCCAGGACAACACCCGGACCACGGCGGGCTTCTTCGCCAACTTCGAGCTGAACCGCTTCTTCGAGTTCTACTCGGACTTCCAGTACATGCACGACAAGACCAACGTGCAGATTGCGCCCAGCGGCCTCTTCCAAGGCGGCGGCCCCTCCCCGACCGGGGGCTTCGCCGTCAACTGCAACAATCCGTTCCTGAGCGCCCAGCAGCAGGGGGCCCTGGGCTGTACGCCGGACCTGGTGGCGGCGGGGGAGACGGTCGATCTCTTCATCGGCCGCCGCAACGTTGAGGGCGGACCCCGCGGCTCGCTTTATCGGCACGAGAGCTACCGCGCGGTGTTCGGCAGCCGCGGCGACCTGTTCGGCCCGTTCCGCTATGACCTCTATGGATCGTACTACAAGACCCAGCTCGACCAGACGCTGACCGGCTACCTCGGCCAGACCCGCACGCAGAACGCCCTCCAGGCCGTGCAGGGACCAAACGGCCCCGTCTGCATCTCGGGCGGCTCTTGCGTCCCCTACAACATCTTCCAGGAAGGGGGCGTCACCCAGCAGGCCCTGGACTACATCATCCTGCCCGCGGCGACCTCCACAGGCGAGGCGACCCAGCGCATCGTCGAAGGGACGATCACGGGCGATCTGAGCCAGTGGGGCATCCGCTCGCCCTGGGCCAATGACGGGCTCGGCGTCGCCGGCGGGTTCCAGTACCGCAAGGAAACCCTGTCCTTCCAACCTGATCCGCAGTCAGCGTTGGGCGAGCTGTCCGGCGGCAGCGGCGTCGCAACGCCCGTCGATGGCGACATCAAGGTGTGGGAAGGCTTCGCCGAGGCCCGGCTTCCGCTGATCCAGGACCGCCCCTTCATCGACGAGTTGCAGCTCGAAGTCGGCTACCGCTTCTCGAGCTATTCGATCGACATCGAGACCAACACCTACAAGGTCGGCCTGCAGTGGGCGCCGAGCGAGGACATTCGCTTCCGGACCTCCTACCAGCAGGCGATCCGCGCTCCCAACATCCTGGAGCTCTACACCCCGTCATCGGTGACCAACACCAGCCAGGTCTCTGAAGACCCCTGCGCCGCCAATGCAACGCAGCCCGCCCCGCTGGAACAGTGCCTGCGCACCGGCATCACCGCAGCGCAGTATGGCGTGATCCCGCAGTGTCCCTCTGGCCAATGCGCGGTCCTGAACGGCGGCAACCTCAACCTGCGGGAAGAGGAGGCGAAGACCTTCTCTGTCGGCTTCACCACGCGGCCCCGGTTCCTCACAGGCCTGACCGCCAGCGTCGACTACTACCGGATCAATCTTGAAGGCACGATCAGCACCGTGCCGCTCGGCGTCACCCTGCAGCGTTGCCTGGAAACCGGTTCGGAGCAGTTCTGCAGCCAGATCGTCCGTTCGTCCGCCGGCACCTTGTTCGGCAGCAATGCCGCGTCGGGCGGCTACATTGTCGGAACGGGCGTCAACATCGGCTCCGGGGTCGCCTCGGGCGTGGACGCCCAGATCAACTACAGCCTGCCCTTCGAGCGCGTCGGCGTGACGGGCTGGGGTGCGCTGTCCTTCACCTTCTCCGGCTCCTACCTGATCGACGCCAAGACCACCCCCCTGCCGGGTGAGGACGAGTACAACTGCGCCGGCCTGTTCGGGCCGCAATGCCAGACCGTAAACCCCCGCTGGCGCCACACCCTGCGGGTGAACTGGGAAACGCCCTGGGACCTGCTGGTCTCGGCCGCCTGGCGTCACTTCGGCGAAGCCAAGCTGGAGACGGACACGAACGAGCCGACGATCGGCGAGAACACGGTCGATCCGTTCAACCACCTGCTGCCGGATCGCAACTACCTGGACCTGTCGGCGGTCTGGAGCCCCAACGAGGTGCTGTCGATCCGGGCCGGCGTCAACAACGTGCTCGACACCGATCCCCCGATCGTCAACGCGCTGATCGCCGGCACCGGCCTGCCCAACACCTACCCGAGCTACGACCTGCTGGGCCGACGCCTCTTCTTCGGCTTCACCACCAGGTTCTAGTTCGGGAGCGCCGCGCGATGTGCTTGGCCCCTGGCGTGCTCAGGGGCTAGGCTCTCGGCCCAGGTCGGAGAATGTGATGCGGCGTCTTGTGGTCTGTATACTCGCGAGCACGCTGGCTCTTGCCGCCTGCGGACAACGCTTCGATCCGGCTCAGGTCGAGCAGGCGGTGACGCCCTGCGGGACGGGGCTCACCACCCTGGGCGCCCTTGCCGATCTGGCCAGCGCCGGCGCACAGGATCCCACCTACGTCGCCCAAGCCGAACAGGTGGCGGCGACCTGCCGAACCGCTCGCCAGAAACTGGTTCAGCTCAAGGCGCCCAAGGCCTGCCTGGAGGTGGCGGACACCGCCGGAACCGCAGCCGCCGCGCTCAAGGCGGCCTTCAGCGCCGCGGGCCCGCGGGACGTTTCCCCTGCGCTCTCCGCTGCAGACCGCGCCGGGATCGCCTGCACGGAAGCGCTGGGTCGCTGACCTGTCGGGACGGCCGAGGCCCGCACGTCCTCTGGGCTCCAGCCTGCAGGAGGACCTCATGGACAGCACAAGCGAGCCCCTCGTTCCGGCCGAAGACCTGGTCCGCGATCATCCGATCCGCTTTCCCAACGAAAGCGCGGCCTATCGCGCCGCCCGCAACGCCCTGCTGATCGAGGAGATCGAGCTGCGGCGGCACATCGAGCGGGTCGCCGCCCAGCGGCGCGCCTTGCCTCCAGGCGGCGAAGTCGTCGGCGACTACCGCTTCCAAGGCGAAGATGGCGAAGTCGTCGGCCTTGAGGCCCTGTTCGCCGGCAAGTCCACCCTGGTCGCCTATAGCTACATGTTCGGCCCGCATCGCGAGCGCCCCTGCCCCATGTGCACCAACCTGCTGGGCGGATGGGAAGGCAACGCCGAGGACATCGCGCAGAAGGCGTCCCTGGTGGTGATCGCCCGTTCGCCCATCGAAAAGCTGAAGGCGTGGAAGGCCGAGCGTGGCTGGCGTGCGCTGCGCCTCTACAGCGACCTCAACGACAACTACTCGCGCGACTATTTCGGCGTGACGCCCGAGGGTGACGAGATCCCAGGGCTGAACGTCTTCTCGCGACGCGGCGGCGTGGTGCGCCACTTCTGGGCCGGCGAGATGGGCGACTGGACCAGCGATCCGGGTCAGGACCCGCGCGGCGCGCCGGACCCGGCTCCGCTCTGGATGGTCCTGGACTGCACGCCCGAGGGGCGCGACCCGACCTGGTATCCCTCGCTGACCTACCCGCCTGGCTAGGGCAGCAAGGTATCCCTCGCTGACCTACCCGCCTGGCTAGGGCAGCAAGGTATCCCTCGCTGACCTACCCGCCTGGCTAGGGCAGCAGACCCTGCTCCGCCAGGAACGCCTTCAGGTCCCCGTCGCGGAACAGCAGCCCGCGAACGCCGGCCCGCTGGGCGGCCTCCATGTCGGATCCCTTGTCGCCCACCAGGATCGAGCGCTCGCGATCGATCGGCCACTCGGCCATCGCTTTCAGGAGCATGCCCGGGTTGGGTTTGCGGTCCGGCGGGTTCGGGTGGCGATAGGCTTCCACCGGCGCCTCAGGATGCTGCGGCGCATAGTAGAACGCGTCGATGTGGGCGCCGGCCTGCGCCAGCTCCTTGGTCATCCTGGCGTGCAGCGTGTGCATGTCGGCTTCGGTGTAGTAGCCGCGGCCGATGCCCGACTGATTGGTCACCACCACCACGATCCAGCCGGCCCGATTGAACGCCGCCACAACCTCCCTGGCCCCTGGGATCCAGCGAAAGTCCTCCCAGCGATAGACGTAGCCTTCGTCTTCATTGAGGACGCCGTCCCGGTCGAGGAACAGGGCAGGGCGGAGCTGGGTTGTGGCGTGCTCGGACACGGGCCGGGTATATAGCGGTCCATAGGCGAGAGGCGATTTCAAAAAGCGCACGGACGCCTCTAACCTGCGACCAGCTTCCGCATCGCCCAAGGTCCGAGCTTGTCCGCACCGCCGCCACCCGTCCTGACCCTCGACGATCTGCGGGTGCGCTTCGTCGGCCCTGAGGGAGAGGTGGAGGCGGTGCGCGGCGTATCCCTCTCCATCGCCAAGGGCGAGGTGCTGGGCGTCGTCGGCGAGAGCGGCTCAGGGAAAAGCCAGACCTTTCTGGCCGCCATGGGCCTGCTGGCGCCGAATGCGCGGACCACCGGCTCCGCGCGGTTTCAAGGTCAGGAGCTTCTCGGCCTCCACGCGGCGGCGCTGAACCGCGTGCGCGGCTCGAAGATGACCATGATCTTCCAGGACCCGCTCACCGCCCTGACCCCGCACATCCGCATTGGCGAGCAGATCGCCGAGCCGCTGCGCGCGCATCTCGGGCTTTCCGCGCGGGCCGCCGAGGCCCGCGCATTGGAGTGGCTGGACAAAGTCCGCATCCCCGACGCTCGCCGCCGCCTGCGCCAGTTCCCGCATGAGCTTTCCGGGGGCATGCGCCAGCGGGTGATGATCGCCGCAGCCCTGGCGCCCGGGCCGGAGTTGCTGATCGCCGACGAGCCCACCACCGCCCTCGACGTCACCGTCCAGGCCGAGATCCTGGAGTTGATGGCCGAGCTCCAGCGCGAGACCGGAACCGCCCTGGCGCTGATCACCCACGACATGGGCGTCATCGCTCGCCTGGCCGACCGGGTCTGCGTGATGAGGGACGGCGCCTATGTGGAGGTCGCGCCTGTCGACCGCTTGTTCACGCAGCCCGCCTCCGCCTACACCCGCGGCCTTCTTGAAGCCGTCCCCAGGCTGGACCAGCCCGCAAGCGGCAAGCTCGCGCCGGTTGCGCCGGACGCGCCAGTGGTGATCGAGGTGCGCGACATCGAAGTGGCGTTCCCCATTCGCGAAGGGCTCCTGCGGCGGCGCAGCTTCAAGGCGGTGGACGGCGTCAGCCTGTCGGTGCGGGAAGGCGAGACGCTGTCGGTGGTTGGCGAAAGCGGCTCGGGCAAATCGACCCTGGCCCGCGCCGTCCTGCGGCTCATTTCGGCCAGCGGCGGCGCCGTCACCCTGCTGGGCCGCGACATCACCCAGGCCGACCGCGAAAGCCTGCGCCGCGCCCGCCGCGATCTGCAGATCGTCTTCCAGGATCCCTTGGCGAGCCTGGATCCGCGGATGACCATCGGCCAGTCGGTGGCCGAGCCGCTTCAGGTGTTCCGCCCCGACCTATCCCTGGCTCAGCGCACGGAAGCGGCCGCCGCCATGCTGGCGCGGGTGGGCCTCGGCGCCGCCATAGCCGGTCGTTACCCTCACGAGCTATCCGGCGGCCAGAACCAGCGGGCCGGCATCGCCCGGGCCATGATCCTGCGGCCCAAGCTGGTGGTCTGTGACGAAGCCGTCTCGGCGCTGGACGTCACCGTTCGCGCCCAGGTGCTCGATCTGCTGGCCGAGCTGCAGGCCGAGATGGGCGTCGCCATCATCTTCATCAGCCACGACCTGGCGGTGGTGCGCGAGATCAGCCACCGAGTTCTGGTGCTCTACCGTGGCCAGGTGGTCGAGGAAGGTGCGGCCGACCAGCTGTTCGCCCAGCCGCGCCATGCCTATACCCGCGCTCTGATCGCCGCCGCGCCGATACCGGATCCCAGTGTGGAGAGGCGCCGCTCACGCGAGGCTCTGGCCGCGACAGCCGACTAGTTCCCCTGCGTCAGCGCTCGCGTTGCAGCCAAAGGCCGGCGCCGTTAGGTTGCGCGCCTCTTTCGACCGGTCCCCATCCCCATGACGCTTACCTTCGACGACATCCTGGCCGCCAAGTCGCGGCTCCAGGGGCACATCGAGCGCACCCCCTGTCGCCCGTCGAGGACGCTCTCGGAGATTACCGGCGCTGAAGTCTGGGTGAAGTTCGAGAACCTGCAGTTCACGGCCGCCTACAAGGAGCGCGGCGCGCTCAACAAGCTGCTGCAGCTCACCGACGCCGAGAAGAAGCGCGGCGTGATCGCCGCCTCCGCTGGCAATCACAGCCAGGGGCTGGCCTATCACGCCGCCCGCCTCGGGATTCCGGTGACCATCGTGATGCCCCGCGGCACGCCCTTCGTGAAGGTGCAGCAGACCCGCAACCACGGGGCCGAGGTGGTGATCGACGGCGACGGCTATGACGAAGCCTCCGCCTTCGCCCGCAAGCTGTGCGAGGACCGCGACCTCGTGTTCGTCCACCCTTTCAACGACCTGGACGTCATGGCCGGCCAGGGCACCGTCGCTCTTGAGATGCTGGAGGATGCACCGGATCTCGAGGTGCTGCCCGTGCCGATCGGCGGCGGCGGGCTGATCGCCGGCATGGCGACGGCGGCCAAGCACGTTAAAAGCGACATCCGCATGGTTGGGCTGGAGCCGGCCATGTACCCGTCCTTCACCGCCAAGATGCGGGGCGTGAACGCCGGCGCGCCGACCGGCGGGGCGACCATCGCCGAAGGCATCGCCGTCAAGCAGGTGGGCGACATCAGCTATGGCGTGGCCCGCCCGCTGCTCGACGAGGTGCTGCTGATCGAGGAGCCGTATCTTGAGCGCGCGGTTGCGCTCTACACCAACGTCGAAAAGACAGTGGCCGAAGGTGCTGGCGCAGCTTCACTGGCTGCCCTGCTGGCTTACCCCGAACGCTTCCGGGGCAAGAAGTGCGGCCTGGTGATCACCGGCGGCAACATCGACACGCGCCTTCTTGCCTCCGTTCTGACCCGCGAGCTCGTCCGCGAGCAACGCATCATCAGCCTACGGATCATCGGCGACGATCGGCCCGGTCTGCTGGCGAACGTGTCGACCATCATCGGCCAGCTCGGCGCCAACATCATCGAGGTGGCCCACAACCGCCTCGCGCTCGACGTGCCGGCCAAGGGCGCCGAATTCGACCTGATGATCGAGACGCGCGACGCCCAACACACCCAGGAAATCATGGAAGCCCTGCGCGAGCGCGGCTATCCGCCGAGAGCTGTCTGACCCATGTTCCGTAAACTGACGATCATCGCCCTTTCGGCCCTCGCCATGGGCGCCTGCAACCGCCAGCTGCCTGACCAGAGCGCCCAGTCGGCGGCGTTCATGACCAAGAACGCCAAGGAGCCGGGCGTCGTCACCCTCCCCAGCGGCCTGCAGTACAAGGTGGTGCGCTCCGGCCCAGCCACCGGCTCGCACCCGCAGCCGAACGACGAGGTGAAGGTCCACTACGAAGGCAAGCTGGTCGACGGCAAGGTCTTCGACAGCTCATACGAGCGGGGCCAGCCGGCTTCCATGCCGCTCAAGGCGCTGATCCCCGCCTGGAAGGAAGCCCTGGTGCTGATGCGTCCGGGTGATGAGTGGGTGCTCTATGTGCCGCCGGAGATGGGCTACGGCGCCGAAGGCGCCGGCGGCGACATCCCGCCGAACGCCGCCCTGATCTTTCGGATCGAGCTGATCGACGTGCTCCCCGGCCCGGGCTCCACCGCCTTCGGCTGAAGCTCAGTGCAGCGGGGCTGACGGCAAGCCGAGCTCCCGCGCCACATGGGCCAGCTTGTCCGGATTGCGGGTGATGTAGATCCCCACGATGCGGCCGCCTTCGATGTCCAGGGCGGTGGTCTGCAGCACCTGGCCGCGCTCGATGCTGGCGTAACCCGGCAGCCCGTCGATCCACATCGAGCGAAGGTGGACGAAGCTCGCCGGATCGAACTTCCGCCGAAGCCCTGAATAAAGCCGCAGCACCTTTTCAAGCCCGTGGATCGGGTTGAGGAACGCGATGACCTTGCCGCCGCCGTCGGAGCGCAGGGTCACGCCCTCCGCCAACAGACTGCGCAGAGCCGCCACATCCCCCGTGCGTGAAGCGTCGAAGAAGGCCTGAGCGATCTTCTCGCCTTCGGACCTTTCGATGGGAAAGCGCGGACGCGCATCTTGCACGTGCCGGCGCGCCCGAGCCGCGAGCTGGCGGGCGGCCGCGGGTTCGCGCCCCAGGGTGGAGGCCACCTCCTCGAACTCGACGCCGAACACGTCGTGCAGCAGGAAGGCGGCACGCTCCAGGGGGGACAGCCGCTCCAGAGCCAGCATTAGGGTCAGCGTCAGGTCGTCGTGAAGCTCGCCCTCTTCAGCCTCCGGCTGCACGAGCGGCTCGGGAAGCCAGGCGCCGACATACGTCTCCCGCCGCATCCGCGCTGACTTCAAAACATCGAGGGACAGACGTGTCACGGTTCGCGTGAGCCAGGCGGCGGGCTCGCGCACCCCCTCCGCATTCGCGCCCTGCCACCGCAGCCAGGCGTTCTGGACCACGTCCTCCGCCTCCGCCACCGAGCCCAGCATGCGGTAGGCCAGGCGCACCAGCCGCGGCCGGTGCGCCTCGAACACGCTTACCGTCTCGTCAGGCCGCCGCACGACCCGCCTCCGCCGGATGGGCGCTGCGGAAGCCGACCGCCAGTCGGTTCCAGGTATTGATGGCGCCGACCGCGAAGGTGACGTTCACTTGCTCGGCTTCGCTGAAGTGCGCCTGCAGCTCGGCCCAGTCGGCGTCCGGCGCGCCAGTCTGCGGCAGCAGGGTCAGAGCCTCCGCCCAAGCCAGCGCCGCGCGCTCGCGCGGGGTGAACAGCGAGGACTCCCGCCAGGCGCTCAGCAGGTGCAGACGCATGGGGTTCTCGCCCGCCTTCAACGCATCGGCGACATGCATGTTGATGCAGAAGGCGCAGCCGTTGATCTGGGAAACCCGCGTCTTGATCAACTCGAGCAGGCTTTTCTCCAGCCCGCTGTCCGTGATCGCGGCCTCAAGAGCGACCATCGCCTGGTACGGCTTGGCGGCATGCTTGTAAGGGGCGGCTAGTCTTTGGGTCATGTCCTGGCTCCTCGTCGCACCGGTTGTGCGTACGGACATGACGAGTTGCCGCGGCAGCTTGTGACATGGGCCCGCACGGCGCACGCAAAAATGTCGGCTGGGAGCTGACGCCCGTGAGCCTGCGGCTTTCCTTTGAGCCGGGTCGAACGCCGGTCTATGGCTTGCCCATGGCTCAAGATCTCACGCCGGCCGCCGTCGATATCCTCAGGACGCTGGTCGGCTTCGACACCACGTCCCGGGGATCGAACCTTGCGCTGGTCGAGTGGGTGGAGACCTTCCTGGACGCTCATGACGTGCCGCACCGCCGCGTGCCGAACGCCGACGGTTCCAAGTCCAACCTGATCGCCACGATCGGTCCGCAGGTCGAAGGCGGCGTCGTGCTGTCCGGTCATACGGACGTGGTGCCGGTGGACGGCCAGCCGTGGAGCACCGATCCCTGGACCCTGACGGAGCGTGACGGCCGCCTGTTCGGGCGCGGGACGTGTGACATGAAGGGCTTTCTGGCCCTGTCGCTCGCCGCCGTGCCGGAGCTCAAGGCGGCGGCGCGCGCGCCCGTGCACCTCGCCTTCTCCTATGACGAGGAAATCGGCTGCCTGGGCGCACCCTCCATGATCGAGGTGATCCGCCGAGAATTCCCCGCGCCCGCCCTCGTCGTCGTGGGCGAGCCCACCAACATGGAAGCGGTGAACGGCCACAAAGGCATCGCCACCTTCACCGTGACGGTCCACGGCCGGGAGGCCCACTCCAGCCAGACCCAGCAGGGCGTCTCCGCGATCATGGAAGCCGTGCCCCTGATGGCCGCCCTGCGCGAGCTCGCCGACGGCCTGGAGCGCGAAGCCGACCCGGCCTCTCCCTTCACGCCCAAGGGCGCGACCCTGACAATCGGCGTCGTGCATGGCGGAACGGCCGGCAACATCCTGGCTCGAGAGTGCCAGTTCCTGTTCGACCTGCGCTGCCCGCCCGGCCTGGATCCCGAGCAAATCCTGGCCCCGTTCTTCGCCCAGATTCGTGCGCTGGATGCGACGCTGAAAGCCCGCGCGCCGGAAGCGGGCGTCCACATCCACCGCCGCTCCAGCACCCCGCCCCTGTCGCCGGAACCGGGCGGCGTCGCCGAGGCCTTCGCCCGCCGCCTGGCCGGGGACAACGGCCCGCCCCGCGCTGTCGCCTTCGCGGCAGAGGCCGGGCAGTTTCAGCAGGCCGGGTTCTCCACTGTGATCTGCGGCCCCGGCTCCATCGAACAGGCGCACCAGCCAGACGAGTTTGTCGAGATCAGCCAGATGCAACGCGGCGCCCAGTTCATGCGCCGACTGGTGGAATGGTCGCGCGGGCCGGCCTGACCATGCGCATCGCCGCCATCTCCGACATCCACGGCAATCTGGCGGCCCTCGAGGCGGTGCTGGCCGACATCGCCGCCCGCAACGTCGACGTGACGGTGAACCTTGGCGACATCCTGTCCGGACCCTTGCAGCCCGTGCACACCGCCGAACGGCTCATGGCCCTAGGCTTGCCCACGATCCGCGGCAACCACGAGCGCCAACTGCTGACGCAGACGCGGGCGCAGATGGGGCCTTCCGACGCTTTCACCTGGCCGCAACTGCAGTCGAAGCATCGCGAATGGCTGGCATCCCTGCCTACGGCGCTGGAGCTCACGCCGGACGTCCTGCTCTGCCACGGCACGCCCGCGTCCGACCTCGAGTACTTCCTGGAGACGGTCGAGCCGACCGGCGCGCGTGAGGCGACGGAGGCCGAGGTGGCGACGCGGGCGGCAGGCGCCCCGCATGCCTTGATCCTCTGCGGCCACACCCACGTGCCCCGCGTGCCCCGCGTGCGGCGGCTCACGGACGGCCGCCTCGTGGTCAACCCCGGCTCGGCCGGCCTGCCCGCCTATAAGGACGACCGCCCCTGGCCGCACGTCAGCGAAGCGGGATCGCCGCACGCCCGCTACGCCCTGTGTGAGCGTGGCTCGGATGGCGCCTGGAACGCCGAGATCGTCGAAGTCGCCTACGACTGGGAAAGCGCCGCCCGCACGGCCGAGGCGCACGGCCGCCCCGATTGGGCGATCGCGCTCAGGACCGGCCGGATGACCCCAGCGGCTTGATCACCACACGGCGGCCGAACAGGTCCTTCGGGTTCCAGGTCATGGCCCGGGCGATATCCAGCGACCCGACCTTGCGCGCAGCCTGAGCTTCCCGCCGGGCCTCCAGCGCAACGCCGATGTTCTTCAGGCCGAACACGAAACCGCGCCACGGGCTGCGGAGCTCCCCCCGGGTGGCGTGACGCGCAAACAGCAAGGCCGTCGCCGCCAGATGCAGCGGCCAGGTCAGCAGCAGAAGCAGCGGCGGGGTGTTCTTGATGAAGACCCACAGCCGGTTGCGGGTGCCGTAGAAGGTGGCGAAGTCAGAGCGCGGGCCGCCGGACGAAGCCGAGCCGACGTGGGTCACCACCGCCTGCGGAATCACCACAGTGGGCTCGCCCTGCAGCCGCAGGCGGTAGCCCAGGTCCACGTCTTCGCAGTAGCAGAACAGCCGCTCGTCGAACCCACCGAGCGCCAGGAACAGCTCGCGATCGATCAGCATGGCGCCGCCGCAGGCGGAGAACACCTCACCAGGCTCGGTGCGACCGAGATCCGGCTGGAGATAGCCGCCGCGGAACGGAAAGCCGGCGGAGGACATCACGTCTCCCAAACCATCCAGCTTGGAGGTGTCCTCGGCCAACAGCTGGCGGGACGCGAACGCACGCACGCCGGCGAACCTCTCGGTCGCAGCCAGCAGCTGCTCCAGCCAGTCCGGCCGCGCGACGGCGTCGGGGTTCAGAAAGGCGATCCAGCGTCCCCGCGCGATCCGGGCGCCCTGGTTGCAGGCGGCTGCAAAGCCAAGGTTCTCGCTGTTGCCCACGAAGATCAGGGACGAATCAGCCGCCGCCGCGTCCCGCGCCGCCGGGTCCTTGGAGGCGTTGTCGATCAGGATGACCTCGTGATCGGTCACCGTCTGGGCTTTCAGGCTGGCCAGGCACTCGGCCAACAGGGGGCCGCTCTCGTAGGCGACCACCACCACGCTGACGCGCGGTTCTGCACCCTTGTCTTTCGCGCGCTCCCGCGCCATCCGAGGCCCTGTTCTCAAAGCGTAGGTCGAGATGACGACGATCACCCAACTGGCGCTGCCCGAAGTGCTGCTTATCACGCCCAAGCGCCATGGCGATGCCCGCGGCTGGTTCTCCGAAACCTGGAGCCGCCGCAGCCTCGCGGACGCCGGCGTCGACACGGAATTCGTGCAGGACAACCAGGCCTTCAACGCGCGCAAGGGCACGGTGCGCGGCCTGCATTTCCAGACCGCGCCGCACCCGCAGGCCAAGCTGGTGCGCGTGCTGCGCGGGGCGATCTACGACGTGGCGGTCGATGTGCGCCCGGGCTCTGCGACCTTCGGCCAATGGGTCGGCGCGGAACTCACCGCCGAGCGCGGCGAGCAGCTGTTCGTCCCCCGCGGCTTCGCCCACGGCTACTGCACCCTCACCGACGACTGCGAGCTCTTCTACAAGGTCGACGGCCTCTACGCCCCGCAAACCGAGGGCGGCGTCCTCTGGAACGACCCGGACCTAGCGATCGACTGGCCGGTCGACGGTGATGTCGTGCTGAGCGACAAGGACAAGATCCTCCCCCGCCTCAAGGACATGCCGCCCGCGGCGTTCTGAGCGGGCCCCGCCCTGTACCCCGCTCATCCCCGCGAAGGCGGGGATCCATGCGGCGCCGGCTCAGGCAGGCGCGGTGCATCGACCAGCAACTCAGCTTGGATCCCCGCCTTCGCGGGGATGAGCGGAGTTTGATTCCATTCCGACTGCACGTCCTTGTCTGCCTCTACCGGACGCCGCGCCGCACGCAGCGCCTCGAACGCCTCCGCGCTCAGCAGCCGGCCTAACGCCCACACCGCCGCTCCGCGCACCAGGGGCGAGGGATCGCCCAGCAGCCGTCGCGCTTCCACCGCAAGCGCCGGCTCGCCCGAGTTGCCGATGGCGTAGAGCACGTTGCGCAGGAAGCGGTCGCGACCGATGCGCTTGACCGGGCTCTTGGCGAACAGCTCACGGAAGGCGGCGTCGTCCAAGCGGGAGAGCTCGGCCAGTCCCGGACCGCGCAGGGTCTCGCGGGCATGCAGCTTCTGCTCACGGGACACCTGGGCGAACTTGTTCCACGGGCAGGCCGCCAGGCAGTCGTCGCAGCCGTAGATCCGGTTGCCCAGCGCCGGACGGAACTCGTGGGGGATCGCTCCCTTCAGCTCGATCGTCAGATAGGAAATGCATCGCCGCGCATCGATCTGGAACGGCGTCGGGAAGGCGTTGGTCGGGCAAACGTCCAGGCATGCGGTGCAACGGCCGCAGTGCACGGCGGGCGCTTCGTCCGGCGCGAGCTCCAGCGTGGTCAGGATCGAACCCAGGAACAGCCACGAGCCGAATTCGCGGCTGACGAGGTTGGTGTGCTTGCCTTGCCAGCCCAGCCCCGCCCGCTCCGCCAGCGGCTTCTCCAGGAGAGGCGCCGTGTCGACGAACACCTTCAGCTCGCCTCCGAACTTCGCCTGCAGGAACCTGGCCAGCGCCTTCAGCCGCTTCTTGATCAGGTCGTGATAGTCGTCGCCCTGGGCGTAGACGCTGATCGCCGCACGCGTGGAGTCGGCCAGCAGCTCGCGCGGATCGCGGTCGGGCCCATAATTGACCCCCAGCACGATCGCCGAACGGGCGTCTGCCCACATCGCTCTCGGATGACGGCGGCGCTCCAGCGTCTCGGCCATCCAGCCCATCTCGCCGTGCCGACCTTCGCTCACGAACTGCTCCAGACGCGCGGCCGCCGGCCAGGCGTCGTCGAGATCCGTGAAGCGGCAAAGGTCGAAGCCGAGCGCTTGGGCCTCGGCGCGGATCAGGTCTTCAGGCGAGCTAGAAGTCGAGATCGTCATAATGCTTGGCGGGCGTCAGGCCCGGCCAGCGGTCCATGAGCAGAGGCCGGAAGGCCGGCCGGGATTTCAGCTTCATGTACCAGGTCTTCACGGACGCGAAGTCACCCCAGGGCACGTCGCCGAAATAGTCGATCACCGACAGATGGGCGGCCGCGGCGAAATCCGCCAGGGACAGGCGCTTGCCCGCCAGCCATTCGCGCTCGGCCAGCAGCTGGTCGATGTACCACAGGTGGTTCTTCAGGCCTTCGCGGCCCTGACGCAGGTTGGCCAGCTCCGGCGCGCCCAGGCCCAGCAGCCGCTTCTCCATCTTCTCGTGCAGGATGAAGCCGCCGGCCTCGTACTCGAACTTGCGGTCGAACCACTGCAGCAGCCGGCGCGCTTCCGCTCGCTCGGCGGCGTTGCGGCCCAACAGTGCGGGCTCGACCACCGTCTCTTCCAGGTGGTCCAGGATCGCCCGAGCCTCGCACAGCACCAGCGTACCGCGGTCGGTCTTCTCCACCAGCACGGGAACCATGCCCGAGGGGTTCAGCTGCGAGAGTTCCTTCGGCCGCTCCCAATAGCGCACCGGATTGTCCGTGAACGGCAGGCGCTTTTCGCCCAGCGCAAGCCGCACCTGCCGGGAGGCGGGATCCAGCGGGAAGTGGTGGAGGATGCGCTCGACGTTCATGACCGGCTAACGCCCGGCGTCGCCGAGCGATCTAAAAATGAGCAGATGGAAACAGACGTCCAACTGACGCCTCAGGCCTTAAGGGCGCGTTTACTGTGGCGCCCGCTCGGGCGCGGCAAGGGGTCCGGTGTGAATTTCCGCCCGTCCGCGCGGATCGGCGTGGATGATGATGTCCGCCGCAGGGAACGCCTCGAGCAGCCGGTGCTCGGCGGCCAGCACGATGTCGTGCGCCGCTTCCAGCGTCATCTCGGGGTCGAGGTCCACGTGCATCTGGATGTGGATCCAGGGGCCCGAGGCGCGCGTCCGCAGCTGGTGGACGTCCGTCAGCCGCGCGTCACGGGTGACGATCTGCACGATCCGGGCGCGGTCCTCGTCCGGCAATTCTCGATCCATCAGCTGGTCGGAAGCTTCCCGAAAGACGCCCAAGGCGCTCCAGAGCAGCAAGGCGGCAACCAGGAGGGCGGCGATCGGATCGAGCCAGGTCAGCCCCAGAAGGGAAGCCGCGCCGATGCCCAGCAGGGCTACCGCATTGGAAGCCAGATCGCTGACATAGTGCGCGCGGTCGCCTGACACCGCCACGGACGCAACCTGCCGCAGGACGCGGCCCTGAGCCGTGATCAGCGCGAAAGTCAGGAGCAAGGACACGATCATCACGCCGATGGCCCAGGCGCCCTGCTCGATCGGCTGAGGGTGCAGCAGGTCCCCAACGGCTTCGCGAGCGATCAAGGCGGCGGAGGCGAACACCAGGCCTGCCTGGAAGAGGCTGGCGAAGGCTTCCGCCTTGCCGTGGCCGAACCGGTGCTCGGCGTCCGGCGGCGCAGCGGCGTAGCGAACGGCGAAGAAGGTGCCCAGCGAGGCCACCAAGTCCAGCGCCGAGTCGGCCATCGAGGCCGCCAGCGCCAGTGAACCTGACGCGCCCCAGGCCGCCGCCTTGAACACCACCAGCACCGCCGCCGTCATCACGGACAGCAGGGTCACCCGGCGGGTCAGGGCCGCGGTCTGCGCAACGCTCAGGCCATGGGCTTCGCTCATGCGCGGGAAAGTACCGGCGAGCGCCGCCTGATCCAGCGCAAACGACTCGCAAGGCGGTGGATGCTCCCCGAATAGGGAGCATCCGACCTTAGGCGCGTTCGAAAACCCGCTGCTCGGCTTCCAGGCTGTGGTTCAGCCGGCCGACCATCTCCTTGGGACACACCTGACGGAAGCGCGGCAGAGCCCGCGTCCAGTCGCGCAGCAGCTCTTCGGCCAGGCGCGAGCCGGTTTCGCGGGCATGCTCCTCCACCAGGCCGCGCAGCACCTGCTCCCAGTGCGGATTGGCGACGGCGCAGACCACCACGCTTTCGGCGTTCAGCGCCTTATCGAAGCTGCCGTCGGCGTCGTAGACAAAGGCCATGCCGCCGGTCATGCCGGCCGCGAAGTTGAAGCCCACCGGCCCCAGGATCACGGCCGTGCCGCCGGTCATGTACTCCAGCCCGTTGGCGCCGCAGCCCTCGACCACCGCGGTGGCGCCCGAGTTGCGCACGCCGAAGCGCTCGCCTGCCAGGCCCGCCGCGAACAGCCGCCCGGAGGTCGCGCCATAGAGCACGGTGTTGCCGAGGATCGCATTCAGCTCCGGACGCGCCAGGTGCGGCGAGGGGCGGATCACGATGGTCGCGCCGGACAGGCCCTTGCCCACGTAGTCGTTGGCCTCGCCGGTCACCTCGATGCGCAGGCCCTGCACCGCGAAGGCGCCGAGGCTCTGGCCCGTGGAGCCCTTCAGCTGAACGGTCAAATGGCCAGGCTGCAGGCCGTCCATGCCGAACTTGCGCACGATGTGCGAGCTGGTCCGCGTGCCGATCGACCGCTGGGTCGAGGCGACCGTGTAGGTCAGCTGCATCTTCTCGCCGCGCTCCAGCAGCGGGGCGGCGTCCCGGACGATCTGGGCGTCCAAGGTGTCGGGCACCTCGTTGCGGCCCTCGACCGTGCAGTACGGCTTGTTCTGGCCCGGGTCGGCCTTCACCAGCAGTGGGTTCAGGTCGAGGTCGTCCAGGTGCTCGCCCCCGCGGCTGACCTGCATCAGCAGATCCGTGCGGCCGACGATCTCCTCCAGCGAGCGCGCGCCCAGCTGCGCCAGGATCTCGCGCACCTCTTCGGCGATGAAGGTGAAAAGGTTGATGACCTTGTCCGGCGTGCCGGTGAACTTGGCGCGCAGGTCCTCGGCCTGAGTGCAGACCCCCACCGGGCAGGTGTTGGAATGGCACTGGCGCACCATGATGCAGCCCATGGCGATCAGGCTGGCCGTGCCGATGCCGAACTCCTCGGCGCCCAGCATGGCGGCGATCACCACGTCACGGCCGGTGCGGATACCGCCGTCCGTGCGCAGCTTCACCGAGTGACGCAGGTTGTTCAGCGTCAGCACCTGATTGGCCTCGGACAGGCCCATCTCCCACGGGCCGCCGGCGTACTTGATGGAGGTTTGGGGCGAAGCGCCCGTACCGCCGACGTTGCCGGCGATTAGGATGACATCCGCCTTGGCCTTGGCCACGCCCGCCGCGATCGCGCCAATGCCGGTCATGGCGACCAGCTTCACGGTCACCTTGGCGTCGGGGTTGATCTGCTTCAGGTCGTAGATGAGCTGCGCCAGGTCCTCGATCGAGTAGATGTCATGGTGCGGCGGCGGCGAGATCAGCATCACGCCGGGCGTCGAGTGACGCAGCTTGGCGATCAGCTCGGTCACCTTGAAGCCGGGCAGCTGGCCGCCCTCGCCGGGCTTGGCGCCCTGGCTGACCTTGATCTCGATCTCGCGGCACTGGTTCAGGTACTCGGCGGTGACGCCGAACCGGCCGGAGGCGATCTGCTTCACCGCGGAGTTCGGGTTGTCACCGTTCGGCAGCGGCTTGTAGCGCTCACGGTCCTCGCCGCCCTCGCCCGAGACCGACTTGGCCCCAATCCGGTTCATGGCGATGTTCAGCGCGCCGTGCGCCTCGGGCGACAGGGCGCCCAGGCTCATGCCTGGCGTGACGAACCGCTTGCGGATTTCGTTGACGCTTTCGACCTCGTCGATGTCCACCGCCTTGGCGTCGGTGCGCCATTGCAGCAGGTCGCGCAACTGGATCTGCGGCAGGCGCCCCATGCCTTCGGAGAAGCGCTTGTAGATCGAGTAGTCGCCCCGATCGCAGGCCGACTGCAAGGTGTGGATCATCCGCGCTTCAAAGGCGTGGGCCTCGCCGGCGCGCCGCGCCTTGTAGAAGCCGCCCACCGGCAGGCTCAGCGCCGCGGGGTTCCAGGCCCGCTTGTGCAGCTCGACCGACTTGGCCTCAATGCCCGCCAAGCCGATGCCGCTGATGCGCGACGGCATGCCGGGGAAGAACTCCGCCACCAGCGAGCGCGAAAGGCCCACGGCCTCGAAGTTCAGCCCGCCGCGGTAGGACGAGATCACCGAGATGCCCATCTTGGCGATGATCTTCAGCAGGCCCGTCTCGATGGCCTTCTTGAAGTTGAGGCACAGCTCGCGCAGCGACAGCTCGCCGGTCAGGCCGCGCTCCTGGCGGTCTAGGAAGCTTTCCTGCGCGAGGTAGGCGTTGATCGCCGTGGCGCCCGCGCCCACCAGAACCGCGAAGTAGTGGGTGTCCAGGCACTCGGCCGAACGCACCACGATGGAGACGTAGGACCGCAGACCCTTCTGCACGAGCCAGGCATGGACGCCGCCGGTCGCCAGGATCATCGGCAGGGCGACCCGATCGGTCCCGGTCCCCATGTCCGACAGCACGATGGTCGAGCAGCCGCGCAGGGCCGCATCCTCGGCCTCCATGCGGATGCGTTCGAGGTTGGCCCGCAGGGCGTCGCCGGCGCGGGCGTCGCCCGCCGGAACCGGCATGGTGCAGTCGATCACCGCGACGTTCTTGGCGCCGATCGCCTCCACCAGCCGCGCGTACATGCCGGTGGTCAGCACGGGGCTGTCCAGCACGAACACGTCCGTCTGGGTCTCGTCCTCGGCCAGGATGTTGCCGAGGTTCTTGAAGCGCGTCTTCAGGCTCATCACCGCCGTCTCCCGCAGGGAGTCGATCGGCGGGTTGGTCACCTGGCTGAAGTTCTGCCGGAAGAAGTGGCTGAGCGGCCGGTACTCGTTGGACAGCACCGCGAGCGGCGTGTCGTCGCCCATGGAGCCGACGGCTTCCTTGCCGTCCTCGACCATGGGGGCCAGGATCATCTCCAGGTCCTCGAGGCTCAGGCCGGCGGCGGCCTGACGGCGCACCAGTTCCTCGCGGCTGAACAGGCGCTCCTCGGCGCCCGGGCCGATGCGCTCTTCCAGCTCGACCATGTTGCCCAGCCAGCGGTCGTACGGGTGCTGGGCCGCCAGGCGGTCGATGATCTCTTCCTCGCCGTAGAGACGGCCTTCCACCAGGTCCACCGCCAACATGCGACCGGGCGAGATGTGGGCCTTCTTCAGGATGCGCGCTTCCTCAACCCGGCACATGCCCGCCTCGGAGCCGACGATCAGCAAGCCGTCCTCGGTATGGGCCACGCGCAGCGGCCGCAGGCCATTCCGGTCCTTGCCGGCCACGACCCAGCGGCCGTCGGTGGCGCACACGGCGGCCGGTCCGTCCCACGGCTCCATCACCGCGTTGCAGTAGGCGAACAGCGCCTTGTGAGCCGGCTTGATCTGGTCCTCGTTGCGGGCGTTCCAGGCCTCCGGCATCAGCAGGGTCTTGGCCATAGGCGCGTCGCGGCCGGCGCGCACCAGCACCTCGAAGGTGTTGTCCAGCGCCGCGGAGTCCGAGCCGCTCGGCTGAATCACCGGCTTGATATCTTCCTGCAGGTCGCCGAAGGCCGAGGCCGCCATGCGGATCTCGTGGCTCTTCATCCAGCCGACGTTGCCCTTCAGCGTGTTGATCTCGCCGTTGTGGGCCAGCATGCGGAACGGCTGGGCCAGCCGCCATTCCGGGAAGGTGTTGGTCGAGTAGCGCTGGTGGAACACCGCCACCGCCGCCGTGAACCGCGGATCGGTCAGGTCGGGGTAGAAGCTGTCGATGTGCTCGGCCAGGAACATGCCCTTGTAGATCAGGCTCCGAGCGGACAACGAGCAGATGTAGAAGTGCTGGATGTTGGCCGCGGCCACGCGCTTTTCGATGCGCTTGCGGCACAGGAAGAGGGCGCGCTCCAGCGCCTCGCCATCCATGCCGGCCGGCGGCGAGAGCATGATCTGCTCGATCTCGGGACGGGTGGCGTTGGCCTTTTCCCCGATCACCGAGGTGTCCACCGGCACCTGGCGCCAGCCGTAGATATAGAAGCCGAACCGCAGGGCTTCGGCCTCGACGATGGTCCGGGCGGTCTCCTGGGCTGCGAGGTCCGTGCGCGGCAGGAACACCTGGCCCACGGCGATCGGGCCGGGTCGCACGGTGTGGCCGATCCGGGCCACTTGGTCGGCGAAGAAGTCCTGCGGCACCGACAGCAGCACGCCGGCCCCGTCTCCAGTCTTGCCGTCCGCGTCGACGGCCCCGCGGTGCCAGACGGCCTTCAGGGCGCGAATGGCGAGCTCGACCACTTCGCGGCGCGGCTGGCCGTTGATGGCCGCCACCAGACCCACGCCGCAGGCGTCATGCTGCGCGGTGATGTCGTAGCCGCCGTTCGCCTCGATCAGCTTGGCCCGCTCGAGCTCGTAGTGATCGACGTAGTCTTGACCCGTCAGGTGCTCGGTCATGGATCTTACTCCGCGGCCATCAGCGCGTCGGCGCTGGCATGGGCGATCAGGTAGCGGTTGATGGCTTCGGCGGCGTCGCGGCCGTCGCGGATGGCCCAGACCACCAGCGAGGCGCCCCGCACGATGTCGCCGGCGGCGAACACGCCCGGGACCGAAGTCATCATGTTGCGGAAGTCGGTCTTCAGGGTGCCCCAGCGGCTGACCGCCAGGTCCTGCGCCTGGAACGCGCCCGGCAGGTCCTCGGGGTCGAAGCCCAGCGCCTTGATCACCAGGTCCGCCTTCAGCTCGAAGTCGGCGCCCTCGATCTCTTCCGGCGACTGGCGGCCCGAAGCGTCCGGCGAGCCAAGCCGCATCCGCGCGGCGCGCAGGCCGGCGGCCCTCAGCGCTTCGCCCGTGACAGCCCGCGGCGCGGCCAGCCACTCGAACACTACGCCTTCTTCTTCGGCGTGGGCGACTTCACGCACCGAGCCCGGCATGTTGGCGCGGTCGCGGCGATAAAGGCAGGTGACCGAGGCCGCGCCCTGGCGGATCGCCGTGCGGACGCAATCCATGGCGGTGTCGCCGCCGCCGACCACCACCACGTTCTTGCCCGCGGCGTTGAGGCTGCCGTCCTCATAGGCCGACACGGCATCGCCCAAACTCACGCGGTTGGAGGCGATCAGATACTCCAGCGCCGGCACGACGCCTTCGGAGCCCGCGCCCGGAACGGCCAGGTCCCGCGCCTTGTAGACGCCCGTCGCGACCAGCACGGCGTCGTGCTTGGCCCGCAGTTCAGCCAGGGTGGCGTCGCGGCCGACCTCGAAGCCCAAGCGGAACTCGACCCCACCATCGGCCAGTCGCTGGGTCCGGCGCTCGACGACGTCCTTCTCCAGCTTGAAACCGGGAATGCCATAGATCAGCAGGCCGCCGGCCCGGTCGTGCCGGTCATAGACGGTGACGGCGTAGCCCATCTCGCGCAGGCGCTCGGCGGCGGACAGGCCGGCCGGACCGGCCCCGATCACCGCCACCGACTGGCCACGAGCGGGCCCGGCCTGCAGCGGCGGCACCCAGCCCATCTCCCAGGCCTTGTCGGTCAGATAGCGCTCCACCGCGCCGATCGTGACGGTGCCGTGGCCCGACTGTTCGATCACGCAGTTGCCTTCACACAGGCGGTCTTGCGGGCAGATGCGGCCGCAGATCTCCGGCATGGAGCTGGTCGCCTGCGACAGTGCGCAGGCTTCCTGCAGCCGGCCTTCAGCGGTCATCCGCAGCCAGTCGGGAATGTTGTTGTGCAGCGGGCAATGCGACTGACAGAAGGGCACGCCGCACTGGGAGCAGCGCGAAGCCTGTTCCGACGCCTTCGCGTCGATGAAGTCCGCATAAATCTCGTGGAAGTCGCCTTTGCGCTCGGCGACTTCGCGCTTCGCAGGGGTGCTGCGCGGCGTGACGGTGAACTTCAGCATGCGCTCGGCCATGGGGCGCTCCTTCTCTCAGCTCGCCCTCTACGTTCTTCGGCGGGCGCTGAAAAGTTGATCATCCCGATATTGGACTATCAGCAGGAACTTGGCCGTAAGTTGCTGCGGGACGCCCAATTTCGGAGCTCCGTTTAGTCCCGTTTTTGGATGAACGTCTTTTTCACCATAATGCGGGCCTTTCGAAGCTTCGCCGCGTTCAGGAGTGCTCCGCAGTGCCGGATTGGGTCTACGCCGTCATTCTCGGCATCATCGAAGGGCTGACGGAATTCATTCCGGTCTCGTCCACCGGCCACCTGCTCCTGGCCAAGAGCGCCATGGGCCTGCCCCCCGGCTTTTGGGACACCTTCTCGGTGATGATCCAGCTGAGCGCGATCCTTGCGGTTGTGGTGCTCTACTTCAGCCGGCTCTGGAACGTGCTGCTGCGCCTGCCCAGCGACCCTCGGGCCCGCCGCTTCGCGCTTAGCGTCCTGCTGGCCTTCATCCCCGCGGTGGTCCTGGGCCTCGTCTTCCACGACTTCATCAAGCAGGTGCTGTTCGAAAGCCCGCGGGTGATCTGCATCTCCCTGATCATCGGCGGCGTAGTGCTTCTGCTGATCGACCGCTTCGCCCCGCATCCGCGGCGCACCGACGCCATGAACCTGCCCCTGGCCACCTCTTTCGCCGTCGGCTTCTTCCAGTGCCTCGCCATGATCCCTGGCGTCTCGCGCTCCGGGGCGACCATCGTCGGCTCCATGCTGCTGGGGGTGGAGAAGCGCGCCGCGGCCGAATTCTCCTTCTTCCTGGCCATCCCGACCATGGCCGGCGCCTTCGCCGTCGACGCGTGGCAAAGCCGCGACCAGCTGACCAGCGACAACCTCGGCCTGATCGCTGTCGGCTCCGCCGTTTCGTTCGTCGTGGCCATCGTGGTGATCAAGGCGATGCTCGCCATCGTCACCAAGCGCGGCTACGCGCCCTTCGGCTGGTGGCGGATCGTCGTCGGCGTGATCGGCCTGGGGCTGCTGCAGTTCGCCTGACGCCAAAAGCGTTTCGGCTGCAAAAGAAAAAGCCCGGACCAAGCTCTGGTCCGGGCTTTCCTTTTTCTGCGCTGGAGCCTGGGCCCTAGGCTTGGCCGCCCGCCACCGCCCGCGCTTCCTGGTCGGCGTACTGACCCCCGCGGCGGTAGCGGTAAAGGTAGGTCGGCAGCACCGACTCTAGCGTGGTCGGGGTGACGCCTAGGTCCGCGAGACCCAGGTAGGCGCCACTGACCACGTTGTCGGTCTTCAGCAGCTCGAGCTGATCGGAGGTGATCGGCGGGGGCAGCACCATGGCGACGATGTCGCCCACAGCCCCCAGCGCGCCCGCCGCGCCAAACGGGATCGGCAGCAGCATGCGCCGGCGGCCGGTCTCCTCCAGAACGATCTCCATCAGCCGCCGGAAGGAGAAATCGGCCGGACCTCCCAGCTCGTAGGTCTCGCCCGCAGCAGCGGGATCAGTGGTCATGCGGGCGATCGCCTTGGCCACGTCGCCCACGAACACCGGCTGGAAGCGGGTGCGCCCGCCGCCGATCAGAGGCAGAACCGGGCTCAGCGCGGCCATCTGGGCGAACTTGTTGAAGAAGCCGTCGTCCTGGCCGAACACCACCGAGGGGCGCACGATCACGGCGCCCGGGAAGGCGTCCCGCACGGCCGCCTCGGCCTCAGCCTTGCTGCGGGCGTACTTGGACGGCGAGTTGATGTCGGCGCCCAGGGCCGACATCTGGATCAGCTGGGTCACGCCCGCATCGCGCGCCGCTTCGGCGACGTTGCGCGCCCCCATCACGTGCACGGCCTGGAAGCCCTGACGGCCTTGCTCAAACAGCACGCCCACCAGGTTCACCACCGCCGTCGCGCCCTCCACCGCACGCCGCACGGAGGCCTCGTTGCGGATGTTGGCCTGGATGACGTCGATCTGACCGACATCGCCGTGCAGGCGCATGGCGTAGCCCAGGTTCGGGTTGCGCACCGCGACGCGGATTCGCCAGCCGGCCTTGGCGAGCTGTCGCACGACCTGCGTGCCGATGAAGCCCGATCCGCCGAACACGGTGACAAGATTCTGCATGGAAGCGCCGGAGGTTCTCTGAAAGCCCTGACTGGCCCTGCGGATAGACGATAGGCGTGCGCGCCGCAATGCGAGCCGCCCACAACTTATTTCATGGCGCCGTTGACGCGTTCCGGGAGGCGCCATATGTAGCCGCCTCCCGATCCGACGGACCGGGCCCAGGTGGCGGAATTGGTAGACGCGCTGGCTTCAGGTGCCAGTGGCTTAACGGCCGTGAAGGTTCGAGTCCTTTCCTGGGCACCACCCTTACGAAGTGGGGGCGGAAAAAACGGCGTCGGAGCGTAAGGACTGTGACGACATTCCTGCATCACGGTGACCTGCCGGCCGATGCGCTAGCCAGCGCATCGGCCGTAGCGGTCGACTCCGAGACCATGGGCCTGCGGCTTGGCCGCGACCCGCTGTGCGTCGTGCAGCTGTCGGACGGTCAGGGCGACGCCCACGTCGTCCAGCTGGATCGCACCAGCTATGACGCGCCCAACCTCAAGCGGCTGCTGACCGATCCCGCGGTCACCAAGATCTTCCACTTCGGCCGCTTCGATATCGCCATGTTCTGGCTCCACCTTCGGGTGGTGACGGCGCCTGTCTATTGCACCAAGATCGCCTCCAAGCTCGCGCGGACCTACACGGACCGGCATGGGCTCAAAGACGTGACCAAGGAGCTGACCGGCGTGGACCTGTCCAAGGCCCAGCAGAGCTCTGACTGGGGGGCCAAGAGCCTTTCCGACGACCAGCTCGCCTATGCGGCTTCCGACGTCCTGCACCTGCACGCCGTCCGCGCCCGGCTCGACGAGATGCTGGTCCGCGAGGGCCGCGATTCCCTAGCCAAGGCCTGTTTCGAGTTCCTTCCGCACCGTGCGCTGCTCGACGTCGCCGGCTGGGAAGACGTCGACATCTTCGCTCATTCCTGAGGCGCCGATGACGGCGCCCGACCTGTCCATCATACCGGCGGCGGATCGACGGACCGGGTTCGAGCGCTGGCGCCGGCGCTCCCGGCTGATCCGCACCTTGCGCGTCGCCTTGCCGGCGGCGATCGCCGCCATCGTGGCCATGATGATCGGCGCGGTGGTCTGGAACACCCTGAACGCCAAGCCGGAGCAGCCGCGCGACGCCAATGCGCCGATCCGCCTGGTGAACCCCCGCTTCGTCGGGCGCGACGACAAGGGTCGGGCCTTCGTGCTCACCGCCGCCGCCGCCACCCGCGACCCGCAGGAATATCAGCGCGTGCTGCTGGACCGGCCGGCCCTGGTGCTCGACGAGGAAGGTCCCGATCCGCTGCGCATCACGGCGCACGAAGGGGTCTACGACGAGACCAACCGCAAGCTTGAAGTCCGTGGGGGCGTGCGGCTCTCCGGCGCCCAGGGCGCCTTCGAAACGGCCGCCTCCCTGTTCGACACCAAGACGGGCGAAGTGGTGGGTTCAGGTCCTATTCAGGGGACGGGTGGCCTTGGAGAAATCACCGCGAAGTCCTATTCCGTGCAAGGCAAAGGCGAGCGGATGATCTTCCAGGGCGGCGTTCACACCCGCCTGGACATGAAATAGAGCAGGCGGCTTATGCGAGCGAAGAACATCTCCCGGACCAAGACGGCCATCGCCGCCACGGCCCTCGTCCTGCTGGCGAGCCCCGCGCTCGGTCAGCAACTGGGTCAGAACGCCAAAGGCCCGGTGGACATCGCCGCCGACGAGCTCGTGGCGAACAACAACGAGTGCAGCTCCACCTGGCGCGGCAACGTCGAAGCTTTGCAGGACACCGCGCGTCTGCGCTCGGACGTGCTGATCGCCATCATGCAGAAGGCCGGCTCCAATCCGGGCAAGCCGGGCGGCGGCTGCGGCGACCTCACCCGCATGGAGGCCAAGGGCAACGTCTACTACGTCACGCCCCAGCAGCGCGTACGCGGCGACAACGCCGTCTATGACGCGGCCGGCGAGACCCTGACCATCACCGGCGACGTCATCGCCGTGCAGGGCCAGAACGTGCTGCGCGGCGGCCGGATGGTGGTTAACACTCGCACTGGCGAGGGCCAGATGGAGTCCGCTGGCAAGGGCCGCAACCGACCCAATCGCGTCCGCGGCGTCTTCTACCCGCAGCAGCAACAGGCGTCCGCCCCCGCCGCCAGGAGCCGGTGACACCGTTGAAGCAGGAGCGCTTCGCCCCCCTTCCCGGCACGGTCGGCGAAGGCTTGGTGGTGGACAACGTCTGCAAGACCTTCCGCGGCCGTCCGGTCGTGAAGAGCGTCTCTCTCCGCCTCGGTCGCGGGGAGGTCGCCGGCCTGCTCGGTCCCAACGGCGCGGGCAAGACCACCTGCTTCTACATGGTCACGGGGCTGATCCCGGCAGACTCGGGCGCCATCTACCTGGACGGCGAGAACATCACCGCCCAACCCATGTACCAGCGCGCCCGCATGGGCCTGGGCTACCTGCCGCAGGAAACCTCCATCTTTCGCGGCCTGACCGTGGCCGAAAACGTCATGGCCGTGGTGGAGCTGCGCGAGCGCGATCGACGCAAGGGACGCGAGATCGTGACCGAGCTGCTGGAAGAGCTGCGCATCGAGCATCTGCGCAACGCGCCGGCCGTGTCGCTGTCGGGCGGCGAGCGGCGCCGTGCGGAAATCGCCCGCGCCCTGGCTTCCGAGCCGTCTTTCATGCTGCTGGACGAGCCCTTCGCAGGCATCGATCCGCTGGCCATCGCCGACATCCGCGAGGTGATCACCTACCTCAAGGGTCGCGGCATCGGCATCCTGATCACGGACCACAACGTCCGCGAGACCCTCGACATCATCGACCGCGCCTCGATCATCCACGCGGGCGAGGTGCTGTTCGAGGGCAGCCCCGACGAGATCGTCAACGATCCGGAAGTGCGCCGCGTCTACCTCGGCGACCGGTACGGCGCCTGACCCCCGACGCAGCCCTTATTCGGCGGCCTGCGCTTCCATCATCTGCCGCCAGCGCTCTGCCTTGATCTTCCCCCAGCGGGCCCGCAGCACCGCTGGCCGCTCGGGATAGCGCTCCGGCAGGAATTCGGCCCCGACCACCCGATCCGTCCGGAATGTCCGGAAGTCGCCCCGCAGTTCGCACCACCCGACCAGCAGCCGGGTCAGCTCGTAATAGCCGATGGCGAACGGCCAGATTACGCGCGCGCTCTCCCGGTCCTTCTCGTCCCGATAGGTCATGCGGATCTTCAGTCCGCCATGGATCGCCCGGCGCACGGCCGCCATGTCGAGGCCGTCCTCCATCGGCTTCCACGCCCGCGGCGCCCGGATCGCCGGCTCCACCACCAATGGGCGCAGCTGCTCAGGAATGACGGTGCGGATCTTGGCCAGCAGGTCCTCGGCGGCGCGCGCCAGCACAGGGTCCGCCCGGCTGATCACGAACTGCGCCCCCAGCACCGCAGCTTCCACCTCGTCGGCCGTCAGCATCAGCGGCGGCAGGTCGTAGCCCTCGTCCAGCACGTAGCCGATCCCGGCCTCGCCCCGAATCGGCGCGCGCTGGCCGACCAGATCGGCGATGTCGCGATAGATGGTCCGCTTGGACGTCTCCAGCTCGGCGGCCATGGCGTCGGCAGTCACCGGCCCGCGGCTCCGGCGCAGGATCTGGATGATCTGGAACAGCCGATCGGCGCGTCTCATCTCTCTCGCCACCTGCTGACAGTTCGTGGGCGCAAAGGGGCGCGCCGGGCCGCGCCGTGTCAATCCTGCCGGGCCGATTCGGCCGCTCCGGACGGCTTGCGCCCTGAAAGCTGTGCCTAACTGGCGTGCGAACGCAGACCGCGGCGGCCTGACGCGCCGCGGTTAACCATTCGATTAAGATCGGTCCCGTAGCCTCCAGCAAGAAACAGGCCACGGGGGCGAGTCTTGGCGCTAGGCGCACGTTTGGAGCTTCGGCAGGGCCAGGGTCTGGTCATCACGCCGCAGCTGCAGCAAGCCATCAAGCTGCTGCAGCTGTCGAACATGGAGCTCGAGGCGTTCGTCGAGGGCGAGCTGGAGCGCAACCCGCTTCTTCAGCGCGAAGAGCCGGAAGCGGAGGCCGCGCCCGAGCCGCCGCCTTCCGATGACCTTTCTACCGACCGGATCGCCGACTCTGAAGCGCGTGGCGAGATGGACGCAGCCTATGACGAGGTCTCCCCCGGCGAGCGGGCCACCGGCGATGCGCCCGATGGCGCGGCCGATGTGGGCGGCCAGGTGGACTGGTCCAAGGCCGGGTCGGGCGGCGGCGGCTTCGACACTCTGCCGGACGATTTCGAAAGCGCCCTGACCCGCGAGAGAACGCTCGCCGAGCACCTGATGGACCAGGTGGCTGTCGCCGGCCTCACTCCGGCTGAGACGGCGGTCGCCAGCGTCCTCGTCGACGCCATCGACGAAGGCGGCTACCTGCGGGCCGAACTCGACGAGATCAGCGTCCGCCTCGGCTGCGGCCTGCGCGTGGTGGAAAAGGTCCTGACGGTGATCCAGGGGTTCGAGCCCACCGGCATCGCCGCCCGGGACCTGCGCGAATGCCTGATGCTTCAGCTGAAGGAGCGCAACCGGTTCGACCCGGCCATGGACGCCCTGCTGGACAACCTGCCCCTGCTGGCCAAGCGCGACATGGCCGCCTTGCGCAAGGCCTGCGGCGTCGACGACGACGACCTGCGGGAGATGGTCGCCGAACTGCGCGCCCTCACCCCTCGCCCGGGCGCCGCCTTCGGCGCCGAGCCGGCCCAGCCCGTCGCTCCGGACGTCTTCGTGCGCGAAGGCCCCGGCGGCCTTTGGCACGTGGAGCTGAACAGCGACACCCTGCCCCGCCTGCTGGTCGACCAGCGCTACTTCGCCCAGGTCAACAAGGCGGCCCGCTCCGACCAGGAAAAGACCTTCGTCAGCGAGTGTATGGCCCAGGCCAACTGGCTGGTGAAAAGCCTGGACCAGCGCGCCCGCACCATCCTGAAGGTCTCGTCCGAGATCGTCCGTCAGCAGGACGCCTTCCTGGCCTACGGCGTCGAGCACCTGCGCCCGCTGAACCTCAAGACCGTCGCCGACGCCATCGGCATGCACGAGTCCACGGTCAGCCGCGTGACCTCCAACAAGTACATCGCCACGCCCCGCGGCTTGTTTGAGATGAAGTTCTTCTTCACCTCGGCCATCGCCTCCACCGAGGGCGGCGAGGCGCACTCGGCGGAAAGCGTCCGCCACAAGATCCGCCAGCTGATCGACGCCGAGTCCGACGAGCGGCAGGTCCACTCCGACGACCGCATCGTCGAGATCCTCAAGGAGGCTGGCGTCGACATCGCCCGCCGCACCGTCGCCAAGTACCGCGAGGCGATGCGGATACCCTCATCGGTCGAGCGCCGACGGCTTCTCAAGGAAGCCGTGTAGCTTCCGCGCCACAGATGTAGGCGAGCCGACACAAGACGGCTTGGCGTGCGTTCATTCAGGCTCCAGATGAACGCACACATGTCAGAGCCAGCCGACGACAAGGCGCCCCTTTCCGCGGTCCTTCGAGACCTTTCCCTGAACGGCGGCCCGCGGGTCTCCATCGGCGAGCTGATGGAGCGGTTCGGCGGTCGCGCCATGGGCGCCTTGCTGCTGGTCTTCGGCCTGGCCTGCGCCCTGCCGCTGCCGCCGGGCGCCACCACTGTCTTCGGCCTGCCGCTGCTTCTGCTGGCGCCTCAGCTGCTGTTCGGCGCCCGCGCCCCGTGGGTTCCCGGCAAGCTCCGCCGCCGAACCATGTCGCGCGTCGACCTGCGCACCGGTCTCAACAAGGCCCTGCCCTGGCTGGAGCGGATCGAGTCCATCTCCCGGCCGCGCTTCTCCTTCCTGTTCGGCGGAACGGGTCAGCGGATCATCGGCCTGGTCTGCACGCTCTTGGCGTTCGTGCTGATTCTGCCGATCCCGCTCGGCAACATGCTGCCGGCCGCTTCGGTAACCGTGCTGTCGCTGGCGCTGGTGCAGCGCGATGGCGCTCTGGCTCTGATCGGCTATGCCCTCGCCGTGGCCAGCGTCGGTGTTTTGGTGCTCGCCGCCGGTCTGATCATGCACGCCGCGCAGCATCTGATCGCGATCATCACGTCGGCTTGACACCATATGCGGACGGGCGCGTTCATGACGCCATGCAAGTCCAAGTCACCGGCAAACACGTCGATCTCGGCGATGCGCTGCGCTCGCGGATCGAGGACCAACTCACCAGTTCCATCAGCAAGTATTTCGATCGCGGCGGCGGCGCCGACGTGGTCGTCATGCGGGAGGGAAATTCCTTCAAGGTGGACTGCGCGGTCACCCTGGCTTCCGGCCAGCAGTTGACCACGCACGGCCTTGGCGGCGACGCCCACATGGCGTTCGACCAGGCCCTGGCCAAGATGGACAAGCGGGTCCGCCGCTACACGCGCAGGCTCAAGGATCACCACCAGCAAGCCCTGGCCAAGCAACAGGAAGTGGCCGCCTACTTCGTTCTCCAGCCCACCGATTTCGAAGACGACGACGAGGACTCCGACGACAACGGGTCAGCTGAAAGCTTCCCCGAGCCGATGGTCATCGCCGAGACGGAGCGCCCCGTCCGCACCATGACGGTCTCCATGGCCGTGATGGAGCTCGACATCACTGAAGCTCAAACAATCGTGTTCCGGAACGCCGCGCACGGCGGGCTGGCCGTGGTATATCGCCGGCCCGACGGAAACATCGGCTGGATCGATCCGGAGCGCACGAAAGGCGCCGCCGGAGCGGGAGCGGACGGAACCGCTGCGGGCTGACGGCGCTTCGACATCCGTCACATCGCGGCGCTAGAGTGACGTGCGCCGCGAGTACGGGTAGTTAGTGGACCAATGCAAATCGGCGACCTCCTCGATCGCAATGCGATTTCCCTGCGCGTCAGCGCGGCCAATAAGCGCCAGACCCTGGCGCTTATTGCGGAGCTCGCCGCCCGCAACCTCAAGCTCGAAGCGGGCGTCGTTCTCGACGCCCTCACCGAGCGGGAGCAGGCCGGCTCCACCGGCGTGGGCCACGGCGTCGCTGCGCCTCACGCCCGGCTGGAGGGGCTGGACCGGATGCGCGGCGTGTTCGTGCGCCTGGAGCAGCCTGTCGAGTTCGAAGCGGTGGACGACCAGCCGGTCGACCTGATCTTCGCCCTCTTCGCACCCAAGGACGCCGGCTCCGAACACCTGCGCGCTCTGGCACGCGTGTCGCGCCTGCTTCGCCAGGCGGATCTGCGTGAACAGCTGCGTCAGGCCCGCACCGCGGACGCGGTCTACGCCTTGCTGGTTCACGACACCGGCGCCGCCCGCTCGTCGGCGGCCTGATCGCTGACACAGCTCTGAAACGAAAAAGGCCGGCGCGAGCCGGCCTTTTCCTCGTGTCTGAAACCCTCCCTCAGGAGGGCCGCCGTCGCTAATGGACGGACACCGGCGCCAGCTCGTGCGCCAGGGCGGCGGCCATCGCCGAGTCGCGGTCCGTCAGCACGGCGAGACGTTCGCCATCTGCACGGTGCACCGCATAAAGAGTTTGTTCGGGATCGAGCTCGAACTCGTCCGCGGTCGTCGTCGGAACGCTGTCCAGGATCTCGGCGGCCTTGATCGGACGCACATAGACCAGGTTCGGAGCGCCGAGGGCGGCGAAAGCTTCAGTTGTCAACACCGGTGTCATAGGACCACCTCCGAAAATTTGAACGCCTCGAACGGTCGCCGGTTCAGCCGACCACTGAGGATTGGCGTCGGAACCCGCACGCCGAAGCTTGTATTTGCTACTTTTTTCAGCCGGCTGCCCGGATCGGGATCGTTTGGACCCGCGTCTCCGGCTCGGGGCGGGCCACGATGATGTGAAGCAGGCCGTGCTCCAGCACCGCCTCGTCCACCAGCATGCCGTCCGCCAGCACGAAGCTGCGCACGAAGCCTCGGGCCGCGATTCCGCGATGCAGGAAAGTCTCCTCGGGCTTGGGGGTCTCGCCTTCGCGGCGGCCCTGCACCGTGAGCTGCCGACCCTCGACGGTCACCGCGAGCTGATCGGGCGTGAAGCCGGCCACGGCCAGGGTGATGCGAAGACGGCCTTCCCCGAGGTCTTCCACGTTGTAGGGCGGATAGCTCTCGGCGGCGGCCTTTGCGGCGCGCTCGATGAGGCTGCGGGTATGATCGAAGCCCAGCAGGAACGGGCTGTCGAAAAGGATCGACCTGTTCATTCGAAGAGTCCTCGTGCGAAGCGACTCTCCGGTCGAACCGCCCTGGAGCGGCGCGGCTCGGCCGGACACCTCCTATTTGGGCGCCCGGCGCAGCCTTTTCAACGCGTCAGGCGCCCGGTGCGGGAGCTGGCGCGGGAGCCGCGGCGCCCTCCGGCGGCGCTGGCGGTTGCGGCGCCGCCGCGACGGCCACCTGCCGGATCACGAACTCGCCGCCCGGCGCATCGTCGCTGTCGAACCGCAGCTGGTCGATGGCCGAGTTGGCCCAGTCGCTGGCGGCCGGCATCTGACGCATGTCGTAGACCAGGGTCATGGTCTCGCCGACCTCCGGCCCGCGCATGTCCTTGGCATTGCCGCGGAACTGCTCGGCCGCCTGGTGCTGCGCCGTTATGTAGAACAAGGCCCCCGCCCATTGGCCGCCGGCCTTCACCCGCGTCAGCCGCACCAGCACCAGCGGATAGCGCCCGCCGGGGATGTCGAGGCCCTTGGGCGACAGCAAGATGGCGTCCGCGCCGCGGTTCACCAGCCGCAGGCCGCCGCTCGGCTCGATCGTAGCTTCGGCGTTCGAGGCGGTGAAGCCGTCCGTGGCGCCGTCAAAGGTCCACAGCCGCGCGGTGTGCAGCGCTTGGCCGTCCATCTCGAAGACGCCCGCCTGCGCATTCCACTTCGCCAAGCCCGGCCGCTCGGCCGAGCCCAGGGGCGGCGCGCGGTCGGCATAGGGCGGCGCGGGCTCCGGCGGCGGGTGGCGCGGCTTGGCCTCGTCGCAGGCCGCCAGGCCCACTGCCGCCGCCGCCAGAATGCACGCCCATGTCCGCATGACTTGTCCTTCGCCGGTGCGCCCCTTAGAGCCCGCAGTCCTTGCTGCTGGCGCCGAGGCCGCCATGCTGCAAGGCTCGTTGCCCCTGCGCCCGATTGCGGCGCGCCGTCAATAGGACCGGAACTTGCGCCGCCCCCGACTGGCCATCATCGGCAGCTGCGTGACGCGGGACATCCCCGGGGTCATGGGGCTCGAGGACGTCGTGAAGCCCCACCTGCTCTATCTGGCGCGCGGCAGCTTCGCGAGCCTGTTCGCCCCGCCCGTTCCAGGCTTGGCGGCGCCGGAAACGGCCCCGGCCGATCTGACGCCCTGGGAGTTTCGGGTCATCTACGACGACCTTCTCAAGCGCGCCGCCGAAAAGCTCGTGGCGTTCGCGCCCACCCACCTGGTGGTCGACTTCATTGAGGAACGCTTCGACTTGCTGGTCGGGACCGGCACGGCAGCCACCTACAGCTGGGAGCTGCACAGGGCCGGTCTACGTGACCAGCCGCCGCTGGACACCTTCACCCACCTGTCCCGACACGCGCCCGAAGCGTTCGATCTGTGGCGATCCGGCCTGGAGGCCTTCGTGCGCTTCCTGCGCGAGACGCTGCCGAACACGCGCCTGATCTTCCACGACGCCCGCTGGGCGCTGGACTACATGGAAGACGGCCAGCGTCGTCCCTTCGACCCCGACCGGGTGATCTGGCCCGGCATCCCGGCCAACATCGACGACCACAACCAGCTCCTCGAACGCTACAGCCAGGCCATGCGCCAGGCCGCCCCGAACGCCTTCTACGTCCGCGCGCCGGCCGACCTCACCCTCGGGGACGCCGCGCACCGCTGGGGCCTCAGCCCCTTCCACTATGGCGAGGCTTACTACCGCTACGTCTGGCGCCGCCTGGGCGAGCTGGGCGTAGAGTTCAGCCCAGCCTGACGGCCCGCAGCCGCAGGGCGTTGCCGATCACGCTGACCGAGGACAGCGACATCGCCAAGGCCGCGAGCTGCGGCGACAAGGTCAGCCCCAGCGCCGGATAGAGCAGCCCCGCCGCCAGCGGCACGCCGGCCGCGTTGTAGACGAAGGCGAACACCAGGTTCTGGCGGATGTTGCGCATCACCGCCCGCGACAGCCGCCGCGCCCGCACGATGCCGTTCAGGTCGCCGGTCAGCAGGGTCACGCCGGCGCTTTCGATCGCCACGTCCGAGCCTGCGCCCATGGCCAGCGCGACCTCCGCCACCGCCAGCGCCGGCGCGTCGTTGACGCCGTCGCCCGCCATGGCGACCGACCGCCCCTGGGCTCGCAGCTTCTCCACCACCGCCGCCTTGTCCTGCGGCAGGACTTCGGCCTCCACCTCCTCGATGCCCAGCCGGCGCGCCACCGACAGGGCCGTCGTGCGGTTGTCGCCGGTCAGCATAACCAGGCGCACGCCTTCGCTCTTCAGCGCGCGCACCGCTTCCGGCGTGGTCGCCTTGACCGGGTCGGCGATGGCCAGGAGGGCCGCGACCTTCCCGTCGACGGCGGCGAAGATGGCGCTGGCCCCTTCGGCCCGCAGCGTTTCGGCCTGCCTGCCCAGATCTCCCACTTCAAGGCCTTGCTCGGCGAGAAAGCGGCCGGACCCCACCAGAATCCGACGGCTGTCCACCACCCCCGTTACGCCCTTGCCCACCGGACTGTCGAACTCGGCCGGTTCGGACAGCGTGAGACCGCGCTCATGCGCCGCCGCGACGATGGCGTCCGCCAGCGGATGCTCGCTGGCCCGCTCCAGGCTGGCGGCGAGCCGCAGCACCTCGGCCTCGTCCTGTCCCGGCGCCGTTCGGATAGCGGTCAAGGCAGGGCGACCTTCGGTCAGGGTTCCGGTCTTGTCGACCACCAGGGTGTCGATCTTTTCCAGCCGCTCCAGGGCTTCGGCGTTCTTGATCAGCACGCCGGCGTTCGCGCCTCGACCGACCCCCACCATGATCGACATTGGGGTCGCCAGCCCCAGCGCACAGGGGCAGGCGATGATCAGCACGGACACGGCGGCCACCAGGGCGTAGCTCAAGCGAGGCTCCGGCCCCACGAGCGCCCAGCCCACGAAGGCGGCCAATGCGACGGCGAGCACCGCCGGGACGAACCACCCGGACACCCTGTCCGCCAGCCGCTGGATCGGCGCGCGGCTGCGCTGGGCCTGGGCCACCATCTGGACGATCTGCGCCAGCAGGGTGTCCGCCCCCACGCGGTCCGCGCGCATCACGAACGATCCGGTCTTGTTGATCGAGCCGCCGACGACAGGGTCGCCCGCCTGCTTGGTGACGGGCAGGGACTCACCCGTCACCATCGACTCGTCGATGCTGACACGGCCTTCCAGCACCTCGCCATCCACCGGGACCTTTTCGCCCGGCCGCACGCGCAGGCGATCGCCTGGCGAGACCTGGTCCAGCTGCACCTCTTCGTCGGAGCCGTCCTCGCACACACGGCGCGCGGTTTTCGGCGCTAGGTCCATCAGCGCCTTGATGGCGCCCGAGGTCTGCTCCCGCGCCCGCAGCTCCAGCAATTGGCCCAGCAGCACCAACACCGTGATCACCGCCGCGGCTTCGAAGTAGACCGGCACGGCGCCGTCGTGACTGCGGAAGGCGGGCGGGAAGATGCCGGGCGCCAGCACCGCCACGGCGCTGTAGAGCCAGGCCACGCCGACACCCATGGCGATCAGCGTGAACATGTTGAGGTTACGGCTGCGGATCGAGGCCCACCCGCGCTGGAAAAAGGGCGCCCCGGCCCAAAGAGCCACGGGCGTCGCCAGCGCGAACTGGAGCCAGTTGGAAACCCGCGGCGCGATCAGCGCGTGCAGATCGAACAGGTGACCGCCCATCTCCAGCGCGAACACCGGCGCGGTCAGCACAAGCGCGATCCAGAACCTCCGGCGGAAATCGACCAGCTCCGGGTTCGGCCCCGCGTCTGCGGTGACCAACTCGGGCTCCAGCGCCATGCCGCAAATGGGGCAGCTGCCCGGCCCGACCTGCCGCACCTCCGGATGCATCGGACAGGTGTAGATCGCTCCCGCGGGAGCCTTCGCCGCTTCGGACGCGCGTTCCCGATCCAGATACCTGGGCGGGTCGGCGACGAATTTGGTCCGACAGCCCGCTGAGCAGAAGTGAAAGTCCTCCCCGCCATGCGCCGCATGATGCGGGGTGGCCAGCGGATCCACCTTCATGCCGCAGACCGGATCGGTCGCCGTCTTGGCGTGATCCGGCTGAGCCCCGTCGCTGCAACAGGCATGGGCATGTTCGTGAACATGGCTGTGGGGATGGGCGTGCGCGTGGCGATCGTCGGACATCAGGAGTGCCTCCTGGTCCGCCAGGTATACCCCCGTGGGGCATATTGCAATTACCCCCGGGGGGTATATGTTCGCTCCAGATCGAGGACGCCGCATGGAACGCGACAACAAATCCAAACTGCTGAACCGCCTGAATCGGATCGAAGGTCAGGTGCGCGGCGTCCATCGGATGGTGGAAGAAGACCGCTACTGCATCGACATCCTGACCCAGCTGCAGGCTGTGCGGGCCGCCATGGCCAAGGTGGAAACCGAGATCCTTCGCGATCACCTCGGGCACTGCATCGAGGGCGCGATCGTCAGCGGCGACAAGGACGAACAACGGCGCAAGGCCGCCGAGCTGATCCAACTTCTGGAACGTGGAACCCGATGAAGACCCTGTTCTCGGCGGCTGGCGCCGCCGCCCTGTTGCTGGCCCTGCCCGCCGCGGCCCAGGACCACGCCCAGATGGATCACGGCCAGATGGACCACGGGCAAATGGACAACGGGCAAATGGATCATGGTCAGATGAGCCATGGCGCGACGGACCGAGCGCAGGCGGACCACGCGCCCATGGCTATGAACCACGCGGAGGCCGGAGCCCTCGGCGCCTATCCGATGGGCCGCGATGCATCAGGCACCGCCTGGCAGCCCGACGCTTCGCCCCACCACATGGGCGGCCGCATGGTCGGCCCTTGGAGCGTCATGACTCACGCCCAACTCTACGGCGTCTATGACTGGCAGGAGGGCCCGCGCGGCGGGGAAAAGAGCTTCGTCGCCGGCATGGCCATGGCCAGCGCCCGGCGGGCGCTCGACAACGGCGACACCCTCACCTTCACCACCATGCTCAGCCCCGACCCCTTCATGGGCAAGAGCGGCTATCCCCTGCATCTGGCGTCAGGCGAGACCGCCAACGGGATCGATCCACTGATCGACCGCCAGCATCCCCACGACCTCTTCATGGAGCTGTCGGCCGCTTACGCCCACCGGCTCGGCGCCAAGGACAGCGTCTTCATCTACGCCGGCCTGCCGGGGGAGCCGGCCTTCGGCCCGCCGACTTTCATGCACCGCCTGTCCATCATGGACAGCCCCGAGGCGCCGATCAGCCACCACTGGCTGGACTCCACCCACATCACCTTCGGCGTGGTGACGGCCGGCTTTGTCCACGACGACTGGAAGCTCGAGGTGTCGCGCTTCAAGGGGCGGGAGCCGGACGAGAAGCGCTTCAACTTCGAAACCCCGAAGCTCGACTCGACGGCGGCCCGCGTCTCCTGGAACCCCACCGCGAACTGGTCGCTGCAGGCGTCCTGGGCCGACATGAAGAGTCCGGAGCAGCTTGAGCCGGAGATGGACCAGACCCGCTGGTCGGCTAGCGGCATCTACACCGTGCCCGTCGGCGCCGAAGGCTGGTGGTCCACCACCGCGGCGTGGGGCCGGCGCACCGGCGCACACCAGGACCTGGACGCCTTCACTTTCGAGAGCGCGCTGAAGCCCAATGCGGCATGGACCGCCTTTGCCCGGGCTGAACGGGCGGAGAATGACGAACTGCTGCTGGGCGACGGCGACCATCACCATGGCCCCGCCTATAAGGTCGGCAAGCTGTCGGTCGGGGCGATCCGCGACTTCCGCGTCAACGACCACGTCAGCCTGGGGTTGGGCGGTCTCTATGCCTGGAACTTCGTGCCGGACGCGCTGGAAGCGTCTTACGGCGGAGACCCGAACGGCGCCATGGCCTTCCTCCGCCTGACCCTTCGCTAGACCACCACAGGGTCCGCTTCGGCGGGCCCTTTCGCAGGCCTGGGCCACAAAAGGCGAAGGCCCGCCGGGTTACCGGCGGGCCTTCATGGTGGAGCTAAGGAGAGTCGAACTCCTGACCTCTTGAATGCCATTCAAGCGCTCTACCAACTGAGCTATAGCCCCAGGTCTTTTTTGTCTTGCCGAGGTTGGCTCCCGGCGAGGCGCGGAACCTATTCAAAGGGCTCCGGCGGATCAAGCCCGGCCGGCGGTTTTTTTTCACCGCCGGCCGGACCTGGAAATCAGCGCTCGTCGTCGCCTTCTTCAGGCAGGCCTTCGATCTCGGTGTCGTCGAAATCGTCGTCCTCTTCCTCGAGGAACGGCACGTCGTCGGCTTCCTCGACGTCCTCGTCATCCGAGAACTCGCCCAGGTCGTCGCCGGCAGGGCCGACGCCCGGCTCAGCCGCATCCTCGTCGTCGTCGCCGGCCAGCGGCGGCTCGTCCGCCACCTCGTCCAGCTCCGGCGCGCCGACGTCTTCTTCTTCGTCCTCGTCGGACTCGGTATCCTTGCCGCGAACCTGATCCTCGCGCTCGTCATCCGCCTCGGTGTCGGGCGTGATGGCGCGGGCCCGGACGCGGCGGTTGCGGACCGCTTCGTCGGGATCGAACTCAGTGGCGCACTTCGGGCAATGAGCCGGGCGCTTGTTGAGATCGTAGAACTTCGCTTGGCAGTGCGGGCAGATCTGCTTCGTGCCCAGTTCGGGATTGGCCAAGTAGGCGATCCTCGTCTTGGTCTTGGAATGGGAAGGCGGGCTCCCTTGCCACGCGTGAGGGTGGCTGTCAAAAGCAATCCCCCTCGTGAAATCAACGGCCCTTGGGAGGCTCGTTTCGTACAATGACGGCGGCTGCACTGACCGCCAGGCGCGCAGGCCCTCTGAAGGGCCGCGTGCGGGCTCCCGGGGACAAGTCGATCTCCCACCGCGCTCTGATCCTGGGCGCGCTGGCGAGCGGCGTGACCAACATTCAGGGCTTGCTGGAGGGCGAGGACGTCAAGCGCACCGCCGCCGCCATGGCGAGCTTCGGCGCCGCCGTCGAACGCCTGGGTGAAGGCCGCTGGCGCGTCGAGGGCAAGGGCGGCTTCGCCGAACCGTCGGACGTGGTGGACTGCGGAAACGCCGGCACCGGCGTGCGCCTGATCATGGGCGCGGCCGCGGGCTTCGACCTGTCCGTCACCTTCACGGGCGACAGCTCCCTGCGCAGCCGGCCCATGAACCGGGTGCTGAACCCGCTGGGCGAAATGGGCGCGACATGGATCGCCCGTTCGGGCGGCCGCCTCCCGCTGACCCTGAAGGGCGGCGGGCTGAAGCGTATCGACTATCGCGTCCCGGTGCCCTCCGCACAGGTGAAGTCGGCGGTGCTGTTGGCCGGCTTGATGGCCGACGGCGGCGTCGAGATCTTCGAGCCGGAAGCCACCCGCGATCACACCGAGCGAATGCTGATCGGCTTCGGCGCTCAGCTGCAGGTGGCCGAACAGGACGGCGGCAGCCGCATCGTCCTGCCGGGCGGCCAGTCGCTGAAGGCCACCGACATCCATGTGCCCGGCGATCCCTCCTCGGCGGCCTTCCCGCTGGTGGCGGCGATCATCACCCCGGGCTCCGAAGTCACCGTCGAGGGCATGCTGCTGAACCCTTCGCGGATCGGCCTGCTGGACACCCTCGGCGAGATGGGCGCCGACCTGTCGGTCACCAACATCCGCGATGAAGGCGGCGAGACCGTCGGCGACGTCACCGCCCGCTACTCGCAGCTGGAAGGCGTGGTCGTTCCGCCCGAGCGGGCGCCGTCCATGATCGACGAGTACCCGATCCTCTGCATCGCCGCGGCTTTCGCTGACGGCCAGACCGTCATGCGCGGCATCGGCGAGATGCGGGTCAAGGAAAGTGACCGCATCGCCCTGATGGCGGCCGGTCTCCAGGCCTGCGGCGTCGCCATCGAGGAAGAGCCCGAGGGCATGATCGTCACCGGCGCCAAGTCGGTGAAGGGCGGCGCCCGCGTCACCACGCACGGCGACCACCGCATCGCCATGAGCCACCTGATCCTCGGCCAGGTCTCGCAGGAGCCGATCAGCGTCGACGAACCCGGCATGATCGCCACCAGCTTCCCCACCTTCGTGGAGATGATCCGCGGGCTTGGCGGCGACATCGCCGCCGAAGAGCCGGTGGCCGCTTGAGCGGCGGCTTCGTCATCGCGGTGGACGGCCCGGCGGCGTCCGGCAAGGGTACCGTCGCGAGCCGCCTCGGCGCGCTCTACCGCCTCCCCGTTCTCGACACCGGCCTGCTCTATCGCGCCGTGGGCGTGATCCTCCAGCGGGCCGGCGGCGATCTCGACGACGTCGAAGGCGCCGCCCAGGTCGCGGCCAAGCTGTCGCCGGTAATGCTGGCCGATCCCGCCTTCCGGACCCGCGTCGCCGGCGAGGCGGCCAGCCGCGTGGGCGCTCACCCGCCCGTTCGCGCCGCCCTGCTGAAATTCCAGCGCGACTTCGCCGCCCAAGCTGGCGGCGCCATTCTCGACGGCCGCGACATAGGCACGGTGATCGCCCCCGACGCGCCGGCCAAGCTGTTCGTCACCGCCTCGCCGGAGGTGCGGGCCGAGCGGCGCTGGCGCCAGCTGGTGGGTCAGGGCGAGATGGTGGTGCTTTCCGACATCCTGGCCGACATCCGCACCCGCGACGCCCGTGACGCCGGGCGCGAGGCTGCGCCCCTTCGCCAGGCCGAGGACGCCGTCTTGCTGGACACCTCGGAAATGACTATAGAACAAGCCGCCGATGCGGCCCGCCGCATCGTCGAGGCGGCGCGCGCCCGCTGGGAAGCTTCGGCGACCTGACGGCAAATCCAACCGCGCCTTTCCCTCTGACGGCTGCGGGCAGATTTCACAAAGATGCGCGGGAACGCCCTGCGCCTTCGGTTCAACCCCTAACCGACGCGAGGACTCCCTCCGGCGCCATGCGCTCTGGGGTCCATGCGTCATTCGAAGAAGACGAAAGATCCATATGGCTGACGATATGAGCCTGAACCCGACGCGGGACGACTTCTCCGCGCTTCTCAACGAGTCCCTCGGCGGACGCGACTTCATGGAAGGCCAAGTGGTCCATGGCAAGGTCGTGGCCATCGAGAAGGACTTCGCGATCATCGACGTCGGTCTGAAGACCGAAGGCCGCGTGCCGCTGAAGGAATTCGGCCTTGGCGAAGACGGCAAGCCGACCCTGAAGACCGGCGACACTGTCGAGGTGTTCCTCGAGCGCGTCGAGAACGCCATGGGCGAAGCGGTCATCAGCCGCGACAAGGCCCGCCGCGAAGAAGCCTGGACCCGCCTCGAAGCCGTGTACGAGCGGAACGAGCCGGTCATGGGCTCCATCGTCGGCCGCGTGAAGGGCGGCTTCACCGTCGACCTGGGCGGCGCCTCGGCCTTCCTGCCGGGTTCGCAAGTCGACATCCGTCCGGTCCGCGACGTCGGCCCGCTCATGGGTCGCGAGCAGCCGTTCGCCATCCTCAAGATGGACCGTCCGCGCGGCAACATCGTCGTGTCGCGTCGCGCCATCCTGGAAGAAGCCCGCGCCGAGCAGCGCACCGAGCTGGTGTCGCAGCTGCAAGAGGGTGAAGTCCGCGAAGGCGTGGTCAAGAACATCACCGACTACGGTGCGTTCGTGGACCTCGGCGGCATCGACGGCCTGCTGCACGTCACCGACATGAGCTGGAAGCGCGTCAACCACCCGAGCCAAGTCCTGGCCGTGGGCGACACCGTCAAGGTGCAGATCGTCAAGATCAACCCCGAGACCCAGCGCATCTCGCTCGGCATGAAGCAGCTGCAGTCGGATCCGTGGGACGGCGTTGAAGCCAAGTACCCGGTCGGCGCGAAGTTCACCGGTCGCATCACCAACATCACCGACTACGGCGCCTTCGTGGAGCTGGAGCCGGGCGTTGAAGGCCTGGTGCACGTCTCGGAAATGTCCTGGACCAAGAAGAACGTCCACCCGGGCAAGATCGTCTCCACCTCTCAGGAAGTGGAAGTGGTCGTCCTGGACGTCGATCCGTCCAAGCGCCGCGTCAGCCTCGGCCTGAAGCAAGCCATGGCCAACCCGTGGGACGCCTTCCTCGAGGCTCACCCGATCGGCTCGACCGTCGAAGGCGAAGTCAAGAACGCCACCGAGTTCGGCCTGTTCATCGGCCTGGACAACGACATCGACGGCATGGTGCACCTGTCCGACCTCGACTGGTCGGCGCCGGGTGAAGAAGCCATCGCCCGCTACAACAAGGGCGACGTGGTCAAGGCCCGCGTCCTCGACGTCGACGTCGAGAAGGAGCGCATCTCGCTCGGCATCAAGCAGCTTTCGGGCGACCCGATGACCGGCGACACGTTCCGCAAGGGCCAGACCGTCACCTGCACCGTCACCGAGATCACCTCGGGCGGCATCGAGGTGAAGTTCGGCGAGGACGAAGCGCCGATGACGGCCTTCATCCGCAAGTCGGACCTGTCGCGCGATCGTGCGGACCAACGTCCGGAACGCTTCGCCGTCGGCGACCGTGTCGACGCCCAGATCACCAACGTGGACAAGGCCGCCCGCCGTGTCTCGCTGTCGGTCAAGGCGCTCGAAATGGCGGAAGAGAAGGAAGCCATCGAACAGTTCGGCTCCTCCGACTCCGGCGCCTCGCTGGGCGACATCCTCGGCGCGGCTCTTCGCGAGAAGGCCAAGGGCGAGTAAGGCCGCCGCGGCCCGCCGACCCGCGGGCCCAAGCGATCTGAACTTCTGGGAAGCCCCGTCCGGTCCGCCGGGCGGGGCTTTTCTTTTGATAATCGGCCGCTCGCCGCAAAACCGCCTTACAAAGCTTGACAGTCGCCTCCGTAAACCCTTTTCCACCCTTGAACCGAAGGGCGGAGTCGCCCATGGTCGCGCCGGTTCAAGAGCGCGGCGGGCGGAAGCGGACGGCTTTGCCGGACGCGCTCCATTCACAAGGGCAGACCCTTCCTGCCCCACACCGGACGAACTCCGCCTGCGGGTGGAAGGGCCAGGGACCTGGGATGATCAAGTCTGAACTCATCGCCAAACTCGCCGAAGAGAACCCGCACCTCACGCAGCGGGACATCGAACGCGTCGTCGGCGTGATCCTCGAGCGGATGATCCAGGCTCTGGAGGAAGGCGGCCGAGTGGAGCTGCGCGGCTTCGGCGCTCTGTCGGTCCGCTCCCGCGACGCCCGCGCCGGCCGCAATCCGCGCACCGGCGAGCCCGTTGACGTCCGCGCCAAGCACGTGCCCTTCTTCAAGAGCGGCAAAGAACTACGCGAGCGGCTGAACGCCACCGACGAGTAGACACCCGCAGTCAGGGATCGCGGTCGTGACCAACGTCCACGAAGAGCTGAAGAAGCTCGAAGGCAAGATCGACAAGCGCGTTCCGATCCTGGGCGAGTTCCGCGAGTTCATCGCCCGCGGCAACGTCATCGACCTGGCGGTCGGCGTCATCATCGGCGCGGCCTTCAACGACATCGTCAAAGGTCTGGTCGACCTGATCATCATGCCGCCCATCGGCCTGATGCTGCAGGGGATCGACTTCTCCAAGCTCCAGTGGGTGCTCAAGCGCGACAACCCGCTGACGCCGGAAAACGAACTGGTGGCGATTAGCTACGGCGCCTTCTTCAATGCGGTGCTGAAGTTCGTCATTGTCGCTTGGGCCGTGTTCCTGCTGGTCAAGCTGGTCAACGTCATTCGCCGTCGCGACGCCGCGGACAAGGGCAAGGCGCCGCCCGCCCCGACGCCGCAGGAACTCCTGCTCACCGAAATCCGCGACCTCCTGAAGGTCCAGGCGGGCCAGGTCGAGCCGCCGAAAGCGCCGCCTACGGCTTGACCGTTCACGCGAATGGGCTCCGTGCTCGACGCTGAACCGCACGGAGCGCCGCCCATGTCCGCCCTCGTTCCCGAAACCGCCGACCGGGTGGAGCTTGGATCGCGTCGCGTCCTTAGGCCCGGCAAGCTGCGCTGGCTGCGCGCGACCGGCTGGGCGCTCGCCCTGTTCGTCCTCTTCATGCTGGTCGACGCCGCCGCCGTGACCCTGCCGCCGGCGGTAGCGGACCGGTTCGGGGATCCGGCCGGCGTGCTTCTGGTGTCGCTGATCTGCGCGGCAGGCTTTGCCCTTTACGCCGGCCTTGTCCGCTTGGCCGAGCAGCGCACCGCCTCCGAGATCGGCCTGCGCCGGCTGGTCCCAGAGACCGCCGCCGGCCTGGTCATCGGGGCTGCGATGATGACTGCCGTCGTCGGCCTGCTGGTCGCCACCGGCGCCTACGAGGTCACCGGCCCGCGCACAGCCTCCGCCTGGGACATGGTCTCGATCTCCATCGCCTCCGGCACGCTGGAGGAGCTGATCATGCGGGCCATCATCCTGCGGCTGGCCATGCGCGCCTTCGGGGTCTGGCCGGCCCTTGTCCTCCAGGCCGCCCTGTTCGGCGTCATGCACCTGGCCAACCCCAACGCCAGCATGACGGCCGCGATCGCCATCGCGCTGGAGGCCGGCCTGATGCTGGCCGGCTTCTACCTCCTGACCGGCCGCATCTGGATGTCAGTGGGCGTGCACGCCGCCTGGAACTTCACCCAGGGCTGGGTGTGGGGCGCCGCCGTCTCCGGCCTCGATGTGGGCCCCAGCCTGTTCGCCAGCCGACCGCTTCCCACCGCGCCCGAGTGGCTCAGTGGCGGAGCGTTCGGTCCGGAGGCTTCCCTCCCAGCCATGGTTGTGGGCACGGCGGTCGCGGTCGTGGTCCTGGCCCGCGCCCGCCGCAAGGGGAACTTCGAAGCCCGCGACTAGGCGACCTTGAAGCCTTCCCAATTCATCATCTTGGTGAGCTTTGCGTTCTCTTCCGGCGGCAGCGCCTCGCGGAACGACGGGAAAATGTCCTCCTCCTCCTCGCGCATGTGGTGCTGCAGGTGGCCCAGGAAAGCGCGGGCCTTGAGGAGCCAGCGGGGGTCGGACGTGTCCGTCCGGCGCAGGTCGTAGATAAAGGTCTTCACCTCGAGGTGGTCCTCGGTCAGGTGCCGCGACTGATCCGTCCGGGCGTGTTCGGCCAGCGCCGGATAGATGACGTTCTCTTCCTCCACCGCATGCTTGGTCAGCGCATAGGCGATCTTGGTCAGCAGCATCTCGCGCTTCAGCCGCTCGTCGTCGCCGGTCTTCAGCAGGGCGTCGAACATCTTCTCCACCATCCGATGCTCGGCGGTCAGGGCGTCCACCCAGTCGCCGGCGGCGAGGGACGGGCCTTGCATGACGGACTTACGGGCGTGCGGCAGGGCGAGACCTGCGACGAGGCCGATGGCCCCGGCGGTGGCGAGGCGGCCGAAGTGGCCGGCGGAAGCTTGCGACATGGGCGATCTCCTGGAGGGCGCGGTCCCAACTGGCCGGCGCCCGGCCATGTTCCGGGCGATCTTCCCTTGCGGCAGGGGGCCGGGAGACCCTAATCCCCCCTCATGTCCGTGATGGCCAAGATCTGCGGCGTTTCCACGCCCGAGGCGGTGCGCGCCGCCCTGGAAGGCCAGGCGAGCTTCCTGGGCTTCGTCTTCTTCCCCAAGAGCCCCCGCAACCTCGCGCCAGAAGCCGCCGCCCGGCTGGCCGAGCCCGCGCGTGGCCGGGGGGCGAAAATCGTCGCGCTGGCCGTCGATCCCAACGACGCGCTGGTGGACGACATCGCCCGCATCCTGCGGCCCGATCTGATCCAGCTCCACGGCCACGAGACGCCGAGCCGCACGCGGGAGATCGCCGCCCGCGCCGGCGTCGGAATCATCAAGGCCCTTCCGGTCTCCGAAGCCTCCGACCTCGCCGCCGCCGCCGACTATGAGCCTGTTGTCGAGCACCTGATGTTCGACGCCAAGCCGCCCAAGGACGCCGCCCTGCCCGGCGGCGCCGGCCGCGCTTTCGACTGGTCCCTGGTGGCCGGACGGCGTTTCGCCAGGCCCTGGTTCCTGGCCGGCGGCCTCGATCCCTGGAATCTGGCCGAGGCCGTGCGCCTGTCCGGCGCGCCCATGGTGGACGTTTCCTCTGGCGTGGAACGCGGGCCGGGCTTAAAGGACCCCTCCTTGATTTCGGCGTTCCTGGACGCCGCCCGCAAAGCGTGAAGGCTCGGAAAACGCTCGTGAACGCGCCCTCCAGACCTAACGATTATTCGTCCTATCCCGACGCGAACGGCCGCTTCGGCGAATTCGGCGGCCGGTATGTGCCGGAAACCCTGATGCCTCTGGTGCTTGAGCTGGACGCGGCTTACCGCGCGGCCAAGGCGGATCCGGAGTTCCAGGCGCAGCTTTCCAGCTTCATGACCCACTATGTGGGCCGGCCCAGTCCGCTCTACTTCGCCGAACGCCTGACCGAGCATTTCGGCGGGGCGAAGATCTACCTGAAGCGCGAGGAGCTGAATCACACCGGCTCCCACAAGATCAACAACTGCATGGGCCAGATCCTGCTGGCCCAGCGCATGGGCAAGACTCGGATCATCGCGGAAACCGGCGCCGGCCAGCACGGCGTGGCCACCGCCACCGTCTGCGCCCGCTTCGGCCTGCCCTGTGTCGTCTACATGGGCGCGGTGGACGTGGAGCGGCAAAAGCCGAACGTTTTCCGCATGAACCTTTTGGGGGCCCAGGTCGAGGCGGTGACCTCCGGCTCGGCCACCCTCAAGGACGCCATGAACGAGGCGCTCCGTGACTGGGTCACCAACGTCCACGACACCTACTACCTGATCGGCACCGCCGCCGGCATGCACCCCTATCCGGAGATGGTCCGCGACTTCCAGTCGGTGATCGGCAAGGAAGTGCGCGAGCAGATCCTGGAGCTGGAAGGCCGGCTGCCTGACGCCGTGGTCGCCTGCGTCGGCGGCGGCTCCAACGCTATCGGCATCTTCCATCCCTTCCTGAACGACGAAGGCGTGCGCCTGATCGGCGTCGAAGCCGCGGGCGAAGGCATGGGCACCGGCAAGCACGCCGCGGCCATCAACGGCGGCCGCCCGGGCGTGCTCCATGGCAACATGACCTACCTGCTGCAGGACGACGAAGGCCAGATCACCGAGGCGCACTCAATCTCGGCCGGCCTCGACTATCCCGGCATCGGGCCCGAACACTCCTGGCTGAACGACGTCGGCCGGGCGACCTACCTCACCGCCACCGACCAGGAGTCATTGGACGCCTTCAAGCTCCTGGCCGAGCTGGAGGGCATCCTGCCGGCCATCGAGTCCGCCCACGCCCTGGCCCGCCTGCCGGACGTGGCCCGCGACGTCGGCAAGGACGGCGTCGTGGTGCTGAACCTGTCCGGCCGCGGCGACAAGGACGTGGCCACGGTCGCCAACCATCTCGGCCGCCAGATCTAGGGAACGCCTGATTTGACCACCGCGCGTATCGACGCCCGGTTCTCGGCCCTGAAGGCCGAGGGCCGCGCCGCCTTCATCGCCTATGTCATGGCCGGCGATCCGGACTTCGAGACCGGGCTCGAAATCCTGAAGGGCCTGCCCGCGGCGGGCGCCGACCTGATCGAGGTGGGCTTTCCCTTTTCCGACCCCATGGCTGAGGGGCCGCCGATCCAGCGCGCCGCCCAGCGCGCCCTTTCCAGCGGCATGGGCCTCGCCAAGACCCTCGCGCTGATCGCCGAGTTCCGCAAATCCGATCAGGACACCCCCATCATCCTGATGGGCTACGCCAATCCTCTGGTCAGCCGCGGCTATGCCGCCTTCGCGCGTGACGCCGCCGCGGCAGGCGTGGACGGCCTGATCGTCGTCGACATCCCGCCGGAGGAAGCCGATCCCCTGGCGGACGCGCTCGACGCCGAGGAGCTGTCGCTGATCCGCCTGGCGACCCCCACTTCCGACGACAACCGTCTGCCGACCGTCGTGCGCCGCACCTCAGGGTTCGTCTACTACGTGTCCGTGGCCGGCGTGACCGGCGTCAAGGAAGCGGACGCCGGCGCCGTCGCCCCCGCCGTTGAACGCGTTCGCAAGGCCTCGGGCCTGCCGGTTGCCGTCGGCTTCGGCATCAAGACCCCGGAAAGAGCCGCCGCGATCGCTCGCGTCGCTGACGCCGCCGTGGTCGGCTCGGCGCTGGTCGAGGAAGTCGCGGCGGGCCTCGCCGCCAACGAAGACGTGACGCAGCGTGTTCTTTCCAAAGTCGCTTCTCTGGCCAAGTCTGTGCGCCACGCACGAGCCGGCCAGGCGGCGCTCTGAGAACCAAGGCTATGGCTGAGAATCGTACCGAAAAGTCTGCGCGCCCCGCCGCGCCTCGTGAGCGCTCCGGCTGGCTTGCGCGCATCGCCCCGGGCGTGCGTGGCGCCTTCCAGAAGAAGAACGACACGCCCGAGAACCTCTGGGTGAAGTGCCCGGACACCGGCGAGATGATCTACCGTCCGGATCTGGAAGCCTCCCTGTGGGTGACGCCGTCGGGCTTCCACATGCGGATCGGGGCCGCCCAGCGCCTGCGCTACACCTTCGACGATGGCCAGTTCGAGAAGATCGCCTCGCCGGTCGTGCTCGACGATCCGCTCAAGTTTCCGGATGAGAAGCCCTATGCGGACCGCCTGAAGGCCGCGCGCAAGACCACGGGCGAACAGGACTCCATGGCCATCGGCTTTGGCCAGATCCAGGGCCAGCCCGCCGTCGTGATCGTCCAGGACTTCAGCTTCATGGGCGGCTCGCTCGGCATGGGCGCCGGCGAGACCTTCGTGAAGGCCGCTCAGGAAGCCGTGACTCGCAACGTCCCCCTGGTGATTTTCACCGCCTCCGGCGGCGCGCGCATGCAGGAGGGCACCCTGTCCCTCATGCAGATGGCCCGCACGACCCTGGCGCTGAACGAGGTCAAGGCGGCCGGCCTGCCCTACGTCGTGGTGCTCACCGACCCGACCACGGGCGGCGTGCTGGCCTCTTACGCCATGCTGGGCGATGTCCACCTGGCCGAGCCGAACGCCACCATCGGCTTCTCCGGTCGGCGGGTGATCGAGCAGACCATCCGGGAAACCCTGCCGCCCGGCTTCCAGAAGTCGGAATTCCTGGTGGAGCGCGGGATGATCGACCGGGTGACCACACGTGGCGAACTGCCGGCGGTGCTCAGCTCGATCCTCAAGACCCTGATGATGGGACGCGCGGCTTCCGCCGCCGCCTGAGGTGTCGTCCTCGCATCATTTCGATCAGATCCGCGCCTCGGATCTGGCGATCCAGCGCCTCCGCGCCAATCACCCGAGCCTGATCGACCTGACCACCGGCCGGGTCGAGCGGCTGCTGGCCGCCTTGGGCAATCCTGAGACGCGCCTGCCGCCGGTGATCCACGTCGCCGGCACCAACGGCAAGGGCTCCACCGTCGCCTACCTGCGGGCCATCGCCGAGGCGGCCGGCCTGAAGGTCCATTGCCTCACCTCTCCGCATCTGGTCCGCTTTTCCGAACGGATCCGCGTCGCCGGCGAGCTGATCAGCGATGCACGGCTCGAACAGCTGGTCGATCAGCTGGAGGCCGCCAACGCGGGCGAGCCGATCAGCTTCTTCGAGATCGCCACCGTTCTGGCCATCCAGGCCTTCGCCGACACGCCGGCCGACCTTTGCGTGATCGAGGTCGGTCTCGGCGGCCGCTTCGACGCCACCAACATATTCGACGCCCCGGCCGTCAGCGTCATCACGCCGGTCGACTACGATCACCTGGAGCTGCTGGGGCCCGAGCTTTCCAAGATCGCCTGGGAGAAGGCTGGCATCATCAAGGCCGGCCGCCCCGTGGTGGTCGCCCGCCAGATGGACGAAGCGCGCGAGGTGATCGAGCGCGAGGCCGCCAAGCTTCGCGCGCCGCTGCTCAAGATGGGCGAGGACTTCGACGCCTGGGAGGAGCGCGGCCGGCTGCTGGTTCAGATGCCCGAGCGCCTGCTGGACCTGCCCCCGCCCAGCCTGTTCGGCGGCTACCAGTTCGCCAACGCCGGCCTCGCCGTGGCCGCCGCCCTGACGTTCAAGCCCGACCTGTCGGAGGACGAGGTCGGCGGCGGCGTCGCCTCCACCACCTGGCCCGCCCGCTTCCAGCGGCTGACCAAGGGGCCGCTCGCCGAAATGGCGCGGGCCCGCGGCTCGGACCTGTGGCTAGACGGCGGCCACAATCCGCATGCCGGCCGCGCCCTGGCGGAAGCCGCCTCGCGCCTGGTGGATCGTGATCCGCGGCCCCTGGTGCTCATCGCCGGCATGTTCGCCCGCAAGGACGCCCGCGGCTTCTTCCTGCCCTTCGCCGAGATGCACCCGACGGTGTTCACCACCACCTTCGACTCGCCCAACGCGGCAAGCGCGGACGAACTCGCTCAGGCGGCCCGCTCGGTCGGCCTGGGCGTGACAACGGTTGGCGATGTGACGGAAGCGGTGCGCGCCGCGCTGCAGGTGGACGGGCCTGCGCCTCACGTCCTGATCTGCGGCGGCCTGCACTTCGCCGGCGAGGTCCTGGCGATGAGTCCAGAGACCTGGCCGACCTAGTTCTTAGTTGCTCCCCCTCAGGGGGAGCTGTCGCGAAGCGGCTGAGGGGGTTTCACCAGCCGGGTCTGCGGCTGGAACCCCCTCCGACCCTGCGGGTCACCTCCCCTTAAGGGGAGGAGCAGGACGTCAGGCGCTGACGCCAGCCTCATTAAGCCACTCGACGATCTTCTGCTTGGGCATGGCGCCCACCTTCATGGAAGCCATCTGGCCGCCCTTGAACAGCATCATGGTCGGGATGCCGCGAACGCCGTAGCGGGACGGGGTGGTCGGGCTCTCTTCGATGTTCAGCTTGGCGATGGTCACCTGGCCGGCGAGCTCTTCCGAGATCTGCTCCAGCGCGGGCGCGATCTGCTTACAGGGACCGCACCACTCGGCCCAGAAGTCCACCAGGACGGGACCTTGCGCCTGCAGGACGTCGGACTCGAAGGACTCGTCGGTGACCTTGACGGTGCTCATGGGTAACTCCTCACGCGTCGGGCCGCAGGAACGCGGCCTGACGCCCTTTCGATCCGCCGATGTAGGCGGGGCTCGGCCGGGTATCAACCGTCACGGCGCAGGTCGGCAAGCGTCTGGACGATCAGGTTTTCTGGGATCGGCATCAGCTTCGGCCCGTCCGTCCAGACCAGCGCCGCCTCGATCCGCCGGCCGGGGAACACCTCGCCCAGCACCGCCGCATAGAGCGACATCTGCCGCAGGTACGCCGGGTCGGCGTCCTCGATCCGGTCCGGCGAAGGCCGGTTGGTCTTGAAGTCGGCCACCAGCACCCGGTCGGGCAGCACCACCAGCCGGTCGATGCGGCCGGAAATCTTCAGGCCCGCCGGCAGCTTCGCGGAGGCGCCCGCGATGGCCACCTCCGCCCGCGAGCCGGGCCCGAACACCTCTCCGAAGCGCGGGTCGCGCAGCACGGTCAGCGCCGCCCGCGCCATCTCGCTCCGCTGCTCGTCCGACAGGTCCCGCTCGCGCGCCAGCAGCGCCTCCGCCGCCCGGCCCTGCTCCTCCGCCACGATGTCGGGCAGCAGCTGCAGCAGCCGGTGGATCAGGTCCCCGCGCCGGAACCGGCCCAGCCCCGAGACCTCGGACAGCGGCGAAGCGGCCGCCGCCTTCGCGCCCTCGCCCAGGTCCGATGGCGAAGCGTAGCGAGAGAACGCCTCGGCCGGCGCGATCTTCCGCGCCCAGTCGGGAGCCTTCAGCTTGGCCCGCACGGCGGCCGCCACCCCGCCCATCGCCACCGGATCGGGACCGTAGCGGCGGATCTCCATGCCGTTGCAGCCGACGGTACGCACATGCGGGGCGATGTCGTCGTGGTCCAGCGCCCGCGAGACCGCGCCCCACCAGCCCTCGATATTCTCCGGCTTGGCCCCCGCCGCCGCTCGGCCGCACAACACCAGCCGGTCCCGCGCCCGGGTCAGCGCCACATAGAGCAGCCGGAAGGCCTCGTTCTCCTCGGCCCGCACCCGCGCCTCGCGCGCCGAGGCGCTGGCTTCGCAGTCCCGCTCCTTGGACACGCACCACAGGAACCCGCCGTCCTCCGTCTTCAGCAGCGGCGAGCCGCGCGCCGTGCGCGTCAGCGTGGTTTCCGGCAGGAACACAATCGGCGCTTCCAGCCCCTTGGCCCCGTGTGCGGTCATCACCCGCACCTCGGCGGTCGGCGCGTCCATCTCCCGCTTCACGGTGATGTCCAGGCTGGCGAAGGCCGCGGCCAGGCTCTCCAGGTCGTGGATGCCTCGTGCTTCAGCGGTCAGCACCTGCGCCAGGAACTCGTCCAGCGCGTCCTGCGCCTCCGATCCCAGCCGCTTCAGCAGCCGCTTGCGCAAGGACCAGCCCTGCGCATCCAGGTGGCCGAGCATGGCTGAGTAGAACTCGAACGGTCGCCGGCTGCGCCCTTCCGCCAGCGCCTTGGCCAGCACCGCATGGGCGTGGGTCCAGTCCTCCTGCGCCCCAGCCCGCCGCTGCAGCCGCTCCCACAGCCCCTCGCGTCCCCGCCTGAACGCCAGCTCGTAGAGGCTGTCGTCGGTAAGGCCGCAGAACGGGCTCTTCAGCAGGGCCGCCAGGTTCAGCTCGTCACCCGGGAACTGCACGAACCGAGCGAGCGCCACCAGGTCGTCGAAGATGATGTGCTCGGACAGCGCCAGCCGGTCGGCGCCCGCCACCGGAATGCCCTCGTGCTTCAGCGCCCGCAGGATCTCCTCGAACAGCGCCTTGCGCCGCCGCACCAGGATCAGCACGTCGCCCGCATGGGCCGGCCGCCACTCGCGCAGATCCTTGTCGAACACCCGGTCGCCTCGAGCGATCAGCGTCTTGATCTCGCAGGCGATGTTGCGGGCCAGCCGGCGGTTGGCGCTCTGCTCGCTTTCGGCGTCCAGCGGCGCGTCCCAGGCCAGGCGCTCCGGCCCCTTCTCCTCGAAGGTCAGCGGCCAGACGTCGACGCAGCCGGCGTGGTCCTTGCGCTGCGCCTCGTGGACGACCTTTTCCGCCTCGATCCGCGGCTGGATCGCCGCCGCCAGCTGCACCGGCGCGAACACCGCATCCACAAACGACAGCACCTGCGGCGTCGAGCGCCAGGAGGTCAGCAGGTCGACGCGCTCGAACTTGAAGCCGGCCCCGGTGGCCCGCTCGCGGTGGAACTCGAATTTGCGGATCAGCAGCTCGGGCCGCGCGCCCTGGAACGAGTAGATCGACTGCTTCTCGTCGCCCACAACGAACATGTTGCGCTTGAGCTTGCCCTGGTGGCGGCCGACGCCCTCGCCCGAGAAGAACTCCTCCGTCAGCGCATCGACAATGGTCCACTGGTCGGGCGCGGTGTCCTGCGCCTCGTCCACCAGGATGTGGTCCACCCCGCCGTCCAGCTTGTAGAGCACCCAGGCCGCCGCCGGCCGGTTCTTCAGAAGCGCGCAGGTCTTCTCGATCAGGTCGGCGAAATCGAGCGCCCCCGACAGCCGCTTCTCCAGGTCGTAGGCCGTCAGGTACGCGTGGGCCAGCGTCAGCGCATCCACCGTGTCCAGCGCCACCTGCGCCGCCCGCACCCGCGCGCGCGCCTCCTCCAGCCGCGCCTGCTCGGCCAGCAGCAGGACCCGCAGGCCTTCCCGGCTCTTCAGCCCGCTGGTCTTGCCGACCCAGGTCGCCGCCGGCCCCTCGCCGCCCTTGGTGAAGAACACCTTCAGCGCCTGCTCGAGAGCCGCTTCCGGATCGGCGGTCACCGCGAACATCTGCTGGGCGCAGCCTTGGTCGGTCTTGCCGCCCCCGCTCAGCACCTCGGCCGCCTCGCGCCACAGGGCGCGGTCCATGCGCGCCATGGCCGCCTGGGCCTCCGCCGCTGGCGAGGTCTCGCCGTCGAAGCCGCACTTGCGCCACGCCCAGTCGGCCGCCCCTGCAAAGCCGCCCTGGCTGCGGATGAACTCGTGCAGAGCCCCCCGCCGCGCTTCGAAGTCGGCGAACATCGACTGGAAGCTCTGGTGGTCGAGCGCCACAGAGAAGCGGGCGTAGGCCTCCGCGATCTGGCCGGGCGCGGCCATGGCGTGCTGCGCCACCGCCCGCCGCGCCGCCTGGGCGACAAAGGCCGAGGCCGCATCGTCCATCACCCGAAAGCCCGGCGAGACCCCTGCTTCCAGCGGGAACCGCCGCAGCAGCTTTTCGCAAAAGGCGTGGATGGTCTGGATCTTCAGCCCGCCTGGCGTCTCCAGCGCGCGGGCGAACAGGGCCCGCGCCTCCGACAACTCCTCGTCCGTGTAGTCGCCCGGCTGCCCGTCCTGCAGCTTGGCCAGTTCCGCGCGCAGCTTGCCGTCCGGCGCCACCGACCAGCCGCCCAGCACGCCGTAAAGACGCCGCTGCATCTCGGCCGCCGCCGCCTTGGTGTAGGTCACGCACAGGATGGTCTCAGGCTTGGCGCCCGCCAGCAGCAGGCGCGCCACCCGGTCGATCAGGGTCTTTGTCTTGCCCGACCCCGCGTTGGCGGTGACGAAGGCCGACAGCTGCGGATCCGCCGCCCGCTGCTGCGGATCGATGGCCAGGGTCCGCCGGGGGAAGTCGATGACGAGGCTCATTCCTCGCCCTCCTCACCGCTGGTGGACCACTCGAACACCCGCGCCAGGTGGTCGTAGTCGCTGACCCGCGCCTTCACGAACTGCGGCGCGGTGCGCGAGATATACGGCTGGTCCGGCTGGTCGTAGCGGGCGATCAGCTGCTCCAGCCCTTCCACCGCCATGGCGACGGCGAAGCCGCTTTCCTCGCCTGCGGCCCGGCACTCGATCTTGCCCGCCGGCCGCCGTCCGGTGATCTCCAGATAGGTCAGCTCGCCGGGTCGCAAGGGGCCCAGGTCCGCAAAACCGCCCGCCTGCAGGATGGCGGCGGTGAGCGTCAGCTGGGGCGAAAAGCCGGTTTCGACCTCCTTCTTGGAAGGCGCCTTGCCGGTCTTGTAGTCGAGGATGTGCCCCTCGCCGTCGGCGGTCTGCTCGATGCGGTCGGCCCTCGCGGTGACCACGAACTCGCCGGCCGGGGCACGCACCGCCAGCTCACCATAAAGCTCCACGTGGATCTTGCGCCCATCGGCCCGGCGCTCCCGCTCCAGATCGGCCACCCACAGTGCGGCCTCCCGGGCCAGGGCCGCCTCGCGGGCTAGGGCTTCCTGCGGCAGCCCCGCCTCTGCCAGCGCCTCGAGATAGAGCCCCTCGAACACCTCGGCCGCGTCGGCCGGCACGGCGCCGGGGAAACGCTCGGCGAACAGCTCGAACGCTTTGTGGATGGCCGTGCCGCGGGCGCGCACGTCGGCCGCCACATCCGGCCGGTCGATGGGATAAAGCTTCAGGATGTCCCGCGCCCAAACGGCGTAGGGATCGCGGGTCAGGGTCTCCACGCGGGTCACCGCCATCTTGCGCGGGCGATCGGCCACTGGCGGCACGGGCGCCGGCCGCTTCGCCGGTTCCGGCGCCCCCGGCTCGTCCAGCGCCGCGACCCAGTCCAGCACCTCAGTGCGGCTGGGTATCGCTACGCCCGCGCCGCGCGCCAGGGTCTCCAGCCGCCACAGCCAGCGCGATTTCACCGCCGGCGCGCCTTCCCGCCGCTCGGTGTGCAGCAGAATGGCTTCGGGCGCGCAGGCGGCCTGCGCGAAGTCGTGCGCCGCCAGGCCGATCCGCCGCTCGGGCGAAGGCAGGCCCAGCCGCTCGCGCATCGGGCGCGACAGGAACGGATCCAGCGGCGCGCCCCTGGGCCACACCCCTTCTTCCAGCCCCGCCACCACCAGGCGATCGGCGCGCACCAGCCGCGCCTCGATGGCGCCCAGGATGCGCAGGCGCGGATGGGTCGAGCCGCCGGCCCGCACCGTCTCGCCCTCCATCAGCCGCTCCAGCAGGTCGGCGAACCCGCGTGGGCTGGCCGGCGGCAGGCCGTCGGATTCCCGGATCAGCCCCGACAGCAGCCGGCTCATGGCCTCGCCGCCCGGGCCGGTCCAAAGCTCGCCCAGCGCGCCGTCAGGCCCGCGGCACAGCGACTCCATCGTGGCGGCGATCAGCCGTGTGGCCTCGGCGGGCGAGGCCAGACCCTCAGCGAACGGCGCCTGCAGCGCCTCGGCGAGCGCCCGAAGATCCCGCGCCAGCGCGGCGGCCTCCGCATGCGGCGCAAGCTTGGCCTCCAGCCGCTCCCAGGTTTGGGCGCGCGGGCCGCGCAGCCCCTTCAGTTCCAGCGTCCGGGCCGCCTCGGCCAGCGCCTCGGCCTCGCGTCCCATGCGGACATAGGGGTGCTTGACGATGGCGAGCTGCACCACCGGATCCAGCGGATCAATGGCCAGGCGCGACACCAGGCCGCAAAGCGCGCCGCAGCGGCAGCCGGCCAGCGGCTCGCCTGCCGAGCTGTCCGGGATCACCCCCCATCGCGCGAGCTTGGCGGTGACCCGACGCGCCAGCGTCTGGTCGGGCGTGACCAGGGCCGCCGTCCGCTCCGGCGTTTCCAGCGCCTCGCGCAGCAGCAGGGCGGCGGCCGTGGACGCCTCCTCCTCCGTGCGGGCGGTCAGCACCGACAACCCGTCGAAGCCTTCGGCGATCGGATCGATGCCTTCCTTGGCGCCCTCGGCCCGCAGGCTGTCGATCACCCGGAGCCAGTCGGCCGTCTCTTCGGCGGGCCGCAGCGCTTCGTTGACCAGCCGCCTACGCCACCGGCCACGGCTGTCCGCTGCGATGGAGGCGGGCCAGACAGCGACATCGTTCTTGGTGACGCCCGCCTCGTCCAACAGGCGCTTCAGCGCCCCTTGCGGGTGCTGCACGTCCACCTTGGCCCAGGCCTTGTCCGCCAGGCCCTCGTCCAGCCCGGGCAGCACCACCGCGCCACGCGGCGCGGAAGCCACCGCCGCCAGCAGGGCGCGGGTGGCCGGCGCCGTGCCGGTGGAGCCGGCGGCGACAAGCACCGCCTGGGGCGGGTTCAGCGACCAGGTCTCGGCCAGCCGCCGCAGCAGGCGCACGCGGCGCTCGCTCACGTCCACCACGCCCAGGTCCGCCAGACGATGGCGCCAGCCGCTGGCCGCCGCTTCCAGGAATGTGCGCGACACCTGCCAGTGCTCGGCCAGCTCGCTGTCCACCAGGTCGGCGAGGCGGCCCTCGATCTCCGCCTCCTCGATCTGCACGGAGTCGAAGAAGCCGCCGAGCGCATCGGCCAGCTCCAGGGCGGCAGCCGCCGTCAGGGTGCGGCCTTCCAGCAGGTGCTCGTGGTCGGCGACCAGGCGGGTCAGCTCGAACCTGCGCTTCAGCGGCTCGATTACCGCCGGCAGGTCCAACGCCAGGTCGCCCGGCTCGAACGGCGGCTCGCCTTCTTCAAGGTCGCCGAGCGGTCGCATCTGCGGCGGCAGCACGGCCTTGCCGCCGGCCGCCGAAATGAAGGCGTCCGCCAGCGCCCGTGCGCCCCGCCGGGTGGGCGTCAGGACGATGGCTTCGGAGAGCGCTTCAGGCCCGAACGGGGACAGCGCGTCGTGCAGTCCGCGGGCGAGGTCCTGGGCGAAGGGCCGGTGCGCCGGGATGTTGTACCAGCGCGGACCCGCACGCTCGAAGAAGGCGGTCATTTCAGGCGCGCCTCGGCCGCCCCCCTGGCGGCGGGATCGCCCACGTGCATCCAGAACGCGTCCATCACAGCGCCGAACAGCCGGCCTTCAGACTGCAGCCGGCGCCACGTCGGCTGGATCGGGAACGCACCCGACTTCGGCTGATCGTCCAGCACCTGCGGCTTCATGATGCCGAAACCGACATTGGCGAACGGCGTCACCACCTCCAGCGAGGTGGAATGGGTCAGCCGCCCGGCGTCATCCATCAGGAAGCCTTGCGGTCCTTCGAAACCGATGCCGTCCCCGCGCCGCACAAGCAGCAGCAGCAGGTCCATGGCGTCTGGATTCCACGTCCGTTTCAACGTCTCGAGCGGCGCCTCTCCACGATCGACCCAAAGAGAGTCGATGTTGGCCAGGAAGATGGGCTCTTCGCCCAGCAACGGGCGGGCGTGCTGAATGCCGCCGCCGCTGTCGAGCAGCTCGTCACGCTCGTCGGAGATCAGGATCTCCAGATCGCTACGCCGGCCCAGGTGTTCCACCATCTGGTCGGCCAGGTAGTGGACGTTCACCACCGCCCGTTCGACCCCGGCTTCCACCAAACGGTCCAGCACGCGGTCGATCAGCGCCCGCCCGCCCACCGGCACCAGCGCCTTGGGCATGGTGTCGGTCAGCGGTCGCATGCGGGTCCCCAGACCCGCCGCGAGCACCATCGCCGTGCGCGGCCCCCCGGTCACCGGCGGGCCTCCTGCGGAACGTAGCGGTCCATCCAGTCCTTCAATCCCGCCATCTGTGGATCGGCCAGGCAGCGGTCGAGATAGCCCCAGAGCCTCGGCATGAAGGCGGCGTACCGCGGCTTGGAATCCCGCGTCACCAGCCGCGCGAAGATGCCCAGGATACGCAGAACGTTCAGCGCGCCCAGCGCATGGTAGTCGGCCAGGAACTGTTCGCGGTCGAGGTCCGGCTTCAGCTCGAAGTACCGCCGAAGAGCGGCCGCCTCGCGTTCCGGCGAGACGTCCCGGCGCGCATCGTGCAGCAGCATGGACATGTCCCAGGCCGGGTGAGCCTTCAAGGCGTCCTGGAAGTCCAGCAGGCCGACCCGTGCGCAGCCCTCGCGCTCCGGCAGCCAGATCAGATTTTCGGCGTGGTAGTCGCGGTGGCAGAACACCGTCGCGCCCGCCGCCCCGCGCGCCCGGATCGGCGCCCAGATGGCGTTCCACTCGGCGACAGCGTCCGGGCTGAAGGCGAGCTCGGTCCGAAGCTTCGGCAGCCACTCGACGAAGAGCGCATCGGCCGTTTGCAGCGCCACCTCGTCATAGCTCAGCAGAGGCCAGCTCGCGCCGTCGTAGGCGAGCACGTCGGGCGGCGTCTGCTCGTGCATGCGCACCAGGGCTTGGATGGCGCCGTCATACATCGGCGCTTCGTCGTGGCCGTTCTCGATGAGACGGGCGAAGAGATCGTCGCCCAGGTCCTCCAGGACGGCCAGACCGCGCGCCGGTTTAGCCGCAAGGATCTGCGGCGCGGAAAGGCCATGCTCACGCAGCCAGCCGGCGGTGGCCACGAAGGCGTCCACCCGGCCCGCCGCCAGGCGCGCCAGGGCGTTATAGCCGGCCGCGCGCCGTTCCTCGGCGGTCGCCTCCGGCGGACAAGGGGCGCTTTCCAGCGCCGGCGGCTGGTCCATGAAGATCAAGGACACGCCGCTCGGCATGAAGAGGCGCTCGTAGGCCCGGGTGGAGGCGTCGCCGCTCAGCGGCTGGCGACGGGCCGCGCCAAAGCCGTTGGCCTTCAGAAACTCGGCCTTTTCCGCCTCACGATCCGAACTCAATCCCGCGTCCTTCCCACGATCCATGCGGGACGAACCGCACGTACCGTCCCTCTTCGCTATTGGGCTGTGGCCCGATCTCTATATCGAGTCGGTCCGGCGGCAGGCGGCCCTCCAGGCGCTCCGGCCACTCGATCACCGCCGCGCCGTCCTCCAGCGCCTCGTCCAAACCGATCTCATAGGCCTCGTCCGGCGACGAGAGGCGATAAAGATCGAAGTGGGCGACGTGAAGTCGCGGCCCTTCGTAGAACTGGACGATGGTGAAGGTCGGCGAGGGCACGTCCTCGTCCGGCGTGGTCAGCGCCCGCACCAGCGCCCGGGCGAGGGTCGACTTGCCGGCGCCCAAGGGTCCGGACAGGCACACGGCCTCGCCGGGCTGCAGCGCCTGGGCGATCGCGGCGCCAAGGCGCGCCGTCGCCGCCTCGTTGGGGAGACGCAAGTCGCGGTCGACTTCGAAGGTCTTCAGAACGGACGCTCCGGTTCGTTGGGAAGGACGCCTTCCACATAGCGTTTCAGCGCCGCCGTCGCCTCAACTGGATCGCCTTCCAGTTTCGATGGGGGGATGACGGGCCCGACGATCAGGCGGAACGGCCGACCACGCTTGTTCAGCATCTCATGGAAGAGGGTGATGTCCCGCAGCTCCTGCGAGACGCCATGGAAAAGGTGAAACAGGGTCGACCAGGGCCCCTCCACATGCACCGGCAGAACCGGAGCCTCGTACTTGCGGGCGATGGAAACGGCGCTGCTCATCCAGACCGGATCGCACAGGGCGCCATCGGGCTGGCGCCGCGCGAGCCGCCCCGCCGGGAAGATGACCAGGCAACGCTCCGCCTCCATGGCCTCGCGGGTCATCTGCAAGGTGGTCCGGGTCTTGTCTCGCGTGCGCTTGTTCTCGACCCATTCCACCGGGATCAGCACATCCGACAGCCGGGCTGAGACCCGGTGCGCGTCGGCGTTGGCGTAGAAGACAAGATCGGGTCGAACGCCTCTCAGGGCGTCGTACGCGGCGATTCCGTCGGCGATGCCGGTGGGATGGTTGCAGACCACCACCACCCGGCCGGCGGCAGGCGTGCGCTCCAATCCCTGAACCGTGACGTCCAAGCCCAGCAGATCGGACACGTAATCCAGCGCCTGCCGCCCGCCCATGGGCCCGATTGCATCGGCCATGCGACGCGCCTTGCCGTAGTCGAGCAGCCGGTAAAGCAGTGGTCGCGCCAGGGGCCAGACCGGACTGGCGGCCAGCTTCGGCGCCCGCTCGGCGATCAGGACGTCGATGATGTGCGTGCGACTGGCCCGTCGCGTGACAGCGTGGGCGGGCGAGGCGACCGTCATGCCACGGAGAATGCGTCAGCGTGCGGCGCAGCGGCAAGCTTGCAAAGTCGTACGCCACCAAGGCGCAGGTTCGGCGTTATGGCTTCATGATCAAAGGTTATGTCTCGCGCCGAGAGGCGTTCCTCGGCGCCGCGTCCCTGAGCCTTCTGGCCGCCGCCTGCAGCCGCAGCACCCCCCAAGACGGAACCATCGCCCGCAACGACGTGAACAACGCGCTCGATGTGCTGGCCAAGGCGCCGGAGCACGGCTTCTCCCAGGACCAGTTCTCGGTGGAGCGCATCCGCAAGCTCGGTGAAGATGGGGACACCAAGACCCGCGACCGGCTGCTCTACGCGCAGCTCGTCGCCTACGGACAAGCGCAGCACGGGCGCAGCATCCCGCGCAAGGCGATGCCCGCCGACTGGACCCTGCGCTCCGAGCCCTACGACGCCGAAGCCAGCCTGCGCGAGGCTGTGAAGGCCGGCGACTTCAAGGACTGGCTGGACCAGCAGCCGCCTCAGAGCGACCAGTACAAGGCGCTGCAGAGCGCCTACCTGAACTACCTCAAGATCGTGGCCGCTGGCGGCTGGCCCACCGTCCCCGACGCTGGGCAGGTGACCGCCCTTCGCCAGCGCCTCGCGTTCGAGGACGCGGGCCTGAAGGATCAGGACGTCAATGCGCCGTTTGACGGCGCGCTGGCCGCCGCCGTGAACCGCTACCAGGCGCTGCATGGGCTGCCGGCCACCGGCCAGCTGGACGAGGCCACCTTGCGCGAGCTGAACGTGCCGGCGGCCGGTCGCGCCGCCCAGATCCGCGCCAACCTCGAGCGCCTGCGCTGGCTGCCCCGCGAGGAGCCGGCCACCCGGGTGGACGTGAACACCGCCGCCGCCGTGATGGACTACTACGAAGGCGGTCGCCACGCGGTGCACATGCTCGCCGCGTCGGGCAAGCCCGGCGACGAGACGCCCATGCTGGCCTCCTCTATCGACACCATCGTGCTGAACCCACCCTGGAACGTGCCGGACGGCATCGCCCAGGAGGAGCTCTATCCGAAGCAGGCCAGCAACCCGGGCTACTTCGCCGAGCACGGCTACGAGGTGAAGGACGGTCGTGTGGTGCAAAAGCCCGGGCCCGACAGCGCTCTGGGCCTGGTGAAGTTCGACTTCGACAACCCTTTCGCGGTGTACCTGCACGACACCCCGGCCAAGGCGGCGTTCAACCGCACCCAGCGGGCGGTCAGCCACGGCTGCGTCCGTCTAGCCCAGGCGGTGCCGTTCGCCAGGATGCTGGTCGCCCGTCAGCAGGGCTGGTCCAACGAACGTGTCGACCAGGTGCTCGCGTCCGGCGAGACCACCCACGTCAAGCTGGCGGAGAAGGTGCCGGTCCGGCTGATCTACCTGACCGCCTTCCCGCAGGACGGGCGCATCGCCTTCCGTCCGGATGTCTATGGCTGGGACGCCGAGCTGCTGAAGCTTCTGGACGGGACGAAGGCCCGCACCGTGGCCGCCCTCTGAGGGCGCTAGTGGGTGACCTGGCTCTCGCCGAAGGGCCCGATCTCCCAGCTCCCGACCAGCACCCCTTCGCGATTGTGCACGAGCACGCGCGCCGGGGCCCCGGCCTTCCAGCTCGCCTGCGCGAGCTTGCGGGCATGGGCCTCGGCCCGGCCGCCCTGGAAGAACAGCGTCGCTTCGCCGTCGCCCGGTTGGACAGCCCAGCCGCCGGGCACGGGAATGACGGTGATGGTGGCCTCGTCCATGTGTCTCACTCCCGATTTTCGTTGACCTGTAGGTGGAGTCCGAGGCGCGAGCCGCAAGCGGCGCCGGGCAGGTTTTTCGCCGAACGCGTTCACCCTTCCGCTCGGCGAAAGCCTCGCTAGGATCGCGCTCCCACAAAGGAGGCGCGCTTGGGCGAGATCGAGTTTCTGGACGATGAGTTCGCCGCCTGCGTGAACACCACCGCTCGTCTGGAGCGCCTCTACGACGGCTGCCGATGGGCGGAAGGCCCGGCCTATTTCCCGGCTCACCGCCAGCTGGTCTGGAGCGACATTCCGAACAACCGCCTGCTGCGCTTCGACGAGACCACCGGCCAGGTCAGCGTCTTCCGCGAACCCTCCGACTTCACCAACGGCAACACGGTCGACCGCCAGGGCCGCCTGGTCAGCTGCCAGCACGGCGGCCGCCGCATCCTGCGGACCGAGCACGATGGCTCGCTCACCGTCCTCTCCGACCGTTTCGAAGGCCGCCGCCTCAACAGCCCCAACGACCTCGTCGTCCGCTCCGACGACTCCATCTGGTTCACCGACCCGGCCTACGGCATCGACAGCGACTACGAGGGCGTCCGCGCCGATCCCGAGCAGGACGGCTGCCACGTCTACCGCCTAGATCCGCATACCAACGTTCTCTCGAGGGTTGCCAGCGACTTCGTCCGCCCCAACGGAATCGCCTTCTCACCCGACGAGCGACGTCTGTTTATTGCAGACACCGGCGGCACCCACCGCAAGGACGGCCCGCGCCACATCCGCGCCTTCGACGTCGACGGCGATCGGCTCACCGGCGGCGAGGTGTTCGCCGAACTGAAAGAAGGCTTCTTCGACGGCTTCCGCTTCGACGAAGCCGGCCGGCTCTGGACCAGCGCCCACGAAAGCGTCCACGTCTACGCTCCCGATGGCCGGCTGCTGGGCCGCATCCGGGTCGGCGAGATGGTGGCCAACGTCTGCTTCGGCGGCCCGCGCGGCAACCGGCTCTACATCTGCGCGACGACCTCGCTCTACGCCCTGCTGCTGCCGGTGCGCGGCGCGAAGACTTTCTGAGGCTAGCTGATGTCGAACGATCCGATCCGCGTCGGCCTGATCGGCCACGGCCTCGCCGGAGGCATCATCCACGCCCCGTTGATCGAGGCCGCCGGCGACTTCCGCATCACTGCCGTGGCGACCTCGCGGGACATCTCAGCCCGCCGCGATCGCCCCCGGCGAGGCGACCCTGCCGACGTCGTCCAGGCCGACGATGTCGATCTGGTGGTGGTGGCCTCACCGAACGAGACCCACGTCCCCCTGGCGACAGCGGCCCTGCAGGCCGGCAAGCACGTGGTGCTGGACAAGCCGTTTGCTCTGTCCGTCGCAGACGCGGACGCGCTGATCGCCCTGGCGGCAGAGAACCGGCGAGTTCTGACGATCTTCCACAACCGTCGTGAGGACGGCGACTTCAGGGCCGTCCGCGAGAAGATCGCGTCAGGCGCCCTGGGCGAGGTCGGCCTGTTCGAAGCGCGTTGGGATCGGTTCAGGCCAGAGGCGGCGCCCGCGTGGCGCAACAGCACCCAGCCTGGCTCCGGCATGCTCTGGGATCTTGGCCCTCACCTGATCGACCAGGTCCTGCAGCTGTTCGGCTCGCCCGACTGGATGCGGGCAGACAGGGCAACCCAGCGCGACGGAGCGGTGGCCGACGACTACTTCGAGCTGACCTTCGCCTACGGGAGGATGCGGGCGATCGTCTCGTCCTGCAGCGTCGTCGCCGCGCCTCGGCCCCGCTTCTCGGCGCACGGGACCAAGGCCAGCCTGCTCACGCACGGCATCGATCCGATCGAGGCTCTGCTCCGCCAAGGCGGACACCCAGCCGACGCCGACTTCCGAGAACGGCTCCCCGCCATCCCCGCAACGCTTGCCACACCGAACGGCCAGGAGCTGCTCGACATCGCTGCCGGTGACTGGGTCGACTTCTACCGCAAGACCGCAGCCGCTGTTCGCGGCGAGGGCCCGCCACCGGTGGAAGCCAGCGAGGCGCGCGAGGTGATCGCGATGATCGAGCAGGCGTTCGCCCAGGTCCGCGGCTGACGCCACGTCACCTCGCGTGAGGCGTTGCGCAGGGCCGCCGGAGGCCTAGAGTTCGTTTCATGCGTGACGTTCTTCACTTCATCGACGGCGTCGCCGTCGCGGGGACCTCCGGGCGCTTCTCCGAGGTCTTCAACCCCAACACCGGCGAGGTTCAGGCCCGCGTGGCCTTGGCCAGCGAAGCCGAACTCGACAAGGCCGTGCAGTCGGCGCTTCGCGCGCAGCAGACCTGGGGGTTGGTCAATCCGCAGCGCCGGGCCCGGGTTATGTTCGAGTTCAAGCGGCTGGTGGAAGCCCGGATGGACGAGTTGGCCGAGCTGCTGTCATCGGAGCACGGCAAGGTGATCGCCGACTCCAAAGGCGACATCCAGCGCGGCCTCGAGGTCATCGAGTTCGCCTGCGGCATCCCGCATGCCCTCAAGGGCGAGTACACCGAGGGCGCCGGTCCGGGCATCGACGTCTATTCCATGCGTCAACCGCTGGGCGTCGCCGCCGGCATAACACCCTTCAACTTCCCCGCCATGATCCCGATGTGGATGTTCGGCATCGCCATCGCGGTGGGCAACAGCTTCATCCTGAAGCCTTCCGAAAAGGACCCCAGCGTTCCGGTCCGGCTCGCGGAACTGATGATGGAGGCCGGTGCGCCAGCCGGCGTCCTGAACGTGGTTCACGGCGACAAGACCGCGGTGGACGCCATTCTCGACAACCCCGACATCCGGGCGATCAGCTTCGTCGGCTCTTCCGACATCGCCCACTACGTCTACTCGCGCGGGACTGCGAATGGAAAGCGCGTGCAGGCTATGGGCGGCGCCAAGAACCACGGCATCGTCATGCCGGACGCTGATCTGGAGCAGGCGACCCGGGACATCATCGGCGCGGCCTATGGCTCGGCGGGCGAGCGCTGCATGGCCTTGCCGGTCGTTGTGCCGGTCGGCGCCACGACGGCCGAAGCATTGCGCGAGCGCGTGCTCTCCGAGATTGAAACCCTGAAGGTGGGCGTGTCCACCGATGCGGCCGCTCAGTATGGGCCCGTCGTCACCGCCGCGCATCGCAAGCGGGTCTCGGATTACATTCAGATGGGCGTCGACGAAGGCGCCGAGCTGGTGGTGGATGGCCGCGACTTCTCCCTGCAGGGTTATGAGAAAGGCTTCTTCATCGGCCCCAGCCTGTTCGATCAGGTGAAGCCGACGATGCGCACATACCAGGAAGAGATCTTCGGTCCCGTCCTCCAGATCGTGCGGGCGGAAACCTTTGAGGAGGCGCTCGCCCTGCCTTCCGAGCACCAATACGGCAACGGAGTGGCCATCTTCACCCGCAACGGTCGGGCGGCGCGAGAGTTCGCCAGTCGCGTGAACGTCGGCATGGTGGGCATCAACGTGCCCATCCCGGTGCCGGTCGCCTACCACACCTTCGGAGGCTGGAAGCGCTCGGCGTTCGGCGACATCAACCAGCACGGCCTGGAGGGCGTCAGGTTCTACACCAAGACGAAGACGGTGACGGCGCGTTGGCCGGAAGGCGCGTTGGAAGACTCCGCCTTTGTGATCCCGACCATGCGCTAGGGGAGCGGCGCTTCTCCCGCCGGGAGAAGCGCCCGCCGTGTCAGCTTCGGCGGCTGACGATGTCCTTGTTGGCCTGACGCGTCTTGGCGCCCTGGCCGCGTTGCCCCTCGGTCGTGATGGGACGACGGGTGTTGTTCTGGGAGAAAACAGCGCCGGGTTCGGCGTCGCCCCAATCGCCTTCAGGGTTGTCCTGCTGACCGATCTTGTGGATGTCGACATTGGCCGGCGTGCCGGAGCCGAGGATCGGCGTATCGTTCACATCAGCTTCGTCGCGCACCGGAGCGACATTGTCGCCGGTGTCGTCGTCGGCGGCGAAGCTACGGGGCTCCCCCGGCGCATCGTCATCACCCACGTCCTGACCGCTGAAATCAGCTTGCGAGGGGCGGTCCGTCCCCTGGTTCGGCGGGTCGTTGTCCCAGCCGGCGGTGTTCTGCGGCTCGGTCGCGTAGGTGTCGCGATCCGGGTCCTGCTGCATGTCCATGTCCTGCTGCCCCACGCCATTGCCCTGGACGCGGGCGCGGTTCACTTCGGTGGTGCTGGGCTGGTAGGTCCGAGGATCTTCGGCCATGTGAAGGCTCCTTTCGTTCGGGGAGACAACCCCTTGCCCCGCGGGCCGTTCCTTGCGCCGCGCGCCTGACGCCGCTACCGGAACGTTCGATGCCGACAGCCCTGCAAGCCGCCTATGACGCCAAGCTCCAGCGTGGCGAGCTCCGCAGTGATCACGCTCAGGAACTGGGGCTGCAAGCTCTCAACAGGCTGCAAGAGGAGCTCGAGAACGCACAGCCCGCAGGCGTGCTGGCCGGTCTGTTCCGCAGAAAGGACGCCGCCAGCCTTCGCGGCGTCTACCTCTACGGACCAGTTGGCCGCGGCAAGTCCATGCTGATGGACCTGTTCTTCGAGACCGCGCCTGTCGAGAAGAAGCGCCGGGTCCACTTCCATGTCTTCATGGGCGAGATCCACCGCTTGATCGACGCGTGGCGCAAGGGCGACGCCGCCGCCCGCAAGGCCCGCTTCGGCCAGCACAAGGGCGATGACCCCATCCTTCCAGCGGCCGAGGTGGTCGCCGAGCAGGCGCGCCTGCTCTGCTTCGACGAATTCCAGGTCACGGACATTGCCGACGCCATGATCCTGGGGCGCCTGTTCGAGAACCTGTTCGCCCGCGGCGTCACTGTGGTGACCACCTCGAACCGCACGCCGGACGAACTCTACAAGAATGGCATCAATCGCCAGCTCTTCCTGCCGTTCATCGACCTGCTCAAGGAGCGGCTCGAAGTCGTTCGGGTGGCGGGGCCGAACGACTATCGCCTGGACCGTCTGCGTGCGGCGAGTTCCTGGTTCTCGCCCATCGATCCGGACAACGAGCGCTCGTTCGACCGGCTTTGGCGCGACATGCTGGACGGCCAGGAGGAGGCCGGCGCGGTGCTCGAGGTGCTCGGCCGCAAGATCACCCTGCCCCACGCCGCGGGCGGCCTACTGCGGGCCACCTTCACAAGCCTCTGTGCTGTCGCTCTCGGCCCAAACGACTACCTCGCCCTGGCCGAGCGCTTCCACACAGTGTTCCTCGAGGACGTACCGAAGCTCACGCCGGCTCGGCGTGAAGAGGCGCGCAGGTTCGTCATCCTCGTTGACGCGCTCTACGAAGCTCGCACACGCCTGATCGTCCTGGCCGAAGCCGAACCCGTCAAACTTTACCCTGAGGGCGAAGGGGCCTTCGAGTTCGAGCGCACGGCTTCCCGCCTCCAGGAGATGCGGTCGGCCGACTGGCTGGTGGATCGGGACTAGCCAGTCCGCAGGCTCTCGACGAGCTGCCGGGCATAAGGTCGAAGATCCTCGAGAGACCGGACGCAAATCCGCAGCTCGCGCACCGCCCACTCGTCGGCGAGGTCCACGATGGCGAGGTTCATGGTCTTGGCCGCGCGATGAGCCGTGGTCTGAGGCACCACGCCCACCCCCACGCCGCATTCCACCAGCCGGCACACGGCGTCGAAGCTGCGGAGCTGGACGCGCAAGCGCAGCGGTCGGCCTTCCCTCGTCGCCTTGGAGGACAGGAAGCGCTGCAGCGAACTCGAACGCTCCAGACCCACCAAATCGCAGTCCAGCACCTGCGAGAAGCTCACCGAGCGCTGCTTGGCCATCCGATGCCCCGCGCTGGTCACCACCACAAAACGGTCGGATCGGAACGGGAAGCTTTCCAGGCGTCCGACGTCAACCGTGCCGGCCACAATGCCGATGTCACCAACACCCTCGGCGATCAGGCCGACGATCTCGTCCGACAGCCGCTCTTCCAGATCGACGCTGACGTGCGGGTTCATCGCCAGAAAGGAGCTCAGCGCTTCCGGGATGAACTCCGTCAGGGCGTTGGTGTTGGCCAGCAGCCGCACTTCGCCGCCGAGACCGCCGGCGTATGCGCCGAGATCCTCCCGCAGACGAGCGCTCTGGGCGATGATCTCGCGGGCGTGCTTGAGCAGGGTCCGCCCAGCCTCGGTGGGGTTTACGCCCTGGCGCGAGCGGGTCAGCAGGGGAGCGCCGACCGCCTCCTCCATCCGGCGGATGCGGGTCGAGGCTGCGGCCAGGGCGAGGGCGCTGCGCTCCGCCCCGCCGGTGATGGAGCCAGCGTCGACCACCTCGCAGAACAATCTGAGATCAACCAGATCAAATGGCATCCTTCGCCTCCCGCGAAGGCAGGCTACAGCAATCACGCATTGCAGCAGGAGAAATTATCCGCAGGATTTCGGCTCCTGCGAAGGAGGAGCTTTGCGCCCGCTTTCGTTGACACCTCACATGGACGGGCCCAAAAGCCGCGTCTCCAAGAACAAACGAGCGAGCGGCTGACACGCATGACCGACGCCACACGGGCTCCGAAGCTCCGGGAAAGGCCGATGTCGCCCCACCTTCAGGTGTGGCGCTGGCATATCACCATGGCGACTTCCATCCTGCACCGCGCCACGGGCGTGGCGCTGTATGTGGGGGCGTTGATCGCCGCGGCCTGGGCGATCGCCCTGGCGAACGGTCCTGAGTCCTACGCCACGTTTAAGAGCCTGCTGGGCTCGCCGCTTGGCAAGCTGGTGATGTTCGGCCTCACCGTGTCGTTCTTCTACCACCTGGCCAACGGCATCCGTCACCTGGTCTGGGACACCGGCCACGGCCTCGACGTGAAGAGCGCCAACTTCTCGGCCGTCGTCTGCCTCGCCTTCACGGTCGCCGCGTCGATCGCGGTTTGGGTTATCGCCGCCATGACGGGAGCGCTCTGATGGTCAGCTATCGCACGCCCCTGTCCCGCGCCCGCGGCCTGGGCTCAGCCAAGCACGGCGTCGGCCACTGGATCTCCGAGCGCGTCAGCTCGGTGGCGCTGATCCCGCTCACCCTGTGGGCGGTGTTCGGGGTTCTGCGGCTCGCCGCCGGAGACTACGACTTCGCTGTTGCTTGGATTTCCGAGCCGCTGAACGCCGTGCTCGTGGTGCTCACTTTAGGCATCAGCTTCTGGCACATGCACTCCGGCTTCCGCGTGATCATCGAGGACTACATCCACATCACGCTGAACAAGAGCGCCCTGCTGCTCATCAACCTCTTCGTCTGCGTGCTGGCTGGCGCGCTGGCGATCTTCTCGATCCTCAAGGTCGCGCTGGGAGGCGCGTAAGCTAGCTCATGGCGACTTACGATTTCATCGACCACAAGTTTGACGTGGTCGTGGTGGGCGCGGGCGGCTCCGGCTTGCGCGCGGCCCTCGGTTGCGCGCAAGCGGGTCTCAAGACCGCGTGCGTGTCCAAGGTCTTCCCGACCCGTTCGCACACCGTCGCCGCCCAGGGCGGCATCTCGGCGTCCTTGGGCAACATGAGCCCGGATGACTGGCGCTGGCACATGTACGACACCGTCAAGGGGTCGGACTGGCTGGGCGACCAGGACGCCATTGAGTACCTGTGCCGCAACGCGCCGGCCGCGGTCTACGAGCTGGAGCACTGGGGCGTGCCGTTCTCCCGGACGCCTGAGGGCAAAATCTACCAGCGCGCCTTCGGCGGCATGACCAAGAACTACGGCGAGGCCCCGATCCAGCGCACCTGCGCGGCGGCGGACCGGACCGGCCACGCCATGCTCCACACCATGTACGGTCAGAGCCTGGCGCACGACACCGAGTTCTTCATCGAGTACTTCGCCCTCGACCTGATCATGGACGAAGAGGGCGTCTGCCGCGGCGTGACCGCGTGGAAGCTCGACGACGGCACCCTGCATCGCTTCCAGGCGCAGCTGGTGATCCTCGCGACCGGCGGCTACGGCCGGGCCTACTTCTCCTGCACCAGCGCGCACACCTGTACGGGCGACGGCAACGCCATGGCGCTGCGCGCCGGCCTGCCACTGCAGGACATGGAATTCGTGCAGTTCCACCCCACCGGCATCTACGGCGCGGGCTGCCTGATCACCGAAGGCGCGCGCGGCGAAGGCGGTTACCTGACCAACTCGGAAGGCGAGCGTTTCATGGAACGCTATGCGCCCACCGTGAAGGACTTGGCGCCGCGTGACATGGTCAGCCGGGCCATGACGATCGAGATCCGCGAAGGCCGGGGCGTGGGCCCGAACAAGGACCACATCTTCCTGCACCTCGATCACCTGGATCCAAAGATCCTCGCCGAGCGCCTGCCGGGCATCTCGGAAAGCGCCAAGATCTTCGCCGGCGTGGACGTCACAAAGGAGCCGATCCCGGTTCTGCCGACCGTCCACTACAACATGGGCGGCATCCCGACGAACTTCTACTCGGAGGTCGTCACCCGCGAGGGCGCCAACCCCGACAAGGTTGTGCCGGGCCTGATGGCCGTGGGCGAAGCGGCCTGCGTGTCGGTGCACGGCGCCAACCGCCTGGGCTCCAACAGCCTGATCGACCTGGTGGTGTTCGGGCGCTCGGCCGCTCTGCGCGCGGCCGACACCATCAAGGCCGGCGAGAAGCAGCCGGAGCTGAAGCCCTACATGACCGAGGCTCACCTGGCCCGGTTTGATCGGCTGCGGAACGCCAACGGCTCCACGTCCACGGCTTCGCTGCGGCTGGAAATGCAGCGCGCCATGCAGGAAGACGCCGCCGTGTTCCGCACCGGTGAGAGCCTGACGTCAGGCGTCAAGCGCATGCAGGCGGTGCACGAGAAGCGTCGCGACCTGAAGGTCGTCGACCGCGGCATGATCTGGAACACCGACCTGATGGAGACGCTGGAGCTGGACAACCTGATCGGCCAGGCGGCCGTGACGGTGAACGGCGCCGCGAACCGCACGGAAAGCCGCGGCGCTCACGCCCGCGAGGACTTCGCCGACCGCGACGACGCCAACTGGATGAAGCACACGCTCGCCTGGTTCGACGACGCCACCGGCGCCGTCCGGCTCGATGATCGCCCGGTGCACAACTACACGATGACGAACGACGTCTCGTACATCCCGCCGAAGGCGCGGGTTTACTAAGGCGGCGGGGCAAGGACACAATGGTCGAATTCGCGCTTCCCAAGAATTCCCGCGTCACCCGCGGCCGCCACTATCCGGCGGTCGAGGGCGCCACGCGCACCAAGACCTTCAAGGTCTACCGCTACGATCCGGAAGGAACGGAGAACCCGCGCTGGGACACCTACGAGGTGGATCTCGACAAGTGCGGGCCGATGGTCCTGGACGTGCTGTTCTACATCAAGAACAACATGGACCCGTCGCTGGCCTTCCGCCGCTCGTGCCGTGAAGGGGTCTGCGGCTCCTGCGCCATGAACATCGGCGGGCGCAACACCTTGGCCTGCACCCATGGTTGGGAAGAAGTGCCTGGCAAGGACGTGCAGATCAGCCCGCTGCCGCACATGCCGGTCGTCAAGGACCTCGTCCCTGACATGACCCTCTTCTACGCCCAGTACGCGTCCATCGAGCCTTGGCTGCACACCGAGACGCCGGAGCCGCAGAAGGAGTGGGTGCAGAGCCCCGAGGACCGCGAGAAGCTCGACGGCCTTTATGAGTGCATCCTGTGCGCCTGCTGCTCGACCTCCTGCCCGAGCTACTGGTGGAACCAGGAAAAGTACCTGGGTCCGGCGGCCCTGCTGCACGCCTACCGCTGGCTGGTCGACAGCCGCGACGAAGCGACTGGCGATCGCCTCGACTACCTGGAAGATCCGTTCAAGCTCTACCGCTGCCACACCATCATGAACTGCGCTCAGGTGTGCCCGAAGGGTCTGAACCCGGCCAAGGCCATCCAGGAAGTGAAGAAGATGCTGGTGGACCGCGTCGTCTGACGCGGTTCATCACTCCCCCAGCGTCAAGTTGACGGCCAAGTCACACTTCGGCATCGGAGACGCATGAGCGATCCTTCCGCGCATGTGGTGATCCTGGGCGCGGGCCACGCCGGCGGCACGGCGGCGGCCCTTTTGCGCCAGTACGGGCATACTGGGCCGATCACCCTCATCGGCGACGAGCCCATTCCGCCGTATCAGCGGCCGCCTTTGTCCAAGGCTTGGCTGAAGGGGGAGGCTGACGCGGACTCCCTGGCGCTGAAGCCGCTGGAGTTCTACGCCGAGCACGACATCGACTTTCGGCCGAGCACCCGGGCTGAGCGGCTGGAGCGCAGCGCCCAGCTCGTTCACCTCGCTGACGGCTCGACCGTCCATTACGACGTGCTGATCCTGGCGACCGGCGCTCGGGCCATCGCCTTGCCAATTGAGGGCGCGGACCTCGACGGTGTCATGTTCCTGCGCACCGCAGCTGACGCCGAACGCCTCAAGGCGGCCGTTGGGCCGGGCAAGAAGCTGGCCGTGGTCGGCGGCGGCTACATCGGCCTGGAAGTCGCAGCGTCAGGGCGCGCGCTCGGCGCGGACGTGGTGGTGCTGGAGCGCGAGGAGCGCCTGCTCGCCCGCGTCGCCTGCGAAGTGCTCTCCGACTTCTTCCGCACCTATCACGAACGGCACGGCGTCACGTTCGAACTGGGCTGCAGCGTCGTCGGCTTCGAAGGCCGGGGCGGTCACGTCACCGGGGTGAAACTCGCCGACGGCCGCACCATCGCCTGCGACGCCGTGGTGGTGGGCGTGGGCGCCGCTCCGAACGACGAGCTCGCTGACGACTGCGGGCTGGAGACGGCGCGCGGCGTTGTGGTGGACCTGCAGGCCCGCAGCTCGGATCCGAACATCTTCGCCATCGGTGACGTCGCGCATAGGCCGATGCCGATCTACGGACGCATGTTCCGCATGGAAAGCGTGCCGAACGCCCTGGAGCAGGCCAAGCAGGCGGCCAGCGCGATCACCGGCCGCCCAGCTCCCGCCGGTGAAGCGCCTTGGCAGTGGTCCGATCAGTACGACCTGAAGCTCCAGATCGCCGGCTACGCCTTCGACGCCGACGAGATCCTCGTTCGCGGCGATCCGGCCTCGGGCAAGTTCGCAGTCTTCCACCTGAAGGGCGACCAGCTTCAGTCGGTTGAAGCCATCAACGCTCCTCCGGAGTTCATGATGGGGCGGCAGCTGATCCTGAACCGCAAGTCGGTCGACAAAGCCAAGCTTGCCGACCCCTCCGTTTCCATGAAAGAGGTCGCGGCCTGACGCCGCCGACCGCCTGAAGAGTACAGATGGCCAAGATCACCTACATCGAGCACGACGGGACCGAACACGTGGTCGACGTGAAGAACGGCCTGTCGGTCATGGAAGGCGCGGTGAAGAACAACATCCCGGGCATCGACGCCGACTGCGGCGGCGCCTGCGCCTGCGCCACCTGCCACGTCTATGTGGACGAAGCCTGGCGCGAGAAGACCGGCACGGCCTCGGCCATGGAGGAGTCGATGCTCGACTTCGCCGAAAACGTAGAGCCGAACAGCCGCCTGTCTTGCCAGATCCGCATCAGCGACGCCCTTGACGGGCTCGTGGTCCGCATGCCGGAAAGCCAGCACTAGCGGCTCAGCGTCCCGGCGCGCACTCCAGCTTCGCCATCTGCACGACCTGCTCCGGCGGAGGCGCCAGCCACGCTGCGATGACGGCCGCCCATATGGCGGCCGCGGCGAGAAGATAGCTGGGCCGAAGCTGCGGCGGGGTCTGAGGTCTGCTCTTCCTGTTGGTCATGGGTGGACCTTCCAGCCTTCCCAGCTGGTGCTCAATCGACTAAGCGGCGCTATGATGTGAGCTGGAGTCACATGGCGCGCCGTCCACTGCCCTCACTGACCGGTCTTCGCGCCTTCGAAGCCTTCGCGCGACTGGGCTCGATGACCGGCGCTGCGTCCGAGCTTTGCATCACGCACGGCGCTGTCAGCCGTCAGGTGCGAGCGCTGGAGGTGCGCCTGGGCGTCCGGCTGGTGGTCGGTCCGCGACACGACCTGGTGCTGACCGATGCCGGCCGCCAGCTCGCCGCCGCCCTGACGCCTGCCTTCGACATGGTCGCCGCCGCCCTGCCCGGCGCCGGTCCCGATCGCGAGCTGGTGGTCTCGTGCCTGGGCACCCTGGCGATGAAGTGGTTGATCCCCCGGCTGCCCGACTTTCACGAGCGGCATCCCGGCGTGCGCGTGCGCATCCTGGAAAGCCACGCGCCCGTGGACTTCAGCCAGGGCGGGCTCCACGCCGCCATCCGCATCGAGCATAGCCGGCCCGCCGAAGGCATCCGCTCGACGCCCTTCATGCCCCTGTTTCACGGGCCGGTGCTGGCGCCCAGCCTCCTAGCCGAGATCGGCGATGATCTTCCGCGGCTGCTTACCCTGCCCCGCCTGCACACCGAGACCCGCATGGAAGCCTGGGAGGAGTGGGCCGGCCGCGCCCAGCTTGTCCTGCCGCCCGCGCGGCTCGAGCGCCAGTTCGAGCATAACTCCTACATGCTGGAGGCCGCCGCCGCGGGCCTTGGCGTCGGGATCGCGCCCTGGGCCTTCGCCGCGCCGGACGTGGAGCGCGGCCGGCTCGCCGCCCCCTTCGGCTTCGAGCCGGTGAACGCCCGCTTCGTTTTCCTGCGCCCGCGTCTGGCGGACAACCCGACCGCAGAAGCATTCGGGGCCTGGCTGCAGGAGCAGGGCGCGCAAACTCCGATGCCAGGCCCGCCGGTCCGGCTGCCCTAAGCCACTCCGAACCGGAACTCGCCTCGCCAGCGGAAGGTCTGGCCGGGACGCAGCACGGTGGTCGGGAACTGCGGCTTGTTCGGGCTATCTGGATAGTGCTGCGGCTCCAGGCAGAACCCGTGTTCTGGGCCGTAGAAGGCCCCGCCTTTGCCGGCGATCTTCAGCCAGTGGGCCGAATAGAACTGAACGCCGGGCTGGTCGGACCAGACCTCCAGCGTGCGCCCGCTCTTCGGGTCGCGCGCCCGCGCTACGCGACGCAGTTCGCCCTGGGCGTGCGGATCAACAATGAGGTTGTGGTCGTAGCCACCCGGGGCCGATCCGATGTCCCGTCCAATGGGTTTGGCTGTGCGGAAATCAAAGGGCGTGCCTTCGACGGACGCGATCTCGCCCGTGGGAATCCCAGTTCGATCCTTGGGCGTATAGCTGGCGGCGTCGACCTGCAGTTCGTGGTCCAGGATGGTGCTGGAGCCGTCCGCCGAAAGGTTGAAGTAGGCGTGATTGGTCATGTTGATGACCGTCGGCGCATCGGTTGTCGCACGGGCCTCCATGGTGAGGCGATTGTCGTGGGTGAGCCAGTAGGTCCAGACAACCTCCACAGTGCCTGGGAAGCCTTGATCGCCGTCGGGGCTTTGCAGCGACAGCTCCAGACCGGGGCCAGCCGCTCCGTCCAGCGGCCGCGCGCGCCACAGGAGCTTGTCCCAACCTTGCGGGCCGCCATGGAGATTGTGCTCCCCGGCGTTGGGGATCAGCTGGTAGCTTCGGCCGTCCAGCCGAAAACGCGCGCCGGCGATCCGGTTGGCGTAGCGCCCCATCACGGCGCCGAAGCCCGGAGAGTCCGTCAGGTATGGCTCCAGGCGGTCGAAGCCGAGGACCACGTCTCCCAGCTTGCCCGCGCGATCCGGCGCGTCGACGCCCACGATCACGCCGCCGAGGTCCATGATCCGAACGACCAGGCCGTTCCGGTTCGTGAGGGTATAGAGGGTGACCGTCCGGCCATCAGGAAGCTTGCCCCACGGGCGGCTCGTCACGCCCGCCTTAGCCGCTCCCATGACACCCAGCCCGAGCAACGCCCCACCCAGAGTGGCGCCCCGCCGCGTCAGCTTCATCCCGATCCTCCCGCTTGTTTCTTGCACCGACGCTAGACCGGCGCTCGCGGGTTCGCCAGCGGGGGGTTGCAGCCCCGCATCGCCTTGCTAAGCGTGGGGAGACCTTCGGGCCCAACAAAACCTTTCCCAAGGGGGGATTCATGATGAGAAGCCTGCTCGCGGGCGCCGCTGCGCTCGCCCTGATCGCGGCCGCGCCACAAGCCCTGGCGCAGAAGCCGACCGGCTCAGCCGGCGCGCCGATCTCGATCAACGACAAGGAATATTTCGCGCGCCAGGGCGTGAACGTCATGGTTTTCAATGACTTCTACCCTGACGGTCACCAGACGGGGGTGACCGTTGTCCAGCACGGCACCCGCGTCGCCGCCAACGGCGACCTGCGCCTGGAAACCTCCCCCGGACAATGGTCTCCCATGCCGGTGACCCAGACGCGCACCGTGGATCGCGCCACCGGCACGATCACCCAGACCCTCTCCTATCCGGACCCTTCCAAGGACCGGAAAGGGTTCAATCCGATCATCTACCCCGACCTAAAATTTACCTATCACGTTAAAGTGACAGCGCTGTCAGGCGGCGCCTTCAGGGTCACTGTCGACCTCGACCAACCGCTCCCTGCGGAGTGGATTGGGAAGGTCGGCTTCAACTTCGAGCTGTTCCCCGGCGAGCTGTTCGGCAAGTCGTGGCTGATGGACGGCCAAGCCGGCATCTTCCCGCGTCAGCCGAATGGCCCAGTGGAGCAACGCGCCGGCGAGTGGATCAGCAAGCCCATGGCACAGGGCAAGACGTTGATCGTGGCTCCCGACGAGGACCTGCGCCGCATGACGATCGAGAGCCGCACCGGCCAGCTCGAGCTGGTGGACGGCCGCGGCAACCACAACAACGCCTGGTACATCGTGCGCGGCGTGGTGCCCGCCGGGGCCACCAAGAACGCCATCGAGTGGGTCATCACGCCCAACGTGGTGGAAGGCTGGCGCTATCAGCCGGTGATCCAGGTCAGCCAGGTCGGCTATGCCCCCGACCAGGCCAAGCGGGTGGTGCTGGAGAAGGACCCCCTCGACACCAAGGCCGACGAGGTCGTCCTCTACCGCCTCACCGCCAACGGCCGCCAGGTGGCCAAGCGCGGCGCGCCTAAGGCCTTCGGGCCGTTCCTGCGCTACCAGTACTCCACCTTCGACTTCTCGGACGTGACCGCGCCGGGGATGTACGTCGTCGGCTACCGTGACCAGGTCAGCCATCCGTTCAAGATCGGCGCGGACGTCTTCGACCGCGACGTCTGGCAGCCGACGCTCGAGACCTTCCTGCCGAACCAGATGTGCCACATGGTGGTGCGCGAGAAGTACCGCATCTGGCATGGCCTCGATCACCTGGACGACGCCCGCATGGCGCCGACCGACCTCAACCACTTCGACGGCTACCTGCAGGGCGCCTCCACCCTGACGAAGTACAAGCCCGGCGATCGCGTGCCCGGCCTCGACGCCGGGGGCTGGCATGACGCGGGCGACTACGACATGCGGGTCGAGAGCCAGATCGGCACCATCTGGTTGCTGTCCAAGATGGTCACCGAGTTCGGCCTGAACTACGACGCTACGGCCGTCGACCAGAAGAACAAGACGGTCGACATCCGCGTGGCCGACGGCAAGGACGACGCTCGCCAGCAGATCGAGCACGGTCTGCTCAGTGTGCTCGGCGGATACCGCGCCATGGGCCGCCTCTACCGCGGGATCATCGAGCCGCACCTGTCGCAATATGTGCTGCTGGGCGACGTGGTGAACCAGACGGACAACCTGCCTTACGATCCGAAGGCCAAGCCGGACCTTCTGCGCGGCCACAACTACGGGGTGGACGACGATCGCTGGGTGTTCACCGAGGACAACCCGGACCGTGAGTTGGACGCTGCCGCCGGCCTGGCGGCCGCATCAGTGGCTCTGCGCGACTACGACGCCAAGCTCGCGGCCGAGTCCCTGGCTGCAGCCCGGGACATCTACGCCAAGGCCAAGGACCGGCCGAAGAAGCCGACGGACCGGATTGCCGCACTGACGGAATTGGTCCTGGCCACCGGCGAGGGCGCCTACATGAGCGAACTCATCGCCCTGAAGCCGACGGTGATCGCTGACATCGAGAACTCCGGCTGGGCTGTCGGCCAGGTGATCAACCGCGTGCCGGACGAGTCCTTCCGCCGCGACGTCACCGCCGTCGTGGCGACCTATCAGGCCAAGCTGCGGGAGCAGTCCAAGGAGAACCCGTACGGCGTGCCCTACAAGCCGGACATCTGGGGTGCGGGCTGGACCATCCAGGAGTTCGGTGTGAAGCAGTGGTTCTTCCACAAGGGCTGGCCACAGCTGACGCCGGAGGACTACCACCTCAACGCCCTGAACTTCGTGCTCGGCGTGCACCCCGGCCAGAACAACGCCTCGTTCGCGTCAGGCGTCGGCTCGAAATCGGCGACAACCGCGTACGGCACCAACCGGGCAGACTGGTCGTACATCCCCGGCGGGGTGATCTCGGGCACGGCGCTGATCCGCCCCGACCTGCCCGAACTGAAGGTCTGGCCCTACTTCTGGCAGCAGACCGAGTACGTGCTCGGTGGCGGCGAGACCAACTACATGTTCCTGGCGATCGCCGCCCAGCAACGGGCGAAGGGCAAGTAAGCTCTCGCAAACAAGGCAGCCGCCGCAGGCGGTCGGACGAGGGCTCTCAGATCGTTCTGAGGGCCCCTTCTTCGTTCAAGGCAGGATTACGCGCGGCCTTTCGGCAGAACGGATCGCTCTAGTGCGCGAAGCCCAGCTCCGGCTGGGCGACGGCTGCGTGGGCTTCTTCTGGAAGGTGGCAGGTGAAGGTCGCGCCCGCACCAGGCTCGCTTTCAAGCGCCACCCAACCGCCGTGCAGCTCGGTCAGCGCCTTCACGAGCGCAAGGCCTAACCCGGGTCCGCCGCGCTCGCGCCCGATGAAGCGGTCGAAGATGTGCGCCTGCACATGGAATGGAATGCCCCGGCCGGTGTCCGAGACCTGCAGCTGAATCTCGCCCAGGGCGCGCCGTGCAGCGACCGTGACCGTACCGCCTGGCGGGGTTTGGCGCAGGGCGTTCTCCACCAGGTGATTCAGGATCTGGCTGAGGCGGCGCGAGTCCCCGCGGATCACCCCGATGTCGTCCGGGCGTTCCACCAGGATTGAGACCCGCATAGCCTCCGCTTCCTTGGCCCAACGCACTGCGGTCTGCATCAGCAGCTCGGCGACCCGGACGTCTTCCAGGTCCAGCGCCATCTCGTCGGCATCGATCTGCGCCATGTCGAGGACGTCGTCGATGGAACGTGCCAGCTGGGTCGCCGCCGCCTTCACCGCCGCCGCATGCGCACGCCCGCGCTCCGACAACCCGTCCCCGGAACGCTCCAGCAGCTCGGAGTAGCCGATGATCGTGGTGAGCGGCGTCCGCAGCTCATAGGAGACGTTGCCGACGAAGTCGCGCTTCAGCCGCTCGGCCTCGTCCAGCGCCGCCTCCCGAGCCGCCAGAGCGCTCTCGAGCTTGCGGGTGTCGGTGATGTCGGTGAAGGCGATCAGGGTGGCCCCGTCGGGCAGCGGCCGCGATTGATAGGCGACGATACGCGCGTCGGAGGTGCGAACCTCCCCGCTCATCGGCGCGCGCGCCTGTGGATCCGGATCGGCCACCCGGCCCTTCAGCTCGCGCCAGAAACCCAGGTCATGCAGCTTGGGCACGCAGAGGTCGACCACGCCTTCGAAGTCGCCCGCCGCCTCCAGTGCGGTCGGCGTCAGGTTCCAGAAGCGGGCGAAAGCGTCGTTGTGCAGGCGCAGGCGCCCATCCGAGCCGAACACCGCCACCGCGTCGCTAAGCTTGTCGAGCGTCGCCTGCTGGACCTGGATGAGGGCGTTGTACTGCGCCTTCAGCTTCAGCTCGCCCGTGATGTCGCTGAACAGCAGCAGCAGGCCGCCCATCGGGTGCGGCTGGCGCACCACCTTGAGGGTGCGGCCGTCGGGCAAGCTCCAAAGGTCGTCAGGGCTGGAGGCGAGCTGTTCGTACCGGTCGAGCTCAGCCGCCTTCCAGCGCCCGTAATCGGCAGTTTCCGGCAGGCGGCGGCGCTGGCGCAGGCGATCCAGGATTTCGGAGTGGCTGGGCTGCTCGGCCAGCCACGCAGGCTCCAAACCCCACAGCTCGGCGAAGGCGACGTTGTGGAAGATCAGCTTTTTGGCGTGACTGAAGATCGCCACCGCTTCGGCGATGTGGTTGAGCGTCTCGTCGTGCGCCTCGACGTTGCGCTTCAGATGCTCGCGGGTTTCTTCCAGGTCGGTGACGTCGTCGGTCCACACGCCGACCCCGCCGCCTTCCAACGGTTGGGCGGTGATGTTGAACGCAACGCGGCGTCCGCCGACCGTGACCCAGCGAGTGGTCTCGCGCCGCTGACCCAAGTTGGCGGCTTCGGAGGCGAAGGAGTCCACGGCGCGGTCAAAAGCTGCGCCGCGTTCGGCCGCTTCATCAAGGCTGTGGGCGTCCACCGCCTTCAGCCAGGCGGCGTTGACCCAAACCGGCGAGCCATCCGCCGCGGCGATCCAGGCCGGACACTCGCGCGTGTTCAGAAAAGCGGCGAACCGCGGCGCCGTCGGCAGGCCGGCGTCTTCGCCCATCACGGCCGACAGCCGAAGCCACGCGAGCGCGCCCGCCGCACGTCCTTCGACCGAAACGGCGCCGGCTGGCCCCTGCACTTCGAAGGCGCAGGCTTCGCCGCGCTCGAACAGCGCTCGCAGGCGGCGGGTGTGGTCGGGATCGGCGCGCATGAGCGCATTGACGAGAGCTTGGGGGTCGGCGGCTTCGACGCCCAGCGCCGCCGCGCAGGTGCGCAAGGACTCCTCGCCCGACGCCAGCATGGCCCGGCCGTCTTCCACCGCCAGCAGAGCGGAGTCGAACGCTTCCGCCGAAGCCTGGGCCGCCTCCGCCCGCGCCTCGAGAGCGGCGATACGGTCCAGCAGGGCCCTCACACGTCCTTGCCCGCGCCCGCGCTGGGCCAAAGCCCAGAGCACAGCGCAGATCGCCAGCGAGACAGCGCCCGCCGCGGCCGCAAGGATCAGTTGATGCGCTCCCATCCTGGCTCCGCTCGCCCTCCGCCGAAAGGCGAATCACCCTTAACGGACATTAGGCGGCTCTTCGCCCTACGACCACGATCTCGCCACGTTTCCAGCCCCTGTCGTTTTGGCGCATGATCAGGGACATGACGGCCATCCTTTATCCGGTTGCGGCGAACGCCGAGCAGGCGCTGGCGCGGCCGCTGGCTCGCGCCACACGAGAACGCGAGGCGCGCACCGCCGCCCGAGAGGCCGTGGTGTTCACCACCGATCCGACCGGCCCGGCGTTCGCAACCCGGGAAGCCGCCCTGGCTGCCTACGCTGGCCGCGTGGAGGACGAGCGGACCGGCTTCACACCGGGGATTGAGGATCGCTTCTGCAAGCTGGTCGAGCAGCTGGTCATCGAGCCGGGTCGAACCGCGCCGCTCGCCCCTGTCACGCCCACCTTTGAAGACGGCCGGCGCTGGCCCGAGCCCCCGACGCAAGCGCCGCGCACAGCCTGGCGGCTCATGGTGTCCTATTGGCGGGTGGCCAGCGCGGAGCGGCCAATCGAAGCGCCCCAAGCCCGGCAGGCGCGACGAGCGCGTCAGTCGCTCGACCCCGAGACCCTGCGAGCCATCGCCCGCCAGCCCCTCCGGCCGGTGGAGCCGCAGCAGCCGCTCGACATCGGCTTGTTCGAAGTGCGCCTGCCCGAGCGACCGGATATCGTCGTGCCTGATGAGTGAGCTTCAAACCTTTGGTCGGGCGCCATCGCTCGATGACATCGCTGCGCTTGCGGAGACCGCCTTTCAGGCGCTCCCTTCTGGCTTCCGTCAGTTGGCTGGTGAGGTTCTGTTCCGGGTCGAAGACTTCGCGGCGCAGGAGGTGCTCGACAGCCTCGAGATCGAGGATCCGTTCGAGCTCACCGGCCTCTATCACGGCGTCGATATCGCGAGTCGCTCGGTCCTGGGACCAAGCCCTGCGCCGTCCATGGTCTTCCTTTATCGTCGCCCGATCCTCGACGAGTGGGCGGACCATGGAGAGATCACGCTGGATGAGCTGGTCACCCATGTGCTGGTGCACGAGATCGGCCACCACTTCGGCCTCTCCGACGACGACATCCACGCGATCGAAGCCGCCGCGGAGTAGCGGCGCCTGCGATTCGCGCCAGCTTGTCGCAAACTGCCGCGCTTGCACTGGGAACGAAGACGGAACAGGGTGGCGACATGGACGTCTCCGTCACCGTCGTCTCACTCTCGCGTCCCGAGACCACAGCCACCGTGACCCGCGGGGCGGCCCGGCTGCTCACCGCGCTGGGCTACGCGCCGCTGGCCGAGGTCACGCTTCCAAATGGCCGTCGCGCCGACCTCATGGCGCTGGGCCCCAAGGGCCAGATCTTCATCGTGGAGGTGAAGTCGAGCGTCGAGGACTTCCGGACCGACCAGAAGTGGCACGAGTACCAGCCCTACTGCGATGCCTTCGCCTTTGCCGTGGCGCCGGAATTCCCGCGCGAGATCCTGCCCGCGGAGCCGGGCTTGATCGTCGCCGACGGGTTCGGCGGCGCGGTCCTGCGCGAGGCGCCGGTGGAGGCCCTGGCCGGGGCGCGTCGCAAAGCGCTCACCCTCGCCTTCGCCCGCCTCGCCGCCATGCGGGCGGGCGGCGTGCAGGCCACCAGCTTGGAGTAGCCGCTTAGCGCGGGGCGCGCTTGGCGAGGATCCGCTGAAGGGTTCGCCGGTGCATGTTCAGGCGGCGCGCGGTCTCCGAGACGTTATGGTTGCAGAGTTCGTAGACCCGCTGGATGTGCTCCCACCGAACCCGGTCCGCGCTCATCGGATTGTCCGGCGGCGGCGGAGGCGCATCGCCCCGGGCCAGCAGCGCCCGCACCACGTCGTCCGCGTCCGCAGGCTTTGAGAGGTAATCCACCGCGCCGGCTTTGACCGCCTGGACGGCCGTCGCGATGTTGCCATAGCCGGTCAGCATGATGATGCGCGCGTCCGGCCGCGCGTCACGCACCGCCTCCACGACGCGCAGGCCGTTGCCGTCGTCCAATCGCATATCGAGCACCGCGAACGCAGGCGGGCTGCTCTTCACTGCCGTGATGGCTTCCGAGACGCTGCCCACCAGCGTGGGCTCGAAGCCCCGCTGCTCGAGGGCTCGGCCAAGCCGCGTGCGCAGCGGCGCGTCGTCGTCCATCACCAGAAGAGACTTATCCGGCAGGGCGGCGACTTCGGTCGAAAGGTCGGTCATGCACTCACCCCCGCGGGGCTCCCTACAACCAGTACGGTATGCGGCAGACTGTCGCAGGTCGCAACCCGCAACAAGCCCGCGCCTCAGGCCGTCTCCGCTTCGATTCTCGCCCGCGGCCAACGGGCCGAGACGATCGCGCCGCGGGGGCGGCCATTCTGAAACGTCACAACAGCCCCGGTTCGTTCCAACAAAGTCTTCGAGATGAAGAACCCGAGCCCCATTCCGATGTGTCCGGTGCGCGATCCCTCGGCTCCCGGTCTGGTTGTGACGTACGGTTCGCCGAGCTTCGCCAGGATCTCGGGTGCGAAGCCGGGACCGTCGTCCCGCACCTCCATGGAGATGGTCTCCGCATCGAAGCGGGCGGTGACCAGGACCTCGGAATTCGCGAAGTCGACGGCGTTCTCCACAAACGAGGTGAAGGCGTGGGTGATCTCCGGCATGCGCCGGATGTCGGGCGCTTTCACGCCGGGCGCGCCGGTGACGATCGCCTCGACGCGGACATCCTTCGTCTCAGCGTGAGGCTCCATGACCTCCTGCACCAGTTGCCGGAGGGACAGGCGCTCGTGGACCTCGTCGGAGGCCGCGTCGGGCTTGTCCGTCAGCCGGCGCAGGATCTCGCGGCAGCGTTCAGCCTGAGCCCGCAGCAACTCGGCGTCCTCGCGCACCTGCGGCGTGGGCGCTTCCCGCTCCAGTTCCTTGGCTACGATAGAGATGGTGGCGAGCGGCGTGCCGAGCTCGTGGGCCGCGGCCGCGGCGAGCGCGCCGAGGGCGGACAGTCGCTGCTCCTTGGCCAGCACCGACTGGGTGACGTCCAGGGCAAGCGCCATGCGGGCGGCTTCCTCGGCGGCCTGACGCACGTAGCCGGCGACCAGGGCGATGCCGGCCATCACCGCCATTGCGGCGCCGATGCGGTAGCTGGGCGAGACCACCGCTTCCAGCCCTTCCGGCGCCGGCAGCGGGAAGGACAGGAAAGCCAAGGCGATGGTCAGCCCCCCCGCCAGAAACCCGAGCGTCAGCACAGGGCGCGCCGGCAGGGTCGCAGCCGCCAGGGTGACGGGCGCGATCAGCAGGAGCACGAAGGGGTTGGAGGTCCCGCCGGTCAGGAACACCAGGGCTGCGATCTGCACCACGTCCACAGCCAAGTGCGCGGTGGCCTCGACGTCGCCGAGCACTTTTTGACCCGGCGCGGCCACCCCCGTGATCAGGTTGATCCAGGCCGCAGCTCCAATGACCGCGAAGCAGAAGGGGTAGGGCGCGTGGAAGCCCAGACCGAAGCCGGCCACCAGCAGAAGCAGGATCTCGCCCGCGATCACCATCCAGCGCAGGGAGACGAGGGTGCGAACCCTCAGGTGGCTGCGCCGGACGGCGACGCCCTGCCAGTCGCCGGGGCCAGCGTCCTCGCCTTGCGCCAGGACGTGCCCAGTCTTATCGAGGCTGACGGTCTGCGCCGCCGCCGCGGAATGCAGGCTGGCCATGCTAGACCAGCGCCCCGGGGACCGTCCCGGTCCTGACAAAGGAATTCCGAATGAGCCGCCGCCTGCTCGCCATCCTCGCGCTCCTGGCCGTGGCCTTCGCCATTCTCACTGCACTCGCCGTTCAGTCGGGCGTCCTGACCCCTCGACAGCAGCAAACCGCCGCCATCGGCGGGCCGTTCCAAATGATCGACCAGACGGGCGCCAACGTCGACCAGAGCGCCCTCAAGGGCAAGTGGAGCGCGGTGTTCTTCGGCTTCACCTATTGCCCCGACGCCTGCCCGACGACGCTGCTGGCCCTGGGCCAGACCGAGAAGCTGCTGGGCGACAAGGCGCGCAACTTCCAGACCGTGTTCGTCAGCCTCGATCCGGCGCGGGACACGCCCGACCAGCTGAGGACCTATCTCGACAACGAGACCTTCCCCCGGAAGGTGCTGGCGCTGACGGGGAACCAGGCCCAGGTCGATCAGATCGCCAAGGCCTACCGGGTCTACCATCAGAAGTCGGGGACGGGGCCGGACTACGTGATCGACCACTCGACGATCACCTACCTGATGAACCCGCGGGGCGAGCTGGCGTGCCCGCTGAGCTATGGCCTGACGCCGGAGCAGATGGCGGCCAAGATCGAGGCGGCGATGAAGCAGGGATCGCGGGCGCAGAGCTGCTGACGCTGTCGCCAGTGTACAGACGTGGCGGAACGCCACAGTCAAGCTTGTGGACCCGATTAACACTTCAGGTGTTATGCTGCGGCGCACAAGGATTGTGGCATGCTCTACACCCTCTACGAAGCCGGCTACTACGCCACCACCCCGCTCCGCTACGCCGCCCTTGCGGCGCGCAGCTTCTGGGGATCGCCGCTGAACCCGGCGCATGACAGCGAGCTGGGCCGAAGCCTGTTCGCCGGCGCCGATCTCTTCTCGAACCTGACGCGCCGCTACGGCAAGCCCGCGTGGATGATCGACCAGGTGGAGGTCGACGGCCATCCGGTGCGGGTGCGGCCGACGGAGGTCTGGTCCAGCCCCTGGTGCAAGCTCGTCCACTTCAGCCGCGACATGGCCGACATGCGCAAGGCGGGCCGGCGGGAGCTGGAGCCGGCGGTGCTGATCGTCGCGCCGCTGTCGGGCCACTACGCGACCCTGCTGCGCGGCACCGTGGAGGCGTTCCTGCAGGATCACGAGGTGTTCATCACCGATTGGTCAAACGCCCGCGACGTGCCGCTGATGGAAGGCCGCTTCGACTTCCACGATTACATCGACCAAGTCCGCAAGATGCTGCAGCTGCTGGGCCCGCGCCCGCACGTGGTGGCGGTCTGCCAGCCAGGTCCGCCGGTGCTGGCCGCCGCGGCGCTGATGGCCGAGGACGAGGACGAGAGCCGCCCAGGCTCGATGACCTTCATGGGCTCGCCGATCGACGCGCGGCTGTCGCCCACCGTGACCAACCAGCTGGCGGAGGAGAAGCCCTTCGCCTGGTTCGAGTCCAACATGATCTACACCGTGCCGGGGCCCTATCCGGGCGCGGGCCGGCGCGTCTATCCGGGCTTTGTGCAGCTCGCCAGCTTCATGTCGATGAACCTGGAGAAGCACCAGGAAGCGCACCGCCGCTACCTGCGCCACCTGATGGCCGGCGACGGCGATTCCGCCGACAAGCACCTGGAGTTCTACGACGAGTACCTGTCGGTGCTGGACCTGACGGAGGAGTTCTACCTCCAGACCGTCGACGTGGTGTTCCAGCGCTACCTGCTGCCGAAGGGCGAGCTTGAGCATCGCGGCCGGCTGGTGCGTCCGGACCTGATCCGCGACATCGGCCTGCTGACGGTCGAGGGCGAGATGGACGACATCTCCGGCATCGGCCAGACCCAGGCGGCTCACACGCTCTGCTCGGGCCTGCCGGACGAGTTCAAGGAAGACTACGTCCAGCCGCACGTCGGCCACTACGGCGTCTTCAACGGCCGGCGCTTCCGCGAAGAGATCTACCCGCGGGTGAGGGCGTTCATCCGCCGCACCGAAGCGGTCTTCGACAAGCAGCGGGCCGCCGCCTAAGTTCAGAGGGATGAGTCCCTTCGGCAGACCTCTGGCCGACGGCGATCGGCTGGAGGTCGCCGGCGCTGTCGTGAACCTGAAAGTGAACCGTAGAGCCCGGCGCGTGTCGCTGCGGCTCGACCGCACGCGGCGCGAGATTATCGCCACGGCGCCGTCCGCCCGACGCCTGCCCGAAGCGGCCGCGTTCGCCCGCGAGCGCGCCAGCTGGATCGCCGAGCGTCTGGCCGAGCTGCCGTCGGGCGCCCCGGTGCTGCCGGGCATGACCCTGGAGATCTTCGGCGAGCCGGTGCGGCTGGAGCAGGGCTCCGGCCGAGCCCGCTGGATCGAGGCCGAGGGCGAGATCCCGGCCCGCATCGTCGCCATGGGCGAGGGCGAAGGCTTCGCCCGCGCCGTGACCCTGATCATACGTCGGCGGGCGCTGGCCGTGCTGACCGAGCGGACGGCCTTCTATGCGGCCCGGCTGGGCGCGCCCATGCCGAAGGTCACCATCATGGACGCTAAGTCGCGCTGGGGCTCGTGCCGTCCCGGACCGCGCGGCGGCCCCGGCTTCATCCGCTATTCCTGGCGTCTGGCCCTGGCGCCCTTCGAGGTGGCCGACTACGTGGCCGCCCACGAATGCGCCCACCTGCGGGAGCTGAACCACGGCCCAAGGTTCTGGGCGCACGTGAAGGACCTGGTGGGCGACGAGCGCCCCCACCGCGCCTGGCTGCGCGAAGAGGGCGCCCGGCTGCACGCCTTCGGCCGAGCCTGAGGCCCCGCTGTCGCCGCCCGGTCAGTAAGGCGGCAGCACCGGCTCGCGCTGCGGCGGCGGGGCGGCCCCGTCGTAGAACGGCTCTTCCGGCTCGCGCACCACGCCGTTGGCCTGATCGATGGCGTCGGCGATCGGATCGGTCGGCGGCGGCGGCTCGGGCATGAAGTCGCCCCCGGGGATCGGCTGGGTCGCCAGCCTGGGCAGGGCCTGACTCATGTAGTCGCGCCAGATCCGGGCCGGCGGGCCGCCGCCGGTGACGCGCTTCATGGGCGTGTTGTCGTCCTTGCCCACCCAGACGGCGGTCACGAAGCCGCCGGTGTAGCCGACGAACCATGCGTCCCGGTAGTCGCTGGTGGTGCCGGTCTTGCCGGCCAGATCGAAGCCGGGGACCCGCGCCGCCGTGCCGGTGCCGGCCACGATGACCTGCCGCATCATGCGGACCATGTAGGACAAGGCCGGCTGGCCGATGACCTGCCGCCGGTCGGGCGCACCGACGCTGCGGTCGTAGAGCACCCGACCGTTGGAGGTGCGGATGCGCTCGATGGCATAGGCGCGGGCGAAGTAGCCGCCGTTGGAGAACGGGGCGTAGGCCTGGGTCAGCTCCAGCGGGCTCACTTCCACCGCGCCGAGGGCCATGGAGGGATCGAGCTGGATGCGCGAGGTGATGCCCAGCCGACGCGCCGTGGAGGCGACGTTGGCGGTGCCGACCTCGTTGGCGAGCTGGGCCGCCACCGTGTTGATCGACTCCTGCATCGCGGTGGCGATGGTGATGGGGCCGAGGAACTTGCCGGTGTAGTTGCGGGGCTGCCAGTTGCCGATGGTCACCGGCTGGTCCACCACCGGGGTGTCCGGCGTGCGGCCGCTTTCCATGGCGGTGAGGTAGACGAAAGGCTTGAAGGCCGAGCCTGCCTGGCGCTTGGCCTGGGCGACGCGATCGAACTGGGTCTGCAGGTAGTTGGTCCCGCCGACATAGGCGCGCACGCGGCCCTCGCCGTCGATGGAGACGAGCGCGCCCTGGCCGACGCCCTGCCCGGCCGCGCCTGCGACGCCAGCCTGCAGGGACTGTTCGGCCGAGGCCTGGAGCGGCAGGTCCAGGGTGGTCTCGACCACCAGATCCTCGGTCGGCTCGCCCACCAGGCTGCGGACCTCGTCATCCACCCAGTCCACGAAGTACTGGGCGCGCTGGTTGGCCAGCACTGGATTGACCCGCACCTTCTGGGTGAAGGCCTCGTCCCGCTCCTGCGGGGTGATCGCCTTGATGCGCACCATCTCGTCCAGGACCATGGTCGCCCGGCGCGCGGCGCGGTCGGTCGCGGACACCGGCGAATAGCGCGAAGGCCCTTTCATCATGCCAGCCAGCAGGGCGGCCTCGCCCAGGGTCAGCTCGGAAGCCGGCTTGCCGAAATAGCGCTGGGAGGCGGCCTCGATGCCGTAGGCGCCGGCGCCAAAGTAGACCCGGTTCAGATAGAGCTCGAGGATCTGCTTCTTGGAGAACTTGGCTTCCAGCCAGACGGCCAGGATCAGCTCCTGCGCCTTGCGGCGGTAGTTCTGCTTGGGCGTCAGGAACAGGTTGCGGGCCAGCTGCTGGGTGATGGTCGAGCCGCCGCGCAGCGGACCGCCCTCGCCCCTGTGGGTGACGTTGTAGATCTGGCTGCGGACGATGCCCCAGGGGTTGAAGCCGAAGTGGTAGTAGTACCAGCGGTCTTCGATGGCGATGAACGCCTTGGGCACATAGGGCGGCAGGCGATCGAGGTCGACGGGCGGCGCATACTGGCTGCCGCGGACGGCGATCAGTCCGCCCGAACGGTCGAGGTAAGAGACCGACGGCTGGCGCTTCACGTCATAGAGCTTGGAGGTGTCAGGCAGATCGACGCTGAACACGGCGAAGAAGGCCACGACAAAGATGAGGGCCCAGACCCCCAGCACCATCGCCCAGTAGAGGATCGCCTGCAGCGGCGAGCGCCGCTTGCGCGGCTCGCGGCCGCGACCCTCGGGTCCTGGCGACTGCGCGTTGGCCATATGGTCGTCCTAGAAAGTGGTAAAAGCCGCCGTCCCGCGGGCGGCTTAGCACCCGCGCGGTACGCCCAACAATATTGACAGCATATGAATGTGGTTTGCGGCGCCGCTGCGGCGAGCGCCGGCAGGGGAGGATGAGGGTCCGATGAGGTGGAAAAGCGCGATGGCGGCGCTGCTGGCGTTTGCAGCGGCGACGTCTGCGGCATCGGGCGCGGCGGCGCGCGAGCGGACCGTGTTCTTCGACGACTTCTCTGGCGCGAAGCTCGACCGGTTCAAGTGGAACGTGGTGGTCCCGGACTGGGTCGTGAACAACGAGCAGCAGGCCTATGTGGACGATCCCCGCGTCGTCGCCATCGTCCATGGCGCGGAAGCGGAAGGGGCGGAGAATGGCGCCTTGCGGATCCGGGCCGTGCCGCAAGCCGGGCACAAGACCCGCGCCGGACGCACCTTCGACTTCCTTTCGGGACGGCTCGACACGCGGGGCAAGTTCGCCTTCAGCCACGGAACGGCGGCCGCGCGGATCAAGATGACCGCCGGCCAGGGCCTTTGGCCGGCCTTCTGGATCCTGGGCGAGGGGCAGTGGCCGGCGATCGGCGAGATCGACGTCATGGAGAACGTCGGCGAGGCCGACTGGACGAGCTTCGCCCTGCATGGGCCGGGCTATTCGGGCGACACGCCGCTGGCCCAGCGCGCGCCGTTCCCGGCCGGCCAGGACATCACCGGCTGGCACATCTATTCGGTGGACTGGAGCGATGAGGCGCTGGTGTTCCGCGTCGACGGCGCCGAGCGCTATCGCGTCACCCGCGCCATGGTGGAGAAGCACGGCCGCTGGGCGTTCGATGACGCCAAGTACCTGATCGTGAACCTGGCCCTGGGCGGCGGCTATCCGCAGGGCGTGAACAAGGTGGAGGCGCCCTACCCCGGCCTGCCGCAAAGCACGGTGGACCTGATCGGCGCCGGCAAGGGCCAGGTGCTGGTCGACTGGGTGAAGGTGACGAAGAGCGAGCCCTGAGGGCCGTCCCTCAAAGGCTGGGGGACATCTTCGCCACGGCAGGGCGGCCGGTGAGGCGGCGGATCGTTCGGTCCACCGGCCGCTCGAACAGGTGGTGGACGGCCAGGCCGACCAGGGCGCACGCGACGATGCCGGACAGAGCGGCGAGAAGGCCGACGGTCGGCCCGCCGAGCCCGCCGAAACGCAGGGCGAGTATCACCGCCTGGCTGACGAACATGTGGGTCAGGTAGATGGCGTAGCTGGCGTGGCCCAGTTCCAGAACCGGGCGGGCGTGCGCAGCCGCGCCGCCGCGCTCCAGCACAATGGCCGCGAGCACCAGGCCGACCGCGCCGGCCATGGCTAAGGCGACGCGCAGCCGCTCGTCCGCGGCGGCCAGGCCGCTGGCGGCCAGCACCACCAGCATGGCGATCGCAAAGGCGAGCACGCCTGCGGCGGCCGGGCCCCGCCCGACGCGCGGCAGGCGGTCATAGGCCAGGGCAATCAGGACCCCCGCCGCGAACTCCAGCAGAATAGGGCGGGTGTAGAACTGAAGGTGCAGCTGTGAGAATTCGGCGACGAGGCCGACCAGCCCCAGGGCGCCGATGACGCCCACCACCGCCAGGTAGCGTCCGCGCCCCGACCGCAGAAAAAGCGCCAGGGCGAAGACGGCGTAGAAGAACATCTCATAGTTCAGGGTCCAGCCCACCGGCACCAAGGGATTGGCGGTGCCGTCGCCCTTGTCGAAGGGGATGAACAGCAGCGACTTCACCAGCCAGACGGGGTCAGGGCGGCTGGCGCCCAGCAGCGACGGGGCCGCGAGGGCGAGGGCGAACAGCGCCAGGGTGACGGCCCAGTAGAGCGGAACGATCCTCTGGATGCGGCGCAGGGCGAAGGTCTTCGGCCCCACCGGATCGCGCTCGGTCGTGTAGACCATGATGAAGCCGCTGATCACGAAGAACAGGTCGACGCCCGCGCGGCCAAGACCCACCCACTGAAGGGCTGGATGGGCTTGCATCAGCAGCGGCTGGAAATGGGCGACGACCACCAGCATGGCGGCGATCGCCCGCAGGGCCTGGATGTTGCGGATCATCGGCGCAAAGGCGCCTCAGCCAGCAGGATCCGGAGGCGCGCCTCAAGCGCGGCGGCGTCCTTGAGATCACATTCCCAAAGCGTCTCGACCCGCCAGCCCTGGGCGGCGAGCGCCTCGTACGCCTGAGCGTCGCGGGCCTTGTTGCGGCCGACCTTGGCGGTCCAGTACTCGCGGTTGGTCTTGGGCACGCGCGAGCCGCGGGCGCAGTCGTGGCCGTGCCAGAAGCAGCCGTGGACGAAAAGGGCCAGGCGGCGGCCCGGCAGCACCACGTCGGGCGAGCCGGGCAGGTCCTTGCGGTGCAGGCGGTAGCGGGCTCCGAGCCTTGTCAGCGCCCGCCGCACCTGCATTTCCGGCGTCGTGTCGCGACCCTTGACCCGCCGCATGACGGCGGATCGCTTGGCCGCATCGAAGACGTCGGTCCGCGTCTCCAATCAGAGCCCGTCGAACAGGGCGGTGGAGAGGTAGCGTTCGGCGAAGCTCGGGATGATCACCACCACCAGCTTGCCGGCCATGTCGTCGCGGCTGGCCACGTCGAAGGCGGCGGTCAGGGCGGCGCCGGAGGAGATGCCCACCGGAATGCCTTCCTCGCGCGCCACGCGGCGAGCCATGGAGAAGCTGTCGTCGTTGGAGACCTGGACGATCTCGTCGATGGTCCCGCGATCGATGATCGAGGGCACGAAGCCCGCGCCGATGCCCTGGATCTTGTGCGGGCCGGGCTGGCCGCCGGACAGCACTGGGGAAGCTTCCGGCTCGACCGCGATCATCTTCACCGACGGCTTGCGCGACTTCAGCACCTGGCCGACGCCGGTGATGGTGCCGCCGGTGCCGACGCCGGCGATCACCGCGTCCACGCGGCCCTCGGTGTCGTTCCAGATCTCTTCCGCCGTGGAGACGCGGTGGATGAGCGGGTTGGCGGGGTTGTCGAACTGCTGGGGCATCACCGCGCCGGGGTTGGCTTCCACCAGTTCCCGGGCTCTAGCGACCGCGCCGGCCATGCCGCGCTCAGGGGCGGTGAGTTCCAGCTTGGCGCCCAGCAGCACCAGCATCTTGCGGCGTTCAATGGACATGCTCTCGGGCATGACCAGGGTCAGTTTGTAGCCTTTGGCCGCCGCGACGAAGGCGAGCGCAATGCCGGTGTTGCCGCTGGTCGGCTCGATGATCTGGCCGCCTGGCTTCAGGATGCCCTTGGCTTCCAGGTACTCGATCATCGCGACGCCGATGCGGTCCTTCACCGAGGCGAGCGGATTGAAGAACTCGAGCTTGGCGACCACCTCGGCCTTGGGCTGCAGCGCCTCGGTCAGGCGCGGCAGGCGCACCAGCGGCGTGTCGCCCACCAGGTCGAGAACGGAGTCGTAGATCCGGCCGCGGCCATTCCGATGGTAGCTGGCGGCGTCGTAGATGTTGTCCGGGGTAGCGTCCATGGATGGACCTTTCGTCGCAGAAGCCCTTCGGCCGCGAACCTAAGACTTCCCGACGCTTTTGGAAGGCCTCGCGTGAGGAAGATGGCTACTCGGCCGCCAGCGCCGCCGGCGGGGCGAGCAGCGGCTCCAGCAAACGCTCGGCCAGCCAGCGGACCACGGGGGCGGCGACGCCGTCGCCGGCGACGTGCAGGGCGGTCGTGGTCGCCTTGGGCAGGCGGTAGCTGTCGGGCAGGCCCATCAGGCGGGCGGCCTCGCGCGCGGTGAGCAGGCGGGTGCGGACCCGCTCGCCTTCCACCACCACCACCACCTGCCGGGACGAGCCGCCGCGGGGGGTGCGCAGGCAGCCGGCCAGGCCGTCGAAGCGAAGCTCGGCCCGTTGGACCCGGCGGCCGTCCTCGATGCGCATGCGGCGGAAGACGCCGCCGACGGTGCGCCGGCCGCTGGCCTTTGCGGCCTCGAGCTTGGCGCGATGCAGCGGCGAGAGCAGGTCCAGCCAGGCCGCGGTGCGGGAGGGATCGTGCCAGGCGACCTGGGCGTCGTCCTCCAGCACGGCGGCAAGGTCGGTGTTGCGGGCCGGCGGCGCGGGCAGGCTCCAGTCGATCCAGCGGGCGGCGAGTTCGGGCGTCAGGCGCTCGGCGGCGGCGCGAACGGCGCGGGTGCGGAACGGGCTGTCGCCCACCAGGTGCGCGGGCGGGGCTTGCCGCGTGGCGATCACGAAGACGCGGGGCCGCGACTGGGGCAGAAAGGCGGCCGCGTCGATCTCCAGCGCGCCGAAGCTGTAGCCGCGCTTAGCGAGGGCGGCGCCCAGGGCGGCGAAGTCGTCGCCGCCATGCGAGGTGAGCAGGCCCGAGACGTTCTCGATGACGATGGTGCGGGGCGCGCGGCCCTCCTCGTCCAGGGCTTCCATCAGGCGCCAGAAGCCGAAGAAGGCGGAGGAGCGGCCGCCGGCCAGGCCGGCGCGGCCGCCCGCGAGGCTGAAGTCCTGGCAGGGCGAGGAGGCCCAGGCGAGGTCGGCGCGGCCCGGAAGGTCGGCGGGCTCCAGCTTCCAAACATCGCCTTGCACGAGGTGGGTTTCGGCGTCCGGATAGTTGGCGCGGTAGGTGGCCGCCTTGGCCGCGTCGAAATCGTTGGCGAAAAGGCAGGACCAGCCCTCGCCCAGGCCGAGGCGGGCCATGCCGCCGCCGGCGAAGAATTCGTAGAAGGAGAGCGGCGCGCGACTCATTGGCGGGGACTCTAACCTGCGTCGCGCCTGCCGAAAGGAGGCATCCATGCGCCGGATCATCGCTCTCGCCGCGCTTGCTCTGTCCGGAGCTGCGGCGGGATGTCAGACGCCCATGCCGCCGCAGGTCGACGCGCGGATCGACGCCCGCGGAACCGAGCCGTTCTGGGCGGTGCGGGTGCGGGACGCGCAGGTGACGCTGATCCGTCCCGAGCAGCCGGACCTGTCCGCGCCGGCGCAAAGGCGGACGGAAGGCGGGGCGTCGGTGTGGTCGGGCCGTACGGCGGACGGCCGCACCCTGACGCTGCGGGTGTGGCCGCAGGCGTGCTCGGACGGCATGAGCGACCTCGCCTACCCGATGGCGGCGGAGGTCAGCTTGACGGGGCGTGAGGTCTTGAAGGGGTGCGCGGCGCCGGCTCGCGGCTAGCCGTGGCCGAACTCGTAGGTGGCGAACTGAGACTTGGGCTCGGCTCGGGTGCTGTGGGGCACCGGGATGGCCAGGCCAACGGCTATGGCGGCGGCCGCGGCGGCCGCGAGAAACGCTTTCAGCGTCATGGGAGTCCTTCGAACCGCGCCTCTTGCGGGCGGCTGCGCTTGAGCTTGTTCCAGTTCACAAGCGCCCAACTAACACCCTGAAGACATTGCGAGTTCCATCGGCCAAGCTGCGGAAGACCAGCGGAAAGCCGCAAAGCCGCATCGCCTTCGCCCGAAGCTTCGGCCATAAGCGGGCGGATGAGCGCGGCCCCCGATCTTCTCCGAACGCCCCCCATGGAGGCGGCGCGCGAGATCCTGCGGCGGGTGTTCGGCCACAAGGATTTCCGCGGCCTGCAGGGTGACGTGATCGCCGAGGCGCTGGCCGGGCGCAGCGCCCTGGCGGTGCTGCCGACGGGCGGCGGGAAAAGCGTCTGCTACCAGATCCCCAGCCTGGTGCGGCCGGGGCTTGGGCTGGTGGTCTCGCCGCTGATCGCGCTTATGGCCGACCAGGTGGCGGGGCTGCAGCAGTCGGGCGTGGCGGCGGCGCGGATGGACTCCAACGTCGATCCGCAGACCAAGGCCGAGACCTGGCGGCGCATCGAGGCCGGCGAGCTGGACCTGCTCTACATCTCGCCCGAAGGCCTGATGCAGCCGTGGATGCTGGACCGGCTGAAGCGCACGCCGCTGGCGCTGATCGCCATCGACGAGGCGCACTGCGTCAGCCAATGGGGCCACGACTTCCGGCCCGAATACCGGATGCTGGGGAAGCTGGCCGAGCTGTTCCCCGACGTGCCGCGGCTGGCGGTCACCGCCACGGCCGACAACCGCACGCGCGACGACATCCGCGCCGAGCTGAAGCTGGAGGACAGCGCTGAGTTCGTGGCGAGCTTCGCCCGGCCTGAGCTGATCCTGTCGGCCGAGCGCAAGAAGGGCGGGGCCCAGAAGCGGGTGGTGGAGCTGGTCACAGCCCGGCCGAACCGCTCGGGCGTGGTCTACGCCGGCTCGCGCGACGGGACGGAGAAGATCGCCGAGGCGCTGCGGCAGGCGGGCGTGCCCGCCCTCGCCTACCACGCCGGCCTGGAGCGGCGGCTGCGCGAGGAGCGGCTGGAGCAGTTCCTGGAGGCCGACGAGGCGGTGATGGTGGCGACCATCGCCTTCGGCATGGGCGTCGACAAGCCGGACGTCCGCTTCGTGATCCACGCCGATCCGCCAGCCTCCATCGAGGCCTATTGGCAGGAGATCGGGCGGGCGGGGCGCGACGGCGAGCCGGCCGAGGGGATCACCCTCTACGGATCGGCGGACATGGCCTGGGCCCTGCGGCGCATCGGCGAGCGGGACGTGGACGACGGCGTCAAGCAGGTGCAGACGCGCAAGCTGCGCCAGCTCTACGCGCTGCTGGACGGCACCGGCTGCCGGGCGGCGGCGGTGCGGCGCTACTTCGGCGAGGAAGCGGTCAAGCCCTGCGGCCAGTGCGACCTGTGCCTGGGCGAGGTGGAGACCACCGACATGACCGTGGCGGCCCAGAAGGCGCTGTCGGCGGTGCACCGGCTCGGCGGGCGCTTCGGGCGCGGGCGGCTGATCGACCACCTGCTGGGCAAGACCAAGGACGTGTCCGACCACGAGGCGGGGCTGCCCACCTTCGGCATCGGCGGCGAGCTGTCGGCGGTGGGCTGGCGCGACCTGATCGAGCAGCTGCTGTTCGAGGGGCTGCTGCGGGAAGATCCCAACGACGGGCGGCCGCTGATCATGCTGGGCGAGGCGGACGGGGTGCGGGGCGTCTATCGCGGCGAGCGGCAGGTGTCGGTGCGCACCCAGGCTGAGCCGGCGGAGACCGTGCGCCGGCCGCGCCGCAAGCAGAAGGAGCCGCCGCTGGCCCCCGCCGACCAGCCGCTGTTCCAGGCCCTGCGGTCCTGGCGGGCGTCGGAAGCCAAGACCCAGCACGTGCCGCCCTATGTGATCTTCCACGACGCCACCCTGGCGGCGATCGCCAGCGCCCGGCCGGGCACGCGGGCGCTGCTGGAGCGGATCAACGGCGTGGGCGAAGGCAAGCTCGCCCGCTATGGCGACGCCGTGCTGGAAGTCGTGCGCAGCTTCGAGGGCTGAGGCGCAACGGGCTTGCGCAGAAGGCGAGCTTCACGGCAACTGTCGCCTCGCCTTTCACGGAGTTCGGCATGATCCTCGCCCGCCTGCTCGCCGCCGCGCTCGTGTTCGGGATGGCGGGCCAAGCCGTCGCCGCGCCGCGCGCAGTCGCTCCGATCCTGGCCCGCGCGGATGCGGTGGACGACCAGTCCTACGCCCGGCCACGGGAAGCACGGGTCACGCACGTGGACCTCGACCTGGCGGTGGACTTCGCCAGCAAGACGGTCGGCGGGACGGCGGCGCTGGACGTGCAGGCCGCGCCGGGCGCCAAGGAGATCGTCCTCGACGCTCTGAACCTCGACATCGCGAAGGTGACCGACGGCGCGGGCAAGCCGCTGGCCTGGGCCCTGGGCGCCACTGATCCGGAAAAGGGCGCGCCGCTGACGGTGCAGCTTGGCGGCGCCAAGCGGGTGGTGGTGGCCTACCGCTCGCGGCCGGACGCGCGAGCCCTGCAATGGCTGGCGCCGGAGCTGACCGCCGGCAAGCGCAAGCCGTTCCTGTTCAGCCAGGGCCAGGCGATCAACAACCGCAGCTGGATCCCCACCCAGGACTCGCCGGGGATCCGCCAGACCTGGACCGCCCGCATCGTCGTGCCGGAAGACCTGATGGCGGTGATGAGCGCCGACAAGCTGACGCCCAAGGGCGAAGCGGCCGGGGCCGGCAAGCGGGCCTTCCGCTTCCGCATGGATCATCCCGTGCCGCCTTACCTGATCGCGCTGGGCGTCGGCGACATCGCCTTCCGGGCGCTGGGCCCGCGCACCGGCGTCTACACCGAGCCGGCGATGATGGACCGGGCCGCCTATGAGCTGGCCGACACCGAGAAGATGGTGACAACCGCCGAGCAGCTCTACGGGCCGTATCGCTGGGGCCGCTATGACGTGCTGGTCCTGCCCCCGGCCTTTCCGTACGGCGGGATGGAGAACGCCACCCTCACCTTCCTGACGCCCACCTTCATCACCGGCGACCGCGCCAATGTGGGGCTGGTGGCGCACGAGCTGGCGCACAGCTGGTCGGGCAACCTCGTCACCAACGCCACTTGGAAAGACATCTGGCTGAACGAGGGCTTCACCTCCTACGTCGAGAACCGGATCATGGAGGCGCTCTACGGCCGCGACCGGGCGGTGATGGAGGCGGACCTCACCTGGGACGGCATGCAGGCGTCGATCCGCGAGCTTGGCGGGCCGACCGCCGAGGGCACCAAGCTCTACGGCTCACCCGACGCCCAGATGGACTACTTCAAGGGCGAGACCTTCCTGCGGACGATCGAGACGATCGTCGGCCGCGAACGGTTCGACGCCTATCTGCGCGGCTATTTCGACCGCCACGCCTTCCAGCCCCAGACCACGGCGGCTTTCCTGGAGGACATCCGGGCCAAGCTGATCAGGGGCGATGCAGCGCTCGAAGCCAAGCTGAAGCTGGACGAATGGGCCTACCAGCCCGGCCTGCCGGACAACGCTGTGCACCTGCGCTCCGCCCTCCTGGAAGCGGTGGACCAGAAGGTCGCCGCCTTTGTAGCCGGCACGCCCGCCGGCCAGCTGGGCGCCCGCGATTGGACGACCCAGGAGTGGCAGCGGTTCCTGAACAACCTGCCCCGCAAGCTGACGAACGCTCAGCTCGCCGACCTCGACAGCGCTTTCAAGCTGTCGGCTTCCACCAACGGCTATGTGCGGACCGCCTGGCTGGAGCTGGCCATCGCCAATCGCTACGAGCCGGCCCTGCCGTTCCTGGAGGCGTTCCTGGGCAGCGTGGGACGCGGGCTGTTCCTGCGGCCGCTGTACCAGGGCCTGATGCGGCAAGGTGACTGGGGCCGGCCGCTGGCGCGCCGCTACTTCGACGCCTCGCGCGCCGGCTACCACCCGACGGTGGCCAGCAGCGTCGAGCGCATCGTCATCGGGACCTGAACCTGCACGAGGCGGCGAACTCAGCTATGCAGGCGGCATGAAGACCGCCTGCAGCCTTCTCGCCCTCGCTCTCCTTGCCGCCGCGGCGCCTGCGCAAGCCCAGCCGGCGCCGTGGTCAGACACCCTGCCCCCAGCCCTGCCCTGGCGCGGCAAGAGCGAACAGCTGGTCGCCAAGGCGAGCGATCCGTGGATCACGCCGTCGGAGCGGGCCGGGTTCGCCTCCACGCCCAGCTATGCGGACACGGTCGCCTATGTGGAGCGGCTGGCCGCCGCCTCGCCTCTGTTCCGGATCGAGCGGTTCGGGCGCACGCCGGAAGGGCGCGACCTGATCGCCGTCGTGGCCAGCAAGGACCCGGCCGGCGCGCTGGATCCGGCCAAGCCGCTGGTGCTGATCCAGGCGGGCATCCACTCCGGCGAGATCGACGGCAAGGACGCCGGCCTGATGCTGCTGCGGGACATGGCGTTTCGGGGCAAGGCCGGCCTGCTGGACCGCGCAAATCTCGTCTTCGTGCCGATCTTCAACGCCGACGGACACGAGAACACCTCGCCCTTCAGCCGGCCTAACCAGCGGGGGCCGCAGAGCCAGGGCTGGCGCACCACCGGCCAGAACATCAACCTCAACCGGGACTACGCCAAGGCCGACAGCCCGGAGATGCAGGCCATGCTAGGCCTGATCGGCAAGTACGATCCGGACCTCTACCTGGACGTCCACGTCACCGACGGCGTGGACTATGTCCACGACATCACCTTCTCCTTCCCCGGCTGGCACGGCCGCTACGCCCGCAGCCCGCAGGGCGGCGCATGGCTGGACAAGGTCTACCGCCCGCAGCTGGAAGCGGCCTTGCGGGCGGCTGGTCACTTCCCCGCGCCGTATCTCGATCCCGTTGATCCCCGCGCGCCGGAAAAGGGCATCGCGGTGGGGCCGGACAGCCCCCGCTTTTCCACCGGCTATGGCGATGCGCGGCGGCTGCCGACCGTGCTGATCGAGACCCATTCGCTGAAGCCGTACCGGCAGCGGGTGCTGGGAACCTATGTGCTGCTGGAGCAGACGCTGAAGACCGCGGCGGCGGCAGGCGCCGAGCTGAAGGCGGCCAAGGCGGCGGACCGAGCGCTGCGCCCCGAGAAGGTCGTGCTGTCCTACAAGCCCAATGAGACCACCCCGGTGGACAGCTTCGAGTTCCTGCCGGTGCAGCGCGAAACCTACCGCTCGGCCGCGTCGGGGCGTGACGAAGTCCGCTGGCTGGGCAAGCCCGGCAAGCCAGTCCGCGTGCCGGTGTTCGGGGCCGATCCCGACATCGTGGTGGAGCGTCCGGCCGCTTACTGGGTGTCGGCGACCAAGCCCGAGATCATCGACCGCCTGCGCCGCCACGGGGTGCAGTTCGAAACGCTGTCAGAGCCCCGCACCGTCAGCGTCGAAGTGACCCGGCTGAGCGGCGCGGTCCAGAACCCGCGCGCCGACAAGGAGGGCCGCTGGCCGGTGAAGGTCGAGGGCTATGCGCCCGAGATGCGGCAGATGACCTATCCGGCCGACTCGGTGCGCGTGGCCACCGACCAGCCGCTGGGCGAGCTGGCCAGCCTGATGCTGGAGGCTCGCAGCCCCGACGGCTTCCTGGCCTGGGGCTTCTTCCCGGAAATCCTGCAGCGCACCGAATACATGGAGGGCTACATCGTAGCTCCCCTGGCCGAGCGCATGCTGGCCGCCGATCCCACGCTGAAGGCCGAGTTCGAGGCCAAGCTCGCCGCCGACCCGGCCTTTGCGGCAGACGCCAACGCCCGCCTCGCCTGGTTCTACCAGCGCACGCCCTTCTTCGACCGCCGCTTCGAGATCTACCCGGTGGGGCGCGAGCTGGCGCGCTGAGCGCCTGGCTCGGGCCCCGCGCCTCCTTATGAGCCCGGCTGCGCCCCCGTGCGCGTCGGGCGGGTGCGGATGACGTAGTCGACGCCTTCGGGCGCGACCGGCAGCTTGGTCCGGTTGGCCTTCAACCAGCCGATGAAGTCGGCCTCGATCGCCGGCGTCCAGGCGGTGTCGATCTCGCCCGCCGTATACTTCTTCTCACGCAGCCGCTGGTGACCGAACGCGTCGGCGAGGCGAACTTCTTCGCTTTCCTGCACCACCCGTTCGGCCAGTTGCGCGGGGATGAACAGCACCCCGCCGTTGCGGCCGAGCACGACATCCCCGGGCATCACCGTCGCCTTGCCGATGTGGGTGGGGCCGTTGATGCTGACCATGGTCGAGTTGAGCCGCGCGCCCGTGGAAAGGGCGCCGAAGTGGTGCGAGGGGTCGTAGGAGCGCACGAAGGCGGTGAAGTTCGGCAACTCCTTCAGCCCTTCGATGTCGCGCACCGCCCCGTCATAGACGATGCCGTTGCCGGTGCGGGCGTAGATGGCGTTGCCGACGTTGTCGCCGATGGAAGGGCCGTTCTCCTTCAGCCCGAAGTGGTCGGCGACATAGACGTCGCGCGGCTGCAGCATGTCGACCGGCCAGGCGTTCTGAGCGCCCTTGCGGTTCATGCGGCGCCCATCCTCTTCGAGGACCTTCTGCAGGTCGGGCCTGCCTGGGACCCATTGGGCGGTGAGCGCGCGGCCGACCAGCACCTTGTCGGGGAAGAGGCTCAGCCAGCCGTCCTCGTACTGGTGGTTGAAGCCGGCCGAGCGCAGGGTCGCCCAGGCCTCCTCCAGCGTCACCTGGCGCATGCGGTCGAGGATCGCGTCCGGCACCTTGGGGCGTCCGTCAGGGAAGCGCTCGCCGGTCCATTCCGGCGAATAGTGGACGACCTCCTCGCGCGACATGAAGCCGGGCGCCGGCGATTGTGCGCCGGCGGAGACGGCGCTGAGAAGGGCGATCGCGGCGGCGCAGATCGGCAGCTTGAAGGGCATGGAGGATCCTTGTTCTTGTCGTTCGGGCGCAGCCGCGCGCGGCGGTTCTATGTGATCAGAGTTCGGGCGGAGGCGGCGAGGAGACGCCGCCACGCGGGACCTTGCCCGTGGCCGTCCAAAGGATGCCGTTGAGCAGGAAGCGGCGGTAATCGGCGAACTTGTGCATGTTGTCGTGGAAGTCCGAGCCGCCCCACACCAGGGAGCGCCCGCCGTCCGGACGTTGGTAGGCCCAGGCGACCGGACCGCCGGAGCCGTTCTCCGGCTTGGCAGGGGTGGCCGTGAGGAGCTCGGTCCGGCCCGGATTGTCGAACAGGAAGTACCGCGAATACATCTCTTCGCGGAACGTCCAGGGCTTCACCCCGTCCAGCACCGGGTGGCGGGTCTTGAGCGGCTTCACCGCCCAGGTGTCGACCGGATTGTGCGAGGCATAGGGGATCCACAGGCCGCCCAGCCAATCGAGCAGGTAGCGGCGGCCGACCCAGTTCTCGACCCACATGGTGTAGTGGAAGATGGCGACGCCCATCTGCTTGCGCTTGATCAGCGCATCGAGCTTGGCGAGCCAGGCCGTGGTCTCGGCGTCGTAGGTGCGGCCGTCGGTGTCCTGGAATTGCGGAAACAGCGCGCCGGTTTCCCGCCGAAGCCAGTCGCCGTTGCCGTCGATCACGAGGGCGTCGGCGCCTTCGATGATGCTGAGGTCGCGCGGCGAGCCGCCGACCACCACCTGGGTGGTGACGTTCTGTACGTTGGCGGCATGTTCCAGAGACCAGGCGAGTTCACGCAGGTCCTTTTCGTACTCGTGCCGGCCGGGCGCGCCATGTTGCTTCGGGCCGGCCAGGAACACGATCTTGTAGGTTCGGGCAGGCTCGGCCGGTTTCGGCGCCGCCTGCGCCGCCGTGCTGAAGAGGGCCGCTATCATGGCCAGCAGGGCCGCGATCGGCCGCAGCCACGCCGTGCCGCCCCGCTCGCCCGGACGTCCCAGCGCGCGCCCCAGCGGGCGCCGCGTGGTCGCGCTTCCAGTCATGTTCCTCTCCGTCCCGTCCAGCCGCTTTGCGCGGTCTCGGCATGATCGGAACAGGCGCGCCGATCATATAGGATACGGAGGGTTCAAGCCTGACGTGCAGACGTCAAGCCAGGCTTTGGAGCAGGGTGGGTACGCTCAAGCCGTTCGGAGCGATCACGATCCTACATTGCGTTACTCGGCAGAGCGCAGCCGCACCTGCGTCAGATGTAGGCGCGAGCCAGCACATGTGCTGACGGAAAGACCCTTGACGATGTCGCACCTGCGACCTCTACCGGTGCGGCTCGAACATCATCTGGACCTACATCTTGGCCGCATTCTTTGAAGAACATGACCGGTTCCTCGCCACAAGCGAGGTTGGCGCCTGGCCGGCTCGTTTGAACGGAAGGTACGAGGCTATCATTGCGCGACATGTGGATCAGCTCCGCGGTGCGCGCGTGCTGGACATCGGAAGCCATGATGGGAGGTGGGCGCTAGCCGCATTGAAGGCAGGAGCAGCGCACGTCACGGGCGTTGAAGCTCGACCTGAGTTGGTTCAGCGGGCTGAGGAGAACCTGACCTCGTACGGCGTGGACGGCTCAAGGTTCAGCTTCTTGGTCAGCGACATGAACCACAAGCGCAACGTTCAAGGCGCTAGCTTCGACGTCGTCCTCTGCCTCGGCTATTTCTATCACACGCTCAATCACATGGCGCTTTGGCAGCTTATGGCGTCGACCGGTGCACGGCACCTGATCCTGGACGGCACCGTAGAGCCAACCGACGCGCCAGTGATCGCGCTTATGCAGGAGGATATCTCCCACCACGCAAATGGAACTTCGGCTGAGGGCGTGATCGGCGGGCAGATCTTGGTCGGACACCCGAGCCCTAGCGCGCTTGGGCTTCTCTGCGAGCAGGTTGGCTTCTCTTTCGCGCTGGTGGATTGGGGTCCGATCCTGCAGAAGCTCCGACCGGAAGCAGAACCGCTGCGGCGACTTCCTTCTGCGGGCGATCCGCTGGCAGACTACGCGTACGGAAGTCGTGTCACGGGGCTCGCCACGCGCCGGGTCCTCTGAGTGCTTGCGAGCGAACTCGACGTCGAACAGTCGCGTCTTCTGCTCAAAGGGACCGTGGATCAGCGACGCTCAGGGCCGAGCAGAGTTGGTAGCGGGTCGCGCGGCTACGGTGCTAAACGCCCACCATGGAACAGATCTGGCTCTCCGAAGATCATGGCACCCTTAGAGGTGTTCCATTCCGCTTTCACAACGGCAACTACGAGAACCTGCGAACCACCGCAGATGAGATCGTTGTCCTGAAGCGTCGCTTTTTCATGGAGAACTATCGTGCGCTCGCAGCCCATGGGCCTGTGCGGCGCATGCTTGAAGTAGGCGTTTTCCAGGGGGGCTCTTCTCTACTGTTCGCGGATATGTTCCCGGAAGCAAAGATCGTCGGAATAGACTGGAACCAGGGAAACCCCGAGATCCAGGCGCATCTGGAACGGATGGGGTACGCCGACCGTGTAAAGCTCTACTGGGGCGTCTCACAAGACGACAGAGCGCGCATTGAAGGGATACTCCGAGCGGAGTTTGAAGGCGAACCTCTGGATTGGGTGGTCGACGACTGCTCCCACCTTTACAGCTACACCACGAAGTCTTTCGACGTAGTCTATCCGCATATCCGACGGGGCGGGTTCTATGCGCTGGAGGACTGGGGCTGCGTTCACAAGCTCGGGCGTGCGCTCCCCGCTTACTTCTTCGAAACTGAACAGAAGCCGTTATCGGCCATGGTGCTGGAACTGGCGATGGCGGCTGTCTGCTACCCGCAATCCTGCGAGCTATCGCTGACCTTTCAGCAGGCTTTCGTGCGCAAGCTCAACGACTTGCCGCCGTTCGAGCAACTCGCAAGGCCGCAGAGCGGCGCCTTCGATTGGGTAGGCTTCCGCCCGGCCACCTCGTAGTTTGCGCGCGACGCTCGCCATCACGGAAGCGGGTCAGCTTCGAAGAACCGGGCGTAAGAGCTTCCTTGGAAATGGGCGGCCAAGTCATCCCAGTTGGCGACGATCTCGCGAGAAGAGCGCGCGAGTTGCTTCCGAATGGCGGGCGTTACCGGCCGCGGAGAGACACCGAGGAACTCGTAGAGCGCCTTAGACTGGCTTTCGAAGCTTGCGGCGAAGTCGGAGTACCGAACGCGAATGGCCGACATGTCAGCGACATAGCTGTCGAAGAACGCTTTGGTCTGTTCATGCGCACGGAAGAAGTCTTCAGCTTCGTCTGGCAAGATCGTGATCTGACGCCGCTCATCCGGCACGGCGGATGCACCAACGCGACGAACCCATTCACCTGTGCTCTCAGCCATTCTCCGCGAGACGAGCACGTCCATGAGATTGTCGCGCCAGACGTACACAACCTTCAGATCGGGCACGTCCGACTTCAGGCGGGCGAATAGATCCCTTGTTCCTTCAGTCGCGACGTGCTCGTTGAACAGCTTGAACCCGACGGCGCGAGCGCTGCTGACCTCCGCATTCCAGACGTTCGCCCACAGGAAGTCCAGCGCGTCCTCGGCGTCAGGTTGGTAGGCTCGACGCCCCGAGGGTGTGATCATTGCGTGATCGCCCTCTCGCTCAGACGCCACCCAGTGAAATAGCTCGCCGTAAGCTCGGATGTCGGGATGTTGGTCCAAGGTTGTTTGGATCAAAGTCGAGCCAGTGCGTGGCGCACCGATCACGATGAACTTCTGCATCGTTGCCTGCGGCTTGGCTTTCGCTGCGGCCGCCGTGGTCAAAGCTCCCTGTAGCGCCCGCCCGGTCGCGTTGAGGTAGGCGGATCCGAAGTGCACGTCGGGCTCGAGGTAGGCACCTTCAGCCCACTCGTTCCAAGCATTGATCGCAACCACAGGACGCCCTTGCACCGGAGTCTCGATCGCTCGATCGATCAGGGCCTTCAGCCAAGCTTGGTATTTCGCAGGGGAAGACCCCTCGAGCATCAAGCCACGATTTGGTCGCCTAGCTTCGTTGTCCCAGCTGGGCAGAGCCGTCTTAATGATCGGGAATGGAGGTTGCGGTTCCTCAAGAGAGCTCTTCACGAAGTCATCGTAAGCGATGACCTGGCCGGAGAAATCCCGGGAGAACGCGTCCAGGACGTCCCGACGCGGCGCCCGCGAGCCGATCTTGTGTGGCGGGAACTCCAGGGCGCCATCCAGGCCATACCCACGGGGATCATCTCGGCCAAAGGTCTGGGACAGATAGATCAGCGGATTCAGACCGAACTGATCACGCCACTTCTGTCGCCACCGCCCAATGGTCTCTGTCGTATTCGGGATAGGCCCGGGATTGTAGATCACGAACAGTGGCCGCCCATCGAGTCGCACATAACGCTCGTCCAGCATGTGCCTGGCTAGATCGGCGAGTAGCGCGTCTTCGTCTTCGTCGCGGTATTCCTGCTCCAGAAGCACGTCGTGCGCACCTCCGTCCCAGGTGCGCGTCCAGTTCTCGTTCGCCCAGATAAGCAGGAAGGGCATGTCGATGTCCGACCCGAGAAACTGCTCGATCGGCTTTTCTAGGACGCGCTTCCTGTTGAACCAGTAGTAGTAGAACGCGAAGGCGCCGATGCCTCCGGCTTTAGCCATGTCCGCCTGGCGACGCATCACATCCAGGTCGAGCAGGTTGTAGAAGCCAAGATCCCTTGGGATCCTGGGCTGATAGTGCCCGGGGAAACGCGGCGCTCCGCGCGCGAGTTGACGCCATTCCGTAAAGCCTGGGCCCCAGAACTGATCGTTCTCAGGGATCGCGTGGTACTGCGAGAGGTAGAACGCGATGATTAGGGGATCGGCGTTTGGGGACAATGACGCTCGTTTTTGGCCAAGCGATAGATCGAATTCCTCGAACTCTGCTCCAGCCGCGGTGAACCTTGCGTGCTCCCGCAGGACGGCAGCGCCACCCTCTCCGGTGACGGCCGGCATGCTCTCCAGCGGGGGAAGCTGAAGGTCCGTTTCGAGCCATTCAGGCGTATCCAGAAACAGGCGCAGCTTCGGACGCTCGTCACCCGCCAGTGGCCGGTAGAAGTTCACAACGAAGCCGTACCTTCCGGTGCCGATGTTCCGGCGCTGGAGGTCCGCGCGGGGGTAGTTCGCTTCCCCGTGTCCGATCACCTCGTCGTTCAGCACGGCTTCGACCATGACGGTTCGCTCGGGCTCTTCCGGAACCCAAGCCCAACCATGTACCTCTCGGCGGGTCAGCTTGTTGACCTCGCCCAAGATCCTGTTCGTGCTGGTGGCTTGGACATCGGCACTCTGCCCGTCACCTTGCGTACTGCCCTGCCGCACGCTGATCAGAACTTCGGCCTGACGCACTTCCTTGAGGAACTCGTCGGTCAGAACCTCTTTGGCACCCGCTGCAAGGGCGGATGTTAGTGCTGGAGCCTGGCGCAACATCACGTGGGCTTCGGGGAACCGGCGACTGGCCCAGCGGTACTCACTCTGTAGCTGCGCAGCCCCGAGCAACGCAGTGTTGGTTTTCGCGAAGCCGCATTGCACCGCACTCCGGAGCGCGATGTCTCTCTCGATGATAGAAAGCGACGATCCGCCCTGCGTTTCGGCCGTTGGTTGACGTAGCCGAGCGAGGAACTTGCTCGTAGCCACAGTGGGCCCGACCTCAGCGCTGGCGAGAAGCAGCGCGAGGCCCGGATCGGTGGGGAAGCGCAAGCCTCGGAAGCCGCTCAGGAAGCCGGCCTGAGCAAACGCTGCTCGGCGGATCAGGCAGTTGCTCACACGGACCAGAGGATTTTTCGCGACGCGCGAAAAGTGCTCAGTGATCTGTTTCTGATCAAACCACAGCCAACCATCGTTTGGGAACAGGAGGGGGCGCTCAATGGCGCGGCCCAGAGCATCAATGATGGCGTATCGGCTGAAGGCGAACACATAACGGGCATCGCGCTGCAGATGCCCTGCGAGCTCCTCGATGAATTCCGGCTCGAATGCGTCGCCGTCATTCAGCATGGCGAAAAACGCGCCGCCACCCTCGTTCCAGACGCGGGCTGCCGCGCCGGCATAGGTGTTCTCACCCTGGATCACACGCAGACGCGGGTCCCTGATACGGGCGGCCAGCTTAGACACCGAGCCGTCAGCACTGCCGTCAACAACGATGAGTTCGAGATCCGAGAACGTCTGCGCCAAAACGCTCGAGATTGACTCGAGCAGGAACTGCGTTTGAGCGGCGTAGAGTCCTACAGTGATCTGCGCCATGAACGAGCCCCTTCCGCCTCAGCGGCGGACAACTAGCCAGGACTATCGGCGCAGGCAACTGGGGTACGCGCCACGCCGCGCCTCAGGTCGGGTTTGGGCGCGCCAACATAGCTGGGGATGTCGGAGCGCGCCCGCGTGCTGTCAGACGCGCTCCGTTGCTACACCCCTAGACGTCCACCTCGGCGTCGAGGGCGTTGGCTTGGATGAACTCGCGGCGGGGTTCGACCAGGTCGCCCATGAGGCGGGTGAACATGTCGTCGGCGTCGTCGGCGTGGGTGACCTTGACCTGCAGCAGGGTGCGGGCTTCGGCGTCCAGGGTGGTTTCCCACAGCTGCTCGGGGTTCATCTCGCCCAGGCCTTTGTAGCGCTGGATGGAGAGACCCTTGCGGCCGTTGTCCATGACCGCGTTGACGAGGTCGATGGGGCCGCGGACGGTGGTCGACTTGTCCTTGCGCAGGAATGTGGCGGGGGCGGCGAAGACCTCGGCCAGTTCCTTGGAGCGCTCGGCCAGGCGGCGGGCGTCGGCGGCGTGCAGCAGCAGGTCGTCCAGCACGATGCGTTCAGAGACGCCGCGCTTGACCCGGCTGAAGACATAGCCGCCGCCCTCGCCCTTTTCGCCGGTCCAGGCGCCGTCGCCTTCTTCGGCGTAGAGGTCGAGGCGCTTGGCCGCCGCAACCATGTCGCCGCCGCCGTCGGCGAACAGGCCGGACAGAGCCGCCTGTTCGATGGCGAAGGCCGGTGCGCGGGTCGACAGTCGCTCAACGTTCGACTTAGCGCCGCGGGAGGTGTTCACCAGCGCCAGCAGGTCGCGGCCGCTGAGCCGTTCGCCCGAGGACAGGGTCAGGGTCGAGCCGTCCAGGCCCTCGTCGACCAGATAGGTCTCGAGCTCGGAGTCGTCCTTCAGGTAGCGGGAGGACTTGCCTTTGGCCGCCTTATAGAGCGGCGGCTGGGCGATATAGAGGTAGCCGCGCTCGATCACCTCCGGCATCTGCCGGTAGAAGAAGGTGAGCAGCAGGGTCCGGATGTGGGCGCCGTCGACGTCGGCGTCCGTCATGATGACGATCTTGTGGTAGCGCAGCTTGTCGATGTTGAAGTCGTCGCGGCCGATGCCGGCGCCGAGCGCGGTGATCAGGGTGCCCACCTGGTCCGACGACAGCATCTTGTCGAAGCGGGCGCGCTCCACGTTCAGGATCTTGCCGCGCAGGGGCAGGATGGCCTGGTTCTCGCGGTTGCGCGCCTGCTTGGCCGAGCCGCCGGCCGAGTCGCCCTCCACCAGGAAGATCTCGGACTTGGCCGGGTCCTTTTCCGAGCAGTCGGCGAGCTTGCCGGGCAGGGAGGTGATGTCCAGGGCCGACTTGCGGCGGGTCAGTTCGCGGGCCTTGCGGGCCGCCTCACGCGCCGCCGCCGCTTCCGCGATCTTCTGGACGATCATCTTGGCTTCGTTGGGGTGCTCCTCGAACCAGGTGGAGAGGCCCTCGTTGACGAGGTTCTCCACGGCCGGGCGCACTTCGGACGAGACCAGCTTGTCCTTGGTCTGGGACGAGAACTTCGGGTCCGGCACCTTGACCGACAGGACGCAGGTCAGGCCTTCGCGGGCGTCTTCACCGGAGACCGAGACCTTCTCCCGCTTGGTCGCGCCGGAGCTTTCCGCATAGCCGGTGATGATGCGGGTCAGGGCCGAGCGGAAGGCCGCCAGGTGGGTGCCGCCGTCCCGCTGCGGAATGTTGTTGGTGAAGCACAGGACGTTCTCGTGGTAGCCGTCGTTCCACCAGAGCGACAGGTCCAGCTCAACCGTGTCGCGCTTGCCGCGGACCACGATCGGCTCCTTCATCAGGGGCGTCTTGGCCTTGTCGAGGTGGCGCACGAAGGCCTCGATGCCGCCCTCGTAGCGCATCATCTCCTCGAACGGCTCGGCCTCGCGCAGGTCCTTGAGCCAGATGGTCACGCCCGAGTTCAGGAAGGCGAGCTCGCGCAGGCGGTGTTCCAGCGTCTTTCGGTCGAACTCGATGAACGAGAAGGTGTCGGTCGACGGCATGAAGGTGACTTCGGTGCCGGTCAGGAACTCGCCATTGGCCCGCAGGGGCGCCTTGCCGGTGATGGCGAGGGGCGAGACGGGGTCGCCGCGGCGGAACTCCATCTCGTGCGTCATGCCGCCGCGGTAGATCTTGAGCTTCAGCGAGTCGGACAGCGCGTTCACCACCGAGACGCCCACGCCGTGCAGACCGCCGGACACCTTGTAGGAGTTCTGGTCGAACTTACCGCCGGCGTGCAGCTGGGTCATGATGACCTCGGCGGCCGAGACGCCTTCGCCCTCGTGGATGTCCGTGGGGATGCCGCGGCCGTCGTCGGTGACGGTGCACGAGCCGTCGGCGTTGAGGATCACTTCCACGCGGCTGGCGTAGCCGGCCAGGGTTTCGTCGATGGCGTTGTCCACCACCTCGTAGACCATGTGGTGGAGGCCCGAGCCGTCGTCGGTGTCCCCGATGTACATGCCGGGGCGCTTGCGGACCGCGTCCAGGCCCTTCAGCACCTTGATGGACTCCGCGCCGTACTCGGCCGCGCCGTTGCCGTTCGTCTCGATCTCTTCGCTCATCTGTCGTCCAGTCGGCGGCGCCGGGTTGAGGGCGGCCCTGCCCTGCGGCGTGCGCAGGGGGTCCGAGGCGCCGGTTTGGCGTCAGGCGCCCGCGACTCACGCGCGCGCCCGCGATTCAATAGAGGCAATATAGGGATCACGGCGGATTTGGCACGCTTTTGCGCGCCGCAGCGGAGGCAAAATCGTCGCCCCTTCCAAGGGTCCACAACCACAGGCTAAGGTTGTGGCTCGCTGGAGCCGCTCGTATGTCCGCAGTCTGGATGCTTGCCGCTGTCGCCTTGGCCGCACCAACCGAGCTCAAGCCGCACGGCGGGATGATCACGCAGCCCGATTGGCAGGAGACGCCCTCGCCCGAGCAGCTCTCCCAAGCTTATCCGAAGTTCGGTTACCTGTTCTGGCTGGAGGCGCGCGTGACGCTCGACTGCCGGGTCACGATCCACGGGGCGCTGGAGGCCTGCAAAGTCGGCGATGTAACGCACAAGGACTTCGGCTTCGAGGAGGCGGCGTTGAGCATGGCGCGCTTCTTCCGGATGCGGCCGGAGACCCGCAACGGAGAGCCAGTGGCCGGCGCCAGCGTGCGCGTGCCGATCCGCTTCAAGCTGCCCGAACCTCCACCGGCGCCGAAGCTGCCAGCGGAGCCCGCCACTCCGGCCCTGCGGGAACTTGCGGTGAAGTGGGTGGACGCCGGTGGCGGCATCGAGGCGTATGACGCGAGCTTCGAGCGCTTGGCCAGCACGCTCGACTGTAAGGCGGATGCCTGTCTCCACGCAGAACGCCGCAAGGCTACCGCCCAGGCGCTGCGAGCCGCGGCCGACGCAAACAGGAGCAAGGTCCGCGAAGACCTCCTGCGAATATTGACCGCCGATCTGACCGAAGCGGATTTGCGCGATCTGATCGCGTTCGCCTCCACGCCGGCTGGCGCGAGCGTCTTGAAGAGAGATCAAGATGAGCATGAGCTGACCGCCGCGCTCGTGCTTGAGCAGCGACGCCGGATGGCGATCGAAGGCCAAGCCGAGTTCTGCAAGCGCTGGGACTGCAAGGCGCCGACGGTAGATGAGGCCAAGGAGGCGCTCGCTATCGCGGCCCGGTCCCTCGACCTGCCGAATCCCGCCTGGTCTCAATGGCCGCCGGTCCAAGCCATGCGGGCCCAGCGACCGCCGCTGGCAAAGATCGTCAACTTGGCCGGCTCCGCGCGGCTGGAGTGCACGGTCGGTGAGAACGGGGTGCTGACCCGATGCGAGGCGGCGGACGAGGCGCCCAAGGGGATTGGCTTTGGCGCAGCCGCGCTGAGGATGCGCGGCTTCTTCAAGATCAACCCGGTGCAAATGGCGCAGGGCGGCTACGGCAAAACCACAGCGGTGATCGTTCCCTTCCTTCCGGAGCCGCAGCCGCCTTCCACCTTCGCTGCGCCCAAGCCGCGGTCGGAACACGCCCTGCAGCTGGCGCTGGCGGCTCTCTCCACCGAACAAGACCGAGCCTTGCAGAACGCCTGGAAGGTCGAAGTCGCCGAGCGGCTGAAGGCGGAGCCCTTGCCGGATGCGTCTCCTCAGGCGCAGGCAGCGTTGATCGCCGCCACAGCGACGGCGGGCGAGAAGGTCGGCGCCGAGATGCTGCGGCATCGTGCGGCGGCGCTCAGCCAGCGACTTACAGACGACGAGCTACGCACCGCCGCAATCTTCTGGCGGTCACCCTTGGGGCAGCGGCTACGGCTCAGCCGCTCCCGCAACCAGCTCGCTTATCAGGAAATGGGGATGCACCACGTGTGGATGGTGCACGCCGAAACGGGCAAGCGTCTTTGCGAAGCCTTGGGCTGCGAAGCAGCCCTTGAGCCTGCACAGCAGCAGCGGTCCCAGGTGGATCGCGTAAAGCCCGACACCTGAGAACCGATGGTGCGCTCCCTCAGCCGATCTCCGTAAGCCCTGCGGAGTCCACCGCAAAGCCCTGGGCGCGGCCGGCGAGGCCTTCGAAGAGGTGCTCGTCGGTGCCGGTGAGGAAGGCCTGCAGGCCGAGGGCCTCGATCTCGTCGAACAAGGCGGTGCGGCGGCGGCGGTCGAGGTGGGCGGCGACCTCGTCCAGCAAAAGGATGGGGCCGGGCTGGCCGGGCGCGCGAGCCAGGCGCGCGGCCTGGGCCAGGACCAGGTTCAGGATCAGAGCCTTTTGCTCGCCGGTGGAGCATTCGGCGGCCGGGCGATCTTTTTCGGCGTGCACCACCGCAAGGTCGCCGCGGTGCGGGCCGGTGAGGGCCCGGCCCGCCGCGGCGTCGCGCTCGCGGGCCTGGCGCAGGGCAGCGGCGAGACGGGCCTCGATGTCGGCGATCTCCGCCCCCGCGCCGGCCATCTGCTCCCAGTCGCCGGTGAGGGCGAGGCGGGCCTGGGGGAACGGGCGCTCGCCGCGGCTGTCGATCTCGGCCTGCAGCGCCTCCAGGGCGCGGGCGCGGGAGTCGGCCATAAGGGCGCCGGCTTCGGCCAGGCGGGCTTCCAGAGCGTCCAGCCAGGCGGGATCGGCAGGGCCGTCGGTGAGCAGGCGCATCCGCTCGCGCTGGGCCTTCTCGTAGGCCGCGGCGTGGGCGGCGTGGCGCGGCTCGGCGGCGAACACCAGGCGGTCGAAGAAGCGGCGGCGATCTCCGGCGCCTTCCAGAAACAGACGGTCCTGGGCCGGGGTGAGCCAGACCTGGCGGACGTGGTCGGCGAGACGGCCGGGCGGGGCGGGCTCGCCTTCGACGCGGACGATGCGGCGGCTGGCGCCGGCCTGCTCGACGCCGGTGCCCAGGCGCACCTCGTCTTCGCCGGACTGCACCGTGGCGGCCACGGCCCAGGCGCGGCCGGTGCGCTCGCCCGGCAGACGGCGGCCCACCTCCGCAAGGCTGGAGCCGCGCAGACCCTTGCCGGGCATGAAGAAGCTGACGGCCTCCAGGAGGTTGGTCTTGCCCGCGCCGTTGGGGCCCACCAGGAACACGGGCCGGCCGGTGAGCGCGAGCTCCGCCCGCTCGTACGAGCGGAAGTCGGTGAGGATCAGGCGTGTGAGGGCCGTGGAGGTCACCGCCCGGTCATACAGGGTTTTGGAGATCGCGGGAGAGAACCTCCACGTCCGGTTTCCGCGTGCATGGCCGCAAAGCTTGCGCCTATGTTCGCGGCGAGCTTTTGAGCCGGGGGGCCGCCAATGAACCAGACCGACAAGGCCGAGCGGTTCGCCGCCCTGCACCGCGGCGCCGAGATCCTGGTGCTGCCCAACGCGTGGGACGCGGCCAGCGCGGCTCTGATGGAAGCGGCGGGAGCCAAGGCGGTGGCGACCTCGTCGGCGGCGGTGGCCTGGGCGCACGGCTACCCGGATGGAGACGCCCTGCCGCTGGACCGGCTGATCGCCACAATCGAGGCGGCGGCCCGGAACCTCACCGTCCCGCTGAGCGCCGACATCGAGGGCGGCTACACCGACGACCTCCAAGAGCTGGCCGACACCGTGCGGCGGGTGATCGGCGCGGGCGCGGTGGGGATCAACCTGGAGGACGGCCTGCGCACGCCGGATCTCGCCGCCCGCAAGGTGGAAGCTGCGCGCAAGGCGGCGGAAGCGGAAGGCGCGGCGCTGTTCATCAACGCCCGCACGGACGTCTACCTGCGGAACCTGAGCGAGGGGCACGCGGCCTACGTGGAAGCGATCACCCGGGCCGAGCTCTATCGCGCAGCCGGGGCGAGCGGGATCTTCATCCCAGGGCCGACGGACGAGGACCTCATCGGCCGGCTGGCTGATGCGGTGCGCCTGCCTCTGAACGTGATGGGACGGGCCGGCGCGCCCTCGGCGGCGCGACTGCAGGCGCTGGGCGTTCGCCGGTTGAGCTCCGCGACGGCGCCGTTCCGCGTCGCCTATGCCGCCATGGCCGCGCAGGTGGCGGACTATCTGGCGAGCGGCGACAGCTCAGCCCTGGCCGCGGCGGGCCAGGGGCTGCCGGACCTCAACGCGCGCTTTGCGGACTGAAGCAGCGATGGCCGACTACGACGCGCTGATGGCGCAGGCTGACGCCGCGCGGGGAAGCCGGCGGCGGGGCGAGGCCGAAGCGCTTTACCGGCAGGCGATCCAGGCGGCTCCGGAGCGGCCTGAGCCGTTGCACTACCTGGCGGGCCTGAGGGTGCTGGCGGGCGACCTTGCCGAGGCGGAGGCGCTGTATCGCGCGGCTCTGGCGCGGGATGGGTCGGCGGACGCCTCGGCCCGGGGCCTGGCGTCGGTGCTGCTTGAGCAGGGGCGCTACCGGGAAGGCTTCGCCTACTGGGAAGCGCGGCACCAGCTGGCGCGGATGGCCAAGCCGCCGTTGCCGTTTGCGGAGTGGCGAGGCGAGCCGATCGCCGGAAAGCGGCTGCTAGTGTGGCCCGAGCAGGGGTTCGGCGACCAGATCCAGTTCGCCCGCTTCCTGCCGATGCTGCAGGCTCGGGGGGCGGAGCTGACGGTGTTCTGCCGGCCGGGGCTGGAGCGGCTGCTGTCGCAGTGGCCGGGCGTCGACGTGAGGCCGGCGGACGGCCCGGTGGAGTTCCCCGACCCGGACTACTGGGTGATGTTCTGTTCGCTAGCCGGGCGCATGGGCTTGGAGGTCGGCGACATCCCGGGCGGGGCTTATCTGCGAGCCCCCCAGGAGGGCCCCTCCCCGCCGGCGGGCGCCCGGATCGGGGTGATGACAGCCGGTAATCCGGAGCATGGCAACGACGCTCACCGATCCCTGCCGGCCGAGCAGGCGGCGCGGCTGCACGCCCTGCCAGGGACGATCGACTTGTCGCCGGCCAGCACCGGGGCGCGGGACTTCGCCGACACCGCCAAGATCATCGCCGGGCTCGATCTCGTCATTTCGGTGGACACCTCGGCGGCGCACCTGGCGGGCGCCCTGGGCCGGCCGTGCTGGACCTTGCTGCCGGCGGTGGGCACCGACTGGCGCTGGATGCACGGAAGGCGCGACACGCCCTGGTACGAGAGCATGCGGCTCTACCGCCAGCCGGGCGAAGGGCGATGGGCCGAGGTGGTGGACCAGGTGCTGGAAGATGCCGCTGGCCTGAACGGTCGCAGATGACCTGAGCGCTCGGCGGCCCTATCTTCCGCCCATGACCGACATCCTCGACGCCGCCGACGCTTCCGCGCCCGTGACCCTGGACGAGATCCCGCGTGAGCCGACGCAGGACGGGCCGAAGGTCCGGCTCTATCTGATCGACGGCTCGGGCTTCATTTTCCGGGCGTTCCACGCCCTGCCGCCGCTGACCCGCAAGAGCGACGGCCTGCCGATCGGCGCCGTGTCTGGCTTCTGCAACATGCTTTGGAAGCTGCTGGTGGATATGAAAGCCTCCGACGAGGCGCCTACCCACTTGGCTGTGGTGTTCGACAAGTCCGAGCAGACGTTCCGCAAGGATCTCTACGCCGACTACAAGGCGCACCGTCCGCCGCCGCCGGAGGATCTGGTTCCGCAGTTTCCGCTGGTGCGGGAAGCCACGCGAGCGTTCGGCGTGCCGTGTCTGGAGCTGTCCGGCTACGAAGCCGACGACCTCATCGCCGCCTACGCCTGCAAGGTGCGAGACCTGGGCGGCGAGGTGGTCATCGTCTCGTCCGACAAGGACCTGATGCAACTGGTCGGGCCGCAGGTGTCGATGCTCGACACCATGAAGAACGTGAAGATCGGACCTGAACAGGTCGTCGAGAAATTCGGCGTCCCGCCGGAGAAGGTCGTCGATGTGCAGGCGCTCTGCGGCGATTCGGTGGACAACGTGCCGGGCGCGCCGGGGATCGGCATCAAGACCGCGTCGGCGCTGATCCTCGAATACGGCGACATCGACACGCTTCTGGCGCGCGCCGGAGAGATCAAGCAGCAGAAGCGTCGCGAAACGCTGATCAACTTCGCCGACCAGATCCGGCTGTCGCGTGAGCTGGTTCGGCTGGACTGCGACACGCCCTTGCCCGAGCCGATCGACAGCCTGGCGGTGCAGGAGCCGGGCCCCGAGCTTGCGGCGTTCCTGGAGGACATGGGTTTCCGCACGCTGGCTCGCCGCATCACGGACGCCAAGTCGGGCGCCGGCGCGCCCGCCACGCCCACCGCGGAAGCCAAGGCGCCCGCCCGGCCGCAGCACGGCGCCATCGACGTCAACGCCTACCAGTGCGTTCGCGACGTGGAGACCCTGGACGCCTGGATCGCCCGCGCCCGCACGGCGGGGATCGTTGCGTTCGACACCGAGACGGACGCCCTGTCGTCAGCCAGCGCCGAGCTTTGCGGCGTGTCCCTGGCCGTTGCGCCGGGCGAGGCTTGCTACATTCCGGTGGGGCATCAGCACGAAAGCGACGGCGGCCTCGACTTTGAGGCCAAGGAGCACCTGGAGCAGATCCCCTGCGAGGAGGTGATCGCCCGCCTGAAGCCCCTGCTGGAAGACCCCTCGGTGCTGAAAGTGGCGCAGAACGCCAAATACGACATGGCGGTGCTGTCGCGATACGGGATCGAGGTGGGTCCCATCGAGGACACCATGCTGATCTCGTTCGTGCTGGAAGGCGGGCTGCACAAGAGCCACGGCATGGACGAGCTGTCCAAGCGGTGGCTGGAGCACGAACCCATCAGCTTCAAGACGGTGGCCGGCACGGGCAAGGGGCAGAAGAGCTTCAAGCACGTGGCTCTGAGCGAGGCGACCTGCTACGCGGCCGAGGACTCCGACGTCACCCTGCGCCTGTACGAGCACCTGCGGCCGCGCCTGGCGCACGAAGGTCTGCTGGGCGTCTACGAGACGGTCGAGCGGCCAATGCCCAAGGTGCTGGCCGACATGGAGCTGGCGGGCGTCAAGGTCGACCCCGAGCAGCTGCGCATTCTGTCCAACGACTTCTCAGTCCGGATGGCCGAGCTGGAGACCAAGGCGCACGAACTGGCCGGGCGGCCGTTCAACCTGGGCTCGCCCAAGCAGATCGGCGAGATCCTGTTCGCGGAGATGGGGCTGTCGAGCGGCAAGAAGACCGCCACCGGCGCCATGTCGACAGACGCCTCCCTGCTGGAAGACCTGGCGGCGCAAGGCCACGAGCTGCCGCGCACCCTGCTGGACTGGCGCCAGCTGTCGAAGCTGAAGGGCACCTACACGGACAACCTGATCGAGGCGATCTCGCCGAAGACGGGGCGGGTGCACACCTCCTTCAGCCTGGCGGCGGCCACCACCGGGCGCCTGGCGTCGTCGGACCCCAACCTGCAGAACATCCCGATTCGCACGGAGGAAGGTCGCAAGATCCGCCGCGCCTTCATCGCCGAGCCGGGTCATGTGCTGATCAGCGCCGACTACAGCCAGATCGAGCTGCGCCTGCTGGCCCACATCGGCGACATTCCGCAGCTGAAGCGGGCGTTCGCCGAGGGCCTCGACATCCACGCCATGACCGCGTCGGAGATGTTCGGCGTGCCGGTGGAAGGCATGCCCGCGGAGACGCGGCGGCGCGCCAAGGCCATCAACTTCGGCATCGTCTACGGCATCTCGGCCTTCGGGCTCTCGAACCAGCTGTCGATCCCGCGCGAAGAGGCCAGCGCCTACATCAAGACCTACTTCGAGCGGTTCCCCGGGATCCGCAGCTACATGGATCGCATGCAGCAGCAGGTCCGGGCAGAGGCGTTCGTCACCACCATCTTCGGGCGCAAGGTCCACATCCCGGCGGCCCGCGGCAAGAGCCAGGCGGAACGCAGCTTCGCCGACCGCGCCGCCATCAACGCGCCGATCCAGGGCGCGGCCGCCGACGTGATCCGCCGGGCGATGATCCGCATGCCGGGCGCGCTGGAGAAGGCGGGGCTGCAGGCCAGGATGCTGCTGCAGGTGCACGACGAACTGGTGTTCGAAGCGCCCGAGGCTGAAGCCGACCGGGTCATCGAAGTGGCCAAGCAGGTGATGGAGCGGGCGGCCGAGCCGGCGATCTCGCTGTCCGTGCCGCTTGTGGTGGAAGCCCGCGCGGCCGCCAACTGGGACGACGCGCACTAGGGCCGATGCACGCCCGTGCTTAGCCAGGAGGAGAGAGGCTCAGCCGATGCGGCGCTGGCTGCGGGCCTGGATCAGGCTTTGGCTGTCGCCATACAGGCGCACGGCGGTCAGCACGCCGGTGGCGTAGGCTCCAGTGTCGATGCCGATCCGGCAGGGCGTGAGCTGCGCCTCTTCGGACGGGGTGTGCCCGTGGACGATCACCTTGCCGAAGGGGCCGCGGTCGCGGATGAACTCGTGGCGGATCCAGAGCAGGTCGCGTTCGGACTGGTCTTCCAGCGCCACGCCCGGCCGCACACCCGCGTGGACGAAGGCGTAGTCGCCCACCACGCGCATGAGCTCGAGTTGCTGGTAGAAGGCGCGGTGCGAGGCCGGTAGAGCGGCGTTGAGGGCGTCCCGGGTCGCGGCCCAGGTGTCGGAGTCCATGCGGGTGGACGGCGGCTGCACGCCATAGGCCGCCAGGGTCGCCCCGCCGCCGTGATCGAGCCAGGTCGAGCCGAAGCCCGGGTCCTGCACGAACTGCATCAGGGCTTCCTCGTGGTTGCCCTTCAGCACGGTGACGTCGAAGGCCGGGTCGGACTTCAGGGTCAGGATCAGATCGACGACGCCGCGGCTGTCGGGACCACGATCCACGTAGTCGCCCAGGAAGATCAGGACCGGCCGCTCGGGCGGGCGGGTGGCCAGCACATCGTTGGCGATGTCGCGGACCAGCATCTGCAACACGTCCAGGCGGCCATGAACGTCGCCTACCGCATAGACGAGCCGCCCGCCGGTGGACGGCAGGACTTCACGGGAACGCTTCTGGCCCAACAGTCGGGAGAACACGGCGAACTCTTCCGGCTTACGCCCGTGGATTGAGCCCAGGATAGGCCCCGTGTCGCCCACCTACAACGCAAGGGCGTCTGAAAGCTAGGCTGCGATGTCGTGTGGACGTCGTGCCGCGGCCGGTTGCGCAATCAAGAAGCGCTCCATCAGCTGACCGAGGCGGTCAATGTCGCCGATGTGCGAGAAGGTTCCTGGTGGAGCCGAGGGGAGTCGAACCCCTGACCTCCTCATTGCGAACGAGGCGCTCTACCAACTGAGCTACGGCCCCAGGAAGGCGCGGAATAAGTCGCGTGTTGGGTGCGCTGTCAAGCGGCCATTGCGGGTCAGCCTGCCGAACAACCGGCGGCCGGGGCGGCGGCGGCTTTGCGTTGCGGCGAAAGATCGCTAGAAGCGGCGCATGGCCGCCATCGTCGACTTCGCGATCTCGCTGCTCCAGGCGCTGATTCAGCTCTTCATCTGGGCCTTGATCATCAATGCCGTGCTGTCGTGGCTGATCGCCTTCAACGTGATCAATGTCCGCAACAGCTTCGTCTACAACGTGGTGCGTTTCCTGGACCGGGTGACCGCGCCTGTGATGGCGCCGTTCCAGCGCATCATCCCGCCGCTGGGCGGCGTGGACATCAGCCCGATCATCGTGATCATCGTGCTGCAGCTGGCCAGCTCCAAGCTGCTGACGCCGCTGAAGTACTATCTGATGTCGGTGCTCGGCTAGGCATGCGCCTGGCCGTGCGGGCGACGCCCCGCGGCGGACGTGATGCGATCGACGGCTGGACCAGGGACGAGGCCGGACGGCCCGTGCTGAAGGTCCGCGTGTCGGCGGCGGCCAGCGAAGGCGCGGCCAATGCGGCCGTGCTGGCTCTGCTGGCCAAGAGCCTGGGCATCCCCAAGTCGCGCCTGAGCCTGGCGCGCGGCGACACATCCCGCCTGAAGCAGATCGAAGCCGAAGGCGTGACGCCCGAGGACCTGGCCCGCGCCTTCGGGGCGCCGCCCGGCTGACGGGAACAACCGGCGCCCGCACCCGCTTCCTTGCCGACCATCAACGGAGGCCCGCCATGCCCGAGAACCAGTCCCAGCCCAACATGTCCGGCCAGACCAGCCCTACGGCCGACACCCGCCTGACGCCGCAGGAGAACCCGTCTTTCGCGGACGCAGGCCCGTCCGACACCGAAGCGGCGCACGCGCCGGAGGAAGGCGGCGCGGTGCGCGACCCGCGCCTGCAGACCGAAGAAGCCATTGACCGGATGGCTGACCAAAACCACGGCAGCCTGGATGGCCACCCGTCCAAGGATCTGTCCGGCGAGGCCCAGACCGGCGAACGGCTGGGCGAGCGGGGCAACCGCCTGGGAAGCTGAATTTTTCTCCGGACGGGCCGGAACATGCTCTTTTGAGGCGTGTTGATGGCCCGGACGGCTCTGATCCTTCCTGTCGGATCGAGCAGTCCAGATCGGCCCGGCCCACACCCCTGGCATCCCCCCGACCAAGGTCGGGCCGATCTTCCTTAAGTGGGCGCCCAGGCCTGTGGCGTCAGGCGCGCTCGAGCTTGCGCGACAGGGTTTCCAGCACCCGCAAGGTCGCGGCCAGGTCGGCCGGATCCATGTCGGCGAACAGCTCTTCCTGAAGATCGGCGACGATCTCCTGGGCTTGGTCGATCACCGGCTCGGCGCCCGGCTTCAGATGCACCACCTTGGCGCGGCGATCACCGCTGTGCGCGCGCCGCTCCACCCAGTTCTGCGCTTCCAGCGCATCGATCAGCCGCACGATGGTGGGCTCTTCCACGCCAAGACGCTGGGACAGTTCGCGTTGGACCACGCCGCTGGAGGAGCCGGCGATCTCAACCAAAGCGGCACAGCGTGCGTCGGTCTGGCCGATGATCTTGAGCCGCTCATTAAGACGCGCGCGCCAGCGGCGCCCGGCAAGTTGAAGGCCCTGAGCCACCGCGGACCGCATGTCGTCGCCGCAGTTCTGCATACTGAGACCTTGCACCCTCGAAGCTCCTGAACATTGAACGCCATCCCGGAACCGTCCGGGTACATGAGGAAACGCCGGGCCCGTTAGTGAACCCCAGCCTCTTGTATGCAAGTGCGACAATCTGCCCGGACAAACGGGGCAAACACAACGCCAGGTAAGTAAACCCGGCGAACGCCGATACCACACACCTATCAATAAGGGAGTTCAGCAGGTTGCATCCGCTCAGCACGCGGCGTCGCCCAACTGGCCAAGGACAATGCTTAACCAGCTAAGTAACTGATTCATAACGAGCGAAATCTCCAATTCGCGCACCGACGTCAGAAGACTCGTTGCGCTATGGAGCCGCTACTCGTGCTGAATAACCTTAAGTTCTCCTGGAAACTGATCCTCGCCTTCACCGCCCTCGTCCTAGTGACCATGGCTGGCGATGCGCTGGTCCTCGCGAAGATCAACGAGATCCGCGTGGCGTCGGAGAAGAACGACCGCACCTACGACCTGTCGATGGACGTCCAGGTCATGTTCCGCGGGCTGGTTGAGCAGCAAAACGCTATCCGCGGCTTCGTGTTGGCCAACGACCCCGCGTTCCTGGAGACGTACCAAGAGAACGCCGCCGCGGTGGACAAGGCGATCGACCACTTCGCCAGCTTGACCAGCAGCCCGGAGCAAAAGGAACGGGCGCTGAAGCTGAAGGAGCAGTTCGCCGCCTGGCGGGTGGAGTACGGCGAGCGCCCGCTGGAGCTGTCCAGAGACCCGGCGACGCGGCCGCAGGCTTACGAGATCATGGGCAAGAAGACGCTGGGCGCTCTGCGCGCGGCCATCGACGAGATCTCCCGCGATCAGGACAAGATTCAGAACGAGCGGATGGAGGCCCAGAAGGAGGACATCCGAACGGCGACCTTCGTGCTGATCGGCGGGGCCGTGGTCGCCCTGATCAGCTCGCTGATGATCGCCTGGCTGCTGGCCAAGACCGTCGCCCAGCCCGTGGTGCGGATGACCAACGCCATGCGCAAGCTGGCCGCGGGCGACAACACCGTCGAAGTGCCGGGCGCGGGCCGCAAGGACGAGATCGGCGACATGGCCGGGGCGGTGCAGAGCTTCAAGGACGCGGCGATCGAGAAGCTGCGCCTGGAAGGCATGACCGCCGAACAGCACAAGGCGGCCGAAGAGGAGCGTCGCCGCACCGAGGCGGCCAAGGCCGAAGCCGCCCGCCAGCTGTCCGACGTGGTGGAGAACGTGGCTTCGGGCCTGGAGAAGCTGTCCAAGGGCGAGCTGACCTTCCGCATCGATCAGGCCTTCCCGGCCGAGTACGAAAAGCTGCGGGCCGACTTCAACGAAGCCATGCAGACCCTGCAGGACACCATGAAGGTGATCAGCGGGGCGGCCCACGGCATCCGCTCGGGCACCGACGAGATCAGCCAGGCGTCCGAGGACCTGTCACGCCGCACCGAGCAGCAGGCAGCGAGCCTGGAAGAGACGGCGGCGGCCCTGGACGAGATCACCGCCACGGTTCGCAAGACGTCCGAGGGCGCGAATCACGCTCGCGAGGTGGTCTCCACCGCCAAGCGCGACGCCGAACATTCCGGCGAGGTGGTGCGCCAGGCGATCAGCGCCATGACCGGCATCGAGCAGTCCTCGAATCAGATCGGCAACATCATCGGGGTGATCGACGAGATCGCCTTCCAAACCAACCTGCTGGCCCTCAACGCGGGGGTGGAAGCCGCGCGCGCCGGGGATGCGGGCAAGGGCTTTGCGGTGGTCGCCTCCGAGGTGCGGGCGCTGGCCCAGCGCTCGGCCGACGCCGCCAAGGAGATCAAGACGCTGATCTCCGCGTCCAGCACCCAGGTCGAGCAGGGCGTAACTTTGGTCGGTCAAACCGGCGAGGCTCTTAACCGTATCGTCACCCAGGTCGCGGACATCAATAGCGTGGTCTCGGAAATCGCGGCCTCGGCTCAGGAGCAGGCGACCGGCCTGCAGCAGGTGAATACGGCGGTGAACCAGATGGATCAGGTCACCCAACAGAACGCCGCGATGGTCGAGCAATCGACTGCCGCGAGCCATTCCCTGTCCCAGGAAACCGAAGAGCTGGCCCGCCTCGTGGGCCGCTTCCAGGTGGGCGCACCGAGCATCGTGTCTCCGACCCGGCGAGGCGCTCCGGCGCCCGCAGCCGCTCCGGCGAAGTCCGCGGCGGCCCAACCGGGTCTCAAGACCCTGTCCACCCACGCCGGCGGCGGCGGCGCGTTGCGCAAGCCCCAACCGGTCCACGCTCACGACACCTGGGAAGAATTCTGAGGCGAGCCATGGCAACCACGTCACCCCCATCGAGCGTCGTACGGCTCTCACAGGTCCTGGACCTGAACGCCGCGACCCCGCTCGCCAACGAACTTCTGGCCCTCCGGGGCCAGACCCTCGAGGTGGACGCGTCCGCCGTGGAGCGGTTGGGCGCCCAGTGCCTGCAGGTGCTGCTGTCGGCGCGGGCCACCTGGGAGGCCGACGGCGCAGCCTTCGCCTTGGTTAGTCCGTCTTCAGAATTTGAGTCCACTCTCGCCCTGCTTGGGGCGCCTCTTGAGCAGTATTTCCAACCCGTGGAGCTCGCATGAGCAAGACCATCCTGACGGTCGATGACTCCCGCACCATGCGCGACATGCTGCGCATGGCCCTCGTCGACGCCGGCTTCAAAGTCGTGCAGGCCGAAGACGGCGTGCATGGCCTGGAGGTCCTGGCGGGCGAGACGCCCGACGTGATCATCACCGACATCAACATGCCGCGCATGGACGGCTACGGCTTCATCGAAGGCGTTCGCGCCGACCCGAAGCATCGCGCCGTGCCGATCCTGGTGCTGTCCACCGAGTCCTCGCCCGAGAAGAAGATGCGGGCTCGCGACGCGGGAGCGACCGGCTGGATCGTGAAGCCATTCAATTCCGAGAAGCTGGTGGACGCAATCCGCCGCGTGGCCGCCTAAAACAGAGGTACTGCGTCCATGGACCCGATGGCGGAGATCAAGGCCACCTTCTTCCAGGAGTGCGAGGAACAGCTCGTCGAACTGGAAAGCGGCCTGCTGGCGATGGATGCCGGCGATGACAGCAGCGAAACCGTCAACGCCGTCTTCCGCGCCGTGCACTCGGTGAAGGGCGGCGCCGGGGCCTTCGGCCTCGACGATCTCGTGCACTTCGCCCACGTCTTCGAGACCACCCTGGACGAGGTCCGGGCCGGACGCCTCGCCGCCACCGCCGAGGTGGTGAAGCCCATGCTGCGGGCCGCCGACATCCTGGCGGACCTGGTTCGCGCCGCCCGCGACGGCGGCTTCGTCGACCCGGCGCGCTGCGAAACCAGCTCGGCCGAGCTGAAGAAGATCACCGGCATCGAGGACACGGCCGCCGCCGACGACGACGGCATGGACGGCCTGGTGTTCCAGCCGATGCAGGTGGCCCTGCCGCCGATCGGCGACGCCCCGGCCTCCGGCGCGCCGGACCTGGACATCGCGGCCCTGCTGGCCGCCGCCCAGCCGGAGCCCGAACCCGCCCCGGCCGAGCCCGGCGGCTGGACGCTCACCTTCAAGCCGAAGGCCGAGCTCTACAAGAAAGCCAATGAGACCGTCCTGCTGCTGCGTGAACTGGCGCGGCTGGGCGACGTGGAAGTCGAGCTGGACGCCAGCGAGCTGCCGCTGCTGCCGCACCTCGACCCCGAAGGCTCCTATCTGTCATGGAACATCAAGGTCCGCGGCCCGGCGCCGGAAGGCGACATCCGCGAAGTGTTCGACTTCGTGGAAAGCGACTGCGACCTGACGGTGGCGCCGATCGGGGCGGAGGGCGAGGACGCGTCCGGCCTGAGCGCCGATGACGTGGCCGCCATCGCCTCGGCCGAGGCCGAACTGGACATCGCCGCCCTGATCAGCCGGGCGCAAGGCGGGATCGCCGAGACGTCCGAGCCCGTAGGGCAAAGCTCCGAGCAGCAACCGGCCCCGGTGATCGCGCCGGCCCCGGCCGCGCCCGTCGCCGCTGCGCCTGCGCCAGCGCCGGCAGCCGCCGCCCCGCCGGAAGGCCGCGAAGCCAAGGCCGCGGCCGCCGCAGCCACCATCCGGGTCGACCTCGACCGCGTCGACCGGGTCATCGACCTGGTGGGCGAACTGGTGATCAACCAGGCCATGCTGGCCCAGCGCGTGACCGAAGCAGGCATGGCGCGGGCCTCCAGCGTGGCCGTCGGCCTGGACGAGCTCGAGCAACTGACGCGCGAGATCCAGGACAGCGTCATGGCCATGCGCGCCCAGCCGGTGAAATCGGTGTTCCAGCGCATGCCGCGCCTGGTTCGCGAAGTCGCCGCCGTGGTGGGCAAGCAGGTCCGCCTGGTCACCGACGGCGAAGGCACCGAGGTCGACAAGACGGTCATCGAACGCCTGACCGACCCGCTGACCCACATGATCCGCAACGCGATCGACCACGGGCTGGAAAGCCCGGAGAAGCGCATCGCCGCCGGCAAGAACCCCGAGGGGGTGGTGCGCCTGTCCGCCCTGCACCGCTCGGGCCGCATCGTGATCGAAGTCGCCGACGACGGCGGCGGCATCAACCGCGAGCGGGTCAAGAACATCGCCATCGAGAAGGGTCTGATCGCCGCGGACGCCGCGCTGACGGACGAAGAGATCGACAACCTGATCTTCCTGCCCGGCTTCTCCACCGCCGCGACGATCTCCGACATCTCGGGCCGCGGCGTCGGCATGGACGTGGTGAAGCGCTCGATCCAGGAACTGGGCGGCCGCATCTCCATCAGCTCGCGCCCGGGCCTCGGCTCGACCTTCACCATGAGCCTGCCGCTGACCCTGGCGGTTCTGGACGGCATGGTGGTCACCGCGGGCCAGCAGACGCTGGTGGCGCCGCTGACGGCCATCGTCGAAACCCTGCAGCCCCGTCGGGCGGACGTCAGCAACCTGGGCGACGGCGCCCGGGTGATCTCGATCCGCGGCTCCTACGTGCCGCTGGTGGATGTGGGCCTGTCGCTGGGCTACCGCAGCGAGCCGCTGGACGCCGAACAGGGCGTGGCCCTGCTGATCGAAGGCGAAGGCGGCCGCCGCGCGGTGCTGCTGGTGGACGCCATCCAGGGCCAGCGCCAGGTGGTGATCAAGAGCCTGGAAGCCAACTACCGCCGTGTGCCCGGCATCGCCGCGGCCACCATCCTGGGCGACGGCCGCGTCGCCCTGATCCTCGACATCGACGCCCTGGTGGCCGCCTCCCGCGGCACCGAGGCGCCGCGCATGCTGCAAGCCGGATGAACGTCCTAGGGATGACTCAGATGAGCGATCCACTCACCCACGCCGGCATGGGCCGGGAGCTGATCTCCTTCCGCATCGGCAGCCAGGAATTCTGCGTGGACATCATGGATGTCCGCGAGATCCGCGGCTGGACGCCGGCCACCGCCCTGCCCCAGGCGCCGCCCTTCGTGCGCGGCGTGATCAACCTGCGCGGCGCGGTTCTGCCGATCGTCGACCTGGGCTCGCGACTGGGCCTCGGCCAGGCCGACCCGACCGCCCGACACGTGATCATCGTGGCCCAGGTGCAGAACCAGATCGTCGGACTGCTGGTCGATGCGGTCTCCGACATCCTCACGGTCACGGACGACATGATCCAGCCGACCCCGGACGTGGCGTCGGAGATGGTGCGCAACTTCGTGCGCGGCTTGCTGGCGATCGACGGACGCATGGTCTCGTTCATCAGCCTCGATCGGGTTCTGCCTGAGAAAGACCTCGAAGTCGCAGCATGACCTCGCCGCCCACCATGACTGCACGAGAGGACCGGCGCGAACGGCTGGTCGACGGCGAATTCCTGTTCACCGCCGACGACTTCCGGGCGATCGCGGCGACCCTGCACGACGCCGCCGGCATCGCGCTGCCGGACTCCAAGGCGACCCTGGTCTATTCGCGCCTGGCCAAGCGCCTGCGCGCCCTCGGCCTGGAAAACTTCCGCGACTACTGCGCCCTGGTGCAGGGGGCCGACGGCCTCGACGAGCGCCAGCAGATGATCGTGGCGCTGACCACCAACGTCACCCGCTTCTTCCGCGAGCCGCACCACTTCGAGCACCTGAAGAGCCAGGTGCTGCCGCCCCTGCTGAACGCCGCCCGCCGCGGCGGCAGCGTGCGGATCTGGTCGGCCGGCTGCTCCAACGGGCAGGAGCCCTACTCCATCGCCCTGACGATCCTGTCGATGATGCCGGAAGCGCCGGAGCACGACATCCGCATCCTGGCCACCGACATCGACACCCAGATGCTGGCCGAGGGCCGGGCGGGCGTCTACGGCGCCTCCGTCATGGCGCCGGTGCCAGGCGAGATGCGCGCGCGCTGGTTCGAGCGCGAAGGCGACCGCTGGCGCGCGTCCGAGCCGCTGCGCAAGCTGGTGGTGTTCAACGAGCTGAACCTGATGGGCCAGTGGCCCATGAAGAAGCAGTTCAACGCCATCTTCTGCCGCAACGTGGTGATCTATTTCGAGGAAGCGACGCAGGCGCGCGTGTTCTCGCGCTTCCTGCCGCTGATGGCGCCCGACGCACGGCTCTACATCGGCCATTCGGAGCGGATCACCGGCGAAGCCGCCGACCGCCTCGACACCGACGGCGTCACCACCTACCGCATGCGAGCCGGCCGATGATCCGGGCGCTTATCGTCGATGACTCCGCCACCATGCGGAGCCTTATTTCCGCGGTGCTGTCGCGCGATCCCGAGATCGAGGTCGTCGGCCAGGCCGGCGATCCTTTCGAGGCGCGCGAGGCGATCAAGCAGCTCAATCCCGACGTCATCACCCTCGACGTCGAGATGCCGAACATGAACGGCATCGAGTTCCTCGAGAAGATCATGCGCCTGCGGCCGATGCCGGTGGTCATGGTCTCGACCCTGACGGTGAAGGGCGCCGAGGCGACTTTGGCCGCCCTGGAGCTCGGCGCCATCGACTGCATCGCCAAGCCGTCGACCGGAGGCCTGGAAGGCTTCCGCGAGCTGCCCGAGAAGGTGAAGGCCGCCGCCCGCGCTCGGGTTCGCCCGCTGCGCACCACGCCCGCCGCGGCCGCACCGGCGCCCCTGGAAGCGCCCGACGACCGGCTGATCGCCATCGGCTCGTCCACAGGAGGCGTCGAGGCCCTGATCACCGTTCTGAGCCGCTTCCCGGCGAACTGCCCGCCCGTCGTGGTGACGCAGCACATGCCCGCGACCTTCACGAAGAGCTTCGCCGAGCGGCTGGACCGCCTGTGCCAGCCCAAGGTGGAGGAGGCCTACGAAGGCGCCCCCATCGAGCCGGGCCGCATCTACATCGCCGCCGGCGGGCCGGCCCACCTGGAAGTCGCCGGCCGCGGCCGGATGTACTGCCGGGTGCAGCCCGGCGAGCCGGTCAACGGCCACCGTCCCTCCGTGGACGTCCTGTTCCGCTCCGTCGCCAAGGTGGCGGGCGCGCGCGCTGTCGGCGCCATCCTGACGGGCATGGGTCGCGACGGCGCCCAAGGCCTGCTGGAGATGCGCCAGGCCGGCGCCCGCACCATCGGCCAGGACGAGTCCAGCTCCGTCGTCTACGGCATGCCCAAGGCCGCCTTCGAGCTCGGCGCGGTCGAGCGGCAGGCGCCCCTTGAGCGCATCGCCGCGGAACTCCTGAAAGCCCCCAACCCGATCGAGAGAGTCTGATGCCTGCTGCGGCTTCCATCAGCGTCGTCGTCGTCGACGACCAGCAAACCATGCGCTCTCTGGTGCGCACCGGTCTCCAGCAGCTTGGCTTCAAGGACATCCGCGAAGCCGGCGACGGGGAAGCGGGCCTGCGCCAGGTGCTCACCGGCACCACCCATCTGGTGATCTCGGACTTCAACATGCCCAAGCTGGATGGCCTGGGCCTGCTCCGGGCCATCCGCAGCCATGAGCCGATCCGCGGCACCGCCTTCATCATGCTCACCGGCCGCGCCGACAAGGAGCTGGTGCAGCGGGCGGTGCAGTTCGGGGTCAACAACTACCTGGTGAAGCCCTTCACCGTGGCGCAGCTCAAGGAGAAGATCGAAGCGGTCTTCGGTCCGCTCACGTGACGATGGTCGGGGGGCTTCAGCGTCTGGACGGCCTGCGGCCAATCCACGTGGTCCAGGGCGAGCAGTACGTCACCGATGATCCGGAGGCGGTGCTGACCACCATCCTGGGAAGCTGCGTGTCGGCGTGCATGCGCGATCCGCTCGCAGGCGTGGGCGGCATGAACCACTTCCTGCTGCCCGGCGCGCGCCCTGGGGAGACGGACTCCGTCCGCCACGGCGTCCACGCCATGGAGCTGTTGGTCAACGCCCTGCTGGGCCGCGGCGCGCGGCGCGAGCGGCTGGAGGTGAAGCTGTTCGGCGGCGCCCGGCTGATCAAGGGCCTGACGGACGTGGGCGCGCTGAACGCCGGCTTCGCCGAGGAGTTCGTCCGGCGCGAAGGCCTGCAGCACGTCGGCGGCTCGCTGCGCGGCGACAGCGGGCGGCGCATCCAGTACTGGCCCGGCAGCGGCAGAGCCCGGCAGGTCTTCCTGCCGAAGCAGGCCGAGGAACTGATCGCCATCGAGACGCGGACGCCCAAGCCCGCGCCGGCCCAAACCGGCGCCCTGGAGCTGTTCTAAGGAGATCCGTGATGACCGCCGCCTCCGCCATGTCGGTCGCCCAGGCCATGGAAGCTTGCGCCAGCGAGCTTTCCGCCCTCGCGCGGCGGTGCGAGGCGCTGCAGCATCACCTTGCGCCGGCCCTGGAAGGAACAGCCCTGGTAGAGGAAGCCCAGGCGCTGGACCTGATGACCCAGACCCTGGGCGCGCTGGGCCACTACCTGTCGGCTCTGGCCGATGACGTACCGGCCGATGCGATGGTCGATCCCCGCGCGGCGGCGGCGGGCGTCACCCTGACGGATCTCGCCCATCGGCTGATCGGGCACGAGGCGCCTGGCGCAGGAGCGTCCGGCGACTTCGAGATGTTCGGGGGCGCCTGATGAGCGGAACGGGCGAGCCACGGCTGAACCTGTCCAAGGCGACGGTTCTGCTGATCCAGAACAACCAAAGCGAACTGGACATCCTGGGCCAGGTCTTCATCGGCTTCGGCGTCAAGGCGATCCGCAAGTTCCTGCTGATCGACGAGGCGGAAGAGGCGGTGAAGCGCGCGCCGTTCGACCTGATCGTGGCCGACAGCGACATGGCCGACGGCGCCGGCTTCGACTTCGTCAGCCGGGTGCGCCGCATGGACGACAATCCCAACCGCCTGGCCCCTATCCTGCTGGTGTCGGGCCACACCCCGCCGAGCGTGGTGCTGCGGGCGCGGGACTCCGGCGCCAACTTCATTGTCGCCAAGCCGATCACCCCGAAGGTGATGTTCGACCGGGTGAGCTGGCTGGCGCGGGAAGAGCGCCAGTTCGTGGTCAGCGACACCTACGCCGGCCCGGATCGGCGGCACAAGATGTTCGGCCCGCCGGTGGGCACCAAGGGCCGCCGCCACGACGACCTGTCCGCGGAGGTCGGCCGTGCGGTCGGCCCCGATCTTTCTCAGTCCGACATCGACGCGATGTTCAATCCGAAAAGGGCCACGGGGTGACCAAGGCCAACGTGTTCAAGTACGAAAACCGCCTGGCCAAGAGCCTGGTCACCAAGGGCGGCATGACCGCGTCGGAGGCGATCCGCACCGCCACCGCGGCCGTGGAGCAGGTGCGCCAGCCGACGCTGAACGAGATCGACGCCACCTTGCGCGAGATCTACGAACTCGGCGAGCGCCTGCGGGCGGGGGCCGATCCCGAAGCCTTGCGGGCCATGTACGCGGCCGGCAACCGCGTCGTCGCCATGGCGGGCGTGTTCGGCCTGGCCGAGCTGGGGCAGGCTGCCTACAGCCTTTGCGAGCTGATCAGCCGCCTGCAGACCAGCGAGCGCCACAACTGGCGGATGATCGAAGTGCACCTGGACGGCCTGCGCCTGCTGCGGGCGCCGGATGAACACTCGCCAGAGCACCGCCAGGCGGTGTTGGCCGGCCTGCGTCAGGTCGCCACCAGCATCGGCTGAGGCCAGGAACAGGACGGCTGGGGCGCCGGTTGAGCGAAAGGACGCTCACGGTGGAGACCCGCATGCCGACCGACCCGGCCGAACCGAACCTGCCCCCGCAAGACGACAGCGCCGCCGGTGAGAACATCTGCCCGCAATGCAGCGGCAGCGGCCGCCTGGACGGTCAGCCTTGCCCGACCTGCGACGGCACGGGCAAGGTGATGGAAGGCATCGGCGGCGGCTGATCGCCGGCTAAGATCTGGGGAGAAAGGCCCGCCTTCCGGAGGAAGGATGGTGCCGCCTAGGTGACTCGAACACCTGACCTACGCATTACGAATGCGCCGCTCTACCGGCTGAGCTAAGGCGGCCCAATGGGCGTTTGCCGGATCGCGAACGGCGGGCCGGTCGCGAAGGCGGCCTATTTAGCGGGTCTTGAGGCGCTCGCCAAGCGCCGGCTGCGCATCCGCGACACCGAGGCTTTCCGACCGCGCGGACCGGCTCAGGACGCGGGGCTGATCAGGCTCAGAAGAGCCGCTTCCAGAGGATGCGGCGGGCTAAGGCGGCCTGCGAGCTTCACCCGCGTCAAGGGCTTGAGCACGTTCTTGGAAAGCCCGAGGGCTCGCAAGGTCGGGGTCGGTTGGGCCTTGAGCAGCTTTGCCAACACCTCGGCGGCGCGCGGCGAGTGGAGCAGGACGGTGTCGCAGCGCAGCAGTTCGGCAAGGCGCGCCTCGGCGATCTCGGCGGACACCGTCTCGTAGACGGTCAGCCGGCGGGCGGCGACGCCTTGGGCTTCCAGCGCGCCCACGAGGTCTCCCGCCAGATCCACCGCGCCGGGGTGGAGAACCGCCCCGCCGAGCTCGCTCTTACGCGCGGCGATGCTGCCCGCCAGGGCCGACACGTCGCCGTCGGAGGAGAGCACTGTCCGGAAACCAGCCTGCCGGGCGGCCTGGCCGGTGGCTGAGCCGACGGCGAACACCCGCAAGGAGCGGTCGCCGGAAACATCGGTGAAGGCCCGCACGCCGTTGGCGCTGGTGAAGGCCAACGCTCCGACGCCGCTCAGATCCACGTCCACGTCGGCGAGATTGCGGACCAGAAGCAGCGGCTCGACCATCGCCGTGTGGCCCAGAGCTCGCACGCGCTCGGCGGTGAGATCCGCGCCCGGCTGAGCGCGGGTGATCCAGACTTGCTTGCGACGCCCCGCCATGCGGCGACCCTTGTCACGCGAAAGTGGCTAAAGCATTGACCGCAACCTGAGGCGCCAGTCAGAGGACGAGGGCGTCTCCGGCTTCGTCCTTCACCGCCTGCCCGAGAGACAGGCCGAGATCGCGGGCGGAGCCTTCCGGATCGGCAAGCTGCGAAAGCTCGGCCGACCCTGAGTGACGGAAACGGCGCGCACCGTCAGGGGTCAGGGCCTCCACCACCAGGTTCAGGGAGCCGCCTTCCAGCCAGGCGTGAGCGCCGATCGCGGTGCGGCAGGAGGCTTCCAGCGCCCACATCGCCCCGCGTTCGGCGGCGACGGTGAGCATCGTGGGCTCGTGCCGGACGGCCGCCAGCCAGGCGGCGTCCCGGTCGGCGATGCGCGTCTGGATGGCCAGGGCGCCCTGGCCGGGGGCCGGCGGGCACTGCACCGCGTCGATCAGGCTGGTGGGCAGGTGACCAAGCCCCAGGCGCTTGAGCCCCGCATAGGCCAGGAGGATGGCGTCCGCCTCCCCCGCCGCGAGCTTGGCGAGGCGCGTGTCGACATTGCCGCGCAGCATCTCGACCTTCAGGTCGGGTCGGCGGAACAGCGACTGGGCCTGGCGACGGAGGCTGGCGGTGCCAAGCACGGCGCCGTCCGTGAGGTCCTCCAGCCGTTCGGGACCGCGGCTCAGAAAGGCGTCACGGGGATCCTCCCGCTCCGGAATGGCGGCGATGCACAGGCCGTCGACCATGGCCGCCGGCACGTCCTTCATGGAGTGGACGGCGCAATCGATGCGCCCGTCGAGCAGGGCTTCCTCGATCTCCTTGGTGAAGAGCCCCTTGCCGCCGATCTCCAGCAGGCGGCGGTCCTGCACCCGGTCCCCTGTGGTGGTGATCACCACGAGGGGCGCCACGCGCTCGACTTCGGCCGCATTGGTGGGGTCCGCACCGAGGGCGGCGGCGATGCGACGCTGCATCATCCCGGACTGGGCGAGCGACAGCTTGGAGCCACGGGCCCCGATCCGGACGGGCGGTTGCATGGGCACGGCGGGCGGTCTACCTCGAAGCCGAAACTGTGAAGGGCCTGCTACAGGAGCGGGCCTCCCCCGGCAACCGGATGACCACGCCCCAGACCGTCCTCGGCCTCGAGACCAGCTGCGACGAAACCGCCGCGGCGGTCGTGCGCCTGCACGCCGATGGAACCAGCGAGGTGCTATCCTCGGTGATCGCCAGCCAGATCGCGGCCCATGCGCCCTATGGCGGGGTGGTGCCGGAGATCGCGGCCCGCGCCCACGTGGAGGGCGTCGACGGCATCACGGCGGAGGCGATGAGCCAGGCAGGCGTCGGCTATGACGCGCTCACCGGCGTTGCGGCGACGGCGGGGCCGGGCCTCGTCGGTGGGGTGATGGTGGGGCTGTCGTTCGGCAAGGCGGTCGCCCTGGCCCGCGGCCTGCCGCTGATCGCCGTGAACCACCTGGAAGGCCATGCGGTGTCCGCACGGCTCGGGGCGCAAGTCGACTATCCGTTCCTGCTGCTGCTGGTGTCCGGCGGGCACTGCCAGCTGCTGGAGGTGGAAGGCGTGGGCGCCTGCCGCCGCATCGGCACGACCATCGACGATGCGGCTGGCGAGGCCTTTGACAAGATCGCCAAGACCCTGGGCCTGCCGTACCCGGGCGGGCCTGCGCTGGAGAAGCTGGCGGAAGGCGGCGATGCGGAGCGGTTTGTGCTGCCGCGCATGCTGCTGGGCCGCAAGGATTGCGACTTCTCGTTCTCGGGCTTGAAGACGGCGGCCGCGCGCCTGGCCGAGGGCCTGACGTCGGACGATGAGCGGCACGATCTCGCCGCCAGCGTTCAAACCGCCATCGCCCGCCAGCTGGCCGAACGCAGCGACCGGGCCATGGCCGCCTATGCGGAGACGCATGGCGGCCAGGAACTGCGCTTCGTGGTGGCCGGAGGGGTGGCGGCCAACAAGTCCGTGCGGGCGTTGCTGCAGCAAACCGCCGCCAAGCGCGGCTTTTCCTTCACCGCGCCGCCGATGGCGTTCTGCACCGACAACGCGGCGATGATCGCTTTGGCGGGCGCCGAGCGTTTGGCTCTCGGGCAGGCCGATCCGCTGGACGCGCCGGCCCGACCGCGCTGGCCGCTGGACCAGGCCGCGGCGTTGGCTAACCCGACCCACGTGGCGGGACGCAAGGGAGCGAAGGCATGAGAAGAGCCGGGGTGATCGGCGGCGGCGCGTGGGGCACGGCCCTGGCGCAGGTGTGCGCCCGCGCGGGGCTGGAGACGGTGCTCTGGGCGCGCGAGCGCGAGGTGGTCGACGGCGTCAACGACCGTCACCAGAACGAGCTGTTCCTGCCGGGCGTGGAGCTGGATCACGGGGTTCGCGCCTCCAGCGATTTCGTGGACCTGGCGCGCAGCGAGCTGATCCTGGCGGTGGCTCCGGCCCAGCACCTGCGCTCGGCCCTGGAGGCCTTTGCGCCCAACGCCTTCGAAGGCCTGCCGATCGTGCTCTGCGCCAAGGGCGTGGAGCAGGGCTCGCTGAAGCTGATGACCGAAGTGCTGGCCGAAACCGTGCCGCAGGCGGCGCCCGCGGTGCTGTCCGGTCCGAGCTTCGCCGGAGAAGTGGCGCGCGGGCTGCCCACCGCTGTCACCCTCGCCTGCCCGGATGAGGCGCTGGGCCGGACCATTGCGGAGGCCATCGCCACTCCGACCTTCCGGCCGTACCTCGCCACCGACATGATCGGGGCGGAAGCCGGCGGCGCGGTGAAGAACGTCCTGGCCATCGCTTGCGGCATCGTCGAGGGGCGCGGCATGGGCCGCAGCGCTCACGCGGCGCTGATCACCCGCGGGTTCGCGGAGATGACCCGACTGGCGGTTGCGCTGGGCGCACGGGCCGAGACCCTGGCGGGCCTGTGCGGCCTGGGCGACCTGGTGCTGACCTGCTCCAGCCCGCAGTCGCGCAACATGAGCGTCGGCCTGGCGCTGGGCCGCGGCGAGACGCTGCAGGGGGCGCTGTCCGGCAAGTTGTCCGTGGCGGAAGGCGTGGCCTCCGCGCCGGCGGTGCGCCAGCTGGCCCGCAGCCTGGGCATCGACACGCCGATCTGCGAGGCCGTGGCCGCCATCCTGGCGGGCGAAGCCGATGTGGACGCCGCCATCGCGGGCCTGCTGGCCCGACCGCTTCGCGACGAACAAGGATAAGCCATGCCGCTCTTCGTGCTGACCTGCCTGGACAAGCCGAACGCCCTGGAGGTGCGCCTGGGCGCGCGCGAGGCGCACCTGGCCTATGTGGCCGAGCGCGGCGTGCTGAAGCTGGGCGGTCCGTTCCTGAACGAGGCCGGCGACATGGCGGGCTCGCTGATGATCATCGAGACGGCCGACCTCAAGGCGGCGCGCGAGTTCAACGCCAACGACCCCTACACCAAGGCGGGCCTGTTCGAGAGCGTCGAGATCCGCCCCTTCCGGGTGACGATTGGCAGTCTCTAACCCGGCGCAGCCGGCCGCGGGAGTGCGCCTGTGCGCACTGGACGAGCTGGCTGAGCCCGGATCCAAAGGCTTCCGCTTCCGACACGAGAACCGGCTGTTCGCGGGTTTCCTGGTGCGGGCGGGCGGAACGGTGCGCGGCTTCGTCGACAGCTGCCCGCATGCCGGCTGGCCCCTTTCGGCGCTCGACGACCGCTATCTCACGCGGGACGGCGGTCACATCCTTTGCGCCGGCCACGGGGCCCTGTTCGACCTGGACGGCCTGGGCGTGACCAGCCCCTGCGCAGGCGAGCGGCTGACCGACTGGCCGGTGGAGATCCGTGACGGCGAGGTGTTCACCGCCTAATCAAACAGGCGGCGCTGAAGATTTTTGTGCAACGCACAATGCGGTTAATGCCCTCATTTGACTGTAGAAATTCAGATCGCTGGTTAACCATTGGTTAAATAAAAGACTCGCGTTCGCCGAGCCCCGCGACTATGTGGTCACGCTTCCGAAACAGCTTCACCGGTCCAGCGTGCTTCACCGCTTCCGCAGCCTTGTCCGTCATCCGCTTCCCGCCACCCAGGTGGCGGGCCTGCAGCTTGGCCTGCTCTCGGTCCTGTGCCTCGCGATCAGCCTCGCGGCCCTGCCGTCGCAGACGAACAGCGCACGACTGACGCAAGCGCCAGTCAGCGCGCCGCGGGCGATGGTGCTCACGCCCGCCGCGACAAGCGGCGAGGACCAGGCCTCGCAGGACGACCTCATCCGGCTCCAGGACCTGTCGCCCGACGCAGCACGGCTGTGGAACGCGTCCAACCCGATTTCCGACCTGCCGAACCCGCCGGCGCGTCCCTTCCGGCTGGAAGCCGAAGGCGTGCTGGACGAGGCGCGCGCGACCGACTGCCTGACCGCCGCCATCTACTACGAGGCTGCCTTCGAGAGCGTCGATGGCCAGCGTGCGGTGGCGCAGGTGGTTCTGAACCGGATGCGCCATCCGGCCTTCCCGAAGACGGTGTGCGGCGTTGTCTTCCAGGGTTCGGAGCGGACCACCGGCTGCCAGTTCACCTTCACCTGCGACGGATCGCTGGCCCGCAAGCCGGCCGAAGAAGGCTGGATGCGCGCCCGCAAGATCGCGGAGGCGGCGCTGCACGGCTACGTCATGAAGAAGGTCGGCAACGCCACCCACTATCACGCGGAATACGTCGCCCCGTACTGGAGCCCGAGCCTGGTGAAGGTGCGGGTGATCGGCGCCCACATCTTCTATCGCTGGACCGGCGGCGCGGGCCTGCCCCCGGCTTTCGGCGGGCGCTATGCCGGCGGCGAAGCCAAGGGCATGCAGCTGGCCGTGCTGGACGACCTCGCCAAGAACCAGGGCAAGCTCAACCTCACGCCGGTCAGCGAGACAGCCGCCATCGACCCGGCGGCGGTGGAACCCGTGGCGGCTCCTGTCGCGGAAGCCGCCCCTGCGGTCGCCGCAGACGCCGTGGAACTGGTCACGCCGGCCAAGGCCGCTCCGGCGCCGGAAGCTCTCACCAAGAGCGAAGAGCTCGACTGGGCCGGGCGCCCGAAGGCGAAAGGGCCGCCGCGACTGGCCATGCCCTCCGGCGGGATGAGCTTCTAGATCAGATCACCGGCGCTTCGGCGGCGAAGGCCGCCACGTCGCGGATCAGTCCGGCCGCTGCCGCGCGCACCAGCTCGCCGCCCTTTTCCGGCGTGGCCAGCGCCGGGTCCGAACCCATGCGGCCATCGGGGAAGCGCGCGCGGAAGTCCATCGCTTCACGGATCGGACCGGTGGGCGCGATCTGCGGCGCGTAGTTGGCCGTCTTGATCTGGTCCGGATAGGCCCACTGGGTGACGGCGATCTCCGACGGCGTGGCGTGGCTGCCGTGGCCACTCGGGAACTGCCGATTGGCAAGCGCCGTGACACCCTCCAGGTCCCACCAGTTCTTCAGCTTGCAGGCGAAGCCGCGCTTCACGCCGGCGTAGCTCGCTTCGGCGTAGAGCTCCGAGAAGGCGGCTTCGATGGTGGCGACGTTGCCGCCATGACCGTTCAGGAAGTAAAGCTTCTCGAACCCGGCCGCAGCCAGGCTTTTGCACCAGTCGCCGATGGCCGCCATGAAGGTGGAGGGTCGCAGGGCGATGGTGCCCGGAAAGCCCAGGTGGTGCTGCGCCATGCCGATGTTGAAGGTGGGCGCCACCAGCAGGTCGCCGCCCTTCTGCGCTTCATGCGCGATGATCTCAGGACACAGCCAGTCGGTGCCCAGCAGGCCGGTCGGGCCGTGCTGCTCATTGGAGCCGATGGGGATCACCACCGTCCGGGAGCGTTTGAGATAGGCTTCGATCTCGACCCAAGTGGACAGGTGCAGCAGCATCTCAGCGCCTCGCGTTCAGGGGATCAGCCGCGCAGGCCCCTGCGGGACCAGCCGGAGTAGGTCATGGTGGTCAGCGGCGGGTAGTCGGCATAGGCGTAACCGGAAAGCCCGCTGGTGCTTTCCATCGCCACCCGGACCAGGGCGCCGTCGGAGGCCTGCGCGCGCGGCAAGCGGAAGCGCCAGGCCTGGGGCGCATTGGCCGAGCGGGGGAAGTGGCGCAGCACGTCGGGGCGCTCGCCCTGCGGCTCGACCGACAGACGCTCAGCTCCGTCGACGCTGACGGCGAGGCGGGCGATGCGCTCGCCGGGGGTGCGCTCCAGAACCCACCCGGCGAATTCAACGTCGCCGTTGGTCAAGGCCGTGGCGGTCTCGAAGCCTCCCATCGGCGTGCTGGCCACCTTGAGCTGGGAGACGTCGCGGCCGGGCCCTGCCACCACATAGAGGTCCTGGTTCTCATAGAGCCCCTTGTGGAACCGCCGCCAGCCGGGCGCGCCGGGCAGCCGGCCGATGGCCTCGCCCACGAACGCCTCGCTGACGTAGCTCATGCCGTAGATGTCGTGGTCGAGGGAGCCGCTTTCGCTGGTGCGGAAGTAGCTGAGGCCCGACGGATCCAGCGGCTGGCCTTCCGGCAGGAAGGTCTCGTCATGCACGCTGAAGGCCAGCACGCCGCCAGGCGCGACGAGGCTGTAGAGGCGCGCAAGCCAGGCGTGGAACAGCTCGGTCGGCAGGTGAGAGAACAACGAGCCGACGAAGACGATGTCGTGGCGCAGGTCGTGCCGGAATTCGGATGGGCTGGGCGCGGACGGCACGGCGTTGACGCCGAAGGTCCGGGCCTGCCAGGCGATGGCTTCGGCGTAGATGTCGCTGACGAACACCTGCGAGGGGGCAAGCTTCTGGGTCAGCACACGGGTCAGGCGCCCGTAGCCCGAGGCGAAGTCGAGCACCGTTCCCAGCTTGTCGAAGCCGCCGAACACCTGGCCGACGATCTGCCGATAGGCGTCGAACAGGCGAAGGGTGCTCTCGGTGAACTTGAAGGCGGCGATGCCGGTGTCGTGCTCGAAGTTCGGCAAGATCGCCTTGAAGAACATCTCGTCGGCTGCCGGCAGCGGCGCCCAGAAACGATCGGCGTCCAGGCCGTAGCGGGAGATGGAGTCGAGCAGGAACCTGCGGTAGCGCGGATCCACCGCATCGAGCGAAAGGTCGCCCACGTCCGGGCCGGCGGTCAGGATCGGCATCTGCGTCTGATGGCCCAGGGCGCCGCCCCGCACAAGCCCAACCGCCTCACGACGCCGGCGGCGGAGCAATGGCGATCTGCAGGTGATTGGCCGGCATGCCCGTCAGACGCCAGCCGGCCTGGCGGGTCTCGCCCGCCTCGTCCTTGGTCCCGCCCTTCTGCTTTTGGAAGGTCAGGAGGCAGCCCTGCTGGGGGGTGCCGTCGTGCAGGCAGACGACGCCCTTCTCGACAGTCTTCAGCATCGGCCGCACCTGTTCGACGGTCGGCGGTGACATCATCGGCTGGCCGCTGGCGGCGTCGACGAGCTGCAGGTTGTCGGGCCCGATCATCCGGTTGAGGGCGAACTCGGACGGGCCGCCCTCGACCTCCAGCCCTGCAGCGCGGCTAAGCTCGACCATCTGGGCGCGCAGCACGCCGCGAACCGCAGGCCGGTCGATGGCGCGCTCGAACTCGGCGACGTCACGCTGCTGAACAGCGGCCAGGAACGTCTGCACGTCGGCGGCAGCGTCCTTTTCCGGCTTTCCGCCGCAAGACGCCGCAGCCAAAGCAAGCGCCGCCAGCGCCAGAACCCGACCCGTTCGAAGCATCGCGGGAACATGGCCGCCGTGTCCGGGTGGGGCAAGCTTGGCCGCAGCACGAATATTGCGCCTCGCGGTCCATCGGCCTACTCCATCCCCAACTTCTTGCGCGGAGATTGTGCTGTGTCCGACGGCGAGGTTTTCCCGGTTTTCGAAACCTGGGCCCAGAAGGCTCACCTGGACGCCGCCGGCTATGAGGCCGCGGCCGCTCGGGCCAAGACCGATCCGGACGGATTTTGGCGCGAGGTGGCCGGCCGCCTCGACTGGATCACGCCGCCGACGCAGATCAAGGACGTCTCGTTCAATAAGTCCGACTTCCGGATCCGCTGGTTCGCGGACGGCGTGCTGAACGTCTCGGTGAACTGCCTGGACCGGCACATCGCCGCGCGCGGCGACCAGACTGCGATCATCTGGGAAAGCGACGACCCAGAGATCCATACGACCCTGACCTACCGCGAGCTGCTCGCCGAGGTCTGCCGCATGGCCAATGTGCTGAAAGCCAAGGGCGTCCGAAAGGGCGACCGGGTGACCATCTACCTGCCGATGATCCCGGCGGCGGCGGTGGCCATGCTGGCCTGCGCTCGCATCGGCGCGGTGCACTCCGTGGTGTTCGGCGGCTTCTCGCCCGACGCCCTCGCTGGCCGGATCCAGGACTGCGACTCCAAGGTGGTGATCACCGCCGACGAGGGTCTGCGCGGCGGCAAGACGGTGCCCCTGAAGCGCAATGTGGACGAGGCGCTGAAGACCTGCCCGGGCGTCACCGACGTGGTGGTCGTGCGCCGCACCCGCGGCGAGGTTCCGATGACGGAGGGCCGCGACGCCTTCTACTCGGAGCTGAAGACCACGGTCGCGGACACCTGCGAGCCAGAGCCGATGAACGCGGAGGACCCGCTGTTCATCCTCTACACCTCCGGCTCGACGGGTAAGCCCAAGGGCGTGCTGCACACCACCGGCGGCTACCTGACCTGGGCGGCCTATACGCACGAGCTGGTGTTCGACTATCGGCCCGGCGAGATTTTCTGGTGCACCGCCGACATCGGCTGGGTCACCGGCCACAGCTATGTTGTCTATGGGCCGCTGGCTAATGCGGCGACCAGCCTGATGTTCGAGGGCGTGCCGAACTACCCGACCAATTCGCGGTTCTGGGACGTCATCGACAAGCACCAGGTTGAGATCTTCTACACCGCGCCGACGGCCATCCGCGCCCTGATGCGCGAAGGCGACGAGCCGGTGACCCGCACCTCCCGCAAGTCCCTGCGCCTACTGGGCTCGGTGGGCGAGCCGATCAATCCAGAAGCCTGGCTCTGGTACTACCGGGTGGTGGGCGAGGCGCGTTGCCCCATCGTCGACACCTGGTGGCAGACGGAAACCGGGGGCGTCCTGATGAGCCCGCTGCCGGGCGCCACGCACATGAAGCCTGGCTCCTGCACAAAGCCGTTGCCGGGCGTGCAGCCGCAATTGGTGGACGCCGAGGGCAAGGTTCTGGACGGCGCGGTCAGCGGCAACCTGGTGATCACCGACAGCTGGCCTGGCCAGATGCGGACGGTGTACGGCGACCACGAGCGCTTTATCGCCACCTACTTCACCACCTATCCCGGGAAGTACTTCACCGGCGACGGCGCACGGCGTGACGAGGACGGCGACTACTGGATCACCGGCCGCGTGGACGACGTGATCAACGTGTCCGGCCACCGGATCGGCACGGCGGAGGTGGAGTCGGCCCTGGTAGCCAACCCGAACGTCGCCGAGGCGGCGGTGGTGGGCTATCCGCACCCGGTGAAGGGCCAGGGCATCTACTGCTACGTGACCCTGAACGCCGACGTGACGCCCACCGACATCCTGGAAGCCGAGCTGAAGGGCTGGGTGCGCCGGGAGATCGGCCCCTTCGCGGCGCCGGACGTGGTGCAGTTCGCGCCGGGGCTGCCGAAGACCCGCTCGGGCAAGATCATGCGCCGGATCCTGCGCAAGATCGCCGAGGACGATCTGTCCAACCTGGGCGACACCTCGACGCTTGCGGACCCGTCCGTGGTGGACGATCTGGTGAAGAACCGCACCCAGCAATCGTAGAGTTCACGTGACGCCCGAGCTTCCGGCGCCCCTTCGCGCCGCCATCGACCGCGAGCTGCAGGGCGTTTCCCGCAAAGGCCTGGCCGAGCGCGCCCAGCGCACCTCGGCCGCCTATCGCGCCGGCCAGTCGTCCGCGGGCGTGATCCGCAGCGCGGAGGATGCGCTGGCTTATGCACTGGCGCGCCTGCCGGCGACCTACGCCGCTTGCCTGACCGTCTTCGCCGAGGCCGAGCGGATGGCCCCGCAGTACACGCCGCGCCGGCTGCTCGACGCCGGCTCCGGCACGGCGGCGGCGAGCTGGGCGGCCAGCGCCGTCTGGCCGTTGGAGCAGGTCACCTGGCTCGACTCCAGCCGGCCTTTCCTCGAGATGGCCGCGCGCCTTGCGAGCGAGGGACCTGGCGCCCTGAAGGGCAGCGAGCGCATTCGCGCGGACCTCACCGGGGCCGCCGACAGCTGGCCCAAGGCGGACGTCGTCTGCGCCAGCTATGCCCTGGCGGAGATCGCGGCCGAGCGGCAGGCGGCGGTGGTATCCGGACTCTGGGCGGCGTGCGAGGGGCTGCTGGTGCTGGTGGAGCCGGGCACGCCGGCCGGCTACGCGCGGATCCTGGCGGCGCGCCAGGCGCTGATCGCCCAGGGCGCGGCCCTGCTGGCGCCCTGCCCTCATTCGGCGGACTGCCCGCTGACCGGCTCGGACTGGTGCCATTTCAGCGTCCGCCTGCCCCGCAGCCGTGATCACCGCCTGGCCAAGGGCGCCGAGGTCCCGTTCGAGGACGAGCGGTTCGCCTACCTGATCGCCGCCCGCCCGGACGTCGCCGCCGGTGCCCGCAGCCCACGCGTGCTGGCCCCGCCCCGCAGTGGAAAGCCTGGCATCGACCTGAAGCTCTGCACCGACCAGGGCCTCGAGCAGCGGTTCGTCGGCAAGCGGGACAAGGCGGGCCACGGCGTGGCGCGCCGGCTCGGCTGGGGCGATGTGTGGCCGGCCAGCGGGCCCGGCGAGGACTAGGCCAGCTCGCCCAGCGCCGGGGCGATGATCTCCAGAGCCGCGAGCTCCTCCGCCACCTGGCGGCGGACCAGCCGATTGTGGGCCTCACGCCTGCGGTGTTCCTGCGCCATGTGGGGCACCAAGAAGTCGATAAAGGCGCGAATGCGGGGCGTGTCCTTCAGCTCCCGCCGAGTGACGATCCAAGCCGTGGCGCGGGCCTCGGCGATGGGCTCGGTGCAGCGGATCAGAGCGGGGTCGCTGTCGGCCAGCAGGCAGCCCAAGGGCGCGATGCCCAAGCCGGCCCGCACCGCGTGGGACAGGTTGGTCAGGCTGTTGCAGCGGTGGGCCGGGGTCTTGCCGCCGGCATGGGCGAACATCCATTCGACGCCCGGTAGGACGCCCTGCTCGGTCTCGCCGGCGATCAGGTCGTGGTGGCGCAGGTCCTCAGGCCCGGCCGGAAAGCCGTTCCGGGCGGCATAGTCCCGGCTGCAGTAGAGCGCGAATTCGTATTCGGTGAGCTTGCGCGCGATCAGGTTCGACGGCGGCAGAACCTTGCCGGCGCGGATCGCGAGATCGGCTTCGCCGCCCTCGATGTCCAGCGGCCGGTCGGACACGTCCAGATCGATCCGCACCTCGGGGTAGAGCTTCCGGAACACGCCGATCGCGGGGGTGATGGAGTTGTTGGCGATCGCCTCCGTGGCGGTGATCTTGATGCCGCCGGCGAGGCCCCGCTGGTGCGCCTGGGCGCGGGTGGCCAGAACCTCGGCCGCATGCTCCAACGTCTCGGCCTGGGGCATCAGATCGCGGCCGGCTTCGGTGATCCGGCTGCCGGACTGGCCGCGCTCGAACAGCTTCAGGCCGAGCGCCGCTTCCAGCGCCTCGATCCGACGCGCCACCGTGGTCTGGTTGACGCCCAGCGCCTTGGCGGCGGCCAGGGTCGAGCCGCCGCGCGCCACGGCGAGAAAGGCTCTCACGTCGTTCCAGTCGAACATCGGACCCGTCCCGTCCTGCAGCCCCGCCGCCGCCCATGTTTAGCACAGGTTGGGCGCACGCTTTAAGAACAATGGTTGTCGAACTCGCGCATGAGCTGCAGGCGGGCGACATGACAAGGCGGTAATCCACCATCTCTTCGCGCGGTGCTAAGGAGGAGCCACAAGCTCATCGGGGAAGCCTCATGCTCCGCACTGCCCGCGCCGCCGGATTGGCGCTGTTCCTGGCCACGACCGCCTTGACGGCGCCGGCCATCGCCCAGACTGCGGCCGCGTCCAGCGCCGTGCCGCCCATCGCCTTCAAGCAACGCACGCTGCCCAACGGGATGAAGGTCTTCACTTCTCTGGACCGGGGCACGCCCAATGTGACGGTGCAGGTCTGGTACGGCGTGGGATCGAAGGACGATCCGCAAGGGCGCTCCGGCTTCGCACACCTGTTCGAACACATGATGTTCAAGGCGACCCGCAATCTGCCGTCCGAGAGCTTCGACCGGATGACGGAGGACGTGGGCGGCTTCAACAACGCCTCCACCTGGGACGATTTCACCAACTACTACGAGGTCGTGCCGGCGAATCACCTGGAGCGGCTGCTTTGGGCCGAGGCCGAGCGCATGGGCTCGCTGGTGGTGGACGAGGCCGCCTTCAAGTCGGAGCGGGACGTGGTGAAGGAGGAGCTGCGTCAGCGCGTGCTCGCCTCGCCGTACGGCCGGCTGTTCAGCCTCTACCTGCCGCAGGCGACCTATACGACGCACCCCTACAAGCGTCCGGGGATCGGCTCGATCGAGGAGCTGGACGCGGCCACGGTGGATGACGTGCGCGCCTTCCACGCCGCCAACTACCGCCCGGACAACGCGGCGCTGATCGTGGTGGGCAATTTCGACGAAGCCCAGCTGAACGCCTGGGTCGACAAGTACTTCGGGCCGCTGAAGAAGCCGGCCCAGCCGATCAAGCGGGTGAGCGCCGTGGAGCCGGCTCGCGCCGCGCCGGGCGTCTTCGACGGCTATGGACCCAACGTGCCGCTGCCGGCGCTGGCTATCACTTGGCTCGGGCCCAAGGCCGCTGATCCCGACGCCCCGGCCTTGAAGGTGCTGGACGCCATCCTGTCGGGCGGCAAGTCCTCGCGCCTCTACAACAGCCTGGTCTACGATAAGCAGATCGCGGCCGAGATCATGTCCAACGCCGACCTGCCCCAGCAGCCGGGCAGCTTCATGGTCGGCGCGATCATGGCGTCCGGCCATAACCTGCAGGAGGGCGAAAGCGCCCTGCTGGCCGAGGTCGCCCGACTGCGCGACGCACCGCCGTCGGCCGCGGAGCTGAACGAAGCCAAGAACGAGCTGGTGGCCGGCAAGCTGCGCGGCCGCGAAACGGTGGACGGTCGGGCCTTCGCCATCGGCTATGCGCTGCAGATCAACGGCGACCCCGCCAAGGCCAACACCGAGATCTCGGACCTGCAGGCGGTCACCGCTGCCGACGTCCAGCGCGTCGCCCGCAAGTACCTGGACCCGCAGAAGCGGATGACCATCCGGTATCAGGCCGAGAGCGCCCGGCCGGCCGGCCAAGCCGCGCCGGCTGCGCCCACGCCGCCGAAGACAGTGGCGAGCTACAACGGCCCGATCGTCACCCTCGCCCCGCCTGAACAGCGGGTCGCCCCGCCGGCCCTGGGCGCGCCGGTGCAGCCCGTGCTGCCGGCGCCTGTGGAGCGCACGCTGCCGAACGGATTGCGCGTGATCGTGGCGCGCTCGACTGACCTTCCGCTGGTCACGGCGGACCTGACGGTGAAGACCGGCGGCTGGGCCGACCCGCAAGGCCTGTCCGGGGCGGCGGCCATGACCGCGAACATGCTGACCGAGGGCACCAAGACGCGCTCGGCGCAGGAGATCGCCAGCCAGATCGAAGCCCTGGGCGCCAGCCTGTCTTCCGGCGCGGCCCTGGAATCCTCGTCCGTCACCCTGAACGTCATGCCGGACAAGCTGCTCCAGGCCATGGCGATCATGGCGGACGTGGCCAAGAACCCGGCCTTCAGCCCCGAAGAGCTGGAGCGTCAACGCCAGCAGTCGCTGGACGGCTTGCAGGTCGCCTACCAGCAGCCCGGCAGCCTCACGACCATGGCGGCCGCGCCGGTGAACTTCGCCGGGACGCCGTTCGGCCATGTGGCCACGGGCACGCCGGCCTCCCTGGAGAAGATCAAGCCGCAGGACCTTTCGGCCATTCACCGGACCTGGTTCCGCCCGGACAACGCCATCCTGGTGCTGACCGGCGCCATCACGCCCGAGCAGGGCTTCGCCCTCGCCCAGCAGGCGTTCGGGGACTGGAGCAAGCCCGCCGCGCCGCTCAGCCCCGCCCCGGCGATCGCGCCGAAGGCCGCGCCGCGCGCCATCGCCATCGACCTGCCGGGTACTGGACAAGCCTCGGTAACGGTGGCCAAGCCGGCCATCGCCCGCAACGATCCGGCCTACTACGAGGGCCTGGTCGCCAACACGATCCTGGGGGTCGGCTTCTCCTCGCGCCTCAATCAGGAGATCCGCATCAAGCGCGGCCTCAGCTATGGCGCCGGCTCCGGGCTGTCGGCGAACCGCACCACCGGCTCGTTCCGCGCCGTGGCGCAGACCAAGAACGAGAGCGCGCCGGAAGTGCTGGACCTGATCCAGGCCGAGATCCGCGGGATCGCATCCCGTCCGGCGACGGCGGACGAGATGACGGCCCGCAAGTCGGTGCTAGTGGGCGACTTCGGTCGCGACCTGGCCACCACCAGCGGCTTGGCCGACATCCTGGGCAACCTGGCGCTTTACGGCGTGCCGCTGGACGAGATCGGCGCCTACACCCGCAAGGTGGAGGCGGTGACGCCAGGTCAGGTGCAGGCTTTCGCCGCCCGAGTGATGGATCCGGCCCAGGCGAACGTCATCGTCGCCGGCGACGCCAAGGCCTTCTCCACTCAGCTTAAGTCGAAGCTGCCGAACCTGGAGGTGATCCCGGTCACCGATCTTGATCTCGACAGCCCGACGCTGCGCAAGGGGCGGTAAGGGAAAGAAGCTTCGGCCGCGGCGTTCAGCACCCCATGCAGGATCGTTTCGATGTGGTGGTGATCGGCGCGGGCGCCGCCGGGATCGCGGCGCTGCGGCGCTTGCGGGCTGCGGGCGTCTCGGCGGTGGCGCTGGAGGCGCAGGGTCGGATCGGCGGGCGAGCGCACACCGTGCTCGCCCGGCCGGATCTGCCGCTGGACCTGGGCTGCGGCTGGCTACACTCGGCTGACGTCAATCCGCTGGTGACGCCGATCGAACAGGCCGGCTTTCACATCGACCGGACGCCGCCGCACTGGGAGCGGCAGGCGGGCAACCAGGACTTCACGCCGCAGGACCAGCAGGCGTTCGGGTCCGCTTACGAAGCCTTCGAAAACCGCCTGGAGGAGGCCGCCAGGAGCGGTCGCGACCAGCCGGCCAGCGATTTCTTCGACCCGGAGTGCCGCTGGAACGTCCTGATGGATGCGGTGTCGAGCTACTACAACGGCGCGGAGTACGATCAGGTATCGGTTCTGGACTATGCGGCCTACGACGACACCGAGGTGAACTACCGAGTGGCGGACGGGTACGGCGCGGCCATCCGCCACTTCGCGCCGCTGGACGCCATTGTGACCGACTGCGCGGTGGAGGTCGTGCACCATGACGGACCGGAGCTGCGGCTCGAGACCACGCGCGGGACCGTGAGCTGTCGGGCGGCGATCGTGGCCGTGCCGACGCCCACCTTGGCCGAGGGACGTCTTTCGTTCTCGCCTGGCCTCAGCGACAAGCAGGCCGCGGCCGCCGGCCTGCCGCTGGGCCTCGCCGACAAGGCCTTCCTGCTGCTTGAGGAGCCGGAGGCGCTGCCGACTGAAGAGCACATGTTTGGCCGCACCGACCGGACCGAGACCGGCAGCTATCATCTGCGGCCGTTCAAGCGCCCATACATCGAGGTGTTTCTAGGCGGGCGGCTGGCGCGCCACCTGGAAGGCGAGGGTCCTGGGGCGCAGGTGGGGTTTGCGGTCGAGGAGCTGGTGGGGCTGTTGGGCTCCGACTTCCGCCGCAAGCTGACGCCCGTGGGCGAGACGCACTGGGCCGGCGATCCATGGACGCTGGGCAGCTATTCGCACGCCCTCCCCGGTCACGCCGGGGCTCGGGCGGTGCTCGCCGCGCCCGTGGAGAACCGGATTTTCTTCGCCGGCGAGGCGACAAGCCCCCACGCCTATTCCACCTGCCACGGCGCGTGGGAGACGGGGCTTCGCGCGGCGGATGAGGCGCTTGCGGCGCTTGGCGTCAGCTCGCCCGCAGCGTCCAGCGGCTGAGGTCATCCTCACGGCCCATAAGGGCGAGACCCGAGGCGATGGATTCCAGCTCCGCCCCGCTGGCGATCCGGCCAGCCGGGAAGCGGCGATGGAAGATTTCGCGCACTGCCGGCACCAGCGACGAGCCGCCGGTGAGAAACACGCGATCCACGCCTTCGAGGTTCAGTCCGGCATCGGCCAGGGCGGCGTCCACGGCGTTTTCGATCAACGCCAGCTCGGGCGCGATCCAGCCTTCGAACTCGGCTCGGGCGACATCGCGCACGATGCTGATGGAGCCCGCCTCGAAGCGGAACTCGGCGCTCTTCGCAGAGGACAAGGCCTCCTTCAGGCGTGAGACCGAACGATAGAGCAGGTAGCCGTGGTTCTCGTCGAGCATCTCGACCATGCGCTCGAACTTCTCGGGCTCGACCGCATCCTTGGCGAGTTGGCGGATCTCGCGCATCTCGCGGCTCTGGCGCATGAGGGCTAGCTGATCCCAGCGCGCGAAGGCGGAGTAGTAGCGGTTCGGCACCGGCAGCACCTTGCCGAACGAAGTGTAGCTGGAGCCCTTGCCGAGCTGCGGCGAGACCAGGTTGTCGATGATCCGGTAGTCGAAGGCGTCGCCCGCGACGCCCACGCCGGCGCGGCCCAGCGGCACGGCGCGAACCTGCCCCGCTTCCCGCTCGAAACGGATCACCGAAAAGTCGGAGGTGCCGCCGCCGAAGTCGCCCACGAGGACCGTGGCGTCGTTATCGAGCTCGCGCGCGAAGAAGAAGGCCGCCCCGACGGGCTCGAAGGCGTAGAGCACCTCTTCGAAGCCGAGCCTGCGGAACGCCTCCTCGTAGCGGCGCATGGCGAGCTCCGGGTCCGCCGAAGCGCCGACGAAGGTCACCGGTCGGCCGACGATCACCCGCTTGGGCAGGTCGGCCAGCTGCGCCCCGCCGTGCTCGCGCACCTTCAGCAGAAAGGTCGAGAGCAGGTCCTCGAAGCGGTAGCGCTTACCCAGCACCTGGGTCTCGGAGAAGCTTTCCTGGGCGGCGAAGCTCTTGAAGGACTGAATGAACCGGGTCTCGCCCGGGTCCTCCATATAGGCCTCGATGGCCCACGGTCCGGCTTCGATGGTGCGGGCCTGCGGCCGTTCGGGAGGGGCGAAGAAGCTGAGGGCCGAGCGGACCGCGAACAGCTCGCCGGCCGGCCCATCGAACCTGGCCAGCCGCGCAGGGCCGTCAGCGTCCGCAAGGGCGATCACCGTGTTGGTGGTGCCGAAGTCGACGCCGAGGGTCAGGGTCATGGGACGTCCAAGCTGGTCAGCTGGCTCCCTGGAGAGGGAGCTCCCGCAGAGCGGGTGAGGGGGTTACAGCTCTGGCGCTGCGGAGGAAACCCCCTCCGTCCTTTCGGGACACCTCCCCCTGAAGGGGAGGATCGACGCTAGTCTTCGACGTTCAGCGGCTGCTCGTAGGCGGCCATGGTCGCCATGTGCAGGATGCGGGACACCGACGAGGACAGCGGACAGATCTGAACCGCATGGCTCATGCCCAGCAGGATCGGGCCGAGCACGGTCGCGCCGCCGATCGACTGGATGAGCTGGGTGGAGATCGCCGCCGAGTGAATGGCCGGCATGATCAGCACGTTCGCCGGCCCGGAGAGGCGCATGAAGGGGTAGTTCACGCGCCGGGCGGGATCGAGCGCCAGGGCCGGCGGCATCTCGCCTTCGTATTCGAAGTCGATGTCCGGCATCATGTCGAGCATCGCCACTGCGTCGCGGACCTTTTCCGACCGCAGGCCCATCGGGTTGCCGAAGGTCGAGTAGCTCATGAAAGCCACGCGCGGCGTGTAGCCCAGGGCGCGGACCGCACGAGCCGCCTCGCGGGCGATCTCCACCAGGTCCTCGGCTTCCGGCATCTCCGTGACGTTGGTGTCGGCGATGAACAGGGTCCGGCCGCGGGCCAGGACGACGCTCATGCCCATGACGCGGCCGTCCGGAGTGGGGTCGATCACCCGCAGCACTTCCTCCAGCACCTGGTCGAAGGAACGCGTCACGCCGGTGACCATGCCGTCCGCATAGCCCAGGGCCACCATGGAGGCGGCGAAGGAGTTGCGGTCCTGATTGATCAGGCGCTGGACGTCGCGGCGCAGGTAGCCTTCCCGCTGCAGGCGCTCGTAGAGGCGATCCACGAACTCCGGATTGCGATCCGACTTGCGGGCGTTGACGATCTCGATCTTCACGTCGGCGGGGTCGAGGCCGACGGCGCGCATGTTCTGCTCGACCAGCTCCTCGCGGCCGCACAGAACGGCATCGCCCAATCCCGCCGTCTGGAAGGCGTAGGCGGCGCGGATGACGCTGGGCTCCTCGCCTTCGGCGAAGACGATCCGCTTCTTGGGCTGGGACAGCACCGCGCCCTGCACCTTCTGCAGGAAGGCCGCGGTGGGATCGAGCCGCTGAGCGAGGATGGCGCGGTAGGCGTCCATGTCCTCGATCGGCTTGCGGGCGACGCCGGTGTCCATGGCCGCCTGGGCCACGAACGGCGGGATGTACCAGATCAGCCGCGGATCGAAGGGCGTCGGGATGATGTACTTGGGCCCGAACTTCAGCTGGGTGCCGTGGTAGGCGGCGGCCACTTCGTCGGGCACGTCCTCGCGGGCGAGCTCGGCCAGCGCCTGGGCGCAGGCGATCTTCATCTCCATGTTCACCCGCCGGGCGCGCACGTCGAGCGCGCCGCGGAAGATGTAGGGGAAGCCCAGGACGTTGTTCACCTGGTTCGGATAGTCGCTCCGGCCGGTGGCGACGATCGCGTCCGGACGCACGGAGTAGACGTCCTCCGGCAGGATCTCGGGATCCGGGTTGGCCATGGCGAAGATGATCGGCTTGTCGTTCATCTTCTGAACCAGCTCGGGCGTCAGGGCGCCCTTCACCGACAGGCCGATGAAGACGTCGGCCCCCTCCAGGGCTTCGGCCAGGGTGCGCTTGTCGGTGTCCACCGCGTGGGCGGACTTCCACTGGTTCATGTCTTCCGAGCGGCCGCGCCACAGCACGCCCGTCCGGTCGACGGCGAGGACGTTCTCGGATGGGACGCCCATGGCCTTGATCAGTTCGAGCGTGGCGATGCCGGCGGCGCCAGGGCCGTTCAGCACCACCTTGACCGTCTTCAGGTCGCGGCCGGTGACGGCGCAGGCGTTGATCAGGCCGGCGGCGCAGATAATCGCCGTGCCGTGCTGGTCATCGTGGAAAACCGGAATGTCGAGGAGCTCCTGCAGCTCCGTCTCGATCCGGAAGCACTCGGGAGAGCGGATGTCCTCGAGGTTGATGCCGCCGTAAGTCAGGCCGATGTTCTTGACGACGGTGATGATCTCGTCGGGATCGGTGGAGGCGACTTCCACGTCGATGGCGTCAACGTCGGCGAAGCGCTTGAAGAGGACGCCTTTGCCTTCCATCACCGGCTTTGAAGCGAGGGCGCCGAGGTTGCCGAGACCCAGGATGGCCGTACCGTTGGAGATCACCGCCACCAGGTTGCCCTTGGAGGTGTAGTCGTAGGCGGCTTCCGGATCCTCGGCGATCTTGAGAACCGGCACCGCCACGCCCGGCGAGTACGCCAGGCTCAGGTCCCGCTGGGTGGCCATCGGCTTCGTCGGCGCGATGGCGATCTTCCCGGGCGTGGGGAACTTGTGGAAGCTGAGCGCTTCCTCATCGGTGAAGGTTCGCTTCTCGGCGTCCGACATGACGGCGGCGGTTCCTCGCGGCGCAGGCTCAAAAAGGGGCTGAACCTATAGAGACGCTATGCGCCGGGAACAACCGCCGCAGGCTTGACGCGAGGGCAATTGTCAGTCGGGCGCGCAGAATAGGTCGACCGCGCCGGCGGCGATCGCATGGAGCTCGGCCTCGCCCGCGCCCGCCCGCGCCCGGATCGCCAAGCTGTGCAAAGAAGCGGACGCCAGGGGCGCAGCCGCCGCGGCCGTCAACCCGGGCGCCAGTTGTCCGACGCCTTGCGCACGGGAGAAGCGCTCGCCGAACAGGCGATCCATCTGCGCAAGGAAGCCTGCGAGGATCTCGCGCGCCGCCGGGTCGTCCACGGACTGGGTCACCGCCGTGCCGATCAGGAAGCAACCCCGCTGACGCGCGTCGCCAGCGCTGTAGGCGCGGATAGCGCCCGCGTAGAGCCGTCCTAGGGTGTCCCGGAGCGGCAGATCCTGAGCAAACAGGCCGCCGATGCTGGCCACAGCTTCGTCGCGCGTACGCTCCAGCGCTGCAGTGTAGAGCGCATGTTTGTCGCCGAACGCGCCATAAAGGCTTGGCCTGTTTAGGCCGGTGGCGGCGGAAAGCTCGTCCAGCGATGTGGCGGCGTAGCCCTGGTTCCAGAACACCGCTCGCGCCTTCTCCAACGCCGCATCGGCGTCGAAGCTGCGGGGACGACCGCGGGGGCGGGGCTCTTTTTGTACCATTTCGCACACAATCCTTGACCGCCGCTATTTTGTGCGGAACGGTACACATATCAACACGGGCACGTTCATGGAACTCTTCTTCTCGCCTCTCGCCTGTTCTCTGGCCAGCCGCATCGCGCTCTACGAAGCCGGCGCGGAGGCGCGCTACAGCCGCGTCGACACCAAGGCCGGACGTACGGAGGACGGCGCCGACTACCTGCGCATCAACCCCAAGGGCCTCGTCCCCGCCCTGAGGACACAAGACGGCGAGGTGCTGACCGAGAACGCCGCGGTGCTGCAGTTCATCGCCGACCACTTCCCCGAGGCCGCCCTGATGCCGAGCGGGTTCGAGCGCTATCGCGCCCAGCAGTGGCTGAGCTTCATCGGGACCGAACTGCACAAGTTCGTCTTTGCGCCCCTGTTCAGCCGCAGGGCCAACGACGAGGCCAAGGCCTTCGCCCGCGCCGCCGCGCCCGAGCGGTTCGCCTACCTGGAAGACCAGCTGGACGGCCGCGAGTACCTGGTCGACACCTTCAGCGTAGCGGACGCCTACCTGGCCGTGGTGCTGAACTGGGCGCAGGCGGTGAACTTCGATCTTTCGCCCTATCCGAACATCCGCGCCTATCATCAACGCGTGTTGGCGCGGCCGGCGGCTGGCCGCGCATTCCAGGAAGAGCTTGCGCTGTACCAGGCCGCCTGAGGCGACGGGGTTGACCCGGCGGGCGGGCTGGCGAGATTAGCGGCCCAGCCTGCCGGGAGTTCTTCCGCTGTCCGACGTCATCAAAATCGCCATCGCCGGCGCCCTCGGCCGCATGGGCCGCGCCATCGCAGCCGTGGTCGAGCAGGACCCAGCCCTGCAACTCGCCGGACGGTTCGACCGGCCGGAAGCGGCTGATCCGATCCTGGGCGAGCGCGAGGCCGCGCTCAACGCGGCCGACGTGGTGATCGACTTTTCGAGCCCGGCGGCGTCGGCCGCCCTGGCGACCCATTGCGCCGAACGCGGCGGGCCGGCCCTGGTGATCGGAACCACCGGCTTCGACGAGGCCCAGATCGCCACGATCAACCGGGCGGCCGAGCGGGTCGCCATCGTGCGGGCCGGCAACTACTCGCTTGGGGTCAACATGCTGATGGGCCTCGTGCGCCAGGCGGCGCGGGCCCTGCCGGCCGAGACTTATGACATCGAAGTGTTCGAGGCCCACCACCGACGCAAGGTCGACGCGCCGTCCGGCACGGCCCTGATGCTTGGGGAAGCGGCGGCGGAGGGCCGTGGCGTTCAGCTGCCGGAGGTGGCCGTGCGCGTGCGCGACGGCATCACCGGCGAGCGCGGCGCAGGGGAGATCGGCTTCTCCGTCCTCCGCGGGGGCGGCATCATCGGCGAGCACAGCGTCTCCTTCGTAGCCGATGAGGAGATCCTGACCCTGTCGCATTCGGCGCGGGACCGCGGCCTGTTCGCGAAGGGCGCCCTGGCGGCCGCCCGGTGGGTGGCTGGTCGCCCCGCAGGCGCCTACGACATGCAGGACGTGCTGGGCTTCGCCCGATAGAGGCGCGGCCCGACGCTAGCTCGCGCCGGTCGAGCCGAAGCCGCCTGCGCCGCGGGCGGTTTCGTCGAGGCTGTCCGTCTCCCGCCAGCTGGCCTGAACGACGGGCGCGATCACCAGCTGGGCAATGCGGTCGCCCCGGCGGATCACGAAGTCCTCTTCACCGAGGTTAATCAGGATGACCTTCACCTCGCCCCGGTAGTCCGCATCAACGGTGCCGGGCGTATTCAGGCAAGTGACCCCCGCCTTGATGGCGAGTCCAGAGCGCGGGCGCACCTGCGCCTCGAAGCCGTTGGGAAGGGCGAAGGCCAGGCCCGTCGGAACGGCGAAACGGGAACCGGGGCGCAAGGTGAGCGGCGCATCGTCCGGCACCGCAGCCCTCAGATCCATGCCGGCCGCCTGGGCGGTCTCGTAGGCCGGCAGAGGCAGGCCCTCGGCATGCGGCAGGCGAACGATGGGGATGGTCGGCGTCACGGGAGATCCTTGCGAGCGGCGGCGGATGGTTCCGCCTATAGCTGCGTCGGACGGCCGGACAAAGCGGCCGGGCCGGCGCGCTCCCGCCGCGCCGGGCCGATCCTGGATTAGAAGGCGTACTGCGAGCGCAGCGTCCAGATCTGCACGTCCTGGCCGACTTGGGCGCCGGCCGGCGGGGTCAGGGCGCCTGCCCCGAACGCCGCCCCGCCCGCGGAAAGGCGGTCCACCTGCACATCTTGGTAGGTCGCGGAGAAGCGCACCGCGGCGTTCGGATACCAGTTCAGGCCGAGGGTGGTGATCTTCTGATCACCCCCGCGGATCGCGCCGGTACGCGGCGCCGTCCCCGCCCCGCCCTCGGCGAAGTTCAGGTCGAGTTCCGACACGCGAAGCCCCAGCTCCCACGCGCCCCAGTCGCCCTTGCGGAAGTCGAACGGTCGATCGATGCGCGGCGCGTCGAAGCTCCCGGAGGCCGCCACATAGCGGCGTGGCTGCCCGGTCAGGGTCCAGGCGCCCTGGACATACCAGCCGGAGAAGTCCGGGCTCGGCAGCGGGCTGGCGCGACGATCGACGCCGATGTCGAAGTACTCCGACTGTACGGTGAAGGCCTTGAATTGGCCGGCCGCCTCCAGGCCCCAGACGCTGGCGCGTTTGGCGTCGATGTTGCCGGTATCCACGAGGCGGACGGTTTCGACGCGGTTCTCAGGCCGCTCGCGCAGACGCACGTTGCGGGTCGCGCCCGGCGCAACGTCCGGACCGCCAGCGGCGGGCTCAAGAACCTGGGTGGTGTTCACCCCCAGGTGCACCAGATAGTCGCTGCCCTTCACCGGCAGAATGGACGCGCGGGCGACCAGGCCCACTTGCTCGTCGAAGCTCTGCTGCCCGACCACGTTGCCGGTCAGCGCCGCCGAAAGGGTCCAACGGTCCCCGTTCGACAGGACAGCCAGGCTGGAGCGGCCGTCGGCGCCGGCGATGCCGCGCACCATCTCGCCCACAGCTGAGCGTTCCGGGAACAGCGCGCCCCAGACGGAGGTCTGGTCGTCCATGCCCGTCGGCGGTGCGAAAGCGCCGACGCGGATTTTGGTGCGGCCGAAGCCGCTGTATTGCAGCCAGGCGGCGTTGATCACGCCGCCGCCTTCCGTGCCCGTGCCGCCGAACTCGTAAAGGAAGGCATAGTCCCAGTCGCTGAACAGTCGCCCTTCCATGCCCACGCGAGCGCGGCGGAAGTTGGCGCCATCGGCGAAGTCGCGGGCGCGATCGGCCTCAGCGGCGTCGCCCACGGAGCCGCGGCGGAAGTCGGCAGCCAACGGACCGGGCGCGTCCTGCGAGAAGCGCGAAGCATCAAGCTGCACGCCGGCCCGGAAGGCGGCGGTAAACTTGCCGTCGGCGCTGGCCAGGGTCGGACGGCCTCCGGCGACGGCCACCTTCGTGCCGCCCAACTCCTTGCGGATCGCCTGGTCGCCGGCCGCGGCCGTGGCCTTCAATTCCTGTACCTGCCGTTCCAGCTCGGAGTTGCGCTGCTCCAGCGCGTCCAGCCGGGCGGTGAGCGCCAGCAGTTGATCCGGAGTCACGGCGATCGTCTGGACCGGTGCTGTAGCCTGAGCTTGAGCGGCGGCTTGCACCTGCGCCTGAGCAGTCGGCGCCGCGAGGCTGAAGAGAGCCCCAGCGGCGGCCCCCGCCAGCTTGGCTCTAAAAAAATGACGCATGCGCTCCCCTTCGCGCGAACGAAGCGTCAGCTTGTGCGTCCGAACAATAGAGAGAAGGTAAACGGCACGGCAGCCAGCATAGAAAAGCGTCACAAAACCAGACGCTTAGATATCAGGATAACCTTGACGGCGACTCGACTAAGACGAACGAAGAAAAGGGCGACAGCAATCAACCGCCTCTACGGCCGCAAGCCTCTGAGCCGCCAGACAAAGATCGGTATGACCGCGTCAGCCTAAGTCTTGCGCGATACGTGCAGCCAGTCGGCGGGCGACTTCCGCCTTGTCCAAACGCTCCCACCGCTCGACGCTTTGCGCTGTGACCACCGAAACGGTGTTGACGTCGCCGCCCATGACACCGCCTTGGCTGACGTCGTTGGCGACGATCCAGTCGCAGCCTTTACGCGCGAGCTTGGCTCGGGCGTGCGCCTCCAGCTCGTTGGTTTCGGCGGCGAACCCAACCACCAGCTTCGGCCGCAGAGGACCCCTGGAAAGCGTTGCAAGGATGTCGGGGTTTTCCACCAGCCGCAGCGCCGGCGGCCCCTCGCCCGTCTTCTTGATCTTCTGGCCTGCCGCCTCGTCCGGCCGCCAGTCAGCGACAGCGGCCACCATCACCGCGACATCGGCGGGCAGCGCCGCCTCGCAGGCGGCCAGCATCTGCCGCGCGGTCTCTACGTTGACGCGGGTGACGCCGGCCGGGGTCTCCAGCGCCGTCGGGCCGCTGACCAAGGTCACTTCCGCGCCGAGGTCGGCGAGCGCACGGGCGATGGCGTAGCCCTGCTTGCCCGAGGAGCGGTTGACGATCAGACGCACCGGGTCGATCGGCTCCGCCGTCGGACCTGCGGTGACCAGGGCGCGCCTACCAGCCAGCGGACGTGCGGCGCTACCGTTCAGCGCCGCGAGTATGGCCGTCAGTATGGCCGGCGGCTCGGCCATGCGTCCGGGGCCAAACTCCCCGCAAGCCATGGCGCCTTCGTCAGGACCGACGAATAGCACGCCGTCCGCCTTCAATCGCTCGAAGTTCCGGACGGTCGCCGGGTGCTGCCACATGCGCACGTTCATGGCGGGCGCCATCAGCACAGGCTTGTCGGTGGCCAGCAGCGTGGTGGACGCCAGGTCGTTGGCCTGGCCTGCTGCGGCGCGCGCCATCAGATCCGCAGTCGCGGGGGCCACCACCACGAGGTCGGCCGAGCGCGACAGTTCGATGTGGCCCATCTCAGCCTCATCCGTGAGGGAGAAGAGCTCGGCGTAGACCTTGTCCTCGGCCAGGGCGGACAGGGACAGCGGCGTCACGAACTCTGATCCGGCTTTGGTGAGGATCGGCCGCACCGCCAGGCCGGCCTTGCGCGCCAGGCGCACCAGCTCCAGCGCCTTGTAGGCCGCAATGCCGCCGCCCACGATGAGGAGAATGCGTTTGTCCAAAGGCGTCGGCCCCTGCTGCAGGTCGCCTGGATGTAGGCGAACAGACGCTCGCCCACAAATGCGCCGCTTGAAGCCAGGACGTGCAGCAATGCGCACTGGCAAGCTGCACGCGAAAGACTCGACAAGGCTGCAAAACTCTGTTCTTTCTTTGTTCTAGCTGAGCCTCTCGAAGGAGAACAGGATGGCTGGGATGAGAATGATGGGCGCGCGCACGGCGTTGGTTCTGGCGCTCGGCGCTTCGGCGCTGGGCGGGCTTGTCGCCTGTGACAACGGCCCGTCTGCGGTGGCGCAGAAGCAGGCCGCTGGAACCCAGATGGCGAGCGAGAGCACGGCGGCCCCTGCCCGGGAGCGCTCTGAAGGCGCGCGCGTCGATCATCGCGAGGACCCGGTCCGCCTGGTGGACGGCAAGCCCGTGTGGGCGGCCAGCCGGCGCTATTCCGCCGACGAGAGCGCCCGCCGCGCCTTCGACCGGAACGGCGAAGCGTTCGGCGCCCGCTCCATGGACCAGTACATCAAGAAGGCGCACGCCTTTGTGGAGCACCCGCCGGCTGGCACCGAGACCCTGACGCGCGCCAACGGCGACATGCTGTTCTATGACGCCAAGGCCAATGTGTTCGCGGTGGCCAACCGCGATGGCGCGCCACGCACCATGTTCAAGCCGGACGAAGGCGCCGCCTATTGGCAGGAGCAGAAGGATCGGGAAGCTCGCCGGCAGACAGCCCGCAGCGAGCGGCGCAGCTCCCGAGACGACGAGGCCTGAGGCTCAGCGCAGCCACAGGCCCAGGAGGAAGGCCGCGCCTGACGCGGCCGCCCCCAGGGCGAACCACAGCACTGGCGGAAAGCGGACTCGGGCCTCGCCGCGAATGTCGACGGGGACCCGCTCCGGCGGCCGTTCCGCAAGGCGGGCGATGTTGCGCAGGGCCTGGGAGGCTTCCTCGGCCAGGCGGCCGACGCGGGTGACTGGCGACAGCTCGCGGGCGATCCAGCGGCGCACCACCGGATCGGCGGCCGCCCAGATGTCGTGCTCCGGGTCGATGCGCCGGGCCACGCCCTCCACCGTCATCATGGTCTTCTGCAGCAGGACGAGCTCGGGCCGCAGTCGCATGTCGAACAAGGCGGTGATCTCGAACAGCTGGATCAGCACCCGGCTCATGGCCACTTCGCTGGCGTTGCGCCCGAACACCGGCTCGCCCACGGCCCGCAACGCCTGGGCGAAGGCCGCCACGTTGTGCTCGCTGGGAACATAGCCCGCGTCGAAGTGGACCTGAGCGACCTGGTTGTAGTCGCGGTTCAGGAAGCCCCAGAGAATCCGCGCGAGGTACTGCCGCTCGGGCGCGCCCAGGCGGCCCACGATCCCGAAGTCGACCGCCGTCAGCTGCGCCGGCGCGGCCGCGAACAGGTTGCCCTCGTGCAGATCGGCGTGGAAGACGCCATGGTCCAGCGCCTGGGCCAGGAAGGCGCGGGTCAGGTTGTCCGCCAGCTGCTTGCGGTCGAGGCCCGGCTGGGTCAGGGCGCCGGCCTCCGACAAGGGATGACCCTCGGCCCACTCCATGGTGAGCACCTGCTTGCCCACCCCGTCCCAGATGACCTTGGGCGCGCGCATGTAGCCGTCCCGGCCCATGACCTCGCCCAGCTCGTCGCCGCCCGCCGCCTCGAGCCTGAGGTCGAGCTCGAGCTCGGTGGCGCGGATCACGGTGGCCGCGAAACCTCGCGGCTCCAGCCGGCGTGAGGCCGGGACCCAGCGATCGATCAGGCGCGCCGCCAGCGACAGCACCTCCGCATCGCGCGCCACGCGGATCGCGATGCCCGGGCGGAGCACCTTCACGGCGACCCTGCGGCCGTCCAGCAGTTGGGCTTCATGCGCCTGGGCCAGGGACGCCGCCGCCACCGGCTGGCCGAAGCTTGCGAACAGGCTCTCGATCGGGCGGCCGAGCGCGCGCTCCACCTCCTGACGGGCGATGTCGTGCGGAAAAGGCGCCAGCCGATCCTTCAGTCGTGAAAGATCTTCGGCGAACTCGGCGCCGAAGATGTCCGCGCGGGTGGACAGCAGCTGACCCAGCTTGATCGCCACGGGGCCGAGCCGTTCAAGGGAGCGCGCCAGCCGCTCGCCCGGCCGGCCGTTGCGCGCCTGCGCGCCTGCCAGCAGCCGCAGGGCGCGGGCCAGAGGCTTCACGGGCCCGTCGTAGAGCGGCTCCAGCTCACGCGGCAGAAGCGCGTCGTTGCGCGCCAACATCCATCCGGCGCCGAGCAGCCGGGTGAGCGCTCCCACCTTAGATGACCCGGCCGGTGTGGAGGGCGGCCACGCCCCCGGTGAAGTTGGTCACATCCACCTTGGAGAAGCCGGCCTCCTCCATCATCACCGCAAAGGTGCGCTGGTCGGGGAAGCGGCGGATGCTTTCCACCAGGTACTGATAGGACTCGCGGTCGTTGGCGACGCGCGCGCCGATCTCGGGGATGACCTTGAACGAGTAGGCGTCGTACGCCTTGCGCAGCACTTCCGTCGTCGGACGCGAGAACTCCAGGCACAGGAACCGGCCGCCCGGTTTCAGCACCCGCCGCGCTTCACGCAGGGCCGCGGAAACGTCGGTGACGTTGCGGATGCCGAAAGCGATCGAATAGGCGTCCGCGCAGCGGTCCGGCAGCGGCAGGGCCTGGGCATCGCCGACGGCCCAGGCGATCTCGGGCTCCGTGCCCTTTTCGCGGCCGGCGGCGATCATCTCGGCATTGTAGTCGACGACGAAGATGCGTGCGTCGGCTCCGCCGCGGCGCAGCTGGGCCCGACGGGTCATCCGGGCGTAGCGGCGGGCCATGTCTCCTGTGCCCCCAGCGCAGTCGATGATGCTCTCGCCCGGCTGCGGATTCAGCCGCGCCGCCGTCGCATCCTTCCAGAGCCGGTGCACCCCGACGCTCATCAGGTCATTCATGAGGTCGTAGCGGCCGGCGACCCGGTCGAACACGCCGCGCACGAGGCCCGGCTTGGCCTGCGGATCGACGTCGCGGAAGCCGAAGGTGGCGGAGGGTCCGGTCATGCGCACGCTCTTAGCCTCCCACCCGCCCCGCTCCAAGGGCTCAGCGCGTCCGCAGCCTTGCCCCTTGGCGCGGCCCTGCGCACGTGCCACCTGAACGGGCATGCCCGAATTACCTGAGGTCGAGACCGTCCGCGGAGGCTTGGCTCCCGTTCTGCAAGGCCAGCGCCTGTCGCGCGTGGAGGCGCGCAGGCCGGACCTGCGCTTTCCCTTCCCGGATAACTTCGTCCAGGTGCTGACCGGCGCGACCATCGTTTCGCTGGAACGACGGGCCAAGTACCTGGTCGCCAAGCTCGACCGGGAGGACACTCTGGTCATGCACCTGGGCATGAGCGGGCGCTTCGAGATCGCCAGGCCGGAAGGGCAGGAGCGGCCGGGGCAGTTCCACTACGCGCCCGATCCCGATCCCAAGCACGCCCACGTGGTGTTCGAGACCGAAGCGGGCGCCCGGGTCACCTATTATGACCCGCGCAGGTTCGGCTACATGGCCCTGATCAACACGGCCCTGCTGGAGCTGCATCCCTGGTTCGCGGAGCTGGGGCCCGAGCCGCTGTCAGCCGACTTCGACGCCGCGCGCCTGAAGGAAGCCTTCGCCGGCCGCAAGCAGGGACCCAAGACCCTGCTGCTGGATCAGAGGATCGTGGCGGGCCTGGGCAACATCTATGTCTGCGAGGCGCTGCACCGCTCGCGCATCTCGCCCTTCAAGCCGGCCGGCGGCATTTCCCGTCCCCGACTGGAGAAGCTGGTGGACGCGATCCGGCAGGTGCTCTCCGAGGCGATCGCCGCTGGCGGCTCCACCTTGCGCGACTACGCCCAGGCCGATGGCGCGCTCGGTTACTTCCAGCACCGCTTCCGCGTCTACGACCGCGAGGGCGAGCCCTGCATGAACGAGGGGTGCGACGGGGTGATCAAGCGAGAGGTCCAAGCAGGCCGATCCACCTTCTTCTGCCCGGTGTGCCAGCGCTGACGGTGGCGGTCGCGTCCAGCCGACCTTAAGTACAGCGGATGTGGAAAGCCGCCCTGGCCGCGCTCGCGGCGCTGTTTGCTGCAAGCCAGGCCCAAGCCCAGCCGCCGGTCTGGGTGGTCCGCGACCATGATTCCGAGCTGGTGCTGTTCGGCTCCGTCCATGTGCTGCCGAAGGGTCTGGCTTGGCGCCCTGCGGTGCTGACGCGGGCCCTGCAGTCGGCGGACGACCTGTGGTTCGAGCTGCCGATCGATCCGGCCACCGAAGCCCAGGCCGCCAAAGCCGCCAGCGCCAAGGGCGTGCTGCCGCCCGGGCAATCCTTGCTCGCCCTGCTTCCCGAAGGCGACGCCGAGCGCCTGCTGAAGGTGGCCAAGACCTACGGCGTCGACCCGGCCGTGCTGGACCGGCTGCAGCCCTGGCTGGCCGAGGTGGCCCTCACCGCCGGAGCCTACCAGAAGGCGGGCGCGGGCGGGGACGACGGGGTTGAGAAAGCCGTGGCCGCGGACGCCCCCGCCACGGCCGCCCGTCGCGCTTTCGAAACGCCCGAGGAACAGATCGCCATCCTGGCTGACACGCCGCGCGCCGAGCAGATCGCCTCCCTGTCTCAGACCCTGCGCGACATGGAGAACAGTCCCGACGAGTTCGCCGACCTTGTTCGCGTCTGGATGAAGGGGGATCTGGCCGCTCTGGATCGCGAAGCCTTGCAGCCCATGCGCGACGCCTCTCCGGGGCTCTTCCGGCGGCTAGTGACCGACCGCAACGTCCGCTGGACCCGCGAGCTCGATGCGCGGCTCAAGGGCAAGGGCCGGACGGTTGTCGTGGTGGGGGTTGGCCACCTGATCGGTCCGGATGGCGTGCCCCAGCGCCTCCGCGCCCTTGGCTACAAGGTCGAGGGGCCGTAAAGCCGCGGAAGCAAAGGGAGCACGCCCATGGCTTTCGAGACCCTCATTGTCGAGACCAACGAGGGCGTCGCCCTCGTCCGCCTGAACCGCCCTCAAGCCCTGAACGCGCTGAACAGCCAGTTGTTGGGCGAGCTCTCGGCGGCGCTGGACGCGGCCGAGGCGGACCCGGAGGTGGGCTGCGTGGTGGTCACCGGATCGGAGAAGGCCTTTGCGGCCGGCGCCGACATCAAGGAGATGGCCGACAAGACCTATGCGGAGATGTTCGCTGCGGACTTCTTCGCCAAGGCCGCGCGCCGCATCGAACAGTTCCGTAAGCCGATCATCGCGGCGGTGAGCGGCTACGCCCTGGGAGGCGGCTGCGAACTGGCCATGTTGTGCGACTTCATCATCGCGTCCGACACGGCGAAGTTCGGCCAGCCGGAGATCAACCTCGGCGTCATGCCGGGCATCGGCGGCACCCAGCGACTGACCCGCTACGTGGGCAAGTCCAAGGCCATGGACATGATGCTGACCGGCCGGATGATGGATGCGGCGGAAGCCGAGCGCTCCGGGCTGGTGTCCCGGATCGTCGCCGCCGACAAGCTGCTGGATGAAGCGCTTGAGGCGGCGCGCAAGATCGCCGCGCAATCGCCGCTGGCGGTGATGATGAACAAGGAGCTGGTGAACACAGCCTACGAAACCACCCTTTCGGCCGGAGTTGCGGTCGAGCGGCGGCTGTTCCACTCCCTGTTCGCCTTCGAGGACCAGAAGGAGGGCATGGCGGCCTTCGTTGAGAAGCGGAAACCCGCCTTCAAGGGCCGCTGAACGACATCTGCTCCGCCCCATTGACCCGGAGGCTCGGCTTGCGTATATCCGCGCCTCCGATTTTCACCGCCCGGTTCGCCCGGGCGCGATCGTTTTTGAAGAGCTGAAGAATGGCCAATACGCCCGGCGCCAAGAAGGCGGTCCGCAAGATCGAACGCCGCACCGAAGTCAACAAGGCGCGCCGCTCGCGCGTCCGCACCTTCCTGCGTCGCTTCGACGAAGCGATCGCCGCGAAGGACGTGGAGAAGGCCAAGGCGGCCTTCATCGAAGCTCAATCCGAGCTGATGCGCGCCGTCACCAAGGGCGTGGTTCACAAGAACACCGGCTCGCGCAAGGTTTCGCGCCTGGCCGCCCAGCTGAAGAAGCTGGCCGTCGCCTAAAGGCTTCCTGCCGGGGGCTCGGAACGTCCGGACCCCCTGCAAAAAGTCTGCTGAGCGATGATCGAAAAGCGCCCCTTCAGGGCGCTTTTTTTCGTGCCTGAAGGTCGGCCGACTGCGACCTCTGCGACCAATCTTCTCAGATTTGAGACGTCGAAAATGACTTTCCCTAGGGCCGTCAGGGGGTCCGCACGAGTCAACCGAAATATCCGAATCAGGCCCCCAAGATTCGGCTTGAACCTCCGGTCCCCCCGATTAGTCTTGGCCCTCTTACAGGCGTCTTCCATCTGATCCCGGATCAAACGGGACGCCGGCGGATCACATGTGTTCGCCGGATAAGAGCTTGTGTGCGTTGATGAATTGGGCCGTGCCAAGGCGTGGGGCCTTGGTGCGAAAGGGCGGGGTAAACGAGAATGACGAGCAGGGGGGCTGCGGGAGCTATGGCTGACGCGCCGGCGGGAGCCGTCTGGACTAAGACGGCCCAGGTTCTCAAGCGGGAGCTTGGCGAGGCGACGTTTGGCTCGTGGCTCGGGCAGGCGGCCCTGCGCGAAACGGCGGATGAGGTCTGCCTCGTCGCCGCCACCGGCGTGGCGCGTGATTGGATCCGCCGCCATGCGTGGCGCCGCATCGGCGAGCTGTGGGCGCAGAACGACCCGCTCGGCCGTCGCCTTGATCTCAAGTCCCGCATGGAAGTGGATTCCGGCAGCGCGCTCGCCCCTCCGCCCGCCGCTCCGCCTGTGGCCGCCAACGGCGTAGGACCGGCCGTGGTCACCCGTCCGGCCGCCCCGGAGGTCTTCGAGATCGAAGTCGACGCCGACACCGTCCCGCCGGTCGCCGCCAAGCAGGGCCGCCTTCAGGGCCTGCAAGAGCGCTTCTCGTTCGAGAGCTTCGTGTCCGGCCCGGCCAACGAATTCGCCTTCGCCGTGGCGCGCCGCGTGGCGTCCTGGGCCGACGGCCACTTTAACCCGGTCGTCTTCCACGGCCCTTACGGCTTCGGGAAAACCCACCTGCTGAACGCCCTGGCCTGGGAGGCCATGAAGGCTCAGCCGCACCGCAAGGTCGTCTATCTGTCGGCCGAGCGCTTCACCTCCACCTTCGTGAAGGCCCTGCAGGACAAGCAGACCGCCGCCTTCAAGGAAGAGCTGCGCAACGCCGACCTGCTGCTGATCGACGACGTGCACTTCGTGGCCGGAAAGCCGACCACCCAGGAAGAACTGTTCCACACCCTGACCGCCCTGGTCGGTGAGGGCCGCCGCGTGGTGATGACCGCCGACCGCTCGCCCACCGAGATCAGCGAGATGGAGCCGCGGCTGCGCTCCCACCTGCAGGCGGGCTTGGTCTGCGGCATCGAGCCTGCCGACCGCGCCCTGCGCCTGGGCATTCTGGAGCGCAAGCTGGCCGTTCTGGCCGGGCAAGGCCGCTTCCATCCGTCGGCGCGTCCGGAAGTGCTGCAGTTCCTCGCCGATCGGTTCACCGATAGCGTGCGGGAGCTGGAAGGCGCCCTGAACACTCTCGTGGCCCGCGTCGGCGCTGACGTGGCCCGCCTGACCCTGGACGAAGCCCAGGCCATCCTGCGTCCGCACCTGTCCTGCAACGAGCGCAAGGTCACCGTGGACATGATCCAGAAGACGGTGGCCGAGCACTATCAGCTCAAGCAGGCCGATCTGATCTCCGAGCGCCGCGCACGCGCCGTGGCCCGCCCGCGCCAGGTCGCCATGTGGCTGGCCAAGCAGATCACCACCCGCTCCCTGCCGGACATCGGTCGCCGCTTCGGCGGCCGCGACCACACCACGGTTCTGCATGCCGTGCGGCGGATCGAGGCGCTGAAGGGCGAGGACGCGGCGATCGCCCGGGATCTGGACGTGCTGCTGCGCAAGCTGCGCGGCTGAGGACGCGCGGACTGGTGTTGAGACAGGCCCGCCTTCCGGCGGGCCTTTTTCGTTGCGGCTCAGCCGTGGCCGGCGAGGAAGGCTTCGATGTGCGCGGCCGCTTCCGACACCCGGGGCTCGCGCATGAAGGCGTGGTGGTCGCCGGACACCCACTCGGTAGTCACCGGTCCCTTGAGCGCCCCGCCCCAGCCCAGCAGGCCGTCGTGATCCAGCAGGGCGTCGATCCGGTCCCGATCCGTGGACTTCAGCAACAGGGTGCGACCGCGGAACGTCCCTGGCCTGTAGGTGGCGCAGGCCGCCATCAGACGCGCGGCCACTGCGCCCTGCCCTTCGGGAATCCATTCTGGCAGTGGCGAAGTTTCCCGCTGCGCGAGGGCGCGGGCGAGCTTTTCCCGCAGTCCGCCCATGCGCTCGTAGCGCGCGCGGAAGGCGGCCGGATGCATCAGGTCCAGGCCCTGACGCATCGCCCACCGCACCAGCTGTCCGGCCGACGGCCGACTGGAGCGCATGGAGCTGTCCAGCAGGACGAGGCTGACCACCTCCCCTTCCCGCTCCAGCGCACCGGCGAGGTCGAACGCAAGAACGCCGCCGGCGGAATAGCCGGCCAGCAGGTAGGGACCCGCTGGCTGAACGCGGCGGAGCTCGGCCAGAAAGGCGGCGGTGAGGTCCGGGATGCTGCCGCTCGTCGCGAAGGCGCCCTCCAACGGCCCGGGCGACAGCCCCAGCACAGGGCGGTCCGCCGCCAGCCGCCGCGAGAGGCTGAGGTAGCTGAAGGGCCGGGCGAACAGGTCCGCCAGACAGAACAGCGGCGCGCCGTCGCCTCCGGCCTGCAGGACGGACAGGTGCTGCGGCCGGTGCACCGGACACTGCTCCAGCGCCTGCGCCAGCTCGCGTGGGCTCGGCGCCTGATGGAGCAGAGCCGAGGGCAGCTCGTAGCCGAGGATCTCCTCCAGCCGCAGGGCGGCCGTCACCCCCGACAGCGAGTCGCCGCCGAGATCGAAGAAGGAGTCGTCGCGTTCCACCTGAGCGCGGCCGAGCACGTCCTTGAAGACCTCCGCGATCGCTTCCTCGATGCGCGACTCCACATTGACGGGCGCGGCGCCCCCCGGCTCCTGCGGCGCCGGCAAAGCGTTTCGGTCGACCTTGCCTGACAGCGTCAGCGGAAAGGCGTCCAGCACCACCAGCCGAGCCGGCAGCATATGGTCCGGCAGCCAGGCCTTCAGCGCGGCGCGAACCTCGGCCACCGACCACGGCCGCTCGGATTGCAGATAGGCCACGAGCTGCGTACGCCCTTGGGCGTCGGGACGCGCCAGCACGGCTGCGTCCGTGACCTGCGGCAGGCGCACGAGCGCGCTTTCGACTTCGCCGATCTCGACGCGAAAGCCGCGGATCTTCACCTGGTCGTCGATGCGACCAAGGAACTCCAAGTCGGAGGCGGCGGTCCAGCGCCCCAGATCCCCCGTCCGATAGAGCCGACCCCAGCGGCTTTGGACGAAGCGCGCGGCGGTCAGTTCCGGCTGGTTCAGATAGCCGATGGCCAAGCTCGGGCCGCCGATGTGGATCTCTCCCGTCTCGCCGGCCTTCACCGGTTGGCCAGCGGCGTCGAGCAGGTGAAGCTTGGCGCCCGCGATCGCCCGCCCGATCGGCGGGTCGTCCACCTGGTCGCGGCGCGCAAGCGCCACGGTGGCGCAGGTCGTGGCCTCTGTGGGGCCGTAGTGGTTGTAGACGGCCTCAACCCGGGTCCGGGCGTAGATTTCGCGCACCAAGGCGGCTTTCAGCGGTTCGCCGCCCACATTCACCACCCGAACGCTGTCTGGCAGGGCGCCGGCCCGACAGAGCTCCGCCACGGCAGACGGGACCCCGTCCAGCATGGTCGGCTGCTCATCAGGGGTGAACGGCTCCAGCGCGCTTTCCTTGAGCACCACGGCTGCGCCCGTGCATAGGGGCGCGAAGATTTCCAGGATCGATGGATCGAAGCAGATGGAGGTGGTCGCGGCCATGCGCGCCATCTCACCGCGGGTGAAGGTCTTCCGCGCCCAATCCACCAGGCCTGCCGCGGTGTGGCCGAGCATCACGCCCTTCGGCCTGCCAGTGGAGCCCGAGGTGTAGATGACGTAGGCGAGGTCGCTGGGGCCCGCCACGCCTCGCACCATCCCCGGCCCACGCACCTGCGGAACGTCAGCGGACAGGTCCAGGACGCCGCCTTGGAAATCGAGCCGGCGGTCCAGAGCGCAGTCGGTGAGCAGCAGCGCCGCCGCGCTGTCGTCCAGCATGAAGGCCAGCCGCTCGTCCGGATAGGCAGGGTCCAGCGGGAGATAGGCCGCGCCCGACTTCAGCACGCCGAGCAGGCCCGCCAGCATGCGCGGGGTTCGACGCATGCACACGCCGACCAGAACGCCAGGGCCGGCGCCCATCGCGGCGAGCTGTTTGGCGATCCCATCTGCCTGCGCCTCGAGGTCGGCGTAGCTCAGCTGCGTCCCGCGGTGGAGCACCGCCAGCGCGCGCGGGGTCCGACGCGCCTGCTGCGAGAACAGGACGTCCAGACGGACGCCGGCGGAATCGGAGGCAGGCTGCTCGACCGCCAGCAGGTCGAGACTCACGGACGGGCTTCCGCCACGGCCGAGGCCGCCATTCGCGGGCAGGCGCCGGGGTCTGTCGCAAACCTCTTGTCCCGGACCGCCGCCGCGATCCGCTCGGCGCCGGCCTCGCCGAAAGTGTCGACGAAGGCGTCGACGTACTCCTGACGGTCCAGCATGAACGGCGCATCGAAGACGGTGATGTTGCGGATCGCCAGGCTGATCACCGGCGACTGCAGCGGCCGGAAGCCGGCGCTCCAAAGTCCAGGTTCTGGGCAGCTCGGATAGAATTGGCCGATCATCAGCTGACGCTGGACGAAGGACAGCTTCAGCGCGCGCTGGATCTTCTCGATCATGCGCGCGCCATGCGGCTCGCTCAGCCTGGGGAACACGGCGACGACGGCGCGATGAGCGGGCTTGTCGCTCCCAGCTCCGTCCAGCAGACCGCGCAGACGCGCCATGCCCTCCAGGATCAAAGCTTCGTCCTCGGGCTTCTCGCCCGAGACATCGCAGGCTGTCAGGTGGATCTGGTTCTGCTGGATGGCGCGGCGCGCGAACGGGCACACCACGCCCGTGCGGCCCAGCTCGGGATGCGCGGCGGTCAAGAATTCGTCCACGTAACGCGCCATGCGAACCAGCGCCTGTCGCGCCGGAGCGTCATAGGTCCCGACCTGCCCCTCGCCTTCTGCCCCGAGAATCTCGCGGACGGTCACCAGTGGACCGAATTCAGGCCGAGAGCCGTACGCCGACGGCCGAACAACCGGCTGCCAATGCTCCATCACGTCCACGCTGAGTAGTTGAACCAACTGATCAAATGACTCGGGCAGCTTGGCTGCCGCGGACCAACGGCTCAGCCGCCCTTTGGTTCAGCTAACGCGTCACATGCAAGCTTGAGTGGAGCGCTTTTGATCGGATAGTCACCAGATCCCGCCTCCTGCGCCTGCCGATGCTTCGTGATCGAAGCTTCCCTGAGGCAGACTTGGACTGCGACTTCATTCAGCCGCGCTCGGCAGAAAAAGGGCGGCTGCATCGCTGCGGCCGCCCTTTGACTTGTCAGGCTTGGTGGCGTCGGGGATTAGCCCTCGGCGCCTTCCTCGGCCTTGTCTTCCTTCTTGGACAGGTCTTCGCCGGTTTCCTGGTCGACGACCTTCATGGACAGGCGGGTCTTGCCGCGGTCGTCGAAGCCGAGAAGCTTGACCTTCACGGCTTGGCCTTCCTGCAGCACGTCCGAGACCTTGTTCACGCGCTCGTTGGAGATCTGGCTCACGTGAACCAGGCCATCCTTGGCGCCGAAGAAGTTCACGAAGGCGCCGAAGTCCACGATCTTCACGACCTTGCCGGTGTAGATCTCGCCCACTTCCGGTTCGGAAGCGATCGACTTGATCCAGTCCCGGGCCGCGTCGATCTTGCTGGCGTCGGCAGCCGCGATCTTGATCGTGCCGTCTTCGCCGATGTCGATCTTCGCGCCGGTCTTTTCCACGATCTCGCGGATGACCTTGCCGCCCGAGCCGATGACTTCCCGGATCTTGTCGACCGGGATCTTCATGGTCTCGATCTTCGGCGCGAACTCGCCAAGCTCCTGACGCGGAGCTTCCATGGCCTTGTTCATCTCGCCGAGGATGTGGTCACGGCCGCCCTTCGCCTGAGCGAGGGCCTGCTTCATGATCTCCTCGGTGATGCCGGCGATCTTGATGTCCATTTGCAGGGACGTGATGCCGTCGGCGGTGCCGGCCACCTTGAAGTCCATGTCGCCCAGGTGATCTTCGTCACCCAGGATGTCCGACAGAACCGCAAAGCCGTCGCTCTCGAGGATCAGGCCCATGGCGATGCCGGAAACCGGCTTCTTCAGGGGCACGCCTGCGTCCATCAGCGCCAGCGAGGCGCCGCAGACGGTGGCCATGGAGGACGAGCCGTTGGACTCGAAGATCTCCGACACCAGGCGGATGGTGTAGGGGAACTCTTCCGCCTTCGGCAGCATCGGACGGATCGCCCGCCAGGCGAGCTTGCCGTGGCCGACTTCACGACGGCCCGGAGCGCCCATGCGGCCGGTCTCGCCCACCGAGAAGGGCGGGAAGTTGTAGTGCAGCATGAACTTCTCGAAGTACTTGCCTTCGAGGGCGTCGATCAGCTGCTCGTCGTCGCCGGTGCCGAGGGTGGCGACCACCAGGGCCTGGGTCTCGCCGCGGGTGAACAGCGCCGAGCCATGAGCCCGGGGCAGCACGCCCACTTCCGAGACGATCTGGCGCACCTGGTCGACGGTGCGGCCGTCGATGCGCTTGCCGGTCTCGAGGATCGAGCGACGAACGATGTCGGCTTCGATTTCCTTGAACACCGAACCCAGCTTGTTGGCGTCATAGCCTTCCGGGTTCGATTCCGACTTCACGAACTGGGCCATGGCCCGGTCCTTGGCCGCGCCGATGGCGGCGTGACGCTCGGACTTCTTGGTCAGCTGGTAGGCCGCGCGCAGGTCGCCGCCGATCAGCTCCTTCACCTTGGCCGCCAGCGCTTCGGTGTCGTCCGGCTGGAAGTCGAAGGGCTCCTTGGCCGCGTGCTCGGCCAGCTCGATGATCGCATCGATCACCGGCTGCATGTTCTTGTGGGCGAAGGTGACGCCGCCCAGGACCTGCTCTTCGTTGAGCTCCTGGATCTCGGATTCCACCATCATCACCGCGTCGTGCGTGCCCGCGACGACGAGGTCCATCAGGCTTTCCTTCTGCTCGTCGAGCGTCGGGTTCAGCACGTATTCGCCGTTCACGTAACCGACGCGGGCGGCGCCGATCGGGCCCATGAAGGGGGCGCCGGACAGCACCAGGGCGGCGGAAGCGCCGACCATGGCTACGATGTCCGGATCGTTTTCGAGGTCGTGGGCCAGGACGGTGCAGACGACCTGCACTTCGTTCTTGAAGCCCTTCACGAACAGCGGACGGATCGGACGGTCGATCAGGCGGCTGGTCAGGGTTTCCTTCTGCGAGGGCGCGCCCTCACGACGGGGGAAGCTGCCCGGGATCTTGCCCGCGGCGTAGAACTTCTCCTGGTAGTTCACGGTCAGCGGGAAGAAGTCCTGGCCGGGCTTCGGCGACTTCGCGAACACCGCGGTGGCCAGGACCATGGTCTCGCCGTAGGTGACGAGCACGGCGCCGTCGGCCTGGCGGGCCATGCGGCCGGTCTCGAGCGTGAGCGTCTTGCCGCCCCACTCGATCGTCTTGCGTTTGATGTCGAACATTTTGCTTCTTTCGTGTCCCGCGGGCGTATTCCCGGCGGGGGCGGACAGGGATCGGTCTTCCGAATCCTCTCCATTCGTACAGGCGGGATGAGGATTGCTTTGGAACCCTCGGCGTACGGATCGGACCCCTTCAACGAACTGGGAGCCCGGGCGCCGCATGGATCCCCCGGCCTGCGACGGGGGAGCGGCATATCATGCAAAACACCCGCTCCCTGGTGAACCAGGAAGCGGGCGCTTCGAGAAACCTTAGCGGCGGAGGCCGAGGGTTTCGATCAGACGCTGGTACCGATCCGCGTCCGACTTCTTCAGGTGGTCCAGCAGCGACCGGCGCTGCGAAACCAGCTTCAGAAGACCACGACGGGAGTGGTTGTCCTTCTTGTGCGTCTTGAAGTGCTCGGTGAGGTTCGCAATCCGTTCGGAAAGGATCGCCACCTGGACTTCGGCGCTTCCGGTGTCCGCTTCGCCGCGGGCATGGGTCCGGATGAGTTCAGCCTTACGTTCGGCCGTAATCGACATCGTGTCAGTCTCCGCTCTTTTCAAGATGGAAGACACGCGAGGGTTCGAGCCGGCCCGCACGCATCTCGCAGAGAGCGACAACCGAACCGCCCGACGTAGCTGAAACGGTGCGCGAGCCGGGCTTGAGCCTGGCTTTCACAGCTTCAACCTGTCGGGGAACGAGAACGATCGGCCGTCCCTGCTTGAGCCGGAAGGCGTCTTCATCGGTCACGGCCAGCGCCGGGATGTCGTCCAGCGCGGTCTCGACCGGAAGCAATGCCTCCGACAGTCGGGCCTTATGCCCGAATTCCTCCAGAGATTCCAGCGTCACCGCAGAATCCTCCGCAAACCCGCCCACCCGCGTTCGGCGAAGCTCGCTCACATGGCCGCAGGCGCCGAGCGCTTCGGCGATGTCGCGGCACAGGGCGCGGACATAGGTGCCCTTGCCACAGTCGAGCTCCAGGGTGACGTGATCGGCGTCGGGAGCGTCCACAACCCGCAGGTCGTGCACGGTCACAGGGCGGGCTTTTAGCTCAACCGTCTCGCCGGCCCGGGCCAGGTCGTAGGCGCGCTCGCCGTCGACCTTAACGGCCGAGAAGGCCGGCGGCACCTGTTCGATCTCGCCGATGAAGCGCGGCAGCACCGCCTCCACCTGCGGCAGGGTCGGGCGAATGTCGGAGACGTCGGTGGTCTCGCCTTCGCGGTCGTAGCTGGCGGTGGTTCGGCCCCAGGCGATGGTGAAGCGGTAGGTCTTGTCCGCGTCCATCAGGAACGGAACGGTCTTGGTCGCCTCCCCGAGCGCGATCGGCAGGATGCCGGTGGCCAACGGATCGAGCGTGCCGGCATGACCCGCCTTCTGGGCGTTGAAGATCCGCCGCACCCGGCTCACCGCGTGGGTGGAGGTGATGTCGTAGTCCTTGTCGAGGCAGATCCAGCCGCTGACCGCATCGCCCTTGCGCCGCCGCGCCATTAGTCCTCGTCCTTCCAGGAATCGGAAGGCGGCTGCGGCCGCAGGTCCTGCTGGACCTTGGGGTCGTCGAACAGGCGATCCATGCGGGCCGCTTCGTTGAAGCTCTCGTCGTGCAGGAAGCGCAGGTCGGGGGTGAACTTCATGTCGATGTGCCGGCCCAGCCGTCCGCGCAGGAACTTGGCGGCCCGGTTCAGTGCGTCCACCACCTCCTGTGCGTGACCGCCGCCGAGCGGCTCCACGAACACGGTGGCGTGGCGCAGGTCCGGGCTCATCCGAACCTCGGTGACGGTCACCGAGACACCTTCCATGGCGGGGTCTGAGATTTCTTCCTCACGCATGACCTCGACGAGGGCGTGGCGGGTGAGCTCGCCGGCGCGAAGCTGGCGTTGGGTCGGCCCTTGGCCTTGGCCGCGGGCTTGTTGAGTGGGTCGTTTCATGAAGTGCGCCTTGTCTCGCCTGGGCCGCGGATCGGACGCGGCGCGCAGGAAGGGCGCGCTTCTAGGCGCAGGCCGGAGCTAAGTCCAGCCCGCGCCGCCCCGGCCTCAGAGCTTGATGCGCAGGGTGGAGACGTCGCCCTCGAAGCCGGACAGCTTCCAGACGCCCTCTTCCTTGGTGAAGATCAGCACGCAGGGACCGCCCTTGTTCTTGGTGGCGCACACCCGGCCATCCGGCAGCTCCTTCAGCGCCGAGGCGATCACCACCTGGTTCGGGATCTTGGTTTGCGGGGTGTAGCCGTACTGTTCGGCCACGGTCTTGAACACGCGCGGCTGGATCAGGGCGTCGCCAGCGAAGTCGACGATGCCGGGCCCCAGCAACGCAGCGAGTCCCTGGAGGCGCTTGTCCTGCGCCACCTGCTCGTCGAGCTTGGCTTGCAGCACCTTCTTGAGCGCATCGCGGTCGACGTGCTGCTCGAACGTCGCCTGGTCATTGTCGCGGATAGAGATCAGCAAGGCGTGGACGTCGCCCGCCGCGTCCAGCTTCTGCACGGAAGCACAGGCGGCGAGGCTGAGGGCCAGCCCAAGGGCGATCAGGTTGCGAAACATGGCGTGCCTCCGCTCAGCCGAACCGTTCGGCCCGGCATGAGCGGATAAAACATTGGCGGCGGCATGGCTCAAGCGCGTCGAGCCATGCCGCCGCCTCTGTTCGCCCCCTTCGGCGCGTCAGTGCGCCTGCAGCCCCCGCTGCTCGGCCATGGCCTGCGTGCTGTTGCGCACGCCGATCACCTGGGCCGGTGTGACCACGGCGGCCTTGTTGCCCCAGCCGCTGCGGATGTAGCTGGTCACCTGAGCCAGCTGCAGGTCGGTCAGCTCGCTCTTGAAAGCCGGCATGCCGCCCCGTCCGTTGAGGATGGTGGAGATCACCGGCGCGGGCGCGCCCAGCACGAACTTGTTGCCGGCCAAGGCGGGGAAAGCGCCGGGCACGCCTTTGCCGCTGGCCTGATGGCAGGCGGCGCAGTTGTCGGCGAAGATCGTCTCGCCAGGAGGCGCCGCGGAGGCGGCGGCGGGGGCGAGCAGGAGAGCGCCCAGGGCGACGCCCGTCAGGAAAGCTTTGGTCATGATCGGTTCTGCGGTCTCAAGCCTGTTGAACGCGGGCGTGGAGCTTGGCGATCTGCGCCCAGGCGGACTCGATCGCGCCAGCCTGCCAGCCGCCCAGGTAGGTGAGGTGCTCGCCGGCCAGGTAGATCCGGCCGTCAGGCTCGTTGAGCAGCGGGTAGGCGCTTTTGCGCCCGTCCTCGTTCCACTCGGCCCAGCCGCCGAGGTTGTACGGGTCGAGGTGCCACGACTTGGAGAAGGCGGTTTCGAAGTTGTCGCCGTACTCTGGAAAGATCTTCTGCCCCTGGGCCACGGCGAACTGCGCGCGCTTCTCAGGAGACAGGGCGCTGATCCGGGCCGCCTCGCCGCCGAAGCTGTAGTAGCCGAGCAGCACGCCCTTGCCCGTGTGCCAGCCGCTGGACGGCAGGGAAATGGTCCCGATGCCCGGGATGTCGTTGTAGATGTGACCGCCGTAGATCCAGTGGTTGGTTTCCCAGAAGCGGGTCTTCATCTGCAGGCCGATCTTGTTGACCGGCGCGTAGGCGACGTTGCTCATGGCCGCGACGAACGGCTTCGAGGCGTCCATCGGGATGTTCTTCAGCACCGACAGCGGGATGGTGCAGATCACGTAGTCGCCCGCGACCTCGGAGCTCTTGCCTGAGCCATCGGTGTAGGACACGCGGACGCCGCTGGCGTTCTGGCGGATGCGGTCGACCTTGGCGTTGTAGGTGATCACCGGAGGCAGGTTCTTCACGAAGCCGCGCGGGATCATGTCCATCCCACCCACGGGCTCGAACATGGTGCGCTGCTGCTCCCAGCCGGCGACCGAGCTCAGCACCCGCCAGGCTCGCGAGTTCAGCACGTCCGAGAAGGCATAGGGCTCGGCTTCCTTGCCGGGTCCGGGGCTCACCCCGGCGCCGGGCAGGATCTCGAACCCGCGGCCGTCGGTGCCGTGATAGGTCATGTCCTTGCGAGAGAGCCGCCCCTCGTTCACGAGGTAGGCCATGAAGATCTCACGGTCTTCCGCGCTAAGCGCGCCGTCTAGGTCGCCCTTGCCGGCCATCTTGGCCATGAGCTCGGCGGTGTAGCCCCGGGCGTCGGCGGCGATCTGGCCCTTGCGGACCGGCTTGCCGGCCAACGGGCCCGAACCCTTCTCAAAGAAGACGTAGGCCGCGTCGTTGTCGTTGTTGAACAGTTCGACGGGTACGTTGAACTCCCGCACGTAGTGCAGGGTCGACTGGTGGTGGTAGGGGATCCGCCAAGGGCCGGTGTTGATGTAGAGCCCGTCGTCGAAGTTGCACTCCTGGCGGTTGCCGGCCAGATCGGTGTCGACAAACCCCTTGCGAGCGGCCTGCACGCGGCCGCCCGCCACAGGACGGGCTTCAAGGATCTGAACCTGATAGCCGGCCTTCGTCAGCTCGTAGGCGGAGGTCAGGCCTGCAAGGCCAGCGCCGAGGATGATGACCTTCTTGCCCTTTGCGCCGCCCTGCAGCGGCGGCGGCATGGCCTGCGCCGAGGCGAAGCCAAAGCCCAGGGCGTCCATGCCGGCCATGGCCAGCGACACGCCGCCCACAGCAGCCAAGGTCTCGAAGAAGCGCCGCCGGCTCAGGGTGGAACCTGGGGCCGTACCCTTATTCTCGTGCATCGCAACTATCCCCTTCTTGTCCGATCAGTTTCGGAAGGGGTCGGTGCGGGCCGCAACGACAGGGCGGCTTCGGACGAAGGTTAGGTGTGCGGCGCCAATCGGTTAGGCGCCCAAGGCGCCAGCTGCAAAAGAAAAGCCCCGGAGGTTCGCTCCGGGGCTGTAACTCGTGACCTCAGCGGGGGCGCTTACAGCGACCGCTTCACCTCTTCGAGGTTGAAGCATTCGATGATGTCGCCCGGCTTGATGTCCTGGAAGCCGGCGAAGGCCATGCCGCACTCCTGACCGACCGGCACCTCGTTGACCTCGTCCTTGAAGCGCTTGAGCGTCTGCAGGGTGCCGAGTTCGAGGACCACGACGTTCTGACGGATGATCCGGACGCGGGCGCCCTTGCGGACGACCCCTTCCGTGACCCGGCAACCCGCCACGCGGCCGACCTTGGTGATGTCGAAGGCCTGGAGGACTTCGGCGTTGCCCAGGAAAGTTTCGCGCTGGATCGGCGCCAGCATGCCCGAGAGCACGCCTTTGATGTCGTCGATCAGGTCGTAGATGATCGCGTAGTAGCGGATCTCGACGCCTTCACGATCGGCCAGGTCGCGCGCCTGCTTGGACGCGCGAACGTTGAAGCCGATGATCGGCGCGCCGGCGCCCTTGGCCAGCATGACGTCGCTTTCGCTGATCGCGCCAGCGCCCGACAGGATGATCCGCGCGCGGACCTCGTCGGTGCCGAGCTTGTCGAGCGAGCCGACGATCGCCTCGGCCGAGCCTTGCACGTCCGCCTTGATGATGACCGGCAGCTCGGAGACCTTCTTGTCGGCGAGCTTGGCCATCATGTCGGCGAGCGAGGCGCTGGCCACCGGAGCGCCGGACTTCTCGCGCTTTTGACGCGTCCGGTACTCGGTGATCTCGCGGGCGCGGGCCTCGTTTTCGACCACCGCGAAGGCGTCGCCCGGATCAGGCGTGCCGTCGAGGCCGAGCACTTCCACCGGGGTGGAGGGTTCGGCGGTGGTGACCTGTTCGCCGCGCTCGTTGAGCAGCGCCCGCACCCGGCCCCAGCTGGAGCCCGCCACGATGATGTCGCCGCGCTTCAGGGTGCCGCGCTTCACCAGGACGGTGGAGACGGCGCCGCGGCCGCGATCGAGCTTGGCTTCGATGACCACGCCATCGGCGGTCCGATCGGGATTGGCCCGCAGGTCGAGGATCTCGGCCTGAACCAGGATGTTCTCGATCAGATCGGTGAGGCCCATCTTCTGGGTCGCCGAAACTTCCACCACCTGGGTGTCGCCGCCCAAGCTTTCCACGACGATCTCGTGCTGCAGCAGCTCGTTGATCACGCGGGTCGGATTGGCGTCCGGCTTATCCATCTTGTTGATGGCCACGATGATCGGAGCGCCGGCCGCCTTGGCGTGCTGGATGGCTTCGATCGTCTGCGGCATCACGCCGTCGTCCGCCGCCACCACCAGGATGACGATGTCGGTGACGTTGGCGCCGCGGGCGCGCATCGCCGAGAAGGCGGCGTGACCGGGGGTGTCCAGGAAGGTGACGCGCTGACCGTTCTCCAGCCGCACCTGATAGGCGCCGATGTGCTGGGTGATGCCGCCGTGCTCGCCGGACGCAACGTCCGCCGAACGCAGGGCGTCGAGCAAGCTGGTCTTGCCGTGGTCGACGTGACCCATGACCGCCACGACCGGCGGACGCGGCAGCAGGTTTTCGTCGACGTCTTCCGCGCCGATGAAGCCTTCTTCGACGTCCGCTTCCGAGACGCGCTTCACCGTGTGGCCGAATTCCGTGGCCACCAGCTCGGCGGTGTCGTTGTCGATGACGTCGTTGATCTTGAGCATCACGCCCTGACGCATCAGGAACTTGATGACCTCGACCCCGCGGGTCGCCATCCGGTTGGCGAGCTCGCCCACGGTGATGACGTCGGGGATGACCACTTCGCGGGCGACCCGGGCCTGCTCCTGGACGCCGCCCTTGCGCTTTTCGCGTTCGCGTTCGCGGGCCCGGCGAACCGAGGCCAGGGAGCGCATGCGCTCGGCGCCGTCGGCGTCGCCGGCCACGGCCTGGATAGTCAGGCGACCTTCGCGGCGGTTCGGCGCGCCCTTGACGCGGCTGATCGCCTTGGAAGGCGCGGCGGTGCGGCGACGATCGTCATCCTCGTCCGGACGACGGTCGAGATTGGCGGAGCCGGGACGCGGAGCCTGGCGCGCGGCGCGTTGCACTTCAGGCGTGGCGGGCGGAGCCGCCGGGCCGATGCGCGGGCCGCCGCGCGGACCGCCCGGACGGGCGCCGTCACGCGGACCTGCCGGACGCGGCGCCAGCGCCGAGTAACGGACAGTGCCGCCTTCAGGGCGCGGGGCGCGATCGTCGCGCTGGCCGCCCGGACCACCGGCGCGCGGCGGGCCACGGTCGCCACCGGGACGCGGACCACGATCGTCGCGCGGCGGACGCGGGGCGCCGTCGTCCCGTCGCGGAGCGCGCTGATTGAAGGTCGCACCTTCGAACCGATTGGACGGACGCTCCGGCCGGTAGGTCGTGGTGGACGGCCGGTCATCCCGGCGATCGGGCGAGGGCTGATAGGTGCGGGTCTGGCCGCTGCTGTTCGGACGCGCGTCGTTACGCGGACCGTCCTGACGCGGGGCCTGAGGCGCGGCGGCCGGACGAGCCGGCGCGGCGGGCTGAGTCGGCGCGGACGCGGTCGGTGCGGCGGGCGCCGCCGGAGCCCTGGCGACCGGAGCCGGAGGCGTGGGAGCCGGGGCTGCAGGAGCCGCGGGCGTCGGAGCAGGCGCGCTTTGCGCCGCCGCAGCCGCCTGTTGGGCGGCAGCCTGGGCCGCAGCCGCGCGGGCGGCGGCCGCCTGCGCTTCGGCTTCGGCGCGGGCGCGCTCTTCACGGGCGCGGCGCTCGGCTTCCTGGCGAGCCTGCTGCTGGCGAGCGAGTTCGATGGCGCGCTGACGAGCGGCGTGCTCCTCGGCGCTCAGGCCGGAGCCTCCGCCTTGCGGCGCGCGCTGCTGCGAGGCCTGCGACGGGCCGCGATTGTCGCTGCGGGTGTCGATCACCCGCTTTTCGGCCGAAGACGGCGCAGCCATGTTCCCAGCGGGCGAATGGGTTCGCGCACGCTTGGTCTCCACGACCACGGTCTTGGAACGGCCATGGCTGAAGCTTTGCTTCACCGTGCCTGCGCTGACCGATCCGGCCCCGCGGGGCTTGAGGGTCAGAGGCTGGCGTCCGCCCGGGGCGGAGTTGCGGCCGTTGTTGTTTTCGTCGCTCATGCGCTCGCTTTACTTACCGGCCGGGCGGTCCCGGCCAACGGATCGATCAAATGCAAGAGGGGCGGAAACCTGGGTAGGTTCCGCTCAGCCCCTCAAGGCTCCTCGCGCCAACTCTCAGGAAAGAGCGGGCAAAAGCCCGACAACCGGTGAACGTCCTCGGCCCAACGATCGGCGGCTCGCCCCGCAAGGAAGGCGGTGTGTATCACATTCTCCAGGCCTAAGGCCAAACTCAATTCGGTGGCGGTGTAGAGACCCACCAAGCCGGGGGGCTTCGACTGCTTGCGGGCGTGGGCCCGCAGCTTGCGGCGCCCATCGGCGGCGCCGTCGGATGCTTCGATGAGCCAGGCAGCTTTGCCGGATTGAATTGTGGCTGAGACCTTCTCGAAACCCGAGGTAAGGTCGCCCGCGCGGCGTGCAAGCCCCAGGCCCGACAAAACGCGTCGCTTCAGAAGAATTTCGACCTGATCCGCCAGTCCAGGCGGCGCCGTCAGCTTGGCCTTTGCTGAGCGGGCGAAAAGGTTCTTCTTGGCCGCGGCTTCTACGGACGCACGGTCTGCGGCCACCCAGACGCCTCGACCCGGGAGCTTGCGAGCCAGGTCCGGAATGACGACGCCGTCAGGACCCGCCACGAAACGGATCAGCTGAGCTTCGTCGCGCGTCTCGCCGGTGACGACGTCGCGCCGCTCGCGCGACGCTTCCGCCAATGTGGCCGGACCTCTACCCGCAGGAGTCTCCATGAGCGGTCACCCTCCTACCGCGGGCTCCCGCCGCGGCGGGAATTCGGGTTTTCGGGGGTGCGGCTCAAGGGTCTCGGGGCTCCGTCGGCTGGGTCTTAGAAGGGAGATCCGCCCGCCCCGTTTCCGAGGCGGGCGGTCTTAGAGTTTAGGCGTCGCGGGCTTCGCCGATCATCTCGGCTTCGGCGAAGACTTCGTCGCTCGGCTGCTCGCCGTCCGACTCCAGCTCCGGCTCGACTTCCGGTTCTTCCGGAGCCTCGACCCAGCCCATGACGATCCGCGCGCGCATGATCAGCAGCTCGGCGTCCTGCGGGTCGAGCCCGAAGTTCTCCAGGATGCCGGCTTCACGGACGCGCTCGCCGCCCTTGTTCTCGAACCAGCCGCGCAGGTCATCCGGCACCAGGCCGGCGAGATCTTCGACCGACTTCACGCCGTTTTCGCCCAGGGCCACGGCCATCGGCAGGGTGATGCCTTCGATCTCCAGCAGGCCGTCCTCGACGCCGAGTTCACGGCGCTTGGAGTCGTATTCCGCCGCTTCCTTGTCCAGGTACTCGCGGGCGCGGGTCTGGATCTCGTCGGCGGTGTCCTCGTCGAAGCCCTCGATCGAGGCCACTTCGGCCGCGTCCACATAGGCCACGTCTTCGACACTGGCGAAGCCTTCGGTGACCAGCAGCTGGGCGATGACCTCGTCCACGTCCAGGGCTTCCTGGAAGAGGGCGGTGCGCTCGGTGAACTCGCGCTGACGGCGCTCGCTCTCCTGGCTCTCGGTCATGATGTCGATCTGCCAGCCGCTCAGCTGCGACGCGAGGCGGACGTTCTGACCCCGGCGGCCGATGGCCAGCGACAGCTGGTCGTCCGGCACCACCACTTCGACGCGCTCGTCCTCTTCGTCCATCACCACCTTGGAGACTTCGGCGGGGGCGAGGGCGTTGACGATGAACGTCGCCTCGTCCGGGCTCCACTGGATGATGTCGATCTTCTCGCCCTGCAGTTCGGCCACAACCGCCTGGACGCGGCTGCCGCGCATGCCGACGCAGGCGCCGACCGGGTCGATGGAGCTGTCGTTGGAGACCACCGCCATCTTGGCGCGGCTGCCCGGGTCGCGGGCCACGGCGCGGATCTCGATCACGCCGTCATAGACTTCCGGCACTTCCTGCGCGAACAGCTTGGCCATGAAGCCGCCGTGGGCGCGGCTGAGCAGGATCTGCGGGCCCTTGGTCTCGCGACGGACGTCGTAGATGTAGCAGCGGATCCGGTCGCCGATGTTGAAGTTCTCGCGCGGGATCGACTGGTCGCGGCGCATGATGCCTTCGCCCCGGCCGAGGTCGACGACCACATTGCCGTATTCGACGCGCTTGACCGTGCCGTTCACGATCTCGCCGACGCGGTCCTTGTATTCCTCGTGCTGGCGCTCGCGCTCGGCTTCGCGGACCTTCCCGGTCACGACCTGGCGGGCCATCTGGGTCTGCACGCGGCCGAACTCGAACGGCGGCAGGATCTCTTCGTAGGTATTGCCGACTGCGGCGTCCTTGTAGACGCGCTTGGCTTCCGCCAGCCGCATCACGCCGGCCGGCTGGTCCAGCGCCACCGGGTTGCCGTCGGCGTCCACGCCTTCACCGAAGGAGGCGTCGTCCGCCACCACGGTCACCACGCGCTTGATGGTGGTCTCGCCGGTCTTGGGATCGATGTGCACGCGGATGTCGTGCTCGGCGCCATAGCGGGCGCGGGCGCCCTTCTGGATCGCTTCCTCGATCGCCTCGATGACGATCTCCTTGTCGATCGACTTTTCGCGGGCCACGGCCTCGGCGATCTGCAGGAGCTCAAGCCGATTGGCGGAAATGCCGGTCAGGCTCATGGTCAATCCTCTTCCTCGGAATCGGTGGTCTCGTCGGGCGCCATCCGAGCCGCTCGGCTCTCGGCGCCCCGCTTCATCAACTTGTCCGTCAGCACAAGCTTGGCTTCAGTGACCCAGGCGAAGGGAATGAGCGCGGTGTGCTCCTCCCCTTCCAGATCGATGGCGACGCTCTCGCCGTCCACGCCGGCCAGTTGCCCGCGGAACCGCTTGCGGCCCTCGGCCAGGCGATCGAGCTCCAGCTTGGCCTCGTAGCCCTCGAAGGTCTCGAAGTCCTTCAGCCGGGTCAGCGGCCGGTCGACGCCCGGCGACGAGACCTCCAGCAGGTACTCGCCCTCGATCGGGTCGGCGGCGTCCATGACTTCGGAGATGGCGCGCGACAGCCGGGCGCAATCTTCGACGTTCATTTCGCCGTCGCGGTCTTCCGCCATGATCTGCAGGCGGCGAGCCTCGTTGCCCCCCATCAGCCGCAGCCGGACGATCTCGTAGCCGGCCGCCTCGGCGACCGGGTCGAGCAGCTCCAGCAGGCGTCTATCTTCGGCGGTCTTCCCGCGCATGAACTCCCAGGCCCCTTTGGCCAACAAAAAAGCGGCAGGGCCGGAGCCCGCCGCTCGAAAGCGCCATCCAGCGCTATCGGACGATGTTGAGACGAATATAGCGTGCGCTTGGGGCCTTGTCAGCCCTCCTGCCACATTCGCCCGCTGCGGACGCTTTTCGCGCCCGCGCCGCGCGCCTTCCCCTACGGCCGGCCTTGCTCCCCGTGCGGCGAATGGTCCACAGAGCGCCACCCCCTCACGCCAATGAAAAGGCCGTCCCTCCCCATGGACCTTTCCAAGATCCCGACCGGCGAAAACCCGCCCTATGACGTCAACGCCATCATCGAGATCCCGCAGGGCGGCGAGCCGGTGAAATATGAGATCGACAAGGAAAGCGGCGCGCTGTTCGTCGACCGCTTCCTGCACACGGCCATGTTCTATCCGTCGAACTACGGCTTCATCCCGCACACCCTGGCCGACGACGGCGACCCGATGGACATCCTGGTGGTGGGGCCCACGCCGGTCGTTCCGGGCGCCATCATCCGCTGCCGTCCGATCGGCGCGCTGATCATGCGCGACGAGGCCGGCGGCGACGAGAAGGTGCTGGCCGTGCCAGTGGACAAGCTGCACCCGTTCTACACGGGCGTGGACAGCTGGCGTCACCTGCCGTCGATCCTGACCGACCAGATCGCCCACTTCTTCAAGCACTACAAGGACCTGGAGAAGGGCAAGACGGTCGACATCATCCGCTGGGCCGACCCCGAGGAAGCCGGCGAGCTGATCCGCGCTTCCATCGAGGCCTACAAGAACGCCAACGCCGGCTAGACCCGGACGAAGTCCAGGAAGACGGGGTCGCAGTCGCCCAGCCGCTTTTCCTCATAGCGGGTGGTGATGTGGTCTTCGGGCGGGCGGGTCCAGTCGTCCGCCCGCTCGGCCGTCCAGCGGAAGGCGGGGCTCGCCCGCAGCCGCTCGAGAGTCCAGTCCACATAGTCGGCCCAGTCGCTGGCGAAGCGCAGCCGTCCGCCGGGCTTCAGCACTCGGGCGAGCTCCGCCACCAGATCGGCTTGCACCAGCCGGCGCTTGTGGTGGCGGGCTTTGGGCCACGGGTCGGGAAAGAGGATGAACACCCGCTCCAGGCTGGCGTCCGGCAGCCGAGCGATCAGGTCGCGCACGTCGCCGTCGTGCAGCCGCACGTTGGCGAGGTTCTGCTCCTCGATGTGGCGCACGGCGCTGGCGACACCGTTCTGGAACGGCTCGGCGCCAATGACGAGGACCTCGGGGCGACGGCCGGCCTGGGCGGCCATGTGCTCGCCGCCGCCGAAACCGATCTCCAACCACACCTCGGCGGCGTCCGGCTTCAGGGCTTTGGGCTCGAAGGGCTCGGTCGGCACGCGCAGCTCGGGCAGGCGCGTGTCCATCAGCGCGGCCTGCCGCGGCTTGATCGGGCGGGACTTCACGCGCCCGTAGGAGCGCATCAAGGGGTGGTTCTCGGACATGGGCCGGCCTCTACCCTTTTCCCGCGGCAGCCGCGAGGCTTTCGGCGCCCCGTTGACAGCGTTGTCTGCCCAGGTCCTGCTGGGCTTGGCAGAACAATGATCCTGGGAGGGACACGCCATGACACTGAAGGCCACGCTTCGGGCCGCGCCTCTGCTTGCCGCCTTGGTGGGAGCCGCGTCAGGCGCGCTCGCGCAGTCGCCGGCGCCCGCCGCTGATTATCGGGCGGGCCACAACTTCATGCCGACACGCATTTTCAGCGCCACTGACGATGCGCGCATCTTGAAGGCCTTCGAAGGCTTGCGGGTCGCAGACGTGACGGACGGCATGGACTTCGTCGGCCTGCATAACGTCGGCTTGATGGATCCGGAGATCCACCCGCTTTGGAAAGACGCCAAGACTTACGGCCACCGGTTCATCGGCATCGCGGTCACGGTCCGCTATGTGCCGACACAGCGTGGACCGCTCGGCGGCGGCTTGAGCTACGAAGAGTTCCGGGCGCGGGAAGGCCGCTGGTACAACGAGCTGTCTCCCGAACCCTTCATGCCGCTGATCCGGCCCGGCACGGCGATCATTATCGACGAGGCGCCCGATGCTGACGTGGGCTCCATCGGGTCCAACAACATCATGGCCTGGAAGGTCGCGGGCGCGGTTGGGGTCGTGACCGACGCCACCGCCCGGGACACCGACGAGGTGATCACAGAGGCTGTGCCGCTTTACCTCCGCAAACCTGGGCGGGGGATACGACCCGGGCGGAACGAGGTGGAATCGGTGAACCGGCCCGTCGTCGTGGGCGGCGTGCTGGTGAATCCCGGCGACGTGATCGTGGCCGACGGCGACGGCGTTCTCGTTGTGCCGCGCGGCGTCGCGCTGCAGGTGGCGGAGTTCGCACACAAGATCATCGAGGCCGACAAAGCCGGCCGGCGTGATCTCTACAAGAAGCTGGGATTGCCGCCGGACGCGTCCGTCAAGTAGCGGCGGACCAGGCCCTGAGGGCGGTTGCGATCGCCGCAGCCGCCCATATTGCGAGCACCGCGCCGGCGGCGATCCGGCTGATCGGGCGAGCTGCGACCGCTTCGGCCGCCGCCCTGTGCTCCGCCAGAAGCTGGGCGGGGATGAGCTTCAGGGCGAGCCATAGGCCGGCGGGCACCAGGATCAGGTCGTCCAGATAGCCCAGCACCGGCACGAAGTCGGGGATGAGGTCGAGGGGCGAGAAGGCGTAGGCGGCGACCAGCAGCGCCACCGCCTTTGCGGCCCAGGGCGTGCGGGGATCACGGGCGCAAAGCCAGACGACGTGGGCGTCACGCTTCAGCGCGCGCGCCCACGTCCGCAGCGTCATCAGGCGAGGCTCTTAAGCTCGTCCACAAGATCGGTCTTCTCCCAGGAGAAGCCGCCTTCGTTGTCGGGCTGCCGGCCGAAGTGGCCGTAGGCGGCGGTGCGCGCATAGACCGGACGGTTGAGGCCCAGGTGCTCGCGGACCGCGCGCGGAGTGGCGCCGCCGATCAACTCCGGCAGGGCGAGCTCCAGCTTGGCCGGATCGATCTCGCCGGTGTTGTGCAGGTCGACGTAGAAGCTCAGCGGCTCGGCGACGCCGATCGCATAGCTGATCTGGATGGTGCACTTGCGGGCGAGACCCGCGGCCACGACGTTCTTGGCGAGATACCGGCAGGCGTAAGCCGCCGAACGGTCGACCTTGGTCGGGTCCTTGCCGGAAAAGGCGCCGCCGCCGTGCGGAGCCGCGCCGCCGTAGGTGTCGACGATGATCTTGCGGCCGGTGAGGCCGGCGTCGCCGTCCGGGCCGCCGATCTCGAACCGGCCGGTCGGGTTGACCATCCACTTGGTGCGCTTGGTGATCAGGCCCTCGGGAAAGACGCTCTCCACGTACGGCTTGATCAGGTCGTGCACCCGCTTCGGCGTCGCCAGCTGCAGGCCGATGCGCTTGGCGTGCTGGTGCGAGACGACGATCTTCAGCACCTCGACCGGCCGGCCGTCCTCGTAGCGCAGGGTGACCTGGCTCTTGGCGTCGGGCTCCAGGGCCGCGCACTCGCCCGAGTGGCGCACCTCGGCCAGCCGCTTCAGGATGTTGTGCGAGAACTGCAGGGTCGCCGGCATCAGCTCGGGCGTCTCGTCGGTCGCGTAGCCGAACATGATGCCCTGGTCGCCCGCGCCCTCGTCCTTCTTGTCCGAGGCGTCTACGCCCTGCGCGATGTGAGCGGACTGTTCGTGCAGGAAGCAGGCGAACTTGGCCTTGGCCCAGTGGAAGCCCTTCTGCTCGTAGCCGATTTCCTTCACCGCCTGGCGCACCTTGGGCTCCAGGCTGCGGACGATCTCCTTGGTGAGCGCCTTGTTCTCGAGCTTGGATGCGCCCGGCTTGCCGGCGCGGACTTCCCCGGCCAGCACGATGCGATTGGTGGTGACCAGCGTCTCGCACGCCACGCGCGCCTCCGGCTCGACGCTGAGGAAGGCGTCGACCACCGTGTCCGAGATCCTGTCCGCGACCTTGTCGGGATGGCCTTCGGACACGCTTTCGCTGGTGAAGATGTAGTTGGAACGGCTCACGCGCGGGGCTCCGGGGGGGGACGAGGTCGCGCCGAAAACGGCAGACCTCACTCAGTCGCCCGAAGCCTATAAAGAAATCTTTATGTCCCGCAAGCGGCGGGCCGCCGTCAGGCCCCGATGGGCTCGTCCTCGGCCATCACGCGAACAAGCTCCAGGATCTTGCGGCGGGCGCGGCCATGGGTGATGCGCGGGAAGGTGGACGCCAGTTCCAGGCCTTCGGGCGTCATCAGGAAGTCCTGCACCGCCTCGCGCGGCAAGGCGCCGCTGCGGGCGCCTGCGTCTTCGCCGAGCCCCTCGAAGAAGTACCCGACGGTTGTGTTCAGCGCGCGGGCCATCTCGAACAGCTTCGAGGCGCTCACGCGGTTGGCGGCGCGCTCGTACTTCTGCACCTGCTGAAAGGTGAGCCCAATGGATTCAGCCAGCTTTTCCTGACTGACGCCGAGCTCCTTGCGGCGCATTCGGATCCGCAGGCCCACGTGCCGATCGATCGGATTGGGGCCGCCCGGTTGCGTATCGTCAAGCTTGTCCATGACGTTACATATCCAAGGTTGCAGGAACTTGGAATAGGTGACGCAGGCGTCAAGTAGCTACGCTCGACGAACGCGTGCGATCAACGCCACGCCCGCCGAGACCAGAAGCAGCAGGCCGAAGCCCAGATCGCCGAACCTGGCGTAAGGCGTGAGTGGAAGAGCGGCGGGCAGCGGCGCGTCGATGACGCCCAGCTCGCCCAGCCCCAGCCGCTTGCCGGGCATGATGCGGCCATAGGCGTCGATCACCGCCGAGACTCCCGTTGGCGTGGCGCGCACGATCGGAAGGCCGTCCTCGATCGCGCGATAGCTGGCGATGTTCAGATGCTGCAGGGGGCCGCTGGTCATCCCGAACCAGGCGTCGTTGGACGCATTCAGGATCCAGGCGGCGCGAGGGCCTTCCACGTCCGCGCCCCGGCGCGTCAGGGCGGGAAACAGCGCCTCGTAGCAGATCAGCGGCTGCAGGGGCGGCATACCGACCGCCGTCAGGGGGCGCGGCGGCGGGCCAGGCGAGAAGTCTTCCGGCATGTGAACCAGGCTGCGGAAGCCGATCCGAGTGGCGAACTCGCCCAGGGGCATGAACTCGCCAAACGGCACCAGCCGGAACTTGTCGTAGACGGCCGTGACCCGCAGCGCTCCGCCGTCAGGATCGCGCCGGAAGGCGATCAGGCTGTTGAAGTAACGCGCCTGACCTTCTGCCGTCAGCTCGGCCCGGTTGGCGCCCATCAGCAACGTCTGGCCAGGCGCCACTGCCCCGGTCAGGCGCGGCGCATATGGAGAGCCGGGGGCCACGATGTCGTCGATGACGGCCGGCAGGGCCCCTTCGGGCCAGACCACGATGTCAGGCCGTCGCGCAGCCGGCTGTTGGGTCAGGGCCACATAGGTCTCGAAGATCGCGTCGAGGTTCTCCGGCCGCCACTTCTCTTTCTGGTCGATGTTGGCCTGCACGACCCGAACCACCGGCCCGACCGGAGCCGCCGGCGCGCCCTGCATCCGCCAAAACCCAAATCCGTAGAGAGCCGCTAGAGCGAGCCCGGCTGCTCCGATCGTCAGCGCCTTGCTCCGCTTGGACTCGGTAGCCAACAGCACGGCCGGCGCGGCGGCGACCGCGACGGTCACCCAGCTTAGCCCGTAGGCTCCCAGAAGGGACGCCAGCTGCGAGGGCGCCGAACCGGCAGCCCAGGTCTCGCCGGGAAGGTTCCAGGGAAATCCCGTCATCACATGGCCGCGGACCCACTCCAGCCCGCAAAGCGCGCCAGCCAACACCAGCACGCGCAGAGCCGCGCTTTGAGGACGCACCGCGGTGTAGAGCAGCCCGGCGAGACCCCAGAACAGCGCGAGGCCCCCCGCCATCAGGACCAGCGCGAAGGGCGCCATCCAGCCCTGGTTGGCGGCGTCGACCATGAACGGCTCGACCACCCACCAGACGCTGACGGCGAAGTAGCCGACGCCGGCCAGCCAGCCGCGGAAGAAGCCCTGCCGCAGCGGCCGAGCGCTCGGCTGGTCGAGCAGTCCCAGCAGTAGGGCATAGCCCAGCAGGCCAGGCAAAAGGCCGAACGGCGGATGAGCCAATCCCGCGGCCAAGCCGGCGAGCAGCGCGCCCAAGCGGAGCGCCCATGGACTGGTCAGCTTCATCAGGTCCTAGTCCCCGGCTTCCAGGGCCGGCGCGGGACGACGCACCCGCAGCCGCTGCACGCGCCGTGGGTCGGCAGAAAGCACCTCTATCTCATAACCACCGGGGTGCTCGATCCGCTCGCCGCGGGCAGGCACCCGGCCAGCCAGGGTGTTCACCAGGCCGCCGACGGTGTCGATCTCCTCGTCCAGGTCCGGCGGGGCCAGATCGACGCCTTCGCCGATAGCCGCTTCCAGCTCCTCCAGAGGCGCACGTCCGTCCACCACCCACCCGAGGTCGTCCTCGACCACGGGCGAGAAGCCGGGATCCTCGTCCACGTCGTGCTCGTCAGCGATGTCCCCGACCAACTCCTCCAGCAGATCTTCCAGGGTCACCAGACCATCGGTGCCGCCGAACTCGTCGATCACCAGCGCCATGTGCGTGCGACGCCCGCGCATCAGCGCCAGAAGCGAGGCGGCGGGCATAGATGGCGGGACATACAGAACCTTGCGCACCAGCCCACGGCGTTCCTGCAGAACCTGATCGTCCGGCTTCGGCCGGCCGCTGCGGCGCGCCATGAGGCGGAACACGTCCTTCACGTGGACCACGCCCACGGGCTCGTCGAGCGTCTCCTTGTACACCGGCATGCGGGAGTGTTCGGCCTCGACGAAGCGGGCCACCAGCTCGGCGAAGGTCGCACTCTGCTCGATGGCCACGACGTCGGCCCGCGGCTTCATGATGTCGTCGACGCAGAGGTCCTGGAACTCCCGTGCGTGGCTGACCAGCTCGCCGACCACGGCGGTGTCGGCGGCTTGGTCTTCGGTCGGCTCCGGTTCCGGCTGAGGCTTACGGAAACGGTTGAACAGCGCCATCACCCCCCAAGACTTGCGGGAGTGATGGGCGCTACTCGATGGGTCGGGGTCAGTCATGGTCTCCCTCACCGGCCGCGTAAGGGTCGGGCACCCCAAGTCCGGCCAGGATCACGCGCTCGAGGCCTTCCATCTCTTCGGCCTCCGCGTCGTTCATGTGGTCGTATCCTAGAAGATGGAGAACGCCGTGCGCCACCAGATGCTGCAGATGGTGGCCGAGCGGCTTGCCCTGCTCGCCAGCTTCCCGTGCGCAAACGCCGAAGGCTAGCGCCACGTCGCCCAGGTGCAGCTCCGGGTTCTCGGGCGCCGGAAACGACAGCACGTTCGTGGGATTGTCGCGGTTCCTGAAGCGGGCGTTCAACTCGCGCACGCTTTCGTCGTCGGTGAGCAGCAAGGTCACGCCTTCGCCCTGAGCCCCCAGCGCCTTGAGAGCCGCATCCGCCGCCGTACGCGCCAGATCCTCGGCGTGCGGCAGAGCCTCGCGCCAGGCCTGGTCCTCGACCTCGATATCGATCAAACCGTTCGCCCGCGCTTAGCTGCATCGGCGTCGTAGGCGCGGACGATCCGTTCCACCAGCGGGTGGCGAACGACGTCTTCGGCGCTGAAGCGGGTGACGCCAATGCCCTTGACGCCTTCCAGCAGGCCGACCGCGTGGGCCAGGCCGCTGTCCTGCACATTGGGAAGATCGATCTGGGTGGGGTCGCCCGTGACCGCCATTCGGCTGCCGTCGCCGATACGGGTCAGCACCATCTTCATCTGGGCGCGCGAGGCATTCTGCGCCTCGTCGACGATCACGAAGGCATGGCTGAGCGTGCGGCCGCGCAGGAAGGCGATGGGCGCGACTTCGATCTCGCCCTTCTCCCGCCGACGGCGAAGCTGCTCGGCGCCCAGGATGTCGGTCAGGGCCTCCCAGACAGGCGCCATGTAGGGATCGACCTTCTCATTCATGTCCCCGGGCAGGAAGCCCAGGCGCTCGCCGGCCTCCACGGCCGGACGCGACACGATCAGCCGATCAACCTCGCCGCGCAGCAAAAGGCCCGCGCCGTGCGCGACGGCGAGAAAGGTCTTGCCGGTGCCGGCGGGACCCAGGCCGAAGACAAGGTCGCACTTGGCCAGCGCCTGAAGGTATTCGGCCTGGGTGGCGGTTTTCGGCGCCACCTGGCCGCGGCGGCCAACCGGCAGGTTGCCCGGTCCGGTGGCGCCGGTGCGCGCATTGCCGATGGCGACGCGCACGTCGGCCTCGTTGATGTCCAGGCCCTGGTCGGCCCGCTCGGCGATCGCCTGGACCGCACGCTTGGCCTGAGCTCGACCCTTGCTGTCGCCTTCCAGGGAAACGCCGCCGCCAGGCGTTTCCACCAGGACCCCGAAGGCGTCCTCGATAAGGGCGGCATGGCGGCTGTTGGCCCCCGCCACCGCACGGACAGCGGCATCGGACAGGCTGATGAATTCAGGCGCGCGGCTCAGGGGTCTCTCCTCAGGCGGTCTCAAGCGCGAGGACACCGGCCAGGCTGTTCTGGGCCGCGTCTTCGATCTTCACCGTAACGATCTGCCCGAGCAGACGATCCGGGGCGCTCACATGCACCGACTGGAGATATGGGCTGCGACCTATCAGCTGGCCAGTGTGGCGGCCCTTCTTCTCGAAAAGCACCGGCAAGACCTTGCCGGTCTGGGACGCGTTGAACGCCCGCTGCTGTTCGATCAGCAGCGCCTGCAGGCGCGCCAGGCGCTCGTCCTTCACCTCTTCGGCCACCTGGCCGGGCATGGCCGAAGCCGGCGTACCGGGGCGACGCGAATACTTGAACGAGAAGGCCGAGGCATAGCCGACCTCCCGCACCAGCTGCAGGGTGGCTTCGAAGTCGGCGTCCCGCTCGCCTGGGAAGCCCACAATGAAGTCGCCGCTGATGGCGATGTCGGGGCGCGCGGCGCGGATGCGCTCGATCAGGCGCAGATAGCTCTCGGCCGTGTGCGCCCGGTTCATGGCCTTCAGGATCTTGTCCGATCCGGCCTGCACCGGCAGGTGCAGATAGGGCATCAGCTCGTCCACCTCGCCATGGGCGGCGATCAGGGCGTCGTCCATGTCGCGCGGGTGGCTCGTCGTGTAGCGGATGCGGTCCAGACCCGGGATCTTGGCCAGCCGGCGCACCAGACCGGCAAGCCCGCCTTCACCCGCGTAAGAATTCACGTTCTGGCCCAGCAGGGTGACCTCACGCACGCCCTGTTCGGCCAGGCCGCGCGCCTCCGCCTCGATGGTTTCCGCCGGTCGCGACCACTCCGCTCCGCGGGTGTAGGGCACCACGCAGAAGGTGCAGAACTTGTCGCAACCTTCCTGCACGGTCAGGAACGCGGTCACTCCGTCAGGTCGGCGCGTGGTCGGCAGCGCGTCGAACTTCTCGTCGGCGGCGAAGTCGGCGGCCAGCCGCTCGCCCCGCGCCCGGTGCGCTCGGGCGATCAGTTCGGGGAGCTGGTGGTAGGCCTGGGGCCCCACCACCAAGTCCACCGCTGGCTGACGGCGCATGATCTCCTCGCCCTCAGCCTGGGCGACGCAGCCGGCCACGGCGATGGTCATGCCGGCGCCGTCCGCCTCGCGCGCCTGCTTCATGCGCTTGATCTGGCCGAGCTCGGAATAGACCTTCTCGGTGGCCTTCTCGCGGATATGGCAGGTGTTCAGCACCACCAGGTCCGCGCCTTCCGGACTGTCGGTCATGCCATAGCCCAGCGGCGCAAGGACGTCGGCCATGCGCTCGCTGTCATAGACATTCATCTGACAGCCGTAGGTCTTGATGAAGAGGCGCTTGGCGGGCTGCGCGGTTTCGGACATGGGCGCCTTATGCGGCCGACGACCCCGCGCATGCAAGCGGAGCCCCCAGCGGCAAGCTGGCCCTGCGCCTTTGCCGGCCGCGCGTGGTCGTGCTTAGCCTTGCGGCATGAAGCCTGTTCGCGCCCTGCTCGGCCTCGCCCTCGCCGCAGCTCTCGCCCTTCCGACCCACGCGGCGCCAGCCGCCAAGAGCCGCTGGATCGGCGGTTGGACGGCCGGCCTGATGAGCGATCCCAAGGGCGCGCTGCCGGAAGGAGCGGAGGACGTCACCCTGCGCCAGGTGGTTCGTGTCACGGCCGGCGGCGGTCGCATCCGCCTGCGCCTCACCAACGCATTCGGGACCACGCCGCTGGTGGTGGACAGCGTGCGCGTGGGCCTGGCGGGAGAGCGCGCCACCGCACAGGTCCTGGCTGGCAGCGACAAACCGGTGACTTTCAGCGGGCGGGCGCAAGTGATCGTTCCGGCAGGCGCTAGCTACCTGTCTGATCCGATCGCCCTGCCGGTGAAGCCGCTGACCCGGCTGGCGGTCAGCTTCCATCTGCCGAAGCGGCCGTCGGAGAGCACGCTGCATTGGGTGGCCAACACCACCGGCTGGCTCGCCAAGGGCGACCGCACCGCCAACGCGGATCTGGCGGACGCGCAGAAGATCGACCACTGGCACAATCTCGCGGGGGTGGAGGTCGAGGCCGACGCGCGCGCCAGCGTGGTCCTGGCGTTCGGTGACTCCATCACCGACGGCCATGGCGCGACGCCCAACCTGGACGATCGCTGGACCGACGTCCTGGCGCAACGGCTGCAGGCTGATCCCCGCGCTCGCCACATCGCGGTGCTCAACACCGGCATCAGCGGCAACCGCTTGCTGTCGAGCGGCTCCAACCCCGGCGGGCTGTCTCGCCTCGACCGGGACGTCTTTTCCCAACCGGGCGTGAAGACGATCATCCTGCTCTTGGGCATCAACGACATCGGGGCGTTGTCGCGCGAGCCGGGGCCCATCACGCCGGAGAAGCGACAGGCGGTCGTGGAGGGTCTGGCCGCCGGCTACACCCAGGTGATCGAACGGGCTCACGCCAAGGGCATCAAGGTCATCGGCGCGACGCTGCTGCCCTTCGCCGGCAACAAGTACTATCGCTCGGACGCAGAGGCCGACGCCGACCGGCAGGCGGTGAACCGCTGGATCCGGACGTCGGGCGCGTTCGATGCGGTGATCGACTTCGACCAGATCACCCGCGACCCCGCCCGGCCGCTCAACATGCGGTCCGAGTATGATTCCGGCGACCTGCTGCACCCAGGTCCGGCCGGCTACCGCGCCATGGGCGAGGCCATCCCTTTGGACCTGCTGCTGAAGTTCTCGAAGTAGCTTAGGGCAGCAGGCCTTTGAGGCGGTAGAGCGCGTCCATGGCTTCGCGCGGGCTCATGCCGTCGAGATCCAGGGCCTTCAGCGCGTCTTCCACGGGGCTCGGGCCGCGAGGCTCCTCCACCGAAGCCATGGCGGCGGCGAAGAGGGGCAAATCTTCAAGGTGGGCGGGGGCGCCGGCTTCGCGTTCGAGGCGCTCCAGCACGTCCTTGGCCCGGGCGACGACCTGGGGCGGCACGCCGGCCAGCTTGGCGACTTGCACGCCGTAGGAGCGGTCGGCGGGGCCGGGGCCGGCCTCATGCAGGAAGATGAGGTCGCCGTTCCACTCCTTGGCCTTGAGGGAGAGGTTCGCAACGAAGGCCAGCCGGTCCTCCAGCACCGCGAGCTCGTGATAGTGAGTGGCGAACAGGCCCCGGCAGCGGTTGGTCTCGTGCAGGGCCTCGGCGCAAGCCCAGGCGATGGCCAGGCCGTCGTAGGTGGCGGTGCCGCGGCCGATCTCATCGAGGATGACCAGGCTGCGGGGCGTGGCCTGGGTGAGGATGGCGGCGGTCTCGACCATCTCCAGCATGAAGGTCGAGCGGCCGCGGGCCAGATCGTCGCCGGCGCCGACGCGGCTGAACAGCCGGTCGACCACGCCGAGGCGCAAGGCCTTGGCCGGCACGAAGCAGCCCGACTGGGCGAGGATAGCCAAAAGGGCGTTCTGGCGCAGGAAGGTCGACTTACCGGCCATGTTCGGGCCGGTGACGATGGCCAGGCGCGGCCCCGCGGCGCCTGCGCCGTCCAGGCGGCAGTCGTTTGGGGTGTAGGCGTCGCCGGCCCGGCGCACGGCGGCCTCGACCACAGGGTGGCGGGCCTGCTCGGCCTCAAAAGCTGTGGAGCGGTCGACCACCGGACGGCTGGCGCCGACATCCTCGGCCCATTCGGCGAGACCGGCGGCGACGTCCAGGCGGGCGGCGGCTTCGGCGGCGGCCTGAAGACCAGCAGCCACCTGGATGGCGGCCGCGCGCCAGGCTTCGAAGGTCTCGATCTCGATGGCCAGGGCGCGCTCAGCGGCCTGGGCGATCTTGGCGTCCAGTTCGGCCAGCTCGACGGTGGTGAAGCGGACCTGGTTGGCCAGGGTCTGGCGGTGGATGAAGGTGGCGTTGAGCGGCGGGGCCATCATCGGCTCGGCCGCCTTGGCGGTGCATTCGACGAAGTAGCCGAGCACCGCGTTGTGGCGGATCTTCAAGGCCACGCCGCTGTCGGCGGCGAGGCGGGCCTCCAGCTGGGCGACCACGCGGCGGCTGTCATCGCGCAGGGCCCGGGCTCCGTCCAGCTCGGGGCGGACGCCTTCGGCCACATAGCCGCCGTCGCGGGCCTGGGCCGGCAGCTCGGCCCCGAGGCCTGAGGCCAGTAGGTCGCGGTAGGCCAGGAGGTCGGCGTGGAGGTCGAGATTGAGGGCGGCCAGGGCCGACGCGATTTCGGCCGGCGGCTCGACCAGCGGGTCGTGGGTGGAGGCGAACAGGCCGACGATGGCTTCGGAGGCTTGCAGGCCGTCGCGCAGGGTTCCGAGATCGCGCGGGCCGCCGCGGCCGAGCGCCAGGCGGGACAGGGCGCGGGCCATGTCGCCGAGGCCCTTCAGCTGCTCGCGCAGGCGCTGGCGCTGGGCGCGGTGCTCGCAGAACCAGGCCACGGCGTCGAGGCGGGCGTCGATGGCGGCGGGGTCGAGCAGCGGGCGGGCAAGGCGGGCGGCCAGGAGGCGCGCGCCGGGCGCGGTGACGGTGCGGTCGATGGCGGCGAGCAGGGAGCCATCGCGGCCGCCCGACAGGGTCTTCTCGATCTCCAGGCTGGCGCGCGTGGCCGGGTCGATGGCCATGACGTCGGCCTCGCCCGCGCGGCGCGGCGGGGACAGGGCGGGCAGCTTGCCGGCCTGGGTGGTCTCCAGGTGGGCGGCGATCAGGCCGAGGGCGGAGACCTCCGCGCCGGAGAGCTGGCCGAAGCCGTCGAGGGTGTCGACACCGTAGAGGCGCTTCAGGCGCGCTTCGGAGGCCGAGGGCTCCGCCAGGGCCGAGGGCAGCGGCTGGACGAAGCCGCCGGCGGCCTTCAGCGCGGCGCCCACGGTCTCGTCGGAGAACAGGCGGTCGGGGACCAGCACCTCCGAGGGACCGAGGGCGGCCAGGGCGGAGGCGAGGCCGCCGACGCTCGTTCCGAGGCACTCGACCTCGCCGGTGGAGATCTCGACGCTGGCCACGGCGGCAGCCCCGCCGCGCACGGCGATGGCGGCCAGGCGGTTGGCGCCCCGCGCGTCCAGCAGGCCGTCCTCGGTGAGGGTGCCGGGGGTGACGATCCGCACCACATCGCGGCGGACCACGGACTTCGAACCGCGCTTCTTGGCTTCAGCCGGGTCTTCCATCTGCTCGCAGACGGCGACTTTAAAGCCGCAGCGGATCAGCTTGGAAAGGTAGGCCTCCGCGGCGTGCACCGGCACGCCGGCCATGGGGATCGGCTGGCCGTTGAACTGTCCGCGAGCGGTCAGGGTGATGCCGAGGGCGGCGGCCGCCTTCTGAGCGTCCTCGAAGAACAGCTCGTAAAAGTCGCCCATGCGGAAGAAGACCAGGGCGTCCGGCTGGCGCGCCTTGGCCTCGAAGAACTGCGCCATGACCGGCGAGGCGCCGGCGGCGGGATCGGGCGTCGCCGACGAGATCTGAGCGGGGGAAGCGGGCGCGTTCATAGGGCGGTAAACCTATCTTAACCCCTCGAGTCCCGTCAGCCCCTTGACCCCAAGCGGCGCCATCCCAAGCTGTGGATGGATGTCGCAGTCCCGTGGAGCGTCGTTCGATTTCCTGATCGTTCCAGCCGGTCCGGCGGACGCAGAAGCGCTGGCGCAGGTTCATGTGCGGTCCTGGCGCGAGACCTACCGGGGCCTGTTGCCCGACGCCTATCTCGCCCGCATGAGCGAGGAGATCTACGCCCGCAGGTTCCGCCGCAGCCTGTTGCAGCCCCGCCCAGGCGAGGCGACCCTTGCCGCACTCACTCGCGATGGTCTCGTCGGCTATGCGGAGGCCGGCCCTTCCCGGAGCCGGGTGGAGGGAGAGGGCGAGATCGCGACCCTTTATCTGCTGAAGAGCGCGCAGCGGCGCGGGGTCGGCCGGCGGCTGGTCAGTCAGACGGCCAAGGTCCTGGCCTCCGAAGGGGCACGCGCTCTGGTGATCTCCGTGCTCTACGGGAACATGCCGGCGCGAGGCTTCTACGAGGCGCTTGGCGGTAAGGCCGATCCGCCTCGCCACGAGCGGGGGCCGGGCGGGCTGCTCTACCCCGAGGTGGCCTATCGATGGCCCGACATCGGCGTTCTGCTCTGATCTTTAGCCGAACGCCTGCCGGTGCAGCGCGGGGATCTCCTCCCCCTCCTTGAGCGCCTCCAGAAGATATTGCGCCTGCCAGATGGCCAGCTCGGCGGCGAACTCCAGGCGCTGTTTGGGTTCGGCGATGTCCGGGCCGCCCGGCGCCGGATAGAGCAGGTGGGTGCCAACGCAGCTCGGATGTGCGATTTCGCAAAGGAGCCCATAGCTGGTCTCCACGAACTTGGGATCGGACAGGTCCAGCCCGCCCAAAGCCTCGGCCTCCGCCTCCAGCCGCGCCTCCGTCGCGGTCCGATCGGGATCCTCGGCGTTGTCGATCTTCTCCAGATAGCGAAGCGCGTCGTTGACGTGCACGGGCGAAACCTCTTCGCCCAGCCGCCCAGCGTAGAACTTGTCGAACTTGGTCTTCAGCGCTTCGGCGTCGCCAGCCGAGATCAGGCGCTTCAGCTCGTGCACGTAGAAGCAGCCCATGGCCACGGTTTCGATCAGGGCGCGCGACAGGATCACGGCAGGCGTTAGCCGCCGCAGGTGCATCATAGCCTTGGCGCTGGAGGCCAGGTCATCGGCGCGCTTGGGGTAGCTGTAGAGCAGCTCCATCATGGCGAAGAGGTCGCCTTCGAGCTGGGGGTCCGGCGCACGGCGAGCCCAGATCGCCAGCTCGACTTCCACTTCGCGGATGCGCTCCAGCAGCAGTGGCGAGCGACGGCGTAGATCCAGCGGCACGTGCGCCTCAGCCCACCAGCACGGACTGGCCGCCGTCGATCCAGATCGGCGTGCCGGAGATGAACCTTGCCTTGTCGCTGGACAGGAAGGCGACCAGCTCGGCCACCTCCTCGGCTTCTGCGCCCTGACCTTTAGTCAGCGGGATCCGACCTTCCGGGTACTCAGCCGGCTGGGCGGCTTCCTCCAGGTCGCGCTTTTCCGTGTTGTCGTTGATGTTCGTCTCGATCTTCCCCGGGCAGATCACGTTCACGCGGATCTGGTGCTTGGCGAGCTCCAACGCGAGCATCTGGCCCATCGCGACCTGAGCGGCTTTGGTCGAGGAGTAGGCCGTGGCGCCAGCGTTGGAGAATACGCGGGTGCCGTTGATTGACGAGGTGATCAGGATCGAGCCGCCACCGGTCCTCTTCATCAGCGGCACGGCGAAGTGGATCGTCAGGTAGGTGCCGCGCAGGTTGGTGTTCATGGTGCGGTCCCACTCGTCCGGCTGGATCTCGTCGATGGGCGCCCAGACGCCGTTGATGCCGGCGTTAGAGAAGACCACGTCAAGGCGGCCGAAGCGTTCCTCGATCTGCTGCACCGCCTGGCGCATCTGATCGGCGTCCGAAATGTCGGCGGTGACGCCGAGCGCCTCGCCGCCCTGCTCTTCGATCTCACGGACGGCCTTAGCCACTTCTTCGTCGTTGTGAGACAGCGCCACGATCCGCAGACCGTCCCGCGCCAGACGCAAGGCGGCCGCCTTGCCGATACCCGATCCTGCGCCAGTCACCAGCGCCACTTTCGCTCCGTCCGCCATCTGACGTCTCCTTGCGGGATGCGGAAACGGGGAGCGAAGGGATCGGGTTCGAAGATGTGAAAAGATGTAGCTGATCAAGCAGGTGGAGCGGCGGCGCTTGTCCTGGGACGGCTGAGCCCACCTCAGGGCGCATGGCGACGTTCAAGAGCTTCTTTGCAGCCATCTTAGGCAGTTTGGCCTTGTTGGCGCCTCCAGGTTCCGCCCAGCCCGTCTCGGGCGACGCGGCGCTGCTTGCCCGGGCGGCTCAGGCCGACTTCGTCCTCTTGGGAGAGGCGACCCACGGCACGCGGGAGTTCTACCTGGAGCGTGCTCGCATCACCGACGCCTTGGCCCAGACCGGCGGACTGCGCGCCGTCGCTATTGAGGGCGACTGGTCCGGCGCGGAGCGCGTGAACCGCTACGTACGTGGCGAGGGGACCGACCGCAGTGCCACCCAGGCCCTGTCCGACTTCGAGGCTTTCCCCGCCTGGATGTGGCGAAACGCCGAGTTCCGCGATTTCGTGGAGCGGCTCAGGGCGATCAACGCTGTCCGGGCGCCGGAGCAACGGATCGGCGTCTACGGCCTCGACGTCTATGACGTCTTCGACGCCTCGGCGGCCGTGACACGATATCTGGCCCGGGAGGATCCCGCAGCCGCGCGATCAGTGAGCAAGGCCTTCGGGTGCTTCAAGCCGTACGGCCGCTCAATGGAAGCCTATTCGCTGGCCGTCCGGCGCGGGCGGAGTTGCGAGGCGGCGGCCGCGGAAGGGCTGCGCGCGATCAAGGCCCTGCCCCCGCCGAAGCCCGACCAAGCGGAAGGCCGCTTCGCCGCAGCGCAAGCTGCACGGGCGGTGGTGGGCGGCGAGGAATATTGGCGAGTGCACCAGACCACCGGCTACTCCTGGAATGCGCGCGACAGACGGATGGCCGCGTCAGCGCAGGCCGTGCGCGCGCATGTGGGCGGCCAAGTCGCCATCTGGGCTCACAACACCCATGTGGGCGACGCCCGACACACCAACATGACGGAGCGCGGCGAGATCAGTCTCGGTCAACTGCTGCGCGACGGCAGGCGCACGCTTCTGGTTGGGCAGTTGACCCATGAGGGCGAGGTTCTGGCGGCCAGAAACTGGGACGGGCCGCCCCGCGTCTCCGACGTCCGGCCGAGCATCACCGGCAGCCACGAAGCGGCCCTGTCCGCGACGGCCGCGGCGCGCCAGGTGCTTGTGGGGTCCGACCTGCCCACCGGCCGCCGCGCGCCGCAACGCGCGATCGGTGTGGTTTACCTACCTGCACAGGAGCGCGAGGCGAACTGGATCGCGGCAGATCTTGGCAAGCAGTTCGACGCGGTGATCTTCACCCGACGAACCACGCCGGTCTCAGCGCTACGGGGCTAAGCTTCAGACCTGGGCCGCCTCGTCGGCGCGATAGGTCAGGGCGACGAAGATGTCCTCGAGGTCGGGATCTTCGGTGGAGATGTCCTTGATGTGCAGGCCGGCGAGCCGGATGGCGGCCAGCACCTGCTCCACGTTGGACTCGCCGGTCCGGTAGGCGACCGAGAAGCCGCCCGACTTCAGCAGCTTGGTTTCAAACCCGGGCAGCAGGGGCGCGTGATCCATGGGCTCCTGCGGCGTGACGATCACGTTGCGGGTGTCCATCCGGCGCAGCAGGGTCGAGGTGGGCTCGCAGGCGACCACCTGCCCGCGGTTGATGATGGCGATCTGGTCGCAGAGCTCCTGGGCTTCCTCCAGATAGTGGGTGGTCAGGACGATGGTTACGCCCTGCCGGTTCAGCTCCAGGACGTAGTTCCACAGCTGTCGGCGCAGCTCGACGTCCACGCCGGCGGTCGGCTCGTCGAGGATCAGAACAGGCGGGTTGTGCACCATGGCCTTGGCGACCATCAGGCGGCGCTTCATGCCCCCCGAAAGTTGGCGGACATAGGCCCCGGCCTTGTCGGACAGGCCGAGAGCCGCGAGCAGTTCGTCGGTGCGCCGCTCGTTCGGCGGAACGGCGTACATCCCGGCGGCCACGTCCAGCGCCTCCTTGGGCGTGAAGAACGGGTCGGCCGCAATTTCCTGCGGCACTACGCCGATGGCCGCGCGGGCGTTGCGGCCGTTCGTGTCGATATCACGGTCCCAGATCTTGACCGTCCCGCCGGTCTTCCGCGTCAGGCCAGACAGGATGTTGATGAAGGTCGACTTGCCAGCGCCGTTGGGTCCCAGCAGGCCGAAGATCGAGCCGCGCGGGATCGCCAGATCGATGCCTTTCAGCGCCTGCATGGCGGGCGATGTCTTGGTCGCCGGATAGGTCTTGGTGAGCCCTTTGGCCTCGATTGCGTATTGGGGAAGGTCCATCGGTGCTCCGGGATCGTTGACGGCGAAAGCCGCGGTCGCATACCTAGGCCCGAGTTCCGCCTGCGCCAAGCAGCCGGCATCAGAGGTTTGAGACAAGTCCATGGCTCCGCGTGTCCGCAACAAGGGTGTCGAGGCCCAAACCCGCCCGGAACCGATGCCCGCCCGCCCGGCGCTCACGCCGGACCTGCCGGCCCCCGAAGTGATCAAGGTCCGTTCGGGCCGCATCGCCTGCGACGGCGTCGGCGGCGCGCTGGGTCACCCGCGGGTCTGGCTGGAGATGGGCGAAGCCGATTTCGTCGAGTGCTCCTACTGCGATCGCCGGTTCGTGCTGGCGGCGGACGCCGGTGAAGGCGTTGAGGACGAGCGCCTGGCGCCCGGCGTCTACGAAGGCAGCCACGGCCACTAGGCCGCCTGGCGCGGGCCTGATGGACGCCGTCTGATGGCCCGCATCCTTTACCTCAGCTTCCCGGATGGCCGCCTCACCGGCGGCCAGAAGATGATCCTGCGGCATGTGCAGACGCTGCGGGAACTTGGCTTTGATGCGCGGCTCTGGCTCGGGCCTTCCGGTCGTTTGCCTGAGGGTGCGACGGCCACTGTGCCCGTTGAGCCGGCGACCCCGTTCCAAGCGGACGACGTGCTCGTCATCCCCGAAGACGCGAAGAACGCCTTGGCCGCCGCCGCGGGCTTTCCACAGCGAACGGTGGTGTTCTGCCAGGGACACATCAAGTTCGCCTACAATGCGCTGGACGCCCTGAACGGGTTCCCCGCTGAGCGCTTCCCGCCGCTGATCGCTGTCGGGCCGACCGTAGCCGAGGCCGTGGGGCGGCTGTTCCCGGACGCGTCAGTCGAAGTCGTTCGCGGCTTCGTGGATGATCAGCTCTTCGCTCCGCGAGGCGCCGCGGCCTTGCGGGTGGCCCTGACCCCCAGCAAGCGGCCGTTCGAGGCCGATCTGATCCAGAAGCTACTGCCGCAGATGCACCCGCGGCACGCGGACCTGCAGTGGACCGTCCTAGAGGGGCTCCCTGAGGCACAGGTGGCGGAGGCGTTTGCGGGATCGGCCCTGTTCCTGAGCCTGGCCCGCATGGAAGGGCTTGGCCTCACGGCGCTGGAAGCCATGGCGAGCGGCGCGATCTGCTGCGGCTTCCTGGGGCTGGGCGGGCGCGACTTCGGCGCCGACGAGAACGGGTTCTGGGCGCCCGAGGACGACTGTTTCGCCGCGGCCGACGCCCTGGCGCAGGCGGCGGATCTGGTGAAGGCCGGCGGTCCCGCCCTCGAAAGGATGCGCAAGGCCGGCCTCGACACCGCCCGGCGTTGGTCCCCTGCCGTGTTCCGGCGGGAGCTGGAAGCGGTCTGGATGCGCCTGGCGCCTCAGGCGAGGCGCCGAGAGGGTCCGCTGGGCTGAGTGCGCCCCGTGCGCCACGCGCCAGTCGACGGGAAGGCCCAAAAGCCTATATCTGGACCGCCATGCCGCCTCGCCTTCGCCCCACGCGCCTCGAGTATGTCGTCGACGGGGTGCGGCTGCGCGCCCAGCTGACCACCGCCGCCCTCGAAAACCTGGGTGACGAGCAGGCGCAGCGACGCGCGGCGTTGGAAGTCCTCAAATCGGCGCTGTTCCGCGGTCGTATGATCGCCAAGGAGCGTCTGGAGAACGGCGCGGGCGGCATCGAGACGGCGCGCCTGCTTTCGGGCGTCACCGACGAGGTGGTGTCCGCGCTCTACGACTTCACCACGGTCCACATCCACCGGGCGCGAAACCCGACGGAAGGCGAGCGTCTCGCTCTGATGGCGGTCGGCGGCTATGGCCGCGGCACCCTGGCTCCGTTCTCGGACATCGATCTGCTGTTCGTGCGGCCCTACAAGCAGACCGCCCACGCCGAGAGCGTCATCGAATACATGCTCTACGCCCTGTGGGACCTGGGCTTCAAAGTGGGCCACGCCTCGCGGACGGTGGAGGAGTGCATCAAGCTCTCCCGCGAGGATTTCACCATCCGCACCTCCATCCTGGAGGCGCGGCGGCTGACCGGTGATCCGGAGCTCGCGCAGGAGCTGGTCCGCCGCTTCCAGGCCGACGTCGTCAAGGGCACCGGCGCGGAGTTCGTCGCCGCCAAGCTCAAGGAGCGCGACGACCGGCACGCCCGTGCTGGCGCCAGCCGCTACATGGTCGAGCCCAACGTGAAGGAGGGCAAGGGCGGCCTGCGCGACCTGAACACCCTCTTCTGGATCGCCCAGTACCTGCATCCCGGCGAGCCGATCGAAAAGGTGATGCAGCTCGAGATGTTCACCGGCCGCGAGGTGCGGGCGTTTATCCGCGCCTTTGACTTCCTGTGGGCGGTCCGCAGCCACCTGCATTTCACCACCGGCCGCCCGGAAGAGCGGCTGACCTTCGACATGCAGCCGGAGATTGCCCGGCGGATGGGCTATGGCGACCGCGGGGATAACCCGGCGGTGGAGCGCTTCATGCGCCACTACTTCCTGATCGCCAAGGAAGTGGGATCGCTGACCCGGGTTTTCGCCGCCAAGCTCGAGGCTGAGCGGGTGAAGAGCGAGCCACGCGGCATCTCCCGCCTGCTGCCGGGCCGTCGCACCAAGAAGAAGCCGTTGGACGTTAAGGGCTTCCACGAAGTGAACGGCCGCCTGGCCGTCGAGGGCCGTGAGGTCTTCGAGCAGGACCCGATCAACCTTCTGCGCCTGTTCAAGATCGCCGACGCGCGCAACCTCGACCTGCACCCGGACGCCTTCACCGAGGCGTCGCGGGCTGCGCCGCTGATCACCTCGGCCGTGCGCCGCGACCGGCACGCGGCCAAGGTCTTCCTGTCGATCCTGGCCCACGGGCGCGATCCCCAGCGGACGCTCGCCCTGATGACCGAGGCCGGTGTCCTGGGCCGCTTCGTGCCGGAGTACGGGCGGATCGTCGCCCAGATGCAGTTCAACATGTACCACTCGTACACGGTGGACGAGCACACCCTGCGCGCCGTGGGCGTGATCGCCGACATCGCGGCCGGACGTCTGGCGGAAGACCACCCGCTGGCGGTTCAGGTGATGCCGCTGATCGATGATCGCGAAGCCCTGTTCCTGGCCATGCTGCTGCACGACACAGGCAAGGGCGGGGCCGGCGGGCAGGAAAAGGCGGGCGCGCGCGCGGCGCGGCAGGCCTGCGAAAGACTGGGGCTGGAGCGCTCGCGCATCGAGCTCGTCGCTTGGCTCGTCGAGCATCACCTCGTGATGAGCGACTACGCGCAGAAGCGGGACGTGTCCGATCCGCGAACCGTGACCGACTTCGCCCGCATCGTTGAGAACCCCGAGCGCCTGCGCCTGCTCCTCGTGCTGACCGTCGCGGACATCCGGGCTGTGGGGCCGGGCGTCTGGAACGGCTGGAAAGGCCAGCTGATGCGCGAGCTCTACATGGCCACGGAAGCGGTGTTCCGCGGCGGCCGCGGCTCGGACGCGGCGGCGGCCCTGAAGCGTCATCACGAGAACGCGGCCTATGACGCCCGCATCGCCATCGCCAGGGCCGACCCGACGGCCGAAAGCTGGGCCGACGCCATGGAGGACGCCTACTACACCGCCTTCGACCCGCGCGAGGTGGTGGCCCATGCGGCGCTCTCCCGCCGTGCGGCGGCCGGGGGCGGGGCGGCTGCGGATTGCCGGGTGGTGCCCGAGCGGAATGCGGTGGAAGTGGTCATCGCCGCCACCGACCGCCCGCGGCTGTTCGTCGATCTCGCCGAGGCGGTGACCGCTCTGGGCGGCAACATCGTGGGCGCGCGGGTCTTCACCTCCCGCACCGGCCAGGCTCTGGACGTCTTCTATGTGCAGGACGTGACCGGCCAAGCCTACGGCGCTGACAACCCCCGCGGGCTTCAGCGGCTGGCCGAGGCGCTGGAGGCTGCCGGGCGCGGCGAGTCCGTGGCGCGCGAGGCGCGGCGCTCCGGCGACCAGGCGCGCATGGCGGCGTTTGCGATCACCCCGACGGTGGTGTTGGACAACGAAGCGTCCGAAACCTCGACGGTTGTGGAAGCCTCCGGCCGCGACCGCCCGGGCCTGCTGGCCGCCCTGGCGCGCACCATCTCCGACGCCGGGCTTTCGATTCTTTCCGCCCACATCGACGGTTATGGCGAGCGGGCGGTGGACGCCTTCTATGTGACGGGACCCGATGGCGAAAAGCTGAGCGACGCCCGAAAGCGCAACGCCCTCAAGAACGCTCTCGAGGCGGTTCTCGAAGCCGAGGACGCGGCCCCGCCGTCCGGCCGCCGCGCCAATTTGCAGCGCGCCCGCGCTAGCGTCGCGCGCTAAGAGATCGTCGCAAGAATCCAAGCGGCCGCGCCGCCAACGGGACCTGCCTCCTTGACCGACACGACGCCGCTGCCCGCGACCGAGACCCGCGTCTCCGGAACCGAGTCTGTTCCGCCGCCGGCCAAGCCGCCCGCGAAGTCCGGCGGCCTGCTGCGCTCGTCGATGATCTATTCGGCACTGACTCTGGTCAGCCGGTTCATGGGTCTGGCGCGCGACCTCGTGGTCACGGCGCGGCTGGGCGCCAGCCAGACAATCGCCGCCGACGCCTACTACACGGCGCTGACGTTCCCGAACCTGTTCCGGCGGATCTTCGCCGAGGGCGCCTTCGCGGCGGCCTTCGTGCCGGATTATTCCAAAAAGCTGGCGGCTGAGGGCAAGGAGGCCGCCGACCGCTTCGCCGCCGACGCCCTGGCCAGCGTGGCCGCCGCCACCGTGCTGATCACCGTCCTGTGCCAGCTGACCATGCCGTGGCTGATGATGGTCTACAGCCCGGGCTACATGTCCGATCCGGCGAAGTTCAAGCTGGCTGTCGTCCTGACGCAGATCACCATGCCGTATCTGCCCTGCGTGGCGATCGCCTCACTTTTCGCCGGCGTGCTGACGGCGCGCGGCCGCTTCATCATCTACGGCTTCTACCCGACGTTGCTCAACGTGGTGATGCTGGCGCTGGTGCTGCCGCAGAAGGACCCGACCACGGCCGCCTACGCCGCCTCTTGGGGCGTGGTGATCGCCGGCGTTGCGCAGGCGGCGCTTTGCTGGTGGGGCGCCAGCAAGACCGGCGCCCGGATCCACCCGAAGCACCTAAAGCTCACTCCCGAGATCATGGTGCTCGCCAAGCGCATGGGCCCGGGGGTGATCGCCTCCAGCGCAACGCAGATCAACCTGGTCATCTCCGCCATGCTGGCCTCGCAGGTCGCGGGCATGCGGGTTTGGCTGAACGTCGCCGAGCGGTTCTATCAGCTGCCGCTCAGCCTTGTCGGCGTGGCGATCGGCGTCGCCTTGCTGCCTCGGCTCGCCACGGCCTTGCAGAACCGCGACGACGATGATGCGCAAGGCTCCATGGACCAGGCGATCGTGTTCGGCCTGGCGCTCAGCTTACCCGCCGCCGCCGCCCTGATGGCCATGCCGGGCTACCTCATCGACGGCCTCTTCGTTCGCGGCGCCTTCACGTCGGCCGACGCAGCCAACGCCGCCAAGCTGCTCTTCCATTACGGCTGGGGCGTGCCGGCCTTTGTGCTGATCAAAATCCTGCAGCCCGCCTTCTTCGCACGCGGGGACACCAAGACGCCTATGCGGTTCTCGCTCGTCTCGGTGGGCGTGAACATCGCGCTGGGCGTAATCCTGTTCCACACGATCGGGTTCGAAGGCATCGCGCTGTCCACCACGATCGCCTCCTGGATCACCGTGCTGCAGATGGTCGTGCGGCTGCGAAGCACGAAGACCTACAGCCCCAGCGCACGCGCGTGGGGCAAGGTCGTCCGGGTCAGCGCCGCCACCGCCGGAATGGGCGCGTTGCTGGCCTTGGCCTCTCACTTCCGACCGGTGCTGGAGGGGTTGGTCGCCCAGCTCGGGCTGCACCATGGGGCGAAGGAGCTCACCGTGCTCCTGGTCTGCGCGGTGGGCGGCGCAGTCTATCCGGCGCTGCTGTTCGCCTTCGGCGGGGTGACTCCGGCCGAGTTCAAGGCCTCCCTGCGCCGGCGCAAGGGCGACAAGGCGGCGCCGTCTTCGGACTTGCTCTGAGGCGGCGGTACGCCTAATCGCATCGCCCATGGCTTTCCGGGCTCGCACCACCTGGCGATGGCGCTGACCGCGCCTTGTCGCGCCGCTTCCCGAGCGGCGCCCTCGCGACCCTTGACCTTCCAGAATTTAGAAGCCGCACAACCATGACCGACCAAGCTCCGGCGCCCTACGCGGGCCCCCAGCGCGTGCTCTCCGGCGTCCAGCCGTCCGGCAACCTCCACCTGGGCAACTATCTTGGCGCCCTGGTGAAGTTCGCCCGCCTGCAGCACGAGATTGAGACCTTCATCTTCATCGCCGACCTGCACGCCATCACCGTGTGGCAGGACCCGGCCAAGCTGAAGGACCAGGTGCGCGAGATCGCCGCCGCCTATCTGGCGACCGGCCTCGATCCGAACGTCGCCACCATCTTCGCCCAGTCCGCCGTGCCGCAGCACAGCGAGCTGGCGTGGGTGTTCAACTGCGTCGCCCGCCTCGGCTGGCTCGACCGGATGACCCAGTTCAAGGAGAAGAGCGGCAAGCACAAGGAGCGCGCCAGCGTCGGGCTCTACACCTACCCGGTGCTGCAGGCGGCCGACATCCTCGTCTACAAGGCAACCCACGTGCCGGTGGGCGAGGACCAGAAGCAGCACCTGGAGCTGACTCGCGACATCGCCCAGAAGTTCAACAACGACTTCAACGCTCCGGGCTTCTTCCCCCTGCCCGAGCCGGTGACGCAGGGGCCGGGCGCCCGGGTGATGAGCCTGCGCGACGGCTCGGCCAAGATGAGCAAGTCGGATCCGTCCGAATATTCGCGCATCAGCCTGACGGACGACCCCGACGCCATCTCGCAGAAGATCCGCAAGGCCCGCACCGACGCCGAGCCGCTGCCGGAAACCTCCGAGGGCCTCAGCGAGCGTCCGGAAGCCAAGAACCTGGTGGGCATCTACGCGGCGCTCGCCGGTAAGACCGAGGCGGAGGTGCTGGCGGAGTTCGCGGGCCAGGGCTTCGGCGCCTTCAAGCCAAAGCTGGCGGACCTGGCGGTCTCGGTGATGGGCCCGATCGGCGGAGAGATGCGTCGTCTGCTGGCAGATCCGGCCGAGATCGACCGGGTGCTGGCCAAGGGCGGCGAGCGAGCGCGCGCCGTGGCCGAGCCGCATATGGCCGAGGTCCGCAAACTGGTGGGCTTCTGGGGCTGACCTTCGGGGAGGTTGCCAGCCGCGCCGAGCCGCGCCACCGTTCCTGACGATGAGCAGCCGCAAGTTCCTGGTCGTTTCGGACGACACGCCCGAGTTCCGCACGGCGCTGCGGTTCGCCTGCCGCCGTGCGCGCTCGACGGGCGGCCACGTCGCTATCCTGCGCGTGATCGAGCCAGCGGTGTTCGAGCACTGGAGCGGCGTGCGCGAGGAGATAGAGCGGCAGGAGCGCGCCGAGGCGGAAGCTCAGCTGCAGGAGGTGGCCGAGTTCGTGCTCGAGGCCACCGGCCTGCCGCCCGAGTTCCTGATCCTCCACGCCGACAACGTGCGCGCCGGCATCAAGAAGGCCATCGGCGAGGACCCCGACATCAAGATCCTGGTGCTGGCGACCTCCGTCAGCGGGCGAGGACCCGGTCCTATCGTCGCCGCCCTGGCCAAGGACGGCGTTAAGTGGGGCGGCCGCAAAGTGCCCGTCACTCTCGTGCCCGGCGACCTGACGGACGAGGAGATCGCCGATTTGGCGTGACTTGCGCAGGGGGCGCCGCGGCGCCACATCTGGCGCATGTTCATCCAGACCGAGACCACCCCGAACCCCGAGGTCCTGAAGTTCCTGCCGGGCCGCACCGTGCTTGGGGAAGGGACGCGCGATTTCCGCGACGCCGACGAGGCTCAGGTCTCGCCGCTGGCCTCCGACCTGTTCGATCTGGAAGGCGTCACCCGGGTGTTTTTCGGCCCGGACTTCGTCACGGTCGGTAAGCACCCCTCGTTCGACTGGCCGCACCTGAAGGCGCCGATCCTGGCCGCCATCATGGACCACTTCACCTCGAACCGCCCCCTGTTCAACGAGGCGAGCGAGACGGCCGGCGGACATGACGAAGGCGAGTACGAGGGCGAAACCGCCCAGATCGTCGCCGAGATCAAGGACCTCCTCGACAGCCGCATCCGCCCGGCCGTGGCCCAGGATGGCGGCGACATCCTGTTCAACCGTTTCGACGCCGAGAGCGGCGTCGTGTGGCTCAGCATGCGCGGCGCCTGCTCCGGCTGCCCGTCCTCGTCCGCCACCCTTAAGGCGGGCGTGGAGAACATGCTCAAGCACTACGTCCCCGAAGTCACCCGCGTCGAACAGGCCCTTTAAGGCCGCCGGCCGATCGGCTAGGCGAGGCCGATGATCGTCCTGGGGCTGGACACCTGCCTGAACGCCTGCTCGGTCGCCGTCCTCGACGGCGAGCGCGTGCTGGCGCATGAGACCGAGGTCATGGCCCGTGGCCACCAGGAGCGCTTGGCGCCAATGGCCGAGCGCGCCATGCAGGCGGCAGGTCTCGCCTTCAACCAGCTCGAGCGCATCGGCGTGACGGTGGGGCCGGGCTCCTTCACCGGCCTTCGGGTGGGTCTGGCCTTCGCCAAGGGGCTGGGCTCCGCCCTTTCCATCCCCATCGTCGCGGTGGGAACCCTGGAGGCGCTCGCCGGCGAGACGCCCGGGCTCGTCGTCGCTGCGATCGATGCGCGCCGGGACCAAGTCTATCTGCAGGGGTTCGAGAACGGCCGAGCCCTGATGGCGCCGGACGCGCTGTCGGTGGACGTCGCCGCCGCGCGACTTGCGGAACTCTCCATGGGACGTGAGGTGACGCTGGTGGGATCCGGCGCGCCGCTGCTGGCGGAGGTTCTACCCGCCGCAAAGGTTGTGGCCGCCGAAGGCGCCGACGCCCGTCAGGTGGCCCGCATCGCCGCCGCCGTGCGCACCCCTACGCCGCCGCGTCCTCTTTACCTGCGCGCGCCGGACGCCAAACTTCCGGCATGAGCCTGGCTTTCGCGACCCCTGGACAGGCGGCGACATTCGCCGCGGTCCACGCCCGGGCGTTTCCTTCGCCCTGGGGCGCCAGCGAGTTCGAGGAGCTGCTGGCCAGCCCCGGCGTGTTTGGCCTGCTGCACGGCGAGGCGGAAGCCATCGGCCTGGTGCTCTGCCGCATCGCAGCGGGCGAGATGGAGGTGCTGACGCTGGGCGTTTCCGGCGAGGCCCGCCGAAGCGGCGTCGGCCGCCAGCTGATGCTTGCCGCCCTGGCCAGCGCCAGGCAACTCGGCGCCCAGGAAGCCTTCCTCGAAGTGGCGGTGGACAACGATGCGGCCGTGGCGCTGTACGAGAGCCTCGGCTTCTCCCGTGCGGGCCTCAGGCGCGCTTACTACGATCGCGGGACCGCCGGGCGTGTGGACGCGCTCGTGATGCGTCTCGACCTGAGCGCCCCCGCCGCTTAGACCTATCCTTCACGAACCACCCAGGGAGCTCGCGCCCGTGTCCGACCGCATCGAAAAGCTGTGCACCGAAAAGGGCATGCGCATGACCGATCAGCGTCGGGTCATCGCGCGCGTGCTGTCGGAAGCCCAGGACCACCCGGACGTGGAGGAGCTGCACCGCCGCGCCCACGCCGTGGACCCGCACATCTCCATCGCCACCGTCTACCGCACCGTGCGCCTGTTCGAAGAGGCCGGGATCATCACCCGCCACGACTTTCGCGACGGCCGCTCCCGCTACGAGGAGCACCAGGACGAGCACCACGACCACCTCATCGATATGAAGACCGGCCAGGTCGTCGAGTTCATGGACCCCGAGATCGAGGCGCTCCAGGAAGCCATCGCCCGCAAGCTCGGCTACCGCCTCGTCGCCCACCGCCTCGAACTCTACGGCATGCCGCTGGAGGACTAGGCTCGGGCTCGGTTGTTCGCGATTACCGCTCTCGCAGCTTGAAGATCGCCGCTTGGCCGGCGACGGCTCCGCCGACCAGGATCTCGCCGGAGGGCTGGGCCAAGGCGGTGGTGACGTAGATGTTGGAGCCGGAGTCGAGCAGGCGCGGCGTGGAGGGACGGCCGCGCCGGTCGAGCGTGACCAGCAGGCCGGAGTAGGTGTCCGGGAAGGGTCGCAGGGCGTAGGGGTCAGCCCTGGCCGCAGCGGCGACATCCGGCGCGCGGTAGTCGGTGACATTGGCCTTGCTGGCCGCAGCGAAGGCGCCGCCCGGGGTCAGCGCCAGGGTGCGCACCTGCGAGGCGCCCAGGTTGGCGTCCTCATACAGCGTCCGCGGGGCGAGCTTGTCGTCCAACGCCAGCACCACCGCCCGATCTTCGCCGCAGGGCGTGCGGCGGGCGCCGCCCAGCCAGACGCCCCGCCCCTGCGCCACGGCCGCTATGACCGACACGCCGTCGAAGGTCTGCGCTGCGAGCGTCTGGCCTGTGGCGAGGTCCCGCAGCTCGATCAGCGTGGCGCGCTGCGGCCGGCAGGTCGCCGCGTCATAGTCGTCGAGGCCCTCCAGCGGCAGGACCGTCGCACCGACATAGGTCACCGTCACCAGCAGCCGGTTTCCGAGCGGGGTCACGGTCGCGGATTCGATCGCCTCGGCGGCCGGCGTGCTGACGGTGAACAGGCCGCGCGGCCGCAGGTCTGCGCCGACCGCCAGCAGGTGCAGGCGGCCGCCGCCCGCACCCGGCGCGTCACGCAAGTTCAGTTCGCCGACGGCCACCACCGCCTGCTCGCCATCCAGCCGCGCCGCCGCCATCGGAAATGCATCAACGCTGGCGAGCCCCGCCCCCAGGGTCTCGCCGGCGCGGGCGCCGTCAGGTTTCAACAGCGTCAGCTTGGGCGCGTATCGTCCTGCGGGCGTGAGAGCATAGCCGCCGCTCAGCAGCCCGGCGTCCAGTTGAACCAAGACGCGAGAGGCGCCGTCGGCGGTCGCCTCCCGCCAAAGCTCCGAGCCGCTCCCGCTCGCCAGCCGCACGGCCGCGGCTTGTCGGCCGTCAGCGTCCTTGTCGGCGATCAGCCGGGCGGCGACGCCGCCGGGCGCCTGCGCCAGCGACAGCACCTCGCCGCCGCGCTCTGTCAGCACCTCCACGCCCGATAGCGCCGGCTTGGCGGTTTCGGCCGCGGCTGGAGGCGTTCCATCGCCCAGAATCACGAACGGCGCCCAGAACCTGGGATGCAGGTAAGCCCGGCTCGGCGGCGCAGCCAGAAAGGATCTCTGCGCCTGCGCCAGGGCCTCGGCCGGTCCGAGCCCCTGGTCGCGCAGCCGGGCGAACAGACCGGTCACCACCTGCTTGCCGGTCTCGGAGTTGACCGGCCACAGCGTGCCAAGCGTTGACGGCGTGCCGGCGACCGCAAACGCCGACGACAGCGCCGGCAGATCCTGCGCCATCTGCGTCATGTCGAAGTTGGCGGTGTTGCAGGCCGACAGCGCCACAAAGCGAGCGCGCAGGTTCAGGTCCGCGATCTCGGAGGCGGTCAGCAGGCCATCGTCATTGGGATCGGCCGCGGACACCGGCGTGAAGACGAGCGCCGGCTCCGCCAGCCCCTGCAGATCGTCGCGGATGAGGCCATGCGTGGCGAAAGACAGGTAACGGTAGGCCCCCACCATCTCCTGGCGCCAGCCCCGCTCCGTCGCTTGGCCCTGCAGAAGCAGGCGGGAGGAGCGGAAGCCCTTGGCTGAGGCCTCCAGCTCGTCGCGGGTTTCCGGCAGCGGCTCCAGTCCATCCAGCCGCACGCCCGACCGTAGCCCGCGCAGCACCACCTTGGTTGCGTCTTCGCCGGCCGCCGTCGAGCCGCCCAGCACCGGATCACCGACGCCGAGGAAATCCAGGTCCCCGCCCGTTCCGCCGCCAGTGCGGCTGGCCAGGATCACCCCCGCCGAGCCCGCGTAGCTGATCGCGTGGCGCTTCACGAGCCAGTCCCCCGCGCCAAGGTCATAGCCGCGCTGGAGCTTCGGAGGCGCGCTGGCTGGCAGGGCGGCGAGCGGAACCGGGGCGCCCGCCGTTCCGGAAAGCCAGATGAGGCGGTCGCCTGGCTTGAGGCAGGGTTCGAACGGCCGGATCAGAACATCGTAGAGCCGGACCGCTGCCTCAACAGGGTACTGGGAGTCCGCGTCCTCCGAAGGCGCGTGCCCGGCCGTCAGCGCCGCCTGCACCAGCCGCCCGTCCAGTCGCAGCCGCGCCGCATTCACGGGAGCATAGCTCTGCATCGCGCCGTCACGTCGGACACACAGCAACGCGTGACCGCCCGCCGTCTTGGAGAGGGCCAGCACCGCCTCGTCCGGGCCGAGCACGGTTTGCAGCTGGCGCAGGCTGACCAGCGAGATCGCAGCCGGGTCCCCAAGCTGCGCCTCGGCCGCCGCAATCCGTCGGTCGAAGTCGGCGATCAGCTGCCGTCGGGCGATGTCGTGCTGCAGGATGGCCGCCGACGAGGGCGGCTCGAGCATGCGCAGGGCCACACCCTGGATCTGCTGACGCACAAGTCGATCACGCCGCGCCGTCAGCCGCAGCATCTGATGGGTGGTGCGTCGAGTAATTTCATCCTTGGCCGAGGCCAGCCGGGTGAGAGCCTCCGCATCGAACGACGGGCCGGTGCGCCCAGCCAGCTGGTGCAGGGCGAAGGCCGTCTCGGCATCCAGGCTGCGGTCGTCCGTGTGCGTCAGAACAAGTCCGATCAGCCGCTGGTCGAGCAGGCCAGGTCGCCGCCAGCGCGCCGCTCCTGCCCCGTCTGCGTCGACCCTGATCGCCTTGCCGAGCTGGGCAAGTTTGCGTGCGCGCAGCGCGGGATCTGCTTCCGCCAGGGCGACGGACGCCAGGCGGTCGACCTCGCCAGATCCGCCGAAAGCCCCGCCGAGCGTCTCCTCGGCATCCGTCAGCCCGGCTTTCAGACGGCCGGCTCGAGCGAGCATCGGCTCCTTGACCTCGGCGCTCACTTGAATGGCGGCAAGCGCCGCCAAGGCCAGGTCCAGCACCTGCCCGGCCGCCGCGCCCTGCCCTATCTGCTGCAAGAGTTCAGCCTCACGAAGCCGCCAGGTCGCATGGTCAAGGCTCGTGGCGGGCAGCGCCTCGCCGATCTGCACGCCGGCGGCCTTGTAGAGCCCGTAGGCGCGCTCGATCTCGCCTGCGCCACGCAGCGCTTCGATGACGTCCGAGAGGGCGCAAGCGATCGTCAGCCGGGCGAGCTGCGGGTTTTGCACCGTCGCGATCAGGGACAGGGTTCGGTCGATGCTCGCCAGCAATCGCGCGCGGTTCCCAGCCGCCGCCAGCGTCCGGATCTCAAGCACCTGGTGACGCAGGTAAGCTTCACCTTCGAAGGCATTCCGCCGATCAGCGCTGGCGAGTGCCGGCTCCCTTCCCTGCCGAGCGGCTGGAGCGCCGACCGCTAGGGACTGCGTCGCATGCGCGGATATTTTCGGTGCACCTTCCGCAGCTTGGGCCGGGCGTACACCGCCCAGAAACACGTTTGTGGCGAGCATGCACCCCGCTAGTTTCCAGACGAAGCTGTACCGGGGGATTGTTGTCATGAAGTGGGTCCACTTGGGCGCCGGCCTCGGCGCCCTGTCGCTGGCATGTGCGCCGGCATCATACGCCATGGCTCAGTCGCCGGAAGCGGAGCTTGGCGGTCGTGTGGACCTGCCGTCCGGCAAGCCCAGCACGGCCAGCGCCCGGCAGCTGGGCGTCGCCGTCCCGCGCAGCACCGGTCTCGCCTACGGCCGTGCGCTGCGCCAGCTTGAGCCAGAGACCCGCGCGGCGACCCGTGGAGCGGCTGAAGCCGCGGTCTACCGCAAGGCCGCGCCCGCCGTGGTGCTGGTGGTTTCGGACGACGGCTTCGGATCCGGCGTGCTGGTGTCCTCAGACGGCAAGATCGTCACCAACCTCCATGTCGTAGGCAAGGAGAGCGAGGTCGGCGTGATCTTCAAGCCGGCCATGGAAGGCGCGGCCGTCTCCGATGGCGATGCGCGCAAGGCCAAGGTGATCCGTCGGGACGAGGTGAGCGACCTCGCCTTGCTTCAGGTGGACGAGGTGCCGGCGGGCGTCACGCCCCTGGCCATCGGCAACTCGACCACCCTGGAAGTCGGGGCCGACGTTCACGCCATCGGCCACCCCACTGGCCGGACCTGGACCTACACCCGTGGCATCGTCAGCCAGATCCGCCGCGCTTACGGCTGGAAGGCCGAGGACAAGATCGCCCACGAGGCGACAGTCATCCAGACGCAGACGCCGATCAACCCGGGCAACTCCGGCGGGCCGCTGCTGGACGACAACCTAAACGTGGTCGGGATCAACAGCTTCATCGGCGAGGGTGAGGGCCTAAACTTCGCGGTCTCGGCCGAAGACGTGAAGACCTTCCTGGCCCGCACCAGCGACCGCGTCACGGTTTCGCAAGCCTCCGCGGAGAAGTGCGAGGTGAAGGCCTTGGAGGAGGAGCAGGTCACCGATCCCAAGGGCACCCGCTACCTGATGGACGCCGATTGCGACAACGAGGCGGACTCCATCGTCGTGATCCCGGACAGCAAGCGCCACCCCTCCACTTTGTGGTTTGACGACGACGGCGACGGCAAGCTCGACACCATGTTCTTCGACAACAAGCAGGACGGCACCTGGGACGAGGCCCTCTACGACACGGACGGCAACGATAAGCCGGACATGATCGGCTATTTCCGCAAGGGCGAGGACGAGCCCTACAAGTGGGAGAAGATCAAAGAGGAATAGGTCTTCCCACCGACGGGCTGCGGGGCGCGCGGCGCTGGTCGGGAGCCTGGCCGGCGCCTGCGCATTGAACCGCAGCCATGAAGATCGCCACCTTCAACATCAACGGCGTCGGAGCGCGCCTGCCGCGGCTGCTGGAATGGCTGGAGGAGGCGCGCCCCGACGTCGCCTGCCTCCAGGAGCTGAAAGCGCCCACCGAACGGTTTCCGGCCGCCGAGATCGAAGCGCTGGGCTACCAGGCCGTCTGGGAAGGCCAGAAGAGCTGGAACGGGGTGGCCATTCTGGCCCGCGGCGAGGCGCCGGTCGTGCGCCACCGCCGCCTGCCTGGCGATCCGGAGGACCTCCAGAGCCGCTACATCGAGGCGGAGGTGGGCGGCCTGGTGATCGGGTGCCTGTACCTGCCCAACGGCAATCCGGCGCCGGGTCCGAAGTTCGACTACAAGCTGGCCTGGTTCGAGCGGCTGGCGGTTCATGCGCGCAGCCTGCTGGAGGACGGCGGGCCGGTGGTCCTGGCGGGCGACTTCAACGTCATGCCCACCGACCTCGACGTCTACGCCCCCGAGCGCTGGCGCGATGACGCCCTGTTCCGGCCCGAGGTGCGCGAGGCCTATGCCCGTCTCGTGGCCCAGGGCTGGACCGACGCCTTGCGGAGCCTGCATCCGGGCGAGCGGATCTACACCTTCTGGGACTACTTCCGGAACGCGTTCGGGCGCGACGCCGGCCTGCGGATCGACCACCTGCTGCTCAGCCCCGAGCTTGCGCCCCGGCTCGTCGCCGCGGGGGTGGACCGCGCGGCGCGGGCGAAGGAAAAGCCCAGCGACCACGCCCCCACCTGGATCGAGATCGCCCCTCCATGAAGCGCCCCACGGCGGCCAGCCTGAAGAAGGTCACGCCCGAGAACGTGGCGCGCCTGGGGGCGGAGCGGCTGGCGACCATTCTGGTGGAGGTGGCCGCCGCCCGGCCGGAGCTGAAGCGCCGCTTGCGCATGGAGCTGGCCGCCGAGCAGGGCGCCGAGCACCTGCTGGTGGAGATCGACCGGCGCATGGCCAGCCTGGAGACCAGCCGCTCCAAGGTGTCCTGGCGCCAGCGGCACGCATTCCTGCGCGACCTCGACGCCCTGCGCGGCCTGATCGCCGATCGGCTGGCGGAACTCGACCCTGCCGCCGCCAACAACCGCATGCTGGCGTTCCTGGGGTTGGCTCCGCGCGTGCGCAGCCGACTGAAGGACCGGGACGGCGTGCTGGCTGCACTATTCGCCCGGGCGGCCGGCGATCTTGCGCCCCTGCTGCGCCGCGAGGCCGGCGAGCCTGTCGCCGCCTCGCTGGCCGAGCGCATCGCCGCCGATCCCGCCGCCTGGGCGGAGTGGTTGCCGGCGGCCTTGGACGGCGCCCCTCCGGCGTTTGCCGAAGCCGTGCTGCGGCAGGCGGTGGCGCAGGGCTCGTCCCGCCCGGGGATGCTGCGCGCCATCCGTGCGCTGGCCGATGCGGCCGGCGATCTCGACGCCTACTGCGGGACCTACTCGGCCGCCGAGCTGAAGGTGCAGCCCGTGGCGGCGGGGCTGGCGCGTCGCCTGCTGGCCCAGGGGCGGGCGGACGCCGCGGCCGAAGTGCTGCGCGCGGCCCCCACGCCCAAGACCCGAGGCGCGAGCGATCCCGATCCGGAGTGGGAAAGCGCCTGGATCGAGGTGCTCGAGGCGTCGGGCGATACGGCCGGCGCTCAGGCCGCCCGCTGGACGGCCTTCGAACGTACCCTCTCGGCCGACCGGCTGCGCGCCTTCACCAGTCGGCTGGCCGGCTTCGACGACGTGGAGGCGCAGGAAAAAGCCTTCGACCTCGCCCGGCAGGATCCCGACTTCCTCCGCGGCCTGCGATTGCTGATGGAATGGCCGGCCCTGCCCGAGGCCGCGCGGATGATCGAGGCCCGCGCTGACGAGGCGGGCATCGACGCCGAGCTCGCCGAGCTATGGGGCGGACGCCTGCGGAGCCGCTTCCCGGCCGCCGCGCACCGGCTCCTGCGTCGGGCGGCGGCGGCGGCCTTTCGCCGGCGCGACTTCGCCACTTGCGACCGGCTGACCGCTGAGGCGGACTCGATTCCCATCTGAGCCGCCGGAAACGAAGAAGGCGCCCCGCGGGCGAGGCGCCTTCCCCCTTCAACCTCGCCCCGTCAGGCGAAGATGAAGTTCCCCTGCGTGATGCCGCTGGTGTTCACGATGATGGTCAGGTCCTGGTCGCCTTCAAGGTCGACGCCGATGCGGCCGCTCTCGATGGTGACGTCGGCCCAGGTGACGTTCAGCGCCGACAGGTCGAACTGCTCACCCTTCTGGTAGCCGACGATGGTGTCGGTCCCCGCGTCCTCGAACACGAAGAGGTCGTCATGGAGGCCGCCGTTCAGGGTGTCGTCGCCGGCCCCGCCGTTCAGCACGTCTCGCCCGGTGCCTCCGTCCAGGCTGTCATTGCCTGTTCCGCCGTTCAGAGTGTCCTTGCCGTTGCCGCCGATCAGCAGGTCGTCGCCTTCCCGGCCCAGCAGACCGTCATCGCCGTTCTGACCATCCAGTCTGTTGGCCACGCTGTTGCCCATCAGGGCGTCGCTGCCGTTGCCGCCGCGGGCGTTCTCGATCACCACCCCATTGGCGATGGTGTAGCCGCCGTAGGTGCCGTCCACGAAGGAGACCACGCCGCCGCCGGTGGGCGTGTAGTCGAGCGTCGCCGCCAGCAGGTCGATGTGCGCGTCACGCCCGCCGTCGTAGGCGATGGTGTCGTTGCCGCCGGTGTCCCAGATCGTCTGGTAGTAGGCGTCCTTCTGCGGACCGGTTAGGGCGTAGACGTTGTCGCCGGTGTTGTGGGCGTGCACGCCGTAGCGGGCTTGCAGCACGGCGATGTCGAAGGCGCCCAAGGTGCCCGACCACCCCGACCCCCAGGTCTGACGCGTGAACTCCAGCGGGCCGTCCGGGTTGGTCTGCCAGCCGTCGTTGTAGGACATGACGGTGTAGACGCCCTGGTTCAGGTCATAGATGCCCAGGCTGCCGGTGGGCCCGGTGACGCCCAGCAGGATCTCCGAGCCGCCGCCCTCGTCGTGCGGGTGGGCGACGCCGTGAGCATGGCCGAACTCGTGCAGAACTACGGCGTAGGAATAGCCGCCCGGCTCCAGCGTCTCCGGCCGGGTGAAGCCGCCGCTGGCGAGATTGAACACGCCCACCCCCTGGAGGTCGCCGGCGCTGGGGTCACGCGGGTTGAAGCGTGCGCCGTAGTCGTCGTTGATCGTCGTCACCAAGCGGAAGGTGGCTTGGTTGATGTCCGTGGTCCGGACGTAGTTGATGCCCGTGATCGGCGTGTATTCCTGCAGGGCGCGCATCACGCCCTGGATCTGGAACTGCTCCCAGCCATAGGTGGTGATCGGCGTGACGCCGTCATCCTCGGTCTCGCCGAAGCCGCCTTCCCGGGCGGACGCGAAGTAGACGTAGGCGGTGGGCACGCCATTGACCATGGTCGTCGGGATGTTGTCGGCCTCGTCCCAGTTCAGGGACTCCAGCGGGTCGAAATCCGTCGGATCCTGCGCCTTCACATCCAGGGTGTACCCGCCGGTCATGTCGGGCTCGTAGCCCTCGACGCGCAGGTAGTAGGTGCCGCCTTCCGGAGAGAGGAAGCCGAGGCCCGTTTCGTAGTTCACCGCCGCGGAGAGCTCGTTGCCCTCCGCGTCATAAAGGCGGAGCACGCCGATGCTCTCGCCCGGCAGTTCGCCCGGATATTCCGCGCTGCTGGCGATGCCGCCAGCGTAGGTGAAGGTGTAGAAGAGGCCGGGATCAAGCTCGACGCGGTACATGTCCTGGTCGCCGGCCGCGTCCAGGTGGCCGTAAGTGGTCCCGACATCGATCGTCAGGGCGCCGGCGCGTGTGCTCGGCGCGTCCGTGGCGGGATCCGCCGTCCACATATCAACCGTATAGCCGCCTGCGTCCCGGTAGTTCGGATAGCCGGGAGCCGATGGATCTATGTGGTACCAGGAGGTGGTGTAGAGCAGGTAGGTGCCGCTCGCGGTCGGCGTGAAGGTGATCATCGACGAGCGGCCAAGACCTCCGTCGTCGTCCTGCGCCAGGAACTGGGTGCCGGCCGGGTTCACCAGCCCCAGGAACGGGTCTTCGATGCCGCCGGTCTCGGTCGGTCGGTACGCGAAGGAGTAGGTGGTGCCGGCGGTCAGTGCCACCGGGATCAGGTCGTAGCGCTCAGTACCTAGCGAGCCCACCGTCGTCGCAGGCGCGGCGCCGTCAGCGTGGGTGAAGGTCGCGGAGGTCGGCGTCAGACCGGACAGAGTGGCTTCAGGCTTCTGAGCGTCGCGCGTCCCGCGGGTGATGCGCGCAAAATCGTCCATCGAATTCGGCCGCATGTAGTTCGTCTCTTCCCTGGCGATGTTGAGGGCCAAGCCAGCCCCGTTGTGAGCAGAAGCGAACATGGAAATCTGCAACCGGCAATTGCCAATTGTAGCGTTCTCGCGGATTGTTACAGCAACGTGATACGGAGAACCGACGTGGTGAAAGCTTCGGGGCTCGCACGATTGCTCGCGCCATTGTTTATGCTGAAGCTTGTTCTTATGGCGCCGCTTCAGACGACTGATATGCCGCCGCCGAAATCAACGCGCGCAACTCACGGGCCGAGCGCCCGTTTCGCGACGCTCGACGCCTACCTCGAGTTTCTGGAGACCCGCGCCCAGCTTGGCGGAACCTGGTACCGGCAGGTCGCGCCGGGGCTCTACCAGCGGGAAAGCGGCAACCTTCGACGCGCGGACGGCGCCGCCCCGAAGCGCACGTACACCCGAGCGGAGCTGGCGGAGAAGTTCGGCTTCCCGCCTTGAGAGGACGGAATGTCGAGCCTTTTCTTGACCTGAGTTCTCCACAGGCGCATAAGCGCGCACCTCCGGCGCAACCTTGGTCAGCGCCCTCCACCGTCACGACCCCCATCCTATATGGGACGAGGACGGCGAGGCCCCCCGTCGACGTAATCGTCCACGGGGGTTGATCGCGTTTGGGCCCAAAGGAAGATCATGTTCGACGCACTTACAGATCGGCTTTCAGGCGTTTTCGACCGGCTTTCCGGGCGCGGCGTGCTGTCCGACAAGGACATCGACGAAGCGCTGCGCGAAGTTCGCGTCGCCCTCCTCGAGGCCGACGTCGCCCTGCCGGTGGTGCGTGAGTTCATCGCCAAGGCCAAGGAACAGGCGACCGGCGAGGCGGTGATCCGCTCCGTCCGTCCGGCCGACCAGGTGGTCAAGATCACCTACGATGGCCTGGTGGACATGCTGGGTGGCGAGGGCGAGCCCGAAGGGCTGAACCTTTCCATGAACCCGCCGACCGTCATCCTGATGGCCGGCCTGCAGGGTTCGGGCAAGACCACCACGGCGGGCAAGCTCGCCCTACGGCTGGGCAAGGAGCGCAAGCGCGTCCTTCTGGCCTCGCTCGACACCCGCCGCCCGGCGGCTATGGAACAGCTGGCGACGCTGGCCAAGCAGGCGGGCGTCGACAGCCTGCCGATCGTCCAGGGCCAGTCCGCGCCTGACATCGCCCGTCGAGCGCTTTCGTCGGCCAAGCTGCAGGGCTTCGACGTCGTCATCCTCGACACCGCCGGCCGCACCACGCTGGACGAGCAGATGATGACCGAGGCGGCCGAGATCGCCCGGATCGCCAATCCGTCCGAAACCCTGCTGGTGGCTGACAGCCTGACCGGTCAGGACGCGGTTCGCACGGCCAAGGCCTTCCACGAGCGTCTGCCGCTCACCGGCCTGGTGCTGACCCGCGCGGACGGTGACGGCCGCGGCGGTGCCGCTCTCTCGATGCGGGCTGTCACCGGCCTGCCGATCAAATTCCTTGGCGTATCCGAAAAACTCGAAGGCCTGGACGCCTTCGACGCCCGCCGTGTGGCTGGCCGCATCCTGGGTCAGGGCGACGTGGTCGCGCTGGTCGAGAAGGCCGCTCAGGAGATCGACGCGGCCAAGGCCGAGGCCATGGCGAAGAAGCTGGCCAAGGGTCAGTTCGACCTCGACATGATGGCCGAGCAGCTCAAGCAGATGAAGCGCATGGGCGGAATGGAAGGCCTGATGGGCCTGCTCCCCGGCGTTCAGAAGATGAAGAAGCAGATCGCCGAGAGCGGAGTGACCGACAAGATGGTCGACCGCCAGGCGGCGATCATCTCGTCCATGACCAAGGCCGAGCGGAAGAAGCCTGACATCCTCCAGGCCTCGCGCAAGCGCCGCATCGCGGCCGGCGCCGGCGTGGACGTTGCCGACGTGAACCGTCTGTTGAAACAACACCGCCAGATGGCCGACGCCTTCAAGTCCCTGAGCCGCGACGGCGGCAAGGGCTTCGCCAAGATGGCGGGCATGCTGGGCGGCATGGGCGGGGCGGACATGGCCAAGCTCAAGGCGCTGGCGCCCGGCGGCAAGATGCCGAGCGCCGAAGAGATGGAGCAGCTCTCGCAGCAGCTCGGAAAGATGGGCGGCGGCGGGCCTGGCGGCCTGAAGCTCCCTGGCCTGGGCGGCGGCGGACTGCCCCCCGGCTACAACCCCTTCAAGAAATAACCTGATCTACAAAGAGGACTACCAATGCTGAAGATCCGTCTGGCCCGTGGCGGCGCCAAGAAGCGCCCCTACTACTCGATCGTCGTCGCCGACAGCCACAGCCCGCGCGATGGCCGCTTCATCGAGAAGGTCGGCTCCTACAACCCGCTGCTCAAGAAGGACGATCCGAACCGCGTCGTCCTGAAGGTCGAGCGGATCCAGGAGTGGATCGCCAAGGGCGCCCAGCCGACCGACCGCGTCCAGCGCGAGCTGGCCAAGCAAGGCATCGGCCAATGGACCAACAGCAGCAACCCGAAGAAGGGCGAGCCCGGCCAGAAGGCCAAGGAACGTGCGGAAGAGCGCGCCCAGCGCGAAGCCGACCGCGCCGCCGCTGAAGCTGAAGCCGCCGCTGCGGCCTCGGCTGCCCCGGCTGAAGAGCCGGTCGCTGAAGAAGCTCCGGCCGCCGCCGAAGAAGCTCCCGCCGCGGAAGCCGCTTCGGAAGAACAAGCCTAAGCACACGCTGCTTGCAGCCGCCCGCCGCGAAGTTCGAGGCGGGCGGCTCGCGCTTGCGCATGTCCGAGACGTCCGACCTCATCCTTGTCGCCCGCGTCGCCGGCGCTTTTGGCGTGAAGGGCGAGGTGCGCCTGACGGCCTACACGGCCGACCCCTTGGCGCTGATCGACTACAAGACTCTGCTGCGGAAGGACGGCTCGGCGGGCCTGACGGTTCTCTCCGGCCGCCCAGACAAGCGGGGGTTCGTGGGGCGCGTCGCCGAGGTCGAGACCCGCGAACAGGCCGAGGCGATGCGCGGCCTCGAGCTCTATGTGCCGCGCGAGGCGCTTCCGGAGCCGGATGAAGACGAATTCTACCTCACCGACCTGATCGGGCTGACCGTCGTATCGGCGGAAGGCGAGCCCATGGGCCGCGTGAAGTCGGTGCAGGATTTCGGCGCCGGCGATCTGCTTGAAATCCAGCCGCCGCCCGGTTCCGAAAAGGGGGCCGCGACCTGGTACCTGCCCTTCACCAAGGAAGCCGTGCCGGAGGTGCGCCTCGCCGAGGGCAAGCTCATCGGCGTGCCCCCTGAAGAGATCGAATAGGCGTCTAGAATACGCCTGGGACGCCGTGCGCGACCCAGCCCCACGCAAAACCTGTCGCGGCGAGAACGCCGAACAGCATCACCGCTTCCGGCACGGAGCCGGGATCCCGCCGACGTCGGCGCTTCAGGGCAAGAGCCTGGATCATTGGGCGGTCCTCATCACTCGGTAAAAACCACCACGGGACCGAGCGGGTTCCGCGGCCCACGACCCAAGCCGGGTCTCTGTTGTTGGCGCCCGCAAATGCCCGCCATGCCACGGAACCGCCTGCGCTTGCCGCCGTTAGCTGTCTGTGACGGCGGCCCTACGACGCCCCCCGATGTATTGCCCCGTCTCATCGAAGCCCTGGCGCTGGCTCAGCCGCGCCAGGGCTTTTTACTTTTGCAGCAACAAAAACGGCGGCTCAGGTCACCCTGGCCGCCGCTTCTGATCTGTCGAAGTTCGAAGCCTTAGGCTTCGGTCGTCTCGGTCGGCTCGGCCTTGGCGGCGGTCATCTGACGCTCGGCGATCCGGGCCGACTTACCGCGGCGGTCGCGCAGGTAGTACAGCTTGGCGCGACGGACGACGCCGCGACGCTTCACTTCGATGCTTTCGATCATCGGCGACAGGATCGGGAACACGCGTTCCACGCCTTCGCCGAAGGAAATCTTGCGGACGGTGAAGCTCTCGTCCACGCCCTGGCCGCCACGGGCGATGCAGACGCCTTCGTAGGCCTGAACGCGTTCGCGCTCGCCTTCCTTGATGCGCACGTTCACGCGCACGGTGTCGCCGGGACGGAACTCAGGGACGCTGCGGTTGGCCAGCAGACGGTCAGCTTCTTCCTTGCGGAGCTGTTCGATCAAGTTCATCGGTTCATTCCTTACTGGGCTTCAATCGCCCTTTGCCTGTTGATTGGCGGTTCGCCGCGCCCACAAGTCCGGACGCCGCTCCCGCGTAGTCTCTTCCCGCTTCGCCTGCCGCCACTTCCGGATCTCGGCGTGGTTGCCGCTCAGCAGAACCTCGGGGATGTCCTGCCCTTCGAACGTCCGCGGTCGCGTGTACTGCGGATGCTCAAGAAGCCCGTCCTCGAAGCTTTCTTCACTCAAGCTCTCGGCCTGCCCCAACACACCGGGAACCAGCCGTACGCAGGCCTCGATGGTCACCAGGGCCGCCGCCTCGCCGCCGGCGAGCACCGCGTCCCCGACGGAGACCTCTTCGAACCCCCGGGCGTCGAGCACCCGCTGATCCACCCCTTCGAACCGCCCGCACAGGACGATCAGTCCCGGACCTGCGGCCCACTCACGAACCCGCGCCTGGGAAAGGGGCCGACCCCGGGCGCTCATGTACAAAAGCGGCCGCCCCCGCCGATCCACGCTGTCCAGCGCAGAAGCGATGACGTCCGCTCGCATCACCTGTCCCGGACCGCCACCCGCAGGGGTGTCGTCGAGGAAGCCGCGCTTATCTGTGGAAAAGCCCCGAATGTCCAGCGTTTCCAGAGTCCAAAGGCCGTGCTCGCGCCATGCCGTCCCGATCAGGGAAACGCCCAGAGGGCCCGGAAACGCGTCCGGGAACATGGTGAGGACCGTGGTGTCGAAGGACATGGCGCGGCAAAGGCCCGCATAGGCCGGCGACGTCAAGCTGATCGGTGGCTCAGCGGCCCCGAACCGCACCCGCCGCCGGCGGCGCTTGCCGCCGCGTCACGCCTTGCAGCCCCGCAACGCCCCGCGTAAGCGAGCGGCTTCGCGGGTGGGATTGCAGAGAAGCGGGCGGCGCATGGACACCGACAACCTGGTGGAGACCCTCAAGCTCGAGCGGATCGAAGTGAACCTCTTCCGGGGCGACACCCCGGACAAGGATCGCGGCCGCATCTTCGGCGGCCAGGTCATCGCCCAGTCCCTGCTGGCCGCCTATGAGACGGTGGAAGAGCGGATCTGCCACTCCCTCCATTGCTACTTCATCCGGCCAGGCGATCCGCGCGTGCCGATCGTCTTCGAGGTGGACCGCGCCCGTGACGGCGGCAGCTTCACGACCCGCCGGGTGATCGCCGTCCAGCACGGCCAGCAGATATTCAACCTCGCCGCTTCGTTCCAGGCGCCGGAAGACGGGCTCGAGCACCAGACGGCCATGCCGGCCAACCCCGATCCGCAGACCCTGGAAGACGACCTCGTCCGTCGCAAGGAAGCGATGAAGGACGCGCCGGAGGCCGCTCGCCGCTGGCTCGAGGCGCCGCAGCCGATTGAGATCCGCAGCGTCGACCTGCGCATGGGCGCGACGCCGCCCGCCGCCGAGGCCGAGCAGCAAGTGTGGTTCCGCGCCCGCGCGCCCATCGGCGACGATCCGCGGATGCACCAGGTGATCCTGGCCTACGCCTCCGACATGAGCCTGCTCGGCACCGCCCTTCGGCCGCACGGCGTCGGCTTCGAGCACCGGCAGCTGCAAGCGGCGAGCCTCGACCACGCCATGTGGTTCCACAAGCCGTTCAACTTCAACGACTGGCTTCTCTATGCCCAGGACAGCCCGTCGGCCTCGGGCGGCCGCGGCTTTGCGCGCGGCGCAATCTACGACCAGTCAGGCGTCCTGGTGGCCTCCACCGCCCAGGAAGGCCTGATCCGCATGCGCAAGCCGAAGGACTGATCAGGTCTTGAGGTAGGCGGAAACGCCCTCCACGAGGTGGTCGAACATCAGTCGGATGCGGCGGCTGGCGCGCAGGTTCTCGTGCATGACGATCCAGACGCCCAACCGCAGGATCTCGAACTCCGGCAGCAGGCGAACGAGGCCATAGCGGGCGCCGAGCGGCGCCTGCACAACGCCGACGCCGAAGCCGGCTCGCACCGCGGCGAGCTGGGCAAGGTCGCTGTCGGATCGAAAGGCGAAGCTTTCCCGCGTGATCGCCACCTGCATGCCCTGCAGCGATTGCACCTGTCGCACCCGACGATCGCTGTCGATGCCGACCACCGGGTGCTGGAACACGGCATCCAGACTGTCCGGCGCCCCATAGCGCGCGACATAGTCCGACGTGGCGAAGAAGCCCAACGGGACCTCGCCGACCTTGCGGGCCACCAGCGCCGACTGGCTGGGCGCCACCATCCTCACGGCGATATCCGCCTCGCGCCGCAGAAGATCCTGGGTGTCGTTGGACAGCGTCAGCTCGATGACCGCCCCGCTGTGTCGCTCCCGGAAGCCGGTCAGCATCGGCGGCAGCACTTCCGCGCCGAACATCTCGCTGGCGGTGATGCGAATGGGACCGGAGACCCCTTCGGCGGCTACGCTGGCGTCGCGCATGGCCGCCGCCGCTTGGGCGGCCATATCAGCCAGGTGCGGTCGGAGCTCCACGGCGAGCTCGGTCGGCTGCAGACCGCGCGGAGAGCGGACGAACAGCGGCGCGCCGAGGCGGGTTTCCAGCGCTTCGACATGGCGGCCCAGCGTGGGCTGGGTAAGACCCCGCGCCCGGGCTGCGGCCGACAGGCTGCCGGTCTCCAGCACGGCGTGCAGGCTCTGGAAGAGGTCCCAGTCCGGAAGGCTTCCACTCATACGCTAATGTATAGCCGACCTTAGATATTCCACAATTTCGTTTAGCGCCGTCTCTGCGCACCTTCTGGCCGTCAACACGGAGACGAGCCATGGAACAAGACAACGCACCCTTGGCGCTGGTCATCGGCGCCACGGGCGGGATCGGCGGCGCGGTCGCTGAGCGGCTGGTCGCACGCGGCTGGCGCGTCCGGGCCCTCAACCGCAGCCCCCAGACGGCCAAAGGCCCGCGCGGCCTGGAATGGGTGCAGGGCGACGCCATGCTGGCGGCCGATGTGCGCCGCGCGGCCGAAGGGGCGCAGCTGATCTTCCATGGCGCCAACCCGCCGGGCTACCGCGGCTGGGGCGCGCTGGTCCTGCCGATGCTGCGTAACACCATCGCCGCGGCGGAGGCGATAGGGGCGCGGATCCTGTTCCCCGGGACGATCTATAATTATGGCCCTGACGCCTTTCCGCTGATCGACGAAGATGCCCCCCAGCAGCCGACGACCCGCAAGGGCGCGATCCGGGTGCAAATGGAAGCGGCGCTGGCCGAGGCCGCCTCCGCCGGCACGCCGGTGACGATCGTGCGGGCAGGCGACTTCTTCGGACCCAAGGCGGGCAACACCTGGTTCAGCCAGGGCCTGATCAAGCCAAACGAGCCGCTGTCCTCCATCACCTACCCCGGCCCGCTGGCGGTGGAACACAGCTGGGCCTACCTGCCCGATCTCGCGCAGGCCATGGTGCGGCTGGTTGAGCAGCCGGGCGCCGGCGCCTTCGAGAGCTACCACCTCGCCGGTCACCGCATGACTGGACGCCAGCTGGTCGCCGAGCTGGAGCAGGTCGCTGGGCGACGCCTGGCAGTGAAGCGCCTCCCCTGGCTGGCGCTCAAAGCCATGTCGCCGTTCAACGAAACCCTCCGCGAGCTGATGGAGGTTCGCTATCTTTGGGAGACGCCTGTGCTGCTCGACAACACCCGGCTGCGGGCCCGACTAGGCGAAGAGCCGCATACGCCGCTTGCGACCGCCCTGGAGACGACCCTGCGCGGAATGGGAGCTTTGCCGCAATATCCTGCCGCTCTGGCGGCGTGACAGACCGCCTGCGGCAAGAAATTGCCGCAGGCCCCGTCATTTGCCGCGTTGCAGCACTAGACGCGCGCGCGTCCGACGACCTACATGCGCTGCATGTCCGGCAAGACCCTCTACGACAAGATCTGGGACGCTCACGTCGTCAGCCAACAGGACGGCGAGGCGATCCTCTATATCGACCTGCACCTCATCCACGAGGTCACGACTCCGCAGGCCTTTGCGGGCCTCAGAGCCAACGGACGCAAGGTGCGCCGGCCGGACCGCACGCTTGCGGTGGCCGACCACAACGTGCCGACCGAAGGCCAGGAGCTCGGCGTCCGCGCTGTGGCCGACGAAGAAGCGCGCCTGCAACTTGAGACGTTGGAGCGCAACGTCGCCGACAACGGCATTCAGTTCTTCGGCATGGGCGACGTGCGCAACGGCATCGTCCACGTGGTGGGCCCGGAGCAAGGCCGCACCCAGCCAGGCATGACCATCGTCTGCGGCGACAGCCACACCTCGACGCACGGCGCGTTCGGAGCCTTGGCCCAGGGCATCGGCACCTCCGAGGTCGAGCACGTCCTGGCGACCCAGACCCTGCGCCAAAAGAAGTCGAAGAACATGCGGGTGCTGATCGAGGGCCAACCCGCCCCCGGCGTCGGCGCCAAGGACTTCGCCTTGGCCGTGATCGGCGCCATCGGCACCGCCGGCGGCACCGGCTATGTCATTGAGTACGCCGGCGACGCCATTCGCGCCCTGTCCATGGAAGGGCGGATGACGCTCTGCAACCTGACCATCGAGGCGGGCGCCCGCGCTGGCCTGGTGGCTCCGGACCAGACCACCTTCGACTACATCCGCGGTCGCCCGGCCGCGCCCAAGGGCGGCGCCTGGGACATGGCCGTCGAATATTGGAAAAGCTTCTACACGGACGAGGACGCGGTGTTCGACCGCGAGGTCCGCATCGACGCCTCCAAGATCGCGCCCCTGGTGACCTGGGGCACCAGCCCCGAGGACGTCATCGCCATCACGGACGTCGTTCCCGACCCGGCCAGCTTCTCCACCCCGGACAAGCGCGCCGCCGCCGAACGCGCCCTGGAATACATGGGCCTGCAAGCCGGCCAGCCGATCACCGAAGCCAAGGTCGACGTGGTCTTCATCGGCTCGTGCACCAACAGCCGCATTGAGGACCTGCGCGCCGCGGCTCAGGTGGTGCAGACCGCCTTCGTCAACGGCAAGCTGGTGGCGCCGCACGTCCGCGCCATGGTGGTGCCGGGCTCCGGCCTCGTCTCCGCGCAGGCCGAGGAAGAGGGTCTGGACGCCATCTTCAAGGCCGCCGGCTTCGAATGGCGTGAACCCGGCTGCTCCATGTGCCTCGGCATGAACCCGGACCGGCTGAAGCCCTTCGAACGTTGCGCCTCCACCTCGAACCGCAACTTCGAAGGCCGCCAGGGCCGCAACGGCCGCACCCACCTGATGAGCCCGGCCATGGCGGCGGCGGCGGCGATCGCCGGCCACATCGCCGACGTCCGCGACTTCGTCTGATGTACCTGAGGTACGGTCAGTCGCGAGTCGTGCTGACCGTGCTCAGCGCCGTATTAGGCGCTGTCGGAACAGGTCGTTTCGGCGTCGCTATCTTCTGCGGCTGCGCCTCGCCTGCCGTCGTGCTTGTTGCGATCACCAGTCTGTTCTTCTGCATCGTCGGAGCAGTCGGTCTGCTGAGTATGCTGCGCCAGCGCCTGCGGCCCGCCGGAGAGGCTTATGTGCACAGGCAGCGCACCAACATCGCCCTTGCGAGTATCATCGGCGGTTTGGTCGCCCTGAGCACGGTGGCGTCGGCCGCGCAGATCTGGGAAGTCCACAACCTACAAGCTACGCGGGTTTCAGGTGAGGCCGAGCACCTACATCCGGGAGCGGGCGGGCGGCGGAGCGGACGAAGCCTGCAAATCAAGATCGCAGGTGAACCACGTTGGCTGGAGTGGTCCTGCTTCGTGCTTTGCAAGCCATACAGAGGTTTGAGGCAACTGCAGGATAAGCCTTGGCCACAGGTGGACGCTCAGCATCTGAATGGCCAGCTGATTGGGCTCACGGTCGCCGGCGTCACTTATCTTCGGCCGGCTGACGAGCGTGTGCGTGCAGGTTTGGAGAGCGCCCTGAGCCTGTTCTTCTCTCTGGGTGTCGCGATCGGACTTCTAGCTCTTGCACTGCAGTGGCGAAAGCACCGCCCCTCGCGCTACTCCGCGCCCACTCCAGCAGAGTCCAACCGCGCACGCACGTTGATGCGCCGCGCGACAGGCGGCATTCGAGAACGCGGTCGCGCCAACACACCCTTTGATGCCTCGCGCCGAGACCGCTAAGGAAGCCTCGCAATGGAAGCCTTCACCCGCCTGGACGCCAAGGCCGCGCCGCTGCCGCTGGCCAACATCGACACTGACCAGATCATCCCCAAGCAGTTCCTCAAGACGGTGGAGCGCGAGGGTCTGGGCCGCGGCCTTTTCTTCGAATACCGCTTCGACGAGGCGGGTAACGAGCGCGCGGACTTCGTTCTGAACCGGCCTGAGTACAAGGGCGCGGGGGTGCTCATCACCGGCGACAACTTCGGCTGCGGCTCCTCGCGTGAGCATGCGCCCTGGGCGCTGATGGATTTCGGCATTCGCTGCGTGATCTCCACCAGCTTCGCCGACATCTTCTACAACAACTGCTTCCAGAACGGCCTCTTGCCGGTGGTGCTGAAGGCCGACGAGGTCCAGGCGCTGATGGAGGAAGCCAAGGGCGGCAACCACATGGTGACCGTCGATCTTGCCGAGCAGACGGTGGTCTCCCCGTCCGGCCAGACCTTCCGCTTCGAGATCGACGCTCAGCGCAAGGAGAAGATGCTCAAGGGCCTCGACGCGATCGGCGAGACCCTGCAGCAGGGTCAGGCCATCGACGTCTACGAGATGAAGCGGGCCCTGGCCCAACCGTGGCTGGAAGACGCATGAGCCTGATCCTCGCAGGAACCTACCGCCTGCCGGCCGAGAACGTGGCTGAACTCAAGGCCCACGTCGCCGAGGTGGTCGCCGCAACGCGGCAGGAGCCAGGCTGCCTCGAGTACGCACACGCCGAGGACGCCACGGAGCCTGGCCTGATGCGCTTCTTCGAGATCTGGCGCAGCCAGGAAGACCTGGACGCCCATTTCGGCATGCCTCACATGGCCGTTTGGCGCGCGGCGGGCAATCGCCTGGGCGTCACCGACCGGCGGCTCACCGCCTACGACATCGCCGGCCAACGCCAGCTCTGAGGATCGCCTGACATGACCGACCTGCTTCTCCTGCCCGGCGACGGGATCGGGCCGGAAGTGATCGCCGAAGTGCGCAAGGTGGCGGCCGTGCTGGCCCCGGACCTCGCCCTCGACGAGCGCCCCTTTGGCGGCAAGAGCTACGACCTCCACGGCGAGCCGCTGACCGCCGAGACGCTGGAAGCGGCCAAGTCGGCCAAGGCGGTCCTGATGGGCGCCGTCGGCGGACCCAAATGGACGGGCGTTGCGCGCGACAAGCGACCCGAGGCCGGACTGCTGGGCCTGCGCGCCGGCATGAACGTCTTCGCCAACCTGCGTCCGGCGCTGTGCTTCCAGCCCCTGGCCGACGCCTCGTCGCTGAAGCGCGAGGTGGTGGAAGGCCTCGACTTCATGATCGTGCGCGAACTGACCGGCGGGATCTACTTCGGCGAGCCGCGCTTCATCGAGACCCTGCCTTCCGGCGGCAAGCGAGCCGTCGACACCCAGGTCTACACTACGGCCGAAATCGAGCGTGTGGCTCGCGTGGCCTTCGAGCTCGCCCGCGGCCGCCGCAACAAGGTCCACAGCGCCGAGAAGTCCAACGTCATGGACTCCGGCCTGCTGTGGCGCGAAGTCGTCACTGACCTGCACAAGCGCGAGTACTCGGACGTCCAGCTCGAGCACATCCTGGCCGACAACGCCGCCATGCAGATCGTCAAGAACCCCAAGCAGTTCGACGTCATGGTCACCGACAACCTGTTCGGGGACATCCTCTCGGACGCGGCCGCGCAGCTGACGGGGTCCCTGGGCATGCTCCCATCCGCGGCGCTGGGCGAGCCCGGCGCGCCCGGCTTGTACGAACCGATCCACGGGTCTGCGCCGGACATCGCCGGCAAGGGCGTGGCCAACCCCATGGCGGCGATCCTGTCCTTCGAGATGGCGCTGCGGTGGTCGTTGAGCCGCTCCGATCTGGCCGATCGCCTGTTTGCGGCCGTGGACAAGGCGCTGGCGAGCGGCGCACGGACGCCGGACCTCGGCGGCGCGCTCACCACCGCCCAGATGGGCGACGCTGTGGTCACGGCGCTACAGGCCTGACTTGACCTCCGGCTCCGTCGGCGCGCCTGCTACTCAGGCCCGCGGACGGAGGCTCAAGGTGTTCCTACGGAGCGCAGCTTTCCTGGTCATGGTCGTCGCCCTGGCGGGTTGCGACCTCGGCCGTCCCAGCGCTCTGTCGGCGCAGATCGCGGCGCGGCAGGAGGTGCTCGATCCCCCGCAGCTTTGGCGCGCCGAGCAGCTAGCGAGCGGCGGCATTGCCGTGGCCGCGGTGCATGTCTGCGCGGCTGAAGTTCACCGCGCCGCCTTCCTGCGGCCAGGGGTGGAGGTGAACGGTCGGCCTTGCGCCACCTTCGGACCCGCGGTGGACACGCCGCGGCTGCACCAGACCCGCTGCCAAGCGGACGGACGCGACTTCCAGGTGCGCATCGACAGCTCGGGTGATCCGGCGACCGCCTTCACAACCACCCTGGCAATCCGGCCGCTCGACGCCCTTTCACCGCCCACTGTCGTCACCCGCCGCTACACGATCATCGGTCCATGCCCGAAGGGTTGGCCTGTCGGTCGGCAGGCCCGGACCGCGCTACCCGAATTGGGGTAAAGCGGCGTCCCGGACGCAGGCGGCAAGGCGTTGTTAACCGCCGCCGCACGCAAATGGCGAAGCTTCGTCGTCCAACAGGGTCAGGTCGTGGCGCTCGATCCCACCTCTCGCGCCCGCTTCAACCTTGAGAAGGCCAACATCCTTCTCCTGGATGACACCCCCATGGGCATGGCGATCCTCGTCCAGATTGTCACCGGTCTCGGCGCCAAGAAGCTGCATCGCTGCACCGACGTCGAGATGGCCAAGCAGGTCGCTTCCAACACCCAGCTCGATCTCGCGATCGTCGACGCCCTGCCGCCCAGCGGCGCGGGCTATGGTTTCGTGAAATGGCTGCGGAACACGGCGCAGGAGCCGAACTGCTACACGCCTGTGCTGATGACCACGGCGCACACCCCACGCAGCGACATCAACCGGGCTCGCGACTGCGGCAGCCACCTGATCGTGAAGAAACCCATCGCGCCGATTGTCCTGCTTGAGCGGATCATCTGGGTCAGCAAGGAAGGCCGACCGTTCCTCTTTTCAGGCGACTATGTGGGTCCTGACCGTCGTTTCCGCGACGAACGGCCACCTGGCGGCGTCGGACGGCGACGCGAAGATGCACCGGCGAGCGGCCCTCCGCCGGCCACCACACCATCGGACGATGAGACCGCCTCGTCCGCCTCGAGCCTCACCTGATGTCTTCCGTCCGTTTCGTCATCCCCAAGCTGCGCCTCACCCAGCTTCTGAAAGAACCCGGGGGGTTGGCGGTGGCCGACGCTGTAACCAAGGCCGGCGAGAACCTTGTCACCATCCGCCCGACCTGCCGCGCCGAACTGCTGGCCCTGCTCGACCAGGCGGAAGCCACGGCAAAGAGCAGCCCCGAGACGAACCGCGAGTTGATCGACCTGCTGTACGAGTACGCCGTCCGCTCCATCGGTGCGGGCGAGATCTGCGGCGTGCCGGCTGTCGATGTGGCGCTGACCAGCTTTTGCGACTTGCTCGACTACATGAAGACGAACGGTCGGTTCGACAGGGAAGCAATCGATGTGTACCTGCGCGCCTGGCGATTGCTGATGAGCCCGGAGCTCCCGGCAGCAGGGCGCGATGCGGTCCTTGCCGGCCTGCGACAGGTGACGGACCGCTACGCCGCTGACTGACCGGGAAGAGAGGTCCAGTTCCCGCCATCCGGCCGCTTGCGCCTGAAGCCGGGCCCTGCGATCGGTGCGTGGCAAGTCGACGCGCTTGTCAGCGCCCTAGACAAACTGACAGGCGCCCGAGGAACCGTGCCTTGCATAGCGCGGGACGGGGGCGTAACGGACTGCCTCCCCCCCAAGTCGATGGAGAATTGCGATGGGTTACCGGGTGGCCGTCGTCGGCGCCACGGGCAATGTGGGCCGCGAGATGCTGAACATCCTCGAGGAAGTGAAATTCCCCGTGGAGAAACTTCACGCGATTGCTTCCCGCAAATCCATCGGTGTGGAGGTCTCGTTCGGCGAGCAGATTATCAAGTGCGAGGACCTGGAGCAGTTCGACTTCTCCACGGTGGACCTCGTCCTGATGAGCGCCGGCGGTACGATTTCCAGGGCCTGGTCTGAACGGATCGGCGCGGCCGGTCCGATCGTCATCGACAACTCGTCGACCTGGCGCATGGACCCGGACGTCCCGCTGGTCGTGCCGGAGGTGAATCCGGACGACGTCGAGTGGGCCGACCGCAAGAACATCATCGCCAACCCGAACTGCTCGACCGCGCAGCTCGTCGTTGCGTTGAAGCCGCTGCACGAGCGTGCGCGCATCAAGCGCGTCGTCGTGGCGACCTACCAGTCGGTTTCCGGTGCGGGCAAGGAAGGCATGGACGAGCTGTTCGACCAGACGAAGAACGTCTTCGTTCTGGGCGCGACGCCGCCGAAGAAGTTCCCCAAGCAGATCGCCTTCAACGTCATCCCGTTCATCGGCTCGTTCCGCGACGACGGCTACACCGACGAAGAAGCCAAGATGTGGAACGAAGTCCACAAGATGATCGACCCGGAGATCAAGCTCACGGTGACCTGCGTGCGGGTGCCGGTGATGGTTGGTCACTCGGAAGCCGTGAACATCGAATTCCACGAGCCGATCGACGAGGACGAGGCCCGCGACCTGCTGCGCGACAGCCCCGGCCTGATCGTCATCGATAAGCGGGACGACAAGGGCTACATCACCCCCAAGGAAGCTCAGGGTGAGTTCCCCGTCTTCGTGTCGCGCATCCGCAAGGATCCGACGGTCGAGAACGGGCTCTCGCTTTGGGTCGTCGCCGATAACCTGCGCAAGGGCGCAGCGCTGAACGCGATCCAGATCGCCCAGCTGCTGCACGAGCGCGGTCTGCTCCGTCAGAAGGCTCTGGCCTAAGATGGCGTCCCCGCCGTCAGCGCCAGGAGCGGAAGCCCGCCTGGCGCTGACGGCGGGCCTTCTCTGCTACCTGATCTGGGGCTTCGTGCCCCTCGCCTTCCAGGCCATCGGCGCGCTCGGCGTCGGGCCTTGGGAGATCCTTGCGCACCGCACGTTCTGGAGCATCCCGCTCGCGGGGCTCTTCGTGCTGCTGGCCCGGCAAGGCCGGCAGGTCGTCACCGCGCTCACGACGCCGGGCATCCTGCTGCGGCTGATGCTCTCGTCCCTGCTGATCGCCATAAACTGGGTGACGTTCATCTGGGCCGTGAACGCCGGCCACGTGCTGGAGACCAGCCTCGGCTACTACATCAACCCGCTGGTCAACATGGCGGCCGGCGCGCTGCTGTTCCGCGAGCGTATCGACCGCATCGGCAAGATCGCCATGGCGATCGCGGCGGTCGGGGTGATCGTCCAGGGCTTCGCCTTGGGTCACCTGCCGATCGTCTCCATCATCCTGGCCTTGAGCTTCGGCGGCTACGGCATCGTGCGCAAGCAGGTGGCGGCGGACGCCCAGACTGGGCTCTTCGTCGAGTGCCTGATCCTGGGCCTGCCGGGAATCGCGTTCGTGGCCTGGCTGCAGGCGCAGGGCGGAGGGCACTTCACCCAGAGCCCGCAAACGGCGGCCTGGCTGATCGCGTCGGGACCGATCACCGCCCTGCCCTTGATGCTGTTCGCCTGGGCGGCACGGCGCATGCCGCTGTCGGCCATGGGCTTCCTGCAGTTCCTGGCGCCCACCATCAGCTTCTGCATCGGCCTGAGCCAGGGCGAGCCTTTCACGCCGCTGCGGGCGCTGAGCTTCGTGTTCATCTGGGGCGGCGCTGCGGTGTTCGCCTGGGGCGCCTGGCGCCGCTCGAGGTCCACGGCCCTTGCGACGGCGCAGGCCGCGCCAGCGGAGTGATCAGAGGCCGGCGTAGGCCGCCTCGATCAGCCGCTTGGCGCGCGGGTCGCCCAGCAGGTCGGCCGACTGCCTGTTCATGACATAGGCGCCGCCGAGCTTGCGCTCCGGGTCGGCGAAGGCGCAGGAGCCGCCCCAGCCGGAGTGGCCGAACGTCTGCAGGCCGGCGCCCCAGGCTTGCACCGTCTCGTTGCGCATGACGCCGGCGCCCCAGCTCATCAGATAGGGCAGGACGAGATCCTGGCCGCGGATGCGTTCGCGGCTGAGCTCGGCGATCAGGGCGGGCGAGAGGATCTCGTCGCCTTCCAGCCAGCCGTCGTTGGCCAGGGCGCCCATCAGACGCGCCAGAGCCTCGGCGGTGGCGATGCCGTTGGCGGACGGGATCTCGGCCTGACGCCAGGCGGACTGGCCGACGCCGCCGGGCGAGGACCACTTGGTCAGGAAGGCGGCCTCGGTGGCGGCGTTGCGCTCACCGAAGTCCGGCAAGGCGCTGGGCCGCTGGAGGTCGGCGACGCGGTCGAACTCGGCTTCCGGCAGGCCGATCCACAGGTCGAGGCCGAAGGGCTGGGCGATGTCCTCGCGCAGGGCGCGGCCGAGGGTGCGGCCGTCGATCCGGCGGAAGATCTCGCCGGCGATGTAGCCGAAGGTGATGGGGTGATAGCCGCTGGCCGTGCCCGGCGGCCACAGAGGCGCCATGGCCGCGAGCCGGTCGCAGATGCGCGGCCAGTCGAGCCACTCGGAAGGCTCCATGGGCTCGACGATGCCGGAAAGGCCGGCCTGGTGAGACAGCGCCTGCTCGACGGTGACGTCGGCCTTGCCGGCCTGAGCGAACTCCGGCCAGACCGAAGCGACGGTCTGGCGGTAGTCCAGCTTCCCGGCGTCGACGAGGCGGGCGACCATCAGGGCGGCGACGGCCTTGGTGGTGGAGAACACCGGCGTCAGCGTCGTGTCGTCGAAGGGGCGGGTGCGGGCGCGGTCGGCGTGGCCGGCCCACAGGTCCAGCACCACCTCGCCGGCCTCCACCAGGGTGAAGCGGGCGCCCAGCTCGGCGCCGGCCTCGAAGTTGGCGGCGAAGGCGTCGCGGACGGCGGCGAAGCGGGCGGGGGCGAAGCCGGAGATGTCGACCATGCCGCTTCCCTAGCTCAGAGCCGCTGGATGCGCACCTGGGCGGTGGGCGCCACGACCCGCTCGGCCAGGGCGACGATGGGCAGGTTGGTCGTGCGCCACTCCAGCGAGGCCTGCACCGCCTCGGCGGCGGCGCGGGACGCGCGCTCGGCGGCGGCGGCGGGCTCCATGCCCTCGATCAGGCCGGCGCCGAAGCTGGCGGCCACCAGGTCGCCGGTCCCGTTGGGCGCCCGCTTCACCCGGGGGTGGGAGAACAACAGCTGGCCCGAGCCGTCGGAGAGGAGGAGGCCGATCTCGTCCTCGCCCATGGGCACGGAGGTGACGAGCGCCGGCCGGCCCAGGGCCTGGGCGGCCGCGGCGGCGCTGCCGACGTCGGTCACCGCAAGGCCGGTGAGGCGCGCAAGCTCCCAGGCGTTGGGCGTGACCCAGTCGGCCAGGGGCACCAGGCGGGCGGCCACCCGCTCGGCCACGGCTTCCTTGACGTAGAGGCCGCCGGGCTCGTCGCCCATGATCGGGTCGACCACCACCACCGGCTGGCGGGCGGCGCCCTCGCGGACCCGCTCCAGCACGCCGGCGGCGATCTCCACCTGGTCGGGGTCGGAGAAGTGGCCGGTGATGACGAGGTCGACCATGCCGAAGATGGCGTCGGCCTCGATGTCGCCGAGCATGCGGCGAAAGACGTCCGGGGCCGTGACCTGGGGCTCGGCGCCCTTGGCGGGGCTGCGGCCCAGGAGGACGGTGGGGGCGAGCACCGGGTCGATCTTGTGGGCGGCCAGCACATACTGCTGGGCCGCGCCGCCGATGCGCGCCGCCGAAACGAAGGAAGACAGGATGAGCGCCAGGGACATGACGCCCACCCCTACAAGCTCAACCCTTAATAACGGTAGTGTTCGGGCTTGAACGGCCCTTGCGGCTTCACGCCGATGTAGTCCGCCTGCTCCTGGCTCATGACCGTGAGCTTGGCGCCCAGCTTCTCGAGGTGCAGCAGGGCGACCTTTTCATCGAGGTGCTTGGGCAGGGTGTACACGCGGCGCTCGTACTTCGAGCCGTTGGTCCACAGCTCGATCTGCGCCAGGGTCTGGTTGGTGAAGGAGGCGCTCATCACGAAGCTCGGGTGGCCCGTGGCGTTGCCCAGGTTCACCAGCCGGCCTTCCGACAGGACGATGATCTTCTTGCCGTCCGGGAATTCCACGTGGTGGACCTGATCCTTGATCTTGTCCCACTTGTAGTTGCGCAGGCCGGCGATCTGGATCTCGGAATCGAAGTGGCCGATGTTGCAGACGATGGCGTTGTTCTTCATCCGCCGCATGTGATCGACGGTGATGACATCCTTGTTGCCCGTGGCGGTGACGAAGATGTCCGCCCGGCCGACCGCGTCGTCCAGGGTGTTGACCTCATAGCCTTCCATGGCCGCCTGCAGGGCGCAGATCGGGTCGATCTCGGTGACGATCACCCGCGCGCCGCCCTGGCGCAGGGAGGCGGCCGAGCCCTTGCCCACGTCGCCATAGCCGCAGACCACCGCGACCTTGCCCGACAGCATGACGTCGGTGGCCCGGCGGATGCCGTCCACCAGGCTTTCGCGGCAGCCGTAGAGGTTGTCGAACTTGGACTTGGTGACGCTGTCGTTGACGTTGATGGCGGGGAACGGCAGCTCGCCGCGCTCGGCCATCTGATAAAGGCGGTGGACGCCCGTGGTGGTCTCTTCCGAAACGCCCTGGATGGCGTCGCGGATGGCCGAATAGAAGCCCGGCTTCTCCTTCAGGTACCGCTTCATCACGGTGAAGAGGGCTTCCTCCTCCTCGTTCTGCGGGTTGGAGATCACCGAGATGTCCTTCTCGGCCTTGGGGCCGAGCACGCACAGCAGGGTGGCGTCGCCGCCGTCGTCGAGGATCAGGTTCGGATAGCCGCCGTCGCTCCACTCGAAGATCTTGTGGGCGTATTCCCAGTACTCGATCAGGGTCTCGCCCTTGATGGCGAACACCGGCGTGCCCTTGGCCGCCACGGCCGCGGCCGCGTGGTCCTGGGTGGAGAAGATGTTGCACGAGGCCCAGCGCACATCGGCGCCCAGCGCCTGCAGGGTCTCGATCAGCACCGCCGTCTGGATGGTCATGTGCAGGGAGCCGGCGATGCGGGCGCCCTTCAGCGGCTGCTCGCCCCCGAACTCGGCGCGCACGGCCATCAGGCCGGGCATCTCGGTCTCGGCGATCTCGATCTCCTTGCGGCCCCAATCGGCGAGGGAGATGTCCTTGACGACAAAGTCGGTCATTTGCGGGAAGTCCTTGGCGGAGCCGCAGCAAGCCGGCGGCCATTTGCCGGCTCTATACCGGTGGGCGCCCACCCTCGCAAGGAACGCATAAGGAAACCTTTATGTGATCTGCGGCGCAGCTCCTCCCCTCCAGGCGGAGGTGGCCCGAAGGGTCAGAGGGGTTCCAGCCCAAGCCTTCGCCCTATGAACCCCTCAGTCGCTTCGCGACAGCTCCCCCTGAAGGGGAGCATCTGGCCACGGCGAAGCGCGCCGGGCGCTAAGCGCACGGCGGGAAAACGAGACCCCGGGACGAGACGCGGCGGTCAGCCGGTGTCGCGGCGAGCTTCGAAGAAATCATCCCAGCCCTCGTCGCAGGGGCTGGGCGGCCAGCCGCGCCGGGCGCTGATCCGCGCGTTGGGCGACAGGCCCGCGAGCGCCGGATCGTCAGCCGGCGCCCAGCCGGGCGGCGGGGCGCGGGATGCGTCTTGCGGCGCGGGCTCGCCTGCCGGCTCGGCGCCGGGCGCAGCGTCACCTGAGGCCTCTTCCGCCTCCAGCTCGTCCAAGCCCAGAGCCTCGCGGATCTGATCGAGGAGCTCCGGCATCGGGCGGGCGAGAAAGCCCTCTTCCTGGCTCAGGGCCTCGGCCGCCGTGGCGGCGGCGAGGTCCCAGTCGGGAAACTCGTCTTCGGAAGGGTCGACCTCGTTCCACACGAGGCTCACGGCGGCGCGGTAAACCTCGCGCCGGCGCTGCTCGCGCTTCTGGTCGGCCTGGGCCCGGTCGGCGGCTTCGCGCAGGTGGGCGTCACGGGCGAGCTTGGCTTCCAGCGCCAGGCTCTGGCGCACCGAGCGCGACACCCGCTGAAAGGCCAGGGCCGCCTCGGCGGCCTCGGCCGGCGTTTCCGCCGCCAGCGCCTGGTCGTGCAGCCGCTCAGCGAGGCTCATCCCCCACTCCGCCAGCCGCGCCAGCATGCGGCCGTGCCGCTCGCCCATGTCCGTCTGCGGACCCATGAACGAAAAGAGAACACGGGATCAGCGGAAAGGCAAATTTTGGATGATTTGAACCTAAAGTGCCGCTTCAGATCTGGATCTCGATGTTTTGCTCGATCACAGCGCTATCCACGAAGGCACCGAGGTCTTGAACCATGCTGTTGTACACGCCGTCGTCTCCGTGCTTCGTCCTGAGCGTCAGCACGAAAGCGACGCGCTGAGGGGGAATGCCACCACGAGTTGGGTGTCCGGGTTGGAAGAGGTTACGGGTGTACAAGCGCGCCCGCACCCGAAGGCGGGGCTGTGTACTGGCGCCGACTCGGAACGAGTCTTTCCTGTGATGGCGGATCGGATTCCACTTCTTCAAGTCAGAGCGCGCCGTTTCCTCGTCGAGCGTTGACTCCCTCATCGTGCCGAGCAGATTTCCCCACTTGTCATTGTGGTTGAGGTGCTGCAGCGCGACCTCTACGCGCGTGGAGAAGTAGTTCGGCCCGGCGAACGGCGAAGTGATCGGCTCCAGCACCGCCGTCAGCGATGCGCCGCCGACCAATCTTCCATCATCGTCGATCATCTCACTGGGAATGGGGATGTCGCGCCAGTAGTAATCGAAGCCCGGCTCAAGGGCGGCGTTCCACGCGAGAGTCACTGTTCCCCGGTCGCACTCCCAGGGGGCCGCGCCCCTGAACGGGGTTCCCCAACCAATAGAAGGATCGTGCTCGGGTCGTTCCGCTTTGCTGATCAGCAGCGCCTTAACGAGGTCTGGGGTGGGCTCCTTCAGACGCTCAAAGGTGTGTGCAGCCAAGCCGCTCACGAGGGCAGTTGCATAGCTGCTACCGACTACTCGGTCTCCCCCTGCAACAGCCACTGGGGAGAACCACGATACCTCGGGCTTGAGCATACCGTCTGGACCGGGACCGGAGCAGCACGCCGAGCAAGGGGCGCCTGGCGCACCTGCATCCGCGACACGTCCGCCAACCGTCAGGGCAGCTTCCGCATCGCCTGGTGGCAAGAGACTCCGCGCCGTTCCTCGACGATTGCCGATTGAGACCACAGGCAATACGCCAGCGATCCTTGCGATCCGTGAGATCTGATGTCCGAAGTCGCTCACGTGCTCGGGGTCATCATCATGATCAGCAAGGTTGAACGACAGGTTCCAGACCCGGGTCTCTCGCTGGGAGGTGCTGATGCGCGTTAGAAGATCAAAAAGATCATCCGGGAGGTAAACACCTGCCGCGCCAGGATGGGGAACAGCCTGAGCAACGCCAAACCGACATTCAATTTCGGGAAGTTGCAGGCTCGGGTTCAACGCCGCCGCATGGGTGACGAGCGACGTGATGGCGTTGCCGTGCGCAGTATCAGCATCACCGTCAGAAACGAGAGGCGTGACTCGCCACGCTTCAGCGACGGCGTAGGCTGGGTTCGTCATTCCGCCGTCTATGCAGGCCACGATTGGACCCACGCCGCGCGGCACAACATTCTCGTTCGCTGGTGAGGCGGGAGCCTCGGAGAGGGTAACGGGACGGACTGGATCCATCCGGAACACTGTGCCGGATGCCACGATCCGACGCAGATCTTCCGGCGATTGCAGCCTCACCAATGACCGACCAACTCCAGCGCTTGCTCGGTACTCACGTATAGCCCGCGCCGCTGCCGTCTGCGCGATCGCGCCCGTCGGCTCTGGGCGCTCGCTCGGCAAGGTGAGTGTTGTCGTGCCCGCCAAAGCGATGAACTGCTGGATGAGCGCTTCACGAGCTTGTTCAGAAGCATATGGCATGAGCCATGTTGTGAAGAGGCGGCCGCCGTCACATTCCAGCCCTCGCTCCCAGAGCTCCTCGAGGGAGCGCCCTCTGAGGACGTCGTCACGCCCTAGCGCGGAGACGCTCTCCACTCTTGAGATGTCTGACATGTGGGTGACGCGGTCGCTGCTCGCCGCGCGCGCTGCCAGAAACGAGAAAGCCCGTTCCTCGGCTTCGATCAGATAGCCATCTCCCAAAGGCGCGACGAAACGACAGCCGACGTCTGCCGAGAACAAGTCGTTCGGTGTGTGGCTCGGAGCAAGGGAGTCCTCAAACATCCGAGCAACTACCAACGTGGTACTCCCAGACGCGGCGAACCTAGTGGAGGTTGTTCTAAGCTGCTGGAAAGAGCTTGCGAGCGCACTGCGTTGAGCGGCCAGGCGACTAGCCTGGATCGTACGGCGACTTTTCCCACCGCCGGGTCCTGCCACAGGAACGGGTTCCATGAGCAGGCGGAGCGTCGGATTTAAGATAGGGCGTTCTGCAGGCATGCTACCTCGCTTGACGCTTCTTCCTGGATGCGTCAGACGCTGCGCAGAGGCGGTCCTCGCCTTCGAAACTCGGACCGCCTCCTTTGTGTTCGACTATTTCCGAGGTTCGGAAACCGTGGTGCGCGGGTTGCGCACCGCGGTTCTTGTCGTCACGTACTTGCCCGTGATCGCCGAACGGTGCGGCCCCTTGGGCGCGCTTCGCTTTGCCATGTCTGTTATCCTTCAACGGCACCCGCAGGCCCCACCCCTGCGCTGGCGGCAGCCTCACCATGAGGCCTGATGTTGTTTACGACCCTCCGTTAACCGTTGTCAATCCCGATAGTTCTGTTTACATGAATGCGGGTTGGCGTTTCCGGGATGAGATTAATACGTGTCCATCAAGCCAGAAGTCCTAATCGAAATGACCGACGCTGCTCTGGAGGCGGACTACACGCGGGTGCGGCGAGCAGCCAATCTGATCGCCCGCCAACTTGCAGCTGATGGCGATGAGAGCAGCGCGGTCCAAATCCGAGGGCTGTTGAGGAAACGTGGCGTGCCCCTGCGCGCTTCCGGCCACATGGAAAGTCTACCCGTCGACCAGAAGTCGAGGCTTCCGCTGGTGGAAGAGCAGGCTCCGCCGAGCACTCCAATGTTCTTGAATGCAGATGCCGGGAAGCTTGTAAGTGATTTCCTGTGGGACGTTGCGCACGTCGACCGCCTTGAGCGGGAAGGCATATCTACACGCTTGAGTATGCTGATGTCTGGCGCTCCGGGTACGGGCAAGACATCCCTTGCTGGGCATATTGCGCAGCAACTGAATAGACCTTTGTACGTCGTGCGTTTGGACAGCGTAGTGTCGTCCCTTCTGGGGGACACAGCTAAGAACGTACGCGCGATGTTCGATTTCTTCAATCATCGCGAGGGGGTGCTATTCCTTGACGAGATGGATGCAATCGCAAAGTTGAGGGATGATCGCCAAGAACTAGGTGAGCTTAAGCGCGTTGTTAATACTGTGATTCAGGGATTGGATGCCGTAGATGGCCGCACAGTTGTCATTGGCGCAACAAACCACCCGCAACTTCTAGATCCCGCGATCTGGAGACGATTCCCTTATAAACTTGATATCGGCTTACCAGACCGTGAAGTGCGGTCTGAGATGTGGAACTATTATCTTTCCAAAGGTTCCAGTGGCGAATTGGCTACGTTGCTTTCTTCCATCTCGGATGGTTTGTCAGGTGCAGATATTCAGACGATCGCTTACGCAGCGCGACGTCATGCGGCACTATCTGACAATAGACGCATAGATGAGGCTGCTGTTGTAGAAGCTATCCTTCGCAGTAGCTTCGGCGCGCCTTCCCTACCGAGCCGGGAAGGGGTGTCGCAGGAACGGCGACGAGATATCGCGATCAAACTTGCTGCTCTCGGATTCAATGCTCCGAAGATCGGTTCTTTGCTTGGCGTTTCTCGTCAATGGGCATTGAAGATGACGAGAGAGAACGACGATCTTCGGCGAGATCTCAACACATAAACCTATGCTTCGCGTTCTGGCTGGGCGAGATGGCGGGGTGCTGTGCCCGGCTAACCCCTTCAGTCAGCTTTGCTGACAGCTCCCCCTGAAGGGGAGCATCTGGGTCGGTGCGGGAGCGGGCCTGGGGTGTGGCGAGGGGCGGCTGCAACCTTGGCTTTACATGGTGCGGGCGGCCTCGGATGATCGTCCATCGGGCGATCAGGAGGGGTTTGTGGGGTCCAGCACCAGTCCGGCGGCGGGGGACGCATTGGTCGTCCAGCTTTTGCCGCTGATCATCCTGTCGATCATTTATGCGTCGGTCGTCTACGTGATCGCCCGCAGGCGGGGGGTCAGCCCGTGGCCCTGGACCATCGGCGCGCTCGTCCCGGGGCTCGGCGTGTTTGTGGTGACGCCGATCTTCATGCTGCTGTCGTTCCTGTCGGTGCTGGACCGGCTGAACGCGCTGGAGGGCGCGGCGCGGTCTTGAGGCGGGGCGCGTAAGTCACGGTGGCAGGCGCCCGGGCTGGAACCCCCTCAGTCAGCTTTGCTGACAGCTCCCCCTGAGGGGGAGCATCTTCGCTTCGCTTTGGGGCGGGTCAGGGGCAGTCGCCGAGGCGCTTGGCTTCGACCACGGCGCGCAGGGTGAAGGGGGAGCCGTCCTGGCCCTTGGCCGACATGCGGGCTTCCGAGCGGTAGGCGACGGGCTGGATCTGGGCCGAGACCTGGCTTTCGATCGGCGCGCCGGAGGGATCGACGCAGCGCAGGGTGAAGCGGGCGGAGTTCGAGGTGGTGGTCAGGCCGGCGGTCTCGCACTTGCCGTCGGGGACGGCGAACAGCTCGCCGGCCTTGGTCTGCCAGTCGCCGGGCTTCACGCAGACCTCGCGCGTACCCTGGTTTCCGTTGATGGCGTTCAGCGCCTCTGGCGACAGGCCGCCGCCGGCCGCCTGGTCGAAGGTGACGGCGATCTGCCATTGGCCGGGCTGGGCCATGACGGGCGCCTGGGCCTGGGTGGCGGAGGCGGCGAGAACGGCGAAGAGGGCGAGGCGGCGATAGGGCACGGCGAGCTCCGCTGCGGTGGAACAACCGCAGCAGGCTAGCCGCAACCGTGGGTCGTTTGGAAGATCAGCTGCGCCAGAAGCGGTCCGCGGATTTGATTTCGGCCAGAGCCTGGGCTGCGGCGTGGATGCGAGCGGACTTGTCGGCGACCTTCATGCCGACCAACTCGCCGGCGGCGAAGGCGGCGTCGGGGGGAAGCTGGAGGCTTTCGACCAGGGTCTCGGCGGTGGCGAGGTCGTTGAGGGCGCCGAGTTCTTCCTGCAGGTCCTTCACCTTGCCGATGAAGCGGGCGGGCTTGCGGTCCGGCCACAGGCTGGCGAAGGCCTCGGCGGCGTAGCGCAGCTTCTTGCCCTGGATGCGGACCTGGTGGCGGTCCTCGTCGGAGAGGCGCTCCAGGCGCTTGCCGGTCTTGAGGATCTTGCGGCGGCGCTTGTCGAGAGCGCGGGCGGCGAAGGCGGCGGCGGGCTCGCGCCCCGGCTCTGCGGCCAGCCAGGGGCCGGTCTCCACCCAGGCGGCGACGTCGATCATCAGGAGGCGGAAGCGTTCGGAGCCGACGGCCTGGGCGACCTCGACGCGGGCGGCGTCCCGGGCGGCGGCGACGGCGGCCTCCAGGGCGGCGAGGCCGTGGGGCGGGTGGTCCAGGGTGCGGGCCGGCGCCAGCGTCTCTTCCGCAAAGACGTCCAGGTTGCGGGCGGCGTCGCAGGCCTTGGCCAGCCAGCGCAGCTCGGCCTTCACGTCCTCGTAGCCCACGCCGCCGACCACCGCGCGGAAGGTGGACAGGGCCGAGCGGAAGGTGCGGGCGGCGACGCGCAGCTGGTGCACGGCCTCCGGATCAGCGGCCTCGCGCAGGACGCCGGCGTTGGCGGCCATCTGCACCAGGGCCTGGCGGGCGATGGCCTGGAAGGCCTCGGCCGTGGTGGCGTTCTCCGCCAGCTGGACCTTGCCCTTCTTGCGGGCGTGCAGCGCCTCGCCGGCCACCAGGGACTGGCCGCGGTCGGACTTGGTGTCGAAGGACAGGTGCAGGGGGGCGGCCTGGGCCAGCTGCCGCGCCAGGGCGAACAGGGCGGCGGGCTGGCCGGACTTCAGCTCCAGCTCCAGCTCGCTGACCGGGGAGGTCTGGCCGGCGGCGCGCACCTCGCCCTGGTCGGCGGCGAGCTCGATCTCAGCGCCGTCCCAGGCGACCACGCGCTGGCGGCGGGTGACGCGGACGCTGAAGGCGGGCTTCAGCTCGGCGGCCTTGCCGTCCAGGAGGGCGGCGACGGGGCCGAGGTTCGGGTCGGGGACGTCGGCGTCGATGGGGGCCTCGTGCTCCTGGCGCGAGAAGCCTTCGCCGCGCTTGAAGGTCTGCACCCGCCGGCCCTTGGCCTCGCGCACCCGCAAGGTCGCGCCGGCCTTCTGGAGGTGGAGATCGGGGGTGTCGAAGTAGACGGAGGTGAGCTCCTTCTCCTCGTCCTCGCCGGCCGGGGCGGCGGCCAGGGCGGCGTCCAGCGCCTCAGACGGGCAGGTGAACTTCAGCTCGATCTCGTGGGTGTCGCTCATGGATCCTGCCGGCGGGCTTTGTCGGGAGAAGCTTACACCGGGGCCGTGGCTCCGGCATGCGCCAGATCAAACATGCGATAGGCTGGGTGGTTGCGGGCGTGCTTGCGGGGGGTGCTTGCGGGGGTGCTTGCGCTGGCGCACGGCCCAAGCTCTAAGGGCCGCCACAAGACAAGAGGAGCCGGCATGAACGCGCCCGTCCTTCCGAGCCAAATCCGCGATCCCGCCCAGCCGCGCCACGACTGGACGCTGGCCGAGATCGAAGCCCTGTTCGAGCTGCCGTTCACCGAGCTGGTGTTCCGGGCGGCGGAGGTGCACCGGGCCTGGTTCGACCCCGCCGAGCTGCAGATGAGCCAGCTGCTCAGCGTCAAGACCGGCGGGTGCGCGGAGAACTGCGGCTATTGCAGCCAGAGCCAGCACTTCGACACGGGGCTGAAGGCCTCCAAGCTGATGGACGCGGACGTCGTCATCGAGCAGGCGCGGGCGGCCAAGGCCGGCGGGGCGCAGCGGTTCTGCATGGGCGCGGCCTGGCGCGACCTGAAGGATCGGGACCTGCCCAAGGTGGCGGCCATGATCAGCGGCGTGAAGGCGCTGGGCATGGAGACCTGCGCGACGCTGGGGATGCTGAAGCCCGAGCAGGCGGTGGCGCTGAAGGAAGCGGGCCTCGACTTCTACAACCACAACCTCGACACCGGGCCGGACTACTACGACAAGGTGGTGACCACGCGGACCTACCAGGACCGGCTGGATACGCTGGCGGCGGTGCGGGACGCAGGGCTGTCGACCTGCTGCGGCGGGATCGTGGGCATGGGCGAGACGCGGCGGGACCGCGCGGGGCTGCTGCACCAGCTGGCGACGCTGCCGGCCCACCCGGACAGCCTGCCGATCAACGACCTGATGCCGATCCCGGGCACGCCGCTGGGCAATTCGGCGGCGGTGGACGGGCTGGAGTTCGTGCGGATGATCGCCGTAGCGCGGATCGTCTGCCCTAAGACCGTGGTGCGGATCGCGGCGGGGCGCGAGCACATGAGCCGCGAGTTGCAGTCGCTGTGCTTCCTGGCCGGCGCCAACTCGATCTTCATGGGCGCGCGGCTGCTGACCACCGACAACCCGGACGCCGACGAGGACGCCGCCCTGCTGGCCGACCTGAAGATGCGCCCGATGACGGTGCGGCCGAGCTAGACCCCTCTTACGCGGGGACCGGCTCGGCCACGGTGTGGGCGGGCTCGCCGTTGTAGACCGCCTCGTCGAGGATGCCCTGGCGCTTGGCCACGATCGCCGGGACCAGGGCCTGGCCGGTGACGTTCACCGCCGTGCGGCCCATGTCGAGGATGGGATCGATGGCTAGCAGGAGGCCGACGCCTTCCAGCGGCAGGCCCAGCGTCGACAGGGTCAAGGTCAGCATCACCGTGGCGCCCGTCAGGCCGGCGGTGGCGGCCGAGCCGATCACCGAGACGAAGACGATCAGCAGATAGTGCTGCAGGTGCAGCGGCACGCCGTAGAACTGGGCCACGAAGATCGCGCTGATGGCCGGATAGATGGCCGCGCAGCCGTCCATCTTGGTGGTGGCGCCCAGCGGCACGGCGAAGGCGGAATAGGCCCGAGGCACGCCCAGGCCCTGCTCCGTCACCTGCTCGGTCACCGGCAGGGTGCCGATGGACGAGCGGGACACGAAGCCCAGCTGGGTGGCCGGCCAGACGGCACGGAAGAAGCGGATGGGGTTCAGGCCGTTCAGCGACAGCAGGGCCGGATAGACCACCAGCAGCACCAGGCCCAGGCCGATGTAGATGGCCAGGGTGAACTGGCCGAGCTGGCCCAGCGCGTCCCAGCCGTACTTGGCCACCGCCGTGCCCAGCAGGCCGATCGTGCCGATGGGCGTCAGGCGGATCACCCACCAGAGCACCTTGCGCACCACCGCCAGGGCCGAAGCGTTGAAGGCCAGGAACGCGCGGCCGGCTTCGCCCGCCTTGAGGGCGGCGGCGCCCACGGCCAGGGAGATCACCAGCAGCTGCAGGACGTTGAACGACAGGCTGGTGGTCGCCGAGCCGTCCGAAAGCTTGGTGGACGCGGTGATGCCCAGGAAGTTCGAGGGCACGAGGCCGGTGAGGAAGTCGAGCCAGGAGCCGGTGCTGCTGGGCGCGTGGGCGGCGCTGGCCGAGACGCCGGCGTGGAGCCCCGGCTGCAGGATGAGGCCCAGACCGATGCCGATGGCGACGGCGATCAGGGCGGTGATGGCGAACCACAGCAGGGTGCGCCAGACGAGACCGGCGGCGTTCTGCAGCTCGCGCAGATTGGCGATGGAGGCGACGATGGCGGTGAACACCAGCGGCGGCACAAGGGCGCGCAGCAGCTGGACAAAGGCCTGGCCGACGATCCGCAGGGTCTCGGCCAGGGCGAAGCCGGGCTGACCCTCCGCAGGACCCAGGTTGCGCGCCACAAGGCCCAGGGCCAGGCCGAGCACCATGGCGCCCAGGACCTGGAGGCCGAAGTTGCTGATCAGGCGCGGTGTCTTCGTCGTTGTCGCCATTGCCGGCTGTCCCATCGTCGGGCGCATGTCACGCCACGTCACAAATGTAGGAACGGCCAACCGCGCCCCGGCCTGAAGTTTTCTGGGGTCGGAGTCAGAAGAGCTTGAAAGCCTAGCTGCTGAGTAGGGTTCTAATAGCCCCCGTCAGGCGGTCCAACTCCTCGGCGGAGACCACGAACGGCGGGGTCAGGTAGACCACCCTTCCCATGGGCCGAACCCAGACGCCGAGCTCGGCGAAGCGGCGGGAAAGCTCGCCGGCGGGCACCGGCGCCTGCATTTCGACCACGCCGATGGCACCCAGCACCCGGACGTCCACCACGCCCGGCAAGCCGCGGCAGGGCTCGAGCCCGGCGCGCAGGCCCTCGGCGATGGCGGCCACGCGGCCGCGCCAACTTCCGTCCTCGAAGAGGTCGAGGGTGGCGTTGGCCGCGGCGCAGGCCAGGGGATTGGCCATGTAGGTGGGGCCATGCATCAGGGCCGCGTCCGCGCGGTCCGACCAGAAGGTCTCGAAGATGCGGCGGCTGGCGACGGCGCAGGACAGCGGCAGGGTGCCGCCGGTGAGTGCCTTGGACAGGGTGATGATGTCCGGGACCACGCCGGCGCCCTCGCAGGCGAAGAGGTCGCCGGTGCGGCCGAAGCCGGTGAAGATCTCGTCGAACACCAGCAGGATCTCGAACTCGTCGGCGATGGCGCGCAGGCGGCGAAGGACCTCGTCGTCGTGGAAAAGCATGCCGCCGGCGCCCTGAACCCGCGGCTCCACCAGCATGGCGGCGATCTCGGGACCGTTCTCCTGGAGGTAGGCGCGCAGGCCCGCCTCGGAGGCGTCGTCGACAGGCAGGGCGACCACGTGCTGGGCCGGGAGGACGCCGGAGAACAGGCTGTGCATCCCCTCCTCCGGATCGCAGATGGTCATCGTGGCCAGGGTGTCGCCGTGATAGCCGCCGAGGAAGGACAGGAAGCGGGTGCGGCCGGAAACGCCCCGGTTGATCCAGAACTGCAGCGCCATCTTCATAGCGATCTCGACGGACACCGAGCCGCTTTCGGCGAAGAAGACGTGGTCGAGGTCACCGGGGAGCAGCTTCGCGAGGCGGCTGGCCAACCGGTAGGCGGGCTCATGCGCCAGGCCGCCGAACATCACGTGCGGGGCGCGCTCCAGCTGGGCCTGCACCGCCGCGCGGATGTGCGGGTGATTGTAGCCGTGGCAGGCGGTCCACCAGGAGGCGATGCCGTCCACCAGCGCGCGACCGTCCTCCAGGATGATGCGGCAGCCCTCCGTGCGAGCGACCGGCAGCGGGGCCGGCGCGGTCTTCATCTGGCAGTAGGGACGCCAGACGTGCGGGGCGCCTTCGGTCAGCCAGGTCGGAGCTTGCATCGGAACCTCTCGTGACAGCCCGGGCCAAGCGGGGCATAGGGCGCGCCGTGAACGACACCCTCACCGCCTTTGCGCAAGCGAAAATCGATGAGCTGGAGGCCAAGAGCCTGCGGCGGACGCTGAAGCCGACCCACCGGACGGACGGGGTTCATGTGGTGCGCGGCGGGCGCGAGTACGTGTCCTTCTCCTGCAACGACTACCTGGGCCTGTCGCACCACCCCAGGGTCAAGGCGGCGGCGATCGTGGCGGTCGAGGCGTATGGCGTCGGGTCCGGCGCCTCGCGGCTGGTGACCGGCGACAACCCGCTGCTGGGCCAGCTGGAAGCGCGGCTGGCGGCGCTGAAGGGGGCGGATGCGGCCTGCGTGTTCGGCTCCGGCTACCTGGCCAACAGCGGGATCATCCCGACCTTCGTCGGGCCGCAGGACGTGGTGATCGTCGACGAGCTGGCGCACGCCTGCATCTGGGCCGGCGCCACGCTGACGGGCGCGCCCATCGTGGCCTTCCGCCATAACGACGTGGCGGACCTCGAAGCCAAGCTGGCCGAGCACCGGGGCAAGGCGCGGCGCGCGCTGGTGGCCACGGACGGGGTGTTCTCCATGGACGGGGACATGGCGCCGCTGGATGCGATCAGCCGGGCCTGCCGGGCGCAGGACGCCTGGCTGCTGGTGGATGACGCCCACGGGCTGGGCGTGCTGGGCGGCGGCGCAGGGACCGCGCGGCTGTTTCCCGAAGCGCAGATCGACCTGCACATGGGCACCCTGTCCAAGGCCATCGGCGGCTATGGCGCCTATGTCTGCGCGAGCCGGCCGGTGGTCGACCTGATCAAGACCCGCACGCGCACGGTGGTCTACACCACGGGCCTGCCGCCCGCGAACGCCGCGGCGGCCATCGCCGCCCTGGATGTCATCGAGTGCGAGCCGGAGCTGGTCGCAGCGCCGGTGGCGCGGGCGCGGCGGCTCACCGGATCGCTGGGCTTGCCGGAAGCGCAGAGCGCCATCGTGCCGGTGGTGCTGGGCGAGGCCGAGCGAGCGCTGGAAGCGGCGGCGGACCTGGAGCGCCAGGGCTTGCTGGCGGTGGCGATCCGCCCGCCGACGGTGCCGGCCGGGACGGCGCGGCTGCGGTTGGCCTTCTGCGCACTGCATTCCGAGGACCAGGTGGACCAGCTGGCGGAGGCGGTGCGCCCGTGGGTGGGCGCATGAAGGTATTCATCGCCGGATCGCACACCGAGATCGGCAAGACCCATGTGGCTTGCGCCCTGCTGCGCGTAGCCCGCGCGGAGGGCCGCAGCGTGGCGGCCTTCAAGCCGGTGCTGAGCGGTTTCGATCCCGCGGACTGGACCGGCAGCGACTCCGGTCGGCTGCTGGCCGCCTTGGAAACAGAGCCGACGACGGCGGCGCTGGAGGCCATCTCGCCGTTCCGCTACGCCGCGCCCCTCGCCCCGCCCATGGCGGCGCGGCTGGAAGGCCGCCGCCTGGAGCTGAAGGACCTGTCGGACGCCAGCCGGGGCTGGCTGGCGGAGGCGGACGCGGACCTGGCGCTGGTGGAAAGCGCCGGCGGGCTGATGTCGCCCATCGCGGAAGACGGCACGGTGCTGGACCTTTTGCAGGCGCTGGACCTGCCCAGCGTGCTGGTGGGCGGAAGCTACCTGGGCTCGATCAGCCACACGCTGACCGCCCTGGAGGTGATGCGGGCCCGGAGCCTGGCCGTCGCGGCGGTGGTCGTCAGCGAGGACGGATCGGCCGACGCGCCGGACTTTTCGCAAACCGTGGAGCTGGTCCGTCGGATGGCGGCGCCCACGCCCGTCCTTGCGGCAGGACGGAACGGCGACGAGGCCTGGGCCGGGGCGCTGCTCGAAAAGCTGAGGGGCGCCTAGCTTAAGCGTTTGCGGGCGCCTACCTTCCGCGGGCGCAAGGCCACGAGCGCCGCGCCAGAGGCGCACTTCAAGGGGGACGCGTGGAGCCGATCATTTCCATCCAGGGTCTGGCGAAGACCTACAAGGGCGGTCACCAGGCGCTGAAGGGCGTGGACCTGGAAATCCGGCGCGGCGAGATCTTCGCCCTGTTGGGACCGAACGGGGCGGGCAAGACCACCCTGATCGGCATCACCTGCGGCTTGGTGAACGCCACGGCGGGCACGGTGGTGGCCGACGGCCACGACATCGTCCGCGACTATCGCAACGCCCGAACCAAGATCGGCCTGGTGCCGCAAGAACTGTCCACGGACATGTTCGAGACCGTGTGGAGCACGGTCAGCTATTCCCGCGGCCTGTTCGGCAAGGCGCCCAATCCGGCGCACATCGAGAAGGTGCTGAAGGACCTGTCCCTGTGGGACAAGAAGGACGCCAAGATCATGGCCCTGTCCGGCGGCATGAAGCGCCGGGTGATGATCGCCAAGGCGCTGAGCCACGAGCCGTCGATCCTGTTCCTGGACGAGCCCACGGCCGGCGTGGACGTCGAGCTGCGCCGGGACATGTGGGAGATGGTGCGGGGCCTGCGCGAGCAGGGCGTGACCATCATCCTGACCACCCACTACATCGAGGAAGCCGAGGAGATGGCCGATCGGATCGGCGTGATCTCCAGAGGCGAGCTGATCCTGGTGGAGCGCAAGGAAGACCTGATGCGCAAGCTCGGCAAGAAGCAGCTGACCCTGCAGCTGCAGGACAAGCTCACCGCCATTCCGGACGGCCTGGCGAGCTATCCGCTGGAGCTGAGCCTCGACGGGACCCAGCTGACCTACACCTTCGACGCCCAGGCCGAGCACACCGGCATCGCCGAGCTGCTGCGGGAGCTGTCCAAGAACGGCGTCGACTTCAAGGACCTGCAGACCAGCCAAAGCTCCCTCGAGGAGATCTTCGTCAGCCTCGTCAGGAGCCGGGCATGAACGTCTACGCCATCGCCGCCATCTACCGGTTCGAGATGGCGCGGACGTTCCGCACCATCGTTCAGTCGATCGCCGCCCCGGTGATCACCACCTCGCTCTATTTCATCGTGTTCGGCGCCGCGATCGGCTCGCGAATGGCCAGCATCGACGGGGTGAGCTACGGCGCCTTCATCGTGCCGGGACTGATCATGCTGTCGATCCTGACGGAGAGCATCTCCAACGGCTCGTTCGGCATCTACATGCCGAAGTTCAGCGGCACGATCTACGAGCTCTTGAGCGCGCCGGTGAGCACGGCCGAAATCGTACTGGGCTATGTGGGCGCGGCGGCCACCAAGTCAGTGATGCTGGGGCTGATCATCCTGGCCACGGCGCGGCTGTTCGTGCCGTTCTCCATCGCCCATCCATTGGTGATGCTGGCGTTCCTGGTTCTGACCTCGGCGACCTTCTCGCTGTTCGGCTTCCTGACCGGGATCTGGGCCGACGGCTGGGAAAAGCTGTCGATCATCCCGATGCTGGTGATCACGCCCCTGACCTTCCTGGGCGGCAGCTTCTATTCCATCGACATGCTGCCGGGCATCTGGCGCGACATCGCCCTGCTGAACCCGGTGGTCTACCTGGTGAGCGGCTTCCGCTGGAGCTTCTACGGCGTGTCGGACGTGGGCGTCGGCGTGAGCTTGGGCATGACCCTGGTGTTCCTGCTGCTGTGCCTGGCGGGGGTCAGCTGGATCTTCCGGACCGGGTGGAAGCTGAAGGCGTAACGGACGACAGATGCTCCCCTTCAGGGGGAGCTGTCGCGAAGCGACTGAGGGGGTTCATAGGGCGCAAGCCGTGGGTGTAACCCCCTCCGGCCTTTGGCCACCTCCCCCTGAGGGGGAGGATCTAGTTACTCGTCTTCGTCGAACCTGCGGGCGATGAGGTCGGCGAGCGCGGCGAGGGCTTCGGCGGCTTCGGGGCCTTCGGCTTCGATGTCGATTTCGCTGCCGGGGCCGGCGGCCAGCATCATCAGGCCCATGATGGAGCGGGCGTCGACGGTGGAGCCGTCCTTGGAGACGCGGACCTCGGCGTCGAAGCCGGAGGCCGTCTTGACGAACTTGGCCGAGGCGCGGGCGTGGAGCCCGCGCTTGTTGATGATCTCGACCGTGCGCTGCGCTTCGACCGTCACTTTTCGCCGGCGAGCACGTAGGAGGCGACGGAGATGTACTTGCGGCCGGCCTCCTGGGCGCAGGCGACCGCGTCCTCCAGGCTTTGACGGCCGCGCACGCTGGCCAGCTTGATCAGCATGGGCAGGTTCAGGCCGGCGATGACCTCGGCCTTGGTCTGTTCCATCACGGAGATGGCGAGGTTCGAGGGCGTGCCGCCGAACATGTCGGTGAGCAGGATGACCCCGCCGCCGCTGTCGACACGGCCGCAGGCGCCCAGGATGTCCTGGCGCCGCCGCTCCATGTCGTCTTCCGGGCCGATGCAGATGGCTTCGACCGCAGTTTGCGGGCCCACCACGTGCTCCATGGCGAAGACGAACTCCTCCGCCAGTCGCCCGTGGGTCACGATCACGAGCCCGATCATGAATTCACTCTCAAGGGGTTCCCCCAAGACGGCCCCAAAGGACCGAGACCGGCTTAAATACGCCTCTTGTGCGCTGCGTCAAAGCCGAGCCAGCGCGCGGCTAAGTTTCGCAGGCGCCGAGGCGTCCTTCAGGTCGAGCAGAAGAAGCGGCACGCGCAATCCGCGCACCTCCTCGTGGTCGGGGTCGGGCAGCCGCTCAGGCGCGCCGGCGCGGACCACCAGGCTGATGGGCGCCAGAGGCAGGGCGGGGGCGCGGACCACGTCCAGGCCGCGGACTTCCAGCAGGCCGTGGAGGGTGTCGGGGGCGCGGCCGAACAGCTGGCCCCCCGAGGTCCACACCAGCGTGCGGTCGTCGGCCACCAGCTGGAAGCCGGCCTGCAGGGCGCGCAAGGCTAGGTCGCTCTTGCCGGCGCCGGAGGGCCCCTCGATCAGCACGCCGCGCCAGGCGCCGGCGTGGCGCTGGGCGATCAGCCCGGCGTGGAGGATCAAAGCCCGACCTCGGGCAGGGTGAGGATGAACAGGGCGCCGCGCACCTTGCCGTCTTCATCGACCATGTTCTTGGCCGTCAGCGTGCCGTTGTGCGCCTCGGCGATCTGGCGGGCGATGGACAGGCCCAGGCCCGAGTTGTTGCCGAAGGCCGCCCCCTTGGGCCGCGAGGTGTAGAAGCGCTGGAAGATGGTCTCGACATTTTCCGGGGGAATGCCAGGACCTGCGTCGGCGACCATGGCCAGCACCCGGCCCTTGTTGCGCGCCAGGGTGACGGTGACCGTCTCGCCCGGCGGGCTGAAGGAACGGGCGTTGTCGATCAGGTTGCGGAAGATCTGGCCGAGGGGACCTTCGCGGCCCAGCACGCGAACCGCCGACAGGGCGCCGGAGGACTGGAAGCGGACGGCGACGTCGCCCGGCTTGGCGGTGGCCTGGTAGAGGGCGACGATGTCGGTGATCAGCCGCTCCAGGTCGAGCACCTTGGGCTGGTCGCGCGACAGCTCGGCGTCCAGGCGCGAGGCGTTGGAGATGTCCGTGACCAGCCGGTCCAGGCGTTTGACGTCGTTCTGCAGCACCCGCAGCAGGCGCATGCGGGCGGTGTCGTCCTTGACGAGGTCCAGGGTCTCCACGGCCGAACGCATGGAGGTCAGCGGGTTGCGGATCTCGTGCGCCACGTCGGCGGCGAAGCTCTCGATGGCGTCCATCCGCTCGGTGAGCGAATTGGTCATGGCCTCGAGGCTGCGGGTCAGGTCGCCCACCTCGTCGTCCCGGTCGGCCAGATCCGGCAGGGAGATGGCGCGGGCGCCGGCCAGGCGCACGCGGTCGGCGGCGCGGGCCAGGCGCAGCACCGGCTTGGCGATCAGGCTGTTGAGCAGCAGGGACGAAATCAGGGTCACCGAGATGGCGACCAGGATGAAGGGGATCAGGGCGGCGCGCTCGCGAGCGATGATCTCGTCCACGTCGCTGGCTTCCAGGGTGAGCACGCCCAGCACCGCCTTCACGTGCTGGATGGGCACGGAGACGGACACCACCCGCTCGCCCGAGCCGCCGGTGCGCAGGCCCGAGACGTGGTGGCCGCCCAGGGCGCGTCGGACCTCGTCGGACAGGGCCTGGCGGGCTTCCTGGCTCTCCTCCTCCCCGTCCTTTTTCTTGGGCGTCAGGCGGAAGTGGAAGCCGCCCTTCTCTTCCTCGCGAACGCGGGCGGGCGGCAGCAGGCGCCATTCCACGCGATCGGCCACCCAGTCGCTGTCGGCGATCAGGCGACCCTGCGCGTCAAACAGGCGGGCGCGCTGGGCCCGGGGGTTGGCCAGCAGCTGCAGCACCTGGCTGGCGTAGGCGGCGTCGAGCATGGGCTCGGGCTCGCCCACGGTGGCGGCCTGGTCGATGACCTGGGCGATCAGCTCGCCCTGGGTGGTCAGGCTGTCGATGCGGGCGTTGACCAGCCCACGCCGGAGCTCGTTGAGCACCAGCGCCCCGGCGACGAGAACCGCCAGGCTCAGCACGTTCAGGGCGATGATCAGCCGGCCGAGGCGTGAGCCCGGCAACCAGCGGAACCGTCTTGGCGCCCGACGGCTGCGATCAGCTTTCGCGGTATCGGTATCCGACGCCATAAAGGGTTTCGATCGCGTCGAACTCCGGGTCCACGTCGCGGAACTTCTTCCGCATGCGCTTGATGTGGCTGTCGATCGTGCGGTCGTCGACGTACACCTGATCGTCGTAGGCCGCGTCCATCAGGTTGTCGCGGCTTTTCACGAAGCCCGGACGCTGGGCCAGCGACTGCAGCAGCAGGAATTCGGTGACGGTGAGCTTCACCGGCTTGCCTTCCCAGAGGCAGTCATGGCGGGCGGGATCGAGGGTGAGCTTGCCGCGCTTGATAGCGCGCGAGGCGGCGTCCGCCGCAGCGGCGGGACCGGCCGCGCCGTTCACTTCCTCGCCTTCCACGCCGGCGCGTCGCAGGACGGCCTTCACCCGCTCGATCAGCAGGCGCTGGCTGAACGGCTTGTGGATGTAGTCGTCGGCGCCGAGGTTGAAGCCGAGGATCTCGTCGATCTCGTCGTCCTTGGACGTCAGGATGATCACCGGCAGGTCGGAGGTGCGGCGCAGGCGCCGGAGCACTTCCATGCCGTCCATGCGGGGCATCTTCACGTCGAGGATCGCCAGATCCGGCGGCTCGCCCTCCAGCGCGGCGAGGCCGGAAGCGCCGTCGTAGTAGGCCTTCACGGTGTGGCCGTGGCTTTCAAGGGCGAGGCTCACGGACGTGACGATGTTCTCGTCGTCGTCCACCAAGGTGATCTTGGCCATGTCGGGTTCGAGTTCTCCTGAGCGGCGCCGTTCACTTAAGGCTCAAGCTAGTCGGCGACCAGCGTGGCCTCAATGGGGCGCAAACCGTCCGGTTCCAGCAACCCACCCTTAAGCTTGTTGCCGCAAACCTTGCATCTCTGAGGGATCCAGATGGTTAGCGCGCGCGTCCATTTCGAGGTCTATGTCCGCAAGAAGCCGACCTCCGGATGGACTCTGGAGATGGCGACGGAGAATCGCGCCCTGGCGATTTCCACCGCGGAAGACCTGATCAAGGAAGGCCGGGTCACCGCGGCCAAGGTCACCAAGGAAACGCTGGACGAGGAAACCCGCGAGTTCCAGACGGTCACCATCCTGAACCTGGGCGCGCCGGACACCACCAAGAAGCGCAAGGTCAAGGAAGACATCGAGCCGCTCTGCGTCACGCCGCAGGACCTCTACACCATCCATGCGCGCGAGCGGATCAGCCGGCTGCTGGAGGCCTGGCTAGAGCGGCGCAGCGCCACCGCCTTCGAGCTGCTGCACCGGCCGGACCTGGTGGAGAAGCTGGAAGCGTCGGGCACCGACCTGCAGCACGCCATCCAGAAGATCGCCGTGCCCGAGGCCCAGGCCCGCGGCGCGACCACCCACGACATGATGCGCAGCTTCCAGCAGCTGGTGGAGCGCGCGGTCGACCGGCTGATGAGCGACCACCGCAAGGGGGCGCTGCCGGACCTGGCCAAGGAAGGCCTGAACGTCGCGGCCGAGCGGCTCGCGCACCATCCGGACCGCCATTACCTGATGGGCTGCGGCGTGGCCGCGGCGATCGAGCCGGCGAGCAGCTGGTCGGAGAAGGTCGCCATGCTGCTGGACCTGGCCGACTCCGCGCCGCACGCGGGACCTGGCCGGGCCTTGGTGCTGAGCACCATCGAGCAGCCGCTGGCCGAGATCCTGGGCGGCAAGCTGGGGCTGGAGGAGCTGCTGGGCCGGGGCATGGACCTGGGCGGCAACCTGGCCGGCATGACGCGGCTGACCGCCTCCGAGGCGGTGGACAAGCTGATCGAGGTCGAGCCGTCGGTGGCCAAGGTCATGCCGAAGCTGTCGGCGAGCGCGGCGCGGCTGTCGAAGTGGTTGACGGCGGAAGGCTTCCTGGAAGTGCGCACGGCTCTGGGCAAGCGCATCCTGGCGGAGCTGAACGGCCCGCGCCGGCTGCGCCCCGGCGATGCGGCCGGCGAGATCGACATCCTGCGGGCCCTGGCGATGTCGCTGACCAGCGCGTCGGGCAACCTGCTGCCGCTGGACGAGGTTCAGTCGGCGTTCTCGGCCCGGTCCAAGATGCTGGTGACCGGCGACTTCGTTGAGTCCTACCTGGGCCGCGAGATGTCGGCGATCCAGGAGGCCGAGGCGCTGGTGTGGCTGACGGAAAACGTCATCGGGCCGGCCAACAAGCGGCAGGCCGGGCGCTGGATCAAGGCGGTGGTCTCGGCCCTGCGCTTCGAAAAGGAATTCCGCAAGAACGAGGAGGAGTCGCCCGCGGCCCGCCTCGCTCAGCTGGCCGTGCTGCAGAAGTCGGTCAGCCGCTGCGGGCTGGTGCCGGAGGACTATGTCCCCATCCAGCAGAAGATCGGCGAGATCGGCGGCATGGTGGAGGCCGAGGGCAAGATCGCCTGGACCCTGGGCCGCGCCCAGGCGCCGGTCGTGCAGCGCCTGACGGTCCTGCTGCGGCTGGCCAGCGGAGAGTCCGCGCCTCTGGGGCCGGCGGCCGATCGCGCGCGCTCCGAAGCCATGCGCCTGATCCGGCAGGACGACACTCGCGCGGAACTCGCCAAGGCGCCTGAGCAGATGAGCGCCATGCGCGAGATGATCCAGCAGGCGGGACTGGCGGCCTAAGGCCGACCTTCAGAACCTAGAGGCCGAGGCTAGCTTTCAACGCGTCGACCACGCGGGCGACATCGTCGTCGCCCATGCCGGGATAGAGCGGCAGGGACAGGCAGCGGGCGTACCAGGCGTCGGCGCCGGGAAGCTCGAGCTCGCCGTAGCGGGCGCGGTAGTAGGGCTGGCGGTGAACCGGGATGTAGTGGACCTGGCTGCCGATCCCCTGGGCCTTGAGGCGTTCGACCACCTCGAGCCGAGTCGCGCCGACGGCCTCGAAATCGATCAGCACGGTGAGCAGGTGAAGGGCCGGATCGCTCCAGGCCGGCGAGGCGGCCATGCGCACCACCGGCGCCAGCGGCGCGAGGGCTTCGGCATAGAGCGTGGACAGATGACGGCGGCGCGCCACGAAGCGATCGAGTTTGGCGAGCTGGGACAGGCCCAGGGCGCAGAGTATGTCCGGCAGGCGGTAGTTGAAGCCGGGCTCCTCCATCTCGTACCACCAGGGCTCGGCGTCCGCGGGGCGGACCATGCCGTGGCTGCGGAAGCGGCGCAGGCGCTCGTCGAGACCGGCGTCGTTGGTGGTCAGCATGCCGCCCTCGCCGGTGGCGATGGTCTTGACCGGGTGGAACGAGAAGCTGGCCATGGCGGAGTGGCGGCAGTCGCCCACGCGCTCGGCCTGGTCGCCGAAGCGCATGGCCGAACCCAGGGCGTGGGGCGCGTCCTCCACCAGCACGGCGCCCTGCTCGCTGGCCAGGGCCGCGAGGGCCGGGAGGTCGGCGACGTCGCCCCGCAGGTGCACGGGCAGCACGGCGCGCAAGGTGCGCCCGTCCAGCCGCTCCAGCGCGCCAGCCAGGGAGGCCGGGGTCATCAGGCCGGTGTCGGGATCGACGTCGGCGAACACAACCTCCGCGCCCACGTAGCGGGCGCAGTTGGCGGTGGCGAGGAAGGTGATGGAGGGCGCCACCACCGCCTCGCCCGGCTTCACGTCCAGGGCCATCATGGCCAGGTGCAGCGAGGCGGTGCCGTTGGAGCAGGCCACGGCGTGAGCTGCGCCGACCTTGTCGGCGAAGGCGCGCTCGAAGGCGTCGACCGTGGGGCCGGTGGTCAGGAAGTCCGCCCGCAGCGCCTCGGCCATCGCGGCGACGTCGTCGTCCTCGATGGTCTGGCGGCCGTAGGGCAGGAAGCCTGAGCTCATGCGTCGGTGGCCCGGCGGCGGGGGGCAGGCTCGCCGTCGCTCAGCAGGCCCAGGAGGTCCGAGCCGGTCAGCCACTCGTCGTTCGTGTCCGACGCGTAGGAGAAATCTTCCGGCAGCCGGGCGCCTTGAAGGGGCTCGCGGGTGTACTCGGCGAACACAGGCTCGATGGCGTAGCGGTCGCCGAGATCCACGGTGCTGCGGGCGTCGTCGGCCGAGATCATCATCTCGTGCAGCTTTTCGCCGGGACGGATGCCGACGGTCTTGAGCTGGGCCTCAGGAGCCATGGCGGTGGCGAGATCCACCACCTTCATGGACGGGATCTTGGGCACGAAGATCTCGCCGCCGCGCATCAGCGACAGGGACGAGAGCACGAAGTCGACGCCCTGGTTCAGGGTGATCCAGAAGCGGGTCATGCGCGGGTCGGTGATCGGCAGCTCGGCCGCGCCCTTGGCGATCAGCCGCTGGAAGAACGGCGCCACGGAGCCGCGCGAGCCCACGACGTTGCCGTAGCGCACCACCGCGAAACGCGTGCCGATGTCGCCGGACAGGTTGTTGGCGGCGACAAAGGTCTTGTCGGAGGCGAGCTTGGTCGCGCCGTAGAGGTTGATCGGGTTGCAGGCTTTGTCGGTGGACAGGGCGATCACCTGCTTCACCCGGTTCTGCAGGCAGGCCCACACCACGTTCTCGGCGCCCAGGACGTTGGTGTGGATGCATTCGGACGGGTTGTATTCGGCGGCCGGCACCTGCTTCAGGGCGGCGGCGTGGATCACCACGTCCACCCCGCGCATCGCCAGGCTGAGGCGTTCGCGGTCGCGCACGTCGCCCAGGAAGAAGCGCATGCGAGCCATCTTCTCGGGCCCGAACTTCTCGGCCAGATCCTGCTGCATCTCGCTCTGCTTCAGCTCGTCGCGTGAATAGACGATGAGCTTTCGCGGGTCGGCCCTGGTCAGCACGGTCTCGACGAAGCGGCGCCCGAAGGAGCCGGTGCCGCCGGTGACGAAAATGACCTTGCCGTCGAGGTCGAGAGTGGTCGGCGCAAATCGGCCCAAGGGGCGCTCCCGGCGTTTCGAATCGGTCGTGGGGCCACCTTCCCGCGCCGCGCGTAAAGAGAGCTCTAACCACAGTTGCGGCAGGTTGCGGCCATGCGTCGCCGCTTCTTCCTTCTCGCAGCTCTCTCCGCCGCGCCCTCGCTGGCGCGCGCCTCTGGCGGCGGTGGTGAGAAGAAGACCACTGGCGGGACCAACTACCTGCCGATCCGGGCGCTGACCGGGACCATCAACAAGCCGGGCGGCCGCCGCGGCGTGATGTCGGTGGAGTGCGGCCTGGAGGTCAACGACGCCGGCCTGCGGGACAAGGCGGAAAAGAACATGCCGCGGCTGCGCGCCGCCTATCTGCAGACCGTGCTGACCTATGCCGGCGGCCTGCCCTACGGCGCCCTGCCCAACACCGACTTTCTGGTTCGCACCATGCAGCGGCAGACCGACGAAATGCTGGGCCGCCAGGGCGCGCGCATCCTGCTGGGATCGGTGCTGATCAACTAGCCGAAGGGCGTCGGCCCTTTCCTATACATATCGGATAAAGAAATCCCGGATCCGGGCAACCTTCGCGCAAGCCGCGAAGTTGAGGGGCGCACTGCTCACCAGGACGCCCGTCATGATCTCCGCCCTCGGCTACGCCAGCAAGAACGCCCATTCGCACCTGCATCGCTGGGAGTTCGAGCGGGACGATCCCAAGGCCAACGAGGTGGTGATCGACGTCCTGTTCTGCGGCGTCTGCCACTCGGACATCCACCAGGTGAAGAACGAGTGGGGCAACTCGGTTTACCCCTGCCTGCCGGGGCACGAGATCGTGGGCCGGGTGAGCCGCATCGGCGCCCAGGTCAGCCGGTACAAGGAAGGCGACCTCGTGGGGGTCGGCTGCATGATCGACAGCTGCCGGCAATGCGACGCCTGCCGGTCGGGCGAGCAGAACTACTGCCAGGGGCCGAACAGCTGGCTGGCGACCTACAACGGTCCGATGAAGCCGGCCAAGGAAGCGGGCCAGAACATGTACGGCCGCGACAACACCTTTGGCGGCTATTCCAACGTGGTGGTCGTGCCGGAGGACTTCGTGCTGCGGATCCCTGAGGGCCTCGATCCGGCGGCGGCCGCGCCGATCCTGTGCGCCGGCGTGACCACCTTCTCCCCCATGCGGCACTGGGAGGTGAAGGCGGGGGACAAGGTGGGCGTCGTCGGCCTGGGCGGCCTGGGCCACATGGCCCTGAAACTCGCCAAGGCGTTGGGCGCGAAGGTGACGGTGTTCACCTCCACCAAGGAGAAGATCAAAGAGGCCAAGACGCTGGGCGCGGACGAGGCCTATCTGGAAGACGACGAGAAGGCCCTGGAGCCGTTGGAAGCTTCGTTCGACTTCATCATCTCGACCATTCCGCAGAAGCACGACGTGAACCCGTTCATCGCCCTGCTGAAGCACGACCGCACCCTGGCCATCGTGGGCGCCCTGGAAGAGATGAAGGGGGTCAACAACATGGACACCGCCATGCTGCGCCGATCGGTGGCCGGCAGCCTGATCGGCTCCATCGACGAGACCCAGGAGGTGCTGGATTTCTGCGCCCAGCACCAGGTGGCGCCCGAAATCGAAATCATCGACATCAAGGACATCAATGATGCGATGAAGAAGGTCGAAAAGGGCGAAGTGCGGTTCCGCTATGTGATCGACATGGCGACGCTGAGCTGAACGGGCGCGAAGGCGGGGATCAATTGGTGCGGCATCGCCCGCGAACCGGGTAAGGTAGGCTCTGAACCGAGAGAGAATTGTCATGCCCGCGTACACCATCGTCACGACCAGTGCAGCCCAAGGCAGCGACGCCGCCGAGGTGAATACGCTCGCCGACGATTTCGCCGACCAGAGCGAAGCCCTGGGGTATTCGCGTCGCATGGCTCACGAGATGCTGAGCCTGGCCCAGCAGCTGGACCTTGATTTCGACTACAGCAACGTCGGCCTGTATGAAGGCGACCTGCTGGAAGAGGATCTGGAACCCGACCACCCGGCGTTCCTCGGCGTCTGGGTGCTGGACGACGACGGCGCGGCCTTCGTCACCGCGGATGAGTTCCGCGAAAGCGCGGCCGAAGCCGCGCTCTCCTAAACCGAACGACGCCGCAGCGACCTCCCCGGCGAGCGCGCCGGCCGGGGTTTGCTGCGCCCTCGCCGCGGACTAGAACCGTCGATCTCTGAGGGGGCGATGGGATGACGTTCGCAGGCGGGTGGCGCGCTGGGGCCTTCTGGCTGGGGTGCCTGGCGGTCACCGCCGGGGTCCTGCTGCACATTCCGATGTACTGGATGGGCCGCGACATGGGCTTCCAGCTCGCCGGGATGGCGATGGACGCCGGCATGTGGTGGGGCATGGTGCTGATCGTCCTTGGGGTTGGACTATCCGCCTACGGACTGATGCCCGCCAAGTTCGCCCATGAGGACGTCGGCGTGGTCGCCCCGCCTGAAGACGCGCCCCTGACGCAGGCGCATTGGGGCATGTGCGCCCTGCTGGCCTTGGCTTTGATCGTCGACATCATGAAGCCGGCCAGCCTCGGCTTCGTCGTTCCTGGCATGAAGCAGGAGTACGGCCTAGAGGGGTCCATCGTGGCCCTGCTGCCGTTCGCCGCCCTGAGCGGCACGGTCGTCGGATCGTTTCTGTGGGGCTGGCTCGCCGACGTCTACGGGCGGCGGGCCTCGATCCTGCTGTCCTCCATCGTCTTCGTCGGCACCTCCATCTGCGGGGCGATGCCGGACTTCTACTGGAACGTCGGGATGTGCTTCCTGATGGGAGCCGGCGCGGGCGGGATGTTGCCGGTGGCCTACGCCTTGCTCGCGGAAATCATGCCGACCCGCCACCGGGGCTGGGCCCTCGTGCTGGTCGGCGGGATCGGCGCGGTGGGCGGCTATTTCGCCGCCAGCGTGCTGTCAGCATGGCTTCAGCCGGCGTGGAGCTGGCGGGTCATGTGGTTCCTGAACCTGCCCACCGGCCTGATCCTGATCGCCCTCAGCCCCTTCCTGCCGGAGTCGGCGCGCTTTCTGATGCACGTGGGCCGGGCCGCGGAAGCGCGCACGATGCTGGCGCGTTTCGGCGCGGTCGTGACCTCCAACGCCCCTGCGCCGCGGGAAAGCCATTCGCACCTGCCCCCGGTGGACAAACGCTATGCCGGAGTGACCGTCGCGCTGACCGTTGCGGCGCTGGCCTGGGGGCTGGTCAACTTCGGGGTGCTGCTGTGGCTGCCGGCTGGCCTGGTCGCAGAAGGCGTCAGCGTTTCGGCCGCGTCCGGCCTGATCGCCAAATCCACGCTGATCGCGGCGCCGACGATCCTGTTGTCGGTCTGGCTCTACAGCGCCTGGAGCACGCGCGGGGCGCTGGCGTTGATGCTGGCGGCCACGGCTGCGGGCCTGGCGGGTTTGGCCCTCCGGAGCGCCGGGGTCCCGATGCTGCAGGATCCGGTTGCGCCGCTGGCGCTGCTGATCGTGGGCTCGAGCGGCGTGATCTCCATCCTGCTGCCCTACACCGCGGAGAATTTCCCGTTGCGCATCCGCGGCCGTGCGACCGGCTGGATCGCCGGCTGCAGCAAGATCGGCGGGCTGCTGGCGCAGGGGCTGAGCGTGCTCGGCCTTGCGCCCGCGCTGGCGCTTGCCGCGGCCTTCGTCTGCGGCCTCACCCTGCTGGCTTTCGTCCTCACGGTGGCGCTCGGTCGTGAGACCCGCGGCCGGGACCTGCGGGACTTGGAGTAGGGGCGAGGCGGCTCCGGGCAAAGGGGTTAGCCGATGATCGAGCAAGCGAGAACTGGCGGCGCAAGATCCTGAGCTGAGGCGCATGCGGCGCCTTCGGAGAGGAAGGAGGCGCTGCGATGCCGACCATCGCCACCATTCATGCCGAGCAGCGGGTCAACACCAGCACGGCGGGGCTTCAGACGGCGCCCGCGGTTGCCACTCTCGCCGATGGCTCGTACGTCGTCGTCTGGCAGGACGAGACGAGCACCAACATCCGCGCGCAGCGCTTCGATGCTTCCGGCGACAAGCTTGGGGACGAGTTCCGAGTCAACAGCACCACGGCTAACGCGCAGTCCGATCCGGCGGTCATCGGGTTAAAGGGCGGCGGCTTCGTGATCGCCTGGACCACTGTCCCGGACGCCGCGTCACCGATCTTCAAGGATGTCCTGTCGCAGCTGTTCGACGCGACGGGCGACAAGGTGGGCGGCGAGCAGCAGAACCCAGGCGGACCCTGGCCGGGACCGCACACCTCAGCCTCGGTGTCCGCCCTGGAGGACGGCGGCTATGTGGTGACGATCAATGATCACCAGCTGGACGTGGATACGCCCGATCCGGACGTCTACGGGCACCGGTACGACGCTGCGGGCAAGTTGGTGGGCGAGCCGTTCCTGGTCAACGCTCCGTCCAGCTTGGAGGAACGCAATCCCTCCAGCGCGGGCCTGAAGGACGGCGGTCTCGTGGTCGTCTGGGATCTACAGATCGACAGCATCCATACGGGCAAAATCTTCGTCCAGCGCCTGGACGCGGACGGCGAGAAGGTGGGCGGCGAGGTGCTGCTGTCGGAAACCGCCGGCTATCTTGCGTCCAGCGGCCGCTCGGTCGCCGGTCTTGCTGACGGCGGCTATGTCGTCCTCTGGAAGGCGGAAGAGTCGCGGGAGTTGTTCGCCCAACGCTTCGCCGCCTCCGGCGCCAAGGTCGGCTCTCCGATCGAGATCGGCATGAATACGGACGGCAGTCATAGCAGCCCGTCGGTGGTCGGGCTGCCAGACGGCGGCTTCGCCGTAACCTGGTTGTCGCGCCAGTATTTCGGCGGCGGGAGTCCGGACGATGGCGTTCACCTTCAACGGTTCAGCGCCACGGGCGCACGGGTCGGAAGCGAAGCCCTGATCTCTCCAGACGTACACGAGGGAGGCGTCGGGTACTTCCAGGAGATGCCAGCGCTGGCGGCGCTCGACGACGGGCGGGTGGTCGTGGCCTGGGTCAACGCTGAGGAGGACGTCATCCAGCAGGTGATCGGCCCGTCCGTGGAAGGCGCTACGCTGAGTGCGGCGACCGAGATCGCCAGCGGCGGCGCGCGCGACGACACCTTCCTGGCGGCGCCCGACGCCCTGAACGACGGCGACCTGATCTACGGCGAGGGCGGCTCGGACCAGTTGCGCCTGACCAGCGCCGGCGAGGCTGACCTCACGGACGTTTTCCTGAAGAGCGTCGAGAAGATCCTCGGCAGCAAGGGCGACGACGCCTTCGTGGTCGATGACGCTGTGCTGGCCGGCGTGACCCTGATCGACGGCGCCGGCGGCGACGACACCGTGGTGACGGGCGAGGCGACGTTGGACCTCGTGGGCTTGAAGCTGGTGAAGGTCGAGCACATCGCCACCACTCATGCGGCGGGGACAAACTTCGTCGTCGACAGCGTCGCCGAGGCGCTGCTGGTGGACGGCGCAGGGCTGCACGACACGGTTACGGCGACCACGCTGACCTTTGGCGCGCGCCAGCGCAGCCAGATGTTCGCCAACGGGGTGGAGGAGATCGTCGACGCCTCGGGACGGTATCTGGCGAGCTCCGGGGATCTGCTGCTAGCCTGAGCGACCGGAGGGACAGCGATGGCGACGGGCGTTCAGGACGAGGCGGACGGCTCGGCGGGCGTGGATGCGCGCATCGCGGCGCTGGGCGACTGGCGAGGCGAGATGCTGGGGCGCCTGCGAGGGCTGATCCGCGAAGCCGACCCGGAGGTGGTTGAGACGGTGAAGTGGCGCAAGCCGTCCAACATGCTGGGCGTGCCGGTCTGGGAGCACGCAGGCATCCTGTGCACCGGCGAGACCTACACGGACTACGTCAAGCTGACCTTCGCGCAGGGCGCGGCGCTGCCCGACCCCGCAGGCCTGTTCAACGCCAGCCTGGAAGCCGGGACCCGGCGGGCCATCGACATCCGCCAGGGCCAGGCGCCTGACGCGGCGGCGTTCCGCGACCTGATCAGGGCGGCTGTGGCGCTGAACCTGTCGAAAGCCGCGGGTCGCCGACGAGGGTAGGCGGAGCGCGCCAGGACGCTCTGACTGTGGCTTCTCTGCATCAAGTGGGGCTCGAGGGGCCGCGCTCCGCGGTCTCTTGGCAACCGAATGGCGGTCTCAGGGCCTAAGCGACGTCGCCCGATGGGTAGACGCTCAAACCCAGAGGCCATCATGAAATTCCTGCTCAGCTCCAGCGCCGCCGCGCTTGCGATCACCTTCTCGGGCGCCGCCCTTGCTCAAGCACCCGAGTGGACGGGCGGCTACATCGGCGCTCAGGCGGGCTATGGCTTCAAGGCCGAGAACGACGACGAGACGGTGGTATTCGACACGGATCTGAACGGCTCCTTCGGGGACGCCGTGCGCACCACCACCGGCGCCAACGCCTTCTCCCCAGGCTTCTGCGAAGGCCGCGCGCTGGGCGCGACGCCCGCCGCCGACTGCCAGACGCGCGACCGTGGCTTCGAGTTCGGCGCCCGGGCCGGCTATGACATGCAGCTGGGAAGCTTCGTTGTCGGCGTGGTGGGCGAAGTCAGCCGCACCAATGTCCACGACGCCATCAGCGCCTTTTCCACGACGCCGGCTTCCTACACGATGGAGCGCGAGCTGAACGCGTTGGCGGCCGTGCGCTTGCGGGGCGGCTTCGCCCTGGGCCGGACGCTGGCCTATGCGACCGGCGGCTATGCCAAGGGTCAGGTGGACCGGCGCTTCCGGACCAGCAACACGGCCAACAGCTTCGCCGCCACCACCAACGACGACTGGGTCGACGGCTGGCAGCTGGGCGCCGGCCTTGAGCATAAGATCACCAACGATGTGAGCCTGGGGCTGGAGTACCTGCTCACCGAACTCGAGGACGACGGCTACACCGTGCGGGCCGGCGGGCCGGTTCCGGCGACCAATCCGTTCGTCCTGACCAATCCGGCGGGGACCAACTTCCAGCGGACCGAGGACGATCTGAAGATCCACGCCGTTCGCGTCACGGCGGCGTACCGCTTCTAGTCAGATGCGGAGCGGGGGCCCGGCCTCCGCTCCACCCTCCATGCTGGCTCACATGGCGCTGATGCCGCCGTCGAGCTTGAGCTCGGCACCGGTCATGAAGCGGCTTTCGTCCGAGGCCAGGTAGAGCACGGCGTTGGCCACGTCGTCCGGGTGGCCGATGCGGCCCAGCGGGATCTGGCGGGCGAGCTTGGCGTCGGCGGTCTCTCTGCCGATCTGCTCGCGCAGGCGGTCGAGGATGGGCGTGTCCACGAAGGTGGGGTGCACCGAGTTGGAGCGGATGTCCCAGCCGTGCTTGGCGCAGTGCAGGGCGATGTTCTTGGACAGCAGCCAGACGGCCGCCTTGGACGCGTTGTAAGCCGGCGTGTTGTGGCCGGCGATCAGGCCGGCGATCGACGAGATGTTGACGATGGAGGCCGGCTGGCTGGCGCGCAGGTACTTCAGGGCGTGCTTGGTCCCCAGAAAGACGGAGTCGGCGTTGACGCTCATCACCAGCCGCCAGTCTTCGAGGCTGAGCTGCTCGATGTCGCCGCCGCGGCTGATGCCGGCGTTGTTCACGAGCACAGAGATGCCGCCCATGACGGCGTCCGCCTCCTCCAAAGCGTAGGTCCACTGCTCCTCGCGCGTGACGTCGAGGGGCACGGCGAAGGCGGTGTCGGCGCCCAGCTCAGCGTTGATGGCGGCGGCCACCGCTTCAGCGCCCGCAGCGTTGACATCGGCGAGGGTGACCTTGGCCCCTTCGCGCGCCAGCCGCCACGAAGCGGCCGCGCCCAAGCCCTGGGCCGCGCCGGTGATGAAAGCCTTCTTGCCTGCGACGCGTCCGCTCATGGGCCCCGTGCTCCCTCAGTCCTGATCGGTTTCGGCGCCCGTCGCCTGGGCGGCCTCGTCCATGAAGGTGGCGAGGCGGACGTCCAGCTCGGTCACGCCGTCGGCGTCGTGGGTGGACAAGACCACGTCCACCCGGTCGTAGACGTTGAACCACTCGGGATGGTGGTCGAGCTTGTCGGCCATCAGGGCCACGCGGGTCATGAAGCCGAAGGCGGCGTTGAAGTCCGCGAACCGGAACGAGCGCCGGATAGCGTCGCGCCCGCCGTCCACCTCGCTCCAGGCAGGGAGCTTCTGCAGCGCGGCCGCCGCGCCGATCTTCGCCGGCCTGACCATGTGGCGTCTCCTTAAGCGAACAGATGTTTGAGGCTAGTTGCGGCCCAGGTGCGGTGCAAGCGTCGCGGTGGGTCTGCTATGGAGGCGCGTGACCCTGGACCCGACCGCCCTGCTGCCCCGCCCCGTGCGGCTCGCGCTCTACGCCGCGGCCTGCGCCGTCCTGCTGTACGTGTGCCTGGCCCCCAGCGAGGGGCTGCCCCAGGAGCGGATCTGGGACAAGGCCGAGCACGCCATGGGATGGGCGGTGCTCACCGGGCTTGGCCTGTTCCTGTCGCCGCGGCGGCCGCGGGCGATCGCAGGCTTTGCATTCGGGCTGGGCGTAGCAGTGGAGGTGCTGCAGGCCGCCCTGCCCTTCGGTCGCGACGGGGACGTGCGCGACCTGCTGGCGGACAGCATCGGCATCGGCCTCGCCCTGCTGGTCTGGGCCACGGTCACCCGCCTGGGCCGGCGGATCGACGCCCGATGAGCGCGGGCCTATCCTCTCCGGCTTCGCAGGAGCCCTCGATGTCGCAGAACCGCCCGCCGTTCATCTTCCTGGCCGCGCCCTGCTACGGCGGGATGTTGAACCTGCACTTCATGCGATCGGTGATGGCGCTGGAGACCGCCTGCGCCCAGCGCGGCGTCGGGCTGCACGTCGAGCTTCTGCCGAACGATCCGCTGATCACCCGGGCCCGCAGCCGGCTGGCCGCGCAGTTCCTGGCTCATCCCGACGCGACGCACATCCTGTTCTGCGACGTGGACATCGGGTTCGAGCCGCACGAGGCCTTCAAGCTGCTGGACAGCGGCAAGGATGTGGTGGCGGCGGTCTGCCCGCTGAAGCACATCGACTGGGAGAACGCCCGGCGGGCCGCCCAGGCCGGCGTGGAGGACCTGCAGTCCGTCGCCCTGGGCTATGTGGTGCGGTTCCTGCCGACGCCGGACAACAGCGTCGAGGTGGAGAACGGCGTCGCCAAGGTGGCCTACGGCGGCACGGGCTTCCTGATGATCAGCCGGGCGGCCATGCAGCAGGTGGTGGACGCGCATCCCGAGTTGACCGCCATCGTCGACGAGGCGGGCACGGAAGCGGTGATGGTGTTCGACACCCTGATCGAGCCGGAGACCGGCCAGCACCTGTCGGAGGACTACGCGTTCTGCCGGCGCTGGCGCGAGCTGGGCGGGGAGATCTGGGCCAACGTGGAGGCGCGCATGACCCACGCCGGGCACATGGCCTATACCGGCAGCCTGATCGCGGCGATGCGCCAGGCCTGAGGCCGGGTCAGACCGCAGGGCCCGGCATGTCCGGCGCGTCCTTCAGGGCGTCGCGATATTCGGTGGTGGCCGCGTCGTCCCCGTCCTGAGCGGCGCTGGGGTCTGAGCCGTCGGAGGGCACGCCCGGCGGCGAGCCTTGCGGGCTCTTGCCAGGCTCGTGCTGGGCAGTCTGGTCTTCCGCGGGGGTCTGGGGATCTTGGTCTGGCATGGCGTCCTCGTCGCCAAGGCAACACCCGCGCCGGCGGCGTGTTCCGCGGCCTCAACTCAGAACCAAGCCGGCCCCCAGCCGTTCTGGCCCGAGCTCAGCCTTGAGGCCGCAAGAGGATCGCCAATGGCGATGTACGATCTTTCCAGGACGGCCGCGTTCCAGAGGAGAACCCGCGTGGCGACGGTGATCAGCGTCTACGAAGAGCAGCCCAACGGCGGGCCGCAGCGCCATGACTTCAACCTGAGCGACTTCGGCGGACAGCTGCCGGCCAACGGCGACTTGATCATCAAGCCGCATTCGCTGAGCGCGGACGGACCGGAGGTCTGGGAAGTGGTGGCGCGCTACCACCAGCCAGGCCGCGGGTTCGACGCCGAGGGCGCGCTGCGGGTGGTGGTCCGCAGCCGGCTCGCCACCGAGGCCGAGAAGGCCCTGCTGGCCTAGACGTTCAGGAAGACCGCTGGCGCACCCGACACGATTCGAACGTGTGACCTTTGCCTTCGGAGGGCAACGCTCTATCCAGCTGAGCTACGGGTGCCTGAGCAGCGGTGGGTGTCTCTAGCCGAAAGCGCGTCCGGCCGCAAACCTTCTGGCCCAAACCTTTGCGCGGGCGTCTAGGCGGTGTCGCGCTCGACCAGCGGCTCGACGCCGGCGGCCAGGGCCAGGCGCACCGCCGAGGACAGGCCGCGGACGTTCAGCTTGTCCATCACCTTGCCCCGGTAGATCTCCACCGTGCGGACGCTGAGGTCGAGCTCGTAGGCGATCAGCTTGTTGGGCAGGCCGCCCAGCATGCCGCGCAGCACCTGCAGCTCGCGGGCGGACAATGTGTCGATCAGGCTGCGGGCGCGGGCGGCGCGGGCGGCTTCCTCACTGAGGGTCTCGAGCTTTTCGAAGGCGTCGGTAAGGACGGCGAGCAGGCCGTCGGCGGCGAAAGGCTTCTGCAGGAACTCGAAGGCGCCGCGCTTCATGGCTTCGACGGCCGAGCGGACGTCCTTGCGCGCGGTGAGCACCACCACCGGCCAGGTCACATGGCGCTCGGAAAGCGCCTGGAGGACGCCGAAGCCGTCGATCTCCGGCATGTGGATGTCGAGCAGGACGCAACCCGGGACCGCGGCGTCGAGGGCGCGCAGGAAGGCCACGCCGGACTCGTGTTGGACCACGTCATAGCCGGCGTAAGTCAGGGTAATCGCCGCATATTCCCGCAGCAGCGGGTCATCATCCACCAGATGGACGACCTTGGCCGGCGCCGACGTTGGATCGGTGGAGTGGGGTACGCTCACAGAACTCGACCTAAGCGATCATAGGTCGATCCTAGCAGTCCCTCCCGGGTGCGCCACCCTTGTTCGAGGGCGTGCGCGCCTACGCCGCCACGAAACGGGCGCGGCGTCACTCAGAACGAGCATGGTTCCGGCGGGTGGCGCTCAACCTCCGGTCGCAGCCCTGCCGGTCAGCGCGCGGCAAGCTGAAGCGGAGATGCGCTGGCCCAAAGGTGCGGCTGGCCGTCCACCTGGCGGCTGACCCAGCTGTAGCGGGCCGAGGCCCAGGCGGTGACCGACAGGGTGCGGTTGTCGAGCACGAAGTCGCCTTCGGCCGTGCTGACAAGCAGGACGGCGTGCATCTCACCTTCCGGCGTCACGCCCAGGGCGATGTTGAGGGCGCTGCGCGGCACGCCCGCCGCCACCAGGGCGCGGATCTTCTCCAGCACATAGTCCTCGCAGTCGCCCGAGCCGCGGCCATCGGCCAGGGGGGTCTGCCAGTAGTCGCTGAGGCCAAAGGCGTCGCGGTCGGTGCGGGCGACGATGGCGCGGTTCACCTGAGCGTTGATGCGGTTCAGCCGGGACCAGAGCCCGGGACCCAAACGCGGCGGGGCGGGCGTTGCGAGGCTGACGTCGGTGAGACCGCTCGTCTGCAGGCCGCAGTCGGCGGGCTGGCGGCGGCAGAAGTCGCTGTAGCCGGCGGGGGCCAGGACGGGAGCGCCCTGCGGCATCTGGCTGGGGGCCGCCCAGGCCGCGCCCGCTCCCAGAAGAGTAAGCACCACCGCCGCTGCAAATCGCGTCCAGACACCCACCGCGCCGCCCTCCGTCCTGTTGGCGGCGGACGAAGTAGATCGGCCCGGTGCGGGGCTCGATTACGCAAAACCATCATCGTAGTTCTACGTAATGGGGTGAAACCCGCCCCAAACGAGCGCGTGAACAAGCATCACTTTGCAACCACATCGGGCATGGCTGCGCGGAGCTAAGAAAAAAGCCGCCCCTTTCGGAGCGGCTTTCGAGGCCCTTGGATGGGGGTGGCGATCAGACGCCGGTGACTTCGTCCCAGAAGCGCTTGGCCTTGCCGAGGAAGTTGGCCGACTTGGGATGCTGCTGTTCACCGCAGATCTCGGAGAATTCGCGGATCAGCTCCTTCTGGCGGGCGGTGAGTCGGGTAGGCGTTTCGACGAACAGCTCGACCACCAGGTCGCCGCGCTCGCGGGAGCGAAGGGAGGGCATGCCGCGGCCCTTGAGGCGCAGGGTCTTGCCGGTCTGGGCGCCTTCCGGCACGCGCACCGTTTGCTTGCAGTTGCCGTCGCAGGTCTCGCCGCCCAGCAGGCAGGGAGCCTCGATCTCGCCACCCAGGGCCGCGATGGCCATGGGAACCGGAACGGTGCACAGCAGGTCCAGGCCGTCGCGCTCGAACAGCTCGTGCGGCTTCACGGACAGGAAGATGTAGAGGTCGCCGCGCGGCCCGCCCCGGGCCCCGGCGTCGCCCTCGCCGGCCAGGCGGATGCGGGCGCCGTCGTCCACGCCCGCGGGGATGCGCACCGACAGGGTGCGTTCGCGGCGGATCTGGCCCGCGCCGTGGCAGGTCTCGCAAGGATCGGCGATCATCCGGCCCGAGCCGCCGCAGCGGGGGCAGGTGCGTTCGATGGAGAAGAAGCCCTGGGTGGCGCGGACCCGGCCGGCGCCGCCGCAGCCCGAGCAGGTCGTCGGGCTGGTGCCCGGCTTGGCCCCCGAGCCTTCGCAGGTCTCGCAGGTCATAGCGGCCGGGATGCTGATCTCGACCTCGGCGCCGGCGTAGGCCTGCTCGAGGGAGATCTCCATGTCGTAGCGCAGGTCCTGGCCGCGAGCCGGGCCGGAGCGCTGCTGCGGACGGCGCCCGCCGAACATGTCGCCGAAGATGTCGCCGAACACCTCGTTGAAGATGTCGCCGGCGTCCTGGTACTGGGCGCCGCCTCCACCGAAGCCGCCCGGACCGCCGTTCAGGCCGGCATGGCCGAACCGGTCATAGGCCGCGCGCTTCTGGGGGTCCGAGAGGACCGAGTAGGCTTCGTTGAGTTCCTTGAATCGGCCGGCGGCTTCCTCGCACCCGCCATTGCGGTCGGGGTGGTGCTGCATCGCCAGCTTACGGAACGCCGCTTTCAGGGCCGCGTCATCGCAGCCCCGATCAACGCCCAGGATCTCGTAATAGTCCCGCATGAACGGTCAGGCGCTCTGAAACAAAATGTTGCTGAAAATAGAAGTGGGATGGCCCCCGCCCGGCTGCAAGGCTTGTAACCGAGCGGGCGGGGGCGTTCCTTCTGCTTGAGAGCACGTCAGGCGGCAAAACCGGTGACCCGGCTTTTGCTTGCCGTGCTCTTGTCCCGCGAAGGCGGCGGCGACGTCCCCAATGACGGCCTTCTCGCATCGGCTGCGGAAGGTCGCCATGGGGCGCGATGTCACGCCGACTTCTTGCTGTCGCCGTCGACTTCCTCGAACTCGGCGTCGACCACGTCGTCCGAGGACTGAGCGCCCTGAGCCGCGGACTCGCCGCCCTCCTGGCCGCCGCTGTTCTGGGCGTTGTACATGGCCTCGCCCAGCTTCATGGAAGCCTGGATCAGGGTCTGGGTCTTGGCGGAGATGGTCTCGGCGTCGCCGGTTTCCACCACGCCCTTCAGGTCATCGAGCGCGGCCTGGATCGCGTTGCGGTCCGCCTCGCCCACCTTGGAGCCGTGCTCCGACAGAGCCTTCTCGGTCGAGTGGATGACGCTGTCGGCCTGGTTCTTGGCCTCGACGCCCTTCTTCCGCTCTTCGTCGGCGGCCTTGTTGGCCTCCGCTTCCTTGACCATGGCGTCGATGTCCGTGTCGGACAGACCGCCGTTCGCCTGGATGCGGATCGACTGCTCCTTGTTGGTCGCCTTGTCCCGGGCCGAGACGTTGACGATGCCGTTGGCGTCGATGTCGAAGGTGACCTCGACCTGCGGCACGCCGCGCGGCGCCGGCGGGATGCCGACCAGGTCGAACTGGCCCAGCATCTTGTTGTCGGCGGCCATCGGACGCTCGCCCTGGAAGACCCGGATCGTCACGGCCGACTGGTTGTCGTCCGCGGTCGAGAAGGTCTGGGAGCGCTTGGTCGGGATGGTCGTGTTGCGTTCGATCAGCGGGGTGAACACGCCGCCCAGGGTCTCGATGCCCAGGGTGAGCGGGGTCACGTCCAGCAGCAGCACGTCCTTGACGTCGCCTTGCAGAACGCCGGCCTGAACCGCGGCGCCCAGTGCCACGACCTCGTCCGGGTTCACGCCCTTGTGCGGCTCGCGGCCGAAGAAGTCGCGGACGACTTCCACCACCTTGGGCATGCGGGTCATGCCGCCGACCAGGATGACTTCGTCGATGTCGGACTTCTTCAGCCCGGCGTCCTTGAGCGCCTGCTCGCACGGGCCGATCGTCTTGTTGATCAGGTCCTCGACCAGGGCTTCCAGCTTGGCGCGGGACAGCTTGACGTTCAGGTGCAGCGGGCCGTTGGCGTTCATCGAAATGAACGGCAGGTTGACCTCGTACTGGGTGACGCTGGACAGCTCCTTCTTGGCCTTTTCGGCCTCTTCCTTCAGGCGCTGAAGGGCGAGCTTGTCCTTGCGCAGGTCGACGCCCTGCTCCTTTTTGAACTCGTCGGCCAGAAAGTCGACGATCCGCAGGTCGAAGTCTTCACCGCCGAGGAAGGTGTCGCCGTTGGTGGACTTCACTTCGAATACGCCGTCGCCGATCTCGAGGATCGAGACGTCGAAGGTGCCGCCGCCGAGGTCGTAGACGGCGATCTTCTTGCCGTCGTTCTTCTCGAGGCCGTAGGCGAGCGCCGCCGCGGTGGGCTCGTTGATGATGCGCAGCACTTCCAGGCCGGCGATCTTGCCGGCGTCCTTGGTGGCCTGACGCTGGGCGTCGTTGAAGTAGGCCGGAACGGTGATGACCGCCTTTTCGACCTTCTCGCCGAGGTGCTGCTCGGCGGCTTCCTTCATCTTCTGGAGGATGAAGGCCGAGATCTGCTGCGGGCTGTAGTCCTTGCCATGAGCGCGGACCCAGGCGTCGCCGTTCGGACCCTTGACGATGTCGTATGGGACCATGCCGCGGTCCTTCTCGACCAGCGGGTCGGAGAAGTTACGGCCGATCAGGCGCTTGATGGCGAAGAGGGTGTTGGCCGGGTTGGTGACCGCCTGGCGACGGGCAGGCTGGCCGACAAGGCGCTCGCCGTCTTCCATGAAGGCCACAACCGACGGCGTGGTGCGCGCGCCTTCGGCGTTCTCGATCACCTTCGGCGTCTTGCCGTCCATGATCGCCACGCACGAGTTCGTGGTGCCGAGGTCGATGCCGATAATCTTGCTCATTGAGAGTCTTGCTCGCTCCTTATTGGCGGACGCCGCGGGGAAGCCTTCTTAGGAAGCGCCTTGTTTGCGACGTCCCCGGTTCGATCAGTTCTCCGCTGGTCGCCCAGCGTCGCAGCCGATATGGGGAAACCTATGCGGCCTGCAAGGGCGAATGTCCCCAATCTTGACAAGGACATGACTCACCTGGGCCGCCAAGCCAAGCTTGCTTGCGCATAGAGCTGGGCTGGATGCGGGGTCGCCGCCCCTCGGGAAGCCAGAAAGGCGTGCTGCACCACCATGGCCTGCTGTTCGATGTTCAGCCGGGCGAAGTCGGCCGCGCCGGCCGCGTCATAGGCGTAGGCGGCCTCGGAGTCGCCGGCGCGAAACTTGGCCATGATCAGCGAGACGCCGTTCTGCGCCTGCCAGACGTGCGTCAGCTCGTGAACGAACACCGCCTGCAGGCCCAGGGGCGCCTGGCTGAAGTCGCGCCATGCCGCGCGCGCCGGCCAGACCATCAGCCGGGGGCCTGCGACAAAGGCGCGGTTCCAGACCGGCAGGGCGAACAGACGCACCCTGAGCGGATCCAGCGCCGGGCCGAACATCTCAGCGGCCAGTGCGCCCTCCCCGGCGGTCAGGCGGCGCAGGCTGAGGGGCTTCATCAGGTCCATGGCGGCAAGACGCCGACGCCGCCCTGCAGTTCCGCTGTCGCGAAGCCGCTTTACGGAGACAAAGCGCCGCAGCAGGATCGCCGCCTCACTTCTCTCGCAATCCCCCAAGGCGGAGACACCCAAGATGGTCACCCTGACCCGACCCGAAGGCACCCAGTCCGGCGATCTTGATCTGTCGCGGCGGGGCGTCGCCCTGGCCCTGGCGGGCGGATACGCCGTGGCCGCCTTCTCCGCCGAGGCGGCGCCCATCAAGACCGACGAGGCTGGGCTGGTCACGGCCACGGTCCAGCTGGCGGCCAAGGATCGGCAGATCCCCGCCTATCTGGCCCGGCCGGCCGGCGGGGGTAAGCACCCGGTGGTGGTGGTCGTCTCCGAGATCTTCGGCGTCCACGAGTACATCCGCGACGTCTGCCGCCGCCTGGCCAAGGCGGGTTATGTGGCGATCGCGCCGGACTTCTTTGTTCGCGCCGGAGATCCCTCCAAGCTCGAGGACCGCGCGGAGATCATGCGGATCGTCGGCACGGCCACGCAGGGGCAGGTGCTGGGCGACGTGGCGGCGGCCACGGCCTACCTGAAGAGCCAGGCTTTCGCCGACACCTCGAAGATGGCGATCACCGGCTACTGCTGGGGCGGGACGATCGTGTGGCTCGCCTGCGCCGAGAACCTCGGCTTCGACGCCGGGGTCGCCTGGTACGGCCGCCTGACCGCTTCAGGTCCGGCCCCCGCGAACGATCCGGGCCGGCGGGCTGCGGTGGATGTGGCCAAGGACCTGAAGGCGCCGGTGCTGGGCCTTTACGCCGAACAGGACCAGGCCATTCCGCTGGCCGACGTCGAGGCGATGCGCGCGGCGTTGAAGACGGCCGGAAAGACGAACAGCGAGATCGTGATCTATCCGGGCGCCCAGCACGGCTTCCACGCAGACTACCGCCCGTCGTTCAACCAGGCCGCGGCGGAAGACGGCTGGAAGCGGATGCTCGCCCACTTCGCGGCCAACGGCGTCGCGCCGGGGAAGTAGCGGCCTAGAACGGCGGGTCGGCCGGCGGCGGCGTGACGCCGTCGAGCAGGTCGCCGACCCGGTCGGCGGGCGGCTGAACCGGCTGAGCGGGCGTCGTCGGCGTCGGGCTGGCCGGCGCAGATGCGGCTTGCTCGGCGCGGCGCGCGGCCTCGGCTTCTTCCTTGGCCTTGGCCTCGGCCTCCAGCTTGGCCTTCTCTTCCGGCGTCAGCTCCGGCGGCGGCGGCGGACCCTCGATCCGTTCGGTGCTGAGCGGGGTGGCTTCCTCGGCCTCGATCGCCGCGCCCGCCGAGGCGGCGCTGTCCGGCTTTTCGCCCGGCAAGCGTCCACGGTGCGGGGCGTTGATGACGCCCAGGGCGAAGGCGGCGGCGGCCAGCAGGCCCAGAAGGCCGGCGACAAGCTGCAGAACCGGGCGAGGCATGCTCCACGTCATGGGGCCGGACCCTAATGCGCAGCGCCTTCAAGCGGAAGCGGCAACGCGCCGCAACACGTCCGCGCCGGGCAGAGTAAACGCCCATTAACCGTCCCGCCCGCAAAAGGGGCTCTGAATCCTTCAGGAGTGGGCGGCATGGCGCGGGCGGCGCGGAAGACGGGCACGGAACTGATCCTGCACATTGCGGGACTGATCTGGGCGCATCCGAACACGGCCCGCCTGCGCGGCGGCCTGACAGCGTCGCTGGGCGTGGCCCTGGCGGTGGCCTTCGCCACCTACAACGCCGGCGATCCCAGCCTGAACGCGGCCAGCGTCAACGAGCCGACCAACGCGCTGGGCGGACCCGGCGCGGCCCTGGCCGACATCGGGGTGCAGTCGCTGGGCCTGGCCGCCGGCATGGCGGCCCTGCTGATGGTGATCCTGGGCCTGGCCCGCGCGGCCTCCGCCGATCCGGACGACAGCCGCGGGCACCTGCGGCTGCGCGCCATCGCCGGCTTGATCGGCGTGCTGTCGCTGGCTGCGGCCCTGGCCCTGCCCGCCCCGCCGCAGGCCTGGCCGCTGGCCAAGGGGCTGGGCGGCTTCTGGGGCGATGGACTGATGCACGGCTTCGCCGGGCTGCTGTCGTTCGCCCGCCTGCCCGGCGCCACAGGGATCTCCGGCATCTTCTTCGCCGTGCTGGCGGCGGTGTCGCTGGGCTATGCCGTGGGGCTGTCGCGCCGTGACCTGCAGGGCGCCGGCGCCTGGCTGCACGCCCGCATGCAGCCCAAGCCGCAGGTGGTGCCGACCCCGGCCGGCGCCGCGCCCCGAGCGTCGAGCGACAAGCCGGCCCGCACGCCCCGCCGCAAGCCGGTGGAAGAAGGCATCCCGGCCGCCGCGCTGGATCCGGCCCCCCGCGCCGCCGCCGCGGCGCCCGCCGCAGCGCCCCTGGCGGCGCCGGCTGCGCCCATTGCGCCGATCGCTCCTGTCGCGGACTACGACGACGAGCCGGAGCTGGCCTCCGGCGAGCCGAAGGTCCGCGCGCCCAAGCCCGCGCCCAAGGAAAGCACCCGCGAGCAGCGCGAAGCCCAGTCGACCTTCGAGTTCGTTCAGCCGGGCGGCTTCCGCCTGCCCGAGCTCGCCATGCTGGCCAAGCCGAAGGCGCGCGCGGCCCAGTTCGACGAAGGGGCGCTGCGCCAGAACGCCCAGCTGCTGGAAAGCGTGCTGGCCGAGTTCGGCGTTCGCGGCCACGTGGACCAGATCCGTCCGGGCCCTGTCGTCACCCTGTATGAGCTGGTGCCGGCCGCCGGCGTGAAGTCGGCCCGCGTCGTGGCCCTGGCCGACGACATCGCCCGGTCGATGAGCGTGGCCGCCTGCCGCGTTTCGGTGGTGCAGGGCCGCAACGCCATCGGCATCGAAATGCCGAACCAGAAGCGCGAGACCGTCTTCCTGCGCGACCTGCTGGCGGCGGGCGAATACGAGCGCGGCAGCCAGAACCTGCCCATGGCGCTGGGCGAGACGATCGGCGGCGAGCCCTACATCGCCGACCTCGCCAAGATGCCCCACCTGCTGATCGCCGGCACTACCGGCTCGGGCAAGTCGGTGGGCGTCAACGCCATGATCCTGTCGATCCTCTACAAGCTGCCGCCCGAGCAGTGCCGGCTGATCATGATCGACCCGAAGATGCTGGAACTCAGCGTCTACGACGGCATCCCGCACCTGCTGGCCCCGGTGGTCACCGACCCCAAGAAGGCCATCGTCGCGCTGAAGTGGACCGTGCGCGAGATGGAGGACCGCTATCGGCGTATGTCCAAGATCGGCGTGCGCAACATCGGCTCCTACAACGAGCGCGCCAAGGAGGCGCTGGCCAAGGGCGAGCACTTCGAGCGGACGGTGCAGACCGGGTTCGACGACAACGGCCGGCCGATCTACGAATCCGAGAAGATCGTCCCCGAGCCCATGCCCTATCTCGTCGTGATCATCGACGAGGTGGCCGACCTGATGATGGTGGCCGGCAAGGACATCGAAGGCGCCGTGCAGCGCCTGGCGCAAATGGCGCGCGCCGCCGGCATCCACCTGATCATGGCCACCCAGCGCCCGTCGGTGGACGTCATCACCGGCACCATCAAGGCTAACTTCCCGACCCGGATCTCCTTCCAGGTCACGTCCAAGATCGACAGCCGCACCATCCTGGGCGAGCAGGGCGCCGAGCAGCTGCTGGGCCAGGGCGACATGCTCTACATGGCCGGCGGCGGCCGGGTGACCCGCCTGCACGGCCCGTTCGTGTCGGACGGCGAAGTGGAGGCGGTGGCCAAGTTCCTGCGCGAGCAGGGCCAGCCGCAGTACCTGGAGGAAGTCACCGCGGGCGGCGACGAGGAGGGCGGCGACGAGCCGAACCTCGGCTTCGGCGGCGACACCGGGGACAGCAACGACCTCTACGACCGGGCGGTGGCGATCGTCACCCGCGACGGCAAGGCCTCGACCTCCTACGTCCAGCGTCGGCTGCAGATCGGCTACAATCGCGCCGCCAGCCTGATCGAGCGGATGGAGCAGGAAGGCGTCGTCAGCCCCGCCAATCACGCCGGCAAGCGCGAGATCCTGGTCGGCCCGCCGCCCTAAGTCTCAGCGCCGGCGGCGACCGCCCGGCGAGACGTTTCGGGTCATGAAGTCGGGCTTCTTGGGCAGGGGCTTCGACGGATCGCGCACATAGGCTTCCTGGCTGGAGCCCAGGCCCATCCTGCCGGGCTGCTGCTCCACGAGGTTGGACTCGCCGCGCCTGAGGCGCTCGATCGCGTCTTTCAGCGCCTGCGCGGTCTCGAAGTCGTCCTCGGCGGCGGCCTTGGCCATCCGCGCTTCCAGCTGGGCGATCATGTCCATGGAGCGGGAACGGTAGCCGAAGCGTGAGCGTTGCACGAGCCGCCTCAGAGAGGCCCTATTGCCGCCCAGCCGGCGCGCTAGACCCCCGCCCATGGAGCAAAGAATGAGCCTCACCCGCCGCAGCCTCGCCCTCGGCAGTCTCGCCGGCGCCCTGGCCGCGTCCGTGTCCGCCCCTGCCCTGGCGCAAGGCCGCCTGTCGGCTGCCGACCGGCAGCTGGTGGACCGGGCCGTCGCCTATCTGGAGGGCCTGACCAGCGCGCGCGGCCGTTTCACCCAGACCGACAGCAACGGCCGCACCACCACCGGCACCCTGTTCATGCAGCGCCCAGGCAAGGCGCGCTTCGCCTATGACGCGCCGTCGCGCCTGCTGGTGGTGTCCAACGGCTCGACCGTGGCGGTGCAGGACGGCCGGCTGAACAGCTTCTCGAGTTATCCGCTGAGCTCGACGCCCTTGTCCCTGTTCCTAGCCCGCAACATCCGCCTGGATCGCGGGGTGCAGGTGGTTCAGGTGCGCCGCGCCGCCGACGGCTTCACCCTGGTGGCCCGCGACCTGCGCAAGCAGACCGCCGGCCAGATCGAACTGACCTTCGCCGACAACCCGCTGCGCCTGGCCAGCTGGGTGGTGGTGGACGCCCAGCGCCGCGCGACGCGGGTCAACCTGCAGGGCCTTCAGCCGGCCTCCGGGCTGGATCCCGCGCTGTTCGTGCTGAACGATCCGCGGAAGAAGAATGTCGGTCGCGGCAAACTGTGACGGTTTAGTCACGGGCAAGCTCAATCAAACGTGTGGTTGACTTTTCTTTTGCCCGTGGCGTTAATGTCACTAGCCCTCAGGCGCGGCGGACGCGCCAGAGGCCCGTGCCGGATCTATCCCCTCCCGGCGGCGGCATGAGAGACCCACTTGCAACGCTCGGGCTTTCTCCAGGGCCCGAGCGTTTCTTTTGCCACGTTCCCTAAGCCGGCGGCCGCGCCTATGTGAGCGCCATGCGCCTTCGGATCTGCACCTGGAACGTCAACTCCGTTCGTCTTCGCCATGAGCACGCGGCCAAGTTCGTGGCCGAGCACGCCCCAGACGTCCTGTGCCTGCAGGAGATCAAGTGCCGCGAGGGCGAGTTCCCGCGCGAGGCCTTCGAGGCCATGGGGATGCCGCACCTGAAGATCGCCGGGCAGAAGGGCTGGCACGGGGTGGCCATCGCCTCGCGCCTGCCGCTGGAGGACGCCCCGCCGCTGAACGTCTGCCGCGAGGGGCACGCCCGCTGCGTGGGCGCGACGGTGGCGGGCGTGGAGATCCACAATTTCTACATCCCGGCGGGTGGGGACGAGCCGGACCGGGCGGTGAACACGAAGTTCGACCACAAGCTCGACTTCTACGAAAAGCTCACGGCTGAGCTGTCAAAGCGCGACCCGAAGGCGCCGCTGGCGATCGTCGGCGACCTGAACGTGGCGCCGGGCGAGCACGACGTCTGGAACCACAAGTACATGTCCAAGGTGGTCAGCCACACGCCCGTAGAGATTGAGGCGTTCGAGGCGCTGAAGGCCTCGCTGGGCTTCATCGACCTGCCCCGGGAAACCACGCCGCAGCCGGAGAAGATGTTCTCCTGGTGGAGCTATCGCGCCGCCGATTTCCGCAAGAGTAACCGCGGCCTGCGGCTGGACCACATCCTGGTGACCCCGGGTCTGCGGGAGGCGGCCTTCCGGATGGGCTCGGCCGCCAGCCGCGTGCACGACCACGTGCGGGAGTGGGAGCGGCCGAGCGACCACGCGCCAGTGACGGCGGATCTGGTGCTGTAGCACAGGTCCTCCCCCCTCGAGGGGGATGTGGCCGAAGGCCGGAGGGGGTCGCCGCCGCGACCGAGCTCGTTGAACCCCTTCAGTCGCTTCGCGACAGCTCCCCCTGACGGGGAGCATCGGGACTCAAGGCGCGAGCCTGTAGCCGCCGGCTTCGGTGAGCAGCAGTCGCGCGTTGGCGGGGTCGGACTCGATCTTCTGGCGCAGGCGGTAGACGTGGGTCTCCAGCGTGTGCGTGGTCACCCCGGCGTTGTAGCCCCACACCTCGGCCAGCAGCTCCTCACGCGACACGGGCTTCTCGCCCGCGCGGTAGAGGTACTTGAGGATGTTGGTCTCTTTCTCGGTCAGGCGGATCTTCCGCTGCTGGCCGTCGACCAGGATCTTGTTGGCCGGGCGGAATTCGTAGGCGCCCAGGCGGAACACCGCGCCTTCCGAATGCTCGTGGCTGCGCAGCTGGGCGCGGATGCGAGCCAGCAGCACGGCGAACTTGTAGGGCTTGGTGACGTAGTCGTTGGCCCCGGATTCCAGCCCGCGAATGGTGTCTTCGTCGGCCGAGGCGGCGGTGAGCATGATGACGGGGGCGGCCACGCCGGCCCGGCGCATCTCCTGACAGGCGTCGCGCCCGTCCATGTCGGGCAGGTCCACGTCCAGCAGCACGAGGTCGGGACGATGTTCCTGCGCCAGGCGGACGCCCTCGCGGGCGGTCCCCGCCTCGACGGTCCGGAAGTCTTCGGTTTGGAGCTGCTCCGCGACTGCGCCGCGCAGGTCCGCGTCATCGTCGACGATGAGTAGGGTCTTGCGTTGAGCCATGCGGTGAAACATGCACCGTATTGCCGCCCGAGGGCAAAAAAGTTTTCAGGAGCCGCCGTGAACTTCACCGCCACCGCTGACGGCCTGCTCGACATCGGGGAGCGCAAGGTGCGCTGCGCCCTGGGCCCGGCGGGCGTGGTTCCGGCCGATCAGAAGCGCGAAGGCGACGGCGCCTCGCCGGCCGGCGTGTGGCCGATCCGCCGGGTGCTTTGGCGACCCGACCGAAGCCCGCCACCCCAGACCGCCATTCCGGTCGAGGCGATCTCGGAGCATGACGGCTGGTGTGATGCGGCGGACGATCCGAACTACAACCGCCCTGTGACCCTGCCCTACTCGGCCAGCGCCGAGCGGCTCTGGCGGGACGATCACGTCTACGACCTCATCGTGGTGCTGGGGCACAACGACGATCCGCCCGAGGCGGGCATGGGCTCGGCGATCTTCCTGCACGTCGCCCGGGAGAACTACACGCCGACCGAAGGCTGCGTGGCGGTCGCTCGGGAGGACCTCGAGGAGCTGCTCCGTCACGCCAAGCCGGGCGATGCGGTGGAGATCCGCGGCTAGGCGCGCTCGCCGAACACCGCCGAGCCGACGCGGACGCTGGTGGCCCCGAAGCGCACGGCGGTCTCGAAGTCGGCGCTCATACCCATGGACAGCTTCGACAGTCCGTTCCGCTCGGCGATCTTGCCCAGCAGGGCGAAATGCGGACCCGGCGGCTGGCCTGCCGGCGGGATGCACATCAGCCCCTCCGGCTCCAGGCCGTAGGTCTTGCGGCAAGCGGCGATGAAGGCGTCGGCGTCGGCAGGTATGATCCCCGCCTTCTGCGGCTCCTCTCCGGTGTTCACCTGGACATAGAGGCGCGGACGGCGGCCCTGCTTCTGGATCTCGTCGGCCAGGGCGCGGGCGAGCTTTTCGCGGTCCAGGGTCTCCACAACGTCGAAGAAGGCGACCGCCTCGCGGGCCTTGTTGCTCTGCAAGGGACCGATCAGCCGCAGCTCCAGGCCGTTCGCCTTGCCTTCCCAGCGGGACATGGCTTCCTGCACCCGGTTCTCTCCGAAGACGGTCTGGCCGGCGGCAAGCACGGGCTCGATCGCCTCCCACGGCTGGGTCTTGGAGACCGCCACCAGGGCGACGGAAGACGGATCGCGGCCGCAGGCTTGCGCCGCGCGGGCGATCCGGGCCACCACGTCTTGGTAGGCGGCGGCAGGATCTTGAGGAGAGACGGCCATTTCGGAGGGCTTCTGGACCTTGCAGAGGACGGCTGCGCTCTTAAAGCGCCCGCCCGCCATCCGGAAGGCCTTGCCGCGCCTGCTGCTGTTCACCGATCCGGTGCGCACGCCAGATCCCCTCGCCGCGGCCGACACGCTTCCGTCAGGCGCGGGCGTGGTGTTTCGGGCTTTCGGCGATCCCGATGCGCTGAACGTCGCTCGCCGCCTGCGGGAGCTTGCTTCAGCGCGCGGTCTGGTCCTGCTGATCGGGGCCGATCACCGGCTGGCCTGGGACGTCGGGGCGGACGGCGTTCACCTGCCCGAGCGCCTGGCCCGGCGGGCGCGGGCGCTGAAGAGCGGCAGGCCGGGCTGGATCGTCACCACCGCCGCCCATTCCGAATGGGCGGCGCATCTGGCCGGCGGCTGGGGCGCGGACGCGGCGGTGGTGTCGGCGGTCTTTCCCTCACGCAGCCCAAGCGCGGGCGCGCCCATCGGGCCCGTACGGCTGGCTGCGATGGCGCGGCGCGTGCGCCTGCCGATCTATGCGTTGGGGGGCGTGAACAGCAAAACGGCCCGACGTCTGAAGGACGCGGGCCTGGCGGGCGTGGCGGCCGTCGACGGCCTTAGAACTTGAAGCTGGATTCCAGCCGAACGCGCGGCTGGCCCTCGTTCGGCGTGATCTTCTTCGGGCCCGGGCCGACCTGCTGGTCGCCAAGCGCCACGGCGCCGCCGACACGAAGCGACGGCGTGATGCGGTAGTAGGCGCCAGCCTGAATGTCGTTGAGGTTGGACGGGCGAGCGTCCGGCTGGTCGAGGTTCAGCGTCAGGCCCCAGCGGCCCTTACGAGCGTCCCACTTCACCGCGCCCTGGTTGGCGGTGGTCGCCTGTTCCGACTTCACGGTGAAGTCGACGCGCTTGCCCTTCGCGCCGTCAGCAGCCTGCGCAGCGCCGGCCGCCGCGCTCACAAGCGCGGCTGCAGCAAGCAGCACAGCAGTCCGACAACGCAGCATACGCACTATATAGCCCCTAAGCCCCGCGATCACAGACCTGGGCGAACCCAAATCTGTAACGGTTGAGCTCGATTAGAGATGCCTCCGTCCACAGGTCAACCGCCGCCGCGGCGGTTTGGCTCCCTGGTGGTCAGATCACCCTGAGTCTGTGGCGGCGAGGTCACGCGATTCCTGTTTGGCGTCCTTGCGGCCGTTGTTATAGAGGGCGCGGCGCGGGGCGGCGCCGTGGCGCTCGCACGAGCGCGCGGAGAGATTCATTAGGAGACGGATGCTTATGCCGTTTGTGCGCGGAGTTTGGATGCGGCGCGTGTCGATGGGCGCCATGGCCCTGGCCGTCGTCGGCCTGAGCGCCTGCTCGGCCCCTCGCCTGCTGGGTGGCGGATCGAACCGCACCAGCTCGGCCGCCAACGTCCAGACCGGCATCGGCGTGAACGGCTATCTGTGGCGCGCCACGCTGGACACCCTGGCGTTCATGCCCCTGGCTTCCGCCGATCCGTACGGCGGCGTGGTGATCACCGACTGGTACGTGAACCCGGAAAAGCCGGACGAGCGCTTCAAGTGCACCGTCTATATCCTGGACGCGCGCCTGCGCGCCGATGGTCTGAACGTCGCGGTGTTCAAGCAGACCCGCGACGCCGGCGGCAACTGGGTGGACGCGCCGGCGGCCGCCCAGACCGAGACGGACATGGAAAACGCCATCCTGACGCGGGCGCGCCAGCTTCGACTTTCGAACATCCGGGGCTAAGACCAGCCCCACTCGTTCGTTCGTCGGCGCCTGATGCTTCAAGGCTGCTGACCGGTCCGCCACACCTGTCCTAAAGCCCAAAGAGCCTATGGCCCGTTACAATCCCAAAGAGACCGAGCCCAAGTGGCGTGACGCCTGGGCGAGCGCCGACGCGTTCCGCGCCCGCGAAGACGCGTCCAAGCCCAAGTACTACGTGCTGGAGATGTTCCCTTATCCCTCGGGGCGTCTCCACATGGGTCACGTGCGCAACTACGCGCTGGGCGACGTCATCGCGCGCTACAAGCGGGCGCGGGGCTTTTCGGTGCTGCACCCGATGGGCTGGGACGCCTTCGGCCTGCCGGCCGAGAACGCCGCCATGGAGCGCGGAGTCGAGCCCAAGGGCTGGACCTACGACAACATCGCCCGGATGCGGGCCGAGCTGAAGGAGCTGGGCCTGTCCATCGACTGGTCGCGCGAGTTCGCGACCTGCGACGTGGAATACTATGGCCAGCAGCAGGCCTGGTTCCTGGAGCTGTTCAAGCGCGGCCTGGTCTACCGTCGGGAAGCCACGGTGAACTGGGATCCCGTCGACCAGACCGTCCTGGCCAACGAGCAGGTGGTTGACGGCAAGGGCTGGCGCTCGGGCGCGGTGGTCGAGAAGCGCAAGCTCTCCCAGTGGTTCCTGCGCATCACCCAGTACGCCGACCAGCTGGTGGACGATCTGGCGCAGCTGGACCGTTGGCCGGAAAAGGTCCGGACCATGCAGGAAAACTGGATCGGCCGGTCCAAGGGCCTGCGCTTCCGATTCCACTTCGCCGGCGAGGCGCCGCAAGCGGCGGCCGATGGTATCGAGGTCTACACCACGCGTCCGGACACCCTGTTCGGGGCCTCCTTCGTCGGCATCGCGCCGGACCACCCGCTGGCCCAGGAGATCGCGGCGCGCGACCCCAAGGCCGCGGCCTTTATCGAAGAGTGCCGCAAGGGCGGCGCGTCCGAGGCCGAGATCGAGACGGCCGAGAAGCTGGGTTACGACACCGGGCTGAAGGTGAAGCACCCGTTCGATCCGAACTGGGAGCTGCCGGTCTGGATCGCGAACTTCATCCTGATGGACTACGGCACGGGCGCGATCTTCGCCTGCCCGGCCCACGACCAGCGAGACCTGGACTTCGCCCGCAAGTACGACTTGCCCGTGCGCCCTGTGGTGCTGCCGCCGGGCGAGGATCCGGCGAGCTACGACGTCGGGAGCGAGGCCTATGTGGGTCCCGGCACGATCTTCCGTTCGCAGTTTCTGGACGGGCTGGAGATCGAGCCGGCCAAGGAAGCGGCGATCGCCCGCATCGAGGCGCAGAACGACGGCCAGGGCGCGACGGTGTTCCGCCTGCGCGATTGGGGCGTCTCGCGCCAGCGCGGCTGGGGCTGCCCGATCCCGGTGATCCACTGCGGCAAGTGCGGCGTGGTCGGCGTGCCGCGCGACCAGCTGCCGGTGGCGCTGCCCGACGACCTGGAGTTCGGCAAGCCGGGCAACGCGCTGGAGCGTCACCCGACCTTCAAGCACACCACCTGCCCGCAATGCGGCGCTGAGGCGAGCCGCGAGACCGACACGCTGGACACCTTCGTGGACAGCTCCTGGTACTTCGCACGCTTCGCCAACCCGAACGCGGCCGATCCAGTCGACAAGGCGGCGGCCGACTACTGGATGAGCGTCGACCAGTACATCGGCGGCATCGAGCACGCCGTGCTGCACCTGCTGTACGCCCGCTTCGTCACCAAAGCGCTGGCGGACGAGGGCATGCTGAGCGTGCGCGAGCCGTTCGCCGGCCTGTTCACGCAGGGCATGGTCACCCACGAGACTTATCGGCGCGAAAACGGCGAGTGGCTGGAGCCCGGCGCGGTGGAGATCACCGCCACCGGCAACAAGCGCGAAGCCAAGATGGTGGACACCGGCGAGCTGGTGCGGATCGGCGACATCGAGAAGATGTCGAAGTCCAAGAAGAACACCGTGGCGCCCGGCGAGATCTTCGACGTTTACGGCGTGGACGCGGCCCGGCTGTTCGTGCTGTCCGACAGCCCGCCCGAGCGGGACGTCCAATGGACCAGCGGCGGCGTCCAAGGCGCCTGGCGCTTCGTCAACCGGGTTTGGGACGAGTTCGACAGCCAGCCGGCGGACGCCGGCGCTGCGGGTGAAACGGACGAGGCGGCCGACGCTTTGCGCCGCGCCACCCACAAGCTGGTCAAGCACGTGACGGAGGCGATCGAGAGCTTCCGCTTCAACTCCGGCATCGCGCGTCTCTACGAGTTCCTGAACACGCTGAAGGCGCATCCGGCGGAGGGCGCGAGCCCGGCCCTGCTGGCCGCGCGTCACGAGGCTCTGAGCGCCTTCGCTCGCCTGATCGCGCCCTTCACCCCGCACCTGGCCGAAGAGTGCTGGGCTCGGGTGGGCGGCGGCGGAATGCTGGTGGAAGCCGAGTGGCCGACGTTCGATCCCGCCCTCACCGAGGACGCGGTCAAAGTCCTTCCGGTGCAGGTCAACGGCAAGCGCCGGGGCGAGATTTCGGCCCCTGCGGGCGCCGAGCCAGCCGAGGTGGAGAAGATGGTGCTTGACGATCCGGAGATCGCACGGCGCCTTGAGGGCTTGACCATCCGGAAGGTGATCGTCGTGAAGGACCGCATTGTGAACATCGTGGCCGCCTGACGATGCGCAGCCGTCTTGCTCTCGCCCTGGCGCTGGTGGTCGGCGCGGCCGGTCTGGCCGGCTGCGGATTCACGCCGCTCTACGGGCAGCCGGGGGTGACCTCAAACCTAGCGGCGATCGACGTGGTGGCGCCGGAAGGCCGCACCGGGTTCCTGATCCGCCAGCATCTGGACGACGCCCTGGGCCGCAATCGCGCCGGGCCCGCCACCTACCGCATGGAGCTGGGTCTCGGCGAGGCGCGCTATCCTCGCGGCATCCGCGTCGACAACGTGGCGACCCGCTACGAGTACGTGCTGGAAGCCAACTACGCCCTGTTCAGCACGGCCACCAACGCCGTGGCCAAGCGGGGGCAGGTGCGGGTCGAGCTGACCTACGACTCGGCCGACCAGCCCTACGCCTCCATCGCAGCCCAGCAGGACGCCCAGGACCGCGCCGCGGCCGAAGCGGCCCGCCGGATCCAGATGGAGCTGGCGGTATGGCTCGCCAACGGGGCCACGCCCGCCCGGAGCTGACGGCGTGATCCTCAGCAAGCGCCCTGACATCGAGCGGTTCCTGAAGGCGCCGGAGCCGGGTGTTCGCGCCGCGCTGATCTATGGCCGGGACATGGGCGTGGTCCGCGACCGCGCCAACCAGCTGGCCGGCAAGGTGGTGGACCGGCCGGACGATCCCTTCGACGTGGCCCAGCTGACGGACGGCGACCTGGCCGACGACGGCGGACGGCTGGAGGGCGAGCTTGCATCCCAGTCGCTGATGGGCGGCCGGCGGCTGGTGCGCCTGCGGTTCGCCACCGAAAAGGGCGCGCTCGACAAGCTGGCGGCCGAGGCGCTGGAGCGTCACGCCAAGGGTGAGCTCAACCCCGACGCCTTTCTGCTCGTGGAAGCGGGCGCGCTGGGCCGTGAGAGCACCTTGCGCAAGGTCGCTGAGAAGGCCGGCGGCTGCGTGGTCATCCCCTGCTATGAGGATGAGCCGGGGGACGTGGCGCGGCTGGTGCGCGAGACCTTGGCGCAGGACCAGGTGTCGCTGAACAGCGATGCGCTCGCCATGTTCGTGGCCCGCATGCCCAAGGAGCGGGGCGTAGCGCGGCAGGAGATCGAGCGGCTGGCCCTGTTCCTGGGTCCGGGCAGCGGGATCAACGCGACGCCGGCGGACCTGGAGCAATTCCTGGGCGTTGAGCCGGAGGCCTCCTTGTCGGACGCGGCGGCCGATGCGTTCGGCGGCCGGTTGGCCGAGGCCCAATCCGGCATCCGGCGTGCACGCCAAGAGGGCGAGCCGGGCCCCGCGGCGGTGCGCGCGATCGGCAACTACCTGGGCCGCCTGCGGCGGACCCTGACGCTGGCCAAGAGCGGCGCGGGACTGCAGGAGGCCGCCAAGGCGTCCGGCGTGTTCTGGAAGCAGGAGCGCGAGTTCCTGCGGCAAGCGCGCGCCTGGACTCTGGAAGAGCTGGACCGGATCCAGCCCGAGGTGCTGGCCGCCGACAAGGCCTGCAAGACCGCCGGCAGCCCCGACCACCTGATCGCCGAGCGCCTCGCACTGACCATCGCAGGACGTGCGAGGCGGCTGGGGCTCTAGGCCCGGGTCAGGCGGCGGCAGAGCTCGTCGAGCTGCTCGAGCGTAGCGTAGCGGATCCGCAGTTCGCCGACGCCGCCCCGATCGGCGATGTCGACGCTCATTCCCAGAACGTCCTCGAGGTCGGCTTCAAGGGCGGCGGTATCGGTGTCCTTGGAAGCCGCCTTGCGCGGGCCGGAGCTCTTCTTCGGGCCAGCCGCCTTGGCGCGCACCAGGGCTTCAGTGTCCCGGACCGACAGGCCGCGGCTCACCACCTGCTCGGCCACGGCTTCCTGGTCGTCGCAGGCCAGGATGGCGCGGGCGTGACCGGCCGTGAGGCGGCCACGCAGGACGTGATCCTGAACCTTTTCAGGAAGTTGCAGCAGCCGGATGGTGTTGGCCACGTGGCTGCGGCTCTTGCCCACTGAGGTGGCGGCCTGGTCCTGGGTGTAGCCGAAGCGGTTCATCAGCGCCCGGTAGGCTTGCGCCTCTTCCATGGCGTTGAGGTCTTCGCGCTGGACGTTCTCGACCACGGCGATCTCGAACGCGCGATCGTCTGTTAGCTCGCGCACCAGGGCCGGGATGGAGGTCAGGCCTGCGCGTTGGGCGGCGCGCCAGCGGCGCTCGCCGGCGACGATCTCGAACTCGCCCGGCGTCTTGGGCGAGGGGCGCAGCAGGATCGGCTGCAGAACACCTTTGTCGCGGATCGAGGTCTCGAGCTCTTCGATCTCGGCTTCCGAGAAGTGCTGGCGCGGCTGCTCCGGATTGCGGTGGATCAGCTCGATGGGAACTTCCTGGGCCCCCTGCCCGCGCGGCTGGGCGACCGGCGCGCCGCTTGCAGCAGCTTCCGGCGCGACCACCTCGGCGTCAGCCTCGCCCAGCAGGGCCGACAGACCCCGGCCCAATCCCCTGCGGTTTTCCGCCATCTCGTCCCCCTACGCGGCGCCGGCCGCGAGCTTCTGGTGACGCGCGCGCTCGCGCAGCACCACTTCGCGGGCCAGCTTCAGATAGGCCTGGCTGCCCGCGCACTTCAGATCGTAGACCAGCGCCGGCTTGCCGAAGGACGGCGCCTCGGAGACCCGCACGTTGCGCGGGATCACCGTCTGGTAAACCGTGTCGCCGAAGTAGCCGCGCACGTCGCCCGCCACCTGTTCCGACAGGCTGTTGCGCCGGTCGTACATGGTCAGCACGACGCCCTGGATTTCCAGCTTGGGATTGAGGCTGCCGCGCACCAGGTCGACTGTCCGCATGAGCTGGGTCAGGCCCTCAAGGGCGAAGAACTCGCACTGCAGCGGCACCAGCACCGCGTCAGCCGCGGCCATGGCGTTGACCGTCAGCAGGTTCAGCGACGGCGGGCAGTCGATCAACACGTAGGTGTAGCCACCCGCCTCGCGCAGCGGCTGCAGCGCGTCGCGCAGCTTGAAAGAGCGGCGGGCCTGCTGCCCGAGTTCCAGCTCCACGCCAGACAGGTCAGGATCCGCAGGCACCAGATCCAGCCCTGGCAGACTGGTCTGGACGACGGCGTCGACCACCGGCTTTTCGCCCATGAGGACGTCGTAGAGGGTGTTCTTGCGCAGAGCGCGGCCGACGCCGAGCCCGGTCGACGCGTTGCCCTGAGGATCGGAGTCGATCAGCAGCACCTTCTCGCCCACGGCGGCCAGAGCCGTGCCGAGGTTGATCGCCGTCGTCGTCTTGCCGACGCCGCCCTTCTGGTTGGCGATGACCAGCACCCGCATGGGGCGCTCAGACTTTCCGGCCACGGCCGAGCCTCCTTACACGCACAATCTGCCCCCGCGGGTCGCTGAGGGAGGGAAGCGTCTCCGCTTCGAAGTCCCAGGACCGCGCCGCCTCGTCCAGTTCGGACGCCACATCCTGGCCTTTCAGGAACAGTCCCTGGGCCCCGGCCTTGAAGTATGGCCGGGCATACCCGAGCAGCCGGGCCATCGGCGCACAAGCCCGCGCGGTGACGATGTCCACAGCAAGGTCGAGGTTTTCCGCACGTTCGTTGTGAACCGTCGCAGGGAGCCCCAACTGGCCGACCACTTCGGAAAGGAAGCGACAGCGCTTGGCCATGCTCTCGACCAGGTGGACGTGGAAGCCCTCACGACCCTTGCCCATGATCGCCAGAACAACGCCCGGCAGGCCGGCCCCCGCCCCGAGATCCGCCCAGCGCAGGGCCTCAGGGGCGAGCTTGAGCAGCTGGGCCGAGTCCCAGGCGTGGCGGTTCCAGTAGGTGGCGATGGTCGCCGGCCCAACGAGGTTCATCACCTCGTTCCACTCGGCCAGCACGTCGCGATACCGAGCGAGGTCGGCCATCACCGCCGGAGAGGCGCCGGTCTCGCGGGCGAAGTCGGCCTCGTCGAGGACGCCGATCATGACGCCCTGCCCTGTCGGCGGCGCGCTGTTGTCCTGGAGCTGGCTCATAGAGTCAGGCGGCCCGGCGGCGGACATAGGCGAGCAGCGCGGTCAGGGCGCCGGGGGTGACGCCCTCGATCCGAGCCGCCTGACCGAGGGTCAGGGGCTTCACCGCTTCGAGCTTGGAGCGAACTTCGTTGGAGAGGCCGCCGATGGCGGCGTAGTCGAGGTCGGCCGGCAGGCGCAGGTCTTCGTCCCGGCGGAAGGCGGCGACGTCCGCGGCCTGGCGATCCAGGTAGCCGGCGTAGGAGGCGTCGATCTCGATCTGCTCGCGAATGGCTGGCGCCCAGGCGGCGATCTGCGGCCAGATCTGCGCTAGGTCGTCGAAGCCGATCGAAGGATAGGCCAGCAGTTGGATGAGGTTGCGGCGTTGGCCGTCGGCCTTCACCGGCAGGCCGGCGCGGGCCGCTTCGGCCGGGGTGAGCTGAAGACGCTCGGCCTCCGCGCGGGCGGTGGCGAGCTCTGCGGCTTTGGCTTCGAAGGCGGCGGCGCGTTCTGGACCCACGACGCCAAGGGCGATGCCCTTGCTGGTCAGGCGCTGGTCGGCGTTATCCGCGCGCAGGGTGAGGCGGAACTCAGCCCGGCTGGTGAACATGCGATAGGGCTCGGTGACCCCGCGCGTGACGAGGTCGTCGACCAGCACGCCGATGTAGGCTTCGTCACGGGCGAACTGCGCCGACTCCTGCCCCGCGGCGGCGCGGGCGGCGTTCAGGCCGGCGACCAGCCCTTGCGCGCCGGCTTCCTCGTAGCCCGTGGTGCCGTTGATCTGGCCGGCGAGATAGAGGCCGGGAACCGCCTTCACTTCAAGAGTGGGATAGAGCTCCCGCGGATCGACGTAGTCGTATTCGATGGCGTAGCCGTACTGCTTCACCACGACGTTCTCGAGCCCAGGGATGGTGCGCAGGAAGAGGTCCTGGGTCTCGGCGGAGACGGAGGTGGAGACCCCGTTGGGGTAGACGGTGTTGTCGTCCAGCCCTTCCGGCTCAAGGAAGATCTGGTGGCTGGTCTTGTCAGCGAAGCGGACGACCTTGTCCTCGATGGACGGGCAGTAGCGCGGACCGACGCCGGTGACGCGGCCGCCGTAGACGGCGGACTCGTCCAGCCGTTCGGCGATGATCCGGTGGGTCTCTTCCGTGGTGTAGGTCACGCCGCACTGGATCTGCGGGACGGTGATCTTGTCGGTCAGGAAGGAGAAGGGCACGGGCTCGTCATCGGCCGGCTGCATCTCCAGCTGGTCCCAGGCGATGGTCGAGCCGTCAAGCCGCGCCGGGGTGCCGGTCTTCAGGCGGCCCATGCGCAGGCCCAAGGCGTAGAGCCGGTCGGCGAGGCCGATGGCGGGCGCGTCGCCGACCCGGCCAGCTGGGATGCGTTCCTCGCCCCGGTGGATGACGCCCTTGAGGAAGGTGCCGGTGGTCAGCACGACCTTCCGGGCGCGGTAGACCTGACCTGAGGCGCCGACCACCCCGGCCAGATCGCTGTCGACGATGTACAGATCTTCGACCGCTTCCGCCGTCACTGTCAGGTTCGGATAGGCCAGCAGTTCCGACTGCATGGCCTCGCGGTAAAGACGGCGATCGATCTGGGAGCGGGGGCCGCGGACGGCGGCGCCCTTGGAGCGGTTGAGCATCCGGAACTGGATTCCGGCTTTGTCGGCCAGCCGGCCCATCAGGCCATCGAGCGCGTCGATCTCGCGGACCAAGTGACCCTTGCCCAGGCCGCCGATCGCCGGGTTGCAGCTCATCGCGCCGAGCGTCTCGATCTTGTGGGTCAGCAGCAGGGTGCGGGCGCCGAAGCGCGCCGCGGCAGCTGCGGCCTCACAGCCGGCGTGGCCGCCGCCGATGACGATGACGTCCCAATCGTTCGAAAGGTTGATGGTCAATGTGGGCGAGCCTCAAAGCACGGACGCCCCCGGGCGAGCGGGGGCGAGCGGTCTCTATATAGCGGAAGCAGCAGGCGGTTTCATCCCGTCCGCACGCCGCAGTCTGTTTCACGTGAAACAGCGGCAGCCCAGCATGGGTGAAGGCGTCCGTGAAATGATCACATTCGCGGCCATGTCGCGCCGCTTTCCCCCGCCATATCTCTCATCGCTGGCTGATCGGGCCGGTCACTTCAACGAGCCCCCCCAGCCCCGATCGATCCGACCAGCCAGTCACCAAAGCCTCTCCAGAGGCCGAGGTCGGGCCCGCGCGGGCCTCTCCAGCCGCGCGGGCCACGATCCCCTCCCCTCATGGTTTGCGGCCGCACCGGAGGTCTCCCCACCTCCGGTGCATCCGCGTGCGCCCGAGGCGTGTTTCACGTGAAACACCAAAGAGGCGAGTTGGCGCGGCGCCAGGTTGCAGCCGGGTTTCGGGACGACCTGGCGCTACTTGCCGATGCAAAATGTTGAGAAAATCCGGCCAAGCACCTGATCCGGATCGATGCGTCCGGTGATCCGGTCCAGCGCGCGCGCCGCGAGCCGAACGTCCTCCGCCGCCAGTTCAACCGCATCCTCCTCAGCCATGGCGCGGCGCAGATGCGCTGTAGCTTCGGCGAGCAACTCACGGTGCCGCAGACGAGTCGCGGTCGGGGCCTCCGCACCCGCGAGCGCTTCGACCACCCGCTCAGTCAGGGTGGACTCCAGCCAAGACACATCGTTGGGACTGCGCGCGGTAAACGGCGCGCCCTCTACCGGGGCGACCGTCGCGGCCATGTCGCGCTTTGTCAGCAGAACGAGGTCGGTGGGCTGCAGGCTGGCGGGCTGTGCCGGCGCATCCGCGGCCGTTCCGTCAACCAGCCATACCCGCAGGTCAGCCTGGTCAGCCCAACGCTCGGCGCGGCGCACGCCTTCAGCCTCAATCTCGTCTTCGGTCTCGCGGATGCCGGCGGTATCGGCCACCACGACCTTGTAGCCGCCAAGCTGCAGGGGAACCTCGATGACGTCGCGGGTGGTCCCGGGCGTGCTCGTGACGATGGCTGCGTCGCGGCCGGCGAGGGCGTTGAGCAGGGTGCTCTTGCCGGCATTGGGCGCGCCGATCAGCGCAATTCGGAAGCCTTCCCGCACGCGCGCGCCGCGCTCGGCGTCGGCTGCAGCGGCTTCCAGATCGTCGATCAGACCTTGCAGCACGGGGCGAGCCCGCGAGGCCACATCGGCCGGCAGCTCCTCGTCCGGGAAGTCGACGGCCGCTTCGAACATGGCCAAAGCGTGCGTAAGAGCTTCGCGCCAGCGCGCCTGCGCGTCCGACAAGCGCCCGCCCAATTGGGCAAGGGCCTGGCGGCGCTGAGCCTCGGTCTCGGCGTCAACCAGATCGGCGACGCCCTCCGCCTGAGCCAGGTCGAGCTTGCCATTCTCGAAGGCGCGACGCGTGAACTCACCGGGCTCCGCCAGTCGCAGGCCGAGATCCGACAAGGCGTTGAGCAAGGCGCCGACCACGGCCGCGCCGCCGTGGAGGTGGAACTCGGCGGAGTCTTCGCCGGTGTAGCTGCCTGGTCGTGGAAACCAGAGCACCAGGGCTTCATCGATCGGACCCGCCGAGCCAGCAAGCTGGCGCAGGCTGGCCAAGCGTGGACGCGGCAGACGACCGGCTAGGGCGCGGACCGCCTCCCCTGCCCTGGGTCCAGAGACCCGTACCACCGCGACCGCCGCTCGCCCCGCCGCCGTGGCCGGGGCGAAGATCGTATCAGTCATTACGGGTGGCGGCGGCGCCGAGCCCGACTTCCATGAGCTTCCGGAACTGCTCCTGAGCGCCCGTGCCGAACGCCATCCAGTTCTTCATCAGCTCGTCCGGCGAGATCATCGCCATGTTGGCGTCGATCCGCTTCTTCATCTCGTTCACGAGGTGATCGTTGAGCGTGCTGACGTCGGGCAGCCCCAGGAACCGCCGCGCCTCTTCCGGCGTGCAGTCCACCTCGACGGTCATCTTCATGTTGCGGCTCCAGCCTGATCTGTCGCTTTCGTTATGGCCGTGCCCGGGCCCCTCGCGCTAGTAGCCGCAGACAACAGCCATCGAATAACGGAGAGCCAGATGGGCGAGCGGATCAGCATCACCACGCCGGACGGAAACTTCGACGCCTATGTGGCCAGGCCCGCCCAGTCGCCGGCCGCAGCCGTGGTGGTGATCCAGGAGATCTTCGGCGTGAACCAGGTGATGCGCGACATCACCGACGGCCTAGCGGGGCAAGGCTATCTCGCCATCTGCCCGGACCTGTTCTGGCGCGTGGAGCCCGGCGTCGACATCACCGACCAGTCGGAAGCCGAATGGAAGAAGGCTTTCGCCCTGATGAACGCCTTCGGCGTGGACCAGGGCGTCAAGGACATCCAGGCCACGATCGACACGATCCGCCAGGACCCGGGCTGCAACGGCAAGGTTGGCGCCGTGGGCTTCTGCCTGGGCGGGCAGCTGGCGTTCCTGACTGCGACGCGGACGGACGCCGACGCGGCCGTCGCTTACTACGGCGTCGGCATCGAAAACCGCCTGGGCGAGGCCGAAGGCCTGTCGCGGCCGCTGATGATGCACATCGCCGAAGAGGACAAGTTCGTCCCGAAGGAAGCCCAGGCCGTGATCCGCCAGGCGCTGGACGGCAAGGCCAACGTGCAGATCCACACCTACCCTGGGCGGGACCATGCGTTCGCCCGTCCCGGCGGCGAGCACTACGACGCCGCTGACGCCCAGGCCGCGGGCGAGCGGAGCCTGGCGTTCTTCCAGACGCACCTGGGCTGAACGCCGTGCGCGCCGTCCGCTTCCAACGCACCGGCGGGCCGGAGGTCCTCGAGGTCGTCGAGGTCGCCGACCCGCAGCCCGGTCCCGGCGAGGTCCTGATCCGCCATGCGGCGATCGGGGTGAACTTCATCGACACCTACCATCGCAGCGGCCTCTACCCCCTGCCCCTGCCGTCCGGCCTGGGGTCGGAGGGCGCCGGCGAGGTGGTGGCGGTCGGCGAAGGCGTCACCCGGTTCAAGGTCGGAGACATGGCCGCCTACGCGGGAGGCGCGCCTGGTGCCTATGCCGAGCTGTCGGTGCGCAAGGCCGACCGGGTGGTTCGCGTGCCGGCCGGGATCGACGCCTCCACCGCGGCGGCCGCCCTGCTGAAGGGCATGACCTCGGAGTTCCTGCTGCGGCGCTGCTATCCCGTTCAAGCCGGACAGACAATCCTAGTCCATGCGGCGGCCGGCGGGGTCGGTCAGATGATGGTGCAGTGGGCCAAGAGCCTAGGCGCCGTGGTGATCGGCACGGTGGGGTCCGAGGACAAGGCGCAGCGCGCCCGCGAGCTGGGTTGCGACCACGTGATCCTCTACCGCGAGCAGGATGTGGCTGAGGAGGTTCGTCGCATCACCGATGGAACCGGCGTGCCGGTCGCCTACGACTCCGTGGGCAGGGATACGTTCGAAGGCACGTTGGCGAGCCTGGGTCGGCGCGGAATGTTCGTGAGCTTCGGCAACGCCTCAGGTCCGGCGCCCGCGTTCGAGCCGGCGCGACTGCAGCGGGCGGGCTCGCTGTTCTTCACGCGCCCCACCTTGTTCGACTACGTGGCGACGACGGAAGAGTTGGACGCCAGCGCGAGCGCCTTGTTTGAAGTGCTCGCATCGCGCGTCGTGAAGGTGGAAGTCGGCCAGACTTTTGCACTGGCTGAAGCCGCCGCCGCGCACCAGGCGCTGGAGAGCCGGGCGACCATTGGGGCCACCCTGCTCCTTCCGTAGCGGCGCTTAACTCGTAAGACCCGGTAGTGTTTCACGTGAAACACCGGTCGGTGGACATACTTCTGTGGATAGGTGTCGGCGAGCCTAGTTGATCGAGGCCTGTCGGCTGGCGCGTTCACGGGCGGCGAGTTGGGCGCTGCGCACGCCAGCGAACTTCTCGCTCATTTCGGCGACGACGCCCTGCTTGCAGGCGGTCTTCTGGGCGATGCCGACTTCCTTGGCGCAGAAGCGGTTGGCGGCGCGATCGACCCGCGCCTGATAGGCCGTGGCGCCGGCGCTGGTGGTCAGGTCGAGATCCTGAGTGCGGACGGCTTCCGCCTGGGCTGCGCCGGCGGCCAGAGCCGCGGCGGTGGCGAGTACGGCGGCGATCTTACGGGTGCTGAACATCTGGGTTCCCTCAACAAGCGGCGGCTACGGCCGCGTTTCCTTGAGCGAACGAGTAACGCCGGTCCGCCACGAACACCCGTGAAGTTCGTGTAATGACGGAGATTTAATCTTGAGCTCGCGGCTGTTACGGCTGCTGTTACAGCATCTGACAAAAAGAAAGGGCGCTGCCCGAAGGTCAGCGCCCTGTTCCATTACATGTACGTAATGATCTAGGTGTTCATCGACTGGAAGAAGTCGTCGTTGTTCTTCGACTGACGGAGCTTGTCGAGCAGGAACTCGATCGCGTCCTGTGCGCCCATCGGGTTGAGGATCCGCCGCAGGATGTAGGTCTTCTGCAGGTTGGCCTTGTCGGTGATGAGCTCTTCCTTGCGGGTGCCGGACTTGAGCACGTCGATGGCCGGGAAGATGCGCTTGTCGGCGACCTTCCGGTCAAGGACGAGTTCCGAGTTACCCGTGCCCTTGAACTCTTCGAAGATGACTTCGTCCATCCGGCTGCCGGTGTCGATCAGCGCCGTGGCGATGATGGTCAGGGAGCCACCCTCTTCGATGTTGCGGGCGGCGCCGAAGAAGCGCTTGGGACGCTGCAGGGCGTTGGCGTCCACACCGCCGGTCAGCACCTTGCCCGAGGACGGCACCACGGTGTTGTAGGCGCGGCCCAGGCGGGTCACGGAGTCCAGCAGGATCACGACGTCGCGCTTGTGCTCGACCAGGCGCTTGGCCTTCTCGATCACCATCTCGGCCACCTGGACGTGGCGGGTCGCCGGCTCGTCGAAGGTGGAGGAGATCACCTCGCCCTTCACCGTGCGTTGCATGTCGGTGACTTCTTCCGGCCGCTCGTCGATCAGCAGGACGATCAGGTAGATCTCGGGGTGGTTCGCCTCGATGGACTTGGCGATGTTCTGCAGCATCACCGTCTTACCCACGCGCGGCGGGGCGACGATCAGGCAGCGCTGGCCCTTGCCCAGCGGAGCGACGATGTCGATCACCCGGCCGGAGCGGTCCTTCAGGGTGGGATCGTCGATCTCCATCCGCAGGCGCTCGTTGGGATAGAGCGGCGTCAGGTTGTCGAACAGGACCTTGTGGCGGACGTTCTCCGGGGCCTCGAAGTTGATGAGGCGGACGTTCACCAGGGCGAAGTAGCGCTCGCCCTCACGCGGGGCGCGGACCACGCCGTCGACGGAGTCGCCGGTGCGCAGGCCGAACTTCCGGATCTGCGACGGCGAGACATAGATGTCGTCCGGGCCCGGCAGGTAGTTGGCTTCCGGCGAGCGCAGGAAGCCGAAGCCGTCCTGCACGACCTCGAGGGTGCCCGAGCCGGAGATCTCCACGCCCTCGTCGGCCAGGACCTTGAGGATCGCGAACATCATGTCCTGCTTGCGCATGGAGTTCGCGTTTTCGATCTCCAGCGTCTCGGCGAACGCCAGCAGCTCGGCCGGAGCCTTGTCCTTGAGCTCCTGCAGGCTCATGCGGGTCAGGCCCATGGCGGCGATGGCGGCCGCGACTTCGGAGGGCTCTTCGGCGGCATCGGAGCCGTCGGCGACGTCCGCGCCGGCGTCGGTTACATCGGTGACGTCTTGGGCGAGGTCAGCGGTCTGGGCGGCCGTCTCGGCGCCTTGGGTCTCGTCCACCTGGTCGGGGGTGTTCGGGGTGTCTTCGTTCATGTCTAAGCTCTTAGCGCCCGTCCCGGACGGAGTCCGGGCGGGCTGGTCTGGAAGATGCAGCGCGGGGAAGCGCGGATGTCGTTCGTCTCGGGAGCCGGACCGCTCGCGCGCTCATGTGGGCGCGGGGCCGGAGAAAAGGCGGGGCGCGCGGGTCGGACCCACGCGTGAGGTGATCGGAACCATGGGGCGGCGGCGGCGTCAAGCGCGACCAAGTTCCTCCCCGTCGAGGAGGAGCCTACCCGTGCTCTCGGCAGGATGCTCGGCTGACCTCGGAGGACCCCTCGGTCGCTTCGCGACAGCTCCCCCGAAGGGGAGCAACTGGCTCAGCGCGCGCCGAACTCGGTCGTAACGGCGAGCACCATGACGATCAGGGCCACGGCGGGCAGTTCGTTGACCATGCGCCAGAACTTGTTGGAGCGCTTGTTCTGGCCGGCGGCGAACGCCTTGCGCGCCTTCGCCAGATAGTGATGCCAGCCGGTCATGAAAAGGACGCCCGCGAGCTTGGCGATCATCCAGGGCTGGTGGAGAAAGCCCCAGCCGCGCGTCTGGCCATCGACCCAGATCAGGGTCAGGCCAAAGATCCAGGTCAGCACGAACGCCGGGTTCATGATGATCTTCAGGAGCTTGGCTTCCATCACCCGCAGGTTGGTGTCCAGCTCGCCGTCCGGGATCGCGGTCGTGTGATAGACGTAGAGCCGCGGCAGGTAGAGCATGCCCGCCATCCAGGCGACGACGGCGATGATGTGCAGGCCGCGCCACAGATTGTAGTGGCCGAGGATCCACTCGTTCATCAAATGGCTCCGGGGACGGGCTCGCCGTCTTCGACGCTGTCGATGCTGGCGCGGCAGGCGCACTTGGACAGCCCGTCCGGGCACATCCAGGCGCCGAAGGGCCGCGCCCCGCCCGGCCGGCCGAGCGAGACCAGGGTGGCTTCGGCCAGGTCGCCGATGAAGGGGGCTCGGATCCCTGGCGTGCGGGCCCGCAGGTACGGCAAGCAGCCGACTTCCGCCGCAAGGCCGGCGTACTCGTGGTCGAGCTCGACCAGCGTCTCAACATGCTCGGACACGAAGGCCAGCGGGGCGATCAGCACGCCCTTGCCTTCAGCGCCGGCGCGGCGGATCTCGTCGTCGGTGGAAGGCTGCAGCCACTTCAGCGGGCCGACCCGGCTCTGGAAGCAGACATGCCAGTCGGAAAGCTCGGGGATCTTGGCGGCGATGGCCGCGGCGGTCGCGCGGACCTGCGCCTCGTAGGGATCGCCGGCGTCCACCACCTTCTGCGGCAGGCCGTGGGCCGAGAACAGCAGGCGGATGTTGGACGGCTTGCCGGCCGCGTCCCACGCCTCCCGGATCGCGTCGATATTGGCCTGGACCAGCCCTTCGGATGTGGGGAAGCAGCAAATGGTGCGGGAGCGGCCTGGTCCCTTGTAGTTGCGGGCCCAATCCTTGATCGACGAGGCGGTCGTGGTGGTCGAGAACTGCGGATAAAGCGGCAGGAGCACGACCTCGTCCGGGCGGAAGGCGGCCACCTGCTTGGCGGTCTCGTCGGCCAGCGGCTTCCAGTAGCGCATGGCGATGAAGCAGCGGGCCTCGACATCGGGCGCCTGGCGCTTCAGCTCGGCCTCAAGGGCGCGGGCCTGGGCCTCGGTCTCCGGCAGGATGGGCGAGCGGCCGCCCATGATGTCGTAGTTGGCCTGGGCGGTCTTTTCCCGGCGGCTGGAGATCAGCCGGGCCAGCGGATAGCGGGCGATGGCCGGCAGGCCGATGATCGCCGGGTCCTTGAACAGGTTGTAGAGGAACGGCTTGACCGCGGCGCGGCTGTCCGGACCGCCGAGGTTGAAGAGGATGACGGCCAGCTTCACTGGGCGCTCTCCACGGGCTTGCCGGTGACGCGGCCGATCACCCGGGCCAGGTTCTCGATGGGGGTGTCGGGCAGGACGCCGTGGCCGAGGTTGAAGATCCACGGCCCCTCGCCCCATTGGGCCAGCAGTTGCTCGACCCGGGCGTCGAGGGCGGCGCCGCCGGCGCGCAGAAGAAGATTGTCCAAAGCGCCCTGGATGGTCTTGCCCTGAGCCTGCAAGCGGCGGCCCAGCGCGGCGCTGGCCTGGGTGTCGAGGGCGACGCCCTCCACCGGCACGGCCTCGGCGTAGTTGTCGACCAAGGTTCCGGCGCCGCGGGGGAAGCCGATGATGGGCGCGGTGACGCCGGAGGCGCGGACTTTCTCCACGATGGCGGCGTGGGGAGCGACCACCACGCGTTCGAAGGTGTCCTCGGCAAGGCCCTCCGCCCAGCTTTCGAAGAGCTTCAGCACCTGGGCGCCGCTCTCAGCCTGCATGACGAGGTAGCGGGCGGTGGCGTCCACCAGCACGTCCAGCAGGGCGTCGAGCTTTTCGGGCTGCTGGTAGGCGAAAGAGCGGGCGGCTTCCCGGTTCGAGCCGCGGCCCTCGATCATGTAGGTGGCCACCGTCCAAGGCGCGCCGGCGAAACCGATCAGGGCGCGCTCCGGCTCCAGTTCGGCGCGGACGCGCTGCAGGGTCTCGCCCATGGCGGACAGCCGGCCGGTGGAGGCCTCGACCTCGTCGCGCAAAGCCTCGATGGGCGGCAGATCGCCCAGGCGCGGCCCCTCCCCGGCTTCGAACCAGACCTTCTGGCCGAGCGCCTGGGGGATCACCAGGATGTCCGAGAACATGATCGCCGCATCCAGGGGGAAGCGACGCATGGGCTGGAGGGTGGCTTCCGCCGCCATCTCCGGATTGTTGCAGAAGGCCAGGAAGTCCGGCGCCTTGGACCGCAGCTCGCGGTATTCCGGCAAGGAGCGACCGGCCTGGCGCATGAACCAGATGGGCGGCCGGTCCAGCGTCTCCCCGGCAAGCGCACGAAGCAGGCGGGGCGTGGGATCCGGGCTCGAACTCATGGAAAGCCTTTAAGCGCGCCAGAGCACTCCGCTCAAGTCCGGGCGAGCACGGAGGCCGGCTCGGTCTTCCTTCCTTCAAACCTTAAGATTCTTAGAATTTTGGGAATGAAGACGTAGGGCCTGTCGAGGACGTGGATAACCGCGCCAGGGGTGCGACACCCCGGCCCTTCTCCCCAGGTTATCAAGAGGCAGAGGCGCCGAAGGGTTAACGACCTGTTAATTCCGTGGACGACGGCCAACCCCTTACGGCGCTTAAGGATTCATTAAGGGTTCGGAAACGGTTCGGGGGATTTCAGCGGCCATACCGTCGGCCATACCCGGCCTGAGGATCAGTCAGCCCGGATTGTGAGCGGCTGCGGACGGTCGTGGATTAACAAGTCGTAAACGGCGGCTTTCATCCCGCCGATCCACCGGGCCGCGGGATCGATCCGCAAAGCCGGGTGTCTATCCCCATGGCCGTCCCGCTCCGCTAAGAGAGCTTCCACAGGTTTTGTCCCCAGGCATCTTTTGACGCAGGCCCCCCAGTGCCGATCAACGCCCCGCCCCGTCTCGCGACCTACTTCCACGTCCACCTGGTGAGCGACTCCACTGGCGAGACGCTGAACGCCATGGCCCGGGCCGTGTGCGCCCGCTTCGACAACGTGCTGCCCATCGAGCACATCTACGCCCTGGTGCGCTCGCAGCGGCAGCTGCAGCGGGCGTTGGGCGACATCGAGGAAGCGCCGGGCGTTGTCATTCACACCATCGTCGACCAGGCGCTGCGCGAGTCGCTGGAAGAAGGCTGCCGGCGGATGGAGATGCCGTGCATCGCCGCGCTGGATCCGCTGGTCTCAGCCATGTCGCGCTACCTGGGCGCCTCGACCACCAGCCGGGTGGGCGCGCACCTGCGGCTGGACAATGACTATTTCAACCGTATGGAAGCGCTGAACTACGCCATCGCCCATGACGACGGACAGGGCGGGCAGGAACTGGACCAGGCGGACGTGATCCTGGTGGGCGTGTCGCGCACTTCCAAGACGCCGACCTCAATCTACCTGGCGCACCGGGGTGTGCGAGCGGCGAACGTGCCGATCGTGCCCGGCCGTCCCCTGCCCGAGCAGCTCTTCACCTTGAAGAACAAGCTGATCGTCGGGCTGTTCATCTCGCCGGACCGCCTGCTGCAGATCCGGCGCAACCGGCTGCTCTCTTTGAAAGAGGAGCGGCAGAGCGCCTATATCGACACGGACGCGGTGCGCGACGAGCTGGTGCAGGCGCGCCGGATGTTCGAGCGCCACGGCTGGCCGGTGATCGACGTGTCCCGCCGCTCGGTGGAAGAAACCGCCGCGGCCATTCTCAACCTGCTGCACGGCGGCCATGCCCAAGTGGAGGTGCTCGGATGAGCGCATCGGTGATCCTGGCGTCCAAGAGCTCGGCCCGGCGGGCGGTGCTGGAGGGCGCGGGCGTGGCGTTCGACGTGTCGGTGGCCGGCGTGGACGAGGACGCGGTGAAGGCCTCGCTGCTGGCGGAAGGCGCCACGCCGCGAGACATCGCCGACGCCCTGGCCGAGCTGAAGGCGCTGCGGGTCAGCCGCGGCAAGCAGGCCTTTGTGATCGGCTCGGACCAGACGTTGGAGTTCGACGGCCGGCTCTATGACAAGGCGGGTTCGCTGGACGAGGGGCGCGAGCGGCTTCGGGAGCTCCGCGGCCAGCCGCACAAGCTGCACTCGGCGGTGGTGATCGCCAAGGAAGGCGCGCCGATCTGGCGGGAGGTGGTCACGGCCAAGTTGACCATGCGCGACTTCTCCGACGCCTTCCTCGAAGAGTATCTCAAGCGCGAGGGCGAGGAGATCCTGGGCTCGGTAGGCTGCTATCGCCTGGAGGGACTGGGCGCGCAGCTGTTCTCCCGGGTGGAGGGCGACTATTTCACCATCCTGGGCCTGCCGATCTTCGGCCTGCTCGAGTTCCTTCGTAACCACCAGGTGCTGACCCGATGAGCCCCAAGATCACCGGCGCCACCCGCGTCGCAGGCATCGCCGGCAATCCGGTGATCCACTCCTTGAGCCCGCTGATCCACAACGCCTGGATCGAAGCGGCCGGCCTGGACGCGGTCTACGTGCCGTTTGCGCCCCAGGCCGACGATTTCGTGCGGTTCGCCGAAGGGCTGCGCGGCGGCTCGGTGCGCGGGCTGAACATCACCATGCCGTTCAAGGAAGCCGCGCTGTCGGTGGCCAATCAGGCAAGCCAGCGCGCCACCCTCGCCGGCGCGGCCAACCTGATCGTCTTCAACGCCGACGGCACGATCGTGGCGGACAATGTGGACGGCCTGGGCCTGCTGGAAGCCTTCGCCGCCCAGGCGCCTGGCGTGGACGTGACCAGCGGACCGGTGGTGGTGATCGGGGCGGGCGGCGCCGCGCGGGGCGCAGCCGCCGCCTTCGCCCAGGCCGGCTGCCCGGAGGTGCGGGTGGTGAATCGAACCTTGGCGCGGGCCGAGATGATCGCAGGCGCCCTGGGCGAACAGGCCAGGGCGTTTGCGCTCAGCGACTGTGAAAAAGCGTTCGACGGTGCGCGGGCGGTGGTGAACGCCACCTCCGCCGGGCTGGCGGGGCAAGAAGGCCTGTCTGTGCCGCTGGAAGCGACGCCCGTGGACTGCGCGGTGATGGACATGGTCTACAAGCCGCTGATCACGCCGTTCCTGCAGCGCGCGCAAGCCCTTCGGCGCCCGACGGTGGATGGGCTCGAGATGCTGGTCCGCCAGGCGATCCCCTCTTTCGAGGCGCTGTTCGGCGCCCCGCCGCCGGCCAGCGTCGACGCGCGGGCCATCTGCCTCGAAGCGATCGGCGCGGCGGCCGAGGCCAAGGCGGCGGAATGATCGTCCTGGGCCTGACCGGCTCGATCGGCATGGGCAAATCGACCACCGCGGCCATGTTCCGCGAGCTGGGCGTGCCGGTCTACGACGCCGACGCCGCGGTTCACGATCTCTATGACGTCGGCGGCGCAGCGGTCGGGCCGGTAGGCGAGGCCTTCCCCGGGGTGGTGAAGGACGGGCGGGTGGAACGCGAAGCCCTGCGCCAGCGCGTGCTGGGTGACCCCCAGGCGCTTCAGCGGCTGAACGGCATCGTTCACCCCTTGGTGGCCCAGGATCGCATAGGCTTTTTCGAGCGGGGGCAGGCTGACGGCGCCGAGATGGTGGCGCTGGACATCCCCCTGCTCTTCGAGACCGGCGGACATGCCAACGTCGATGCGGTGGTGGTGGTCACCGCGCCCGCCGAGGTGCAGCGTGAGCGGGTGCTGGCCCGGCCGGGCATGACGCCGGAGCGCCTGGACGCCATCCTCGCCCAGCAGATCAGCGACGCGGAGAAGCGGGCCCGCGCCCACTTCGTGGTCGACACCAGCCGCGGCCTGGAGCCGGCGCGCGAGCAGGTGGCGCAGATCGTGGCCGTGATGCGCGATCCACAACGAAGGCCGCCCCGCGACCGCACGGCCGGTTGAACTTCGGCGGCGAAGCGGGCCAAGAGTAGGCCATGGCGCGCGAGATCGTCCTCGACACGGAAACGACGGGTTTCGAGCCCCAGCAGGGCCACCGGCTGGTGGAACTGGCCTGCCTCGAGATCGAAGACTTCATCCCCACCGGGCGGCACTTCCACGTCTACATCGACCCGTGCCGCGACATGCCGCCGGAAGCCGAGAAGGTGCACGGCCTGTCGGCCGCCTTCCTGAAGGGCAAGCCACGGTTCGAGCATCCGGAGATCGTCGAGGCCTTCCTCGACTTTGTCGGCGACGCCCCCATCGTGGCGCACAACGCCGGCTTCGACCGGGCGTTCGTAAACTGGGAGCTGGGGCTCTGCAACCGCGACCACCTGCACGAGCACCGCTGGGTGGACACCCTGGCGCTCGCCAAGCAGCGCTTCCCGGGTATGCACAACTCGCTGGATGCGCTCTGCAAGCGCTACAAGATCTCGCTCAGCGAGCGCGAGAAGCACGGCGCCTTGATCGACGCCAAGCTGCTGGCGGCCGTCTATCTGGAGCTGAAGGGCGGCCGTGAGCGCCGGCTCGAACTGACCAGCGCCTCGATGATCTCGGCGGTGTCGGCCGCCACCCAGGCGGCCTACGGCGCCCGCCCTCGCCCGCTGGCGCCCCGCTCCACCGAGCAGGAACGCGAAATCCACGCCGCCTTCATCCGCGAGCAGGTGAAGAGCGACGAGCTGTGGGGCAAGTTCGGGCTTTAAACCCTAGATCCTCCCTCGAGAGGGAGGCGCCAGCGGAGCTGACGGAGGGGGTTGCAGCCGCGAACCCGGCTGGTGGAACCCCCTCACCGCCTCGGCGGAGCTCCCCCTAAGGGGAGCATCTACCTTAAGCGTGGCCGATCTGGCCGGCTTCGGCTTTGCGGGCGGCGTAGACGCCGGCGAAGTCGATGGGGTCGAGCATGAAGGGCGGGAAGCCGCCGTCGGCCGAGATGTCGGCGATGATGCGGCGGGCGAAGGGGAACAGGAAGCGCGGGCACTCGATCAGCAGCACCGGCTCCAGCTCTTCGGCCGAAACGCCGGTGATCTGGAACACGCCGCCGTAGAGCAGCTCGACCACGAACAGCGGGCCGTCTTCGCGGCTGGCGCGGGCCGACAGCTTCAGATCGACTTCGAAGAAGCCGTCTTCACGACCGCGGGCGTTCATCTCGACGCCCAGGTCGATCTGCGGCTGCGGGCCGCCGGCGCGCAGGGTCTCGGGCGCACGCGGGTTCTCGAAGGAGAGGTCGCGGACGAACTGGGCCAGGACGCGGATGCCGGGGCCTTCGGCGGTGTCGGGCGCGCCAGCGCCAGCGTCGATATCGGTCATAGTTCGGCTTGAATCCGTGATGATTTTTCGCGCGGGCAATCCGCCCGTGAGGGGCGCGGGCTAACATGGCGCCCAGACTGATGCAACGTCGCCCCTGACGGGGACGTTGCTAAGGCCTATATAGAGGCCAAAGACCGGACGCACAGACGTTGTAAGGACCAAGTTGCAAGTCCTCGAACTGATCATCTTCGCGGGCCTCGCGGCCATCGTGCTCTACCAGCTCTATTCGGTGCTGGGACGGCGCGTGGGTCGGCAACCCGAGGACACCCCGGCCGCCCAGAATGCGCCGGCGCCGGTGCGCGCGCCGGACCGCGCGGCCGATCCGGCCGAGGAAACCGTGGCGCTCACCGGCCTGGCGGCGCTGAAGGCGCGCGACCCGGCCTTTGACGTCGGTCACTTCCTGTCCGGGGCCAAGGGCGCCTACGAGATGGTGGTGAAGGCCTTCGCCGCCGGCGACCGCGCCACCCTGCGTAACCTGCTGGCCCCCAATGTCATGGCCAGCTTCGACACCGCCATCGCCCAGCGTGAAGCGGAAGGCCGCACGGAAACCGTCGAGTTCCTCCACTCGCCGCGGGCGGACATGGAGAAGGCCGACGTGGTCGGCGGCTCGGACCTCGCGCGGGTGACCGTGCGCTTCCTGGCCGAATTCCGCAGCCGCACCCGCGGGCCCGAAGGCGAAGCGGTGGACGACCGTCGCACGGCCGAGCTGTGGACCTTCGAACGCAACCTGAAGAGCCGCGATCCGAACTGGACGCTGGTGCACGTCGACGCCGCGGAGGCCTGAGGCCCTTGAGCTTGCTGCGCATCGCCGGGGCGGCGCTCGCCGCCCTGACCCTCGCCGCCTGCGCCACCCAAGCTCCGCCGGGGCCCGCGCGTCCGGGGCCCGGACCTCACCCCAGCCCGACCTATCCCAGGCCCACGCCGCCGCCGCGGACTGAGCCGCCGCCGGAACGCACCCTGCCGCTTTCCGCGCTGCCGGGCTGGGCGGTGGATGACCACAAGGGCGCGTTTGAAGCGTTCCGAGCCACCTGCGGTGTCGCCAAGGCCGCCGACCTCGGTCGGGTTTGCCGTACGGCCCGGGCCATGGCGCCGGTAGACGCCGACCAGGCGCGCCGCTTCTTCGAAGCCGAGTTCCGGGCCGAGCCCTCGCCGCCCCAGGGCGTGCTGACCGCGTATTTCGCCCCCATGTACCAGGCGCGCCGCAAGCCGAGCGCCGAGTTCAGCGCGCCGGTGCGGGGCAAGCCGTCCGACCTGAAAACGGTGGACGCCGGCCTGTTCGATCCGGCCCAGGCCGGCCGGCAGGGCGCGGCCCAGGACGCGGGCGACGGCAGCGCACTGCAGCCCTATCCGGACCGCGCCGAGATCGAAGGCGACAAGCCCAAGGACGTGCTGGCCTGGATGCGGCCGGAGGAGCTGTTCTTCCTGCAGGTGCAGGGCTCGGGCGTGCTGACCTTCGAGGACGGTCGCCAGATGAAGGCGCTTTACGCCGCCAACAACGGCCGGCCGTTCGTCGGCATCGCCAATCCCATGCGCGACCGCGGGCTGCTGGAGCCGAACAACACCTCGGGCGAGGCGATCCGCGGGTGGCTGGCGGCGCACCGCGGGCCCGAGGCCGACGCGATCATGCGTCTCAATCCGCGCTACGTGTTCTTCCGCTTGGCGCCGGACGACGGCAAGCAGGCCGTGGGCGCGGCGGGCGTCCCGCTGCCGGCCGGCCGGGCGATCGCGGTGGATCCGCTGCATCACTCTATGGGCGAGCCGTTCTGGATCGTGGGTGAAGCGCCGCTGCTGGCCGGCGCCTTTCCATCCTATCGCCGGCTGGTGATGGCGCTGGACACCGGCGGGGCCATCAAAGGCCAGGTGCGGGCGGACCTCTACATGGGCCTGGGACCAGAAGCCGGCGCCGAGGCGGGCCGGGTGCGCCATGGGCTGCGGATGTACAAGCTCGTGCCGCGGGACCGCCTGAGGTGAAGCGGCCGCTCCGCCCCGAGGAGCAGAAGGTCTGGTCGTTGGTGGCCGGCACGGTCCATCCCTTGCCGGGACGGGCGGCGGCCAAGGTCCCGACGCCGGAAGAGAAGGCTGTCGAGGTGCCGGCGCGGATTGATCCCACCACGATCCAGGCCGTGGCCAAGCCGAAACCTCGAATGGGGCTGGACGGGATCGAGCCCAACCGCCGCCACCGGATCGTACGCGAGCGCGATCCAATTGGCGCCCGGCTGGATCTCCACGGAATGGATCAGGACCGCGCGCGCTCGGCGCTCGAAAGCTTCCTGCAGCGGGCCTGGGACGAAGGCTATCGCTCGGTGCTGGTGATCACCGGTAAAGGCGTGCAAGGCGACGGCGTCCTGCGGAGGCGCGCGCCGGAGTGGCTGGGCGCGGCCCACCTGTCCCACATCGTCGCGGGGATCAGCGAAGCCGGTCGCCGGCACGGCGGGGCAGGGGCGTTGTACGTGGCGCTGAAGCGGAAGGGGCGCTAGGGCCGGCGCCTGCTGAACAAGTTGCTCCCCTTCCGGGGAGCTGTCGCGAAGCGACTGAGGGGGTCACCCTAGGTCAGCATCTGCGGACGCCGCCCCTAAGCTAGGTGTGTGGGAGAGTTCTGAGCGGACCCCGTCCGGCCCTCTGGGCCACCTCCCCCAAAGGGAGGAGGAACTTACGATTGCGGCCGCGAGGCCTTTTCCGTCAGGCCGGACGTGCCTTCGCGGGCTTCGAGCTTGGCCGCGACGTCTTCCAGGGAGACGTCGGCGGCGGCGAGAACCACCAGCCAGTGGTAGATGAGGTCGGCGCTTTCGGCGGCGAGGGCCGGGGCGTCGCCCTGGGCAGCGGCGATCACCGTCTCGACGGCTTCCTCGCCGAGCTTTTTGGCGGCTCGGGCGGGATCGGCGAGCAGCTGGGCGGTGTAGCTGGCGGAGGCGTCGGCGCCTTTGCGGGCCTCGATGGTGGCGGCGAGGCGCTGGAGGACGGTGGTGAAGCGGTCGCTCATGCGGCGGCTCCGGTCCGGCGCACCGGGATCCCGGCGGCGGCCATGGCCGTCTTCACCTCGCCGACGCTGACTTCGCCGAAGTGGAAGATGGAGGCGGCGAGCACGGCGTCCGCGCCGCCCTGCACCACGGCGTCCACCATGTGCTGGGCGTTTCCGGCGCCGCCCGAGGCGATCACCGGCACATTCACCGCAGAGGTCACCGCCTTCAGCAGCTCGAGGTCGTAGCCGATCTTGGCGCCGTCGCGGTCCATGGAGGTCAGCAGGATCTCGCCCGCGCCCTTGGCCACCACGTCGGCGGCGTAGTCGACCACGTCGAGCCCCGTGTCCTCGCGCCCGCCGTAGATGAACACGCGCCAGCGGTCGTCCACCTTCTTGGCGTCAATGGCGACCACGGTCGCTTGCGAGCCAAAGGCGTCGGCGCAGGCCGAGATCAGCGCGCGGTTTTTCACCGCGGCGGTGTTGATGGAGATCTTGTCGGCGCCGGCCAGCAGCAGACGGCGCGCGTCTTCCACCTCACGGATGCCGCCGCCCACCGACAGGGGCATGAAGCAGACGTCGGCGGTGCGGGCGACGACATCTAGGATGGTGCCGCGGTTTTCGTGGCTGGCGGTGATGTCCAGGAACATCAGCTCGTCCGCGCCAGCCGCGTCATAGGCGCGGGCCTGCTCCACCGGATCGCCGGCGTCGCGCAGGGAGACGAACTGCACGCCTTTCACGACCCGGCCGTCCTTGACGTCCAGGCAGGGGATGACGCGCACCTTCAGCATCAGGCCGCGACCTTCAGGGCTTCGGCCGGCTCGATGGCGCCGTTGTAGAGCGCGCGGCCGAGCACCGCGCCGTGCACCGGCGTGCCGGGCAGGGCCTTCAGCTTGACGATATCATCGATGCTGGCGAGGCCGCCGGCGGCGATCACCGGAATGGCGACGGCGTCGGCCATGGCGGCGAAGGTCTCGACGTTGAAGCCCTGCAGGGTGCCGTCGCGGTCGATGTCGGTGATGATCAGGGCGCCGACGCCGGCGTCTTCGAAGCGCTTGGCCACGGTGACGGCGTCGAGGTCGCTGTCTTCGGTCCAGCCTTGCGTGGCCACCTTGCCGCCGCGGACGTCGACGCTGACGGCGATCTGTTCGGGCCAGCGGCGGGCGGCGTGGCGGACGATGTCGGGGTCGGTAACCGCGACGGTGCCGAGGATTACGCGGGACACGCCCGCTTCGATCCAGCGCTCGATGTCGGCGACGGTGCGGATGCCGCCGCCCAGCTGCACCGGGATGGAGACGGCGCCCAGGATGGCTTCCACGGCGGCGGCGTTGACCGCCTCACCCTGCACGGCGCCGTTCAGGTCGACCACGTGCACCCAGTGGAAGCCGGCGTCACACCAGGCCTTGGCCTGATCGGCAGGGGAGGCGTTGAAGACGGTGGCTTGGCCAAGGTCGCCGCGCACCACGCGCACGCACTGGCCGTCCTTCAGGTCGATGGCGGGATAAAGAATCACGGTCGCCACTCCAGGAAGCGGGCCAAAAGGGAGATCCCGGCGTCTTGCGACTTCTCGGGGTGGAACTGGACGCCGGCCAGGTTGCCGCGGGCGACGGCGGCCGGGAAGCGGCCCCCGTGGTCCACCCAGGCGGCGACGTCGGCTTCGTCCTGCGGGTAAAAGGCGAAGGAGTGGGTGAAGTAGACGGGCGCCCCTTCACGCAAGGGCGCCACCACCGGCTGGTCGGCCACGTCGGTCAGGGCGTTCCAGCCCATGTGTGGGACCTTGGCGGCGGTGTCGGAAGGCTCCAGCCGGCGGACCTCGCCGGGGATCCAGCCGAGCCCGGGCGTCTCGCCGAACTCCAGGCCCTTGGAGGCCATCAGCTGCATGCCGACGCAGACGCCCAGGAAGGGCTTGCCCTGGCTGTGCACGGCCTCGTTCATCGCTTCCTGCAGGCCAGGGCGCTCGGACAGGGCCGCCATGCAGGACGCAAAGGCCCCAACGCCGGGCAGCACCAGGCGGTCGGCGGAGGCGATCACCTCGGCTGAGTTGGTGACGACGATCTCAGCCCGTCCGTCGGCGGCCTTGATGAGCGCCTTTTCAGCCGAGCGGAGATTGCCCGACCCGTAATCGATCAGGGCGACCTTCTGCATAGAGAGTTCCTAGAGGACGCCCTTGGTGGACGGGGCGTGGCCCTGGGTCTTGGGGTCGAGCTCGATGGCCGTGCGCAGGGCGCGGGCAAGGGCCTTGAAGCCGCTTTCGGCGATGTGGTGCGAGTTCTCCCCGTACAGGGTTTCCAGGTGCACGCAGGCGCCCGCGTTCATGGCGAACGCGTGGTGGAACTCCTTGAAGAGCTCGGTGTCCATTTCGCCGATCTTCGGCGTCTTGAAGTAAGACTTCCAGATCAGGTACGGCCGGTTCGACAAGTCGATGGCGCAGCGCGTCAGGGTCTCGTCCATCGGCACATAGGCATGGCCGAAGCGGCGGATGCCCTTGAAGCCGTCCAGCGCCTTGTTGATCGCCTGGCCCAGCACGATCCCGGTGTCTTCCACCGTGTGGTGCATGTCGATGTGCAGGTCGCCGACGGTCTCGACCTCGATGTCGATGCCGCCGTGTCGGGCGAAGCTGTCCAGCATGTGGTCGAAGAAGCCGACGCCGGTGGAAACCTTGGCGACGCCGGTTCCGTCCAGGTCCACGGCGACGCGGATCTGCGTCTCCTTGGTGTTGCGGACGACTTCAGCCGTGCGGCTCATGCTTCAGTATCCCTTGCCGGCGGCGAGGTCCTTGAGCGTGACCTGCGGCCGGGGTCCGTAGTGCGAGATCACTTCGGCGGCGGCGAGCGAGGCGAGCTTGCCGCATTGCTGCAGCGGCCGCCCACGGCTCAGGCCGAACATGAACCCGGCTGCGTATTGGTCGCCCGCGCCCGTCGTGTCCACGACTTTCTCCACCGGCTCGGCGGCGACGGTGAGGCGCTCGCCTTCCGTAAGGACAATCGAGCCCTTCTCGCTGCGGGTGACGGCGGCCAGCTTGACCCGCTGGCGCAGGGCCTCGGCGGCCTGGTCGAAGTCGTCCGTCTGGAAGAGGGCCTTGAGCTCCGTCTCGTTGGCGAACAGCAGGTCGACCTGGCTTTCGATGAAGCCCAGCAGGCCGGCGCGGTGGCGCTCGACCACGAAGCTGTCCGAAAGGGTGAGGGCGATCATCCGGCCCGACCCGTGAGCGAGGGCGGCAGCCTTGGCAAAGGCGCGCCGGGCGGCTTCCGCGTCGAACAGGTAGCCTTCCAGGTAGACGATCTTGGAGGCTTCGATGACGTCGGCTTCCACGTCGGCGTCGGTGAACTCCACCGAGGCGCCCAGGAAGGTGCACATGGTGCGCTGGCCGTCCGGGGTGACGTTGATCATGGAGACGGCGGTGGCGGGACCGCCCACAAGGGGCTGGTTCTCGAACCGGGCGCCGATCGCGCGCATCTCGCGGGCGAAGGTCTCGCCCAGTTGGTCGTCCGCCACCTTGCCCATGAAGGCGCCGCGGCCGCCGAAGCTCGCCACGCCGGCGATGGTGTTGGCCGCCGAGCCGCCGGAGGTCTCCACCGCCTGCTTCATGCCGGCGTAGAGGCGGGCCTGCTGGTCCTGGTCCACCAGCATCATGGCGCCCTTGGTCAGACCCTGGCTCTCGATAAAGCCGTCTTCAGCCGGCGCGATCACGTCGACGATGGCGTTGCCGATCGCGGCGACGTCGTAGAGGTCTGGCATTCTTCAGCTTTCCCGGGAAACCGGGCCGGGCTTTAGAGGAAATCGGCCGGAGCGGCTAGCGCGTACAGAGCCGGCTCAGCCCTGGAGCAACTGCAGAATGCTGAGGGCGCCTGGGATTACCAGGATCACGGTGACGGCGAGCCCCAGGCCGAGGTCGTAGACGGGATCGAAACGGCGGCGGGTCGGCAAGGCGGCGCGGTGCGAACGGGCGGGGGCTGCGCGGGCCAAGGCGGCGTGGGTCATGGGAAAACCTCCAGGTGAGCTGATGGAGGTCAGGGGAACACCTGAAGCCGTCTGGAGACAAAGGAGAAGACCGCTGTTCGGTTGAGCTCAGCTCACCTGAGAGAGGAGGCCGTCAGCTTGCGCCTCTTCGGTCAGCCAGTTTCGAAAGCGACGAACGGCGGGCTGGTCAGCCTTTTCAGGCAGCGAGAGCACCCAGTAGGCGTAGGGGCTGTGGAGGGCGAGGTCGAAGGGGCGGACCAGCCGGGCGGATCGCAGCTCGTCGGCCACCAGCGCGAGCTGGGCGAGGGCGACGCCGCGCCCGGCTAGGGCGGCTTCGGTCGCCAGATAGGTGCTGGTGAAGGACTGGGCGATGGCGACGTCGATGTGCGGCGCGCCGGCCGCGTCTAGCCACTCGCGCCAGCCGGGCTCGCCCACGCCCAGCATGACGTCCGCCAGAAGCATGGCGCGCTGCAGGTCGGCAGGCTCGTGCAGGCCCAGGCGGTCGCGCAGCTCGGGGCTGCAGACCGGCGCCCAGATCGTCTCCATGAGACGGAAGGCCTGCAGGTCAGGATAGGGGCCGCGCCCGAAGCGTATGGCGACATCGATGCGGTCGCGGTGGAGGTCGGCAGGCTCGTCGGCGGTCAGCACCAGCACCTGCACGTCGCGATACCGCTCGTTGAACCGATGGAGCCGCGGCACCAGCCATTTGGCGGCGAAGGAATGCATGGTGGTGACCACCAGCGGTCCCGGCCGCCGCTCGCGGGCCTCGTCCACCGCTTCCTGGATCACGCCGAGCCCGCGGCGGACGCCCTCTGCCAGCCGAGCGCCTTCCTCGGTCAGCCGGACGCGGCGGTTGAAGCGCTCGAAGAGGCGCAGGCCAAGGTCCGCCTCCAGCGTCTTTATCTGCCGGCTGACCGCGCCCGGCGTGATCGCCAGCTCCTCGGCGGCGCGTTGGAAGCTGCCGTGACGGGCGGCCGCCTCGAGGACCCGCAGACCAGTGAGCGGCAGGCGGGCCATCCGTCAGCGCCCTAAGAACAGGTGGCGGCTGGGGCAGAGGTCGGCGACGGGGCACTCTTCGCACCTGGGGCGGCGGGCGGTGCAGGTGTAGCGGCCGTGGAGGATGAGCCAGTGGTGGGCGCGCCACAGGTAGGGCTCGGGCACGATGGCCATGAGCTCGGCCTCGACGTGGTCGGGCGTCTTGCCGAAGGCCAGCTCCAGCCGGTGGGAGACGCGGAAGACGTGGGTGTCCACGGCGATGGCCGGCTCGATGCGCAGCTCGTTCAGCACCACCGAGGCCGTCTTGCGCCCGACGCCGGGCAGGGCCTGCAGGCTCGCGCGGTCGAGGGGGACCTGGCCGCCGTACTGCTCCACCAGGATGCGGGCGGCGGCGATCACGTTCTTGGCCTTGGTGTTGTAGAGGCCGATGGAGGAGATGAAGGGCTTCAGCCCCTCTTCGCCCAGGGCAAGCATGGCCTCGGGTGTGTCAGCCGCTTCGAAAAGGCGCGCGGTGGCCTTGTTGACCGAAACGTCGGTGGCTTGGGCCGAGAGGGCGACAGCCACCACCAGGGTGTAGGCGTCGCGATAGTCGAGCTCGGTGCGTGGGTCGCTTTCCAGGCTTTCGAAGCGGTGGAACAGTTCCTCGATGCGCGCCCGTTCGGCAGGCTTGAGCTTCTTTGCGGCAGGTCGGGCCATGGGAGCGGAAGATGGCTGCGCCGGCCTCTTCCGCCAAGGCGATTTCCAGTCCTAATGTCGCCGGCGATGAGCGCAGTCGCCGCCCTGTACATGGACGCCGAGATCCGGCCCAACCGCTCGCTGTCGCAGCGGGGCTTCCTGATCCTGCTCGGCGTGATCACCTTCGCCAACTTCAGTGCGGCGGCGGTGTTCCTGGCCATGGGCGCGACGTTCGTGCCGATCTTCCTGGGCTTCGATCTGCTGGCGGTGATCGTGGCCTTCCTGGCCAGCTACCGATCGGGGCGGACGGTGGAGAGGGTGCGGGTGACGCCGCACGAAATCAGCATCACCCACGAGACGCCCAAATGGAGCCGGGAGGTCTGGCGCTCGCCCACCGCCTTCACCCGCATCACCGTGGAGCGGGAGGAGGAGCGGACCACGGCCCTGAAGCTGTCGCTGTCGGGCCGGGAAGTGGCCGTGGCCGAGGTGCTGAGCCCCCGCGAGCGCGCCGATTTCGCCCGCGCGCTGGAGCGGGCGATCAGCGAAGCGCGGCGGCACCGGGGCTAGGCTACAGGATGAACCGGCTGAGGTCGGCGTTCTGGGAGAGCTCGCCGATCCGGCTGGTGACATAGGGGGCGTCCACGGTGACCGTGTCGCCCGAGCGGTCCGCAGCGGTGAAGCTCACCTCTTCCAGCACCTTCTCCAGCACGGTCTGCAGGCGGCGGGCGCCGATGTTCTCCACCGAGCCGTTCACGGCCACGGCCGCGTCGGCCAGGGCCTCGATAGCGTCGTCGGTGAAGACCAGGGTCACGCCCTCGGTCGCCAGCAAAGCCTGGTGCTGGCGGATCAGGTTGGCTTCCGGCTCGGTAAGGATGCGGCGGAAGTCCTCGCGGGTGAGGGGCTTCAGCTCCACGCGGATGGGCAGACGGCCCTGCAGCTCGGGCAGCAGGTCGCTGGGTTTGGCCACGTGGAAGGCGCCGGAGGCGATGAACAGGATGTGGTCCGTCTTCACCGGCCCGTACTTGGTGGAGACGGTGGTGCCTTCGATGAGGGGCAGCAGGTCGCGCTGAACCCCTTCACGGGACACGTCCGCGCCCTGACGCTCCGAGCGGGAGGCCACCTTGTCGATCTCGTCCAGGAAGACGATGCCCTGGTTTTCGGCCAGCTCGAGCGCTTCCTGGGTCAGGGCTTCCTGGTCGAGCAGCTTGTCGCTTTCCTCCGCGATCAGCGGCGCCCAGGCCCCGTTGACGGTGGTCTTGTGCGTGCGGGTGCGGCCGCCGAACGCCTTGCCGAACATGTCGCCGAGATTGAGCATTCCGACGGAGCCGCCGGGCTGGCCAGGGATGTCCATCATGGGGAAGGGCGAAGCGGTGTCGGCCACCGTCAGCTCGACTTCCTTGTCGTCCAGCTCGCCGGCGCGGAGCTTCTTGCGGAAGGACTCGCGGGCGGCGGTGGAGCCGGGGCCGGTCAGGGCGTCGAGGATTCGCTCCTCGGCGGCGGCTTCGGCCCGGGCGCGAACGGCCGCGCGGCGCTTTTCCCGCACCATGCCGATGGCGCTTTCCACCAGGTCGCGGACGATCTGGTCCACGTCGCGGCCGACATAGCCGACCTCGGTGAACTTGGTGGCTTCCACCTTCAGGAAGGGCGCCTGGGCGAGCTTGGCCAGCCGGCGGGCGATCTCGGTCTTTCCGACGCCGGTGGGCCCGATCATCAGGATGTTCTTCGGCGTGACCTCGTCGCGCAGGTCGGCGGGCACGCGGCGACGGCGCCAGCGGTTGCGCAGGGCCACGGCCACGGCGCGCTTGGCTTCCGGGTGGCCGACAATGAAGCGGTCGAGTTCGGAGACGATCTCGCGGGGAGAGAATTCGGTCATCTAGCCTTGGGGTTGGCTTTGCGGCCGCGGCGGCGGCGGCTTCACTTCGAGGATCTGGTCGTAGGCGAGGCGCCAACCCGCCGGCCGGCGCTGCCAGATACGCACATAATGGCCCTGGCGAGCTTCGCCAGCCTGGAGCCACGCAGCGTCGCCCCAGGTCCAGGCGAGGTCCCCCGCCTGGGAAGCCTCTCCACCGCGGGCGGTGAAGCGGATCTGCGCGGCGCGGGCGGCGAGTTCGCGACGGAAGGCGGCTAGCCCTTCGGCCGGAGGCAAGGGGGAGGCCTGGATCCGGCCATCCTCAGCCAAGACGGCAAGGTAAGCGGCGGACGCATCCATGCGCGCGTGTTCCGCGAGCGTGGCTTCCGCCGCCTGCACCTGGGCGAAGGCCGCGGCCGGCGCGAGAGGCCGCGCGTCGGAGGGACCCAGGGCGCGGACGGGCGCGTCCGGACCGGGCGAGGCGGAGGCGTCGTTGGGCACGCCGCCGTCGTAGATCCACTTCCACGAGCCGTCCGGCTGCTTCTTCCAGACAGTGAAGTAGTGCAGAGCGCGCTTGCCGCCGCTTTCCACAGGTCCGGTGGTGAAGCCGAGTTCGTCGGAGCGGGCGATCCCCGCGAAAGCCGGCCACCAGGCCAGCAGGGGCGCACCGTCCTTCGGCCCCTTGCCCGGCAGGCGTGGGGCGTAGAGGTCGTAGGCCTTCACCGGTCCCGGCGCGAACATCAGGGCGTCGCGGGTCATGAAGTCCACAAAGCTCTGGGCGACGCCGACCTCCGCCGCCCGCGCGGCGAAGGCGCGCTCCGCGGCGATCACCGGCGCCGGATCGGCCGCATCGGCCGACAGAGGGAGGGCGAGGGCGGCGAGCGCCAGGGCGCTAAACCACCTCAACCGTCAGCTCTCCGTTGGTGTAGACGCAGATCTCGGCGGCGATCGCCATGGCGCGGCGGGCCACCGCCTCGGCGTCCAGGTCGGTGTCCATCAGCGCGCGGGCGGCGGCCAGGGCGAAGTTGCCGCCCGAGCCGATGGCGGCCACGCCATGGGTGGGCTCCAGGACGTCGCCGACCCCCGTGACGGTGAGAATGACGTCCTTGTCGGCCACGATCAGCATGGCCTCAAGCTTGCGCAGGTAGCGATCCGTTCGCCAGTCCTTGGCGAGGTCGACGCAGGCGCGGGCCAGCTGCTCGGGATACTGCTCGAGCTTGGCTTCCAGCCGCTCGATCAGGGTGAAAGCGTCGGCGGTGGCGCCGGCGAAGCCCGCCACGACGCGGCCGCCCGCCAGGCGCCGCACCTTGCGGGCGTTGCCCTTGACCACCGTCTGGCCCATGGACACCTGTCCATCGCCGGCGATCACGGTGGAGCCGTTCTTGCGCACGGCGACGATTGTGGTCCCGTGCCAATCGGGGAAAGAAGCAGAGCCTTGGTTCTGAGCCATGGCTTGCGATGTGGCCAGAGGGTGCGGCGAGGTCAAGGCGACAGCCATGGGGTTCAGTGACGAGGAGGTCGAACGCTACGCGCGCCATCTGGTGCTGCGCGAGGTGGGCGGACCTGGACAGCAGAAGCTGAAGGACGCCAGCGTGCTGATCGTCGGCGCGGGCGGACTGGGTGCGCCGGCCGCCCTGTACCTGGCGGCGGCCGGCGTCGGAACGGTGCTGATGGCCGACCCCGACGTGGTCGACCGCTCCAATCTCCAGCGGCAGGTGATCTACACGGAGGCCGACATCGGCCAGCCCAAGGCGGAAGCGGCGGCCGACCGGCTGGCGGCGCTGAACCCGCACATCTTCGTCGGCGGCTACGAAGGGGTGTTCGATGAGGCGAGCGCCGACGAATTGGTGAACGGGGTGGACCTGGTGCTGGACGGCACCGACGATTTCGCCACCCGCTTCTGCGTCAACGCCGCCTGCGTGCGGCACGGCAAGACCCTGGTGTCCGGCGCCATTGGCCGCTGGACCGGTCAGGTGGGCGTGTTCGGCCGCCAGCCCTGCTACCGCTGCCTGGTGCCGGAGATCCCGCCGGACGCCGAGACCTGCCAGCGCGTCGGGGTTGTCGGAGCACTGGCGGGCGTGATCGGCTCGATGATGGCCCTGGAGGCGGTGAAGCTGATCACCGGCGCCGGCGAAGCGCTGACCGGTCGGCTGATGATCTACGACGCCCTCGCCGCGGAAACGCGCACCGTGCGGGTAGCGGGCGATCCGGAGTGTCCGGTGTGCGGGGGCGGCGAGGTTTAACCCTCGCGCTTTGGGAGAGACGTGAGGGTGGTAGGGGCTAAGCCGCGCGCACCGCGGCGGGGGTGGCGCTCGCGACCGGCTGCGGCGCTTTCTGGACGATGCAGCCGTACCAGCCCATGCCCTTGTAGGTTTCGTAGCCGGGGGTGAGGGCGTAGCCGATGGTGGCGCCGTGGTCGGCGTAGCTGCCCATGCCTTCGACGCCGGCGGGGAGGCGGAAGCTGTCCACCAGCTCGCCGCGTTGATCCGAGGCGGCCAGCACGCGGCCGGAGGCGTCCAGCAGCATGACGCGGGAACGGGCGCGTTCCTCCTCGGTGAGGCGGACACCGTCCACCACCGCCTGCGCCTGGGGCTGCCAGTCGAAGTGGATGCCGAGCACGCCGAGCACCTCGCCGTCCGAACGGCCGCCCCGGCGGATGGCTGCGGCGTAGGTGGCGACCGGGGCATCCCCCAGCAGCGGCGCGCGGCCTACGTCGGAGTTGACGAAGTCGTCGCCCGTCCGCGTGGCCAAGGCGCGCTTGAACCAGTCCGCGCTGGCGACGGTGGAGCCTTGCACGCGGGGATAGCGGTCGGGCCGCCCGCTGGCGACGATCCGGCCGTCGCGGTCGCAGATCCAGAGGTCGAGATAGACGGTGTAGGCGTCGAGGATCACCTTCAGCCGCTGGCTGGCGTGGCGGCAGGTCTGGGGCGAGGCGTTCTCCACCGACTCGACCACCGCCGAGTCCGTCGCCCACCAGCGCACGTCGCAGGTGCGCTCATAAAGGTTGCGGTCGATGATCTCGATGGCGTTGAGCGCCAGGTCGGCGAGGCGCTGGCCGCGCACGTGGTCGATGATCGCCGCGCCAACCGCGGACAGTTCCGACAGGTCGGCCTTCACCTGGCTTTCCAACGCCTTGGTGACCTCGTCGATCGAGCCGGAGATGCGCTGGAATTCCTCGGCCACCACCATGAACCCGCGGCCCGCTTCCCCGGCGCGTGCGGCGGTGATCATGGCGTTGATGGCGAGCATCTTGGCTTCGCGGTTGATGGACGCAATCTCGCCGATGCTGGAGCCGGCCACGGTGGACAGCCGGTTCGACAGCTCGAGGATTCGCTCGGGAGCGACGCTGGCGTCTTCGGACAAGGGCCTTCCCCCAAACGCGCGGCGGGTCCGGCCGCACGCCCATCAGAATGATGGCTAACGGGTTACGATAACCTTGCGATCTCAAAGGCGGACTTCGCCGGAAAAACAGACACTTGCCTGGTAAACGGGCGGCGGGCGCCAGCAGATTGGGCGACGCCCTTCAGAGCATCGCCGGGATGACCCGATCCGGCGGGCGGTGGCCGTCCAGCCAGGTCTGGATGTTGATGATCACCTTCTCGCCCATCTGCACCCGCGCCTCGATGGTGGCTGAGCCCTGGTGGGGCAGGAGGACGGCGTTGGGCTTGCCCAGCAGCTTGGGATTGATCGCCGGCTCGTGCTCGAACACGTCCAGGCCGACGCCGGCGATGGCGCCCGCCGCCAGCATCTCGCCCAGCGCGTTCTCGTCGATGATCTCGCCCCGGGCGGTGTTCACCACCACCGCGTGCGCCTGGAGCAGCTTCAACCGGCGAGCCGACAGCAGGTGATAGCTGGAGGGCGTATGCGGGGCATGGACCGTCAGGATGTCCACTCGAGCCAGCATCTGGTCGAGGCTTTCCCAGTAGGTGGCCGACAGCTCCTGGGCGATGCGTGAGCTGACTGGCTTGCGGTTGTGGTAGTGGATCTCTAGCCCAAAGGCCCGGGCCCGGCGGGCGACGGCCTGACCGATGCGCCCCATGCCGATGATCCCCAGCTTCTTGCCGGTGATGCGCCGGCCGAGCATCCAGGTGGGGGACCAGCCCTGGAACTGGCCCGCCTGGGTCAGATTGGCGCCTTCCACGATCCGCCGGCTGACGGCCATGATCAGGGCCATGGTCAGGTCAGCGGTGTCGTCCGTGAGCACGCCCGGCGTGTTGGTGACGGTCACGCCCCGGGCGTTGGCCGCGGCCACGTCGATGTGGTCGACGCCCGCGCCGAAGTTGGCGATCAGCTTGAGCTGCGGTCCGGCCTTTTCGAGAAGGGCCGCATCGATCCGGTCGGTGATGGTCGGGGCCAGGACATCGGCCCGCTGGACCGCGTCCACGAGCTGCTCGCGGCTCATGGGCGCGTCGGAAATGTTCAGCTCGGCGTCGAACAGCTCACCCATCCGCGCCTCGACAGGCTCCGGAAGTTTGCGCGTCACGATGACTTTCGGCTTGCGGGCGGCCATGTGCGAACTGAAAAGGGGGCGTTTCCGGGGCGCCGCTTCGGAGGCGGTCGGGTTGTGAAAAGCTCTAGCAAAGGGTCCATGGGCGGCCAAGGCAAGCTGGCGTCGGAAAGACGCAGGATGCGGCAGGCGCCGCTTTGGGCGGCGGCTCTGACCTTGCTGGCGGGAGCCGCCTGGGCTGCGCCTGAGCGGGCGACGCCCTCCGGCCTGCCCGTGCCGCGATATGTGTCCTTGAAGTTCGACAAGGTGAACGCGCGCTCGGGTCCCGGCAACGACCACCGGCTGATGTGGGTCTACAGCGCCAAGGGCCTGCCGGTTCAGGTGGTGGCCGAAACCGCCGAGTGGCGTCGGGTCTGCGATCCGCAAGGCGGGCTGGCCTGGGTCCACAAGCGGACCACCGACGGCCGGCGCATGGTCATGAACACCCGTCCGCAGCCGCTGGTGCTGCGCCGCAAGCCCAAGGACCAGGCCTCGCCGGAGGCCTATCTGAACTCCCGTGCGCTCGCCGCGTTGGTCCGGTGCGAGAAGGGCTGGTGCCGCGTAAAGGTGGACGGAACCGGCGGCTGGGTTCGCGAAGGCGAGCTGTGGGGCACGGCCGAGCCTCCGCAATGCCGTTGAGCCGCTGCTCCGCCTCGTGCTAGGCGAAGCCCCTTTGTTTATCGAGGCCGGATACCGACCATGAGCCAAGCCGCCGACACTCCGGCCCGCCCCTCCAGCTACACCCTGGAAGAGCTCCTGGCCTGCGCCCGGGGCGAGATGTTCGGGCCGGGCAACGCCCAGCTGCCCGCGCCGCCCATGCTGATGTTCGACCGCATCACCTCGATCGGGTCGACCGGCGGCGCCTACGGCAAGGGCCATGTGGAAGCCGAGCTGGATATCCGCGAGGACCTCTGGTTCTTCGCCTGCCACTTCATCAACGACCCGGTTATGCCGGGCTGCCTGGGCCTCGACGCCATGTGGCAGCTGGTCGGCTTCTTCCTCGGTTGGTCCGGCGCGCCGGGCCGCGGCCGCGCCCTGGGCGTGGGCGAGGTGAAGTTTACCGGCCAGGTGACCCCCAACGTCAGCAAGCTGGTCTACAAGATCGACCTGAAGCGCGTGATCATGCGCAAGCTGGTCATGGGCGTCGGCGACGGGGTCCTGCTGGCGGACGGCAAGCCGATCTATGAGGCCAAGGATCTGCGGGTCGGGCTGTTCTCCGCCGAAGACCTGGTCTGAGAATAAGAAACGGGTCCGCGGACAAGGGGCGGGCCACACGGAGGGAGTAAGCTTGATGCGCCGCGTGGCGGTCACCGGACTGGGCATCGTCTCATCCATCGGCAACAACGCCGATGAAGTGCTGGCTTCGCTGCGCGAGGCCAAGTCGGGGACCGTCGCGGCCCCGGAGTATGCGGAACTGGGATTCCGGTGCCAGGTGCACGCCCCGCCGCAGCTCGAGTGGGAGTCCATGGTGGACCGGCGAGCGGCGCGTTTCCTGGCGCCCGGCACCGCCTATGGCCACATCGCCATGGAACAGGCGATCGCCGACGCCGGCCTGGAAGAGGGCGAGGTCAGCCACGAGCGCACCGGCCTGGTGGTCGGCTCCGGCGGCCCGTCCACCCGGGTGATCGTGGAAGCGGCGGAAACCGCCCGCACGCGCGGCCCCAAGCGCATCGGCCCGTTCGCGGTGCCGAAGGCCATGAGCTCGGGGCCGTCGGCGACGCTGGCCACCTGGTTCAAGATCCGCGGCCTGAACTTCTCCATCTCCTCGGCCTGCGCCACCTCCGCCCACTGCATCGGCACGGGGTTCGAGCAGATCGCCATGGGCAAGCAGGACGTGGTGTTCGCCGGCGGCGTGGAAGAGCTCGACTGGACGCTCAGCGTGCTGTTCGACGCCATGGGCGCCATGACCACCGGCTACAACGATCGGCCGGCGGTAGCCTCGCGCGCCTATGACGTGAACCGCGACGGCTTCGTGATCGCCGGCGGGGCGGGCATCGTGGTTCTGGAAGAGCTCGAGCGCGCCAAGGCGCGTGGGGCCAAGATCTACGGCGAGATCGTCGGCTACGCGGCCAACTCGGACGGCTACGACATGGTGGCGCCCAGCGGCGAGGGCGCGATCCGGTGCATGCGCCTCGCCATGGAGCAGGCCGGCAACCGCCGCATCGACTACCTGAACCCGCACGGCACCTCGACGCCAGTGGGCGACGCCAAGGAGATGGACGCGGTCCGCACCGTGTTCGGGGACAATGCGCCGCTGATCTCCTCCACCAAGTCGCTGACCGGGCACAGCCTGGGCGCGGCGGGGGTGCAGGAGGCGATCTACAGCCTGCTCATGCTCAACAACGGCTTCGCCGCCGAGAGCGCCAACATCGAGACCCTCGACCCGGCGTTCGAAGGCCTGCCGATCCTGCGCCAGCGCAAGGACGTCGAGCTGGAAACGGTGATGAGCAACAGCTTCGGCTTCGGCGGCACCAACGGCTGCCTGGTGATGAGCCGGGTCTGAGCCAGACGTTGCAGCCTCTCCCGCTTCGCGCCTAGTCTGGCGCGAACGGGAGAGAGCACATGCGCGGGGCCAAATCGAACAGCCTGACCGCCGTCGGCGCAGCGCTGCTGGTGATCGGCATCGTCCTGTCACGGCGCGAAGGTAACGTGCTGGGCATGTCCGCAGACTGGTTCGCCGGCTTCCTGTTCGGGGCGGCGATCGGAATCTTCTTCCTGGCGATCATCATTGGCGTTCGCGAGAAGCGAGCCAAGGGCTAAGCCGGCAAACCGCCTCTCCCTGCGGGCGGCGCTATCCACGCTTGCCCTTGACGCCGGCCCCGTCCAAAAACCGCCCGAACGACAAAAGCTTGGAGATGGCGCGTGGCCGACGACTATCAGATGCCCAAGGGCGAGCTGATGAAGGGCAAGAAGGGGATCGTCACCGGCGTGGCGAACCACCAGTCCATCGCCTGGGGCATCGCGTCCCAGCTGGCCGCCCAGGGCGCCGAGATCGCCCTGCTGCACCTTCCTGGCATGGAACGCCGCGTTCAGCCGCTGGCTGAAAGCATCGGGGTCACCGTCACCGCGCCGGTGGACGTCACCGACGACGCCTCCATGGACGCCGCCTTCCAGACGGTGAAGGACGCCTTCGGCCAGATCGACTTCTTCGTCCACGCCATCGCCTTCGCCAACAAGGACGAGCTGAAGGGCTCGTTCGTCGAGAACACCACGCGCGAGGGCTTCCTGCGCGCCATGAACATCTCGGCCTTCAGCTTCGTGGACTGCGCCCGGCGGGCGGCCGACATGATGCCGGAGAGCGGCGGGTCGATCATCACCCTGACCTACATGGGCTCGGAGCGGGCGATCCCGAACTACAACACCATGGGCGTGGCCAAGGCCGCGCTGGAAAGCGCCGTCCGTTACGCCGCCCGCGACCTTGGCCCCAAGGGCATCCGCGTGAACGCGGTCTCGCCGGGCGCCATGCGCACCCTGTCGCTGGCCGGCATCAGCGGCGGCCGCGGCATGCTGGCCAAGGGCCGCTCCTTGTCGGCCATGAAGGAAGACACCTCCATGGAAGGGGTGGCCGGCTGCGCCCTGTGGCTGCTGAGCGACCTCGGCAAGTCCACCACGGGCGAGCTGATCCACGTGGACGCCGGCTTCCACATCATGGGCTTCTCGGAAGACGAGGAGGGCTGAGGCTCTCCTCTCCCATGCCGGCTAGCGGATGAAGAGATGAGCCAGCAGTTCGACGCCGACGTCATCATCGCGGGCGCGGGGATCGCCGGCGCGACTCTGGGCCTGGCGCTGGCGCGCGCAGGTTTGAAGCCGATCCTGATCGACCCGGCCCCGGTCAGCGCGCAGCTCGAGCCGACCTTTGACGGGCGCTCCCACGCCATCGCCTACGCCGCGTTCCGCCAGTGGCGGGCGCTGGGCTTGGCCGAAGCGCTGGAGCCGCACGCCCAGCGCATCGAGCAGATCCTGGTCACCGACGGCCGCACGCCCGGCGCTTCGGCCGGCGCGCCGCACGCCTTCTTCCTGCGCTTTGACTCCGACGAGATCGCCGGCCGCTCTGATGGCGAGCCGCTGGGCTACCTGATGGAGAACCGCCACACCCGCGCCGCCCTGGCCGCTGCGCTTAAGGCGGCCGGCGTCGAGGTCTTGGCGCCGGCCCGGGTCCGCAACGCCCGCTTCGATGCCCGTGCGGCCAGCGTCGAACTGGAAGACGGCCGCGTGCTGACCGCCCCCCTGGTGGTCGGCGCCGAAGGGCGCGGCTCCGTCATCCGCGAGGCGGCTGGCATCGGCGCCCTGGGCTGGGATTACAAGCAGACCGGCGTGGTGGCGACGGTGCGTCTGGCCAAGCCGCACGGCGGCGTCGCGCACGAGTTCTTCCTGCCGTCCGGCCCCTTCGCCATCCTGCCGCTGACCGACGACCGTGCGAGCCTTGTCTGGACCGAAAGCCAGGCGCGCGCCGCGGCCCTGAAGGACGCCCGGCCCGAGATCTTCCACGCCCACCTGCAGCGCCGGTTCGGCGAGTACCTGGGCGAGGCGGTGCTGGAAGGGCCGGTCTTCACCTATCCGCTGAACCTTCAGATCGCCGAGCAGCTGGCCGGCCCGCGTGTGGCCCTGCTGGGCGATGCGGCCCATGGCGTACACCCGATTGCCGGGCAGGGGCTGAACCTCGGCCTCAAGGGCGCTGCGGCTTTGGCCGAGGTGATCGTCGACGCCCAGCGCCTCGGCGAGGACATCGGGTCGGAAGCTGTTCTGGAGCGCTATGCAGCCTGGCGCAGGTTCGACACCATGACCCTGTCGGCCGGCATGGACGCCTTCGTGCGGCTGTTTTCCAACGACAACCCCCTGCTGCGGGTCGCACGGGGCGTGGGTATGAGCGTGGTCAACCGCATCGGACCCGCGCGCCGGTTCTTTATGCAGGAAGCGGGCGGCGCCGTGGGCGACCTGCCGCGGCTGCTGCGGGGCGAAGCGCTCTAGCTCAATCCTCGTCGTTGGGGATGTTCAGCAGGGTCGCGCAGGCCTTGCAGTAGACCGCATCCGGATCGTGCCGCATCAGCCCGCACGTCGGGCAGGTGAAGCGCACCTTGTTCGGCCGCATCACCGTCTGCGCCAGCCGCACGAACAGGGTGATGCCGGTGATCATGATGGCGATGGAGATCAGCTTCCCAGTCGCGCCGGGCAGGGTGATGTCGCCAAAGCCGGTGGTGGTGACGGTGGTCACCGTGAAGTAGAGCGCGTCCACATAGGTGTCGATGTCATCCACCTTCCGCGCGTACAGGGCATAGACGACGCCGGTGACGATGAAGAGGTAGGTGACCAGGGTGGCGATGACCTTGGTCAAGTCCTCCCAGCGCGTATTGTCCCAGCGCCGCGCGACCGTGTCCCAGAAGAAGTCGCTGTGGAACAGGGACCAGAGGCGCAGGATGCGCAGGAAGGCGAAGTTCGACAGGCTCAGCGGGAAGAGCAGGGTGATGAGCACCACCAAGTCCAGAAGCCCGTTTTGACGCAGCCACCGGCCGAAGTGCGGCGAAGCGTAGCCGCGAGCCAGAATGTCCAGCGCGACGATGCAGGCGATGATGTAGTCGGCTGTCAGGAACCGCGGATCGTCCCGGATCAGCGGCGTGACGATGAAGAAGACGATCAGCAGGAGGTCGATGCTGATCACCGACAGCCGGAACCGCACCGCCGAGCGGGTCTCGCCGTAGTAAAGGGCGCGAAGCTTGCCGCGCAGGCCCTTGGGCCGCTCCACATGCGGGTCGGCGGGCTCGGCGCGGATGGCTATTCCCCTTCGGCCAGCTCGCGGGCCTCTTCGGGCAGCATGATGGGGACGCCGTCGCGGATCGGGTAGGCGAGCTTGGCGCCGCGGCTGAGCAGCTCGCCCTTGGCCCGGTCCAGCTCGAGGGGCCCGCGGGTCACGGGGCAGACCAGCACCTCCAGCAGGCGCGGGTCGACATCGACTTCAGTGATCGGCGTGAAGGTCTCGCTCATGACGCGCACTCCTACTGCATGGAGTGGGTGTCGTCATCGCCGTCCTCCAGCGAGTCGATCTCGAGCAGGGTGGCCAAAGCCTCGAAACGGCCGGTGAGGTCCGGCGCCTCCAGCAGCGCCTGCTTCTCCGCCGGATCGAACGGCAGGCCCATGGCCAGGCTGTTCACCAAGGCCTCCAGCGGCGCGTTGGAGGCGGTGTCCCAGTCGATGTCGAGCTCGCGGCGGTTCAGGTAACGCTTCAGCGCCTTGGCGAAGAGGGTGCGGGCGTGCGGCTGCACCTGCTGCACCTCGTCGTCGCTGCCGAGATCGGCCTCATAGGGCGTGTAGTCCGCCTTCACCTGCCGATAGGGGGTGCGGATCGCCAGCTCTTCGCCAGCGTGGAAGCGGCACACCCCGGTCAGGGTGATCAGGTAACGCCCATCCGACGTCTCGGCGTAGCTGGTGATCCGACCGGCGCAGCCGACCTCCGCCAGCAGGGGGCGGGCGCGATCGCCGCCCGGCCGGGTCTGGATCATGCCGATGATCCGATCGCCGGCCATGACATCGTCGATCATGTTCAGGTAGCGCGGCTCGAAGATCTGCAGCGGCAGGTCCCCGCCCGGCAGCAGCAGGGCGCCATCCAGCGGGAACACCGGGATCACCTGCGGCAGGTCCGCCGTCTTGCGATAGCCCGGCATCCGCGCCTCCGTCTCAGCTGAACAGAATGGCCGACAGCTTGCGACGGCCGGTCTTGGCGACATCGGACATCGGGCCGGCCGCCTCGAAGATGGTCAGGAGCTGCTTGCGCGCCGCCTCGTCGTTCCAGGCGCGGTCACGCTCGATGATCTTCAGCAGCTCGTCCACCGCTTCCATCATCTGGCCGCGACCAGCGAGAGCCTTGGCCAGCTCAAGGCGCGCCTCGTGGTCGTCGGGGTCGGCGGCGAGGCGCTGCTCGAACTCGGCCGTCTCGGACGCGCCCTCACCCGCCAGCGCCAGGGTGGCGCGGACGCTGTCGATCTCCGGATCCTTCGCGCCCTCGGGCAGCATGCCCAGCAGTTCTTCGGCCCGCTCCGGCTCGCCGCCGGCCAGGTAGACGCGAGCAAGACCGGCGATTGCCTTCACGTTCTCCGGGTCGTGCTGCAGCACCTGGGCGTAGGCCTGCGCCGCGCCGCCGAGGTCGCCCACATCCAGGCTTTCCTTGGCCATGGCGAGCACCTCGTCGAGGCCGGCGTCTTCGCCGCCCGCAGCGCTGGCCAGGCGATCCACAAAGGCTTTCACCTGGCTCTCGGGCAGGGCGCCCATGAAACCGTCCACCGGGCGTCCGTCCACAAAGGCGAACACCGCCGGGATCGACTGGACGCGCAGCTGGCCCGCGTAGGCGGGGTTCTTGTCGACGTCGATCTTCACGAGCTTGACCGCGCCCTTGGCGGCGGTGACGGCCTTCTCCAGCGCCGGACCCAGGGTGCGGCACGGACCGCACCAAGTGGCCCAGAAGTCGACGATAACGGGAGTTTCGCGAGACGCCTCGATCACGTCGGCCATGAAGCTGGCGTCGGTCGCGTCCTTGATGATGTCCCCGACAGGCGGGCCGCCGGCCGCGCCGCTCGTCTGACCGATCAGGGTCATGCCTCTTCCCTCAACTCGTGTTGGCTAACGCCGAAGCCGCAAGATGGTCGCACCGGGCCCTCGGTTCAACGCGCGCCGGCGACTTCCACCACGGCCATGGCCGCAAAGTCCACCACCATCGGCTCCACGCCCACCGCCGCGAAGAACCGGCGCAGGCCCGCCTGCGGGATGGTCGTGGTGGCGGTGTTGGTCAGCGGGTGAAAGTTCACCAGCGCCGCCTCGGCCAAGGTGCGGTCTAGGACAAAGCGGATCCGCTTCTCCACATCGTTGATCAGCCCGAAGGCGGTCACCGAGCCCGGCGTGACGCCCAGGGTCTCACCCATCAGCTCCGGGCTGCCGAACGACAGACGCGCCGAGCCGATCACCGTGTGCAGCCGCTTCAGGTCGATTAGGGCATGGCCCTCGGCCGAGATCAGCCACAGCTGGCCCTTGGCGTCCTTCAGAAACAGGTTCTTGGTATGGACGCCCGGGATGGCGCGCTTCAGCTCCTCGCCCTCTTCGACGCGGAACACGGCGGGGTGGTCGCGGGTGACGGCCTGGGCGCCGATCTCGTCCAGAAAGGCCAGCAGCTCGGATCGGGTCTTCATGCCTTCGACATAGCCGAACGAGCGCGGGGGCCAAACTGCCGCCATGCCAACTGGACGGCAGGCCGAGGGGCGCCTAGAGGTCGCCGAATGTCAGATCAAGGACCCGGGCGTCATGGAACTGCTCTGCTACCCCGTCGCGGAACGGCCGCCGGAGATCGTGCCTGGCCGGCCGCAGCGGGCCTGGATGGACCGCTTCGCCGCGCGTCACCCCTATCGTTGCCTGCCGCTGAGCATGGCCAACTCGTCGGGCTGGGAGATCCTGTGCCCGGTCGGCTTCACGGCCGAATGGAACGGCGGCACGCACCAGACCGACATCACCATCAAGCCGGACCACCCGCACCCGGACTTCCACCAGTTCGCGTCCAGCCACTTCAGCCATGGCGTCCTGACCTTCCACGCCGGCTATCTGTTCCGCACGCCCCCGGGCTGGTCCATGTGGGTGATGGGTCCGCCCAACCACATCAAGGACGGCATCCAGCCGCTGGCGGGGGTGGTGGAAACGGACTGGCTGCCGTTCCCCTTCACCATGAACTGGCTCTTCACCCGGCCAGGCAAGGTGCGCTGGGAAAAGGGCGAGCCGTTCTGTTTCATCACCCTGCTGCAGGACAAGACGCTGCACGACATCCAGCCGGTGATCCGGCGCATGGATAAGGACCCGGAGCTGCGCCACCAGTACGACGTCTGGCAAAAGCACCGCTCGGAGTTCAACAAGCGGATCTTCCGCAACGACCCGGACGCCACGAAGGAGGCCTGGCAACGCTACTACTTCAAGGGCGAATTCCCGGAAGAAGTGGAGGCGCCCGCGCCGGAGGGGCACGTCAACAAGCGGCGTCTGAAGACGCCGAAACTCGGCGGATAAGGCCCTCGCGAAAAAACGTCGGCGGGGCGCTTGCAAAGGCTTTTTTCGTCTGCCATAAGCCGCCTCCTCGAATTCGGGGGCGCGGCCAACCGGCCGAAGCTTCCAAGGATGCGGGCGTAGCTCAGGGGTAGAGCACAACCTTGCCAAGGTTGGGGTCGGGCGTTCGAATCGCCTCGCCCGCTCCAGTTCGAGACAGACGAAGACGCCGCCCTCCCGGGCGGCGTTTTTGTTTTCAGCTTATCTTCCTCGCTGATGCGCTTCCGCGGCCGCTCTGCTGCTCCGGGGAGTTTTGGCGGCCTGACCCGGTATGACTTCGCAGCATGCAAGGTCTGACTTGCCTCGGAAAGCCGGTGGATAAGTGGCCATACCGCATGAGCAAGTACTCATCTGTCGGTTCCGGTTCAGCGGAACGATTTCTGCTTGTCGCTTTCAATCACGCGCCGGTTGCGGTGGCGGTTTAGTCTACATTAACGCATCTCGTTGACCTTAGAGGCGGGGCCACAGAAAGCCGGCCCGCAACAATATCTCTGGGGGGCCGGGGTGAACGCCTTCAACAACCTTCGTATCTCGACGAAGCTCACGATCCTGATGCTGGTGCTGTGCGCTGTGAGCGCCGGCTGCCTCAGCTTTGCGATCTTCAAGATCAAGCAGATCGACACCAGCTACTCGTTCCTGGTGGAGCGGGACTCGCCGGCGCTCGTCCAGTCCGTGCGGGCCAGCCGCTTCGTCTCGGAAATGGGCTATGGCGCTTACCGCACCATCACCAACCCCGGCGCTTCGACCGAAGCCAAGGAGGGCGCCGCGCTCTCCGAAACCAGCGCTCAAGGCGCTATGGCCGCCTTCGACAAGGCGGCGGAATACGACCCGGCCCAGGCTGCTGAATTCGCCAAGCTGAAGAAGCGGGCCGCGGCGACCTACGATCTCGTCAAGCAGGCCGTCGAGTTCGGCATGTCCGATCAGAAGGACATCGCCAACATGATGATGAAGCAGGCTGACGTCGAAATCGCCCAGTTCAGCGCTGACTTGGTGAAGTTCAACAATGAGGCCGTGGAGGATGCCAAGCGGGCTTCCGACAAGAACGGCGCCGCCGTCGACGCCACGATCTACATCACGATCGGCGTCGGCGTGGTCGGCATGCTCGCCGCTCTGGGCCTCGGCATGTGGCTGTCGCGGTCGGCGATCTCCGCCCCGCTGCAGCGGCTGGCGGACCGGATGTCCAAGCTGGCGGGCGGCGACCTGACCGTCGAGATCGCCGGTCAGGACCGCAAGGACGAAGTCGGCCTGATGGCCAAGTCCGTGCAGGTCTTCAAGGACAACGGCCTGGAGATGCGGCGCATGGAGGCCGAGGCCGCCGAACGGCGCCAGGAAGCCGAAGCCGAGCGCGCCCGCGTGGCCGCCGAAAAGGAGGCCGAAGCGGCTCAGGACGCCATTGCGATCAATTCGCTGGGCCAAGGCCTGGGCGCCCTGGCGGCCGGCGACCTGACCTACCGCATCACCGCCGACTTCGCGCCGAAGGCGGCTCAGCTGAAGACGGACTTCAACTCGGCCGCCGAGCGGCTTGAGCACAGCCTGGCCGTCGTGGTCGGCACCGCCGGCAGCATCAGCTCGGGCACCAGCCAGATCAGCGAGGCGGCCAACGACCTGTCGCGCCGCACCGAGCAGCAGGCGGCCAGCCTGGAAGAGACCGCCGCGGCGCTCGACCAGATCACCGCCACCGTCCGCAAGACCGCGGAAGGCGCGACCCATGCCCGCAGCGTGGTGGCGGATGCCAAGTCCAGCGCCGAACGCAGCGGCGAGGTGGTCAGCGCCGCCATCACCGCCATGAGCGGCATCGAGCAGTCCTCGCAACAGATCGGCCAGATCATCGGCGTGATCGACGAGATCGCCTTCCAGACCAACCTGCTGGCGCTGAACGCTGGGGTGGAAGCGGCCCGCGCCGGCGACGCCGGCAAGGGCTTCGCGGTCGTCGCCTCCGAAGTGCGGGCTCTGGCCCAGCGCTCGGCGGAAGCGGCCAAGGACATCAAGACCCTGATCAGCTCGTCCAGCGAGCAGGTGGGCAAGGGCGTCGAGCTGGTCGCCGAGACCGGCAAGGCCCTGCAGACCATCGTCAGCCAGGTGTCCGAGATCACTGGCATCGTCACCGAGATCGCCGCCTCGGCCGCCGAACAGGCGACCGGCCTCAACGAGGTCAACACGGCCGTCAACCAGATGGACCAGGTGACCCAGCAGAACGCCGCCATGGTCGAGGAATCCACCGCCGCCAGTCAGTCGCTGGCCAGCGAAGCGGTCGAACTCGCCCGGCTGATGAACCAGTTCAAGATCAGCGCCGACGGCGCGGTGAAGACCATCGAGCCGGGTCGCAGGGCGGCTCCGCCGCAACCGGCGCTGGCGCGTCGTCCGACCGTGGGCGGCGGCTATCAATCGGGCGCCGCCACGGCGCGCAAGCTCGAGCCCGCCGCGGCTCCGGCCGAAAACGAATGGGCGGAGTTCTGAGCATGAGCCAATCGACCCTTCCCGCCGCCGGCGCGGAGCTGATTTCGGTCAGCATCGGCGGGCAGCTCTACGCCATCGACATCATGCAGGTGCGTGAGATCCGGGGCTGGAACGTTTCCACGCCGCTGCCGCATGCGCCGGACCACGTGCTGGGCATGATCAACCTGCGGGGCGTGATCCTGCCGGTGGTGGACCTCGGGGCCCGTCTGGGCCTCGGCAAGGCGACGCCGGGCCCGTCCTCGGTGGTCATGGTGGCCCAGGTGGGCGATCGCCAGTTCGGCCTGCTGGTCGATGCGGTCTGCGACATCGTCCAGGTCACCGAAGGCCTGATGCAGCCGCCGCCGGACGTGGGCGCCAACGTCCGCGACTTCGTGGCCGGGGTGATGAGCCTCGAGCAGGGCATCGTCTCCCTGCTCAGCCTCGACAACCTGCTTCCGGCGACGTCGGAAGCCTACGGCATGGTCGCCTGAGGCCCTAGTCCAGCATCGCGGCGAAGGCGGGCGTCAGCCGTTCCACGGCCCGTCCGCCCTCCCGCACAACCATCCGGGCGGCCACGCCGCGGCTTTCCGCGAAGGCCAGGCCGGCGTCCGGGCCCAGCACCATCAGCACGGTGCAAAGCGCGTCCGCGTCCATGCAGCTCTCGTGCAGCACGGTGACTGCGGCGAGATCATTCTCCACCGGCCGACCGCTGCGGGGATCGAGGGTGTGGGCGAGCCTGCGCCCCGCGTTCTCGCGAAACCGACGCCAGTCGCCGCTGGTGGCGATCGCCAGGTTGTGCAGGGCCACCCGCACCGGTCCTTGCGCGAGCACCGCAAGGTCCGGCGGGTCCTCCAGGTCCACCCACCAGGGCTCACCGGTCGGCTTGACGCCTGCGCCGCGCAGTTCCCCGCCGATCTCCACCAGATAGTCTTGCACGCCCAGCCGCTCCAGCGCGCGGGCGAGCTGGTCGACACCATAGCCCTTGGCGATGCCGGACAGGTCCAGAGCCACGCCGCCGGGCTGAACGGCCTTGCGACCGGCTGGATCAAGCCGGAGCCGCGTCCAACCGATCGCCCCCTGAGCTTCGGCCAGGACCGCAGGATCGGGCGCTGCTGCGATCGGTCCCGGCGGGCCAAAGCCCCAGAGATCCACCAGCCGGCCAGCCGTCGGGTCGAACGCGCCGCCGCTCGCCTCTGCAAAGGCGCAGGCACGCTCCAGAACCTCCCAGAACAAGGCGGGCAGGGCGATCGCCTGGCCTGCGGGCGCGCGGTTGAAGCGGCTGATGTCGGAGGCCGCTTCCCAGGGACTCATCTGGGCGACGATCTCGTCCACCACGCCCTGGAGCGCGCGCGACACCCGGGCGTCATCCAGGGCGGGCGGCGCGAAGAAGCGGGCCGACCAGGCTACGCCCATGGTCGGTCCCGAAAGCGTGTGCAGGACGCCCGCCGGGGGGCGGACGGCCTGCGGATCGATGTCGAGGGGAACGGCGATGCGCATCGCCGCCGCCCGCTATTCCGGCAGCACCTCGAAGGTCGCTACGTAGGCGGCGCTGCGTTCGGCGTTGGGGATGGTGCTGGCGCCGCCGCGAGCCTCGGCCTCGATCCAGTACATGCCTGGCTGCGGCCAGCTGTAGGAGAACAGGCCCTCGGCGTTGGTCTTCACCTTGGCTTCCACCGGCTTTGCGAGGTAGCGGCCGCCGCCCAGGACGATGTCCACCTCGGTGTCGCGCGCCGGCTTGCCGTCCAACAGCAACTTGAATGAGGCGCTTTCGCCGGCCACCAGATCGTTAGGGTGGGTGACGGGCTGCAGCTCCAAGCCCTGGCCGCTGGGCTTCAGGGCGTCGGTGCTCGGCGCCCCGGCGGTGACAAAGGTCTCCACCCGGCGGGTGCTCTGGGTGACCTTCACTTCGGTGGCGCCGGCCGGGACGGCGGTGGCCAGCTCGGTGGCGCGGCCGCGCCAGCGCTTGGTCTCGCCGTTCAGCTTGTAAGAGGCGAAGACGCCATCGTTCACCGTGCCGATCCGATAGGTGCCCGGCTTGGCGAGCTCCACGTCGAAGGTGCTGCGGTACTTGCCGGTGGCGGCGTTCTGCGGGGTCAGCTTGGCGCCGTCCGGACCGGTGATGGTCATGGCGTCCAGCCGCATGGGCACGTGGTCGAAGAAGAACAGGTCGTTGGACACGGCGGCGTCCACCGTGACGAAGCTGCCTTCCTTGGACAGCACCGTGCTGGACGGCAGGATCCATTGGCGGTGAGCGCTGGCGGCGGCCGGGACGATCAGGGCCGTGACGAAGGCGGCGGCGGCGACGCCGCGACGGATGGCGGTCATTCTGGAAATCCTCCGAAGGGTCACGGGGTGACGGTGACGCTGACAGCGCCGAGTTCGCTTGAGCCTTTGCCCGAGGCGCTTTGCCGGCCCTTGGCGGGCCAGGTGAAGGGCACGCGGACCACCTCGCGCCCGCCAACCTCGCGGGCGGCTTCCACGACGAGGTTGTACTGGCCGGCCTGGAGGGCGCCGAGCGGGCTGGCCCCGGCCTTGAAGCTGATCTGCTGGCGGCCGGGCGCGCGGGTCGGGCCGGTGACGCCGTTGGCCAGGGTCTCGGACCGGCCAGCCTTGCGCCACCACTGGCGCATGTCCTTCAGCCAAGTCTTGCCCTCTTCCTTGGCCTTCTTGCCGTCGTACCAGACCGCCAGGGTCTTCACCGCCGAGCCGTCGCCCCGCTCCAGCCACATGGACACATAGGGGCGGTGGTACTCGGCGACGGTCAGCCGCGGGATCTCGACCGCAACCTGCAGGTCGGCGGCCTGGGCCGCGCCGGCGGCGAAGCCGGAAAGGGCGGCGGTGGCGGTCGCGGCGGCGGTCAGGCGCATGGGTCGCTCGTCAGTGGATGAGGAACAGGGCCAGCAGCAACGGCACGATCAGCCCGAGCCCGACCATCGGCCAAGTGAGCTTGCGAGCGTGCGAATGCATCTGGAGCAGAACAAGGCCGGTCACGCAGAACACCACGCAGCCGGCGGCGAAGACGTCGATGAACAGGCTCCACGCCGGACCCGAGTTGCGGCCCTTGTGGAGGTCGTTGAGGTAGGCGATCCAGCCGCGGCTGGTAAACTCGGCTTCGGCGTCGCCCGTGGCGGTGTCGATGCTGATCCAGCCGTCGCCGCCCGGGCGGGGCAGGGCGACATAGGCCTCGCCGTCATTCCACTCCACCGCGGCCTTGGCCGGGATCTTGGCGTCCAGGGCGTCGGCCGCCCAGGCGCGAACCGGCTCGGGCAAGGCTCCCTTGGCGGCCTCGGCGGCGGCCAACGCCTGCAGCGCCGGCTGCGGCAGCACCGCCTGGCGGTGCTCGGTCTTCGGCTGGGCCTGGATAGCCGCCGCATGGTTCAGGGTGAAGCCGGTCACCGCGAACAGCAGCATGCCGATCAGGCAGATGGCGGCGCTGATCCAGTGCCATTGGACCATCTGGCGCAGGAAAGCGGCGCGGCGCTGCGCCTTTCGCTTCGCGGCCGCCCGGGCCTCGTCGGCCGGCGGTTTGACGGCGGTCGCCTGCGAAGCTGACATTCAGATGGAGGTCCTGACGCTATCTGAGAATGCGTCGCAATAACGGGTCTATGACCTGGGCGCAAGGGCGGCGCTTCCACGCCCCGCCCGCTGGATCGGCGCGGACCGATTGCCTACAACCCGCGCAGCCGACGCGGCACAGGGGTGCTTCTTGCAGCGCAATCTCGTCGCCTTCCGCTTTGAGCCGGACGGGTACGATCTGAAGGGCCCGAAGCTTATGGGGCGGCAGGCCGCCGGCAACGGCTTCCTGCGCGCGGCGGTGGCGGCTCGGGGCGACGCCCCCCTGATCGGGTATGGCCCGTCGCCGCAGAGCGGCGAGGCTTTCGCTCAGCTGGTCCGCGAGATCGATCCGGCCGCCTCCACCGCCTGGCTCGATGCCATGGCCTTCGACCAGTTCGCGCAGATCGGGGTCTGCCACCGTCCGGACGCCGCCCTGGTTGCGGAAGCGCAGTTGAGGCTGCGGACCGGCCCTGGCCGCTACAGCCTGACGGGGGTGACGCACACGCTTTCCACACGCACCATGATGGACGGCATGGCCGCCTATGCAGCTGCGCCGCTGGAGCCTTGGGATGCGGTCGTCTGCACCTCGCGCTCGGCGGTGAGCGTCATCGAAACGGTCCTGGCCGAGCAACGCGACTACCTGGCCTGGCGCTTCGGCGCGCAGATCCCACCGTCCGGCCCGCAGCTGCCGGTGATCCCGCTGGGCGTCCACGCGACCGATTTCGTGATCGACGACGAGGCGCGCGCCGCGGCGCGAGCTGGTCTGAACATCGCGGAAGGCGAAACCGTCGCGCTGTTCGCCGGGCGCCTGGCGTTCAGCGACAAGGCGCACCCGTTCGCCATGTTCGCCGGCCTGGAAGCGGTCGCCGCCCGCACCGGCCGCAAGATCACCCTGCTCCTGGCCGGCAAGTTTCCGGCGCGCCTGCATGAGGAGGCCTTCCGCACCGGGGTTCTGGCGTTCTGCCCCAGCGTCCGCGTGATCTTCGTGGATGGCGCCAATGCGCTGGCCTACCGGCAGGGCTGGAGGGCAGCGGATCTGTTCGTCTCCCTGGCCGACAGCATTCAGGAGACGTTCGGCCTGACGCCGCTCGAGGCCATGGCGGCGGGCTTGCCGGTGGTGGTCAGCGACTGGGACGGCTATCGCGAAACAGTGCGTGATGGGATCGACGGCTTCCGGATCCGCACGCTTGCGCCGGAGGCCGGGTCAGGAGAGCTGCTGGCCGCCGCCCTGGAAAGTGAGACCTACAATGCCGGGCGTTTCGCGTGGCGCACGGCTGTCGGGACCTTTGTGGATCTTGACCAGCTGATCGACCGGCTGACCGCTCTGGTCGAGCAGCCTGAGCTTCGCCGCAGGCTGGGCGCGTCAGGGCAGGCCCGCGCCCGCGCCGAATTCGACTGGGCGGTGGTGTACCGGCAGTACCAGGCGCTGTGGCGCGAGCTGAACGCCCGGCGTCAGGCGGTCGTGGCCGAGCCGTCGACCGCCGCGCGCCTGGCTTCAGCGCCGAGGGGCTATGCCGGCCGGATCGATCCCTACCGGCTATTCGGACACTACCCGACGGAGCAGATCACGGCGGCCACCCGCTTCATCTTGCGGCCGGGGGCCGATGGGGAGGCGTTCGCCCGCCGCTCGCAGCACACGCTTTTCCTGGAGTCCTTCGCCCCGCCGGAGCGGGCGCTTCTGGCGCTGCAGCGGCTTGCGGCAGGACCGGCCACGGTGGCGCAGATCGCCGCCGCGGCCGGAGCCTCGGAACACCATGCGATCCTGCTGTGCGGATCGCTGGGCAAGATGGGCCTGATCGCGGCCGAGGCGGCCTAGACCACGTCGCCGGCGCCCAGGCCGGACGACACCTTCCAGAGGTCGATGCCGCCGTCCGTGGCGTGGCTGTCGATGTCGGACAGCTCCTCGGTGGAGAAGGCGGTGTTCTTCAGGGCCGCCAGGCTGTCCTCGAGCTGTTCCACGGTGCGCGCGCCGATCAGGGCCGAGGTGACGCGCGGGTCGCGCAGGGTCCAGGCGATGGCCATCTGGGCCAGGGTCTGGCCGCGGCGGGCGGCGATCTCGTTCAGCTGGCGGATGCGCTCGATGTTCTCGGGCGTGATCAGCTTCGGGTTCAGCGAGCCTTCCTTGGCGGCGCGGGAGTCCTCCGGCACGCCGTTCAGGTACTTGCGCGTCAGCATGCCCTGGGCCAGCGGCGAAAAGGCGATGCAGCCGACGCCCAGCTCTTCCAGGGTGTCCAGCAGGCCCTGCTCGATCCAGCGGTTGATCAGCGAATAGGACGGCTGGTGGATCAAGAGCGGCACGCCCTCGCTCTTCAAGATCGCGTGCGCCTGGCGGGTCAGCTCGGGCGAGTAGGAACTGATGCCCACGTAGAGCGCCTTGCCCTGCTTCCAGGCGGTGGCCAGGGCGCCCATGGTCTCTTCCAGCGGCGTCGTGGGATCGACCCGGTGCGAATAGAAGATGTCGACATAGTCGAGCCCCATGCGCTTGAGGCTCTGGTCGAGGCTGGCCAGCAGGTACTTGCGCGAGCCGCCGATGCCGCCATACGGGCCGGGCCACATGTCCCAGCCGGCCTTGGTGGAGATCACCAGCTCGTCGCGATAGGGCCGGAAATCGAGGTCCATCCAGCGGCCGAAGTTCTCTTCCGCCGAGCCGTAGGGCGGGCCGTAGTTGTTGGCCAGGTCGAAGTGGGTCACCCCCAGGTCGAACGCCCGGCGCAGGATCGCGCGGCCGGTCTCGAAGACATCCACGCCTCCGAAGTTCTGCCACAGCCCCAGGGAGATCGCCGGCAGGTCCAGGCCGCTGCGGCCGCTGCGGCGGTAGGGCATGCGGCCGTCATAGCGATCGTCGGCGGCGACAAAGGTCATCTTGGGGCTCCCTCGCTGGTCCTCGAAGGCGCGCCTTATGGCCCGCTGACGCGGACGCGTCGAGCGCGCCGCTGCGGGGTCTCTCAAATGCAAAAACGGGAGCCGGCGTTTCCGCGGGCTCCCGTCCGATCAGCCTAGGTGGTCCTTGTGTCTCAGCGGGGCTGAGGACGCTGGATGCGCGGCCCGAGGTTGTCCATCACGGCGCGTGCGTCGAAGGCGCGGATGTCGTCGGCGGGCTTGGGACCCCGGCCCATGACGATCTCGGCGCTGGTTTCGAAGCGTTCCACAGTGCGGACGTCCACGCGGCTCGCCCAGAAGGGGTCGCCCCAGAACGGATCCCAGGTGCGCCAGCCGTAGCCGCGGCCGTAGTAGCGCCAGGACGGGCGCCAGTAGCCGTAGGACGGGCCATACCAGGGACGATACAGCGGATCAGGTTCCACATAGGTGCGTGCGTCGCGATCGGTCTGCCGGTCCACGATGGAGAACCAGTCATAACCCTGCTGAACGGTCAGCTCGGCTGCGCGGTAGAGAAGGTATCCCTCGACGGTCTCCCGCGAGGTGAGGCTGTTGCCCGCGAAGTTGACGCGGAAGCGGTTGGCCTCGATGCGTTGTTCAGAATAGCCGCCGGTCGTCCGTTGACCGGGAATGTTCGGCTGGTACGGCGTTGGCGTCGCACAAGCCGCCAAGCCGGCCGCCAGGACCAGGGCGGTTGCGATAGCGGCTGATCTTTTTGACATGACTTGAGTTTTTCTAACCTCCGGTGCGTCCCTCGAAGGTACGCTATCCCGCACAACACTTGGCCGCAATTGTGGTTGCTCTAACGGCGCTCTACCCCCGCAGGGCGATCAGCGCCGCGGCGGCGATCAGCAGAACCCCCGTGAAGATCGCAAAACCCCGCCGGAAGTGCGGCTCGTTCATGCGCCGGGCGAGCGCCGCGCCGCCGAACCCGTAGGCGGTCATCGACACCGCATCCATGGCGATCAGGGTGCCTCCGAACACCGCCAGCTGGCCCGGCAGCGGCCTCGAGGCGTCGATAAAGGGCGGCAGGACGGCGGTGATGAACAGCATCGCCTTGGGGTTGGAGATCTGCACGGCAAAGCCGTCCGCAAAGGCCGAGCGGCCGCCGAGCTTGAGTCCATGCGCCAGGGGCGCGTCAGGGTGGCGGGCGCTGAGCAGCGACTGCAGGCCAAGCCAGGCCACATAGGCCGCGCCGCCCCAGGCGAGCAGGCGGAAGGCCAGGGGCATGGTGGTCGCCAGGGCCGCCAGTCCAAGGGCCGCGCCGCCGATCCAAACCAGGCTGGCGGTGTTCATGCCCAGCATCCCTAGGACCACGGCTGCGTGGCCGCGCCGTGCGCCGTTGGCGATCGAGAACAGGTTGGCCGGGCCCGGCGCCGCGACCATCACGGCCATCACGCCCAGGTAGGCGGCGTAGCGGGCGGGATCGACGGGCGGGGTCATCGGCGCGCTGTGCCACGCTGGAACCGCTGCGCGCAAGGCGCGCTCAGCGCCTATGCACGTCGACTCCGAAGCCATCGAGGACATCGACTACGAAGCACGGCGCAAGCGCCTGCTGGTCCGCTTCACGAGCGGTGAACGCTACGCCTACGCAGATGTGCCAGGCGAAGTGCACCGCTCGTTCCTCGATGCCGACAGCAAGGGACGCTTCTTTCACCAGCACATCGACGGGCGGTACCGTTACGAACGGCTGAGGGGCTGAGCCTCGCTCGCACCGTGAGCACCTCGAAGCGGACGGGGAGCAAGCGCTCCCACGCCTACTTCGCGCGACGGTCGCGCTTGGCCTGCACCCGCAGGCGCAGGGCGTTCAGCTTGATGAAGCCGGCGGCGTCGCGGTGGTCGTAGGCCACGGCGCCTTCCTCGAAGGTCACCAGCTCCTGGTCGTACAGGGAATAGGGGCTGGTGCGGCCGACCACGGTGACGTTGCCCTTGTAGAGCTTCACGCGGACTTGGCCATAGACCGGGTTCTGCGACAGGTCGATGGCCGCCTGCAGCATCTCGCGCTCCGGCGAGAACCAGAAGCCGTTGTAGACCAGGCTGGCGTACTTCGGCATCAGCTCGTCCTTGAGGTGCATGGCGCCCCGGTCGAGCGTGATGCTTTCGATGCCGCGGTGAGCGGCCAGCAGGATGGTGCCGCCCGGGGTCTCGTAGACGCCGCGCGACTTCATCCCGACGAAGCGGTTCTCCACCAGGTCCAGGCGGCCGATGCCGTTGTCGTGGCCCAGCTCGTTGAGCTTGGTCAGCAGGGCGGCGGGCGACAGGCGCTGGCCGTCGATGGCGACCGGGTCACCTTTTTCGAAGTCGATGGTGATCACGGTCGGCTTGTCCGGCGCGTCTTCCGGGCTGATCGTGCGCATGTGCACGAACTCGGGCGCTTCCACGTCCGGGTCCTCGAGGACCTTACCTTCCGACGAGGAGTGCAGGAGGTTGGCGTCGACGCTGAACGGGGCTTCGCCGCGCTTGTCCTTGCTGATCGGGATCTGGTGCTGCTCGGCGAACTCCAGCAGGGCCTCGCGGCTCTTGAAGTTCCACTCGCGCCAGGGGGCGATCACCCGGATGTCGGGCTCGAGCGCATAGTAGCCGAGCTCAAAGCGGACCTGATCATTCCCCTTGCCGGTGGCGCCGTGGCAGACCGCGTCGGCGCCGACCTTGCGGGCGATCTCGATCTGCTTGGCGGCGATCAGCGGGCGGGCGATGGAGGTGCCCAGCAGGTACTGGCCTTCATAGACCGTGTTCGCGCGGAACATGGGGAAGACGTAGTCGCGGACGAACTCTTCGCGCAGGTCCTCGATGAAGATGTTCTCGGGCTTGATGCCCAGCAGCTCGGCCTTCTTGCGGGCCGGCTCCAGCTCTTCGCCCTGGCCGAGGTCGGCCGTGAAGGTGACCACTTCCGCGCCGTACTCGGTCTGCAGCCACTTCAGGATGATCGAGGTGTCGAGGCCGCCGGAGTAGGCGAGCACGACCTTCTTGACGGGCTTGTCGGCCATCGGGCGGGAAGTCCTTGCGTCGGGAGGAGAGCTTTGGCGCGCGTTTAAGGGCGAACGGCGCGCGGGTTCAAGCTTTTCAGGGAACTCAGGCCCGGGGCGGGCCGCCGCGATGCACCGCCTGGATGGCCGCGCCGATCCACCGAAGGTGCAGCATGGCCACCGTCGAGGCGGCCACGGCGCGCACGCCGAACATGATGATCATCTGGTCGGTGTTGGCCGGCCGGGTGCGCGCCACATAGAGCAGCCAAAGGCTGATCAGGAAGGCGACCACCGGGACGAGCCACAGCAGGACGGTACGCGAGGCGCGCAGGCCGAACAGCCGGAACCGCATGTCGGCCGGCAGCTGCTTGGCGGCGGAGCGCGAGGCCGCGACCATGATGGCGAGCGAGATCGCCCAAAGGAGGTCGCCTGCGATGGACCAGATCATGGGCTACACTGTCACCTGGGTGCCGAGCTCGACCACGCGGCCGGGCGGGATCTTGTAGAAATCGGTGGGATTTGCGGCGTTCTTCATCAGGAAGATGAACAGCTTGTCCTGCCACAGCGGCATGCCGCTCTGCGCCGAGGGCACCACCGTCCGGCGACCCAGGAAGAAGCTGGTCGCCATGATGTCGAACTTCAGCCCCTGCTTGCGGCACAGGCCGAGCGCCTTGGGCAGGTTCGGGCTTTCCATGAAGCCGTAGGAGACGATCACCTTCCGGAAGTCGTCGTTCACCGGCTCGATGCGGATGCGGTCCTCGTCCTTCACCCGCGGGGTCTCGGCCGTGTGGACGGTGAGGATGATGTTCTTCTCGTGCAGGACCTTGTTGTGCTTGAGGTTGTGCATCAGCGCCACCGGCGCGACTTCCGGGTCGGAGGTCAGGAAGATGGCCGTGCCCGGCGCCCGATAGGGGGCGCGCGAGCGCAGGATGTCTGACAGCTCCAGCAGGGGCACGCTGTCCCGGCGCGTCTTTTCGGTCAGGATCTGCGCGCCCCGGTGCCAGGTCCACATGATCGCCACCAGGCTGCCGCCCAGCACCAGCGGCATCCAGGCGCCCTGCGGGATCTTCAGCAGGTTGGAGCCCAGGAAGACCAGGTCCAGGAACACGAAGCCGGCGACGGCCAGCACCGCCTGCCAGGCCGGCCGCTTCCACATGAAGCGAACGATCACGAAGAACAGCAGGGTGTCGACGAACATCGCCCCCGTGACCGCGATGCCGTAGGCGGCGGCCAGGCGCGAGGAGTTTTGGAACATGACCAGCAGCACCAGCACGCCGATCAGCAGCAGGGTGTTCACCTGCGGCACGAAGATCTGACCGGCCTGGGTCTCGGACGTGCGGCGGATGTCGATCCGCGGCAACAGCCCCAGCTGCACCGCCTGCTGGGTGATGGAGAAGGCGCCCGTGATCACCGCCTGGCTGGCGATGATGGTGGCGGCGATCGAAAGCAGCCAGACAGGCCAGTAGACCGCGTCCGGGATCATCAGGAAGAACGGGTTCTCGGCCGCCGTCGGGTTCGAAAGCACCAGCGCGCCTTGGCCCAGGTAGTTCAGCACCAGGGTCGGCAGCACCAGGAAAGTCCAGGCCGCCCGGATCGGCGTCTTACCAAAGTGGCCCATGTCGGCGTAGAGCGCCTCGGCGCCCGTCACGGCCAGGAAGACGCTGCCCAGGATGATGAAGCCCAGGAAGCCGTTCTGCAGCAGGAACATCACCCCATAGTGCGGGGACAGCGCCCGGAAGATCGAGATGTCGTCGCCGATGTGGAAGAGGCCTAGCCCCCCAAGGGTCAGGAACCACAGGGCCGTCACCGGGCCGAACAGGCGCGCCACGCTGGCTGTGCCGCGCGACTGCACCAGAAACAGGGCGATCAGCACGGCGGCGGTCAGGGGCAGGACGAGGTGCGAGAGCCGGGGGCCGATGCCCGGGATCTCCTTCATGCCCTCCATGGAGCCCAGCACCGACACCGCCGGGGTGATGATGCCGTCGGCGTAGAACAGGGCCGCGCCGAAAACGCCCAGGACGAACACCCAGCCGCTGCGCTGCGGCAGGACCCGCTGCGCCAGCGCCATCAGCGCCAGAGTGCCGCCTTCGCCCTTGTTGTCGGCGCGCATCAGGAAGACGACGTACTTGACCGTGACCACCAGGATCAGCGCCCAGGTCACCAGGGACACGACGCCGAGCACCGCGAGCTCCGCCGTGCCGCCGCTGCGGCTGTGGTGCAGCGCTTCACGCATGGCGTAGAGCGGGCTGGTGCCGATGTCGCCGAACACCACGCCGACCGAGCCCAGAGCCAGGGCCCAGAAGCTCTCCGATTCCGGGGAGTGATGCGACGTTTCCGGCGCTGCGGGCGCGCCGACTGCCGGATCAGCCATCCAAAGTCTCCGGGAACGCTTGCGCCTGTTCCCATGGGCGGCCCGATGCCGTCGCGGCGGGCGCGATACACCCAATCCCAAGTCGGTTCAATGGCTCCGCCTTGCGCCGGTTCCCGCGGGCGGAGCGCCAGACGCCCAAGCTGCGCCCTTGCTGCGCTGGCGAGCGGCGGTGTTTGTTGGGCGCGCAGCTTGGGCGAGAGGTCCGATGGAGCGGAAACTGGCGCTGATCACCGGGGCGTCGGCGGGTTTGGGCGAAGCCTTCGCCCGGCTGCTGGCGGGCCGCGGCTACGACCTGGCGCTCACCGCCCGGCGCACCGACCGGCTGGAGGCTCTGGCCGAGGCGCTGCGCCTGCGCTCCGGCGTTCGGACGCTTACGGTTGGCGCGGATCTGGCCGAGGTCGATGGTCCGGCGCGAATCCTGGCTCATCTGGAACAGCAGGGCCGGCAGGTGGACCTGCTGGTCAACAACGCCGGCTATGGCCTGCCGGGCGCCTATGCGGACACCGCCTGGCCCGATCAGCAGGCCTTTCTCCAGGTGATGGTCACCGCGCCGTGCGAGCTCGCCCACCGGGTGCTGCCGGGTATGGTGCAGCGGCGCTTTGGCCGCATTATCAATGTCGCGTCCCTGGCGGGCCTCGTGCCCGGCGCGCCGGGGCACACGCTGTACGCCGCCTCCAAGGGCTTCCTAGTGAAGTTCTCCCAGAGCCTGCACCTGGAGGCGAAGGGGCAAGGGGTGCACGTCACCGCTCTGTGCCCCGGCTTCACCTACACCGAGTTCCACGACGTCAACGGCACCCGCGCGCAGATGAGCGGCGCGACGCCGTCGTGGATGTGGATGGGCGCGGACGAAGTTGCGACCAGGGGCTATGCGGCGGTGGAGGCCAACCGCGCCGTTTGCGTCACCGGCGCGCCGAACAGGGCCATCGCCGCTTTCGCCAAGCTCGTCCCGGACGCCTGGGCCCTGGCTCTGATGGGCTCGCAAGCCGGCAAGATCCGCAAGGTATGACCCTGCGCTCTCAGTGCCCGTAAGGGACCGCCGCTTCCTTGAGGATCAGGCCCGCCGTGGAGTCGGCGATGCCGCCCAGAATGAACTGCACGGCCATGGCGCACAGGATCAGGCCCAGAACCCGCACCACGATGGACAGGCCAATACGACCCAGGATGCGCCCAATCAGCGGCGTCGCCAGGAAGGCCAGAAGGGTGCAGACCGCCACGGCGGCGATCACGCCCACGCCGATGGCGGCGCCCGCCAGCCCAAACTGTCGCGCCTGGCCGGCGTAGATGACCACGGTGGAGATCGCGCCCGGACCGATCAGCAGGGGCATGGCGAAGGGCACGATCATCTTCTCGAACCGCGCCCGGGCCCAGGACCGCTTGTCCGGATGGGCTTCGGCCTCGTCCGCCGCTTCCGCATACGAAGCGGTGAAGTCGTCCCGCGCCATCTCCAGGCCCAGCAGGAACAAGATCACACCGCCGGCGATGCGGAAGGCTGGGAGCGAGATGCCGAAGAAAGCCAGCAGGCTGAGGCCCGAGAAGTAGAAGAAGGTCAGGAAGCCCAGGGCGAACAGGGCGATGTAGACGGCGATCTGCGCCCGGTCGCGCGGGCGTGCGCCGGCCGTCGCGGCGGCGAACACCGGCACGTTGCCCAGCGGGTCCAGCAGGGCGAAGAGGGCGACGAAGAAGTTGACCGCGAAATCCGCCTGGCTCATGCACGGCTCTTAGCCCAAATCACCCGGCGCGGACCACCCGGCTGCGCTTTCACCGGAGCCTGCCATGGCCGCCGCCGACCCGCGCCTGATCGTTCCCCTGGACGTGCCGACCACCGACGACGCCCGCCGGCTGGTGGAGCGGCTGGGTGACGCCGTCGGCTTCTACAAGGTGGGGCTCGAGCTGTTCGCCTCGGACGGCATGGTGCTGGCGCGCGAGCTGAAGGCCGCCGGCAAGCAGGTGTTCCTGGACTGGAAGCTGCACGACATCGGAGCGACGGTTGAGCGTTCGGCCGCCGTGCTGGCCCGCTCGGGCTGCGACTTCCTTACCGTGCACGGCGAGCCGCAGGTGCTGGCCTCGGCGGTGAAGGGCCGCGGAGACAGCCGCCTGAAGATCCTGGCCGTCACCGTGCTGACCAGCCTAACGGACGCCGACCTGATCGAAATGGGGTTCAACGAGACCGCCGCCTCGCTGGTGGAGCGGCGCATCGGCCATGCCGTGGCCGCCGGCGCCGACGGCGTGATCGCCAGCCCGCACGAGGCGGCCTTGGCCCGGCGGATCGGCGGCGAAGGGTTCCTGGTGGTGACCCCGGGCGTGCGCCCCGCGTGGAGCGCCAAGAACGACCAGGCGCGGGTGGCCACGCCGGCTGACGCCCTGAAGTCCGGCGCCTCTCACATTGTCTGCGGCCGCCCGATCACCGCGGCTGAGGATCCCTATGCCGCGGCCCTGCGGGTCGTCGACGAGATGGCGGGCGCCTAGAAGTCGACCGCGATCCCTTTGCGTTCCCAGTCGCCGAAGCGGGTGGGCTCGGGGCCGCGGGGGCCGCCCTGTTCGGCGACGCGGGCCGCGGCTTCGGCTTCCTGGCGGCGGGCCTCGGCCTCTTCGAGCGCGCGGCGGGCGGCGTCGCTCAGCGGCTTGTCGGGGGCGGCGTTGGGCGGCAGGTCTTCCATGATCCTGCATCTAGGGCGCGGGGCCGCCGAACGCCAGTCTCACCCGCACGCAGGCGAAAGAGGGTTGCGCCCGCGCCCGGTAGCGGGCACGCCGCGCCGGTGAGCCAGAACGAACCGAACGACGTCCAGGGGCTGCCGGCGCGCGCCGCCGCCCTGGAACTGCTGACCGCCGCCTTGTCCCGCCGCGCGGGTCTGGAAGACGGCTTCGGCCATCCCGCCCTCAAGGCGCTTGCGCCGCGCGACCGCGCCTTCGCCCGTGCCCTCGTCATGGCGACCCTGCGCCGCCTGGGCCCCATCGACGCCGCGCTCCAATCGCGCCTGCAAAAAGCGCCGCCCGACCGCGTGGTGCAGATCCTGCGCCTGGGCGTGGCGCAGCTCTTCGTGCTGGGAACGCCGGCCCACGCGGCCGTGGGCGCCACCGTCGACCTCGCCGCCTCCGACAAGGAAGCCCGGCCGCTCAAAGGGTTGGTCAACGCCGTGCTGCGCGCCCTGACGCGCGAGCCGCCGGTGCTCGACAACCCGGACCTGATGGCGCCCACCTGGCTGCTGGCCCGCTGGCAGTCGGCGTTCGGCGCCGACGCCGCCCGGGCCATGGCCGCCCTGATCGCTGAGGAGCCGGCCACTGACCTGTCGCTTAAATCGCCCGACGATGTCGAAGCGCTGGCGGGCCCGCTCGAAGCCGAGATCCTGCCTGGAGGGACTCTGCGCACGGCGCGCAAGGGCGAGGTCCCGTCGTGGGACGGCTTCGGCGAAGGCCGCTGGTGGGTGCAGGACGCCTCCGCCGCCGTGCCGGTTCGCCTGCTGAACATCCAGGCTGGCGAGACGGCGCTGGACCTTTGCGCCGCGCCGGGCGGCAAGACCCTGCAGCTGGCCGCGGCCGGCGCGCGGGTGACCGCGGTGGATCGCTCCGCCCCACGCCTGAAGCGGGTGACGGAGAACCTGGCCCGCACCGGCCTGTCTGCCGACGTGGTCACCGCCGACGCGGCCGAGTGGAACGACAAGCGGCGGTTCGACGCCGTCCTGCTCGACGCGCCCTGCTCGGCCACCGGCACCTACCGCCGCAACCCCGACGTCCTGTGGGCCGCCAAGCCGGCGGACATCGTGCAGCTGTCCGCCCTCCAGAGCCGCCTGCTGGACGCGGCCGGCCGGCGGGTGAAGGCTGGCGGACGCCTGGTCTACTGCGTCTGCTCGCTGGAGCCGGAGGAGGGCGAGGCGCAGGTCGCCGCCTTCCTGGCGCGCGCTCCGGAGTTCTCGCTCGTTCCCATTGCGGCCGGTGAAGGCGGCGCGCCCGACGCCAGCCTCCGGACTGACGGAACCTTGCGGATCCTGCCCCACCACCGGCCAGGCGGAACGGACGGCTTCTACGTCGCCCGCTTCGTGCGCGCTGAATAGACCTCTGCCGTAAGCACGACAGCCTCTGGCGTGCTTGGGCGCATCAGATTAAGTCCGGACCATGCCTGCGCAGACGATCATCGCGCCATCCATCCTGGCCTCCGACTTCTCCAAGCTCGGGGAAGAGGCTCGGGCCGTTGAAGCGGCCGGCGCCGACTGGCTGCACGTGGACGTCATGGACGGCCACTTCGTGCCGAACATCACCATCGGCCCGGATGTGGTGAAGGCCATCAAGCCGCACGTGAAGATCCCCTTCGACGTGCACCTGATGATCGCGCCGGTGGACGCCTACCTGGAAGCCTTCGTGAGCGCCGGCGCCGACATCGTCAGCGTCCATCCGGAAGCCGGTCCCCACCTGCATCGCACCCTGCGCCGCATCCGCGAGCTGGGCGCCAAGGCCGGCGTGGTGTTCAACCCCTCCACCGATCCGTCGGTGATCCAGTGGATCATGGACGACGTCGACCTGGTGCTGGTGATGAGCGTCAACCCAGGCTTCGGCGGGCAAAGCTTCATCTCCTCGCAACTTCGCAAGGTCGAGCGCCTTCGCAAGATGATCGACGAGTCCGGCCGCGACATCCTGCTGGAAGTCGACGGCGGGGTGGCGCCGGAAACCGCGCCCTTGTGCATCTCGGCGGGGGCCACCGCCCTGGTCGCCGGCAGCGCCGTGTTCCGCGGCGGGCCCGACAAGTACGCCGACAACATCCGCGCCCTCCGGGGCGGCTAGGCCGGGGCAGGGGCGGCGGCATGGCGTCTCCTTTGGCCAAGCTGCCCGCCCGCTATCTTGTCCAGGCCGTGGGGCTCTCCGTCCTGCGCCAGGCGGCCCGCGAGTGGACGGGAACGCCGCCGCACCTTCTGTCCCTTTCCTATCCCAAGCCGGACGGCTTTTCCGCCCAGCCCAAAGACCTGCGTCCGCCCGAGCGCGAGAACGGCCTGCGGATAATGTCCGGCGCCTTCGTGTTCGGCGGCGAGACGGTGGCGCCCGGCCCGCGGGGCGATCCCTGGAACAGGGCCAGTCCCAGCCGCCGGTTCGCGGTCGGCCTCCACCGCTTCGGCTGGATGCGGGACCTCCTGACCGGCGGTCCGGAGGCGGCCGCCGAGGGCCTGCGGCTCACCCTGGAGTGGCGGCGCACCTTCGGGCGCTGGAACGCCTTTTCCTGGAGCTCTGACGTCCTGGAGCGCCGGGTCTTCAACCTGGCCTGCGCCGGCCGGGCGATCACTGCGCGCGCATCGGACGCCGAGACCGCCCAGATCGCCCTCGATCTCGCCCGCCAGGCGCGATTCCTGCTCGGCTTGAACGAAGGTCCGGCCCGCGCGGCGGAGCGGGCCTGCGCGGCGGCGGTGGCCGGGTGCGCCCTGGCCGATCCGGCGGGCGAGCGGTTGATGACCAAGGCGCTCGCCAAGCTGGTTCGCGCGCTGCCCGTCACCGTCCAGCCCGACGGCGGCCATGCCTCCCGCAGTCCCCAGGCGGCCCTGGAGCTGCTGTTCGATCTGCTGACCCTGGACGAGGCGCTGTCCCAGCGCGGCCTGCCGCCGCCGGAAGAGCTGATCCGCGCCATCGACCGGCTGGGCGGCGCCGTGCGCTTCTTCACCTTGGCGGACGGCCGGCTGGCCGCGTTCCAGGGCGGCGAGGCGGCCTCGCGGGCCTATATCGCCGCCGCACGTTCGCTGGACGACACGCCCCCGGACGCTTCCGGGCCCGTCACCCGCAACGGCTACCAGCGTCTGGAAAGCCGCGCCCTGCAGGTGCTGGCGGACGCCGCGCCGCCGGCCAAGGGCGCCTGGAGCGTCACCGCCTGCGCCCAGCCGCTGGCGATTGAGGTTCTGGTGGGCGGCAAGCGGCTGGTGGTGGGCGGCGGTTGGTCGCCAAACGCTCAGGCGCCCCAGGCCATGCGGCTGGTGGACGCCGCCTCCACCGCCTCCGTCGGCGACGCCCACTGCGGCCAGCCCCTGCGCGGCTTTCCGGCCCAGGTTCTTGGCCCCCGCCTGGTCAGCGCGCCGGATAAGGTCGAGGCCCGCCGGCACGAGGCCGAAGGCGCCCAGTGGCTGGAGATGTCCCACGACGGTTGGGCCGAACGCTTCGGCCTGCGCCACGAACGGCGCCTCTATGTGGACGTGGCCGCCGACGAACTGCGGGGCGAAGACAGGTTCTCTCCCACCGGCGCTGCGCCCGGTCCGGACGGCCGGCGGTTCATCCCCTTCATGGTCCGCTTTCACCTGGCCCCCGGCGTCCAGGCCCAGGTGGCGCGCGACAAGAAGAGCGTCCTGCTGAAGCCGGAGGGCGGCGACGCCGGGTGGTGGCTGCGCAACGACGCCCTGGAAGTCGCCATCGAGCCTTCCGTCCACTACGAGCGCGGCATGCCCCGCCGGTCTCAGCAGATCGTGCTGCGCGGCCAGGCGCGGCTGGAAAGCGGCGCCCGCGTCCGATGGAAGCTGTCGCAGGCAAACCGCGTTGACGCCCCGGCGCCGGACGCCTAATCGGGCGCCATCCCGCGTGACTGGCGAATGAGGTGGGCGACCACCGGGGAGCGCGGAGACCATATTGCGTGTCCCGTGATGCGCCGCCGCTCGCCTGGGCACCGCCGAACCTGAAGCCAGGAGACTGCCGTGCCCGCCGCCCCCGATTTCCCGCCCGCTCCCGATCTCCACCCGATCCGCCGCGCCCTGTTGAGCGTCTCGGACAAGACCGGCCTGGTCGAAGCCGCCCGCACTCTGTCGGAGATGGGCGTCGAGCTGGTCTCCACCGGCGGCACCCGAAAGGCGATCTCCGACGCCGGCCTGCCTGTGAAGGACATCTCCGAGCTGACGGGCTTCCCCGAGATGATGGACGGCCGGGTGAAGACCCTGCACCCCATTGTCCACGGCGGCCTGCTGGGCGTGCGTGACGCGCCCGAACACAAGGCGGCCATGGACGAGCACGGGATCGGCGGCATCGACCTCGTCTACGTCAACCTCTACCCCTTCGAGCAGACGGTGGCCTCCGGCGCCGACTACGAGACCGCGGTGGAGAACATCGACATCGGCGGTCCGGCCATGATCCGCTCGGCGGCCAAGAACCACGGCTACGTCGCCGTCTGCACTGAGCCGTCGGATGTGGCCGAGGTGCTGGAAGCGCTGAAGGCCAACGGCGGCAAGACCCCGCTGTCGCTGCGAAAGACCCTCGCCGCGCGCGCCTACGCCCGCACGGCGTCCTATGACGCGGCCATCTCCTCCTGGTTCGCGGCCCAGCTGGGCGAGGAAGCGCCGCGCCGCCGCGCCTTCGCGGGCGAGCTGGTGCAGACCATGCGCTATGGCGAAAACCCGCACCAGGCCGCCGCCTTCTACCGCGACGCCAATCCGCGCGTGGGCGTCGCCACCGCCAGGCAGCTCCAGGGCAAGGAGCTCAGCTACAACAACATCAACGACACCGACGCCGCCTTCGAGCTGATCGCCGAGTTCGATCCGGCCAAGGCGCCGGCTGTGGCCATCATCAAGCACGCCAACCCCTGCGGCGTGGCCACCGGCGCCACGGTGCTGGAAGCCTACCAGCGCGCCCTGGCCTGCGATCCGGTCAGCGCGTTCGGCGGCATCATCGCCCTGAACACCCGCCTGGACGCCGCCACCGCCGAGAAGATCCTTGAGCTCTTCACCGAGGTGGTGATCGCGCCGGAGGTCGATGACGACTCAGCCGCCCTCTTCGCCAAGAAGAAGAACGTCCGTCTGCTGACCACTGGCGGGCTGCCCGACGCCCTGACGCCCGGCGTGACCTTCAAATCGGTTTCCGGCGGCTTCCTGGTGCAGAGCCGCGACACGGCGCGCCTGACCGCCGCCGACCTCAAGGTCGTCACCAAGCGCGAGCCGACGGAGGCGGAAGTACGCGACATGCTGTTCGCCTTCACTCTGGCCAAGCACGTGAAGTCGAACGCCATCGTCTACGCTAAGGACGGCCAGAGCCTGGGCATCGGCGCCGGCCAGATGAACCGCAAGGACTCAGCCCGGATCGCCGCCCTGCGCGCCGCCGACTTCAACCTGGACCTGACCGGTTCGGCCTGCGCTTCGGAAGCCTTCTTCCCGTTCCCGGACGGCCTGATCCAGGCGGCGGAAGCCGGCTGCACCGCCGTGATCCAGCCCGGCGGCTCCATCGGCGACCAGAAGGTCATCGACGCCGCGGACGAGCGCGGCCTCGCCATGGTCTTCACCGGCGTGCGGGTGTTCCGACACTAGAAGCGGCAGTTGCTCCCCCTCCGGGGGAGCTCCGGCAGAGCCGGTGAGGGGGTCCGCCGCCGACTCGGCTGGGGACCCCCGTCGCTTCGCGCCACCTCCCCTGATGGGGAGGAATTGCGCCCTACTTCTTCTTCACCGCCGCCTGGGTCGCCAGCTCGCGCAGGGCGGCGTTGGCGATGGTCAGCTTTGCGAAGGTCCAGGCCCCGCCCGCCGCCTCGATCTCCTCCAGGGTGCGGCAGGCCGCTTCCACCTGGTCGCGTCGCAAGGCCGACCAGGAGCTGACCGCCTCCCGGGCGCGCTCGGGATCCTCCCCGGCCTGGCCCGCGCCGGAGAAGTCCATCACCGCCTGCGTCAGCTGCGCCTGCTCGGACAGCAGGTCCTCGATCAGCCGGCGCAGGGCTGTCCGCTCGAACGCGTCGCCCACCCGATAGCCGGCCGAGGCCGCCCGCAGCCGGTCGAAGCCGAAGGCCGCGCCGGTGGCGTGGTAAAGGTGCGCCACATTGGGCAGCGGCCAGCTGGAGGCTTCCGCCAGATCCACCAGATCGGCGGCGGTGGTCAGGGACTGCAGCACGGCCGCGCTACGCGCCTCCGCCTCCGGCGCGCCTGCGTCCACCAGCTGGGCCACGCGGTCGTCGAACGCCTGCCGCTCCACCGCCGAGGCGGCTTCGGGCAACAGGGCCGCAAGGCTGCCGATGCCGGGGCCGTAACGCTTCACCAGCGCCTCCACGCCCAGGCTTTCGCGCGCGGCGCGCCGGGCCAGCCAGAAGGTCGCCGCTCGCAGGGCGTTGGACAGGGTCCGGAACAGGGTCATCTGCCCCGCCGCCGGAACCTTGCCGTCCAGCGCCGCCACGCCGGCCCACAGCTCATCGACCTTCAGCACGGTCTTGGCTGCTTCATAGCCGGCCACGAACGCCGCCACATCGCAGTTGGCCGCCGTCATCAGCCGCGAGGGGAAGCTCGGGCCGCAGCGGTTGACGATGTCGTTGGCCAGAACGGTGGTGATGATGTCCCGCCGCAGGCGGTGCCGCTTCAGAGCCTCGCTGTACTTGCGGATGCCGGCCGGGAAGTAGCCCTCGAGCTTGGCTTCAAACCACGGATCGTCCGGCGCCCGGCTGGCGATCATCTCGCGCTTCAGCTCGAGCTTGCCATAGGCGAGCAGCACGGCCAGCTCCGGCCGGGTCAGCCCGCGGCCGGCCTGCGCCCGCGCCTCGATGGCCGCCGCGTCCGGCAGGCCTTCCACCATCCGGTCCAGGCGCCCGGCCGCTTCCAGCTGGTGCATGAACCGCGCGTAGGGCTCCAGCTCGCCGGGCGCGTCCAGCTCCATCAGCGAAAGCGCCAGGGTCTGGTCGTAGTTGTGGACCAGCACGTGGGCGGCCACGTCCTCGGTCATCGACTTCAGCAGGACGTCGCGCGCCTTGCGATCCAGCTCGCAGTTGCGCTCCAGCATGCCGGTGAGGATCTTGATGTTCACCTCGTGGTCGGAGCTGTCGACCCCGGCCGAGTTGTCGATGGCGTCGGTGTCGATCCGACCTCCTGCCTGTGCGAACTCGATACGGCCCGCTTGAGTGAGGCCAAGGTTCGCCCCCTCGCCGACCACCTTCACCCGCAGGTCCGCGCCATTGATGCGCACCGGGTCGTTGGCCTTGTCGCCGACATCGCCATTCGCCTCGTGGCGAGCCTTCACATAGGTGCCGATGCCGCCCAGGTAGAGCAGCTCGGCCGGCGCCTTGAGGATGGCGGTGATCAGCTCGGCGGGCGTCAGCGCCTCGGCCGTGACCCCCAGCATGGCCCGCACCTCGGGCGTCAGCTCGATGGACTTCAGGCTGCGGGCGACCACCCCGCCGCCCGCCGAGATCTTGCTCTTGTCGTAGTCGTCCCAGGACGAGCGCGGCAGCTCGAACATCCGCTTGCGCTCGTCCCAGCTCGCCGCCGGGTCGGGGTCGGGATCCAGGAAGATGTGCCGGTGGTCGAAGGCGGCCAGCAGGCGGATCTGCTTGGACAGCAGCATGCCGTTGCCGAACACGTCGCCGCTCATGTCGCCGCAGCCGACCACGGTGAACGGCTCGGACTGGATGTCCTTGCCCAGCTCGCGGAAGTGGCGCTTCACCGCTTCCCAGGCTCCGCGGGCGGTGATGCCCATCACCTTGTGGTCGTAGCCGGCCGACCCGCCCGAAGCAAAGGCGTCGCCCAGCCAGAAGCCGTAGGACTCCGCGATGCCGTTGGCGATGTCGGAGAAGGTGGCGGTGCCCTTGTCGGCCGCCACCACCAGGTACGGATCATCTCCGTCGTGCGCCACCACGTCCTGCGGATGGATCACCGCCCCGTCGGGGGCGAGGTTGTCCGTTAGGTCCAGCAGGCCGGACAGGAAGGTCTTATAGGCCTCGATCGCCGCCCCGCGGATCGCGTCCGGCGTGCCGCCCTTTGGCAGCTGCTTGGGGAAGAAGCCGCCCTTGGAGCCCACCGGGACGATGACTGCGTTCTTTACTTGCTGCGCCTTCACCAGGCCCAGCACCTCGGTGCGGAAATCGTCGCGCCGGTCGCTCCACCGCAGGCCGCCGCGAGCCACCGGACCGAAGCGCAGGTGCACGCCCTCGACGTTCACGCCCCAGACGAAGATCTCGCGGAACGGCTTCGGCGCCGGCAGGTCGGCGAGTTCGCCGCTCGCCACCTTGAACGAGATGTAGGGCTTGGGCGCGCCTTGCGCGTCGCGCTGGTAGAAGTTGGTCCGCTGAATGGCCTGCACCAGCAGCGCCAAGCGGCGCAGCACGCGGTCTTCGTCCAGGCTCGACACCTGCTGCAGGGCCGCCGTGATTTCGTCCATCACCGCCCGCGCCTGCTCCTGGCGAGTGGCCAAGTCGGCGCGGATGGCCGGATCGAACTTAGTGCGGAACAGGTCGAGGATCAGCCGCGCCACCCCTGGGTGGTTGGACAGCGCCTCTTCCTGGCTGCGCTGAGTGGGATCCAGGCCCGACTGCTGACGGTAACGGGCCAGCGCCCGGATCAGCGCGGCGTCGCGCCAGGGGATCGACAGCTCCAGCACCAGGCGGTTGAAGCCGTCGTTCTCGGTGCGGCCGTTCCAGACCGCGACGACGGCCTCTTCGAAGGCGAGCTTCACCTCGTCGAACACCAGGTGTTCGCCGCGTTCGTCCTCGATTTCGAAGTCGTGCACCCACACGGGCGCTTCGCCCGGCCGGCTCACCGGGAATCCGGCTTCGGCCACGGCGCGCAGGCCCATGCTCTCCAGGATCGGCAGGACGTCCGACAGGGGCGCCGGCCCTCCCGTTCGGTACAGCTTGAACCGGAACTGGATCGGCGTGTCATCGGCTGTCCGGTAGGCCCGGGCGCGGACCGGCTCGGCCTCGCCCATGGCCTCGATCACCCCGATGTCGGCCAGCGCCTCGGCGGCGTCGAAGCGGTCGCGGTACCCGGCTGCGAAGGCGTTGCGATAACGGGCGAGCAGGCCCGTGACCTCGTCGGGATCACGCCCGCCGGCCCGCACGGCGCTTTCGAACCGGTCCTCCCAGGTGCGCGCCGCTTCGGCGATGGCGGACTCCAGCGCCTTCAGGTCGGGCCATTGGTGCTGGCCGGGGGTGAAGCCGATGATGAAGTGGGCCCGCGCCAGGGGCGCGTCGGAGAAGCTGGGGTACGACGCCGAAACGCGGCCCTGGTAGCCCGCCGCCAGGATCCGCCCGGCCCGCTGCGCCACGTCGGAGGTGTAGTGGTCCCGAGGCAGGAACAGCAGAACGGACGCGAAGCGGTCAAAGGGATCGCGCCGCTCGAACAGCCGCACCCGCGGCCGGTCGTAGAGGTGCAGGATGCCCAGCGCCTGCTCAAGCAGCTCGTCCTCGGTGATCTGGAAGAGCTCGTCCCGGGGATGGTTCTCCAGGATGTTCTTCAGCCGCTTTTCGTTGTGGCTGTTGGGCGTCGCGCCGGCGCGCTGCAGCACCCGGGCGACCTTTTCGCGGATCAGCGGCACGGCGCTGGCCGGCTGGTCGTAGGCTTCGGCGGTGAACAGGCCCACGAACCGCGTCTCACCCGACGGCTTGCCGTCGGCGTCGTAGCGCTTGACCCCCACGTAATCCATGTAGCCGCGGCGGTGGACCCGACTCTTCACGTTGGACTTGGCTACGACCACCGCCGGATCGGTGACCAGCCGGTCCTTCATCTGGTGCATCAGCACCGCGGGCTCGTTGGCCCGGCGCAGGACAGTGCGCTCCGGGTCACGCAGCACGCCCAGGCCGTCCTTGGCCTGATAGACCGGCTCTTCCGGCGCGTAGTCGCCGCTGGCCAGCTTCGGATACTCGTAGGTCCGCGCGCCCAGGAAGACGAACTGCTGGGCTTCCAGCCAGGACAGGAAGGCGATCTCCTCGTCCTTGGCCTTGCCAGGCGTGGTCTGCAGCTGGGCCAGGGTCTTGCCCATCAAGGCCAGCATGGCTGGGAAGTCTTCCACCGCCGCATGCACGTCGGCCAGGGTCTGACGAACGCCCTCGATCAGCGCCTGCTCGCGGTCAGCGCCCACGTCATCCAGGATCACCAGGATCATGGACTCCCGCCGGCCCTCGCCGCCCGGCGTGCGGGCGCCTTTCGGATCGCGCGCCACCGGCACGATGGGGTGGAACATGGCCCTTACCGACAGGCCCTGAGCGGCGATCTCGCCCATGACGCTGTCCACCAGGAACGGGCCGTCGGCCTGCACGATCTCCAGGCGGTCGAGCTCGACCCCGCCCGGGGCGGGAGCGACGCGGATCTTGGGGCCGCCCTCGCGCTCGGCGCCGAAACGCCAGAAGTCGGCCAGGGTCTCGGCCAGCTGCTCGGGCGACAGCTCCGGCAGCTCGTCCGGCGCGGCGTCCGCCGCCGCCTGCTCGGCGAACGCGCGCGCCGCGTCGTCCTCGCCGATAAGCGAAAGCACCGCCTTCACCAGACTGGTGGGCGCTTGGACCGGCTTGTTCATTGGAAGGTCTCCCGGAACGCGAGGACGCCGCCGGAGGAGAGAGTCCGGCGGCGTGCGGCCCCGCCGTGGGGGATCGACGGGAGACTTACTGCTCGCTGCGTCCGGGGGCTGGGGGAGGGTCGGACGCACCTGTCGCGGCCTGCTTGGCGGCGACCAGCCTTAGATAGGGAGCGGCAAATCAACTTAAAGCCCTCGATCCTTACGATTTCCTCGACCGGCGGCCTGCCGGCTCGGACGACATTCCGGCGTCCGGCGGTTGCCCCGGCTTCTTGTTCTTCAGGTGTTGCGGGTCCCCGTCGGAGCTGAGCAGGACGGCCAGCCAGCGGGTGCCGTCGAACTGCGCCAGGATCACCATCATCATCACGGTGATAGGCGTCGACAGGAAGGCGCCGACCAGGCCCCAGATGGAGCCCCAGAAGGCGAGCGCCAGCAGGACCACCACGGGGTCCATGTTCAGGCTGCGGCCCTGCATGCGCGGGTAGATGACGTTGCCGACCACCAAGCTGATGCCCTGAAGCACGGCAAACAGCACGATCGCCTGCCAGAGGGTGGGGAACTGGACCAGGGCGAACAGCGGAGGTGCGGCCACGCCGATCACCGCACCGATCACTGGGATGTAGGAGGCGATGAAGATCAGAAAGGCCCAGAAGGCGGCATCGTGCAGCCCCACCGCGACCATCGCGATCCAGGAGCCGACCGCGATCATCAGGCCGGTGACCGTCTGGACCCATAGATACTGCTCGACCCCGTCACGGATGCGCAGAAAGGCGGCCATGGCCTCCTGGCGGCTGTCCCGGTTCGGGAACAGGGCCACGATCTTGCGCTCAAAGCTGTGGCGCGACGCGATGATGAAGGCGGCGTAGACCAGCACGAAGGCGGCCGTCGAGCCGAAGTTTTGAAGGCCCTTGGCGATCCGGCCGATCCACGGGCGCAAGTCGAACTGCTGGATCATCTGTGTCAGGCTGGGCGGAGCGTCGATGCCCACCATGCCGGCGACGCGCTGCACTATCGCGTTCAGCCGCGGGGCGTAGTCCACCAGCTGGGTCGCGAAGGACGCGGCGTTCTCGTAGATGAAAAAGCCGCTGCCGCCGAAGATCACCAGCGACAGGATGACCGCCAGCGGCGTCGCCGCGCGGCGCGAAACCCCGGGCAGGCGGTGCTCCAGCACGCGGGCGAAACCGTCGACCATCACCGCCAGGAACATCGCCATGGCCAAAGGTGTCAGGATTTCGCGGAGCCAGTAGAGCGCGGCGCCAGCGGCGATCACCGCCAGGAAGACGGTCGCGTTGCGGGTGACGGCGGAGGAACTTGCGGCCATGGAAAGCTTTCGCGGTGCTGCCCGACTGTCCTCGGCGGGTCCGCCGCCGTCAATGAAGGCGTCCTCTACCCCTTTTCGGAGTGGACGCGGCGTGATTTTGCCTCGTTGCGGGACAAAGTCGAGACGATCTTCGCGCCAATTCGTTCCTGCGCCGTAAATGCCTGCCTTGAGAGCAGCGCTTTAGCGTCCGCGGACCAGGTCCATGAACGCCCCAGCGGTGCAGGTGGCTCCATCGCCCGCTAGAGGGTTGTTCTCCTGGCGAGCGCCGTCCCATGCCGCTAGCTTGCCAGGCCCTGCAAGGTTGCGAGGAGCTTGGAATGAGCGGCGACGGCGTGCTGATCGGTTGGGCGGATGGGCCACAGGCGCTCAGGCTGGATCGGGCCAACCGGCACGGGCTGGTGGCCGGCGCCACCGGCACGGGCAAGACTGTCACCCTTCAGGTGCTGGCCCAGGGTCTGTCCGACGCCGGCGTCCCGGTCTTCGCCGCCGACGTGAAGGGCGATCTGTCCGGCATCGCCGCAGCCGGCCAGCCCAGCGCGAAGATGCAGGCGCGGGCCCAGTCCATGGACCTGGAGCTTCGCCCTTCCGCCGCGCCGGTGATCTTCTGGGACCTGTTCGGCCAGGACGGCCATCCGATCCGCGCCACGGTCAGCGAGATGGGCCCGCTGCTCGTCGCTCGGATGCTGGAGCTGAACGAAGTGCAGGAGGGCGTGCTGAACGTCGTCTTCCGCGCTGCCGACGAAGACGGGTTGCTGCTGCTCGACTTCAAGGACCTGCAGGCGGCGCTGACCTATGCGTCCGAGAACGCCAAGGCGCTGGGCGCCAAGTACGGCAACGTCTCGCCGGCCACCGTCGCCACCATCCAACGCAAGCTGCTGGTCCTGGAGAGTCAGGGCGGCGCCAACCTCTTCGGGGAACCGGCCCTGCAGCTCTCCGACCTCATGCGCACCGACGGCTCGGGCCGCGGCTACATCAGCGTCCTGGCCGCGGACAAGCTGATCTCCTCGCCCCGCCTCTACGCCACCTTCCTGCTGTGGCTGCTGTCCGAGCTGTTCGAAGAACTGCCGGAGGTCGGCGATCCGGAGAAGCCGCGCCTGGCCTTCTTCTTCGACGAGGCGCACCTGCTGTTCCGCGACGCGCCCAAGCCGCTCCTGGAGAAGGTTGAGCAGGTCGTTCGCCTGATCCGATCCAAGGGCGTCGGCATCTATTTCGTCACCCAGAATCCGGCCGACATCCCTGAGACGGTTCTGGGTCAGCTGGGCAACCGGATCCAGCACGCCCTGCGCGCCTACACGCCGGTGGAGCAGCGCGGCTTACGCGCGGCGGCCGAGAGCTTCCGCCCGAACCCGGCGTTCGACACCGCCGAAACCATCCAGCACCTGGGCGTCGGCGAGGCCCTGGTCTCCGTGCTGGACGAGAGGGGCGCCCCTACGGTGGTGCAGAAGACGCTCGTCCGCCCGCCCGTTTCGCGCCTGGGTCCGCTGGACGCCGCGGAGCGACGCCAGATGATCGCGCAAAGTCCTGTCCGCGGCCTCTACGACCAGCTTCAGGACCGGCAGAGCGCCTACGAAATGCTGCAGGATCGTGCTGCAGCAAAGGGTGCAGCAAAAGCTGACGACGAGGAGGCGCCGAGGGCGCGTCCGACCCGCTCCAAGGCGCGTGATCAGGGCGGCATCGGCGAAGACGTGGCCGACATGGCGGGCGCGTTCGGCAAGTCCATGCTGCGCAGCATCGGCACGCAGCTCGGCCGCGAGATCATGCGTGGCGTCCTCGGCGGGCTCACCGGCGGTACCCGTCGGAGGCGCTGAGGAGCGGGCCTACTTCTCGCTCTTCTCCCCGGCGATCCGCTTGTCCAGCAGCGCCTCGTACTTGGCCGAATAGGCGCGGCAGGCGCCGGGATCGACGAACGGGTTGGGCGCGCGGCCCGCCTCCGCCGCCTTCAGCTTGGCGTCGAAGCCGGAATGATCCGGGTGCGCGGTGATCAGCACGTCGCACGGCAAAGCCGCGAGCTTGCGCATCCCCGCGCGAAAGCCGGTCGTCAGGTCCCCGCGTCGCGGGTGGCGTGTGTAGTGGAAGTGGTCCGAAGAAATCGGGTTCAGGCTCGCGGCGAACACCACGTTGCGGCATTGGCCCGCCTCGCAGCTTTTCCACGTCCAGCTGGTGCTGCCGGGTGAATGGCCCGGCGTCATGACCGCGCGCACGGTGGCGTTCCCTAACCGGATCGTCTCACCGTCGCGGACCGCCCGCACTCTGCCGACCGCCGGAAACCGCTCCAGATCCTCGGCCTGCGGGTCCTCGGGATCTGAACGACCCAGGCGCAGGGCCTCCGCGCCCGACGCGCTGGCGATCGCCATGGCGCCGCTGCCGCGCGCCAGGGCGGCGATGCCGCTGGAGTGGTCCCAGTGGGACTCGGTGGACAGGATGTAGCGGATGTCCTGCACCCTGAACCCGAGCTTGCGGATGTTCGCCTCGACCTGCGCCACGCCCTGGGGCACGCCGCCGTCCACCAGCATCAGCCCCGCGCCCGTGTCGATCAGCGCCAGGCTGAGGCCGCCGAACCCCACATAGTAGGTGTTCCCGAACACCCTGGCCGGCGCCTGTGGCGCGAGCCACCGGGCAGCGTAGGCCGGCTGGATCGGACGCGTCAGCGGGTCGGCCGGCTGCGCCAGGGCCGGCGCGGTCCAGATCACGCTGGCGGCGGCTAGGGCGGAGAGTGTCTTGGTCATCGGGAGCCCCGTTCTGCGAGCGCCGATTTGTTCAAGCCTGGCCATGCCGCGCAAGCCGCGGCGCGATGTCTCCTGTGGGCGAGGGTGTTTGGCGCGCTGCCCGGCCTATGAGATAAGCGGGCCATGAGCGCACAGAGCCCCGTGATCTCCGACACTTACCGGCGGCTGCAACAAGAGCTGCACGAGAACCCTGGCTACGGGGTGATGTCCTTGCGGTACGGCGGGATCGTAAAGCAGCTGATAGACCAACTAGGAGCCAAGTCGCTGACCGATTACGGCGCGGGTAAGCAGAACCTGCTGACAGCTCTCCAGAAGCTCGACGTCGAGATCGACTACCGTCCCTACGACCCGGCGTTCCCCGAATATGGCCAGGCCCAGCAGGCTGATCTGGTCTGCTGCATCGACGTGCTGGAGCACATCGAGCCCGACTACTTGGAGAATGTGCTGGATGAGCTGAAGGCAATTACGGTGAAGCATGGCTTCTTCACCGTTCACGTCGGACCAGCGGTGAAGCATCTAGCAGATGGGCGCAACGCCCACTTGATCCAACAGCCGCCGCAATGGTGGCTGCCCAAGTTCAAGGAGCGCTTCAAGCTTCTGCAGACCAGGGAGATCGCGAACGGCTTCGCTGTGATCGTCGCCGCCCTGGATCCCGTCCAGGCCTGAGGCCGCCTACCTGGGCGGCATGCGGATGGCGCCGTCCAGCCGCACGTGCTCGCCGTTGAAGTAGCCGTTGCGGATCATCTCCAACGCCAGCGAGGCGTATTCCGCCGGGCGGCCCAGCCGCTTGGGAAAGGGCACGTTGGCGCCCAGCGCGGCGCGCACCTCGTCCGGCATGGCCGCCACCATGGGCGTTTCGAACACGCCGGGCAGGATGGTGTTCACCCGGATGCCTTCGCCCATTAAATCGCGCGCGATCGGCAGGGTCATGCCCATGACCGCGGCCTTGGAAGCCGAATAGGCCGCTTGGCCGATCTGTCCGTCCACCGCCGCTACGGAGGCGGTGTTGATGATCACGCCCTTCTCGCCGTCGGCCAGCGGCTCGGCGTCCATCATGCCCAGCGACGCATGGACGATGCAGCGGAAGGTGCCCAGCACGTTCACCTGCAGGCTGGCCTCGAACAGAGGCAGGGGGAAGGAGCGTTTGCCGCCCGTCTTGTCGCGCCCAACGGTCTTCACCGCATTGGCCACACCGGCGCAGTTCACCAGGATCCGCTCGTGCCCGTGCGCGGCGCGGGCGCGGGCGAAGCCGGCCTCGACCTCTTCATCGACCGTGACGTTGACCTTGCAGAACACGCCGCCCAGTTCGGATGCGATCTCCTGGCCGCGTTGTTCGTTCATGTCGAACAGGGCGACCTTCACGCCCTGCGCCGCCAGCGCCCGGGCCGTGGCTTCGCCAAGCCCGGATGCGCCGCCGGTGACCACGGCCGCGACGGATGAATTGAGTTCCATGGACCTGTCTCTCCCGATGACCCAAGATGTCCTCGTCGCCCGAGGCTTAGCCCTATGACCCGCGCCGAGAAAGCATCACCCGACGTCAAGGACGCCTTCGATCCGAGGCAGCCGATCGACCCCAGCCGCGCGCTCGTGCCCTCGGTGGTTAAGGTCAACGAGGCGCGCGTGACCCGTGGCTTCTGGCCCAAGATGCGCAAGGTGGCGGCCAAGGTGCCTTTCGCGTCCGAGGCCCTGTCCGTCTGGTTCTGCGCCCGGGACGAAGAGACGCCCATCGCGGCCAAGGGCATGATGTTCGCCGCCTTGGCCTACTTCGTCCTGCCGACGGACGCGGTGCCCGACTTCATCGCCGGCCTCGGCTACACCGACGACGCGGCGGTGTTCGCCGCCCTCATGGGCGTGGTCGGCAAGAACCTGAAACCCCGCCACCGCAAGGCCGCAAAGGACGCCGTCGAGCGGCTGCGGGCCGAGAGCTGAGCTAGCTCCCCGCCATCTCGAACATCTTGGCGAAGGGGTTCGGCGCATTGGGGTCCCAGGCCGAGCGCGGGCCCACCGTCAGGCCGCCGTCCACCAGAAGATAGGTCCCAGTAACGAACTCGGAGTCGTCGCTGGCCAGGAACAGGGCCGCCTTGGCGATGTCCTCCGGCAGGCCGGCCTTCGGGATCGGCTGAACCTTGGGGCCGGTGGCCGCAATCATGGCCGCCAGCTTGTCGGCCGTCTCGCGCGGCAGCCCGAAGGACGCGCCGAAGATCGACGTAGCGATCAGGCCCGGGCACAGGGCGTTCACCCGGATTTTCTGCGGCGACAGCTGGGCGGCCGCCACCCGGCTCATCTGGATCACCGCCGCCTTGGCGCTGGAATAGGCGATGGGCCCGAAGCCCGCCTGCAGGCCCGCCACCGACGAGGTGTTGATGATCGAGCCGCCGCCGCGCTCCCGCATCAGCGGCGCGGCATGCTTGATGCCCAGCATCGGCCCGCGCACCAGGATGGAGAAGATCCAGTCCCAGCCCTCCGCCGTGATCTCCTCCACCGTCAGCATGCGATCGGAGATGCCGGCGTTGTTGAACAGGATGTCGAGCCCGCCGAACTCCGACGCCGCCGCGGCTGTCATGGCCGCGATCTCGTCTTCGCGGGTCACGTCGCAACGGACGTAGCGGACGCGCCCTTCGAAGCGCTCCTGCAGCCGCGCGCCCTTTTCGTCCTGGATGTCGGCGGCGATCACCCGCGCGCCTTCGCCAGCGAACAGCTCCACCGCGCCCAGGCCGATGCCGGACGCCGCGCCGGTGATGATCGCGACCTTGCCTTCGAGACGTCCCGCCATCGCTCAGCCCTGCCCTTCGCCCATGGTCACGACGACCTTGCCCATGGCCTGTCGGCTGGCCAGGTGGGCGATGGCCTCGGCGCCCTTTTCCAGGGGAAAGCGCTCCGAGACGAATGGCTTGATCTTGCCCGCGGCGTAGAGCTCGAGCAGCTCTCCCACGGCCTGGGCGTGCTTGTCCGGGTTGCGCGCCACCCAGGCGCCCCAGAAAACGCCGACGATCTCGCAGCCCTTCAGCAGGGCGAGGTTGAGCGGGATCTTCGGGATGTCGCCCGCCGCGAAGCCCACCACCAGGTACTTGCCTTCCCAGGCGATGGAGCGCAGCGCCGGCTCGGCATAGCCGCCGCCGACCGCGTCATAGATCACGTCCGCCCCGTTCGGGCCGGAGGCCTGCTTGAAGAGCTCGCCCAGCTGCTTGGAGGCGTCCTTGTCGAACGGGCCGCGCCCATAAACAACGCCCGCGTCCGCGCCGTGCCGCTTGCACAGCTCGACCTTTTCTTCGGACGAGGCTGCGGCGATCACCTTGGCGCCCATGGCCTTGGCCAGCTCGATGGCCGCCAGCCCCACGCCGCCTGCCGCGCCCAGCACCATCAGCGTCTGCCCGGCCTGCAGCTGCGCCCGGTCCTTCAGCGCGTGGTAGCTGGTGCCATAGGTCATGATGAAGGCCGCCGCCTCGTCGAACGGCATGGCGTCGGGGATCTTCACCAGGCGCGAAGCGTCGATGGCCGCCATCTGCGCCATGCCGCCCCAGCCGGTGGAGCCCAGCACCCGGTCGCCGGGCGCCACATGGGTCACGCCCTCGCCCACGGCGCGCACCACGCCGCTGATCTCCCCGCCCGGCGCGAACGGTCGCTCCGGCTTGAACTGGTACTTGTCCTCGATGATCAGCACGTCGGGAAAGTTCACCCCGCAGGCCCGCACCTCGATCAGCGCCTGGCCCTTGCCGGCCTCCGGCGTCGGCAGCTCCTCCAGCGCCAGGGTCTCGGGCCCGCCCACCTGCCGGCTCAACAGCGCCTTCATCGCTCGGATCTCCCTTTGTCCGGGCGCGACGCTAGCGGAGCCGAACGTGCGGCGGAAGCAGTTTCGAACAGATGTTTGAGGCGATGCCGCCTGCGCGCAACAGGTCGCGCCGGGCCTGAGTTGGTTTGGAAACCATCGTCCCCTATATTCGCCTCTCTCCACAAAGGACGTCTTCCCTTGGGCGTGACCCTCGACCTATCGCGCGCGACCGCGACGCCGGTGGCGCCGGCCCTGATCAACCTCTCCGGCATGACCCGGGCGGAACTCGCCGCGGCGCTGGTGGAGGCCGAGGTCGTGCGTCCCGAGAAGGCCAAGATGCGGGCCACCCAGCTGTGGCGCTGGATCCATCACTACGGCGTCACCGACTTCGCCAGGATGACCGACGTCGCCAAGGAAACGCGCGCGCAGCTGGTCGAGAAGTTCACCGTCGCCCGGCCGGAAGTGGTGGAGCGCCAGGTTAGCCGCGACGGGACCCGCAAGTGGCTGATCCGCATGGCCCCGGGGATCGAGGTCGAGACGGTCTACATCCCCGATGTCGGCCGGGCCGGGGCCTTGTGCGTCTCCAGCCAGGTGGGCTGCACGCTGAACTGCACCTTCTGCCACACGGGCACCCAGCCGCTGGTGCGCAACCTGACGACGGCCGAGATCGTCGCCCAGGTGCAGGTGGCCCGCGACGACCTCGGCGAATGGCCCTCGCCCAAGGAAGACCGCCGCCTGTCGAACATCGTGTTCATGGGCATGGGCGAGCCGCTCTACAACTTGGACAACGTGGCTTCGGCCATCGACATCATCGCCGACAACGAGGGGATCGCCATTTCCCGCCGGCGGATCACCGTGTCGACTTCGGGCGTGGTGCCGCAGCTGGAGGCCCTGGGCGAGCAGACCCAGGCCATGTTGGCGATCAGCCTGCACGCCACCAACGACGAGCTTCGCAACAAGCTCGTGCCGCTCAACAAGAAGTACCCGATCGCCGAGCTGATGGCCGGCATCCGCGCCTACCCGGGCCTGTCCAACTCCAAGCGCGTGACCTTCGAGTACGTGATGCTCAAGGGCGTCAACGACAGTCCGGCCGAGGCCAAGGCGCTGGTCCAGCTGCTCAAGGGCATTCCGGCCAAGATCAACCTGATCCCATTCAACCCGTGGCCAGGCAGCGACTACGCCTGCTCGGACTGGGGCACGATCGAAAAGTTCGCGGCCGTGCTGAACCGCGCCGGCTACGCCTCGCCGATCCGCACGCCGCGGGGCCGTGACATCCTCGCCGCCTGCGGCCAGCTGAAGAGCGAGAGCGAGAAGCTGCGCGCCAGCGCCCGCCGCAAGATCGCCGCCGAGGCCGAAGCCGCCGCCGACGCTGCAGAGTAGGGCGCAGTAGGCCCACCCGGCTTCGCCGTGCTAATCAGCGGCCAAGTTCGGGGGAGTAGCCGATGCCGACGCCGTCGCCTGAGATCCAGGCCTTCGCCAGCGGGTTTCCGGTCACCTTGCTGCATGCCGCGGTCAGCGTGGCGATGCTGTTCGTGGCGTCCGCCGTCTATGTGCTGCTGACGCCGCACAAGGAAATCACCCTGATCCGCCAGGGCAACGCGGCGGCGGCGGTCTCCATGGCCGGCGTCCTGGTCGGCCTCGCCATCCCGTTGGCTTTCTCGCTGAAAGCCTCGACCACCCTGGTGGATCTCGGCCTTTGGGGCGCGGCCACCGTGCTCGTCCAGCTGCTGGTGTTCCGCCTGGTGGACCTCGTGCTCCATGGCCTGCCCCAGCGCATCCAGGACGGCGAGATGTCGGCCGCCGCCATGCTGGTGGGCGCCAAGCTCGCCACCGCCCTGATCATCGCCGCCTCCGTCTCGGCCTGAGGCCGGGGGCGTGCAGTTCCCCAGACTGCCCGACTGGCTGATCTACGCCGCGGTGGTGGCGGGACTGCTGATCGCCGCCGTCGGCCGGCAGGAGCGCGCCGATGCGCCGCCTGCGCCGCCCGCTGCGCCTCAGGTGGCCAGCGAGGCCCTGGGTCCGGCCTCGCCCTTCGATCCCGAAGTGGTCGTCGATGTGGAAGCGCCGCGTGGCCCGGCGGAGGGCACCGCCTTCTCGATTTCCTCCAGCGGCGTGTGGGTCACCGCCCGCCACGTGGTCGACGGCTGCAAGCAGGCCGCCATCGTCGTGGGTCCAGGCCAGGGCGTGGAAGTCGGCGTGCGGATCGATCCGAAAGGCGAGGCGGCGATCCTGACCACCGACGGCGGCGCGCCGGCCCTGCCGCTGGCGCTGGACCGTCCGCTGCATCGGGGCGAGCGGGCCTTCCACCCCGGCTTCCCGCAAGGCGAGCCGGGCGAAGTCACCTCCCGCCTGATCGGACGGGAGAACCTGGTGGTGCGCGGACGCGGCGCGCGAACCGAGCCGGTGCTGGTCTGGGCCGAGGCTGGTCGCACCGACGGCTTGAACGGCTCCCTTGGCGGGCTTTCCGGCGCGCCCGCGCTGGACGAGCAGGGCCGCCTGATTGGCGTGACGATCGCCGAGTCGCCCCGCCGCGGCCGCATCTACACGACGACCCCGGAAACGGTGGAGCGCCTGCTGGCCTCCACGGGCGTGCGGCCCGGACCCGCAGGTCCAGGCCAGCCGATCACCCCGGAGAATTACGGCCGCGCCGCCGACGCCCTGCGCCGCGACCTGCGCGTCGCCCAGGTGTTCTGCCTGGCGGTCTAGGGCGCCCGCGCTTCCAGCCGGCCCTGGCGGGCTGCGACGACGAAAGCCAGCACGATGGCGGCGACCCCGATCAGGGCTGAATAGAGGAAGAAGACCACATAGCCCGCGCCCAGCGCCGCCGTGGTGACCTGCGACTTGGCGGCGCCGGCGGCGTAGGCTTCCGGCGGCAGCGCGCCGAACAGCCCCTTCAGCGGCGCAAAGGCGCCGCCGCGGTCGGCTGCCGCAGCAGAACTCTCGACGATGCGTCCGGACTGGGAAGCGATCAGCTTGCCGGGCAAGGCGTAGAGCGACGAGAACAGCGCATATTGCGTGGCGGTGAAGCCGACCGAGGTCAGGCTGGACATGTAGGCGATTAGACAGGTGCCGGAGAAGCCCGACGCCACGTTGTCCACCCCGATGGCGATGAACAGGGCCGATAGCTGTGGGCCCTGCATGGCCAGCCAGGCGAACACCAGGTTGCTCAGCGGTCCGGCGAAGGCGCCGACCACCAGCGCACGCAGCAGCCCCAGACGCACCACGGCCCAACCGCCCAGGCCAACGCCCAGCACGGTCATGATCACACCGAACACCTTCCGCACCTCGGCGATCTCGGTCTTGGTGTAGCCCAGGTCCGCGTAGAACGGGTTCATGATGTTCAGGACGAAGTCGGACAGGCGATAGACGCAGATCAGCGCCAGGATCAGAGCGGCCACGCCCTTGTAGCGCACCACAAAATCGCGCAGCGGCTCGCCAAGGGCGGTCGCCAGGTAGACGCCCGGACGTGTCCGCACGCCAGGGATCGGGCAAGCGGCCAGCACGATCACCAGAAGTCCGATCACCACGGCGCTGAGCTGGAAGTAGACGCCCTCCGGCTTCATTTCCCACGCCGCCGCGATCCCCTCAGCTGCGGCCGGGAAGCCGAGACCGCGCAGGCCCGCAGCGAGCAGCGACGCATCGGCGGCGAGACCGGACCCGACGATCAGACCGCCCAGGGCGAACAGCGCTAGGCGGGCCAGCCACTCCGGCAGCTCCAGCGCCGGGCGCGAGGGCACGCCCTCGGCATGGATGGGCCGCACTGCGTGAGCCTTCTCACGAGGGGCGGCGAGGGCGCCGGCCAGGCCGATGCCCATCAGGGCGGCCATCACGGCGTAGGAGATGTTCCAGTTGAAGCGGTCGGCCAGCACCAGGGGCGCTGCGCCGGCGACGATCATCGCGATGCGGTATCCCCACTGGTAGGCCGCCGCCATGGCGCCCTGCTTTTCGACGGCTGCGGCTTCGATCCGCCAGGCATCGATCACGATGTCCTGGGTGGATGCGGTGAAGCCGACGAACACGGCGAAGGCGGCCATCAGGCCCAGGTTGCCTGCGGGGTCCGCACCGGAGATCAGCCAAAGGCCCAGCATCACCAGAACCTGGGTCACCACCATCCATGAGCGCCGGTGGCCCAGCCAGCGGGTGAGGATCGGCACCTGGGTGCGATCCACCAGTGGGGCCCAGAGAAACTTCAGCGAGTAGGCCAGCGTCGCCAGGGCGAAGATCGAGATGACCTTCAGCGACAGCCCGGCGTCCCGCAGCCACAGCGACAGGGTGTCGAAGATCAGAAGGTTGGGCAGGCCGGACGCAAAGCCTAGGGCCAGCATGACCAGTGCGCGGCGTTCGAAAAAGACGGCGAGCGAGGACAGCGCCCCACGTTTGGGCTCGGCGGCGTCAGCGCCCATCAAGAACTCCGAAGTGCTTGGCGCCCCCGGGCGCCCGTCAGCCGACCTTGGCGCGCTGCGCCTGATCCGTCCAGCGGGTGCGAGTCCACCGCGTCAGGACAGCGCGGAGGCTATCGGGCAGGATCGGCTTGACCATGAAGTCGTCCATCCCCGCGGCGAGGCACGCCTGACGGTCGTCATCGAACGCGTTGGCGGTCAGCGCGACGATGGGCGTGTCGATGCCCGCCGTGCGCAGCTGCCGGGCGGTCTCAACGCCGGACAGCCCGGGCATGCGCATGTCCATCAGGATCAGGTCGTAGGCGCCCACCCGCACGGCCGCCAGGGCTTCCTCGCCCGCCGCCGCATGGTCCACCACGCAGCCCTCGCGGGTCAGCAGGGCGCGGGCCAGCAGGGCGTTGATTGGATTGTCTTCCACCAGCAGCACGCGCGCGCCGGGGGCGGCGGCCGGCGCCAGCCGGTCGTCCTCGGCCGGAGCGGCCGGATCTTCCGTCGCGCCCGCCGCGATCAGCACCCATTCGGCCAGCGAGGCTTGCCGCAGCGGCTTGATCAGCCAGGCGGCGAAGCCCGCCTGCCGCAGGGCATCCTTGCGTTCCCGTTGTTCGGCGGCCAGCAGCACGATGGCCTTGCGGCCCGGCGGGGCGCGCAGGCTCTCGCCCTCGCTCAGCGCCTCGTCCAGCAGCAGGACGTCGCTTGGTCCGACGGCGGCCAGCAGGCTGTCCACGTCCTTGGCGGTCACCGCGCGCCCGCCACAGGCCTGGATCTGTCGGCGCGCAGCGCGCAGCAGGACGGGATTGGGGGAGGCCACGCCGATGGTGCGGCCCGTCAGGGGCAGGGTCGCGGGCGCGGCGGCCACCGAGGTGAACGGGGCCTCGAACCAGAAGATCGAGCCGCCGCCCTTGTTGGGGACAACGCCCACCTCGCCATCCATGGCCTGGGCCAGCCGGCGGGCGATGGCCAGGCCAAGCCCCGCGCCGCCGATCACCGCCTGGCCGGCTTCGGCCTGGGCGAACGCCTGGAAGATCCGTTCGCGGTCGGCCGCCGGGACGCCGGGACCGGTGTCCTCCACCGTGAACCGCATGCCGAACTCGGTTTCGGTCACCGCCAGCAGAACGCCGCCTTCAGTGGTGAACTTCACGGCGTTGCCGGCGAAGTTCAGCAGGATTTGGCGCAGCTTGCCCTCGTCGGCCAGGATCTTCAGCCCGGACGGCGCCGACCAGCCCAGCTCCACGCCCTTTTCCCGGGCCCGCGGCGACAGGAGTTCGGCGACGCTGCGCAGCAGCGCCTCCACTTCCAGCGGCTGCGGGTGCAACTCCACGGAGTCGGAGCCCAGCTTGGCGAAATCCAGCACGTCGTTGACCAGGGTCAGCAGGTGCTGGCCGCTTTCGCGCATGGCGGCGGCGTAGGCCCGCTGTTCGGCCGTCAGGGGCGTCCCCTCCAGCAGGCGGGCCATGCCCAACACGCCGTTCAAGGGCGTGCGGAATTCATGGCTCAGGGCCGCCAACTGGGCGGCGCTGATGTGCGCCCGGCGGGGGCGGCGCTCGGAAAGAGGTCGCGGAGGTCTGCGCATCGGCGCGACCATGGCGCCGGTGGCTTAACGAGGGGTCAAGCCGGCCGGTCGGCCTTGGTGGCCATTTCCTGGGTCAGGGCGAGAAGGGCGGCTCGGGCGCGTCCGTCAGGAATGCCGTTGAACGCCCGCAGGAGCTCCAGCGCGCCGGGACGGGACAGGGCGCGGAACACCTCCTCCTCGTCCGACACGGCCCCGACGCTGTCCTCGCCGACAAGCCAGGACACGCTCGTGCTCAGCGCCGCGGCGGCCGCCACCAGGGTCGATGCGGCCACGCGGTTCGCGCCGCGCTCGTACTTCTGCACCTGCTGGAACGACACGCCCAGCCGTTCGGCCAGGTCGCTCTGGTTCATGCCAAGCTGACGGCGACGCGTTCGGATTCGCGTACCGATCGCTAGGTCCAATGACGCGGGACTCCCGACCTCTTTGGCTTGCATCGGCGCCTCCTGCGCGGCCGAATGTAGCGCGTTTGTCGAAAACTTGCCGCGCAAAGTAGACGAAAGGCGTGCGGCGTCGTTTATTGAACGCCACCATGCCGACGCGCACTGAAATCAACGGGGATATGGTTTCGCTGCTCACGCCGCGTGAGCGCGAGTGCCTGCGCCTCGTGGATCAGCATCTCAGCTCCAAACAGATCGCGCGCGAGCTGGGCATGTCCAAGACCAGCGTCGACACCTATTGCGACCGCGCCCGACGCAAGCTGGGCGTGACGGACCGCTACGAGGCCGCCCGCCTCCTGCGCGCGCGGGACGACAGCGCTGTCCTGATCCCGTCAGGACAGGACACGATCAGGACAGACAGCCCTCCGGAAAGCTGGCCCGATGAGCCGGCAATCACGGAGACGGCCAATGGGCGACTGGCACCACAACTTCGACAACCGACCGGCGATCGGACGGGCTCTGCGTCTGCGTCGGGAGATCGACGACTTCGAAGCCCGCTGGCCGAAGGGCCCGGTGAGGGACGAGTCGATCCCGACCTTCTCCTGGGAGCAGCTGGAGCGGCAGCTCGTCGATTTGGCAGCTACGCCCAGCCAGGCTTTGATGGCCAAGCATCTGGTGTCCGCGACCCGGAAGCTGGCGCCTTTCAAACCCTCCGAGATGGTCTTGCGGGAAATCCTCTGCATGACCTGGGTGCTGCTGGACGAGAACTTCCGGCCGGATCCGGACTGTGGCCCGGAGGAAACCGACTAAGCCCCGCTGCGCGACTGGCGGCCGTCCTCGCGGTGGCCGTCGTGTCTGCGCTGGCTTTCGGGTCGATGCTGGCGGGAATGCAGGCGCTCCAGAGCCTCGCGCCCTTCTAGGCCGGCAAACCTAAACAAGCCTGACAACGTTATCCGAAATGCGCCCCGGGACGGGAGCGCAGGAGAACCCCCATGCTCAAACAACGCCGCATGGCCGCCGAGCAGATCGCCAGCGCCCTGTTCGAAGCCGAAGCCGCAATCGACGTCGCTCTCGCAAAGACCGCCGCCCTAACCGGCGCCATGCCGGCCCTGCGCAAGCAAGCTGGCGCTTCCGCCCTGGTGGGCCAGGAAGCCGTGGAGCGCGCCAGCCAGGCCATCATGGCCCTGGCGGAAGCCCGCCGGGCGATTGTCGAGACCCACCGGGAGCTCGACACGGCCAAGGAATACGTGGGTCTGGGCGCCGTGACCCTGGTGGACGAGGGCAGCGCCAAGCCGACCGGCTACGCCCGCAGCGCGCGCGCCCTGCGGCAGGTCACCGCCGCCTGAGCTGTTTCCGCGCTGTAGCGGGTCTGGCAAAGTAGCTCCCTGGTCCACCGGGGAGCCGCCTGCTCTTGAACCCCTACGTTCTGACGCCGTGGATCAGCTGGACGCTGTTCGTGCTGGTCGTGGCGGGCGCCATTCTGCGCGGCGGCCTCGAGGAGCGGCTTGCTGCGGGCGCCTTGATGCTTTCCCTGGCGCTCTCGATCATCTTCCGTGATCCCACCTATTCGGGCCTGCAGTGGGGCGCCTTCGCCGGGGACCTCGTCCTGCTGGGCGTTCTTCTGTTCCTGGTGCTGCGGTCCGCCCGCTTCTGGCCGATCTGGGCGGCGGGGTTCCAGCTCCTGGGGGTGCTCACCCACCTCGGCCGCGTGCTCGATCCCAAGGTCCAGCCCTGGGCCTACGCCTCGGCCCAGGTGATCTGGACCTGGGCCCTGACCGTGGCTGTGGGTGTCGGCGTGCTCGCCAAGTGGCGCGAGCGTCAGACCGCCAGCGCCCTGACCCCGGCGGCGGCCACCCGCCGGTAGATCAGCGCTTCGGCCACGTGCACGCGCCGCACGGTTTCGGCGCCCTCCAGATCGGCGATGGTGCGGGCCAGCCGCAGGGTTCGAGTCCAGCCGCGGGCGGTTAGTCCGCCGGCCTCCGCCGCCTGGCTCAGCAGCGCCCGCGCGGGCGCATCCATGGCCGCAATGGTCTCCAGCCAGTCGCCGTTGGCCTGGGCGTTCAGGGCGCTCGCGCCCTCGCCGCCGTCCTGCGCCCGGGCGAGCTGCATCTGGCGCGCCTGGGCCACCCGAGCGGCCGCCTCGGCGGTGCCTTCGGCCGGCGGCGGCAGGGCGAGATCGGCCGGGGTCACCGGCGGAACTTCCACCTGCAGGTCGATGCGGTCCATTAGCGGACCGGAGATGCGGCCCTGATAGTCGCTCTGGCAGCGGGGCGCCCGCCCGCAGGCGCCGCGCCCCGGCCCGCCGACCCCGCAGCGGCAGGGGTTCATGGCCGCCACCAGCTGCACCCGCGCCGGATAGCGCACGTGCGCATTGGCCCGCGCCACCACCACCTCGCCGGTCTCCAGCGGCTGGCGCAGGCTGTCCAGCGCCTGGGTCCCGAACTCCGGCAACTCGTCCAGAAACAGCACGCCGTTGTGGGCCAGGCTCACTTCGCCCGGCTTAGCCTTCAGTCCACCGCCGGTCAGGGCGGCCATGCTGGCGGAGTGGTGAGGAGATCGGAACGGCCGGGCGCGGGTCAGCTGTCCGCGGGCGATCAGCCCGGCCATGGAATGAACCATGGAGGTTTCCAAGAGCTCCTGCGGCGTCAGCGGCGGCAGCAGGCCCGGCAGGCGCTGGGCCATCATCGACTTGCCCGACCCCGGAGGGCCGATGAAGAGCAGGTTGTGGCCGCCGGCGGCGGCGATCTCCAGCGCCCGCTTGGCGTTCTCCTGGCCCTTCACGTCGCGGAGGTCCGGAACCCGCTCGCCGTCCAGCATGGGACCTGGCTTGGGCGGCGACAGCAGCTGCACGCCGCGGAAGTGGTTCACCAGGGCGATCAGCGAGGGCGCGGCCAGGATCCGCGTCTCGCCGGCCCAGGCCGCTTCGGGTCCGCAAGCCTCCGGGCAGATCAGTCCCAGGCCCATGCCGCCGGCCGCCACCGCCGCGGGCAGGGCGCCCGCCACCGGCATGATCCGGCCGTCCAGCGACAGCTCGCCCAGCGCCGCCCAGCCTTCCAGCGCGTCGGGCGGGATGACGCCCATGGCGGCCATCACCGCCAGGGCGATCGGCAGGTCGTAGTGCGACCCGACCTTGGGCAGGTCGGCCGGAGCCAGGTTGGCGATGATCCGCTTGCCGGGCAGGGCCAGGCCCAGACCTGCGAACGCCGCGTGCACCCGCTCACGGCTCTCGGCCACCGCCTTGTCGCCCAGGCCCACGATGATGAAGGCGAAGGCGCCCTTGGTGAACTGGACCTCGACTTCGATCCGGACGGCGTCGACGCCCTGGAACGCCACCGTCACCACCCGCGCCGCCATGCTCAAGCCCTTGTGTCCGGACGTCACTTATCCACAAGATGCGAGCACATGGCGAAGCTCGGATCAAGAACAAAAATCGAACGTAAGTAGAAAGCCAGCAACATCCGTGTGTTACGGACCGAAGCTCAGAAACGGCTAAGCTTGCCCGCTGCGAAGCGCCTCGATGCGCTCCCAGAGCGCCTCGGTCGCGTCGACGCCCGTGAACCGCTTCAAGGCCACCGCGCCCGTGGGCGAGGTCACGTTGATCTCGGTCAGGTAGTCGCCGATCACGTCGATCCCGACGAAAAGCAGTCCGCGGGCTTTCAGTTCCGGACCGATGGCGGCGCAGATTTCCCGGTCGCGGGCCGACAGCTCGATCGGCTGCGGCTTGCCGCCCACCGCCATGTTGGAGCGGATCTGCCCCTTCTCCGGCACGCGGTTGATCGCGCCCACGGGCTCGCCGTCGACCAGGATAATGCGCTTGTCGCCCTTGGTCACGCTGGGCAGGAACTTCTGCAGGATCACCGGCTCGCGGCCGATCTCGGCGTGCAGCTCCAGCATGGCGTCGAGGTTGGGGTCATCCTTCAGCAGCCGGGTGACGCCCGACCCGCCCCGCCCGTTCAGCGGCTTCAGCACCACGTCCCCATGCCGGGCGCGGAAGTCGTAGATCGCTTCCTTGTCCAGGGTGATCAGGGTCGGCGGCTGCAGCTCGGGAAACTTGGTGACGAACAGCTTCTCCGGCGCGTTGCGCACCTCCACGGGGTTGTTCACCACCAGCGTCTTGGGATGCACGGCCTCCAGGAAGAAGGTCGTGTCGATGTAGTGCATGTCGAACGGCGGGTCCTGGCGCAGCAGCACCACGTCGAATTCGGTCAGCTCCACCCGGCGCGGCTCGCCCAGGCTGGCGTGATCGCCCTTCACCCGCTGCACCGTCACGTCCCGCCCGCGCGCGAAGGCGCGGCCGTCCTCCAGCGCCAGGGTGTCGGTGGTGTAGACGAACAGGCTGTGCCCGCGGGCCTGGGCCGTTTCCATCATCAGGAAGGTCGTGTCGCCTTCGATGTTGATGCCCTCGATGGGGTCCATCTGGACGGCGACCTTCAGGGACATGGGAGCTCCGCGGGCTTCTTCGAACGGCCCTGCACATAGGCCCGCCGACGCGCCAGCGCTAGCGTGGGCCGTCGATGCCGATCCAGGCCGGGGGCAGGCTATCCAACCGTACGCCTTTGAGCACCATCTTCGCCCCGTCGATGTAGATCACCGTATCGGCGCCTTCCTGCCGCGCTTCCCAGCTCGTGCCGGCGTCCAGCCGCACCAGGTCGCCGTCGGCGATGTTGAAGTCCATGACGACCTCCAGCCCCGCGCCGGGGAAGGCGTTGAAGATGTCCGCGCCCGGGCCGCCCCACACCTCGTCGTCGTCCTTGCCGCCGGTCAGCCAGTCGTCGCCCGCGCCGCCGCGCACTGTGTCGTTGTCCTGCCCGCCGCGCAGCCGGTCGTTTCCCGGTCCGCCGTCCACCAGGTCGGCGCCCTCGCGCCCGGTGATGTCGTCGGGGCCATCGCCGCCGGTCAGGGTGTCTGGCCCTTGCGTGCCCTCGATCAACTGGCCGCGCCGCGGCTCCGCGGCCGCCGCCTGTCGCTGGGCTGCCTCGACCGCATGGTTGATCCGCGCCCGGGCGCTGAGGGAGGGCGGCGGCGCATCCGGCAGCGCGTAGAAGGCGCCATTTTCCACCACCTCCAGGATCACCAGGTCAGGATGGAACCGCTCAACCAGGTCGGTGCGCCAGGAGCCGTCCTGATTGTGCGCCAGGATGATCCGGCTGAAGTGGCCATAGAGGAACGGCAGCAGGGCGTTGGAGAAGGAGTCCCGCGTCAGCAGCAGCACCGGTTTGCCGGCCATCCCAGTGTCCACCACCTGCGGCGCAGTCCAGTCCCGTTTATCGGTCAGGAAGCTGGTCCGCCGCTGGGCGTCCAGCGGAAGGTCGGCGAGCTCGGGATAGTCGGCCTGCACGAAGCTCGCGACCCCCAGCATCAGCGCCAGGTCACGGGGCTTGTTGCGCCCGCCGACGTTCACCTCGCGGAACGCCTCGATCGGCCGCGGCGCGTCCGCCAGGCCCAGCGCGTGCAGCCGGCTCATCAGCTGCACATAGCCCCAGTAGGCGCCCAGCCCTGTCCAGTGCGTGTCGTGCCGGCTGAAGGTCTTCAGTCCCCAGCGAGTCTGGTGGGCGATCAGGTCGTGCATGTAGACGACCTCGCCGACCCCGGAGATCTGCGCGAGCCCGGAAAGCCGCAGGGCCGGCCGGTCAGGGTCCAGGCCTTCGAACCAGGCCGGCGCCTGTTCCGGATAGATGCTCTCCTTGTCCGGCGCGATGGCCACCACATAGGGTATGCCCCGGGCCTTCAGATACTCCGTGCGGCCGGCCAAGGCTTCCAGCCACGCCTTCCATGCTTGCGGCGGCAGCGCGGGATCGTTGCGCGCCGCGCCCAGGTGGGTGCCGTTGTCGGTGAACAGCCAGCCATCCTTGCCGACGATCACCTTGGGCGATCCGCTGACGCCCAGCTGCATGCGGGCGTAGTTCAGCCAGGCGATCAGATGGGTGCGGGGCGCGAAATGATCGGCCACCCAGGCGTCCATCGCCTTGGGATAGGCGCGCAGGGCGGCCCAGCCCTGCGGCGGCCCGGGGAACGGGGCCATCACCCGGTTCTCCTGCAGGTCCGGCGTGCGGACCAGGTGCGGCAGGGCGAAGGCCCCGGCCCAGACGGCCAGGCTGGCGGCGATCAGGCGTCCCCAGTGTGCGCGCGCGGAAAAGGCCATCAGAACCGGAAGTACAGGAAGGGGTTGAGGCTCGACCCCGCCAGCTTGGCGATGCTCAGCAGGAGGCCGCAGGTCAGCATCAAGGTCGGCAGGACGAAGGCGCCTTGGGTGTCCAGGCGCGGCTCCAGGTGGGCGGCGGGCGCCAGCCGGTGCGCCTTCAGCCGCGCCGCGATCCACGGCAGCAGGGGCGCGGAGAACAGCACCCCCAGCACCAGCGCGCTGAGGGTCTCGGCGTTCAGCAGCACCAGCAGCCCGGCCTCAGGCGCTCGCCAGCCGCGCGGGTCGAACATGGCCGAAACGTAGAGCCGTGCCGCCCCCAGGCTCGTCGCCCGGAACAGCACCCAGCCGAACAGCACCACCAGCATGGCGTAGAGGTGACCCACCGCCCGCGGCGCCCGGTCCAGCAGCCGGCCCAGGCCGAAGCGCTCGATCAGCAGGAACAGCCCGTGGAAGAGCCCCCAGGCGATGAAGTTCCAGGCCGCGCCGTGCCAGAACCCGGTCAGCAGAAAGACGACCAGCAGGTTGCGCACCGTGCGCCACCGCCCGCCGCGATTGCCGCCCAACGGGATGTAGACGTAGTCCCGGAACCAGCTCGACAAGGAAATGTGCCAACGCCGCCAGAACTCACTGATCGAGCGCGAGATGTACGGGTAGTCGAAGTTCTTGGGGAAGGTGAACCCCAGCATGAAGGCCAGGCCGATGGCCATGTTCGAATAGCCGGCGAAGTCGAAATAGATCTGGAGGGCGTAGGCCAGCGCCCCCAGCCAGGCGGTCAGGATCGCCGGCTGCGCCTTCATGTCGAACGCCAGGTCGGCCACGGGCGCGACGGTGTTGGCGATCAGCACCTTCATGGACAGGCCGACGATGAAGTACTGCAGCCCAAGCCCGATCCGCCCGGTCCGCCGCCGGTCGGCGTGCAGCTCCTCGCGGATGTGGGCGTAGCGCACGATCGGCCCGGCGATCAGGTGCGGGAACATCAGGATGTAGGCCGCGAACTTGGCGAGGTTCCGCTCGGCCGGCACCGCCCGCGTGTGCACGTCCGCCACATAGCTGATCAGCTGGAAGGTGAAGAACGAGATCCCCAGCGGCAGGGCCAGATGGATTTCCGGGACCGGCGCGCCGGGCAGGACCTGGTTGATCACGCCGCCCAGGAAGCCCGCATATTTGAAGAAGCCCAGCACCAGCAGGTCGAGTGCGACCAGCCCGATCAGCAGGCCCCGCCGGGCGCCCGCCTCGCGCCCTTCAAGGGCTCGCGCCCCCGCCCAGTTCAATCCGATCAGGGCCGCCAGCAGCAGCAGGTAGGGGCCCTCGCCCCAAACGTAAAACGCCGCGCTGCCGACCAGCAGCGCGCCCGTCCGCCAGCCGCTCAGGTAGTAGCCGAGCAGGAAGACGGGCAGGAAATAGAAGATGAAGATGATGGAGCTGAAGACCATCGAACGCTGCGCTCAGGGACTGGCCCCGGCGGGCCTGCTCGGCGGCAACATCCTAGGCTTCGCTTCGAAGCGCAACTGTGGGTTCAACAAGCCGCCGCTTCGCCCGCGGGCCGGGCTTAGTTGAGGCGCAGGCGCACCCGCTCGCGCTGGGCTCGCGCGGCCAGCGCGGCCCCGCCGTCCAGCGCGGTGGCCCGGGCCAACGCTTCAAGGGCGCCGGCCAGGGCTCCCTGGCCTTCGCGAGCCGCGGCGACGTCCAGCCACGGGCGGTGGTCGCCCGGATCAAGCAGCGCCCGGCGCAGGGCCGCCCGCTCGGCCCGGGCGTAGTCGCGTGACGCCGAGGCGCGAGCGAATATGTTGTTCTGCAGGCGCACCAGCACGGCCCGGTCGCTAACCGGCGCCATCAGCCGGTCCAGACGGTCGGCCACGTTGGGCGTCAGGCCCGCGTGCAGCGCCCGGCGGGTCAGCTCCGACGGCAGCACCACCCGCCCCTCGCTGAACGGATCCAGCGCCAGCGGCCCTTCCTCCGTCTCGATCCGCAGCAGGAAGTGCCCGGGGAAATCGACGCCGCTCACCGACAGGCCGCAGCGGCGCGCCACGTGCAGGTAGTAGATGCCCAGGGCCACGGCGATGCCCTTGCGCCGTTCGGCCACCGACAGGATGTCCGCATTGGCCGGGTGCTCGTGGGTCAGCAGGTCGCCCGCCAGCCGCATGTCGCCGGCCATGGTCTCGGCCAGGGCTTCCTCGGGGCTTTCCCGCTTCAGGCGTTGGGTCAGGCGCTCCACGCCCGCCGCGCCCAGGTCGCGGGCGGGCTGCAGCTCGCGGGTCGGATCCTCATGGACCGCGCAGGCGATCGCCGCGTCCAGCAACGGAAACTCGCCGTCCTTTGCGGCGCCTGCTTCCAGCAGGAGATCCTCGGCCTCTTCTCGCGTCATCAACCTTCGCGCTGGCTCAAGCTCGGGCTTTCAGTCGCCCTTCCAAGCGTCCGGAATATGCATAGGAAGCCGTCCGGGCGCGAGAGCCATCAGGTCGAGGCGAACCGACGCACCTTTCAGCGCCGGACGGCGTTCGGCGAGCATAGCGCCTGCTCTGCGCAGGCGTTCCCGCTGGTCCGAGCCCACAGCGCCCAGGGCGGTGGTCAGGTCCCCGCGGCGTTTCACCTCAACCACCGCCAGCGTCCGTCCACGGATCGCAAGCAGGTCGATCTCCGCCAGCGGCGTCTTCAGCCGAAAGCCCAGGATCCGGTAGCCCTTCAGCATTAGCCAGACGGCCGAGGCGATCTCGCCGCGCCGCCCCGAGGCCCGCGCCGCCTTGCCGCGTGCAGAACGGATCTGGCTCACCGACCGGCCTTGAGGTCCATGGCCCGCTTGTAGAGGTCGCGCCGGTTCAGCCCCAGCTGCTTGGCCACCTCCGCCGCGGCGTCTGCGGGCTTCAGCCGCGTCAGGGCGTCGGCCAAGGCCTGGTCCGCATCGGCCTGGGTGGCGGCGGCTTCCCGGCCCGGGCCCACCAGGATGACGATCTCGCCCTTGGGCGCCTCAAACTGCGGATCGGCGGCCAGCTCGGACAGCGAGCCCCGCACCACCGTCTCGTAGAGCTTGGTCAGCTCGCGGCAGACCACCGCCTCGCGCTCGCCCAGCACGGCGGCCATGTCGGCCAGGCTGTCGGCCACCCGTGATCCGCCCTCGAAGAACACCAGGGTCGCCCGCACGCCGGCCAGCTCCTCCAGGAAAGTGCGGCGCGCCGCGCTCTTGGGCGGCGGAAAGCCGGCGAACAGGAAGCGATCGGTGGGCAGTCCGCTGACGGACAATCCGGCCAGCAAGGCCGAAGGGCCAGGGATGGGGAACACCTTGTGCCCCGCCGCGGCCGCTTCCTTCACCAGCCGGAAGCCGGGGTCCGACACCAGCGGCGTGCCCGCGTCCGACACCAGGGCCACCCGCTGCCCTTCGGCCAAAGCCTCCAGCGCGCGGCGCCCGCCCCGCTCGGCGGCATGCTCGTCATAGCGCTCGAGCTTCTTGTGCAGGTCGTAAGCGTTCAGCAGCTTGGCCGCGACCCGGGTGTCCTCGGCCAGCACCAGGTCCGCCGCCGCCAGGATGTCCAGCGCCCGCAAGGTGATGTCCCGCAGGTTGCCGATCGGTGTGGCCACCACATAGAGCCCCGGCGCCAACGGCGCCTCGTCGAGCGCGGGAGGAGGGATCTGCTGGCGGGCCATGGCCGAGGCTTGGCGCGAGCCCGGCGGAAAGGCAAGCCCGCGAGACGGCAGTTCCTCCCCCGTTGGGGGAGGGGGACCCCGAAGGGGTGGAGAGGGTTCTCAGCCAACTCTCCGGGTGACCCCATCCGTCGCTCCGCGACACCTCCCCCAGTGGGGAGGAACTCTACGCCGCCAGCTCGCCGGTCAGCCGGTCCAGCACCAGCCGTCCCGCCCGCGTCGCCCGCAGCCGCTCGCGGTCGTCGGCCAGCAGGCCAAGCTCCACCAGATAGGCCACCTTGTCCGGCGTCAGCCCCAGGGCCGCCACCTCTGCGAACGCCACGCCGTCGTCGATCCGCAGGCCGCTGATCACCCGCTCCTCGGCGGTTTCGCGCGGGCTCAGCGCCTCGCGGCCCGCGAACCCATAGCCAGTCTCGCCCACCGTGCGGATGTAGTCCGCCGGCCGGGCCGCAGCCTCGGTGGCCTGCCGCACGCCGCCAACCGTCAGCCGCCCATGCGCCCCAGGGCCTGCGCCCACATAGTCCCAGCCCCGCCAATAGACGAGGTTGTGCCGCGAGCGCGCCGCCGCGCCCCGCGCATGGTTGGAGACTTCGTAGGCGTCGAAGCCTTGCGCCTCCAAAACCGCCTGGGTGGTTTCGAACAGCTCGGCGCCCAGGTCAGCGTCCGGCGGTGTGATCGTCCCGCGCTTCACCGCCCGGTCGAACGCCGTGCCTTCCTCGATGGTCAGCTGGTAGGGCGAGATGTGCTCGGCCCCCAGGCCCACCGCCGCCCGCAGCTCCTCGGCCCACGCCTGCGGGGTCTGCCCCGGCCGCGCGTAGATCAGGTCCACCGAAAGGCGCGGAAACGCGCGCGTCGCCGCCTGCGCCGCCCGGATCGCCTGGCCTGCGTCGTGGTTGCGGCCCAGGAAGGCCAGGGTCTCGTCGTCCAGCGCCTGCAGGCCCAGCGACAGCCGGTTGATCCCCGCCTGCGCCAGCCCGTCGAACCGCCCGGCCTCCGCGTCGGTGGGATTGGCTTCCAGGCTGACTTCCAGGTCCGCCGCCGGCCTCCAGAGCCGCCGGGCCGCAGCCAGGATCTCAGCCGCCCATTGCGGCTGCATCAGCGATGGCGTGCCGCCGCCGAAGAACACGCTGACCAGCTCGCGCGGGCCGGTCAGGGCCGCTTGGGCCTCCAGATCCGCCACGATGGCGCGGACCAGGGCCGCCTGTTCCTCCGTTCGCCCGCGGTCGCGGAAGACGTTGAAGTCGCAATAGGGGCAGATGCGCGCGCAGTAGGGCCAGTGGATGTAGACCCCCAGCGGCGCGGGGGTCGTCGTCACAAGAGCGCCGCCTTCAGCTTGGCGAACGCCCGCGCCCGGTGGCTCATGGCGTCCTTGGCGGCGGGCTCCATCTCCCCGAAGGTCTGATCGAAGCCCTCCGGCACGAAGATCGGGTCGTAGCCGAAGCCGCGCTCGCCCCGGGGCGGAAAGGTCACCACCCCGTCGATCCGTCCCTCGACCACCACCGCCGGCCCGTTCGGCCAGGCCACGGCCAGGGCGCTGGTGAACCAGGCGCTGCGGTCGTCGGAGTCGGTGGCTTCCAGCCGCTCTTCGACTTTCCGCATGGCGATGGCGAAGTCCTTGGTGGGTCCGGCCCAGCGCGCCGAGAAGATCCCCGGCGCCCCGTCCAGGGCCGCCACCGACAGGCCGCTGTCGTCGGCGATCGCCACCAGTCCGCTCTTGTCCGCCGCCGCCCGCGCTTTCAGCAGCGCGTTGCCGACGAAGGTGCTCTCGGTCTCGTCCGGCTCGCCCAGCCCAAGCTCCCCCGCCGTCACCAGTTCGAAGCGGTTGTCCAGGATCTCGGCCAGCTCGCGCGCCTTGCCGGGATTGTGCGTGGCGACCACCAGCTTCGCGCCGGGCTCGAGCTTCAGGGGCATGGGAAAACCTCCGGACCGTTTTCAGGCGCGGAACATAGGCGTGGCCCCGGCCCCTTGCATGGGCAAAGTTCCCGCAAGCCTTGCGCCGAGTTCATTTGATCGCGCCCGGGGGCCGTCCTATCGATCGGATGGGGTGGGGGAGATATCGATGCGCGCTCTGGGCCCAGGCTCGGTTTCCAGTTTCCTGAAGATCATCCTGGATGTGGTCTATGCGGCCCTCTGGGTGGGCGTCGGCGGGGTCGCGATCCTGACGGTGCTGTTGCTGCTGCTCAGCTTCAATCCCGAGTTCCTGCAGAACATCAACATCTCCACCGAAGGCGCGCCGATCGACAACCCGGTGCCGGTGCTGGCGGGCGGCCTGTTCGCCGGCGCGCTCTACCTGGCTGGCATCCTGGTGATCACCGGCTGCCTGCGCCGCATCTTCACCAGCCTGACCGCCGGCGATCCCTTCCACCCGGACAACGTCAAGCTCCTGCGCCTGGCCGGGGTCATGCTCGCGGGTTTGGAGCTTGGCCGCTATCTCGTCTGGGCGGTGACCCGCTGGGTGCTGTCGGAGGCGCAGGACTCCGAGCCCAACTTCAGCCTCACCGCCTGGTTCTCGGTCCTTGTGGTGTTCGTGCTCGCCGAGATCTTCCGCGAAGGCGCCCGCCTGCGCCGCGAAGCCGAACTGACGATCTGAGAAGGGCCCGGCCGCAACCATGCCGATCTGCGTGAACCTCGACCGCGTGCTGCTGGAGCGGCGCATGTCGCTGACGGAGCTCGCCGACCGCGTGGGCGTGACCATCGCCAACTTGTCGATCCTCAAGACCGGCAAGGCCCGCGCGATCCGCTTCACCACCCTGTCGGCCCTGTGCCGCGAGCTCGACTGCCAGCCCGGCGATCTCCTGGTCTACGAGGCCGGCGCCTCCGACGAGCCGCTCGGCGACGACGACGAGGAATAGCGCGTCCCGCTTAAGCCAGCCGGCCCTGCGCCAGCCGCAGCAGGTACTCGTTCTCCGCGGTCGCCAGCGACAGCCGCAGCACGGTGCGTTCGGCATAGACCCCCGCCTGGGCGAAAGGATCGGCGTCAGCGATCTTGTCGGCCTCCAGCCGGTCGATGGCCAAGATCGCCACCATCGCTCCGCCGCCTTCCAGCGTGCCCGCCAGCAGCAGCCGGCCGGCCTCGTCCAGCGCCCGCAGCCAGGCCACATGGGCCTGCACCACGTCGGGGTCCATCAGGTGTTGCCGGGCGCCGGAAAGGCGGATCAGAAAGGCCTGCTCCGCCACCGCCCGGCCCTCAGCCGCCCGTCGCCTGGCGCTGCAGCTCGCACAGCTCGCCGATGCCCTTGCGGGCCAGGCTGAACAGCGCCTCGAACTCGGCCTGGGAGAAGCCGCGCTTCTCGCCCGTCGCCTGGATCTCGACGATGTCGCCCTTGCCGGTCAGCACGAAGTTGCTGTCCGCCTCGGCGTTGGAGTCTTCCTCGTAGTCCAGGTCCAGCACCGGCGTGCCGGAGAACACCCCGCAGCTCACCGCCGCCACCTGGTCCAGGATCGGGTCCACCGTCAGCAGGCCCTCTTCGCGCAGGTAGTTGGCAGCCAGCTTCAGGGCCACCCAGGCGCCGGTGATCGCCGCGGTGCGGGTGCCGCCGTCGGCCTGGATCACGTCGCAGTCCAGCGAGATCTGCCGCTCGCCCAGCGCCTTCATGTCCACCACGGCGCGCATGGAGCGGCCGATCAGCCGCTGGATCTCCTGGGTCCGCCCCGACTGCTTGCCCTGGGCAGCTTCCCGTCGGCCGCGGGTGTGCGTGGCGCGTGGCAGCATGCCGTACTCGGCGGTGACCCAGCCCTGGCCGCGGCCGCGCAGGAACGGCGGCACGCTTTCCTCGACGCTGGCGGTGACCAGCACCTTGGTGTGGCCGAAGCTCACCAGGCACGAGCCCTCGGCATAACGGTTCACGCCGGTCTCCAGCGTCACGGGGCGCAGAATGTCGGGGGCGCGTTCGGACGGGCGCATGGGCGGGAACTCCAAGGGACAGTCAGGCGTCTTGCGCCACGGAAGGCCGCGCTTATCCTAGATCGCACAAGTCCAGTCCATGGGCGCACACAAGAGCGTATCTCAGGCTCCAACATCCCGTGAGCACGTGAGCAGTCCCTTTTTCGCCCGCGGGCCCTCGCTCGCCGAACTCGACGAACGTGCGCGCGACATCTTCCGTCGCATCGTGGAGAGCTATCTTGAGACGGGCGAGCCGGTGGGCTCGCGGACCCTGTCCAAGACCGGCCTGACCCTGTCGCCGGCCTCCATCCGCAACACAATGCAGGACCTGACGCACCTCGGCCTGCTGGGCGCGCCCCACGTCAGCGCCGGGCGCCTGCCGACCCACGCGGGGTTGCGCCTGTTCGTCGACGGCCTGCTGGAAGTGGGCGACGTCGGCGAGGACGAGCGGCGCACCATCGAAGCCCGCCTGCGCGCTCACGGCCGCAACTACGAGGACGCCCTCAACGAGGCCACCGCCATCCTGTCGGGCCTGGCCGGCGGCGCGGGCGTCGTGGTCACCCCCGTGCGCGACGCCGGGGTCAAGCACGTGGAGTTCGTCAGCCTCGACGCAGAGCGGACCCTGGCCATCATGGTGTTCGACGACGGCACGGTGGAGAACCGGCTGATCCGCCTGCCGCCGGGCGTCACTCCTTCGGCCCTGCAGGAGGCCTCCAACTTCCTGAACGCCCGTCTGCGCGGCCGCCCCCTGGCCGAAGCCCGCGCCGCGCTTACCGCCGAGCTGGAGCGCGCCCGCAGCGAGCTCAACCAGACCGCCGCCCGCCTGGTGGAGGACGGCATGGCCGCCTGGAGCGGCGGCGACGGCGACGAGCGCGCCCTGATCGTCCGCGGCCGGGCCAACCTGCTGGAGGACGCCCAGGCCCTCGCCGACCTGGAGCGCGTCCGCTCCCTGTTCGACGATCTCGAGCAGAAGGAGCAGCTGATCCAGCTCCTCGACGGGGTGCGCGAAGGCGAGGGCGTGCGCATCTTCATCGGCGCGGAGACGCGGCTGTTCTCGCTTTCGGGTTCCGCTGTGATCGCCGCACCCTATATGACGGGCTCGCAGCGCGTGCTGGGCGCGATCGGCGTGATCGGCCCGGCCCGTCTGAACTATGCCCGGGTCATTCCGTTGGTGGACTACACCGCCCGCGTGCTTGGCCAGGTGATGAACACTTAAGAAGGTTCGAAAAGACCCATGTCCGAAGACAACTTCCCGGCCGACGAGAACATCGGGACCACGGCCGGTGACGCCGGATCGGATCAACTTGAGGCCCTGCGGGCCGAGGCCGCCGGCCTGCGCGAGCAGGTGCTCCGCTACGCCGCCGAGATCGAGAACACCAAGCGACGCGCCGAGCGCGAGGCCAACGACGCCCGCGCCTACGCCATCCAGAAGTTCGCGCGCGACCTCCTGGGCGCCGCCGACAACCTGGCGCGGGCCACCGCCGCCGCCCCGTCCGACGACGCCGATCCGGTGGTGAAGAACTTCGTGGTCGGCGTGCAGATGACCGAAAAGGAGCTGCTGGGCGCCTTCGAGCGCAACGGCCTCAAGAAGATCGACCCCCCCAAGGGCGAGAAATTCGACCCCCACAAGCACCAGGCCATGATGGAGCAGCCCGGCTCCGACGTGGCGCCCGGCGCGGTGATCCAGGTTCTGCAGCCCGGCTACGAGCTGCTGGGCCGCCTCGTGCGTCCGGCCATGGTGGTCGTCGCCGCCAAGCAGCCCGGCCAGGCCGCTCCGGCCGGCGACGGCGCCGCCAACCCCTACGCCGCCTCCGCCGGGACCGAAGATGATGCGCAAGGCGGCGCCTTCGACACGCGCGCGTAAGCTCCGCGTCCTCTCCCCACCTGCCGGGGAGAGGACGCGTTTCCCCCTCTTCCAACCCCCTCGAAAATGTCTAATGTCGCAGGTCCCTTCAGTCGGGGTGGGCCGCGCTGGCTGCGTGGCGCGGATAGCTGGGACGAGACATGAAGCTGACGATCGAGCGGGCGGCGCTGCTGAAGGCGCTGGGGCACGTGCAAAGCGCGGTGGAGCGCCGCAACACCATTCCCATCCTGTCGAACGTGCTGCTCAGCGCCGAGCGTGACCGCCTGGTCTTCTCGGCCACGGACCTCGACATGGAAATCATCGACCAGGCCTTCGCCCAGGTCGACCAGCCGGGCCAGATCACCGCCCCGGCGCACACCCTTTACGAGATCGTGCGCAAGCTGCCCGAGGGCGCCGACGTGTCCCTGAGCTTCACGGGCGAGGATCCGCGCCTCACCGTCCAGGCGGGCCGCTCGCGCTTCAACCTGCCGGTGCTGCCGGCCGGCGACTTCCCGGTGATGAGCTCCGAGGGCCTGTCCGGCCGCATGAGCGTCGACGTCACCGACCTGATCCGCCTGATCGACAAGACCCGCTTCGCCATCTCGGCGGAGGAGACCCGCTACTACCTCAACGGCCTGTTCCTCCACACGGTGCAGAGCGAAGGCGGCGCCCCGCGCCTGCGCGCCGTGGCCACCGACGGCTCGCGCTTGGCCCTCGCCGAGATGCCGGCTCCGGAAGGCGCGGTGGGCGCTCCCGGCGTGATCGTGCCGCGCAAGACGGTGAACGAGGCCCGCCGCCTGCTGGACGACGCTGGCGAAGCCGTGGACCTGGCCATCAGCCCCCAGAAGGTCCGCTTCGAGCTGCGGGACGCCGCCCTGACCTCCAAGGTCATCGACGGCAACTTCCCCGACTACAGCCGGGTGATCCCCAAGGACAACACCCGCATCGTCATGCTGGACGCCAAGCTGTTCGCCAAGGCGGTGGACCGGGTGGCGACCATCTCGGCAGAAAAGAGCCGCTCGGTGCGCATGGCCATCGAGGCCGGGCGCGTGGTGCTCACCGTCCGCAACATGGAAGCCGGCCAGGCGGTGGAAGAGCTGGAGATCGACTACGACGGCGATCCCTTCGAGCTGTCCTTCAACGCCCGCTACCTGTTGGACATCACCGACCAGATCAGCGGCGAGACCGCCGAAATGCGCTTCGGCGGCCCGAACGATCCCGCCCTAGTGCTCGATCCGGTGGATCCGGACGTCCAGTACATCCTGATGCCGCTGCGGGTTTAAGGGCCCTGAGAAGGGAGCAGGAGGTTTCCGGTGTTTCGCATCGCCGCCGCCGCCCTGCTTCTTCTCGCCGCCCCGGCGCAGGCCCAGACCCCGGCCGACGAGACCGCCATCCGCGACCTCGTTGGGCGCTACGTCCAGGCCCGCGACCTCAAGGACCCGGCCGCTATCGGCGCCCTGTTCACGCCCGACGCGGACCAGCACACCACCTCCGGCGAATGGCGCCGCGGCCGTGACGCCATCGTTCCCGGCGCCCTGGCCTCCTCCGGTCGCGAGCCCGGAACGCGCCGTATCGCGGTGGAAACCGTTCGGTTCCTGTCGCCCGACATCGCCCTGGCTGACGGCCCATACACCGTCACCGCGCTCGACGGGGCCGTGCGCCGTATGTGGGCGACCCTTGTGGTGCAGCGCCATTCCGGCGCCTGGCGCATCGCCGCCATCCGCAACGCCGCCCCGACAGGGAAGTAAAAGCGCCCGGATTGGGCTCTGCTGTTCTGAAATCCAGTTTGCAGCGTCAGATCTTCACGCCGATGAGGCTGAATTGCCTGGCCGGTGAAACGTAAATGGTCGGACCACGTTGGTCTTCCATGGCTCGAATTCTGATCAACTGTCCCGCCGGCGCCGGCGTGGTCGCCACTGGCCACCGCACCCAGGACATCGACCTGTCCCAACGCTTCCCGCCGCGGTCCTTCCGCTGCAAGTGCGGCCAGGTTCACCAATGGGACGGCGACAACGCCTGGGCCGAAGTCGGCCTCACCGAGAGCGCCAAGCGCGCCTATGGCCTGGCGCCTGAAGCGAGAATCTGACGCCGCGGCGGGGAGATCCGATGGGCGGTCCTTCCTATTTCGCCGCCGGCTCCCCACCTGAAGTCTAGGCGCCGTCGCACGTGTGCCGCGAGAAGCGGTTGATCCTGTGCGATGCGGCCCCTGCATCTCCCGAGAAAACATGTCCGCGCTGTTTGCAGTCTCCGCCGCCTGCGTGCTGGGCGCGCTCGCGGCGCCCGTCGCCTTCCGCCTGTTCGCGGGCAGCCGCCGGTGACCTCCACCGCTGCGGCGCTGGACGCCGTCACTCGCGAAAACACCTACCTGCGCCAGCGCAACGCCCAGCTTCAAACCGAGGTGGTCGACCTGTCTGCCGAACTCGAGCGCCTGCGCCAGGTCGTTGAACGCCTTCATGGCCGCTCTGCCGCTCGTGCGGCCGCCGCGCCCAACCCTCTCAGCGGCGGGCAATAGCCGCTCGGGCGCCGCTCTGGGGCCCACCCCGGTCGAAAGGACCGCAGACGCCATGGCCAAGGGCCAGAAACGATCCAACCGCGAAACCCGCAAGCCCAAGCAGGAGAAGCCCAAGCCTGCGGTCGCCCCGGCCTTTGCGCCGGCTCACAAGAAGTCCTGACCTCGCGATGCCGCAGCTGACCGACAACCAGCAGCAGGCCCTGCGCAATCTTGCCCGCAAGAAGCTCGGCGACGCCGTGCCGTTCGTGAACATCGCGGACGCACGTGTGCTGACCGAACTCGGCCTCGCCCGCCGTACGCGCGAGGGTTGGGAGATCACCGCTGATGGGTCGACATTTCTCGCCGGGCTGCAGGACAACTGAGCGCCTGCCTTATTTGCGCCGCTAGGCAGCGAATGCTGCAATGCAGCATTATCAGCACGCCGCCTGTTGCGGCCGCCTTCGAGGACAGTACCCATGCCGGCTTTCGGTGAAACCATTGCGCGTCTGGCTCGCGCTCGCGCGGCGACGCGAACCCAGGGCGACACGGCCGGCGACGGCGGCATGACCGAGGTGCGGGGCTTCGGCTTCAACCCCGGCGCCCTGCGGATGCTCGCCTACACGCCCACTGACCTGGCTGCGGGGGCGCCGCTTGTGGTGGTGCTGCACGGCTGCACCCAACGCGCCGGTCCCTTTGCGGCGTCCACCGGCTGGCTGGCCTTGGCCGATCGCCTGGGCTTTGCGGTCCTGGCGCCGGAGCAGGCCTCCGGCAACAATCCCAACCGCTGCTTCAACTGGTTCGAACCGGGCGACATCACCCGCGGTCAGGGCGAGGCGGCCTCCATTCACGCCATGATCCAGCACATGGTGCGCGCCCATGGCCTCGACCCGGCGCGGGTGTTCGTCACCGGCTTGTCGGCGGGCGGCGCCATGGCGGCTGTCCTGCTGGCGGTCTATCCCGAAACCTTCGCGGCGGGTGCCGTCGTGGCCGGTCTTCCGTTCGGCCTGTCATCCAACGTGCAGGAAGCCGTCAGCCTGATGCACCGAGCGACGCCGCTTTCGGCCGCGCAGCTTGCGGAGTTGGTCGGCAAAGCCGCGCCTCGCACATCCAACACGCCTCGGCTCACCGTCTGGCACGGCCAGGCCGACGCCACCGTGACCAGCGACAACGGCCGCGCCCTGGCTCGCCAATGGGCGGCGGTCCATGGCCTTTCCGAACAGCCCGATCAGGTCCAGGCTCGACCCGGCTGGGCGCGTTCCACCTGGTGCGGCTCGGACGGCGAGCCGCGGGTCGAGCTGAACCTCCTGGCCGGCCTCGGGCACGGCGCGCCTATAGCCGCCTCGGGCGAGGACCCTCTGGGCGCCGCAGCCCCCTTCGTCCTTGAGGCGGGGGTGTCCTCCACCCTGGAGATCGCCCGCTTCTGGGGCTTGGCGCCCGCCGCAGCGGGGGAAGCTTGGACGAACGGCTCGCCCGAAGCCGCCGCCAAGAGCGCAAGCTCGCCGCACGCCACCTCGGCCGCCCTGGGCGACAGCGTCCTGGCCGCGGTCTCCCCACACGTTTCCGACGACGTGCGCCAGGTGATCGACGGCGCCCTACGCTCGGCCGGTCTGCGCCGCTGATCGCCGCCCCGCCCTGTGCTAGGGTGGCCTCATGAGCGATCAATCCGAAGACCCGGCGACCGAAACGGCCATGCAGCGCGCCCTGCGCATGAAGAAGGCCGCCCAGGACGCGCGCCGCAAGGCGCCCGACGCCGGCAAGTTCAGCCCGCGTTCTGCCGCCAGCATGTCCGCCGGCGCGTCCAAGCCGTGGATGAAGAAGTAATGGCCGGCCTCAAGGACAAGCGCGGCTTCATCGACAAGGAGCGCCTCGACCTCTCCGAGCGTCAGGCCGTCGAGTACTGGATGAAGCGCTGGGGGGTGACGCGCGAGCAGATCACCGCCGCCCATCGCAAGGTGGGCCGCCTCACCAAGGACATCGCTGCCGAGCTCGGCAAGAAGCGCTGAGCGTCCGGCGCGCCTAGTTGCGCGCCTCACGCCAATGCGGATGAGTGACATAGGCCGTCACCGCGCCTTCGTCATGCGAGCGAATGGTCACCTGCTCGCCCCTGGGCATGTAGATGATCCCGCCCGGCCCCGCCGTCACCGTGCCGGCTCCGCTGGTCACCGTCAGCCGCCCCTCCAGGACGATCATCACGTCGTCCACCGCCAGGGTTTCCGGAAGGCTCTCGTTGGGGCCATAGCGGCCATACCCGACCGTGATCGCTCCGCCGTGCCGCTCGTCCACCAGGTTGCCCGCGAAAACCTCGCCATCGAAGCCGGGCGAGCGCTCGAACGTGGCGTCTGCGATGGTGAAACCCTGGACCTTCATTGTCGCCTCCAAGATCGGGCGGGAAGAAAACCGCCAGCCTGGATATAGGCGCCCGCCCGGAGAACGGTGCTATCCTGGGCTGCAGACCCGGAACGGACCGCCCGCCCATGACCCATCGGATCTACGCCACGGCCGTTTCCAGCGTTTATCCGCTCTATGTCACCAAGGCGGAGCGCAAGGGGCGGACCCGGGCCGAGGTGGACGAGATCATCCTGTGGCTGACCGGCTTCAGCCCGGAGCAACTGCAGGGGCACCTCGACCAGGGCACGGACTTCCAGACCTTCTTCGCCCAGGCGCCGATGAACCCGGCCCGCGCCCAGATCACCGGCGTGGTCTGCGGCGTCCGCGTCGAGGAGGTCGCCGACCCGCTGATGCGAGAGATCCGCTACCTCGACAAGCTCATCGACGAGCTGGCCAAGGGCAAGCCGATGGCCAAGATCCTGCGCGCCTGAGCCGGCCCTCTCCCGCGAGGGGAGAAGGCCGTAGCCCTTACCGCCGCGCCTGGGCCGGCGGGCCCAGGTAAGTCAGCGGGATCGGCGCAGTGGCGGCGACGATTTTCTGCACCACCACATTGTCGTCCAGCCGCCAGATCTTGATCACGTGCTTGCCCGGCTTCACGTCGGCGAAGGCGGTCTCGATCATCCGGGCGTTGTCCTGCACCGCCTCGTTCCAGGCCTGCTGCTCCTGCAGGGTGGTGGAGGTCGGCGCCGGCAGCAGCTTGTCGATCAGCACCTCCATCGGCCGGTCGTCGATCGACACCCCGATCCGTTGGGAGTTGCGCCCCGTGGTGTCCAGCGTCGGCGACAGATAGAGCTGCACCGTCAGGTCGCCGCCTTGGGTGGTGGTGACGTCGTATTCCACCCGCACCGCGTCCTTTTCGGTGGTGGGCGCCCGGCCCTGCGGCAGGGCCGTCACCGATCCCGCCGTGCGGCCAAGGTGCGGGATCGCCCGCCAGCCCAGGCCCGCGCCGTCCACCGTGCGGCTGAAGTCCACCGCCTCGATGGCGATCACCCCGGCCGGGGCGTGCGCCTCGGGCTTGGCGAACACGATCGGCTTGGCCGGACCCGTCGCAGCCACCCGCTCCACCCGCGGCATGATGTTGGTCTCGGGCTGCTGCCAGATGGTGTAGCCGATGTGGGTCTGGGTCATCATGCCGTCCCACTTGCCGCCATTGGCCCTGTGGTAGGCGTCGGACAGCGCCTGGTCCCGCTTGAAGGCGTCCTCCGCGCGGTCGGCGAAGATGTTGGCCCGCGGGTCCTTCGACCCCGCCAGCCGCCGGTTCCAGGCCACGGCGTAGTACAGGCGGTAGAGGTTCGCCATGGCGGCGACCGGGTGCTCCACCAGCTGCAGGTAGGCGTCCCGGTACTGCGCCGGCAGGCCCGCTTTCACCCGCAGCATGTCGCGCTCCAGCGCGTCCCATTCGGCGACCATCTGGCCGAACTCGCCGCCGTCCAGCACCTCGCCGGCCGCCTCGCCCAGGCGGAAGCTCCCCGCGTCGATCAGCTCCGGCTTACGGCGCGCCGCATACTTGCTGTAGCGGGTGATCAGCTCGCCGATTTCCGCGCCCCGGCTCTGGCCGAACACCTGGCCCGCCCATTGCGTCGGATAGCGGGTGACCGCCTCCGGCGTCATGACCTCGGGGTTCCAGGCCTGGTCCATGAAGAACTCGAGCGGGAACTCCACCGGCTTGATGTCGCCGACGTTGACGATCCACAGCGCCTTGGCCCCGCGCTGGTAGGCGAGGTCCATCTGCTGCCAGGTCTTCTCGATCTGGACCGTGTTCAGCCACTTGTAGTTCCGCGGCGCCCCCACGTAGTCGAAGTGATAGTAGACGCCGTAGCCGCCCTTGCGGTCGAGATCGCTCGTCGGCAGGCGGCGGATCTGGCCCCAATTGTCGTCGGCGAACAGCAGGGTGACGTCGTCCGGCACCTTCATGCCGTGGTCGTAGTAGTCCTGCACTTCCTTGTAGAGCGCCCAGATCTGCGGCGTCTGGTCGGCGGGCTTGCCGGTGACCTCGGCGATGATCTTGCGCTGGTCGGCGACGATGGTCTCCAGCAGCTGGGTGGCGGTGCCCTCGGCCATGGCCTCGTCGCCGTCGCCGCGCATGCCCACCGTGACCACGGCTTCGTAGCCGCCCGGGCCCGGCTTGGACATCATCCGCTCCATGCCGCCGCGCCAGAAGGTGCGCAGGTTCTCGGCGTTGGTCGAATAGTCCCACTTGCCGCCGGTGACGCCGCCTTCCTTGTTGCGGTGCCACTCGTCGTGCGCCCGCGTCAGCGGTTCGTGGTGCGAAGTGCCCATGACCACGCCCATGGCGTCGGCCAGGATCATGTTCTGCGGATCGTCATCGTTGAACGCCCGCGGCGGCCACATCGCCGGCCACAGATAGTTGCCCTTCATCCGCAGCAGCAGCTCGAAGACGTGGGCGTACATCTTCGAATTGGCCCCGCCGAAGTGCTTCTCGGCCCAGGTGGTCAGGGCGGGCGCCTCGTCGTTGATGAAGAAGCCGCGGTATTTGACCTTCGGCTGGTCGCGGCGTGCGCCGGCGGTCACATAAAGGTTCTTGCGCGCGGCGACCGGCGCGTCGGCGAACCAGTGCCAGGGCGAGACGCCCATCTTCTCCGACAGGTCATAGGTCCCGAACACCGCCCCGCGGCGATCGGCGCCCACCACCACCAATGCCCGCGGCACGTTGGGGAACGGCCGCTCCACCACGATCTGCCGGAACGCTTCCCACTGGCCGGAGATGTCGTCCGCCTTCAGCTTCCCCGAGGCGACCAGTCCGTCGATGATCGGGCTCTGGCCCAGCACGCCGACGATCACCAGCTCGCCCTTGGCCTGGGCCGGATCGGTCAGGCGGACGGCGGCGCGGCCGCTCACCCGCTGCAGGTCGGCGGCGAAGGCGTCGGCCACGTGCCGGACCGCGGTGTCTGCGCCAGCGTCGGCCAGCACCGCCGCCGGGGCGCCGCTGCGCACCAGGCTGAACGACCCGCGCATCGGCTTTTCGCAGATCGACACGGCCGTCTCGCAGGCGCTGGCTGCCGTGCTCAGCGCCATCGCCAGAGCCAGGGCGGCGAGCCCGGTGGAGATCCTGATCATCTTGTCCGTCCCCTGCCGCCGGACGGCTCATCAGGCGCCGGCGTTCGTTTCTTGTGTCTTCCGCAATCCGCGGCGGGCTGGATCACGCAGAACATGTGATCTGACCACTGCTAGCAATTGGCTAGACCAAGAACAAGAAGAGGCGCGGTCGGCTCAGCCCTCCGGCTTGTGCGCCTTGCGAACGCGCGCCACGGTCAGCCAGACGGCGGCGATGATGAAGGGCACGGCGATCGCCGTCCCGACATTCGGATCGATCCACGGCCAGATCGCATGCGCGCCTTCCAGGCCGAGGTGGGCCAGGCTCGCCACGTAGTAGCTGATCGCCGCGACCGAGAGCCCTTCGACCGTCTGCTGCAGCTGCAACTGCAGGCGCGCGCGGCGGTTCATCGCCCGCAGCAGGTCGCGGTTCTGGCTCTGCAGGGTGACTTCCACTTTCGTCCGCAGCAGCTGTGCGGCCCGTGTCAGCTTGCGCGACAAGTTGCTTTGCCGCTCCTCCGTCGACAGGCAGGTCCGCATGGCCGGGTTCAGCCGCCGCGCGAAAAAGGCGGACCACGTCGGCGCGCCGTCGACCGCGCTCTCGTGCAGCGCCTCGAGCCGCAGGCGCATCAGCTCGGCATAGGCCCGCGTCGCGCCGAACCGATAGGCCGCCGCCGCGCTGCCCGCTTCCAGGTCCGCCGACAGTTCCGACAGCCGGTCCAGCAGCGCCTGGCTTTCCTGCAGGTCGCCGGTGCGGATCGCCTCGATCACGCCGGGCAGTTCGGTCTCGATCCGGCGGATCGTCGGCCCGTGGCGCTGCGCCTCCGGCAATCCTAAGAGGGCCAGGGTGCGATAGGTCTCGACCTCCAGGATGCGCTGGATCAGCGGTCCGGCCTCGCCCTCGACAAGCCCCCGGTCGGTCACGCCGATCTCGACGAACCCGTCGGCGTTCGGTCGGAAGCTCGATGCGGCCAGGGCGCGCCCATCCGCCAAGGCCGTGCGAGCGCCCCCACCTGCCAGGGCCAGCTCCTCCGGCGCGCCAAGATCAAGCTGCACCGCCACCAACAGCAGGCCCGGCTGCGGCAGGCCCGCGGGCCAGAGCGGCGGCGCCCCGGCGGCCAGCTCGAAGGTGTAGGCGGTGAACTCTCCGTGTCGCTCCCATTGGAAGGTGCGCCCCCCCACCGTCGCCTGGAAATGTCGCGCCTCGTCCCCCGGGCCGTCAGCGCCCAGCCAGGCGCCCAGCCAGGCGCCCAGGGCCTCCCGCTCGTCCTCGCCGCCGTCCGACAGGAACGCGAAATGCAGCACCCGGCAGGGCGCAGCGATCGCCGCAAACGGCCGCGCATGGATTTCCTCCAGCACCCGTGCGCGCAAGGGATGGACGGCAAGACCGTTGATGCTCTGCTCCGACATCGCTCCGACCGGCTGCTGCTGTTGAGGCCCGAAGAACGATGTTAGCGCTAACAGCCCGCCGAAACGAGCGCCAGGTTGTCAGTGCATGTGAGCCTGCGCGGCGGGCTCGGCCGCGATCCCCGCCCGCCATTCCCCAGGCGAGACGCCGGCCCACTCCTTGAAGGCGCGGTAGAAGGACGTCGTGTCCTGGTAGCCGAGCAGGTAGGTCACCTCGTCGATATGGATGGCCGGGTCGGCGAGCAATTGCTCGCTCAGCTCGCGCCGCGCATCGGCGAGCAGCGCCCGGAAGGTCGTGGCTTCATCGGTGATCCGCCGCTGCAGCGTCCGCTCGCTCATCCCCAGGTCGCGGGCGACGTGCGCGACCTCCGGACGGCCGCTCGCCAGCGAGCGCTTGAGCACCGCCTTCACGCGTTCGGCTATCTCCTGGCCCTCCTGGAGCTCCGCGAAGGCCGCGGCCAGGCCCGGCGTGACGAGCTCGAGAAACTCAGGGCTGTGACCCGGGAACGGCGCCGCCAGGTCGCTGACGTGGAAGAACATGGCGTTGCGCAAGGCGCCCCAGACGATCGGCGCGCCGTAGTAGTCTTCCAGCTCGGCGCTCGCGGGACCTGGACGACGATACTCCACCCGCGCCGGGGTGATGCGCCTGCCCGTGCCCCGCCGCCCGAGTTCCAGCAGGAACATGAAGCTGAGGTCGATCGAGACGGCGGGCTCGGCCTCGGTCGCGAACGGCCAATCCTTGGTGATCGACCACAGGCCCGACGCCTCTTCGGTCCGGAAGACTTCGCAGGCCCCCATCCGCTTGAAGCGCTCGATCCGCCCGATGGCGTCCCGAAAGTCCGAGGCATAGAGCGCCGCGATGAACGCCGGCTGGTGGCCAGCCCGATCCGCGGCCTGGAGAATGCGCAAGGCCAGGTCCGGCTCTTCCGCGATGGCCTCGGCGGCGTTCCAGATCGCGAACAGTTGCGCCGTGCAGAGCAAGGCCGAGGCGTCCAGGTGCAAGCTCGACGGCAAGCCCGCCATGCGCAGCACCTTGGCCGGCTCCAGGCCGGCGCCGCGCATGGCTCGCCAAAGCGTCGGCGGAAACCGGCCCCGGTCGATCACGGGCGTCATGTGCGGTCTTCCCTCTCCTTGGGGCCGCCCGGCCCTGGCCATCCGCCTCCGGACAGCCAGGGCTCCGGGTCCGCTAGCGCAGGTCCACCCGCGCCTGGGCCGAGACGTGAGTGTGCAGGGCCTCGCGGGCGGCCGTCCAGGCGCGGCTGTCGTCATCCAGGGCGGAGCGAAGATAGGCCCACGTCATGCGCAGCACGGTCTCGAGCCGCTCGGGATCCTCGTCGTCGGTCTCCCGGGCGTCGTAGCTGGAAATGCCGCCAAGTCCATGCTTGCCGCCCAGCACCGTCATCAGCGCGTCCGCCCCGGGGCTGTCGTGAAAGGCGTCGGCGTGCCACGCCGGCCCTCGCACGGTCAGATGGGGTGAGGCGTCGTCGCTGCCGACCACCACCAGGGTCCGCGTGGTCATGTGCGAGAAGTCGGCGTTGAAGAAGCCATACTTGGCCGCCACCTCCTCGGTCAGGCTGTCGCCGCCGTTGCCCGGCGCGGTGAGCAGCACGCCCACCTTGATGCGGGGGTCCAGCAGGTTGACGTCCTTCGCCCCGTCGTCCTTAGGCTCGGTGAGCCGCGCGCCAAGCAGCATGCCCGCCGTGTGCCCGCCCATCGAGTGGCCGACCACCGCGACCTTGCTCCGATCGAGGCGGCCCTTGAAGGCCGGCGCCAATGCCTCGATCTCGTCGAGCCGATCCAGGATCAGGCTCATGTCCAGGGGACGCGAGCGCCAGAACAGCGGGCCGCCCTCGGCATCCGCCGGCAGGCCGGCGACCTTCGAGTTCAGATGCGTCGGCTGGATCACCACGAAGCCGCGTTCGGCATAGAAGTTCACCAGCGGCCCGTACCCGTCCTTCGACGGAATGTAGAAGGACGGACCATGGCCGTGCGACAGCAGCACGATCGGCAGCGCGTCGCCCGTTATCGGTCCCGTGATGCGCAGTTCCAGCGGCAGCGCCCGCTCAGGCGCCTCAAGGGTGACGGGACTGACCGAGATCGTCGTTCTGGCCTCGTCCACCGGAATGTGACGGGCGTCTTTGATGAGGTTGTTCATGGCTGCCTGCTCCATCTTCAAGCCGGCCGCCGAGGGCCGGCGGCGTTGATGGATGCAGGGTAGGGCCGCCGCGAAATCCCACATTTACGGAGCGCGCCATTTGGTTTGCAAAGCGCGCCAACAGACGTCGCCCTGCTGAGCGTCAGCCAGGCTGGGCGAGCGGACTTGGGCGCATGCCGAGCTCAGGTCAGGAACCTCGGCGCTTCCACCCGATGACACCGAAGCCCAGCAGGAATCCGAGCACCAGGCCAACGAACATGTTGTCGATCACCGCGCCGAGTATGACGCCGCCGCAGACTGCGAGCGCGAAGGGCACACCGTTGTTCTTGTCCATCTTGAACCCCTCGCCGCCTGTTACTGCGCCGCTGCGCTGACAGCTTCGGATGAAAGCTGAACCGAGGCCACCCGTTCGCCGCCCATGCGCGCCGCGCGGCCGCCAGTCCGACCCCAGGAGCGCTCCAACCGAGCTCGCGGGTTCTGGCTCAGAGCCGTTCTCCATCGCCCTCCGCGCCCTTCGGGACGAGGGTGCTCAGCATGCTCGCCAGCCAGGAAACCCCCGCGTCCATCATGGCGACGCGCGGCACGATGAGGCTGACGGCATAGGTCGGGAAGGCGAATGGCGCGGCTACGCTGGCCACGCCGTATCTGGCGCCGTGCATGTCGACGAAGCGGCGCGGCAGCGCAGAGATCAAGTCGGTGTCGGCCAGCACCGCCAACGCCGACATGAAGTTCGGCGCCGTGAGCGCAACGCGACGTGCCAGCCCCTGCCGCTCCAGCAGATCATCGACGAAACCCCGCGGATCGCCGCCTTGGGAGACGACGAGGTGTTGCTGGCGGCAGTAGTGCTCGAGATCAGGTCGGCGCAGATACGGATGGCCGACCCGGGCGGCGACGACGAAATCCTCGGAGAAGAGGTCGAGGCTGATAAAGCGGGCGGGGACTTCGTGGAACGGCAGGATGGCGACATCCATCTCGCGCGCTTCGAGCGCGAGCAGGGAGTCCCTCCACCCCAGCGCCATCGTCGTCTCGCCCGCCTTTGGCAACAACTGGCGCAGGCCGATGTCGACGCCTGGAGCCTGCCTGGCGAGTTCGGCGAGCAACGGCGGCAGCAGCACCGAAGAGACGGCGTCGGGGGCGCCGATACGGAAGCGGCGAGTTGAGCGGGCCGGGTCGAACGGCTCGCGGCTTGCGACCACGCTGCGCACACGGGCCAAGGCCTCGGCGATGCCGGGCGCCAGCTCCTCCGCGCGTTGGGTCGGCACCACGCCGCGCGGCGTCTTCAGGAACAAGGGGTCGCCCAGCAGCAGACGGAGGCGTCTGAGGCCGTGGCTGACGGCCGAAGCCGTCAGGTTCAGCGCCCCGGCCGCACGGCCGACATGGCGCTCACGCATGACGGCCTCGAACAGCACGAGCAGGTTCAGGTCCGTACGGGATAGATCAATTTGGTTCAGCATAGGCGTGAAATCGTATCACTGGCTTCAGCAGCTGGCGAAGGGGATGGTTGGGCCGCTCACCTCTGAGCAGGGACCTTCCAGATGAACACCACGTCGATTCAGGCCGGACGTCCTGCCGGCCGCTGCTTCTCCCGCCGCGTCAGTCTGGCGATGACGCTGCTTCTGCCGTTCTGCGCCAAGACGGCGCAGGCTGCCGAGCCGTTGGACCGCGCCGTAGAGCAGTTGATCGCCCGCGCCGAACGGCAGGCGCAACTCTTCAACGCCGGCCGCATGCGGGAGTGGAATGCGCTGGTCGGCATCGGCGACGGCTTCACATTGATGGAGCCGTTTGGCGGAGCGACCAGCCACGGCTTCAACCCCACCGAGGAGAAGCTCGCGAAGCTGGCGAAGAACTTCCGCAATGGGACGGCGCGGCTTGAGATCGACCAGACCTATGCCAGCAAGGACATGGTGGTGCTGGTCTACGTCGAACGGAACGATGGCGAGGTGCATGGCCTGCCGAACCAGGACTGGTCGCTGCGCGTCACCCAGGTGTTCCAGCGGCAAGGCGATGGGTGGAAGCTGGTCCATCGGCATGCCGATCCGCTGGTGCACCCGATCTCGCTGGCCGATCTGTCATCGCTCGCCGCCGGGCGTGGACTGCCGAAGGCGGACTGAGACATGAACCTGGGAAAGACCTGTCTCATCGCCGCCGCGCTGATGGCCCTGACCGGCATGGCGATGGGCTTCTACATGGCGGCCGTGCAGGACTTCACGCTGGCGCCGGCGCATGCGCACCTCAACCTCGTGGGATGGGTGACAATGGCGATCTACGGCCTCTATCACCGAAGCCAGCGGGGCGCGTCCGGGCGGCTGCGCTGGGTGCAGGCGATTGCAGGCGCCCTGGGCCCGCCGGCGATGGCTGGCGGGCTGGCGCTGCTGCTAACCTCGCCAGCGGGATCGGAGCTCCACAAGCGCGGCGAGGTCACGGTGATCGCCGGCTCGGTGCTGGCGATGCTGTCGATGGTGCTGTTTGTGGTCGTCGTTGGCCGCGATCGGGTCCGGGGCGGCGGGCCTGGCGCCGGGGCGTCCTCTCACCAGGACGGGGCTCAGCTCGAAGGCAGCTCTTGAGACCGCGCCGACAAGCAGACCTATCGAACAGCCGCTCCCCACCGATGGCTGACGCTCCACGACCCAGGGCAGGCGCTCGAAGCAGGCGCTAGACTTCTTTCGCCTGGTCGTAGGCCGACGAGGCCGCCGCGATCGCTTCTCCGTGCTCGAGCGCCCAAGAGCAAAGCGCCTCGAAGGGCTGACGCAGGGAATGTCCGAGCGGGGTGATCGCGTACTCCACGCCGATGGGCGCCGTGGGCAGGACGGTCCGTGTCACCAGTCCGTTGCGCTCCAGACGCTTCAACGCGTCCGCCAGCGCCTTGTGCGTGACCCCGTCGAGCCGCCGCTTGATCTCGTTGAAGCGCGCCGGCTCGGGGCAGAGGACGGTCAGGATCAGGATCGTCCACTTGTCGGCGATCTTATCCAGCACCGGGCGCACCACCTCCATGTTGGAGAGCGCCCGGGCGGACAAGGTCGCGAGGTCGGTATCGTCAGCCATATCTACGCTACTCAAAGTGCGTTCTTGATAGCAGATATACCCCGTATATCTAGATCGCCATCGTTGAACAGAGGACGCTACGATGGCTCGCATGCAGAACAAGGTGGCGCTGGTGGTGGGCGGCGCGAAAGGCATCGGCCTTGCCACCGCCCAGCGGCTGGCGGCGGAGGGCGCAAGCGTTTTCCTGACCGGGCGCGATGCGGATGAGACGGAAAAGGCGGCGCAGCAGGTCGGTTGGGGCGCGGTCGGTCTCGTCGCCGATGCTGCGATCGCGGAGGATCTGGCGACAGCCGTAGGGGCTGTCCAACAAGCTCACGGGCGCATCGACGCGCTGGTCTTGAACGCAGGCCTTTCCGAACCCGCGCTCCTCGTCGAAGAAACTCCGGAACATTTCGATCGGCATTTCGCCGTCAATGTGCGCGGGCAAGTGCTCGGGATGCAGGCCGCACTGCCGATCATGGGCGACGGCGCTTCGGTGGTGCTGATCGGTTCGATCGCCGGTTCGATCGGTATCCCGGAGCGCGGCGCCTACAGTGCGACGAAGGCGGCCGTTCGGTCCTACGCGCGAACGTGGACGGTCGAGCTTGCGCCCCGCGGCATCCGGGTCAACGTGGTCAGCCCCGGCCCGACCGAGACGGCGATGATGGCGGCCACCTCGGAGGCGTTTCGCACGGCGATCATCGAGACGATCCCGCTCAAGCGAATGGCGCGCCCCGAGGAAGTCGCGGCCGCGGCCGTCTTTCTGCTGAGCGACGAAGCCAGCTACATCGCCGGCGTCGAGCTGCACATCGACGGAGGTGCGGCGCAAGTGTGAGCAGGCGCGCCTCAGCCAAGCCCCAGCGGGCAACCAAAATTTGCCTTTCGGCTGATCCCGTGTTCTCTTTTCGTTCATGGGTCCGCAGACGGACATGGGCGAGCGGCATGGCCGCATGCTGGCGCGGCTGGCGGAGTGGGGGATGAACCTCGCCGAGCGGCTGCACGACGAGGCGCTGGCGGCGGAAACCCCGGCCGAGGCCGCCGAGGCGGCCCTGGCCTTTCAGCGGGTGTCGCGCTCGGTGCGCCAGAGCTTGGCGCTGGAAGCCAGGCTCGCCCGTGACGCCCACCTGCGCGAAGCCGCCGACCGGGCTCAGGCCGACCAGAAGCGCGAGCAGCGCCGGCGCGAGGTCTATCGCGCCGCCGTGAGCCTCGTGTGGAACGAGGTCGACCCGTCCGAAGACGAGTTCCCCGACTGGGACCTGGCCGCCGCCGCGGCGGCCGAGGCCCTGAGCCAGGAAGAGGGTTTCCTCGCCCGCCAGATGCCGGAGCTGATCGAGCAGATCCGCGAGTCCCTGGGCGTGGACGAGCTGGAAGCGGAAGAAGGCTCAGGTGACGCCGCGCCGTCCGACGATCCGGCGCCGCAAAACGCACCTGACGCTCCGCCGCCCGGCTGGACGCCGGCTGACGATCCGGCGCTCGCCGGCCTGTCGCCCAACGCGCGGATCAACGCCCGGCGCGGCTGGCCGCCCAGCCCCTGCGACGAGGGCTGGGACGATTTCTTCGAAGCCCGCCGCGACACCGGCTGAGCCGGGTTGGCCGGCTTGTCTTCAGGCCACGCGGGTCAGCGGCGCTTCGCCGTAGCCCTGCGGCTCGCCGCAACCTTCCGCCACCGCCACGCGCGAGACCGCCGTCATCACGGCGGCGATGCGCAGGGCTGCCTGCAGGATGGCCGCGGGCGCGCCATGCCGGCGCAGCTCGCTTTCATGGCTGTCCAGGCAAAGGCCGCAGCCGTGAATCGCCGACACCGCCGCGCTCCACAGTTCGAAGTCGGCCTTGGGCGCGCTGCAGCTGGCCAGGGCGCTCATCCGCAGCTTGGAGGGCAGGGTGCGGTACTCGCCGTTCGAAAGCAGCTGGGTCGAACGATAGTAGATGTTGTTCATGGTGCTGATCGCCGCCGCCGACTTGGCGCAGTCGATGATCTGCTGCGACAGCCCCGCCTTGCGCGCCGCCGCCTCCGTGGCGGCGATCACCGGCCGGACGCCGCCGGCATGGGCGCTGGCGACGAAGCAGCCCCACTTCTGAACCTCGTTCAGGGTGGTCTCTTCCGCCAAGCTGTTCAGGTTCAGGGCGAGGTCGCGGGCGTAGGCCGGCAGCTGCTCGGCCAGGTCGGTCAGGGGGTGACGCTCGATGGACATGGCTTCCTCCGCTTTTGTTTTTGGTTCTGCGTTCAAAACGCCTCAGGACCGCGGTCCGCTCAATCAATAGGTTTTGCGGTCCCGATAGATCGCCTCCATATCTGGACCAGCATGCTCCCAACCCTTCGACAGCTCCAGTACCTCAAGCTCCTCGCCCAGCACGGCAGCTTCGGCCGCGCCGCCGAGGCCGCCCACGTCACCCAGCCCACCCTGTCGGCCGGCATCCAGGAGCTGGAGCGCACGCTCGGCGCCGCGGTGGTCGATCGGGCGCGCTCGGGCGTGATCCTCACCGCCGTCGGCGAGGAGGCCCTGCGCCGCGCCACCGTCATCCTCAACGAGGCCGAGGAGCTGGTGGAGGCGGCCAAGAACGCCGGCCAGCCGCTGACCGGCCGCTTCCGCCTGGGCGTCATTCCGACGATCGCGCCCTTTTTGCTGCCCCGCGCCCTCCCGGCCCTGCGCGAGCGCTTCCCCAAGCTGCGGCTGTTCCTGCGCGAGGACCTGACCCAGCGGCTGATCTCGGCGCTCAAGGCCGGCCAGCTGGACGCGGCCCTGATCGCGCGGCCCTACGACATGCACGGTCTTAACTGGGCCCATGTGGCTGACGATGAGCTTTTGGCCGCCATGCCCGCCGGCCACCGGCTGGCCAGCCAGGCCTCGGCCAGTCCCGAGGACATGGAGGCCGAAGGCCTGATCCTGCTGGAGGACGGCCATTGCCTGCGCGAGCACGCCCTGGCCGCCTGTGGATTGAAGCCGCAGAAGACCGCTCCCGACGAGGAGGCCTTCGCCGCCACCTCCCTGCCGACCCTGGTGCAGATGGTGGGATCGGGCCTCGGCGTGACCTTCCTGCCGCGCATGGCCGTTCAGGCGGGCTTGGCGGAAGCCGCTCCCATCACCGTGCGGCCGATCTCGGCCGAGCACCCGGCGCGCGAAGTGGTGGTCGCCTGGCGCGCCGGCTCCAACCGCGGCGTCGAGGGCAAGCTGCTCGCCGAAACGCTCAAGAGCGTGCAGGGCGTCGGCTGAAAACCCGCCGCCCCGCGCCCTGCGTCATGGTGACGCTTGCTGCAAATGACACTTTTGCTGCACCCGTCGAATCCGGCACAAATCGGGTGTGCCTCGGTTCGTATGGGCTCAGCACGGCCCAGGATCCTAACGCGAACCGGCCGCCCTGCCTCAGCGGCGGTAAGGGGAAACCCGGCTGAGGCTTTTCATTTTTCTCTTGCGCGTCAAAATCCTGGCGCGGGCTCCGGCTCCGGGTCTGCCGGCTCGTCCACCGCTGGCGTCTCCAGCGGCTCGGGCCGAATCTGCGGCGGGGGCGGCGCGGCTGGCAGCTCCAGCGGCTGCGGCGGCGCGATCGGCAGGGGCTCCGGTCCGCTCTCACCCTCTTCGAAGGTCGCGTTCGGGTCCGGCAACTCCAGCGGCTCGATAGCTTCCAGGTCGATCAGCGGCGACTGCTCGAACGTCTGCTCGGTCTCCACCGGCTCGCGCAGGTCGGCCCGCTTCATGCCCACCTGCATGAAATCGCGCCAGATGATCGCCGGGATCGAGCCGCCGGTGACCTTGCGCATCGGGGTGTTGTCGTCGTTGCCGACCCATACCCCCACTACCATGTCGCCGGCGAAGCCGACGAACCAGGCGTCGCGGTAGTCCTGGCTGGTGCCGGTCTTGCCGACCACCTGCGGGCCGAGGTTGGCGCCCGTCCCGGTGCCCCGCTCGACCACCTCGCGCAGAAGCACCTTCAGCTCCTCCTGCTCGCGCGAGCTCAGCCGGTGAGCGGGCCGCTCGGGCGGCTGGTTCAGCATGCCGCGCGGGACCACCGGCCCGCCGCCGTTGGCGATGGCCGCGTAGGCGCTGGTCAGCTCCAGCAGGCTCATGGTCCCGGTGCCCAGGGCCAGGGTGGCGTCGTTCGGCAGTGGCGAGGTGACCCCCAGGTCCCGGGCCGCGGCTGCCACCCGCGAGACGCCCACCTGCTGGATCAGTCGGGCCGCGGCCACGTTGCTGGACCGCGCAAAGGCGTCGCGCAGCGGCACCGGCCGTCCGGCGTAGCGGCCCTCGTGGTTCTCGGGGCTCCAGCCGCCGATGGTCACCGGCGCATCCAGCACCGCGGTGTCCGGCGTCATGCCCGACCGCAGCGCGGCCAGGTAGACGAAGGTCTTGAAGGCCGAGCCCGGCTGCCGCTCCGCCTGGACCGCGCGGTTGAACTGGCTCTGCCGATAGTCACTGCCGCCCACCATGGCGACCACCCGGCCGTCGGCTCGCATGGCGACCAGCGCGGCCTGCGTCACGCCCATGCCCCGGGCCGCCGCCAGGCCGCGCCGCACCGCCTGCTGCGCCTGCAGCTGCAGCTGGCTGTCCAGGGTGGTCCAGACCGTCACCTCGCCGAAGGCGCGGTTGTAGGCCTGCCGCACCTGCGGACTGATCCAGTCGGCGAAGTAGGAGCCGACCGGCAGGCTGGCGCGGCCTTCGCGGACCTTCACCTGGCGGGCCGCCTGCTGCGCCTGGGCCGGCGTGATCTTGCCCTGCTCGACCAGGGCGGCGAGCACCACCCGCATCCGCCGCCGCGCCGCCTCCTCATCGTTGGTCGGGGCCAGCCGCGTTGGCGCCTTGACCAGACCGGCCAGCATGGAGGCCTCGCCGACCGTCAGCTGCTCGGGCGCCTTGTCGAAGTAGTGCCGCGCCGCCGCCCGCAGGCCGAACACGCCGTCGCCGAAGTAGACGGTCGACAGGTAGCGCGACAGGATCTCGGGCTTGCTCAGCCGCAGCTCGAGATAGAGGGCGATGATCGCTTCCTGCGCCTTCCGGCGGAAGCTGCGCTTGTTCGACAGGAAGGCGTTCTTGGCCAGCTGCTGGGTGATGGTCGATCCGCCCTGCCGGACCTCGCCGGCCCGCAGGTTCGCGCCCACGGCCCGGAAGATGGAGCGCAGGTCCAGGCCCATGTGCTGGTAGAATCGGCGGTCCTCGATCGCCACGAACGGCTCGGTGACCTGCGCCGGCAGCTTGGTCGCGTCCACCGGCGCCTCCTTGTAGGAGCCGCGGCGAGAGAACGGCTTGCCGTCCGCGGTGACCAGCACCAGCGTCGGCGTCGGCAAGGGCTCCAGCGCGCGGTGCACCGGAACCGCCCAGCTCAGCCAGACCAGCAGCAGCACCAGCAGGCTCGCGGCGCCGATCGCCACCTGCACCCGCCGCCGCGCGTACCACGGACGCGGCTCCGCCCCGGGTGCTTCGGTCGGGTCGGCGGGCTGGCCGGTGAACACCGCGGTCATGGCGACTCACAAATGAGGAACTGCGGGGACCACAACGGCGAGCGGCTCGTCCGGTTCGCGGCCTTCAGCTCAGTTCAAGCGTGCTGACCCCTAGGTTGCGGAACGACTCCCAAGTCGCGGCCAGGGACCCGTTCAGGTCGATCGCTCGACAGGCCTGCGGCAGGACGTGAGCCTCGAAGCCCTCGGCCACTGCGTCCTCGGCCGAGAACCGCACGCAGAAGTCCAGCGCCAGGCCCACGAACCAGCAGCGCCGGAGGTTCCGCTCCCGCAGGTACCCGGCCAGGCCGGTGGCGGTCACCTTGTCGTTCTCGAAGAAGGCCGAGTAGCTGTCCACGCCGGGATTGTAGCCCTTGCGAATGATGAGCTCGGCTTTCGGCACGTGCAGGGCGGGATGGAACTCGGCGCCGGGCGTGCCCTGCACGCAGTGGTCGGGCCACAGGACTTGCTCCCCGTAGCCCACGGTCGTGGTGCTGAACGGCGCGGCGCCCGAATGGTTGGAGGCGAAGGACACCTGCGTCAGCGGATGCCAGTCCTGGGTGATCACCACGTGCCGGAAGTCGTGGGCGATGCGGTTGATCAGCGGCATCACCTCATCGCCGCCGGGCACCGCCAGCGCGCCGCCCGGGCAGAAGTCGACCTGGGGGTCGATGATCACCAGGACGTCGTGGTCGTCGATCTCGAACGGCTTCGGCATGGCGGCTCCAATGGTGCGATGAATGCCCTGCCGCCAAGCCAGTTGCCCGGTCTGCGGCGATGTCGAAGCGGCCTCGGCGTGCCTTGTGCGCCGTTTGCGCCTATATGTCCGCGACCATGAGCCGTCCGTTCCTGAAGATGAACGGGCTCGGCAACGACTTCGTCGTGGTCGAGACCCGCTCCGCGCCCTTCACACCCACCGCTGAAGAGGTGCGCGCCATCGCCGATCGTGCGAGCGGAGTCGGCTGCGACCAGCTGATCGCCATCGACGCGGCGCCGAACGCCGACGCCTTTGTGCGGTTCTGGAACGCCGACGGCGAGGAGGTCTCTGCTTGCGGCAACGGCACGCGATGCGCCGGCTGGCTGCTGATGCAGTCGAGCGGCAAGGACGAGGTGGTGATCGAAACCGAGGCCGGCCGCCTCGTCGCCCGCCGCGCCGGCGAGCGGCTGGTCAGCGTGGACATGGGCGAGCCGCGGCTCGCCTGGGAGCAGATCCCGCTCGCGAAGGCGCACGACACAGACGCGCTGGACGTGCTGCTCTACGACCACGCAGACCTGATGGTCCCGCCGGGCTGTGTGTCGATGGGCAATCCGCACGTGGTCTTCTTCGTCCCCGACATCGAGCAGGCGCCGGTCGCCGAAGCGGGCCCGGCCGTCGAGAAGCACCCGCTGTTCCCCGAGCACGTGAACGTCGGCTTCGCCCAAATCCTGGGGCGTGATCGCATCCGCTTGCGGGTGTTCGAGCGCGGGGCAGGGCTGACGAAGGCCTGCGGCACTGGCGCCTGCGCCGCCCTGGTCGCGGCTGCCCGTCGGGGCCTAACCGACCGGTCCGCCACCTTGGTCCTCGATGGCGGCGAGCTGTTCATCGAGTGGGGGGCTGACGGCCGCGTGATCATGACGGGGCCCGCCGCCGTCGACTTCCAGGGCGAGCTTCCGTGAGCAAGCCGGACGTCGATATCGTCACCTTCGGCTGCCGGCTGAACGCTTACGAAAGCGAGGTCATCCGCAAGCGGGCCACCGAAGACGGGCTGACGGATGCGGTGGTCTTCAACACCTGCGCGGTGACGGGCGAGGCCGTGCGCCAGGCGCGCCAGGCGATCCGCAAGGCGCGGCGGGAACGCCCGGGCGCCAAGTTGATCGTCACGGGCTGCGCGGCGCAGATCGACCCCGCCGCCTTCGCGGGCATGACCGAGGTCGACCTCGTGCTGGGCAACGCCGAGAAGAGCCAGGCCGGCGCTTACAAGCCGCTTGCGCCCGACGCCGAGCCCGTGCGTGTCCGGGTCAACGACATCATGAGCGTGCGTGAGACCGCCGGCCATCTGATCGATGGCTTGAAGGACCGGGCCCGCGCGTTCGTGGAAGTGCAGAACGGCTGCGATCACCGCTGCACCTTCTGCGTGATCCCATATGGCCGCGGCAACTCCCGCTCCGCCGCCGCCGGCGAGGTCGTCGAGCAGGTTCGCCGGCTCGCCGCGCAGGGCTACCAGGAGGTGGTGCTCACCGGCGTGGACGTGACCAGCTGGGGCGCCGACCTGCCGGGCCAGCCGACGCTTGGACAGTTGGTGTCGCGCATCTTGAAGCTCGTGCCGGAACTTCCACGCCTGCGCCTGTCCTCCATCGACGCGGCGGAGATCGATCCGGACCTGATGCGTTGCCTGGCCGAGGAGCCGAGGCTGATGCCCTATCTGCATCTCAGCCTGCAGGCCGGCGACGACATGATCCTGAAGCGGATGAAGCGGCGGCACAGCCGCGCCGACGCGCTGCGGCTGGTGCGCGAAGTGCGTGCCGTGCGGCCCGACACGGCCTTTGGCGCGGACCTGATCGCCGGTTTCCCGACAGAAACCGAGGAGATGTTCGCCAACACTCTCGCCCTGGTGGAGGAGGCGGACCTGGCCTTCCTGCACGTCTTTCCGTTCAGCCCCCGCCCCGGAACGCCGGCGGCACGCATGCCGCAGCTGCCCCGGCAGGTGGTCAAGGAACGTGCGGCGCGCCTGCGTCAGGCGGGCGAGGCGGCGCTTCAACGGCATCTTGACCGGCAGGTCGGCCGCACGCTCTCGGCGCTGGTGGAGCGGGACGGCGTGGCGCGCGCCGAGGACTTCACGGAGATCGCCTTCGACGGCGGGGCGCCGGTGGGCGGCGTGGTCGCTCTGCAGGTGACGGGTCACGACGGCAAGCGCGTGCTGGCGCAGCTCCGTGTGCTGGAAGCTGCCGAGTGAGCCGCTCTGGCGGATGCCAATGCGGCGCCGTCCGCTTTCGGGTGGAAGGCGAGCTCGGGCGGGCGAGCATCTGCCACTGCCGCATGTGCCAGAAGGCGTTCGGCGCGTTCTTCGGGCCCTATGTGGCTGTCCAGCCCCACCAGGTGACCTGGACGCGTGGCGCGCCGGCTCACTTCCAGAGCAGCAACAAGGTCCGCCGGGGGTTCTGTCCGGCTTGCGGCACTCAGCTCACCTTTGAGGGCACTGAGGCGGATGCGCCCTGGTTCGACCTCGCGATCGGAGCGTTCGACCAACCGCAAGCCATTCGGCCGACAGTGCAGCTCGGGCTCGAGGGCAAGCTGCCCTACGTTGACGAGCTTGCGAGCCTGCGTGAGCAGAAGCTGGATGACGCCGCCGTTGGCTACTACGCCAGTGTCGTATCCCACCAGCACCCGGACCACGACACCTAAGGGGTTTCGGACGGCGGCTCCGGCGGCGTGCGGCCGGGGAAGCCCGGCAAGGTCCAGCGAAACAGAATGGCCCCCGCACGCACGCCGAAGGCAGTTGCAAATCCGGCGGAGCCCGCGATCGCGGGTGCGATCCCAATCTGGTGCAGCCCGACGAACACGACGGCGCCGGCAAGGGCTGCGGTGACGTAGATCTCGCGCCGCAGCAGGATCGACGGCTGTTCGGCCAGCACGTCGCGGATGATGCCGCCGAAAGTCGAGGTCATGATCCCCATGACGATGGCGGAAAGCGGCGGCGCTCCCAGGCTGAGCGCCTTGAGCGCGCCCACCACCGTGTAAGCGGCCATCCCGAGGGCATCGAGCCAGTTCAGCACCCGCTCGCGGCCCTGACCCCATCCTACGAACCAGATCACGATGGCGGCCACGACGCACGCCACCAAATAGGTCGGTCGTCCGACCCAGAAGACGGGGGCGTCGATCAGCACGTCGCGCAAGGTGCCGCCCCCGACGCCCGTCAGAGCCGCGAAGAAGCCGAAGGTGACGATGTCATGCTTGCGGCGGGCAGCCGCCAGGGCGCCGGTCGCGCCGAATACGGCGACGGCGGCCAGATCGAGCCACAGAAGCGATGTCGCCAAGCTGAGCATGAGCGGCAATCTGCGAGGCCGCGTGACGGCGCGCAAGGAGGCGGCTAGAAGCGGCGACCATGAGCGAACCCAAACGCGGCTGGTTTCAGCGCCTGACCCAGGGGCTGTCGCGCTCGTCCAAGCAGATGGGCGAGCAGATCACCAGCGCCTTCACCGCCAAGGCCCCCCTCGACCAAGCCAAGCTCGACGAGCTGGAAGAGATGTTGATCGAGGCTGACCTCGGCCCGCACTCCGCCGCCCGCATCACCGAGCGTTTCGGGCGGGAGAAGTTCGGCAAGGCCGTCGACGAGCAGGAGATCAAGGAGAGCCTCGCCGAGGCGATCGGCGACGAGCTGTCGAGCCGGCAGGGCCGTTTCGATCCTCTCTCCGGCCCGCGGCCCTACATCGTGTTGTTCATCGGCGTGAACGGGTCGGGCAAGACGACGACCCTTGGCAAGATCGCCGCAGACCTTCGGTCAAAAGGCGCAAAGGTGCTCATCGTGGCGGGCGACACTTTCCGCGCCGCGGCCGTGGAGCAGCTCAAGGTCTGGGCCGAACGCTCCGGCGCCGACTTCATGAGCCGTCCGACCGGCTCCGATGCCGCGGGCCTTGCCTTCGACGCCATCGAACGGGCCCAACGAGAGGCCTATGACGTGGTGCTGATTGACACCGCCGGCCGCCTGCAGAACAAGCAGGGCTTGATGGACGAGCTCCTCAAGGTGATCCGCGTGATCAAGAAGCTCGATCCCGAAGCGCCGCACGAGACCCTGCTGGTGCTGGACGCCACGGTCGGCCGCAACGCCCTGGCGCAGGAGAACATCTTCGGCAACCAGATCGGCGTGTCCGGCATCGTCATGACCAAGCTGGACGGCACCGCGCGCGGCGGCGTCCTGGTGCCTGTCGCCCAGGCTTCCGACAGCCCGATCAAGCTGATCGGTGTCGGCGAAGGCATCGACGACCTGCAGCCCTTCGATCCCCGCGCGTTCGCCCGTTCTCTCGTGGGCCTCGAGGAGCCGATCCGATGAACCCGAACGCTCGCAAGTGGGTCCGCTGCTTCGTGGACTACTCCGCCCTGGCGGTGTTCATGGCGGCGTTCTTTCTGACCGACCGCGACATCCAGAAGGCCACCTGGGCGCTGGTGATCGGCTCCGCCGTCGCGCTTGGCGTCGGGCTGGCCGTGGAGCGGCGTATCGCGCCCTTTCCGGCCCTTGCGGGCGGAGCGGCTCTGGTTTTCGGCGGCCTGGCGCTGTTCTTCCACGACCCGCGGCTGCTGAAGGTCAAGCCGACGGTGATGAACCTGGTCTTCGCCGCCGTGCTGTTCGGCGGGCTGGCCCTGCGCAAGCACCCGCTCAAGCTCCTGCTGGGCGAGGCCTTCGAAATGCCGGAAGCGGCGTGGCGGAAGCTGACGCTGAACTACGGGTTGTTCTTCCTGGCGCTGGCGGTGCTGAACGAGTTCGTCTGGCGCACCCAGAGCGACTCCGTGTGGGTGCTCTTCCGCTTCCCTGGCCTGCTGCTGTTGTCGGTGGCCTTCACCATCAGCCAGGCGCCCATGCTGATGAAGTATGTGAAGGGCGAGCAGCTTCCGCCCCCGCCGACCGAGTAGCCGATCAACCGCCTACGGAGCGTCTGTCGCCAAAGCGACGCAAAACATCGCTACGCTTGAAGCCTAACCTCCCCAGGTGCGGCGAGAATGGCCAAGCAGAAGTCGGTACAGAAGAGCGGTGTGGACGGGCTGGACGGCTCGCCGAGCCATCTCCTTCAAAGGGCGACCCAAGTGGCGCTCGACCTGTTCGCTGAAGAGTTCGGCGGCGGGGGGCTGACCCAGCGCCAGTATGCCGTGCTCGCGGCAGCCGCGGAGAACGAGGGCGCCACCCAGACAGACCTCGTGCGGGTGACGGGGATCGATCGTTCCACCCTGGCCGACATGGTCAGCCGGATGATCGGCAAGGGCTTGCTGGAACGCGAACGGGCGCAGCATGACGCCCGGGCCAACGCCGTTCGCCTGACCGAGCTTGGACGATCAAGCCTGGACGCGGCGCGGCCGAAGATGGCAGCCGCCGACGCCCGACTGCTGAAACTGATTTCAGGCCGCGGTCGCCGTGACGCCTTTGCCGGACTGCTCGCCGAACTGGTCAGCGAAGCGCAGCGAAAGGCGGAGAAGCGGGAAGCGAAGCGCGCGCCCGCGCCCAAGCTCGTCCTGAGCGAGGCAGTGGAGCCCGCTAAGGAGCCGCGCAAGAAGACGAAGAAGGCGGCCTAGCCTCTCGGCGTGCGACCCGGCCAGGCCATGTTGGATGGCCTAAGGTGAGGCGAGCGAAGCCGGTCGTAGGACACTTCCGGCAGGCTGCGCATGATCACGTCCAGCATCATGCCGCCGTCCGCACGGATCGGCGGCGGCTCTCCATAGAGCTCACGCCACAAGGCGGCGGCTTCTTCGTACACCCGCTCGTCCCGCACGTTCATCGGTTCGACCCGTTCAGCATGTCGGGGCAAACTCGCCGGACGCGCGAGCTGTTCCGGGCAAAAGACAGTTAACGTGTGATAAGTTGTAAGCTGGAAAGCTGAGACTTCTGCGTCAGATGCGGATGTCGAGCAACGAGCCCGGGCGGAGCACCTTGTTCGGCGGCTCTGCGCGGGCGTCGGGCATCCGCTGTGGCCGTGAGGCCGACGCGCTGGAGGCTTGGCTCGCCATCTGGGCGGCCGCCTGAGGACGCGGGGCGGGAGCCTCGGCCTGGGTGGTCGCCATCTGGAAGAAGGCTCGCTGAGCGGCCACGCGGGCGGCGTCCGCGCGTTGAGGCGTCGGCTGAGGCTGCGGAAAACCGGGGCGGATCGTGTTCACGAAGCGCAGGCTCGCGGATCATGGTTAACGCGTCGCTAACCATGAGCGGGCCTCACCGCATCTGAGCGACCAGCCTCTGAGCGTCGGCTTCTTCAAGAGGGCCGGTGTGCTTGGCGATGATCACGCCGTCACGCCCGACCACATAGGTTTCCGGAACGCCCGTGACGCCGAACTCGACGCCGGCGCGCCCGTCGCGATCCACCAGGCGTTGGGCGAACGGATCACCAAGGCGCGTGAGGAAGCTCTGGGTGTTCTGCGGCGCGTCTTTGTAGGCGATGCCTACGACGCGGACCTGCTGGTTCCTGAGCGCGACCAGCTGCGGATGCTCGATCTCGCACGGCGCGCACCAGGAGGCGAAGAAGTTCACCAGCACCGGGCCCTGCGCCGTCAGCTCGTGGAGGCGCACAGGTCGGCCGTTGTCCAGGTCCGGCAAGGTGAGGTCGGGCATGGGCTTGCCGACCAGAGCCTGGGGCTGGACCTGAGGGTTGCGATTAAGGGCGTAGAGCCCGAACAGCGCGCCCAGCGCGACGAGCACGATCAGCGGCAGGGCTGCCAGCCAGCGCGTCACTTGCCGCTCCGGGTCTCGGCTTCGCGACGCCACCGGCGGGCATAGGCCAGCGAGGAGACGGTCAGGCCCACAAACACCAGCGCGGTGATGGCGAAGGCTGGCCAGAGGTAGGCGGCGTACTTGCCGGCGTCGAAATCGAGCATCAGCCCCTCGCGGCTCGGATGGCGGCAGCCTCGGCCCGGCGGCGCCAGACCTCGCCGCGGATGCGGACCAGCCACAGCGACCCAAAGGCCGAGGTGTAGGCCAGTCCCATCAGCAGCAGGGGCCAGAGGTAAACGGCCGACATGCTGGGCCCGTCGGCGCGGAACACCGACGCGCCCTGGTGGAGGGTGTTCCACCATTCCACGCTGTAGTGAACGATCGGAAGGTTCACGAGCCCGACCAGCGCGAGGATAGCGCCAGCGCGCGCAGCCTTCGCCTCGTCGTCCAGCGAGGCGCGCAAGGCCATGTAGGCGAGGTAGAACAGGAACAGCACCAGGACGGACGTCAGCCGCGCATCCCAAACCCACCAGGCGCCCCACATCGGACGGCCCCAAAGCGCGCCGGTGACCAGGGCCAGGAAGGTGAAAGCGGCGCCGAGCGGCGCTGCAGCCTGGGCGGCGGCGTCGGCGAGGGCGTGACGGAACACCAAGGCCAGGAAGCTCGACACGCCCAGGCAGACGTAGACGAACATGCTGAGCCAGGCGGCTGGCACGTGGATGAACATGATCCGGACCGTGTCGCCCTGCTGGTAGTCCTCAGGCGCGGCGAAGCCGAGATAAAGCCCGGCCAGCGCCAGCACGACCGCGATCGCCCCAAACATCGGCGCGGCCCAGCGCGAGAAGGCCATGAACCGCTCGGGATTGGAGAGGAAGGCGGGCGCCGGGATCATGTCTGCGGCTTAGCCCCCGGACGCCCGCCTCGCAAGCGGACGCAGGGCCGCGGCTCTGCCGCAAAGGGCCGGGCGGCGGCGCCTGCAGGAGGAGGCAGGCGCCGCGCCGGCTAAGCTCACCCCATGTGGCCGCCGCGTGGGCCGCCACCGCGCAGACCCGGGCCGCGGTGCTGCTTGCCGCGAGACTGATGCTGGGCGTCGAACGCCTTCTGCTGAGCCGGGCTCAGCTGGGCGTAGAAGCGCTTCACCGCCGCCGCGTGCTGGGCGAAGCGCTGCTGGCGCTCGACCATTCGGGCCTGCATGCGATCCAGGCGCTGCGGCGTGGTCAGGTTGCGCATCTCCCCACGATCCTGCCGCATCCGGCCGCGCTGACGCTGGGGCGTGGAGTCGGCCACGAACGCGCGCAGGGCGGGCTCCTGGTCGGCGCGCAGCTGCAGGGTGTCACGCAGGCGCTGGGCGCGACGCTCGGCCATCTGAGCCGGATCAGGTCGGCGCCAATCGCCAGCCTCGCCGCGTGGGGCGGGACCGGGCTGGGGGGCCTGCGCCATGGCGGTTCCACCCAGGCTGACCGTCAGCGCCGCCGCCAGGGCCATAGAGGTCGTCTTCATCGTCGGATCTCTCGTGTTCGTCGTCCCTTGCCCGTTTCCACGAGGCGCGAAGCGAACTCCGTCGATGACAAATTCGTCAGGACAGGGCGTTGCGGCAGGCGGCCGCCATGGCGATGGGACCCAGCGCCACCGCCGCGGCGGTGTAGGCGCACATCAGGGCGAAGCCCGCAGTCCAGGGCAGCCCGCCGGCAAAGGCGCTCAGCGCCCCGCCGCCGAAGATCACCGGCGGCACGAACAGCGGCAGGACGATCACCGCCGTCAGCAGACCGCCGCGGCGGGCGCCCAGGCTAAGCGCCGCCCCGATGCCGCCGACAAAGGCGAAGGCCAGACCGCCGATCAAGGCGCAGGCGAAGATCAGAGGCGCCAGGTGCACGGGGGCGCCCAGTCCGATGGCGGCGATGGGCGCGGCCAAGGCGAGCGGCGCGCCGGTGGCGATCCATTGGCCCAGGCACTTGGCGGCGCAGGTCAGCTCCAGCGGGGTGGGCGCGAAGGTCAGGAGATCCAAGGCGCCGTCTTCGTAGTCGCGTTCGAAAAGGCGCTCGAGGGAGAGCAGAGATGCGAGCGCCAGCGCCACCCAGGCCGCGCCCAGCGCCACGCCGGCCAGTCGATCGGCTTCCGGTCCGATGGCCAGGGGCAGCAGGGTCGCGACGCCGGCGTAGAACCCAACGCTGACCAGCGGGCCGCCGCCGCGGCCCCAGGCCAAGGTGATTTCTCGGCCCAGCAGGACGCCCAGGCGGCTCATGCCACGATCTCCAGGCTGCGGGCGGGGATCGGGAGGGGATCATGCACCGCGGCCAGGATCATGCCGCCGCCCGCTAAGTGCGACTGCATGATCTCGCCGAAGCGCAGGCGCCAGGAGGCGTCCAGCGGGCTTAAGGGCTCGTCCAGAAGCCAGAGCGGACGGGGAGCAGCGAGCGCACGCACCAGAGCCAGGCGGCGGCGTTGGCCGGCCGAAAGCCGCCGCACTTCCAGGTCGAGCAGCGGTTCAAGGGCGAGCGCCTGCGCCGCGTCGGCGGCAGAGGCGTCCGTGCCCCCGAACCAGCGGGTCCAGAACGCCAGCTCCTCCCTCGCCGTGCGGGCCGGCTTGAGCCCATCCTGGTGACCCACGAAGTGAAGACCGCCGCCGCGTGCGTCGGCTGGATCAAGGTCGCCGAAGGTGATCTGGCCCGTCGCCAGGTCGACGAGTCCCGCTACGGCGCGCAGCAGGCTGGTCTTGCCCGCCCCGTTGGCGCCGGTCAGCGCACAGGCCTGACCTGCGGCCAGCTCAAGCGACAGGCCTTCGAACAGCAAGCGGCCGCCGCGCTGGATCGCGACATCGCTCAACCGAAGTGTGCGAATCACGCGCCGACCTCGCGGAAGGCGAAGCTCGACTGTTCGCCTGCATGGACGCGCCCCGGCTGGGGGTCTATGTAGCCCGCAGCCGCCGTCGCTTTGAGGGACGTACGCCGCGCGGGGACGGACGCTGTGTGTCCGCCTCTAAAAGCGCGCGATCCGCAAAGCGGTGTCCGGGCGGCTGGGAACAGAGAGAGGATCCCCCAACATGGCGTCAGTCGACAGCCTCAAGACCCGCCGCGAACTCGTGGTGGGCGACAAGACCTACGCTTACTACAGCCTCCGCGCCGCAGAGGAAGCCGGTCTTTCCGGCATTTCGCGCCTGCCCGTCTCCATGAAGGTGCTGCTGGAAAACCTGCTGCGCCACGAAGACGGCCAGTCCGTCGGCCCCGACGACCTGAAGGCGCTGGCCGCCTGGCTGGAGAACAAGGGCGCCGTCGAGCACGAGATCAGCTACCGCCCGGCGCGGGTGCTGATGCAGGACTTCACCGGCGTTCCGGCGGTTGTGGACCTGGCCGCCATGCGCGACGCCATGACCCAGCTCGGCGCCGATCCTGAGAAGATCAACCCGCTGAACCCGGTCGACCTGGTCATCGACCACTCGGTGATGGTCGACTACTTCGGCACCAGCAAGGCCTTCGGCGAGAACGTCGAGCGCGAGTACGAGCGCAACATGGAGCGTTACCGCTTCCTGCGCTGGGGCTCCTCCGCCTTCAACAACTTCCGGGTGGTGCCCCCGGGCACCGGCATCTGCCACCAGGTGAACCTCGAGTACCTCGCCCAGACCGTCTGGACGAACGAGGAAGACGGTGCGGTCGTCGCCTATCCGGACACGCTGGTCGGCACCGACAGCCACACCACCATGGTCAACGGCCTGGCCGTTCTGGGCTGGGGCGTGGGCGGCATTGAGGCCGAAGCGGCCATGCTGGGCCAGCCGATCCCGATGCTGATCCCGGAAGTCATCGGCTTCCGCCTGGACGGCCAGCTTCCGGAAGGCGCCACCGCCACCGACCTCGTGCTCACCGTCACCCAGATGCTCCGCAAGAAGGGCGTGGTCGGCAAGTTCGTCGAGTTCTACGGCCCGGGCCTCGCCAGCATGACGCTGGAAGACCAGGCGACCATCGCCAACATGGCTCCGGAATACGGCGCGACCTGCGGCTTCTTCCCGATCACCACGGCGACCCTGGATTACCTCACCGCGACTGGCCGTGACCCCGACCGCGTGGCCCTCGTCGAGGCCTATGCCAAGGAACAGGGCATGTGGCGCGATGCGGAAGATCCGGATCCGGTGTTCACCGACACGCTCGAGCTCGATCTCGGCACGGTGGTTCCCTCGCTGGCCGGCCCGAAGCGTCCGCAGGACCGCGTGCTGCTGACCGGCGCCGCGTCGGAGTTCAAGACCGCCCTGGCCAACGACTTCGGCAAGGCGGACGCCATGGCCGAGCGCTTCAACGTCGCGGGTGAGAACTTCGACATCGGCAACGGCGACGTTGTCATCGCCGCGATCACCTCCTGCACCAACACCTCCAACCCCAGCGTCCTGATCGGCGCCGGCCTTCTGGCCAAGAAGGCGGTGGAGAAGGGCCTGCAGGTGAAGCCGTGGGTGAAGACCTCGCTGGCGCCCGGCTCGCAGGTGGTCACCGACTACCTCAAGGCCGCCGGCCTGACGAAGTACCTGGACACCCTGGGCTTCAACCTCGTCGGCTACGGCTGCACGACCTGCATCGGCAACTCCGGCCCGCTGCCCGAAGCCATCTCCGAGACGATCAGCAAGAACGACCTGGTCGCCGTCTCGGTGCTCTCGGGCAACCGGAACTTCGAAGGCCGCGTGAACCCGGACGTGCGCGCCAACTACCTGGCCTCGCCGCCGCTGGTGGTGGCCTACGCCCTGGCCGGCTCCATGCAGATCGACCTGGCCAACGAGCCGCTCGGTGAGGGCAAGGACGGCCAGCCGGTGTACCTGAAGGACATCTGGCCGACCTCGGAAGAGATCAGCGCCCTGCAGCGCAAGCACGTGACATCCAAGATGTTCGGGCAGCGCTACTCGGACGTCTTCAAGGGCGACAAGAACTGGCAGGGCATCAAGGTCGCCGGCGGCCAGACCTACGCCTGGGACACGGGCAGCACCTACGTGGCCAACCCGCCCTACTTCCAGGACATGAAGATGGAGCCGGAAGCGGTGAAGGACATCGTGGAGGCCCGGGTTCTGGGCGTCTTCGGCGACTCCATCACCACCGACCACATCTCGCCGGCCGGTTCGATCAAGGCGACGTCGCCGGCCGGGGTCTACCTGCGTGATCATCAGGTGCCGCAGTCGGAGTTCAACTCCTACGGCGCGCGTCGCGGCAACCACGAAGTGATGATGCGCGGCACCTTCGCCAACATCCGCATCCGCAACAAGATCACGCCGGATATCGAAGGCGGGGTGACCAAGCACTTCCCGTCGGCCGAGACCATGTCGATCTACGACGCGGCCATGCGCTACCAGGCCGAAGGCCGGCCGCTGGTGGTGTTCGCCGGCAAGGAGTACGGCACGGGCTCGTCCCGCGACTGGGCGGCCAAAGGCACCAAGCTCCTGGGCGTTCGCGCGGTGATCGCCGAAAGCTTCGAGCGGATCCACCGCTCGAACCTGGTGGGCATGGGCGTGCTGCCGCTGCAGTTTCTGCAGGAAGGTTGGCAGAAGCTCGGCCTGACGGGCGAGGAGATCGTCACCATCCGCGGCCTGACCGAGCTTGCGCCGCGCAAGCAGCTGATCGTCGAGCTCTACCGCCCGACGGACGGCCGCATCGCGCGCTTCCCGGTCCGTTGCCGGATCGATACGCCCACTGAGCTTGAGTACTTCAAGAACGGCGGCGTCTTGAACTACGTGCTGCGCAACCTCGCGCGGCAAGCCTCCTAAGGCGGCGGGCGGGCGGCGCGATGAAACTCGGGCCGCCCGCCCCTGCTCACGGCTTAGTGAAAGCCAAACCTCCCGAAACTTCGATTAAGTGCGCCGCGATGCGGAAAGCCGCGCTTCTCAGTCTTCTTCTGTTCGCCCTGCCAGCTGCAGCGGCCCCGAAGCCTCCGGTCGTGGTGGAGCTCTACACCGCGCAAGGCTGCGGCTCGTGCCGCGAGGCGAACGCCTTTGTGGCCAAGCTGGCCGACCGGTCGGGCGTGCTCGCCCTGACCTTCCCGGTGGACTACTGGGATTACCTCGGCTGGACCGACACCTTCGCCAAACCGGAGTTCTCCGAGCGGCAGCGCGCCTATGTGACCAAGCTTTCGCTGCGCGAGCCCTACACGCCGCAGGTGATCATTGACGGCCACACACAGGCGCCGGGTCTGCGCACCGAGCAGGTGGAGCGCCTGATCCGTGACGCTGCACGCGCGCCGCACAACCCGCCGGATGTGCGGTTCATTGGGCCGCGCCGCGTGGATGTCGGCTCCGGCCGTCCGCCCAAGGGCGGCGCTGAAGTCTGGATGATCCGTTACGATCCCCGCGAGCAGGAGATCGCCGTCCGCGGCGGCGAGAACCGCGGCCAGACTGTGATTCAGAAGAACGTGGTGCGTGAGATCGAGCGGCTGGGCGCCTGGCGGGGCCGGCCGACCGCCTATCGCCTGCCAGCTCCGCCCGATGACGGTCTTCGCACCCTCGTGCTCGTGCAGCTCCCGCGCGGCGGCCGCATCCTGGCGGCCCATCAGCCGCGGACCTGAGCCCCAAGCCAGATAAACGAAAGCCCGCGCGGCTGGAGAGTCCACGCGGGCTGACGTTTTGGGGGAGGGGTATCTCGTGTGTCGGTTGGCCAGTTCGACCGACCCAGGGGGGCTGGGGGGGCTGTTCAGGATCCGGGGCCTACCGAGCCTGTCCAACCGACACACCCTATAAACGGGCCGCATCTGGCGCTCAGGGGTCGGAAATAAGGTCATTTCGCGGCGGCTGGTGACGGTTGATCGCGCCTTGCCATCTGAGCCGGAACCCCCATCTGCGCCCCTCGCTTTCCAAGCTGGTTTGGGTTTAGGCTTTTCGCGATGGCATTTGATCCGTCCTACGTCGCGCCGCGCTCGGCAGGCGTGTTCTTCGAGCGGCGCGAGCTGGAACGGCTTTTGCGGCTGTACGGACGTATGGTGGCGGCGGGCGAGTGGCGCGACTACGCCATGGACGGCCTGTCTGACGCGGCGGTGTTCTCCGTCTTTCGCCGTACGTCAGAAGCGCCCCTCTATAAGATCGAGAAGCGCCCGGCTCTGGCCCGCAAGCAGGGGGCGTGGGCGGTGATCGGCGAGGGCGGCATGATCCTGCGCCGCGGTCATGAGCTGGAGCAGGTGCTCCGCTTCTTCGACAAGGGCCGCTTCAAGGTCATCGACTAAGCGCCCAAAGAAAAACCCCGGCGGGGGTCCGCCGGGGCTCCGATCTCTTGATCCGTTCGTCGCTTAGCGGCGGTCGCCGAAGAGACGCAGCAGGAAAGTGAACAGGTTGATGAAGTCCAGGTACAGGCTAAGAGCGCCATAGTTGGTCGCAACGCCCATAGCCGATTGGTTTCCGCCCAATTCATAGTAGGTCATCTTCAGGCGCTGCGTGTCGTAGGCGATGAGGCCTGCGAAGATCAGCACGCCGAGGACGCTGACCACGAAGTCGATCATCGGGCTGCGCAGGAACACGTTGACCAGACCAGCGAGCAGAATGCCGACCAAGCCGACCAGCAGGAAGCTGCCGAAGCCCGTTAGGTCCTTCTTTGTGGTGTAGCCAAACAGGCTAAGTGCACCGAACGCTGCGGCCGTGATCAGGAAGGTCTTGAAGATTGAGGCCCCCGTGTAAACCAGGGTGATCGCGCCGAGGCTGGCGCCGATCAGTGCCACGATCGTCCAGTAGTAGATGCCGGAGGTGCGCGGTGTGGCGTTCCGCATGCCGACTAAGCCAAACAGCATGACCGCCAGCGGACCGAATGCCACGATCCAGCCCAGGGCGGTATAGCCGACCAGCACTTCGGCACCGCTCACAGGCGACACGGCAGTCCGATAGAGCAGTTGTTGGACAGCTTCGACCTGGCCGGTCAGGTAGGCCAACGCGGCGGACAGCACGAGGCCCAGGGCCACCTTGTTGTAGACGCCGAGCATGAAGCTGCGAAGTCCCGCGTCCACCGACATGTCGGCGCGATCGGCGGGGATCGTGCGCGCGTAGCCGCGGTTAAAGTCGCTCATTTGAGGCATTGCCCTTGAGTTTCGCGTCCCGGGTGGACGCAGCCATAAATATCGTTGCAGCAAATGGCTGAAGCAAGACCTTGGCTCCGACAGCGAAGCCAAAATCGAGAGTAGCTGCCCTGCTGTCGCAGGGACTTGGGTTGCAGCCGCGGCGCACTACATCCCCTCGACCATGACGAATTTGAACTTTTCACGCCGCGCGGTGGTCGCCGCCGCTGCCGGCCTGGCGGTCGCGCCGGGGCTGGGCGGGACGGCGCAGGCCGCTGTCGCGCGCCGGGTCACGATCCTGGGAGACTCCATCACCGCAGGCTACGGCCTGCCTGCCAGCCAAGCGCTGCCCGCCATCCTGCAGGGCGAGTTGGTGCGCCTGGGCGCCTCGGCCCGTGTCGTTCCGTACGGCGTGGTGGGCGACACCACCGGCGGGGCGCTGAACCGGGTCGATCGGGCGGCGGCGGACGCCGACGTTTGCGTCGTCGCGCTGGGCGGCAACGACCTGCTGCAGGGCGCGGACCCTACCGTCGTGCGGCGCAATCTGGACGCCATTGTCCGGCGTCTTAAGGCCCGCGGCGTGACGGTGGTGCTGGCCGGCTTGCGAGTGCCGCCCCTGCTGCAGGGCAGCTATGCGGAGGCCTTCAACGGCGCGTTCGCAAGCGTTGCACGAAGCCAGGACGTACTCTTCATTCCGGACATGTTGAATGGCGTGGTGCTCAACCCCCTGCTCAACCAGCGTGACGGCGTGCACCCTAACGCCGCCGGCGTGCAGGTGATCGCCCGCCGCCTGGCTCCGGTCGTGGCGCGCGCTCTCGCCACGGCGTAAGACTTGGGCATGATCCGCCTGTTCGCCGCCGTTCCCATCCCGCAGGACATCGGCCTGGCGCTGGTCCGCCGTCAGACGGGGCTTGACGGCGCGCGCTGGCGCACCCTGGACCAGCTCCACGTGACCCTGCGCTTCTTCGGAGAGGTGAGGGAGGATGTAGCCCGTGACCTCGATGGCGAGCTGTCGGCGATCGGCGGCGGCCCGTTCGAACTGGAGCTGCAGGGCGCCGGGGCCTTCGGGGAAGGTGACGAGATCCGGGCGATCTGGGCGGGGGTGGTCGACAATCCGGCCTTGAAGCACCTGGCCCAGGCTTGCGAAAGCGCCGCCCGGCGCGTGGGCCTGAAGCCTGAAAAGCGGAACTACCGGCCCCACGTCACTCTGGCCTACCTGCGGCACGCCGATCCAGCGAAGGTCGCGGCCTGGATACAGGGCAACAACCTGCTGAGGTCGCCGCCGATGGCGGTGGAGAGCTTCGGCCTTTATTCCAGCGTCCTGGCCAAGGAAGGCGCGCACTACCGGCTGGAAGCCGAGTACCCCCTCCGCTGAGGGATCAGGCCTTGACGGCGTGGTCCTTCAGAACGCCTAGCGGAACGATCGCCAAGGTCTCCTCGTGCGTGCTTTCCAGCACCAATTTCGGCGCGGCGCCAGCGTCCAGCGCCTCCTTCCAGCGCGGCGCGCACAGGCACCAGCGGTCCCCCGGCTTCAGACCCGCAAAGCCGATCTCCGGATGCGGCGTCGACAGGTCGTTCCCCACCGAGCGGGAGTAGGCCAGGAACTCGGCGGTCATCACCGCGCACACCGTGTGCATGCCGTAGTCGTGCGGCCCGGTCTCGCAGCATCCGTTGCGGAAGAAGCCGGTCACCGGATCCATCGAGCAGGGCTTCAGCTCCCCGCCGAGCACATTGCGGGCGTCCGGGTCGTAGCGTGTGGTCATGGAGCCATCCTAGCCGCTAAGAGAGGGCGACCGCCACGTGCGAAGGAGCCCAAGATCACCATGCTCGTCCGCCCCCGGCGCAGCGCGCTCTACCTGCCGGCGACCAACGCTCGAGCGCTGGAAAAGGCCCGCACTCTGTCCTGTGACGTAGTGGTCCTGGACCTGGAGGACTCGATCGCCCCCGAGGCGAAGGCCGAAGCCAGGCTGGCCGCTTGCGAAGCCGTGCGGGCCGGCGGCTTTGGCGCTCGCGAACTGGTGGTGCGGATCAACGCCCTGGATACTCCGTGGGGCGCGGCCGATCTGGGCGCGGTGGCGGGCGCCCAGCCGGACGCCCTGCTGGTCCCGAAGCTGTCCGACCCCGAGGATCTGCCGGCCTATGCCGCCGCGCTCGGCGGCAAGACGCGGCTCTGGGGCATGATCGAGACCTGCAAGGCCGTGCTCCGGCTCGACGCTCTGGGCGCGGCGGCGGCGGCCAACCGCATGGAAGGCTGGATCCTGGGCCTAAACGACCTCGCAATGGAGATGGGCTGCCGGCCGGGCGCGGACCGGGCGCCGCTGCAGGCCGCCATGAGCCTGGCGGTGACGGCGGCTCGCGCCCACGGGCTGTTCGTGCTGGATGCGGTCTACAACGACTTCAGCGACGCCGAAGGGCTAGCCCGCGAGTGCGCACAAGGCGTCGCCTTCGGCTTCGACGGCAAGAGCCTGATCCATCCCGCGCAAATTGCGGCGGCCAACGCTGCCTTCTCGCCCGATCCTGAAGCCCTGGCCTGGGCTCGCCAGGTGGTGAGGGCGTTCGATGCGCCGGAAAGCGCCGGCCGGGGCGTTATCAAGGTAGATGGCAAGATGGTGGAGCGCCTTCACCTGGAACAGGCGCAGCGCTTGATCGCTCTCTCAGACGCCATCGCAGTGCGGGAGGGATCGCCGGAATGAGACGCGCCATCGCAATGGGAGCCCTCGTGCTTGGGGTTCTTGGGGCCGCCTCGGCTGGAGCGCAGCAGGCGCCGGTCCAGAGTGATGCGATCGGCGCCATTCTGGACGCGCCGCCTCGCAGCACCATCGCCCCGGAAGAGCCGGACACCGCGGCCGCACCGCCGGAACCAACCCCAGCGCCGATTGTCGCCGCACCGCCGCAACGACCGACCGGGCCGCCGCAGGCGACCAGACCCGTCTTTATCGAGGAGACGGGCCGCACGCCGGATCGTCCCCCGACGGTGGAGAGCCTAGCTTACGATTCCCGGATCCGCGCCTCTTTCGCCTCGGCCCAGAGCTTCCAGGGCGCCTTGGACGGCGCATGGACGCTTAGCGCGCAAGGCGAGGGCGACCTCTATGCCCTGAAGCTGGTGGACCGCGGCGACGGCGTGGTGGAAGGCGCCTGGCGCGACCTGCGCCGGAAAGGTGCGTTGAATGGATCCGGCTTTGTGGACTCGGCCGAGCGCACCAGCGCGGATGTGGTGCTGCGGTTCACGGACATGGGCGGTGCGCCTGCGACCCTGACGCTGGAGCCCGCAGCCGTGGGCTGGTCCGGCAACCTGGAGACCGGCGGCGAGCGCCGGCAGGTCAGCCTGCGCCGGGCGCCGACTCCCTAGACGCCTAGCGTCCGGCGCGCCGCGAGGGTGGCCGCCGCAAGCGCTTGCCGGTCGAACGCCTGCGCAGGGCTGTGGCCCCAAACCGGTCCCGGCCAAGCCGGATCGTCGTCTCGCCGCCCGAGAACATGCACGTGCAGCTGGCGGGTCACGTTGCCCAACTGCCCGACGTTCAGCTTCTGCACGGGCCGGGCCAGCGCCTCGCCCACCGCTCGCACAGCCTGGCCAGCCAACAGGATCTCATCCAGCAGCCGGGCGCGGTCGTCTGGCGACAGATCCTCCAGCTCCACCACGCTCGCCAGTCGGGGGATCAGCACGATCCAGGCATAGCGCGCGTCAGCCTGCAGCCGCGCATGGCAGAGCGGCAGCTCCCCGAGGCTCTCGGAGGTTGCGACGAAGGCTGGATCGAGCTCGAACATGACCGGAGGTTGAGCATGCCGCCGACCGGCGCGCCAGAGGCTGCGACCGACGTCTGTTGGCATTGCAGCATGCACGCTGACGCGGTACGGGACCGGCCGACTGCGGCGGGCCGCCGCATGCCATAACCGTCCTTTGGAGCAGTCCTCATGGCTAAGCCGCCCATCCGCGTGGCCGTCACCGGCGCCGCCGGCAACATTGGTTACGCCCTTCTCTTCCGCATCGCCTCCGGGGCCATGCTGGGTCCGGACCAGCCGGTGATCCTCCAGCTGCTCGAAATTCCGGTTGAAGGCCCGCAGAAGGCGCTGAAGGGCGTCGCCATGGAGCTGGAAGACTGCGCCTTCCCGCTATTGCAGGACATGGTCCTGACGGGCGATCCGAACGAGGCGTTCCGCGACGCCAACTGGTGCCTGCTGGTCGGCTCCAAGCCGCGCGGTCCGGGCATGGAACGCGCCGACCTCCTGAAAGATAACGGCAAGATCTTCATCGCCCAGGGCAAGGCCATCGACGAAGTGGCCGCCGACGACGCCCGCATCGCGGTCGTCGGCAACCCCTGCAACACCAACTGCATGATCGCCGCCAGCCAGGCCAAGCGCCTGACCGCCGACCGCTTCACCGCCATGGTGCGCCTGGACGAAAACCGCGGCCGGGCCCAGCTCGCGAAGAAGGCCGGCGTGTCCATCAACGACGTGTCCGAGCTGTTCATCTACGGCAACCACAGCCCGACGATGTTCGCCGACTTCACTCACGCCAAGATCGGCGGCAAGTCGGCGGCCGAGGTCATCGGCGACCAAGCCTGGCTCGAGAACGAGTACCTGCCGACGGTCGGCAAGCGCGGCGCGGCGATCATCGACGCCCGCGGCCAGAGCTCGGCGGCTTCGGCGGCCAACGCCCTGATCGACCACGTGCGAGACCTGGTCACGCCGGGCGCCGTGCACTCGGTGGCCGTGAACTCGGAAGGCCGCTACGGCTTCGCCGACGGCGTCTGGGCCGGCATGCCGGTGCGGACCACCACACCGGGCTCCTACGAAGTGGTCACCAGCTACGAGATGGACGACTTCGCCAAGTCGAAGATCAAGATCACCAACGACGAGCTCGTCGGTGAGCGCGACACCATCAAGGACATGCTCGCCTAAGGGCGGACACATCCCGAGACAAAGAGGGCCGGCGGCGCGAGCTGCCGGCCCTTTTCTCTGCGCGCGCGTCTTAGCCGCCCGCCATGTCCTCGAGCTCCTGGATGCGCTGTTCGTAGACATTGGACACCGCGCCGCGGCCGTAGCGCGCCGCGTCCTCGCGGATCGCCAGCCAGTCGTCTTGGTCGGCGCGCAGCTCACGCCGGGGGACGCCCGCCGCGACGGCCCGGTCGAAAGCTCGCGCCAGGCGGCGGTCTGCGGCGGCGAGCTGGTCGTCCGAACAGACCATCCGCTCCGACCGGTTGCGAGCGTAGCGGCAGTTGAAGCTCGGCCGAACCACGTCCTGCTCAGCGATGCGCGGCGCCGGCGCGGGAATGGGTGCGGGGGCGGGCGTGCTGGTCAGGGGCGCCTGCGGCTCCAAGGGGCGGATTGTTGGCGGCGGCTGCACAGCTCGAGGCGCCGGTGCTGGCGCCGCGCGGGAGGGCGTGGGCGGAGCGGCGCGCGTCTGGGGCGGCAGGACCGCGATTGGCCCGGCATCGGGCAGCTGCTCGGGTGCGGCGGCGGGCGGCGGCCCCACTTCCACAGCGAGCTGCTGGTCGCTCATCAGGGGAAGATCCTCCGCCGTGGGCGCCGGGGCTGCAGCCACGGGAGCTGGCCTGGACGTGGCGGGGGACCCGAGCTCCGGGCGAGCCAGAAGACCGAAGACCAACCCGAGGCCGAGAGCGCCCGCGACGCCGCCAAGCAGAAGGGTGCGGGTGGAAGCGCGCCGGCGCCTCGTCGCGGCTCTCGCAGAGCCTCCCGGCGGCGGAGCGGCGCCCGAAAATCCGTTGTAGGTGGTTCCCGACCAGGGATCTCGGGTCTGGCCCGCAGGCATAGGCAATCGCCTCTTCGCAACTTCGACATCCCTCAGGCGCCTAAATCCTCGAGAGACTCTGCAGTTGCAAAGGCTTAGCTCCGCCGCGGTCAGAAGTCCTGCTGGCGGGAGCGGCTCATGTCGCGCAGTTCGGCGATGCGCGCGGCGTAGACGTCACGCACCGCCCAGGGCGCCTCGCGCGCCGCGTTGGCCCGGGCGTTGAGCCACCGTTGCTGCTGTTGTTCGAGCCGCCAGGCGGGCACGCCAGCGGCCTGCGCCTCACGATAGGCGCGGGCCATCTCCCGGTCCGCAGCGCCGAGCGCCGGCGTCGAGCAGACCAGGGCCGCGCCGGGATCGGCGGAGGCGCAGCGCGAGGGCTTGGCAGGGGCCTTTTTCACCTGCGCCACCTTCACCGGTTTGTCGGCCTTGGCCGGCGCGGTTTTCGGCAGGGCGGCCTTCTGCAGTTTGGGGTCCGTCGCCGGCTTCTTGGGCGCGGGCTTGCCGACCTTCTGGGGCGTGGTCGCCTTGGCCGGCCGCTCGGGGGCTTCGCGGGCCTCCGTCTTCTTCGAGCGGTGCGGAACGGCCTTGCTGACCACCCGGACCAGCTTGGCGATCTTCGGCTTTGCGGCCTCTTCGCTGCGAACGATCTTGGCTTCGGCCGCCTTGGCCTTCGCCTTCACTACTTTTCCGGCCTTCACCGCTCGGCTCGGAGTGGCTTTGGGCGCTTCGGCCTTGGTCTTCACCAGCGCCTTGGGCTTCGCCTCAGCAGGCTTTGCCTTCACTTCAGCCTTGGCGTTGGTGACCGGCGACTTCTCCGCTTTCGCGGCCGGCTTGGCGGTTCGAGTTGCGGGCGTTTCCACCTTCTGGCGGACCGGCGGCAGGACGGGCGGCGCGATCTCCGTGGGCTCGGGCGGCGCCGGCGAGATGGCTTGAACCTTCACCAGCCCTTCTGGCTCACGGCGAGGCGCGATCAGCGGCGCTTCGGGCGGGTCGACGGCGGCTTCCGCAGCAAGCTCGGGCGCTTCCGAGGCGGCCAGCACCTCCAGCGGCTTGCCGATCGGAGCAGGTCCGTCGTCGACCACGATCTCCAGGCTGCGCGGCGGGGCGGCGACTTTCGGCTGAACGGCGACGGGCGGGGAGAAGCGCCGCTCGCTCTGCGACGGGCGGGCCCACAGTCCGAGCCCTACGCCCAGCAGGCAAGCGATCGCCACGCCGCCCACCAGCAGCGGGCGACTGACTCCGGCCGGGGTCTCGGTTTGCAGGTCGTGCGGATCCAGCGCCATGGGCTTCCCTGTGAACTCAAGGGCCCTCGACAAGGCGCGGCTAGGCGCCCAGCCGCGTGAGCGGCTAGGCTCGGCCCCACCCCGAACTCTCCCAAAGCAAAGATGAAGGCAAAACCGATGCCGACGCCAGCGCCGGTTCTTGAGACAGATCGCCTCATCCTGCGCGCGCCGCAGGCCGAAGACCTCGACGCCTTCGCGGACTTCGCCGCTGACCCGGAAGCGACGCGCTTCGTCGGCGGCGTGCAGCCGCGTTCCCTCGCTTGGCGGCAGATGTGCACCCTGGTGGGCGCCTGGTCGGTGACAGGGTTCTCAATGTTCTCGGTGATCGAGAAGTCCACTGGCCGCTGGGTCGGTCGTCTGGGGCCGTGGAAGCCTGCGGACTGGCCCGCCGCGGAGGTCGGCTACGGCCTGGCGCGCGAGGCCTGGGGAAAGGGCTACGCCACCGAGGGTGTCGCCGCAGCCATCGACTACGCCTTTGACCATCTGGGCTGGACCGAGGTGGTCCACGTGATCGATCCCCAGAACACCGCCAGCCAAGCCGTCGCCAAGCGCCTCGGCGCGACCGTGCTTCGGCGGGCGCATCTGCCGCCGCCCTACGAGGGTCCGCTGATGGATCTTTGGGGTCAGACGCGGGACCAATGGCGCGCGCGGCGCCGCGCCTAGATCCAGCTGCGCTCCCGAAGAATGCGCGCGTAGGTACGGCTGACGGGAACCTCCGAGCCGTCCTTGAGTGTGAGGGTGGCGCGGCCGTCGCTTCGCCGTGCGTCGGTGATGGCTGCGCGGGCGACCCACCAGGAGCGATGCACCTGGGCGCCTTCAATCCCCTCGAGTTCCGCCACGGCATCCGAAAGCCGCATCAGAATGAGGTCCTGCCCCCGGGAGGTGTGCAGCCGCAGATAATGGTCCTCGGCTTCCACTGCCCAGACCTCCGCGCCGCGCAGCTTCAGAGGCAGCCGTTCCAGAAAGCGAGGCGGCGCGGCCGCCGGAGGCGCCGCCTCGGTGACCAAGCGCTGCTCGGTAAGGACGTTCAGACTGGTCATGACCAGGGCCACCGACGTGACCGCGAGAAGCAGGCCGGGCGCATCCTCCAGGCCCACTTGCGCCCCGTAGAGGAGGCTGGAGAAGGCGGCGACCACCAAGGTGAAGGGCAGGGCCATGGCCAGCGAGGCGCCGACCACCCGCAGCCAGATGCGCCGGCGCTCCCCGTAGCCGAAGCGGAAGAGGCCCGCCACGAAGGAGCCCCAGATCCAGCCGACCAGCATCAAGGGGACCCAGTAGACGAGGCGGCGGCTCAACGGCGCATCGCCTGACCCGAAAGCGCCGGAAAGGGCCAGGAAGAGGGCGGCGAACAAGCTGATGGTGACGCCGCGCACCCATCCCGACCGGCGGGTGTAGGGGCCCAGACGCCCCCGTGAAAACGCGCGGCGCTGCGCCGTCATCGAAGCGCCGCCGTTCGCGAAGCGCCAACGGCGTCCGCCCGCCGCTCACGAAGCGAAGCTGTCAGCCGACGCATGCGCCTTTGCCTCCGCAGCCGCCCGGCCGCATCCCCGACGTCAACGGCGCCGCAGCGCCTTTTGAGCGGAGATAAAGGATGTCATCTCAATCGCAAACGCCGCCGGTCCTCATGCCGTTCGGGACCCGGTTGTTGCTGAGCGCCGCGATCGGCTCCCTCATCATCTTCATCGCCCTGGCGCCTTCTGGGCCGCGCATCTACCGCTTGGCTCTTAACGCTCAGCCGCACCTGCCGGATCTGAAGCTGTTCGCGCACCTGCCGCTGGCCATCCAGCTTCACATCCTAGGCGCGCTTGGCGCCATCCTGCTTGGCGCCGCCCTGATGTGGCTGCGGAAAGGGCGGATCCTGCACCGGGCGGGCGGCTGGACCTGGGTCGGCCTGGTGGCGCTGGTGGCGGGCTCGTCCATGTTCATCAGGGGCGCGAACGGCGGCGGGCTGTCGATCCTGCACCTACTCACCGGCTGGACCCTAATCACCCTGCCGCTAGCGGTGCTGTGGGCCAAGCGTCACCAGGTGCAGCGCCACCGCCGCGCCATGATGGGCCTCTTCTACGGCGGGTTCGTCATCAACCTGGCCTTCGCCTTCATTCCCGGCCGGACCATGTGGCAGCTGTTCTTCGGCTGAGTCCGGGCCTTTACGCGCCGGGCGGGACTGCGTAGCAGGTCAGGCGCCGGCGATATCGGCGCGGCGCCCCGACCCAGAGTTTTCATGTCCTCCGGCCTGCTCGCTCTTCTCGACGACGTCGCCACCATCGCCAAGGTCGCCGCCGCCTCCCTCGACGACGTCACGGGCGCGGCCGGCAAGGCCAGTTCCAAGGCGGTCGGCGTGGTGGTGGACGACACGGCAGTGACGCCCGGCTACGCCATGGGCTTCTCGCCCGACCGGGAGCTGCCGATCGTCTTCAAGATCGCGATCGGCTCGCTTCGCAACAAGTTCATCTTCCTGCTGCCGGGCGCCCTGCTGCTCAGCGCCTTTGCGCCCTGGGCGGTGACGCCGCTGCTGATGCTGGGGGGGGCCTACCTCTGCTTCGAAGCCGCCGAGAAGATCCTCGAGAGCTTCCACAAGGGGCACGACGAGGAGCTGGTCGAGCAGGCCGTGCTCGACGCGACCCAGTTGGAGAAGCAGCAGGTCAGCGGCGCCATCCGCACAGACCTCATCCTGTCCGCCGAGATCACCGCCATCGCGCTTTCCGAGGTCGCCACGCGACCGCTGGCCATCCAGGCCGCCGCTCTGGCGCTCGTGGCCTTGCTGATCACAGTCGGCGTCTACGGCGTCGTCGCCCTCATCGTGAAGCTGGACGACATCGGCCTGCACATGAGCCAACGGCCCAGCCGCGCGTCGCAGAGTGTCGGTCGCGCCTTGGTGAAGGGCATGCCGATCGTGCTCTCCGGCCTGGCGACCGTGGGCACGGCCGCGATGCTATGGGTCGGCGGCGGCATCCTGATCCACGGTCTGGAGCACTTCCACCTGACACCTATCCCGCACCTGGTGGAGGGCTTCGCTCATGCCGCCGCGGGCGTGCCCGTTATCGGGCCAGTGACCGGTTGGCTGGCGTTCGCAGTGGCTTCCGGCGTGCTTGGTCTCGTGCTCGGCGGAATCATTGCAGGGCTGCTTCACGTGTTACCGCTACCATCCGCCAAGACGAAAAGCCGTTAAACATCTGACCACTAAGGCTAAGTTCGCCTGACCTTGCGGGCTCGTCGCCGAGAAAAGACTGCGTTTTTCGGTCGCACGTGCGGTTGCCAGCCCAAGGCGTGGCGCCTATAACGCCCGCCACTCGCCGCAAGGGCGAGGCTTATAGGCAAGCGCCCGCGAGCTCATGAACATTCACGAACACCAAGCCAAAGCCGTCCTCGCTGAGTTCGGCGTGGCGGTCCCGCGCGGTTATCCCGCGTACTCCGTCGACGAAGCCGTGAAGGCAGCCGAGCAGCTCGGCGGACCCGTCTTTGTCGTGAAGTCCCAGATCCACGCTGGCGGCCGCGGCAAGGGCCGCTTCGAAGGCCTTGGCGCGGACGCCAAGGGTGGCGTTCGGGTGGTCAAGTCGGTGGATGAGGTCCGCACCAATGCCGAGGAAATGCTCGGCCGCGTGCTGGTGACCCACCAGACCGGCCCCAAGGGCAAGCAGGTCAACCGCCTCTACATCGAAGAAGGCGCGGCGATCGCCAAGGAATTTTACCTGTCGCTGCTGGTCGACCGCGAAACGAGCCGGGTCTCGGTCGTGGCCTCCACCGAAGGCGGCATGGACATCGAGGATGTGGCCCACGCCACGCCGGAAAAGATCGTCACTTTCTCGATCGACCCGGCGACCGGCGCCTTCCCGCACCACGGTCTGCTGCTCTCCAAGGCCCTGGGCCTGAAGGGCGACCTGGCCAAGCAAGCCTCCAAGCTCCTCTCGCAGCTCTACGACGCCTTCATGGCCAAGGACATGAGCATGCTGGAGATCAACCCGCTGATCGTCACCGCTGACGAGCAACTGCGGGTCCTGGACGCCAAGGTCTCCTTCGACTCCAACGCCCTGTTCCGTCATCCGGACATCTTCGCCCTGCGCGACGAGAGCGAGGAGGATCCGAAGGAGATCGAGGCCTCCAAGTACGACCTGTCGTACATCGCCCTCGATGGTGAGATCGGTTGCATGGTCAACGGCGCCGGCCTGGCCATGGCGACCATGGACATCATCAAGCTCTACGGCGCCGAGCCGGCCAACTTCCTGGACGTCGGCGGCGGCGCTTCGAAGGAGAAGGTCACGGCGGCCTTCAAGATCATCACCGCGGACCCCAACGTGAAGGGCATCCTGGTGAACATCTTCGGCGGCATCATGCGCTGCGACATCATCGCGGAAGGCGTGGTCGAGGCGGTCAAGGAAGTGGGCCTGAAGGTGCCGCTGGTCGTCCGTCTGGAAGGCACCAACGTCGAAAAGGGCAAGGAAATCATCGCGGCCAGCGGGCTCAACGTGGTCTCCGCCAACGACCTGTCCGACGGGGCAGAGAAGATCGTCCAAGCCGTTCGGGGAGCTGCGTAAGTTCGATGTCGATCCTCATCGGTAAAGACACCCGCGTCATCTGCCAGGGCTTCACGGGCAAGCAGGGCACGTTCCACTCGGAACAGGCCATCGCCTACGGGACCAAGATGGTCGGCGGCACCACGCCCGGTAAGGGCGGCACGACCCACCTCGGCCTGCCGGTGTTCGACACCGTCCAGGAGGCGGTCAAGGAAACCGGCGCGGACGCCAGCGTGATCTACGTCCCGCCGCCGTTCGCGGCCGACGCGATCCTGGAAGCGATCGATGCGGAAGTTCCGCTCATCGTCTGCATCACCGAGGGCATCCCCGTGGCCGACATGGTCAAGGTGAAGCGCTCGCTGTCCGGCTCCAAGTCGCGCCTGATCGGCCCGAACTGCCCGGGCATCCTGACGCCGGGCGAAAGCAAGATCGGCATCATGCCTGGCAACATCTTCAAGAAGGGTTCCGTGGGCGTTGTTTCGCGCTCCGGGACGCTTACCTATGAGGCCGTGTTCCAGACCTCCGCGGTGGGCCTTGGCCAGACGACGGCCGTGGGCATCGGCGGGGACCCGGTGAAGGGCACCGAGTTCATCGACGTGCTCGACATGTTCCTGAAGGACCCTGAGACCGAGTCGATCATCATGATCGGCGAGATCGGTGGTTCGGCCGAGGAAGAAGCCGCTGAATTCATCAAGAATTCATCGGTCAAGAAGCCTATGGTCGGGTTCATCGCGGGTCGTACGGCGCCTCCGGGCCGCCGGATGGGCCACGCCGGTGCGATCATCTCCGGCGGCAAGGGCGGCGCCGAGGACAAGATTGCTGCGATGGAAGCCGCGGGCATCCGCGTCTCGCCGTCGCCGGCGAAGCTGGGTGAAACCTTGGTCGAGGTGCTCAAGGGCGCCTGAGACCCATATTTTGACGTAAGGGCGGTCCGCGCTCGGCTCCTCTGATCAGAAGCTCCGCGGCCCGGACCTCCGGAAGGCGGACGAGATGGCGGACGACGCGGGTCTTATCAACGAGGTTCTGGCGGAGACCTCGTTCCTCTACGGCGGCAATGCGGCCTTCGTTGAGGACCTCTACGCCCAGTGGGCGGCCGACCCGAGTTCGGTCGAGCCCTCGTGGCAGGCGTTCTTCGCTTCCCTGGCCGACCGGGCCGAGGAAGTGAAGCGCGCGGCCGCAAAGCCCGCCTGGAGCAAACCTTCCGCGCCCCAGCCGCGGCCCGAGTGGCTGTCGGCCCTCGACGGCATGTGGCCGGCCGTTCAGGCCAAGGTCGAGAAGAAGATCGCCGACCGCGCTCCGGCGGCTTCGGCCGACGCTGTGCGCGCCGCGACCCTCGACAGCTTGCGCGCCATCATGATGATCCGCGCCTACCGCATGCGCGGCCATCTGAAGGCCAATCTCGACCCGCTGAACATCGCCACCACGCCGGGCGATGCGTCGGAGTTGGATCCGGCGACCTACGGCTTCACGGAAGCCGACTTCGACCGTCCGATCTTCCTTGACTACGTGCTGGGTCTCGAGACCTCGACCCTGCGCGAGATCCTGACGATCCTGCGCCGCACCTACTGCGGCAACGTCGGCGTGCAGTACATGCACATCTCCGACCCCAAGGAGAAATCCTGGCTGCAGGAGCGCATCGAAGGCCGCGACAAGGAGATCATCTTCACCAAGGAAGGCAAGATCGCCATCCTGAAGAAGCTGATCGCCACCGAAGGCTTCGAGCGTTTCCTCCATCGCCGCTTCCCGGGCACCAAGCGCTTCGGTCTCGACGGCGGCGAGGCGATGGTCCCGGCGCTCGAGCAGATCATCAAGCGGGGCGGCGCCCTGGGCGTGAAGGACATCGTCTTGGGTATGCCGCACCGCGGCCGCCTCAACGTCCTCGCCGCCGTGATGGGCAAGCCTTACCACGTCATTTTCCACGAGTTCCAAGGCGGCTCGTCTGTCCCCTCGGACATCGAGGGTTCGGGCGACGTGAAGTATCACCTGGGCGCCTCGTCGGACCGTGAGTTCGACGGCAACAGCGTCCACCTGTCGTTGACGGCGAACCCCTCGCACCTCGAGATCGTCAACCCGGTCGTCATCGGCAAGGTGCGCGCCAAGCAAGCCTTCACCCTGCGCGAAACCCCGGACGCGGGCCGCGGCCACGTGCTGCCGCTGCTGCTGCACGGCGATGCGGCCTTCGCCGGCCAAGGCGTGGTGGCCGAGTGCTTCGCCCTGTCTGGCCTCAAGGGCTACGGCGTCGGCGGCACCATCCACTTCATCGTCAACAACCAGATCGGCTTCACGACGAGCCCCAAGAACTCGCGCTCGTCGCCCTATCCGTCCGACGTGGCCATGATGGTGGAAGCTCCGATCTTCCACGTGAACGGCGACGATCCGGAAGCCGTGGTCTTCGCCGCCAAGGTGGCCACCGAGTACCGGCAGCAGTTCGGCAAGGACGTCGTCATCGACATGTTCTGCTATCGCCGGTTCGGCCACAACGAGGGCGACGATCCGACGATGACGCAGCCCTTGATGTACGCGAAGATCAAGGACCATCCGTCGGTGCGCCAGCTGTACTCGACCCGCCTCGTCGCCGATGGCGTGGTCAGCCAGCCGGAAGTCGACACCCTGCTGGCCGAGTTCGACGAGTACCTCGACAGGGAGTTCGACGCCGGCAAGAGCTACAAGGCCGATAAGGCTGACTGGCTGGACGGCAAGTGGTCCGGCCTGAAGCTGCCGGGCACGGAAGAAAGCGGCGTCACCGGCGTCGCCAAGACCAAGCTGCTGGACCTCGGTCGCAAGATCACCTCGATCCCCGAGGCGCTCACCGTCCACAAGACGGTCGAACGCGTCATCAACGGTCGCCGCGATGCGATCGAAAAGGGTGAGGGGATCGACTGGGGGACGGGCGAGCACCTGGCCTTTGCTACCCTGCTCGACCAGGGCTATCCGGTCCGCCTGTCCGGCCAGGACAGCATTCGGGGCACCTTCACCCACCGCCACGCCGGCCTGATCGACCAGAAGACCGAGCAGCTCTACTTCCCCCTCCGCAACCTAGGTCCGAACCAGGCGCACTTCGAGGTGCTGAACTCGGCGCTGTCGGAAGAGGCGGTGCTGGGCTTCGAGTACGGCTTCTCGCTGACCGATCCGAACACCCTGACCATGTGGGAAGCCCAGTTCGGCGACTTCGCCAACGGCGCCCAAGTGGTCGTGGACCAGTTCATCTCGTCGGGCGAGCGCAAGTGGCTGCGCATGAGCGGCCTCGTCATGCTGCTTCCGCACGGCTACGAGGGCCAAGGCCCGGAGCACTCCTCCGCGCGTCTCGAGCGCTATCTGCAGATGTGCGCCGAAGACAACATGCAGGTCATCTATCCGACCACGCCTGCGAACTACTTCCACGCCCTGCGTCGTCAGGTGCTCCGCGAGTTCCGCAAGCCGCTGATCGTGATGACGCCCAAGAGCCTGCTACGCCACAAGCGTGCGGTCTCGACTATGGCCGACTTCGCCGAAGGCTCGAAGTTCCATCGCGTCCTGCTGGACGGCGCCCAGACGGGCGCCGACGTGGGCGGGGTGACGCTGAAGCCGGACGCGGAGATCAAGCGCGTGCTGATCTGCTCGGGCAAGGTCTACTACGACCTGATCGAGCATCGCGCGAAGACCGGCCGCGACGATGTTTACATCCTGCGCCTCGAGCAGTTCTACCCCTGGCCGCTGAAGTCGCTCTCCAACGAGCTGAAGCGGTTCAAGAACGCCGAGCTGGCCTGGGTGCAGGAAGAGCCGAAGAACATGGGCGGCTGGACCTTCGTCGATCCGTGGCTGGAGCTGACCCTGGAGCGCATCAACGTCGCCTCCAAGCGCGCCCGCTACGTCGGCCGTCCGGCCTCGGCTTCTCCGGCCGCCGGCCTGATGAGCCGCCACCTGAAAGAACTCGAAGCCTTCCTCACCGAAGCCTTCGCCTGACCTGATCCGTAGACAGAGCAAAAGACCTCAAGGAGCGCACCCCCAATGGCCGACATCATGACGCCAGTGCTTGGCGAGTCCGTCACCGAAGCCACGGTGGCGCGCTGGACCAAGAAGGCCGGCGACGCGGTGCGCAAGGACGAGATCCTCGTCGAGCTGGAAACTGACAAGGTCTCGCTGGAAGTCGCGGCTCCCGCCGACGGCGTTCTGGCCGAGATCGCGGCGGCGGAAGGCGCGACGGTTGAGCCCGGCACGGTGCTGGGCCGCGTGACCGAAGGTGCGGCCGGCTCCGCCGGCGCTGGTTCCGCCCCGACCGCCAGCCCCGCCCCGACGGCGGCGCCGTCTTCCACGCCGACGCCGGTTCCGGCGGGCGAGCTGCAGCCGGAGGCGACCCCCGGCAAGCCCGTGCCGACCTCCACAGCCGTGCCGGACACCAGCGCGCCCAAGAGCGAGCCGGTGCTGGCCCCGTCAGCCCAACGCGTCGCGGCCGAGAACAACCTGAACCCTGCAGCTATCTCGGGCACCGGAAAGGGCGGTCGGGTCACCAAGGGCGACGCCCTGGCGGCTCTGGAAGCTCGCGCCAACGCTCCGGCGCCGGCCGCTGCTCCGTCGGCCCCGCGTGAAATCCACGCTCGCGAGGAGCGGGTCCGCATGACCCGCCTGCGCCAGACGATCGCGCGCCGGCTGAAGGAAGCCCAGAACAGCGCCGCCATGCTGACCACCTTCAACGAGGTGGACATGAGCGCGGTGATGGCGCTGCGGAACCAGTACAAGGACAGCTTCGAGAAGCGTCACGGCGTGAAGCTGGGCTTCATGAGCCTGTTCACCAAGGCCGTGGTTCACGCGCTGAAGCAGGTGCCGGACGTCAACGCCGAGATCGACGGCCAGGACATCATCTACAAGAACCACTACGACATCGGCGTCGCTGTCGGCACTGAGAAGGGTCTCGTGGTTCCGGTGGTCCGTGACGCCGACGCCCTGGGACTCGCCGAGATCGAAAAGGAAATCGGCGCCCTGGCGAAGAAGGCCCGCGACGGTCAACTTTCGCTGGAAGACCTGCAGGGCGGCACCTTCACGATCACCAACGGCGGCATCTACGGCTCGCTGATGTCGACGCCGATCCTGAACGCTCCGCAGTCGGGCATCCTGGGCATGCACAAGATCCAGGAGCGTCCGATGGTGGTGAACGGCCAGATCGTCGTCCGTCCGATGATGTACCTGGCGCTCAGCTACGATCACCGGATCGTCGACGGCAAGGGCGCGGTGACCTTCCTGGTGCACGTGAAGGACGCCATTGAAGACCCGCAGCGCCTGCTGCTGGACGTCTAAGACCCACATCGCTTCTCATGGCGGAGGGCGCGGCCGATCGGCAGGCGACCTCCGCCTTCTTCACATCCAGGCAGGCGCAACATGGCTGAGACCACCACCTACGACGTCGTCATCATCGGGGGCGGCCCCGGCGGCTACAACGCCGCGATCCGGGCCGGCCAGCTCGGCCTGAAGGTCGCCTGCGTGGAGAAGCGCACGACCCTTGGCGGCACCTGCCTGAACGTGGGCTGCATTCCCTCCAAGGCGATGCTGCACGCGTCGGAGCTGTTCGATGCGGCCAACACCGAGTTCGCGACCTTGGGCATCGAGGTGCAGCCCAAGCTCAACCTGCCTCAGATGATGAAGCAGAAGGCCGACTCGGTCGGCCAGCTCACCAAGGGCATTGAGTTCCTCTTCAAGAAGAACAAGGTCGACTGGGTGAAGGGCGCCGGCAAGATCGCGGGGCCCAATCGCGTCGAGGTCACGGCCGAGGACGGCTCCGTCCGCGTGCTGGAATCCAAGGATATCGTGATCGCCACGGGCTCTGAGCCGGCCGGCCTGCCGGGCGTCACCGTCGACAACAACCGCATCGTGGACTCCACCGGCGCCCTGTCGCTGCCGGAAGTGCCCAAAAGCCTGATCGTCATCGGCGCGGGCATTATCGGACTGGAGCTGGGCTCCGTGTGGCGCCGCCTTGGCGCCAAGGTGACGGTGGTCGAGTACCTGGACCGCATCTCGCCCGGCATGGACGCCGAGATGGCGAAGACCTTCCAGCGCTCCCTGACCAAGCAGGGCATGGAGTTCAAGCTGGGCGCGAAGGTCACCGGCGCGAAGGCGTCTAAGACGGGCGTCAGCCTCACCGTCGAGCCGGTCGCCGGCGGCGCGGCCGAGACGATCGAAGCCGACTACGTCCTGCTGGCCATCGGTCGTTGGCCCTACACGGAAGGGCTCGGCCTGGAGAACGTCGGCATCACGGCCGACAAGCGCGGCTTCATCGAGACCAACCACTGGCGCACCAGCGCGCCGGGCGTCTGGGCGATCGGCGACGTGACCCATGGCCCGATGCTGGCGCACAAGGCCGAAGATGAGGCGGTGGCGGCCATCGAGACGATCGCGGGCAAGGCGGGCCACGTGAACTACGGCCTGATCCCGAGCGTCGTCTACACCGTGCCGGAAGTGGCGTGGGTCGGCCGCAACGAGGAAGAACTGAAGGCCGCGGGCGTGCCCTACAAGGTCGGCAAGTTCCCGTTCACGGCCAACAGCCGCGCCAAGATCAATCACGAGGCCGAGGGCTTCGTGAAGATCCTGGCCGATCCCAAGACGGACGAAATCCTCGGCGCCCACCTCCTGGGGCCGCAGGTCTCCGAAATGGTCGGCGAGTACTGTGTCGCCATGGAGTTCAAGGCGGCGTCGGAAGACGTGGCCCGCACCTGCCACCCGCACCCCACCCGCTCCGAAGCCCTGCGCCAGGCGGCCATGGGCGTGGAAGGGTGGACCATGCAGGCTTGATCGAAAGCCTAGAGATCCGAAAGGCGAGGCCGGAAGAAATTCCGGCCTGCGCCGACCTCTACCTGAAGGTCCTCGTCGACACCTTCACCTGGCTGGAGCCGGAGCGGCACCGGCGAGAGGACTTCCTCAATTCCGTGCGCGACGAGGACATCTACGTCGCGGTCGAGAACGGCCAAGTCGTCGGCCTCGCCGGCTTCTACCGACCGCAGAACTTTCTCCATTCTCTTTATGTGCTGGATCGCGGCCGCGGCGTCGGCAAGGCGCTGCTCGACCATGTCAGCGCCCAGGCGAGCGGCCCTGTTTCCCTGAAGGTCCAGTCCGCCAATCACAAGGCGCAGCGGTTCTATGAGCGTGAGGGCTTCGTTTGCGTCGAAGAAGGGCGCGACTGGGGCTCGGACATCGATTGGCGGCGGCTCGTGCGAGTGCGCGCCGAAACTTGAGTTGCCAATCTGCGGTTGCGCGCTCAGGTTCTAGTTCCTTGAGTAGGAGCTGCACATGATCGCTCTGCTGCTGGTCTCAAACCTGCTGGCCGCCGCCCCTGCACCCGTAGCCGCTCCGCCATTGGTCGGAAGGGTCGGCGGCCGGGTCTATACTCTGCCAAGCCCCTCGAGGTGCCCCGAGGGGCGGCTGTCTCACACGCTTGCGACGGACGATCTCGTGTTCCGGTCCGCGCGCGAAGACGCCAAGGTGAAGAAGCTGGCCGACGAGCCGCCAGCCACAGCCTGTCTGGCGACGGGGCTTCGGAAATGATCCTCGCCGCGATTCTTATGTCCGCGGCGGTCGTCAGTCCCGAAGCCGCCGGAACTCAGGTTCGAACACCCAATTTCTACTCCGCGCCCGCACACTGCGAGAACGCGCCCTACAAGGTGGTCGATCGTTTTGGCCGGCCCGTGTTCCAGACCTTGAATAGGCAGCCGCCCGGCGCGCTTCAGCTCGCGGTCAACCGCAGGGTGAATGGCTGTCCGGTGGCTACGGTGGTTCACGGGATCGTGGAGCCGGACCAGCCGCAACCGCCGTCCGAGGACTATCGCCTCAGGCGCGGGGGTGGGCGTTAGCATAGGCGCTAAGCAGCGCCTGGGCATCCACCTGGGTGTAGCGCTGCGTCGTCGAAAGCGAGGCGTGGCCCAGCAGTTCTTGTATGGACCGCAGGTCGGCGCCCGCGCCAAGTAGATGCGTCGCGAAGGAGTGCCGCAGAGCGTGCGGCGTGGCGCTGTCCGGCAGACCCAACCGACTGCGCAGGTTCTGCACCGTGGCCTGCACGTGGCGCGGGCTGAGCGGTCCCCCGCGCTTGGCCCGGAACAACGCGTCGCCCGGGGCCAGCACGAAAGGAAGGCTGGCGAGATAGGCGTCAATCGCCTCGCGGACAGCCGGCAGCACTGGCACGACCCGCGTCTTTGAACCCTTGCCCACAATGCGCAGCACGTCGGGGAGGGGCGCGTCCGAACGCATCAGCGACAACGCCTCGGAAATGCGAAGGCCGCATCCGTACAGCAAGGTGAGCACCGCTTGGTCACGGGCGACTTCCCAATCTTCGCGGTCTGGATCGAGCGCCGGCTCTTCGATGAGGCCGCGCGCCTGATCCTCGCTGACCGGGCTCGGAGCGCCGGGCGTCACACGTGGGCCACGCACCAAGGCGATCGCGGCGTTCGGCGCATCGAGGCGGCGGTCCAGGAAGCGATGGAACGTGCGGATCGCCGAGAGCGACTGAGACAGGGAGCGCGGCGACAGCGGCGTCTCCCCGGAGCGCAGGTGCGCAAGCCAGGCGCGGACGTCGCCGGCCAACACTTCGCTCAAGCCGCGAACCGTCAGCGCCTCACCACGGTGCTGTTCAAGGAAGGCGATGTAGCGGGCGACGATGAAGCCATAGGCTTCCAGCGTGCGCGGCGAGGCGCGGCGTTCGTTGGCCAGGTGCTCCAGCCAGAGCGCCCGCGCCTCGAAGGCGGTGCTTACAGGACCGGCCAACGTTCGGCCGTGCGCTCGACTACCCGGGCCAGGAAGACCACCAGTTCTGCGCCCATTTCCGGCGTAAAGCCTTCCGGGTCTTCGGACCCGAAGGCCAGCAGCGCCTCGCGGGAGGGCTCCCACATGGCCATGCGCACCATGGCCATAGAATGGATCTGTTCAGCCCGGTCGCCGAACAGGCCGCGGGCGGTGGGCGCAAACCCCATGCGGGACATCAGCTGCGGGGCGCCGAGGATCAGGTCCACCTGCCCCTCGACCAACACGCCCCAGCCGGCAGGCACCCGCTCGGGCCCCTCCAGCGCCACGACGCCGGCCGCCAGGCCGAACCGCTGGCGGGCGAGTTCATCGACACGGAACGCCAGGTCGGAATGGTTGCGCGCGTCCAGCAGGTCGATCACCGCGCCGTGGATCTGGGCCTGGGCCGAGAAGTTGGCGCGTGCGATCTCCTCGATCTGCTGGCGCTGCATCGCCTCGCGCTCATGGGCGGCGTGCACCCGAGCCAAGGCGGCCTGGCCGAAGTCGACGACGTTGTCCGCCGTAACCTTGAGCCCCAGTTCGCCTAGCAGGCCCTCGTCATCCAGCAGGAACTCTGGGTTGTCGGCCAGGAAGCGGCGGACGGCGGCGGGTTCCAACCGAGCCTCTTCGAAAAGGCTGCCTTGAGACCCGTCCATGCCGTCCCCCGAATTAACCCTACAGGATCGACTGCCCCGTCTTGGCCCAGTCGCTCATGAACTGTTCAAGACCCTTTTCGGTTAACGGGTGCTTGAAGAGGGCTTCGAACACGGCAGGCGGAATGGTCGCACAATCCGCGCCGGCGATGGCGGCCTGGGTGACGTGCGCCGGGGTGCGGACCGAGGCCGCAAGGATCTCGGTATCGAAGCTGTAGTTGTCGTAGATGGCGCGGATCTCGGTGATCAGATCCATGCCCTCAGCGCCGTAGTCGTCCAGACGACCGATGAAGGGGCTGATGAAGGTGGCGCCCGCCTTGGCGGCCAGCAGAGCCTGGGCGGCCGAGAAGCAAAGCGTGACGTTGGTCTGGATGCCTTCGCGGGTGAACTGACCCGTGGCGATCAGGCCGTCCCGGGTGAGCGGCACCTTCACGACGACGTTGGTGGCGATCTCGGCCAGCTTGCGGCCTTCGGCCAGCATGGCCTCGGCTTCTGTTGCGGCCACTTCGGCGCTCACCGGGCCCTCGACGATCTCGCAGATCTCGGCGATGACCTCGAGCATCGGACGTCCGGACTTGGCGATCAGCGTCGGGTTGGTGGTTACGCCGTCCACCAGGCCGGTGGCGGCCAGGGTCTTGAGAACGGCGACGTCGGTGGTGTCGAGGAAGAGATGCATCGGTCGGGCCTTGCGTTGCTTGGCGCGCTTGTAGCCGCCCTGCGGCCGTGCGCAAAACCCTCCCGATGACCCGCATAGCGTCCGTCCTTCTGCCCATGCCCCTGCCGGAGGCGTTCGACTACGCCGAGCCGGAGGGTCTTGGCCTGGAAGTCGGTGACCAGGTGGCCGCGCCGCTTGGTCCTCGGCTGATGCGCGGCGTGGTGGTCGGCATCCGTGATGGCGTCGGCGGCAATCGGCCGCTGAAGCCGATCGAGCGCAAGCTGGACGAGCCGCGCCTGCCGCCGGGATCCATCGAGTTCGTCCAATGGGCGGCGCGCTACGCCGTCGACTTTCCAGGCCAGCCTCTCGCCATCGCCCTGCGGGGCGCGCGGGCGCCCAAGCCCAAGCCGGTGAAAGTCGTGCGAACAACGGGCGCTGAGCCTGCGCGGCCCACGTTGGCGCGCAGCAAGGTTCTCCAAGCCGCCGCTGGGGCAGACCTCAGCCCAGCCGACCTCGCCCGCGCGGCCGGGGTCTCATCTGGGGTGGTGAAAGGGCTGATCGACGAAGGCGTGCTGGCCCTGCACGAGATTGAGGCGGTGGCGCGCTTCGATGAGCCGGATCTCAGCCGGCCTGGATCGCGCCTCAGCGACAGCCAGGCGGCGGCCGCCGACGTGCTCAAGGAGATGCTGCAGGCGGGCGGCTTTCAGGTCGCCCTGCTCGACGGGGTGACCGGCTCGGGCAAGACGGAGGTCTACCTGGAAGCCGCCGCCGCAGCCTTGGCCGAAGATCCGACCGCCCAGGTGCTGGTCCTGCTGCCGGAGATCGCTCTCACGCAGGCGGTCATCGGCCGCGTCGCGGCGCGTTTCGGCGTGCAGCCCGGCGAGTGGCACTCCGATGTCGCCCCGCCGGCCCGTCGCCGGGTCTGGGAAGCGGTCGCCGGCGGGCGCTGCCGGATCGTTGTGGGCGCGCGCTCGGCCCTGTTCCTCCCCTTCACCAACCTGCGCCTGATCGTCGTCGACGAAGAGCACGACGGCTCCTTCAAGCAGGAGGAGGGCTTCATCTACCAGGCGCGTGATCTGGCTGTGGTGCGCGGCAAGATCGAAGGTTCGTGCGTGCTTCTGGCTTCCGCGACCCCGTCTCTGGAGACCCTGCGCAACGCCGAGCAAGGCCGCTACCGCTGGCTGCGGCTTTCCAGTCGTCACGGCATCGCCCAGTTGCCGGAGATCCAGCTGGTGGACCTCAGGGCGACGCCGCCTGAGACCGGGCGTTGGCTCTCTCCGCCCCTGGTGCGGGCGATGGCGGAGACCCTTGAGCGGGGCGAGCAGACCCTGCTGTTCCTTAACCGCCGCGGCTATGCGCCCCTGGTGCTCTGCAAGGCGTGCGGTGAGCGCATGACCGCGCCCGACACCGACTCCTGGCTGGTGGAGCACCGCTACTCGGGCCGTCTGGTCTGCCACCTGACCGGCTTCTCCATGCCCAAGCCGGAGCGCTGCCCGCACTGCAGCGCCAAGGACAGCCTGGTCTCCATCGGTCCCGGCGTGGAGCGGGTGGAGGAGGAAGCCCGCGCTCTTTTCCCCGACGCGCGAGTGGCCGTCTTCTCCTCCGACACGGTGTTCGACGCCCGTGAGGCGCGGCGGCTGGTGGAGGCGATGGCCGAGGGACAGATCGACATCCTCGTGGCCACCCAAGCGGCCGCCAAAGGCCACAACTTCCCAAAGCTCACCCTTGTCGGCGTCGTGGACGCCGACCTTGGACTGCGCGGCGGCGACCTGCGTGCGGCCGAGCGGACCTACCAGCTTCTGGCGCAAGCCACCGGCCGGGCGGGGCGTCGGGACCGGCCTGGGCGCGCCCTGCTGCAGACCTACGCGCCCGAACACTCCGTCATGCAGGCGCTGCAGGCGCAGGACCGCGACGCGTTCGTGGCGGCGGAGATGGAGGAGCGCCTGTTCGCCAAGCTGCCCCCGTTCGGCCGGCTGGCGGCGGTGATCGCGTCCGGAGCGGACCCGGGGCAGCTCGACGCTTTCATGCGGCAGATGGCCGAAGCGGCCCCAAACGCGGAAGGGGTGGAGGTCTACGGGCCTGCCGATGCGCCTCTGAGCCTGGTGCGCGGGCGCCGCCGCAAGCGCTTCCTGGTAAGAGCAGACCGCGGGGTCGACCTGTCGGCCTACATGACCACCTGGCGGGCCCGGGTGAAGCCGCCAGCCTCCGTGCGGCTGGCGATCGACATCGATCCCTATAGCTTCCTCTAGGCGAGCAGCGGCAGGTTCATCACCTGCTCTCCGGTCATGGCGTTCAGCTGCGCCGGCGACATGGCGGCCACCTGCGTGGTGCTCAGCGCCCGAACCTGGGTGACCGTCAGAGCTGGGATCTGCGAGGGGGCGAGGGCGGTGATCTGCTCGAGACCCATGGACGCGATCACCGAGGGAGTGAGCCACTTCACCTGCGCGGCGGTCAGGGCGCTGATCTGGCTGTTTGTCAGCCGGCTGAACTCGGTGGCTTGCAGGCTGCCGATCTGGGTCGACGTGAGGCTCGCCACCTGAGTGGTCGTCAGTGCGCCGAAAGCGGTGCTGCTCAGCGAGAAGAGGTTGGTCGTGGACAGGGCGCCCATCTGCGCGCCGGTAAATGCGGTCAGCTGGGTGGAGGTGAACTTCCCGAAGTCGGTGGTGCTGAGGCTGCGCACCTGGGCGGCGTTGAAGCCGCCGATCTGGGTCGCCGACAGCATCGCCACCTGGGTGGCGTTCAGGGCGGGCAGGTTGGTGGCGGAGATCGCGCCGATCTGCGCTGGCGTGAGCGCCGAGATCTGGTCCGTGGTGAGGCCGGCCAGGCCGGTAGCGGATACGCCGCCGACCTGATTGGCCGAAAGGCCGGCGATCTGCGTGGCGGTGAACTCGCCGATGTCTACGGCCTCCAGGGCCGCGAACTGGGTGCGGGACAGCCCCTGCAGCTGAGTGGCGGTGAGGCTGGCCACCTGAGTGGCGGTCAGGCTGGACAGGTTGGTCGCTGACAAGGCCCCCAGCTGGGACGCGGTCAGGACGCCGAGCTTCGCTTCCGCGATTTCCGCGAAATCGCCGGCCAGCAGGCCGCGCACGGTTGTCGCGCTCAGGCCTTGGAGTTGCGTGGTCGTGAGGCCCGCCACCTGAGATGCGTCGAGCGCGCCGAAATTCGTCGCCGAAAGCCCGCCCATCTGTGCGGCGCTGAGCGCCGACAGTTGAGTGACGCTGAAGGAGGCGAGGGCGGTGGGGTTCAGAGCCCCCACCTGCGTCGCAGCGAGGCCGGCGATCTGGCTGGCCGAGAATTCGGCGATCTCTTCCGGACGCAGGCTGCGGGCTTGGAAAGGCGAGATCCCGCGCAGCTGCGTGGTCGTGAACGCGGCGATGTGCGTGGCGTCCAGAGCCTGGAAGTTGGTGAGCGACAGAGCGCCGACTTGGGTAGGCGTGAGGGCGGCGATCTGGTCGCGCGACAGGCGGCCGAACTCGCTCGGGGAAAGCGCGCCTATGGCTTCGGCGCCAAGCGAGCGGATCGCCGTGGCATTCAGAGCCGCCAGTTGCGTGTCGCTGAAGGACGAAATGAGCGTAGCGCTCAGTCCGCCCAACTGGGACGCCGAGAGGCTCGCCACCTGGGTCGAGGAGAGCTTGCCGAAGTGAGCGGCAGGCAGGGCGGCGAACTGGGTTGCGCTGATGGCGCCGAACTGGGTGGGCGTCAGCGCGCCGATGATCTCGCCGGACAGCGACCAGAGGTTGGAGGCGCTGACGGCGCCGATCTGCGTCGTCGACAGGCCGGTGATCTGGGTGGCGCTGAGCTCGGCGAAGTCCGTCGCGCTGAGGCCGGCGATCTGCGACCGGCTCAGGCCGGCGACCTGCGTCTCGGTCAGGGTGGCGACCTGGGCGCCGCTCAGGGACGACAGCGCCGTCGCGTTCAGTCCGGAGATCTGAGTGGAGCCAAGCCCGGCCAGCTGCTCCAGGCTGAGCTGGGCGACATGGGTCGCATTGATGGCCGTCATCTGGCCCGCCGTAAGCGCGCCCAGCTGGGTGGCCGAGAACTCCTGGATGTCGCTAGCCGTCAGCGCACCAATCTGGGTGGTGGACAGGCCTCGCATCTGGGTGACCGTCAGGCCCGCAATTTGGCTGGCGTCCAATTCCGAGAAGCGGGTGGCGGAGAACGCGGCCACTTGCCCGGCGCCGAGAGAGCCCAGACGCGTCGCATCGAAAGCGCTGATCTGTGTGTCCGAAAGGGCGTTCAGCTGGGTCCCGTTCAGCGCCAGCAGCTGGTTGGTGTCGAGACCGAGCGTTTGCGGCAGGTGCGGGATCTGCGTGACCGTCAGCGCCTTGACCTGGTTGGCGGTCAGAGAGCCGATCTGCTGAACGCTCAGCGTCTCGATGGCCGAGACGGTCAGGGCCGCAACCTGGCTCGCACCAAGGCCGCGGATGTGCGTCGTCGTCAGGTTCTGCAGAATGCTGCGGTCGAGCCCTGCGATCTGGGCCGTCGAGAGATAGGAAATGGGCATGACGCCCCCACGCCGCAGCTGATTCGCCTGCCTGCGAAGGCTAGGGCGTCAGCGGCCCCGCTTCAATCGTGAGGGCGTCCAGGCGGCTCAGTGGCCGCCGCCGCCCTTCTTCCGAGCTCCGCGCCGCGCAGCCATGTTCAGGCCCTCCACCAAGGCGGAGAAGGCCATGGCGGCGTAGATGTAGCCCTTGGGCACGTGCACGCCGAACGCATCGGCGATCAGCATCGCGCCGATCATCAGCAGGAAACCGAGGGCCAGCATGACCACGCTGGGGTTGTTGTTGATGAACTCCGCCAGCGGGTTCGCGGCCACCAGCATCAGGCCGACGGCGATCACCACCGCAACCACCATGATCGGCAGGTGCTCGGTCATGCCGACGGCGGTGAGGATGGAGTCGATCGAGAACACCAGGTCGAGCAGGATGATCTGGATGATGGCCGAGCTAAAGCTGACGGGCTTGACCGTTCGTTTGTCGAGCAGGTCGTCACCGCCAACCGGGTCCACCGTGTGATGGATCTCGGTGGTGGCTTTCCAGACCAGGAACAGACCGCCTGCCAGGAGGATCAGGTCGCGCCAGGAGAACGCCAGGTCTACGACAGGGTGGCCTTGTGCGTCCGTGGGAACCGGAAAGGGCAGCGTCAGAACCGGCTGCACAAGGCCGACGATGAAGGCGAGAGTCGATAGAAGAACCAGGCGCATGACCAGGGCCAGGCCGATGCCGATGCGGCGCGCCTTCTTGCGCTGCGCTTCCGGCAGCTTGTTGGAAAGGATCGAGACGAAGACCAGGTTGTCGATGCCGAGCACGACCTCCATCACCACGAGGGTGATCAGCGCCGCCCACGCCGCCGGACTGACCAGCAGCTCTGCAATTTCACCCATCTCTCAGCTCTCCCTGAAGCCTGCTTCGTCCTAACGCACTTGTCGCCCAAAGCTAAGGCGTCGCTGCCGTCCACAGTTTCATCCACAAGCCACGCGCCGCTCGCGTTTTTGTGAACCGCATGCCTGAGCTCTAGCCGCTTTGCCGAAAATGGCCGACGACGTCTTGTTTCAAAACGTTACAGGTGGGTGAGGAGTGATCTGCGCCGGGATCAAGGAAGTAGACGTCAAGAACATCAGGCCGCGAGCTCCAGCTTATTTCGGGCCGTGCTAGCGTCACCGCAACGCGTCGTGACTTTAGTTTGCACGAAGCACGCGGGTATACAGCGAGTTCAACTTCAGGGACGCGAGCATATAGCCAACCGATGTGCGGCGTGGTTCGTGGAGATGACCGGCGACCGGCGGTCGCAGGCGCGTAAACCCTCTTTTCACTCAAGGAGGCGTACGGTTATCCCTTACGACGTTGCGTCGGGGAGTGCTCCAGCATGCTTAAACGGACGAGGATCCTTCTGGGTTCCCTGGCCGCCGCGGCCGTCATGAGCCTCGCGCCCACTGCGGGCGCTTATGCGGACACGTACTGGCAGTGCGTGCCTTTCGCGCGGCTGATCTCCGGGATTCAGATCTTCGGCGACGCCCGCACCTGGTGGCAGCAGGCCATCGGCAAGTACGAGACCGGCATCCAGCCGCAGGCCGGCGCAGTTCTGTGTTTCAAGCCGACCGAGCGGATGCGCCTTGGCCACGTGGCGGTGGTCAGCCAGGTCCTGACCGACCGCATCGTTCAGATCACGCACGCCAACTGGTCGCCGATCGGCGGCTCGCGCGGCAAGATCGAGAAGGACGTCACCCTGGTCGACGTCTCGCCGAACGGCGACTGGAGCCAGGTGAAGGTCTGGTACGACCCGAGCCGTGATCTCGGCGGCTCCACCTACGCGACCTACGGCTTCATCTATCAGGACTCGAAGGCCAAGATGCTGGCCTCCACGAGCTACACCCGCGCCGAGAACACCGCGATCACCATGGCGCAGTCCGCGGCCAACCAGATGGCTGCCGCGGTCCGTCCGGGCGCCGGCGCGCTTTCGATCCTCAGCCAGGTGGCTGACTCCACCGACCGTATCGGCGCTCTGATCTCGGCCGCCACCCGCGGCGGCGACTCGGCCGGCGGCAACTAACAGCCAGCTTGACCGCTTCAGCGGAAGACGTCACGGCAAGGCGTCTTCTGCGGAGTTTCGATGCTCAACATCCTCCGGCGCGACGCCGCCGAATGCGAGCGCCACACGCCGCTCGACGGCTGGACGCCGCCTGAAGGTTCGATCTGGATCGACCTCAAGAACCCCACCCGCGAGGAAGAGCTCGCGGTGGAGCGGGCGCTTGGCCTCGATATCCCAACGCGTGAGGAAATGGCGGCCATCGAGCCGTCCAGCCGGCTCTATCAGGAGAACGGCGCGACCTTCATGACCGCCACCCTGCTGGCCCGCAGCGACGAGGGGCCGACGCCCGCGCCGGTCACCTTCGTGCTCACCAAAAGCGTGCTGGCGACGATCCGCTATGACGATCTGCGGGCGTTCACGGTGTTCGCTGACCGGGCCCCTGCAGCCCACGTGGGCAGCGGGACAGCGGCGCTTATGGGGCTGCTGGACGCCATCGTCGAACGGCTGGCGGACATCATCGAGGACACTGCGGCCCACGTTCAGAACGCCTCGACGACCATTTTCCGGCAGCGGCAAACCAGCGGCGGGTTCCAGCCCCTGCTCACCGAACTGGCCCGCGCGCAGTCGGTGACGTCCACCACGCGCAACACTCTCGTCAGCCTAGGTCGAATGCTGTCCTTCGCGGGCCTTGCCCAGGAGATCGCCGGCGATCCGGAATGCCAGGCGCACCTGCGCACCGTGCAGGCCGACGTGCAGTCGCTCACCGAGCACTCGGCTTACCAAGCGACGCACATCGCCTTCCTGCTGGATGCGGCGCTCGGCCTGATCAACATCGAGCAGAACAGCATCATCAAGTGGTTCTCGGTCTATGCGGTGATCTTCCTGCCGCCGACCCTGCTGGCCTCGATCTGGGGCATGAACTTCCACCACATGCCCGAGCTGGACTGGCGTTTCGGCTATCCCGTGGCCCTGGGCCTGATGGTGATTGCGGCAGTCGTGCCGCTCTGGTGGTTCCGGAAGCGCGGTTGGCTCTAGGCGAAACCGTTCCTTAAGCGCCGAGCCGCAGTGTGGGGTGGAACAAGGCGCGCGATGTCCACCCCACTGCCACAGCACCATACGGCTCCGATGGACGCTCAGGCGATCCGTGAGGCCGTCGACGCGCATCAGCGCTACCTGGCCGGCAGGACGGGCGGCCGGCGCCTGTCCCTCACCTATGCGGATCTCTCCAACTGTTCGTTGGAAGGCGCTGACCTGCGCGAAGCCGATCTGGCGGGCGCGCGGCTGACCGGCGCCATGCTGGCCGGCGCGAACCTGTCGCGCGCCATCCTGTTCGGCGCGGACCTCCGTGAAGCCGACATGCGCCGGGTGAACCTCAAGCGCGCTGATCTGCGCGGCGCCTGCTTGCGGGGCGCCAACCTTGCCTGCGCGGAGATGGCCGGCTGCGACCTGCGGGAGGGGCGCATCGCCCTGCAGGACAAGCTCGACGGTTTCCGCGTGCTGCGGCACGAGCATCGCCCCGGCGAGCTGAACTACGCCATCCTTTCGGGCGCCAACCTGACCGGAGCCCAGATGAGCGGCACGGTCGCGACGGCCAGCGATTTCACCGATGCGGTGCTCGCCGGAGCCATGCTGGCCGGCGCGCGCCTTACCCGGGCGGTGCTGGACGGCGCAGACCTCTCAGGCGCAGATCTCGGGGGGGCGGACCTTACGGGCGCCTCGCTGAAGCGCACGGTCCTAGCCGGCGTGAACCTCGAGCACACGCGCCTGGACGACGCCGACCTGACGGACGTGCTGCGCGGCCCGCCGCCGCTCGTCTATGTGGACGACCGCCCCCTCTCCGAGATCCTGGCGGAGCACGAGCTCTACTGCGACTCCGACGGCCGCAAGGGTGCGGTCATGAACCTGCCGGAGGTCGACTTCCGGCCGCTACGGAACCTGAAGGGACGCAAGCTGACCGCGCTGATCGCGCCGCGCTCCATCTTCTTCGGCATGGACTTGCAAGGCGTGCAGATGCAGGGCGCGGATCTCTCCGGCTGTGATTTCCGAGGCGCCAATCTCAGGGATGCGGACCTTCGCGGCGCGCGGATGAGCGACTGCCAGCTCGCCCGCGCCGACCTGCGGGGCGCCCAGATGGGCCCGCTGCGCATTTCCGAAGGTCGCTTCGTGCGGACCGATTTCACCCGAGCCAACCTGCGCAACGCCGACCTGCGCGGCGCGAACGCCCAGCGCGCGCGCTTCATTGAGGCGGACCTGACGCACATGCGCGTGGCCGGCTGCGACATGACCGCCGCCGAGCTGGAAGTCTGAAGCCCTAAAGGTTCTCGATCTCGCAGCCGATCGCCTCACAGATGCGATCAGCGACGATGGCCCGGTGACAGCCGCAGGCGTCCGCTTCGTAGCAGAGCAGGGCGATCGTCTTCTCCCGCGCCATCTCAGCCGCCTTCGCCAGCTCCAGCTGCGCGCCGGGCTCGGCGAGATGATCTTCGAAGATGGCCCGCATCTCCGCCACATGACCCTTGCGTGCGGCGTCTCGGCCGGGCTTCGGCGTTCCGAGCTGGCGCAGGTGGACGTAGCCGATGCCTGCCTCGTTCAGACTGGCCGCCAGCAGGGTCTTGGAAAAGCCAGCCCGCCGCGACGCGGCCACGGCGCGCACATCCACCACGACCTCCACGCCGGCCTGCTTCAGGCGCTCAATGACCGCAGCCTGGGTTTCGTTCTCGTAGCCGATGGTGGTCAGGCGGCTCATGGCTTCCTCCGTCCCCGCCGCGACGCTAAGGCCGGACAATGATGGATCAGCCTGCAATCGCGCCGCGCACCCGGACCATAGCCCTGCCGAGCCGTGGCGGGGAGATCGCCGCCCTGGAGTTCGGGCCAGGGGACCGCCCGGTCGATGTGGTGTTCAGCCATGCCAACGGCTTCAACGCGGCGACCTACCGCTCGATCCTGGCGCCGCTGAGCTCAGAGCTTCGGATCCTCGCCTATGACCTTAGGGGGCAAGGGCGCACACGCCTGCCGGCGGAAGCTGGTGCGCACCCGGGCTGGACGGTGTTCCGGGACGATTTGTTGGCTGTGCTGGAGGCGGAGACATCCGGGCCGGTCGTGCTGGCCGGCCACTCGATGGGCGCGACCGCAAGCTTGCTGGCCGCCGCGAGCCAGCCGGATCGCGTGCGTGAGTTGCTGCTGTTCGAGCCGGTGATCTTCCCGGGCATTCACCAAGCCCAGCCCGGCGCCGGCGGTGGATCGATGCTCTCGGACGGAGCCCTGCGCCGACGGCGGTGGTTCGCCAGTCGCCAGGAGGCGCTGCAATCCTATCGTGGCCGCGGCGCCTTCCGCACCTGGAGCGAGGAGCAGCTGGCCGACTATGTCGAGGCCGGGTTCGTGGATCAGCCGGACGGCGGCGTGGGCCTGGCTTGCGCGCCGGAATGGGAAGCGGCGAGCTATCGGATGCACCGCTACGATCCGGTTGCGGCGTTCGCAGCCACCGGCTGCCCGGTCTTGGTCTTGCGGGGCGAGCATCACTCGACCGTGCAGATCACCGGCGACGACCTGCCCACAACGGGACGGATCGAACTGCGCACCGTCCCTGGCGCGAGCCACTTCCTCCCCATGGAGCATCCCCAGTTGTTGCGCCGCGAGCTGCGGCGCGCCGCCGGAGATTAGAGCGCCAGCCCTGGCGTGATCCGGCGGTCGACTTCGGCGCGCTGCTCGTCGGTCAGGGTGACGATCTTGCGCGTATCGAGATCGAAGGAGACGGCGATCGCCTCCGCCGAGCCCCACGCCTTGCCGGTGACGGGATCCACCAACCAGTGGACGAACCGGCGAAAGCGGGCGTCTCCTCCAGCGTAGCCCGATCGCAGAGCGACCCGGTCGCCTGATCGCGGCCAGCCGAAGTGCAGCAGTCGGTATTCCAAGGCCGCGCCTCCGATGCGCCGTCCCGGTTCCCCTCCCCGATCTGTGATCAGATGGCCAATTCCATCCGAGATGCGGGCCATGAAAACTTCGGGTCGCATGCGTCCGAATGCATCGCAGTCCACCGACCGTACCGCGCCGAGACCTGTGTGGACGAGGCCGAGCTGGTCGGCGCGCTCAAGGCTCGCCTGGCTGACCACCGGCCCGGTGTCGATGCTGCGGGGGGCAAGCTCGGCAAGCAACTCGACCTTGAGATCCTCGCCGCGCCGTCGCTGGGACGCGGTCCAGGGGAAAGCTGATCCCTGGCGTGCGGTGGCGTGCGTGACCTGTGTCTGGAACACGGCCGCCGCCTCGCCGGACGCATGGCGCAGAATCATCAGCAGGCGGGCGTCCGTATGCCCCATCTCCAGAACCCCGCCCGTCATCGACAGGGCCGCGCCGGGTCTCGCCTCCTTGAGGAAACGAATGTGCTGGTCGCGCACCAGCATTGTCGCCTCGGCGTGCGGCGCAAAGGCGTGCGGCATGCCGATCTCGGCCGCCAGGCCGACCAGCGCCTCCATCGACTTGGCGACGTAGAAGCCGACGTTCAGGTGGCCCATGGCGTCGCATTCCCAGGCTGCGACGCCGCCTCTCCACAACTCGACTTCACTCACGCGCGCGGCTCCCCCGTTGTGGCGGGGGAGCTTAGGCGCCCGACGGTGCGCCGGCTAGCGTGCGCCTTCCACCGGATCGGCGCCCGGCCCGAGCCGACCTTCGTTAGCGGAAGGAGGAACGCTGGCGTCGGGCGGCGCTTGTTCACCTTCCGGGGTCGACGCATCGGCCGAAGCATCGAAGCTGCGGCTCTCGCCAGTCACCTGTTCCGTACGGCCGGTTGCTTCCACCGCATCATCCTGCCGGACAGAAGGGTAGCGTTCTACGCCGCCGTTATCGGAGCCGGCGTTGAGCGCCTGGGCCCCGTTGGCCTGGCGGCCGTCCGTCTGGACCTTGTCGGTGTCGGCCGTTTGGCCGGTGGTGCCTTCTTCGCGTTCGTCCGCCATGGGTGCGCCTCCTTGCTTGGGTACGGCAGGAAAAGCGCTGGGCGGAAGCCAGCGTTCCGCATCCGCCGCGCCCTCGCCGTCGTAACTTGCCTGTGCCAAGGTCGCGCGGTCGCGGAAGGGAGCTGGATGCGGAGCAAGGTTCTCTACAAGCGCCACAGCGGGGTGGTGCGCGTGACGCACTGGATCAACGTCCTTGCGCTCAGCCTGCTTTTGATGAGCGGGCTGCAAATCTTCAATGCGCACCCGGCGCTCTACTGGGGCGCCAAGTCGACTTTCAGTCGGCCGTGGATCACGATGGGCGCAGCCGATGCGCGAGGTCGGCCCGTGGGCGTGACGGTGGTCGCCGGTGAGGCGTTCGTCACCACGGGCGTGCTCGGCTATTCGAAAGGCGAGGTTCGCGGCTTCCCGAGCTGGGCGACCATTCCGAGCTACCGGGACCTGGCGAGCGGCCGGCGGTGGCACTTCTTCTTCGCCTGGCTCTTTGTGATCAACGGATTGGTGTACCTCGCCTGGGGGGTGCTCAGCGGTCACTTCCGCGAGGACCTGTTCCCGACGCGGCAGCAGTTGGCGATCAAGAGCCTCTGGCGCGAGGTGGTCCACCACGCCCGGTTCCGCTTCGCCAAGGGCGAGGAGGCGCGGGTCTACAATGTGCTTCAGAAGCTGAGCTATCTGCCGATGGTCCTGCTCCTGCTGCCGCTGATGCTGCTGACGGGGCTTTCCATGTCGCCGGGGTTCAACGCGGCGGCGCCGTGGCTGGTGGAGCTGTTCGGCGGGCGACAGTCCGCTCGCACCGTCCATTTCATCTCGGCCGGGCTCATCGTGCTCTTCACCCTGGTGCACGTGGCGATGGTCGTGGCCTCGGGAACTTGGAACAACCTGCGCAGCATGATCACCGGCAAGTACGCCATCGAGCCCGAGAAGGAGGCCGCGGAATGAGCGACCTGAACCGGCGTGGCTGGCTCCGCGCGGCCGGGCTTGGCCTGTCAGGCCTGTGGCTGTCCGCCTGTGACCGCGTCAACGAAAGCCCCGCGGCTACGGCGGTGCTCTCCAGCGCCGAAGGGCTGACCCGCCGGGTCCAACGCCTCGCCACCGACCGCAAGGCGCTGGCGCGGGAGTTCAGCCCCGCCGACATCTCTCCGGACTTTCGGGCCAACGGCTCGACCAGCGTGGCGGATGCGGACTACCTGCAGCACCAGGCGAACGGTTTCGCCGACTGGAAGCTGGTGGTCGACGGGCTTGTGGAGCGGCCGCTGGCCTTGAGCCTTGCGGATCTACGGTCGGCGCCCGGCCGCAGCCAGATCACGCGGCACGACTGCGTGGAGGGCTGGTCCTCCATCGGCAAGTGGACGGGGGCGAGCCTGGGGCCGATCCTCGACCGCGCGGGGCTGAAGCCGAACGCCCGCTACCTGGTGTTCCACTGCGCCGACACGCTGGGGCCGGACCCGGTGCGCGACGGCTACTATGAGAGCATCGACCTGATCGACGCCTACCACCCGCAGACCCTCCTGGCCTACGCCATGAACGAAGAGCCCCTGCCGGTGAAGCACGGGGCGCCGGTCCGCCTGAGGGTCGAGCGGCAGCTTGGCTACAAGCACGCCAAGTACGTCATGCGCATCGAGGCCGTAGAGAGCTTCGACCAGATCCGCGGCGGCAAGGGCGGATTCTGGGAAGACCGCGGCTACGAGTGGTACGCCGGGATCTAGGCGGCTTCGAAGCTCAAGGGCCCGCCCCAGAAAGTCTGGACGAGGCCGTTCTGCGGACCCGGCTGGCCGGTGGTCAGGAAGCGCCGCTTGCCGGAGGCGCCCGCGACGTAGTCCGGATGCCGCTCAAGGTAGCGGGCCAGGGCGTCGGCGGTGGATTGCGGCTGATGGATCAGCGGCGTCCCGGGCGGCAGGGCCGCGCGGAAGATGTCGGCGATGATCTCGTAGTGGGTGCAGCCGAGGATCGCACGATCCGGCGTGCGGCCGATGCGCTTTGACAGGGTGGCGACGTGCGCCTCGACCGCCTTGGCCAGCTCCACCGGACCGGCGCCGCCCTCGATCAGCGGCACCAGGTCTGGGCAGGGCTCGGAGAACACGGCGACGTCCTGCCGGCGCTTGTCGATCTCGATTTCATAGACCCGGCTGCTCACCGTGCCGGCTGTGGCGAAGACGCCGAGGATGTCGAGCTTCTCGACCTTGTCCCCCCGGCGCTCGGCCTCGTGCTCCCAAGGCATGCCGGTGGCCGCCTCGATGGTGGGCACGATGATGCCGAGGACGTTGACCTTGCGGCCGGTCTCGCGGCGGTAACCAGGCAGCCAGGTCTGCTGCAGGCGGCGCAGGGCGATAGCCGAGGCGGTGTTGCAGGCCAGGACCACCAGGTCGCAGCCTTGGTCGAACAGGCGCACGCAACCGGCCTTGGTCAGCTCGACGATCTCCTCGCCGGGCCGGCCGCCATAGGGCGCGTTGGCCTGATCGGCCAGATAGATGAAGTCGGCGTCGGGGAAGCGCTCCACGAGCCTGTGGTGGACGGTCAGGCCGCCCACGCCGGAGTCGAACACGCCAATGGCCATGCGCTGGTGTTAGCCCCCTGATCCGCGGCCGCCTAGGCCTTGCGCCGCAAAACGGGGCGCGAAGAGATGTAACATTACGTCCCATTCAGGTGACGTGAGGCAAGACGGCCCCTAAGTTTCATCGAAATCTACCTTGGAGCCACGATGCGCCGGCGCACCTTCCTTGCCGCTTCCTCCGCTACGGCGGCCGCTTCCCTGCTTCCCCTTAGCGCGGGGGCGCAAACTCCTAATCCGCTGCTGGCCAAGTGGACCGGGCCGTACGGCGGCGTGCCCGCCTTCGACAAGGTGAAGGTGGCCGACTTCGCGCCGGCCCTCGAAGCCGCCATGGCCGAGGAGATCCGCGAGATCGAGGCGATCGCCAACAACCCGGCGCCGCCAACGTTCGAGAACACCATCGCCGCCATGGAGCGCTCGGGCGAGGCGCTGGAGCGGGTCGGAACCATCTATTCGATCTGGGGCGGCACGCTCTCCACGGCGGAGGTGCGGGCCGTCGAGAAGGAAATGCAGCCGAAGCTGGCCGCGCACTCCGACCGCATCCTGCAGAACGCGGCCCTGTTCCGCCGCATCGATGCGATCTACGGCCAGCGTGACGCGCTCAAGCTTGATCCGGTTCAAAAGCGTCTCGTTTGGCTGCACTGGAACCGCTTCGTGCGGGCAGGGGCCAAGCTGTCGCCTGAGGCCAAGACGCGCGTGGCGCAGATCAACAAGGAGCTGGCGGGTCAGTTCACCGCCTTCAGCCAGAACCTGCTGCATGACGAGAACGAGTACGTCCTGTTCCTCAACGAGGCCGACCTCGCGGGCCTGCCGGCCGACGTGAAGGCGGCCGCCGCGGGCGCGGCGGCCGACAAGAAGCGGCCGGGCGAATACGCCATCACCAACACCCGCTCGTCGGTGGACCCGTTCCTCACCTATTCGAGCCGGCGCGACCTGCGCGAGGAGGTCTGGAAGACCTTCTACAGCCGCGGCGACAACGGCGACGCCTACGACAACAACGCGATCATCCAGAAGATCCTGAAGCTGCGGGCCGAGCGCGCCAAGCTTCTGGGCTTCAAGACGCACGCCCACTGGCGCCTGCAGAACAACTCCATGGCCGACACGCCGGAAGCCACCATGGACCTGATGATGCGGGTCTGGCCGTCGGCGATCGCCCGGGTGCGCGAAGAAGTGGCCGAGATGCAGGCCATCGCGGACAAGGAAGGGGCGAAGATCAAGATCGCGCCTTGGGACTACCGCTTCTATGCCGAGAAGGTTCGGGCCGCCCGCTACGACCTCGATCTGAACGACGTGAAGCCGTACATGCAGATGGAGAAGCTGCGTGAGGGCATGTTCTGGGCCGCGGGCCAGCTCTACGGCTTCAGCTTCGTTCCGGTCACCAACGTGCCCGTCCAGCATCCGGACGTCCGTGTCTGGGAAGTGAAGCGCGGGCCCGAGCACATCGGTCTTTGGTACTTCGACCCCTACGCCCGCGAAGGCAAGCGGTCGGGCGCCTGGATGAACGCCTACCGCCGGCAGGAGTCGTTCAACGGCAAGATCACCACGATCGTGTCCAACAACTCGAACTTCGTGAAGGGCGCGCCCGGCGAGCCGGTGCTGATCTCCTGGGACGATGCGGAGACCATGTTCCACGAGTTCGGCCACGCCCTGCACGGGCTGAATTCGCAGGTGGCCTATCCGTCCCTGTCGGGCACGGCGGTGTTCCGCGACTACGTGGAATTTCCCTCGCAGATCAACGAACACTGGCTGCGCACCCCGCAGGTGCTGAACCAGTTCGCGCTGCACTACCGGACGGGCCAGCCGATCCCGCAGACGCTGGTGGACAAGATCGAGAAGGCCTCGACCTTCCGCCAGGGCTTCGACGTGACCGAGTACCTGGCCAGCGCCCTTACCGACATGAAGCTGCACTTGGCTGGCGACGCAGACATCGATCCGGACGCCTTCGAGCGGGTGGAACTGGGAAAGCTGGGCATGCCGAACGAGTTACCGATGCGGCACCGCACTCCGCAGTTCGCCCACATCTTCTCGTCCGACGGCTACAGCGCCGGCTACTATTCTTATCTGTGGTCGGAGGTGATGGCGCTGGACGCGGTGGAAGCCTTCCGCGAAGCGCCGGGCAAGCTCTACGACAAAGCGGTCGCCAAGCGCCTGCACGACAACGTCATGAGTGTCGGCAACTCCGTCGACCCGCGCGAAGGCTACCGCGCATTCCGCGGTCGTGATCCGGATCCGAAGGCTTATCTGCGGGACAAGGGCTTCCCGACGAGCTGACGCAGAAGGGGGCGGCCGACGACCTCAAGGTCCGGCCGCCCTTATTCTAGACCGGCTCCAGCCGGCTGGCGTCAAAGGTCTCGCGGTGCAGGGCCCAAAGCTCGAGCACCGCCCCAGGCTGCGGCGACATCGCGTTGACGCGGGCTTGCGCGTCGTCCTGGTGCGCAGCTTCGATCCACGCCGCCCAGGTGATCGTTCCGGCGGCGTCCTGCACGTAGGCTCTAAAAGTTTGCATCGCCCGATGTAGGTCTTCGCCGAGTGAAACACCAGGGCTGACGTCTATACGCCGCACACCCGACGATTCTGCTGGCGTTGCTCGGAGTTTGCTGTCATTCTGCCGTCATCGAATTCGCTTTGGTTCGGTCGCTCCGCACGCCTAGTTCTTCTGATCCGGGCCCGAGCCTTCCAAGATCCTCATCGATAATTTGATTTCGTGCCCAACCTGGGCGCGTGAATACTCGTATCTGAAAGACGACGACTATGACGACTGGTACTGTGAAGTGGTTCAACGCCACCAAGGGCTTCGGCTTCATCCAGCCCGACAACGGCGGCCCGGACGTGTTCGTGCACATCTCGGCGGTTGAACGCTCCAGCCTCGGCTCGATCCATGAAGGCCAAAAGCTCGGTTTCGAGCTCGAACGCGACGCGCGCAGCGGCAAGATGTCCGCTGGCCAGCTGCAAGCGGCTTAAGGATCAAGGCCGCTCGGGAGGGGCGTTCGCGCCCACACTTCCGAGCGGCCGCTCCCCGACCTAAACTCCAACCCTAGTAACCCCTGTTGATCCGGTGACGTCCTCGACCACGGCCCCCTCGACCATTGAACGCGCCTATGAGCTCGCACGCTCGGGCGAAGTCCCCAATCTCAAGCTGCTGAAGCAGCAGTTGAAGGCGGAGGGCTGCCGCGCAGTCGATGCGCTGCTTGCGCCACGGAACCTCAGCAAGCACCTGGACGCTATCTGCACGGCGGCATTCAAGCCGCAGACGGCGCTCACCGACGCCGACTAAGGCGCGCCACGACGGCCTGCCTCTCGGCGACCCTCGAAAGAAGCAAATGTCCTTTACTCGTATCGTCCGCCGCCCCCTGCGGCAGACCTCCAAGCCGGCGGTGAGCCGCCCGGCGCTGAGCAGCGCTGCGCCCAAGACGGCGCGTCCGATCCTGCACCTGAAGCCGGTCTCCTGAGCCGGAGCTGTCTTCGGCGGCGAACACCTCGCCGCCGAGACCGCACGTTGGCCTAGAAGTCCTTGTCCACCTGACGGTGCATGGCGTCCGACTGACCGTCGGCCGCATTCTCCACCGCGTCAGCCTGACGGTTCAGCGCCTTCTCTTCGGCTTCATTGCTGGTCGAGGCGGCTTGCCGCTCCAGCGCGTCCGCTTGGCGCTCGCCCGCCGCGTCCACGGCGTTAGCCTGCTCGTGAGCCGCGTCTTCTGCGGGTCCGCTGCAGGCGGTCAGCGCCAGGGCGCAGGCGGCGGACAGGGCGAAAATGATGGCGCGCATGAAGTCTCCTGAAGTTGCGCCGCGCAAAGCACGGCTCACCTAAAAAGCTCCCGCGCGGCCAAGCGTTGCACAGCTTCCGGGCACGCTTCGGCGCTGTGCGCTTGCCGACGGCGGCGAAGCTGTTTATGCCCGCCGCTTCGCGCCGTGGTCCCTTCGTCTATCGGTTAGGACGTCAGGTTTTCAACCTGAAGAGAGGGGTTCGACTCCCCTAGGGACTGCCAGCCCGAGCCTCTTCCCACCGATCGCGCCGCACAGCGACCCTGTTTGATTGGGTCTCACGCAGTGGATGGCTGCTGACGCCCTAGACCGCGCAACCTGCAGCCCAGAACGGCCTCGCAGGTCCGAGGACCTGCGCCCACTAGCGCTTGTCGCAGCCACAGTTTGTCACAAATGCCGAAACGCAGCAGCAAAGCTGGACCTCAATCTGCGATCTGGAGCCATGCCGCCTGCGTGTGGCGCACGGAGGAAAGGCACCATGAAGCCTATCGTCACCTCCCGCCAAAGCGGGGTCTGGGTGTGCGGCATGGCGGCGGCGGGTCTGGTTACGGCGATACCGGCGGCGGCGGCCCCGACGCTGACGCTCGAGAGCGCCAAGAGCAACCTAGTCACCATCAACGACCCCTTGGAAGTGGAAGTGGTGTTGAGCACGGAGCGCGTTGCGCCCAGCACACGGGGTCTCTTCAAGTCGCGCTTCAACGATGCTCACCTAAAGGCTCACGTGCACAAGGCCACAGGGGCGGTGCGCTTCGAGGTTCATCAGACCTTCAACTACGCGGGCCCGCACCGCGGCTACGATCGAGTCAGCTATGCGACCGACGGGCTGCCCCAAACGGCCGTGCTCACTCAGATCGAGAACAACCGCGACCACTGCCAGGCCTGGGACTCAGGCATGGAATGTCTCGAAGCAGCCGCCTTCGAGATCGGGGAGGCCGATCTCCGGCGCCTCGCTGAAGCCGCCACCGACAGCGCCGGCGCTTGGGAGCTGAAGTTCAAGCCGGCCGCCGGCAAGGACCTGCGTGTCTCCATTCCCCGCGCTGAGATCCAGGGGCTTTTGTGGGCCGTTGATCAGCATCGCGCCACGTCCGGCGCCGCCGTCCGCACCGCGGCCCTCGCCGCTGCCCCGGAGGTCGCAGATTGAAAGTCGTGCTGGTTTCCGCTTTCGCTATGACGACTGTTGCAAGCCCGCGTTCGCAAGGCCAATCGGCTCAGGCCTGTTCCACACCCGAAGCCGTGGCTCGCAACGGCTAGGTGGTGGTTCGTCATGCCGACACGGGTTGCCTGCACGACGCTGCAGCGGTTGTCGGCGATGGGCTAGCGTAAAGGATGTTCAGGTGAACAAGGGGGAGCTCAGGCACTCTTTTCACCGGCCAGGTCACGCGGCCGCTGCCCAGCCGGCGGTCCGCTCTACGGTCCGCGCGGCTTGCGCCCGGCAGGCTTGAGCGGGAGCTAAATCGGCGGAACCGGCGCCCGGGCAGGGGGGGCTGATCCCGCTTCGGCGATGGCGCCACCTTGCGAGCCACCGCCGAAGGCCTAGATAAACGGCCAGGCTCGGCCGCGGATGCGTACAAGGGGCGGTATGTTCGACCTAGAGCTTGATTTCGCCGAGCCCGGATCGCCCACGGTGCTCGTGGTGGAAGATGACGCTGCGCTGCGCACCTTGCTGATGCGCACCCTTCGGGAGAACGGCTATCGGCCGATCGGCGCGGGGTCTGGCCCGGAAATGGCGCGCTGCCTCCAGGCCGAAGGCGTGGACCTGATCCTCCTCGACGTCATGCTCCCCGGAACCAACGGCTTTGACCTCTGCCGGGCCGTGCGGCGCACCAGCGACGTGCCGGTGATCATGCTCAGCGCCCGTGGCGACGAGGCTGACCGGTTCCTCGGACTTGAGCTCGGGGCCGACGACTATGTACCGAAGCCCTTCAGCGCGCGGGAGCTGATCGCTCGCATCCGCGCCACCCTGCGCCGGGCGACCGGCTCGGTGCGGCGCACCGATGTGGCCCGCGGCGAACTGGCATTCGGTGGATGGACGCTGGACCCGGCTCGGCGGGAGCTCCTGTCGCCCGAGGGCGCGGCGGTGGAACTGTCCGGCGCCGAGTTCGATCTGCTGCTCGCCTTTGTCAGCCAGCCGCAGCGGGTGATCGGCCGCGAGCGTCTGCTTGAGCTGTCACGGGCGCGCATCGCCGATGCGTCCGACCGGAGCATCGACGTGCTGGTCAGCCGGCTCCGGCGCAAGCTCAGCCGTAGCGACGACAAGGGCGCGATTATCCGCACCGTGCGCGGCGTCGGCTACATGTTCGCCCTGCCGGTCGAGCGGATTTGAAGCGCCTACACCTTCTGCCGCAGGGGCTGATCGGACGCGCCACCCTGGTGCTGATGTGCGCCGTGTTGATCGAGTTCCTGGGCAGCTCGATCCTGTACGAGCGAGTCGAGATCCACGCATCCCGGACCGAGCAGGCTCACCGCATGGCCGAGCAACTCGTCACGGCCGTGCGCGTGCTCGACACGGCTCCTATGGAAAACCGCTCCGCCCTCGCCTCCACGCTCGGCGCGGGCAAGGTCCAAGTGGTGTGGAAAGGGCTACCCTCCCTTCCGCCGGACCCGCAGAACCGCTTCTCGGCGCGGCTTCGGAACAGCATGGCGGGATGGGAGCCGGCCCTGGCCAGCAGCGGCCTGCGGGTGGGACTGGCGAAGTCCTCCGGCGTCCTCGGCAAGACCCGCATTGTGGCGGCGGCGCGGCTGAGCGACGGCACTTGGGTCGCGGTCGCCTCAGACCTGCGCACCAGTTTCTGGGCGGTGGTGGTCGGCGGCCTGACTTCGGCAGCCATCCTGTGCGCCGGGGTGCTGGGCACCGCCGCCTTGCTCCTGCGCAGCATGGGCGCGCCGCTGCGCACGCTCGCCCACGCGGCGGAAGCAATCGGGGAGGGTCGCCAGGTCGACGTGCCGGAGGAAGGCGCGGGCGACCTTCGGCACGTGGCTCGGGCGTTCAACACCATGCAGCGGCGGATCAGCGAGCTTCTCGCCACTCGCATGCAGGCGCTGGCCGCGGTGAGTCACGACCTGCGCACGCCCCTTGCGCGGCTGCGCCTGCGAGCGGGCATGGTCAAGGACGTAGGCACCCGGGCGGCGCTCGAGCAGGATCTCGACGAGATGAGCGAGATGCTGGACTCGCTGCTCGCCTATCTGAGCGGCCGGCACGAAAGCGAAGCTGCGCGGCTCACCGATGTGGCGGCCATCTGCCTGACCCTCGTCGACGCGGCTGAGGACGCCGGCGACCTGGCCACCTACGCAGGACCCGATCACCTGCTGGCGACAGTGCGACCCACTGCAATCAAGCGAGCGCTCGATAACCTGATCCAGAACGCCATCATCTATGCCGGCCGAGCGGATGTCCGGCTGGAAGCAGGGCCTGGGGAGTTGACCATCGCCGTCGAGGATGACGGTCCAGGCATCCCGGAGGAGCAGCTCAGCCGCGTGACCGAGGCTTTCCACCGACTGGACGCCGCGCGGGCTCGCAACACCACAGGCCTTGGCCTTGGGCTCTCCATCGTTCGGGACGTCGCTGAGCGGGAAGGCGGCCGGCTCACCTTGTCGAACCGCCCACAAGGGGGTTTGCGGGCCGCCCTCACGCTGCCGCTGAACCGCTAGCGCTTGCCGCGCGGAAAACGGCCTCAGACACAGTTTGTCACACAGCTGGTGCGGTGCAGCAAACCGCGACCCCGACAACTGACATGCGACAGCGGCCGAATTCCCCCGCCCTTCAGGCCACCCCCTTGTCGGTCCTGGAGGTCGTCCTGAGGCCGCTGTCGCATCCCCCAGACGGAGGTTGCCTTGGAACACGTACTCGAACGCGCAACGCTATTCCGCGACCAGGTCTTCCCGTCGCAAAGCGCTCTTTACAAACGGCTGGCGAGCGACGGTCAAAACCCTCGCGCGCTGATGATCTCATGCGCCGACAGCCGGGTCGTCCCTGAACAGATCACCCAGGCCGCGCCGGGCGACCTGTTCGTCTGTCGCAACGCCGGCAACATCGTCCCGCCGTTCAGCCAAGCCAACGGCGGCGTCTCGTCGGCGGTGGAATACGCCGTGGTGGCTCTGGGTGTTCGTGACATCGTGGTTTGCGGCCACTCGGACTGCGGCGCCATGAAAGCCTTCAGCAATCCGGCGGCTCTCGAGAAGATGCCGAACGTGGCCGCCTGGCTGCGTCACGCCCACGCCGCGCACAGCGTGGTCTGCTCGGCCTACCACGGCCTGGACGAGAAGGCCGCGGCCCGCGCCACCGCGCTGGAGAACGTCGTCGTTCAGATCCAGCACCTGCGCACCCACCCGTCGGTGGCTTCGGCCATGGCCCGGGGTGAACTGACGCTGCACGGCTGGTTCTTCGAGATCGAGACGGGCAACATCCTGGCTCTCGACGGTGAAACCGGCCGCTTTGTCCAGGTCACGGAAGGTGCAAGCCTCCCGGTGGCCGTGCCCGCCGCGCCTCGTCTGGCCGCCGCGGACCAGTTCCGGATCGCCGCAGAATGACCGCCGTCCCCGCCTCCTCAGAAGCTGCCGGCGAGGCGCGCGCCTCCGGCGGCTTCGTCCGTGACCTCACCGCCTCGGTCGTGGTCTTCCTGGTGGCGATCCCCCTGTGCATGGGCATCGCTGTCGCCTCCGGCGTTCCGGCCGAAAAGGGCCTGATCACCGGGATCATCGGCGGCATCGTCGTCGGCGCCTTGGCCGGGTCTCCCCTGCAAGTCAGCGGGCCGGCCGCGGGCCTAGCCGTGATCGTGTTCGAGGTGGTGCAGCGCTACGGCCTCGCCATGCTTGGCCCGATCCTGGTGGTGGCGGGCATCATCCAATTGCTGGCAGGCGTGCTTCGCCTCGGCCAATGGTTCCGAGCCATCTCGCCTGCCGTGGTTCACGGCATGCTGGCGGGCATCGGCCTCCTGATCGTGGTCGGGCAGATCCACGTTCTCTTCGGCGACGGGCCGCGGCCGAACGGCTTGCAGAACCTCATGGCGATCCCTGGCGCGTTCCTGAGCCTCAGCCCGTTGGACATCGGTCGTGCGGAGCAGACGTTCCTGGTCGGCGTCGTGACGATCGGCGCGATGCTGCTGTGGGAAAAGCTGCGTCCCGCGAAGCTGAAGCTCCTTCCCGGCGCCCTGCTTGGGGTCGTGGCGGGCACCCTGCTGGCTGCGGCTCTCGGGCTGGACGTCCAGCGCATCGCCATCCCGGAGTCCATCGTCGCCGCCATCGCGCCGCCGCAGGCCAGCGATCTGGCTCGCCTCGCGAGCCCCGCGATCCTGATCACGGCGCTGGCGATCGCCTTCATCGCCTCGGCGGAGACGCTTCTGTCGGCGGCGGCTGTGGACCGGATGCACTCCGGACCCCGGACGAAGTATGACAAGGAGCTGTTTGCGCAGGGCGTCGGCAATCTGCTGTGCGGTCTCGCTGGCTCTCTGCCGATGACCGGCGTGATCGTGCGCAGCTCGGCCAACGTTCAGGCCGGCGCTCAAAGCCGCCTGTCCGCCATTCTGCACGGCGTGTGGATCCTCGGCTTTGTCGCTCTTCTGCCGTTCGTCCTGCGGCAGATCCCCAGCGCCGCCCTCGCCGGCGTGCTGGTGGTCACCGGCTGGCGCCTTGTCAGCCTGCAGCACGCCAAGCACCTGTTCCAACGCTATGGCGCCCTGCCGATGGCGATCTGGGCCGTGACCTTCGTCACCGTGGTGGCGACGGACCTGCTGACGGGCGTGCTGGTCGGCCTGGCCCTGACGGTGCTGGAGCTCGTGCCGCACCTCCGGCGTCTGCGCCTGCGGATCCGCGACAAGGACCTGGGCGAGGAGACGCGGGAAGTCAGCCTCGAGGGCGCCGCGACCTTCGTGCAACTGCCCCGCATCGCCAAGGTGCTGGAAGCCACCCCGCCGAAGGGCATGGTGCGCCTGAACCTGGAACGGCTCTCGGCTTTGGACCACACCTGTGCTGAAGTGCTTACCGAATGGCTGAAGGGTCGCCGCAGGGGCGGCGGCCAGGTGGAGCTGCAGGCTAGCGGTCCGATCCGCGATCGGCTCGAGGTGGTCGGCGCCCACTAGCGACAAGAGCCCGGACCGGGCGCGAGGGCCCCGCCTCGCGCCCGGTACTGGGCCGGACGACGGGAGGAAGAGCTGAGACAAGGCCCTGCGACGGCCGTGCTGCGTGCGCGGCCGTCTCCTCGTAACCGGGTCCAGGCTAGCCGGCCCATGGGCCTGATCGGCCGGTCCATGCTGGTAGTGGCCGCGATCCTTGCCCTACAGCTCGCAGCCAGCCTGTCCTTCTATGCCCTGATCGACCGCGAGGCCCTGCGCGAGGATCACGCCCGCCGTGTAGCGGAGCTGCTGGTGGTGAGCCGGCGCGTGCACGCCGAAGGCGGCCCGGCAGACGTCGGCCAACTGATGACCACCAGCTACCTGGAAGCGCGGGTGCTGCATGCCCCGCCTCGGCTGCCCGACGAGACCGACAGCGCCGCCAACGCCATTCGCCAGGCGATGGTCCGCTGGGAGCCCACGCTGGAGCACGCTCAGCTATCTCTCTGGACCCGCCCGGACCGTACGGGTCACATCGATCTGCTGGGCGTGATGCGCCTGGACGAACGCACATGGCTGAGCTTCCGGTCGCGTGACGACGCCAAGGTCTGGCCTCTCGCTTTGCGGGTCGGCCTCACCACAGTGCTTTTCGCCGTCCTTTGCCTGGGCTTTTCGTTCTTCGTGCTGCGCCAGCTGGGCCGCCCGCTCCGGCGGCTGACCGATGCTGCGGCCGAGATCGGACACCGCGGCCGCGTGGCCGTGGCGGTGGAGGGCTCCGCCGAGCTGCGCGAACTTGGCCGCGCGTTCAACGACATGCAGGACCGCATCGCTGGTCTCATCGAGGATCAGGCGCGCGCCATGGAAGCGGTCAGCCACGACCTGCGCACCCCGCTCGCCCGCCTCCAGCTCGCCGCCGATTTCGTGGAGCCGGCGGACTCGCGCGAGATGATCGAAGCCAACGTGCGCGAGCTGGACGGCATGCTGAACTCCCTCAGCGCCTATCTGCGCGCGCAGCACCAGCCCAGCGCAGTGGAGATCGTCGACCTTCCGGCCCTGATCCGCTCGGTCGCGGACCGTTGGGGCGCTGCGGCGACGTACGACGGACCGGAGAGCCTTGCGGCCTCGGTTCACCGATCCGCGCTGGAGGAGGCCCTACGCCGCCTCCTGGAGAATGGCGTCCGCTACGGCGGTCAGGTCCATATCAGCCTGCGCGACCGCGCCGCCGGGCCGGAGATCCACATCCGTGACGAGGGGCCGGGCATGAGCGAGGCTGACCTGGCGCACATCTTCGAGCCGTTTTTCCGCGCCGACTACGCCCGGGCGCGCGACACGGCAGGGTTCGGTCTCGGCATCCCGACGGCCGCGCGGCTGCTTCGCCGGTTCGGAGGCGACCTGTTCTTCGCCAATGCCCCGCAGGGCGGTTTGCTCGCCATCGTTCGCCCGCCGTTGGAGCGCTAAGCACCCTTCCGTGCTTCTTGAAGGGCGGGATCGGCGCTCTCATGTTGCATTGCAGCGCGAGACGCCCTAGCTGGCGCCGGCCATGAGCCAAGGTCCGCGTCACACACCCGCCGAAGACGTCCACGCCATTCTGATCGGCGCGAGCTTCTGCGCCTTCGGCATCGTCATGCTCAAGGCCGCGGGGCTGGTCACCGGAGGCGTCGCGGGCGCCGCGCTGATCGTTTCCTATCTGACCGGCCTCCCGGTCGGGCCCACCTTCTTCGCGCTCAACGTGCCCTTCTACCTGCTGGCCTGGCGGGCGCTTGGGCCGGTGTTCACCGCGCGCACCCTGGTCACCAACAGCCTGCTCGCCGGCCTTTCGCTGATGATCCCTCAGTGGGTGACCTTCGCCGGTGTCGATCCCGTGTTCGCCGCCCTGTTCGGCGGCACCATCATCGGCATGGGGATCCTGGCCCTGGCCCGCCACCGCTCCAGCGTCGGCGGCGTGGGGGTGCTGGCGCTCTGGATGCAGGAAAAGCGCGGCATCAGCGCCGGCAAGGTGCAGGTCTGCGCCGACGTCCTGATCGTCGGGGCCGCCTTCTTCATCCTGCCGCTGGACCGGCTTGGCCTCTCGATCCTCAGCGCTGTCGCCCTTTCTCTGGTGATGATCGCTTATCACCGGCCTGGACGGTATATGGGCTACTGAAACGGGGCCGCGCCGGCGGCTCGCGGAGACCGCCATGCAGATCGCTGTCCTGACCTTTGACGGGTTCAATGAGCTGGACTCGCTGGTCGCAGCGGCCATCCTCAACCGCCTGAAGCCGCAGGGCTGGAACGCCTGGATCACCGCGCCCAGCGAGCAGGTCACCTCGATGAACGGCGTGACCCTTGCGCGCCAAAAGCCCCTTTCGTTCGCGGCTCAGGCCGACGCCGTGATCGTCGGCAGCGGGATCCGCACGCGCCAAATCGCACAGGATCGCGATCTGCTGGACCAGATCCAGCTCGATCCCTCCCGACAGCTGATCGGGGCGCAATGCTCGGGCGTGCTGCTGCTGGCAAAGCTCGGCCTGATCGGCGAGCTGCCGGCCTGTACGGACCTCACCACCAAGCCCTGGGTGATCGAAGCCGGGGTCAAGGTGCTCGACGCTCCATTCGTCGCGCACGACAACGTGGCCAGCGCAGGCGGCTGCCTCGCTTCTCAGTACTTGGCGGCCTGGATGATCGCGCGCGGAGCAGGGGCTGCGGCTGCGGAGGCGGCTTTGCACTACGTCGCGCCGGTCGGTGAGAAGGACCTCTACGTCCGGCGCGCAATGGACGTTGTCATGCCCTTCGTGGGCCAGCTGGAGCCCGAACTCGCCTGAGGCCATGCCTTGAAAGCGCCTCCATACCCGCGTTCTTCGGGTGCAGGGCGGAGGCGCAATGCGGCGGACGATGCGGACCTATGCGGTGGCGGGCGTCTCCCTCGCGGCCCATGCGGTGCTGATCGGCGCCCTGACGCGGCACCTCACCCGAACCCACACGCAAGAGGCCGATGTTGCGCCGCCGATGGCGGTCGTGCTGCTGCCGAGATCGGCGCCGACGAGTCCTCGGTCCACGCCGGCCGATCGCCTGCCACCAGCCCGCGTGCGCGTGGCGGCAAGCCCATCCTCCGTGGCTCCTCGCATCGCCGACACCGCGTCCTCGCCAGCTCCGCCTTCCGCGCCCTCCGCTCCTGTTGCGCCTGAGGGCTCGCCGGACGTGCGCAATGTGCTGCGGGCCGCGGTCGGCTGCACCCGGCGCTGGACGCTCAGCGACGCGGAACGAGAAGCTTGCGACCAGAGGATGCTGCGCCGTGACGCCCCCGCCGGCGCGGCCGCGCCCGGCGCCGGACTGGACAGCGCCATGCGCGCCCGCCTCGACCGGGTCGCCAGCGGGATGGACGCCGATCGCCGCTACAGGAACGCTGCGCCCCTGACTCAGCCTTACGAAGCGCCCGACTACGACGGCGAGCCCTACACCGGGACCGGCGGCGGCGCTCTGGGCCCGGACCGGGTGCGGACGCCCAGCAAGCGAGCGGCCCGCAAGCTCGAGCCGCTGAAGCCATGAAAAAACGGCCGGGGATCGCTCCCCGGCCGTTCGGTTCAGTGCGAGAAGGGCGCTTAGGCGGCCTTTTCGAACAGCTTGTTCCAGCGCGGCTTCTCGCGGGTCTTCCAGGCGCCCAGGTGCCAGGCGTTGGAAGCGATCAGCGGAACCACGGTGGTGGCTTCGGCGAAGACCATCTGTTCCCAGGTCACGTCCACCTTGCCCCAGGAGCAGGCCTCCTTGAGGGTCGAGGACGAGCACGCGCCGTCACGCACGTCGGCCACGGTGATCTGCACCGCGTACTTGTGCATAGCGACTTCGTGGCCGAGGATTTCGGCGCACACCACGGTGTCCTGGGCGAAGTTCTTCGGCACGCCGCCGCCGACCATGAACAGGCCCGTGGCGCCGGCCTCGAGCTTGATCATCGTCAGCTCCCGGAAGTCGGCCACGGCGTCGATGGTCAGGTACGGCTTGCCCGCCTTCATCCGCTCGACCTGGTGCTTCACGAGACCGAAGCCCGCGGAGCTGTCCACAAAGGCCGGGCAGAAGATCGGCACGCCTTCATGATAGGCGGTCTCGACCAGCGAACCCGGCTTTTTGGCGTTGCCCGCCGCCAGCCACTTGCCCATCTCGTAGATGAACTCACGGCTGGAATAGGGGCGCGGCTCCAGCATCTCGCAGAGGTCGTAGATCGTGGCGTCGCACGCCTGGAGCTCTTCCTCGTCGATGTAGGTGTCGTAGATGCGGTCGATATAGAGGTCGCGCAGGTCGCGGTCGTCGACGTTGGACTGGGCCTGGTAGTGCTTGAAGCCAAGCGCTTCGAAGAAGTCCATGTCGACGATCGAGGCGCCGGTGGCGACCACCACGTCGATCATCCCGTACTTCAGCATGTCACGGTAGATGTGCATGCAGCCGCCGGCCGAGGTGGAGCCCGCCAGCGTCAGCCAAGTCGAGCATTCCTTGTCCTCGAGCGACATCTGCCAGATGTCCGCCGCACGCGCCGTGTCGCGGCTCGTGAAGCTCATCTTGCGCATGGAGTCGATGATCGGACGGGCGTCGTACTGGTCGATCGCCACGTGCTCGACGGTGTTGGCCAGCAGTTCGGCCTTGCGATTGGTGTTCTGAACGGGAGCGTTCATCGTCGGAAGTTCCCTTCTGAGGGTGATCGCCCGTCCATAGGAAAGACGCGACCGGGACGGAGCGACCGGCCGCGTCTGAACTCAAACCTTGGGAAGTGCTACTTCTTCCGCCGCTTCTTGCTGCGCGCACGCGTCAGTTTCACGACGTTCTGCACCTCCGACTTGCGCAGCGGGATGGACCGCCGTGCGAGCCCGTACATGGAGGCCATCGGCGCATCTTCAACTGCGACAGTTTCGGCGTCGCCGAAGCCGTTGAAGCGCGTGTTCATGGCGATCCCGTAGGCGCCCAGCATGCCGATCTCGACATAGTCGCCTTCGCGAATGTCTTCCGGCAGCCAGAACGGACCCGGCATGTGGTCGAGGCTGTCGCAGGTCGGACCGTAGAAACGAAAGGGCCGCAGGTTGCCTTCCACTTCCACCGCCTCGCCGCCTTCGCCGCGATACAGCTTCACCGGGAATGGCCACTTCACGTGCGCCGCATCGAACAGCGAGCCGTAGCTGCCGTCGTTGAGGTACAGCGCGTCACCCTTGCGCAGCTCGACCTTGGTCAGGATCGAGGAGGCTTCCGCCACCAGAGCCCGACCCGGCTCGCACCACAGCTCGGTGTCCTCGTGAACCATCATGTCCGCGAAGCCGCGGTCGATGGAGTCGAGGTAATCCGCCATGTCCGGCGGCACCATGCCCGGGTAGACGGACGGGAAGCCGCCGCCCACGTCCACGATGTCCACCATGACGCCGGCGCGCACGATGGCGCGCGAAGCCTGGGCCATGGCCGCCTGGTAGGCGGTCGGCCGCATGCATTGGCTGCCCACGTGAAAGGAGACGCCCATCTTGCCTTCGGTCGCCCGGCGGGCGGCCAGCAGCAGGGACGGAGCCTCGTGCAGGTCCACGCCGAACTTGCCCGACAGCGAGTAGGACGCACCCTCCGCCTGAACGCCCAGGCGGACGATCAGCGTCAGGTCGCGCGCACCATCGGTGGAGTCGAGGATCTTCTGGAGCTCTTCGTGCGTGTCGAGGGCGAAGGCCTTCACGCCATGGTCGAAGTAGGCCGCGCGGATAGCCGCACGGCTCTTCACCGGATGCATGAAGGCCATACGCGAACCCGGCGCGTACTTAGCCACCAGCTCGATCTCGGGGACCGAAGCCACATCGAAGGACGCCACGCCGTGCTTCGCGAGGGTCTCGATGACCCACGGCGAAGGGTTTGCCTTCACAGCGTAGAAGACGTCGCCTTTGAAATTATCCTGGAACCAGCGCGCCGCTACGGCCACGGAGTCCGGTCGCGCAAAGGCGACAGGACGTTCCGGGGACCGCTCGCGGACCAGGTCCAGGGGCGTATGGTACGTCTGCACCTCACGCAACCCCCAACGGATTGTTGAACCCAGACCGGCGTTAGCAGCGCTTGTTAGGACATCGGGTCCGCCGGAAGGCGGGCAGATAGGGTCATCCCGACCCGATGTAAAGAACGAATTGTGCTTAACCTGCCGCGGCGCTTCCACAGGCTGCGCTGGTGAATGGCGCGAGGGGCGGCGCTTGACCGGTTTGCGTCGACGAGCGTCAGGCTTCCGGGGTGAAGCTGCCCGCTGCGGCAAGGAATCGCAGCCGGTGCTTGCGCAACGCTCTGCGTCCAAGGCAAAAATTCGCCTCTCTCTCCGGCGGGTCGCACGTCCAGGTGGCGGCAACGCTGCTGGGCTTGCCTTAAAGGCGAGCGGTGCGACCGCGCGGCCGCTCCGCGCCGACGGAGTCGGCTGGACCTGCGCATCCCCGGCGTGCCATGAAGCCATCGCAAGAGGCGGCGATCCAGGCGGTTGCGCCCGCTTGCGCGTGCTCACGGGGACTTTCCGACTTCCATGTCTGACGCCGCCGTTCTGTCCATACGGAACGTCTCAAAGAGTTTTGGCTCGCGCCGAGCCCTGGATTCGGTGTCCCTCGATGTGGCCAAGGGCGAGATGATCGCCCTGATCGGCCCGTCGGGCTCGGGCAAGTCGACTCTGCTTCGCTCCATCAGCGCCCTCCAGACCATCGACGGCGGCGCTGGCCGTATCGAGGCCTTCGGTGCGCCGGTGCAGGAGAATGGCCGGATCAGCGGCAAGGTGCGTGAGGCGCGCACCCGCATCGGCATGATCTTCCAGCAGTTCAACCTCGTGGGTCGGCTCAGCCTCTTCACCAACGTGGCCCTGGGCTCCCTCGGCCGCATCGATCGCGCGCGCGGCCTGTTCGGCCGCTGGCCGGCCGAGACCCGGCAGGCCGCCATGGCGGCCCTGCAACGGGTCGGCGTGTCCGACTACGCCGCCCAGCGCGCCAACACCCTGTCCGGCGGCCAGCAGCAGCGCGGCGCCATCGCCCGCGCGCTCGTGCAGAAGGCCAAGGTGATCCTGGCGGACGAGCCGGTAGCCAGTCTCGATCCCGTGTCCGCCCGCCGCGTGATGGACATCCTGCGCGAGTTGAACGCCAAGGACGGGCTGACCGTGGTCGTCACCCTCCATCAGGTGGACTACGCCCTGCGCTACTGCGACCGCGTGGTCGCCCTGAAGGGCGGCAAGATGGTCTACGACGGTCCGGCCACGGGCCTGGACCGTCCCAAGCTGATCGAAATCTACGGCCCCGAATTCGAAGACGTCTTCTGGGAAGGAGCTCCGCAATGATCCGTCGCCGCCTGCTGGCGGGCTTCGGCCTCGCCGCCGTCCTGATGTCCGCGGGCGCCCTTTCCGGCTGCAGCGACAAGCCGTCCCAAAGCGGGGACGCGCCCAAGGAACTGACCTTCTCCATCCTGTCGGCGGAAAGCCAACAGAACATGGGCCCGCTGTGGCAGCCGCTGCTGGACGACATGTCCAAGCAGATCGGCGTGAAGGTGAAGCCCTACTTCGCCACCAACTACACCAGCCTGATCGAGGCCATGCGCTTCAACCAGGTGCAGGTGGGCTGGTTCTCGGCCCTGCCGGCGCTGGAAGCCGTGCGCCGCGCCGACGGCGAGGTGCTGGGCCGCGTAGTCGACGCCACCGGCGAGGGTTCCTACCAGTCGGTGCTGATCGCCCGCAAAGGCAGCAACATCACGCTCGAAGACGTGGTGAAGTGCGACCGGCGGTTCTCGTTCGGCCTGGGCGACGCCAAGTCGACCACCGGCACCCTGGCGCCCATGGCCTATCTGTTCACGCCCCGGAACATCGAACCGGCCAAGTGCTTCAAGGCCGTCCGCTCGGCCAGCCACCAGGCCAATGTGTTCTCCGTCGCCAACGGTGTGTTGGACGTAGCGACCAACAACACCGTGGGCCTGGTGTTCGCGGCCAAGGAAAACCCCGCGATCGCCGAGAAGGTGGAAGTGATCTGGCGCTCCCCGCCGATCCCGGAATCCTCCATCGTCGCCCGCAAGGATCTCGACCCGGCGGTCAAGGAGAAGCTCCGTCAGTTCTTCCTGACCTACGGCACGGGCGAAGGGCCTGAAGCCGAACGTCAGCGCAAGGTGCTGAAGGACCTGGAGTACGGCGGCTTTAAGCCGGCGGATGACAGCTACCTGGATCCCATCCGCGAGATGGAGTCCTCCCAGACCCTGGCCGAAGCGCGCCGCAGCGGCGACGCCGCCCGCATCAAGGCCGCCCAGGAAGAGTTCGACAAGATCCACGCCGCCGCCGCCCAGCGCCGCGCGGTCAATCCGGACGTCTGATGAGCCTCGCCGATCCGAGCCCCGGGGTCCCGTCGGCCCCGCAGCGCACCATGGCCCAACGCGCGCCCGACCTTCTGGTCTGGGGCGGCGTGATCCTGCTGCTGCTGATCAGCTTCAAGCCCGTCGAGATGTCGAACCTCGGCCGCCTGTTCGCCAATTCGGAGAACATGCGCCAGTACGGCGCCGAGCTTCTGAAGCCGGACTTCACCCACTGGCGCATCTACGTCCAGCAGATGTGGCTGACGATCCAGATCGCCCTTTGGGGCACCGCCCTGGCGGTGGTGCTCGCCGTACCCTTCGGTCTGGCCTGTTCACGCAACGTCTCGCCGGTGTGGCTTCAGCAGCCGATGCGCCTGCTGATGAACCTGCTGCGCTCGATCCCCGACCTGGTGATCGGCACCCTGTTCATCGTGGCCGTGGGCCTTGGCCCGTTCGCCGGCGTCCTGGCGCTGGCCATCAACACGGGCGGCGTTCTGGCCAAGCTCTTCTCCGAAGCTGTCGAGTCCATCGACAAGGGTCCTGTGGAGGGCGTGCGCGCCACCGGCGCCACCAAGCTGCAGGAAGTGGTCTGGGGCGTCATCCCGCAGGTCGCGCCCCTGTGGACCTCCTACGCGCTGTACCGGTTCGAATCGAACTCGCGCTCGGCCACCGTTCTGGGCCTGATCGGGGCTGGCGGCATCGGCCAGGTGCTGTTCGAAAGCCTGAACGGCTTCCAGTACGGCGAGCTCGCCGCCATCGTGGTGGTGATCGTCGTGGCGGTGTCGCTGATCGACCTGCTTTCGCAGGCCATGCGCAGCCGTCTTCTCTAGGCGCACGACGCTTCTTCGTCCGGGTTTCCCCCGCTGCGTCCGCGGCGTGAGGGCGGCTGACAGTTGTCCGTGAACGGACGACTGTCACGAAACTGATAAACAAGCGGGCTAAAGGCGCGGAGGAAGCGCCATGGGGTGCGCATCCAAGCCATCGCAGTCCCGCCCGCGTCCCCTCGGGCCTCCGCCGAGCAACTATGACGGACGCCGCTACAACGACGTTCTTGGGTCGCCCGCGAACCCAGCCCCGCGGCGCGTTCGTGGGCCGGATCTTTGAAGGCCTCTGCTTCGCCGCCGCAACAGCGCTTCTGGCCACCCTGGCTGGCCTGCTGGTGTCGCTGTTCATTGGCGGCTGGCCGGCGCTCAGCACCTTCGGCCTGAAGTTCTTCGTCACCTCGAGCTGGAACCCGGTCACCGATGTCTACGGCGCGGCGGGGCCGATCGTCGGCACGCTGGTGACGGCGTTTTTGGCCCTGCTGCTGGCGCTGCCGGTGGCTGGCGGCGTCGCCTTCTTCCTGACCGAGCTTTGCCCCGCCCCGCTGCGTCGCCCGATCGGCACCGCGGTGGAGCTGCTCGCCGGCATCCCCTCCATCGTCTACGGGATGTGGGGCCTGTTCGTCTTCGCCCCGCTGTTCGCCAAGTACGTCCAGATGCCGCTGATGATGAGCGCGCCGCCAGGCTCTCTGCTGGAGAAGCTCACCACCGGCATCCCCAACGGTTCGGGCATCCTGTCCGCCTCCATCATCCTCGCCATCATGATCCTGCCGTTCATGGCCGCGACCCTGCGCGAGCTGCTGCTGACGGTGCCGTCGGCGGTGCGCGAGAGCGCCTACGGCCTGGGCGCCACCACCGGCGAAGTGGTGATGAAGGTGACCCTGCCTTACGTCCGCGGCGGCGCAATCGGGGCGGTGATGCTGGGGCTGGGCCGCGCCCTGGGCGAGACCATGGCGGTGACCTTCATCATCGGCAACGCGCACGGCCTGCCGGCCTCGCTGTTCGACTCCGGCTCGACCATCGCCTCTACCATCGCCAACGAGTTCACCGAGGCCACCAGCCCGGTGCACACCTCCGCCCTGATCGCCCTGGGCCTGGTGCTGTTCGTGATCACCTTCGCCGTGCTGGCGCTGGCGCGCCTGCTGCTGCGCCGGCAGGAGAGCCGCCTGTGAGCCTCGCCAATCCCGCCCGGTCGGCGCGCATCGCCCGCCGCAAGATCGCCAACTACGCCTTTACCGGCTTCTGCTTCGCCGTGACCGCCGTCGCCCTGTTGGCGCTGGCGGCCATCCTATGGTCGCTGCTGAGCCAGGGGCTCGGAGGCCTGAACCTCGACGTCTTCACCCTCTCCACCCCCGCGCCGGGCTCGCGAGGCGGCCTGGCCAACGCCATCGTCGGCTCGATCATGATGTGCGTGCTGGCCATGATCCTGGCCACGGTGGTGGGCGTGCTCGCCGGCACCTGGCTCGCCGAGTATGCCGGCTCCAGCCGCTACGGCGTGGCTGTGCGGTTCATCAACGACGTTCTGCTGTCCGCGCCTTCGATCCTGGTCGGCCTGTTCGTCTACGAGATCCTGGTCGCCCCGTTCGGCGGCTTCTCGGGCTTTGCGGGCGCCGTGGCTCTGGCCCTGCTGGCGGCCCCTGTGATCACACGCACGACCGAGGACGTGCTGAAGTTGCAGGCCGCCACCTTGCGCGAAGCCGGCGTGGCGCTCGGCGCGCCGCTGTCCCTGGTGATCCGCGAGATCCTGTGGCGTTCGGCCCGCGGCGGCATCCTGACCGGCGGCCTGCTGGCCTTCGCCCGCATCAGCGGCGAGACAGCGCCCCTGCTGTTCACCGCCCTGAACAACCAGTTCTTCAGTCTCGACCTGTCCCACCCGACGGCCAACCTGCCGACGGTGATCTTCCAGTACGCCCTCAGCGCCTATGACGACTGGCGCCGCCTCGCCTGGGCGGGCGCCCTTCTGATCGCCGCCGCCGTGCTCGGCGTCACGATCCTGGCGCGCCTGCTGGCCAAGGAGCCTTCCCGCCGATGAACACCCTCAATCCCACCGAGGCGTTCGAGACCAGCATCACCGACATCCCTCCGGCGCAGGTGAAGCTGGCGACCCGCAACCTCGACTTCTTCTACGGTCAGACCAAGGCCCTGAAGTCGGTGTCGATCCCCTTCGCTCGCAACAAGGTCACCGCCCTGATCGGCCCGTCCGGTTGCGGCAAGTCCACCCTGCTGCGCACGCTGAACCGCATGTACGCCCTTTATCCGGGGCAGAAGGCGACGGGCGAGATCCTGCTCGACGGCCAGAACATCCTGGACCGGAAGGTGGACGTCTCGCAGCTGCGCGCCCGCGTCGGCATGGTGTTCCAGAAGCCCACCCCGTTCCCCATGTCGATCTACGAGAACGTGGCGTTCGGCGTCCGCCTCTACGAGCCGCTCTCCAAGCCCGACATGGACAACCGCGTGGAGGAGGCCCTGCGCCGTGCGGCCCTGTGGGACGAGGTGAAGGACAAGCTGAAGGAATCGGGCCTGGGCCTTTCCGGCGGCCAGCAGCAGCGCCTGTGCGTGGCCCGCGGCGTGGCCGTGCGTCCCGAGGTCCTGCTGCTCGACGAGCCCACCTCCGCCCTCGATCCCATCTCCAGCGCCCGACTGGAGGAGACCGTGACCCAGCTCAAGGCGGACCACACCATCGTCATCGTCACCCACAACCTGGGTCAGGCGGCGCGGGTGTCGGACTACACCGGCTTCATGTTCCTGGGCGAGCTGATCGAGTTCGGACCCACGGGCAACCTGTTCACCCGCCCGGCCGTCAAGCGGACGAGCGACTACATCACCGGCCGCTTCGGCTAGGACCCGCCATGGAACACACCCTTCGCGCCTTCGACGAAGAGCTGGCCCTGCTGAAGGCCGAACTGTCTCGCCTGGGCGGTCTGGCCGAGGCGGAAGTCTCCGACGCTTTGGCTTCGTTGATCACCCGCGACCCCCGCCTGGCCCAGCAAGTGGTCGAGCGCGACGTGAAGCTCGATCAGCTGGAGCTGCAGATCGAGGATCGCGCCACGCGCCTCATGGCCCTGCGCCAGCCGGTCGCCATCGACCTGCGCCGCGCGGTCGCGGCCCTGAAGCTCTCGGCCAATCTCGAGCGCTGCGGCGACCTCGCCAAGAACATCGCCAAGCGGGCGCTGATCGTGTCCGAGACCGAGCCGATGGCGCCGCTGATGCGCCCAATCGAGCGAATGGGCCGGCTGGTGCTGCGCCGCCTTCGCGACGCCCTGGACGCCCACAGCCGCGACGACCTCGTGCTCGCCCAGGAAGTCTGGAGCAACGACCGAGAGGTCGACGAGCACTACGAGAGCCTGTTCCGCGAACTGCTCACCTACATGATGGGCGATGCGCGCACGATCGCGCCCTGCACCCACCTGCTGTTCGTGGCCAAGAACCTCGAGCGCATCGGCGACCACGCCACCAACATCGCCGAGATCGTCCACTACGAGATCACCGGCGAGCAGCTGACCGCCCGCCCCAAGCTCGAGACCATGGAAGGCTGACCGCCTTCAGGCTGCAGCGCTGAGGGCCGACGCGGTCAGGATCTGCAGCAGGGCGTTCGGGCGGATCGGCTTCGCCAGGTGATCGTCAAAGCCGCGGGCGATGAAGCGCTCGCGATCGCCCGCCATGGCGTCGGCCGTGAGCGCCACCACCCGCACCTTCGGATCTCCGGCCTGGCCGGCGCGGATGGCCGCCAGAGCCTCCAGGCCGCCCATCACGGGCATGTTCACGTCCATCAGCACGAGATCCACCTGCGAGGCGCGCAGCATGGCCAGCGCCTCGCGCCCGTCGTTGGCCAGCAGCACTGAGGCGCCGATGGCCGTGAGCAGGGCCTCGATCACCGCCCGGTTGCTGGCGTTGTCGTCGACCGCCAGCACCCGAAGCGCGGGCGCCTCGACCACCGCCGGCTCCTCAGGCGCCGCCGGCGCCTCGGCAGGTTGCAGGCGGACCGAACCGAAGAAGGTCGACCCCAACCCCGCCTCGCTGCGGGCTTCCAGGTTCCCGCCCATCAGCCGGCACAGCCGCCGCGAGATCGAGAGCCCCAGGCCCGTTCCTCCGAAACGCCGGGTGGTAGACGCGTCGGCCTGGGCGAAGTCTTCGAAGAGCCGGCTCTGCTGCGCGCTCGTCATGCCCGCCCCGGTGTCGCTCACCTGAAAGCTGAGCCGCCCCTCGGCGTAGCTGATCAGCAGCCGAACCCCGCCCTGGCCTGTGAACTTCACCGCATTCGACAGCAGGTTGGTGAACACCTGGCGCAGCCGTGTCGGATCGCCGAGGGCCCAGTTCGGCGTCGCTTCCGCGACGACCAGAGTCAGGTCCAGGCCCTTCTCGGCCGCCGGGGCCGACCACAGCGCCACAACGCTTTCCAGAAGCTCGCGCAGCGGGAAGGCGATGGTTTCCACTTCAAGCTTGCCGGCCTCGATCTTCGATAGGTCCAAAATGTCGTTGAGGATGGTGAGCAGGCTGCGCCCCGAGGTGTCGATCACCTGCACATAGCCCCGCTGACGCTCGTCCAATCCGGTGGCGCCCAGAACGTGCGCCATGCCCAGCACGCCGTTGAGCGGGGTGCGCAACTCATGGCTCATCATGGCCAGGAAGCCGGACTTGGCGTCATTGGCGGCGTGCGCCTCGTCGCGGCTGCGGGCCAGGGCGGCTGCGGCCCGGGTGCTCGCCCGGATCAGCAGGACTGCGCCCGCCGCACCGGCGCAGAGCAGCCCGGCCAGGCAGGCCAGCAGCGCGGCCAGGGTCTGGTTCAGGCGCGCAGATGAGGCGCTGGAGCGCTGCAGCAGAACCGCAAGCTCTTCCGCTTCCTGCCGGTCCCACTCGCGCAGTCCCTTGCGCAGCCGGTCCATCACCTGCTTGCCGTGCCCCGTTCGGACAAGGGCCTGTGCCTCGGCGGTCCGGCCCTCGCGCCGCAGTTCGACCAGCCGCTCGGAGAACGCCAGCTTCTCGCCGCTCAGCTGCGCCAGCCGATCGAACGCGGCCCACTCGCTCGGCGTGACCGCCCCGCCGCGTAGGGTCATCAGCTGCGCCGGCAGTTCGCTGCGCGCTTCGTCGAAAGGCTCCAGGAAGATCGGATTGCCGCTGATCAGATAGCCGCGGACTCCGGTCTCCACGTCCTGAAGCAGGGAGAAGGTCCGCTGCATGTCCGCGCGCAGGATGTAGGACTGCTGGATGCTTTCGCGGATCTGCGCGTCATAGGCGCGCTGCTGCACGGCGACGCCGACTAGGGCGATGGTGGCGGCGGAGACCAGAGCTGCGCCGACACCGCAGGCGGTGCGCCAATGGCGTCCGATCCACCCGGCATTGCCGATCCGCCAGCCCATGTTCTCTCCCGTTGCTGCACTCCTCGTACAGCGTCAGGGCGCGGCAATGGTTAAGCTGTAGGCGGGCGTACTGTCGCAGGATCTATGGTGGCAGACATCCACATTCCCGCGATACGAGAGCGGCGTCAGGCGGCCTCGGGCCTGCGGCGGCGAACCCGGGCCAGCCGGCGCAGCCGACGCCAGAAGCGGGTCTTTTCCGGCTCCGGATACGGCTGAAGGTTGCGCACGAAATCCTCGGCGCAGGCTCGCCAGGAGAAGCGCTCAGCGAAGGTCCGCACGGCTTTTCGATCGAGCTTCAGGCACTCCAGGCAGGCCTCCCGCAGTCCCTCGGTGGCGCTGGCCGCCAGGACGCCGGCGCCGGAGTTCGGGATGATGTCGATGGGACCGGGCGCGGGATAGGCCGCCACCGGTGTCCCCGACGCCATGGCTTCCAGGATCACCAGGCCGAAGGTGTCGGTGAGGGAGGGGAACACGAAGACGTCGGCGCACTGATAGGCGGCCGACAGGTCCGCGCCCGATTTGGCGCCCGTGAACACCGCCTTGGGATACTTGGCCTTCAGTTCGTCGAACTGCGGGCCGGGGCCGACCACCACCTTGGTCCCGGGCAGGTCCAGGCCCAGGAACGCCTCAATGTTCTTCTCCACAGCCACGCGCCCGACGTAGAGGAAGATCGGCCGGGGCAAGCCCTCGAAGATGTCCGGCTCGTCCTCGCGCCGCGGATGGAACACCTCGGTGTCGACGCCGCGCGACCAGGCGCTGATGTTGCGGAAGCCGTGCTGGGTCAGCTCGTCCCGCATGGTGGGCGTGGCGACCATCAGCCGGCCGGACGGCTTGTGGAACCACTTCATATAGGCGTAGCCGGCCGCCAGCGGCAGCGGCAGGCGGGCCGAGACATATTCCGGGAAGCGGGTGTGGTAGCTGGTCGTGAAAGGCAGCTTCCATTCCACGCAGATGCGACGGGCGGCCAGGCCGATCGGCCCTTCGGTGGCGATGTGGATGGCTTCCGGCTCGAACCCCTTGAACCGCTCCTGCACCGGCTCGTAGACGCCGATCGCGACCTTGATCTCGGAGTAAGTCGGCAGCGGGAAGGTCTTGAACTGGCCGGGGTGGATCACCTCCACCGTGTGGCCCATCTCCCCCAGCTCCTTTACGACACGCGTCAGGGTGCGGACCACCCCGTTGACCTGTGGCTCCCAGGCGTCTGTGGCCAGCAGGATGCGCATCGGGCGGTGCACGTCGCGGGGGGCGTTGATCGCTTCGCGGATGCGGGGCAGGGCGCGGGCGGGCCGCGGACGATCCAGAGCGGGGCGGTCGGTCTGCGCCTTCTCGGCCGGCGTCACCGCCTGGCTCTGCATCCAGGACCAGAAGGCGCCCAGCAGCGCTTCTTTGGTCGGGAAGTAGCGATAGACGGTTCGCTCGCCCAGTCCGGCGTCCTTGGCCACCTCGGCGAAGCTGACGTCCTCCATCTGGCCCCGCTCGAGCTGGCGGGAGACGGCGCGCAGGATCTGCTCGCGGGTTTCTTCCCGCTGGCGGTCGCGTGCGGTGGAAGACGAGGCCGAGGGCGGTTTCATGGCAGGGGCACTGTCAACAATTAGCCACGCCTGTCAACGAACGGGGCGGCTCGCCACGCTTGCGGCTCAGGCGGCGAGCGGCTGCGGCAGCGCTTGGACCTCTTCAACGGCGCGGTCGATCACGGACCACGAGCGGAGCTTGGCCCACTCCAGGATCTCCAGCCGCCCGTCCGAGTGCTCGACCAGCGCAGTGCAGCTTTCCACCCAGTCGCCGTCGTTCACGTAGACGATGCCGTCAATGTCCCGCATCTCGGCCTTGTGGATGTGGCCACAGATCACCCCGTCCACCCCGCGGCGTCTGGCTTCGTCGGCCACCGCCTGCTCGAAGTTCTCGATAAAGTGCAGGGCGTTCTTCACGCGGGTCTTCAGGAAGGCCGAGAAGCTCCAGTAGCCGAAACCCAGTCGCCGGCGCAGGCGGTTGACCAAGGTGTTGGCGGACAGGATCGCGCGGTAGGACCAGTCGCCGACGAACGCCAGCCACTTGGCGTGCTGCACCACGCCGTCGAATTCGTCGCCGTGCGTGACCAGGAAGCGCCGGCCGTCAGCGGTTTCGTGGATCGCGTCGCGCGCGACCACCACCCCGCCGAAGTGAACGCCGATGAAGTCGCGGATCCGGTCGTCGTGGTTGCCGGGGACGTAGATCACCTCCACGCCCTTGCGCGCCAGGCGCAGGATCTTCTGAACCACGTCATTGTGGCTCTGCGGCCAGTACCAGCCGCTCTTCATCTTCCAGCCGTCGACGATGTCGCCGACCAGATACAGTTTGTCGCACTCAACTTGGCGAATGAAGTCGAGCAGCAACTCGGCTTGGCAGCCGCGCGTGCCCAAGTGCACGTCCGAGATGAAAATGCTGCGGTATTGGCGAACTCCGGCGTCGGTCACATCAGCCCCCAAAGCGCCTAGGATTTGAGCAGGCGGTAGGCTGATTGCGTGTCGCTTTCGTGAACCCCCCTTGCTTGGTTTTCAGCATCCCCCATTCTTTTGGTAGTATTTGATGAGACGACCCTCCCCGGTCCGTAAAAGTTGAGCTCAATGGACGCCCGCACCTATCCGGCGAAGGCGACGCCCAAGTCGCTGCGTACCCGCGCCCGGATCCTTGATGCCGCGATGCGGCTCTTTGCCGAGATCGGCTATCACGCCGCAACGAACGCGATGATCGCCGACGCCGCCCACCTGACCCGTGGGGCGATGCTTTACCATTTCGCCACCCGCGAGGAGTTGGTCGAGGCGGCGATCGCCCACATCGAGCTGGCGCGGGCGCGCCTGTTTGAGAAGGCGGCCTCGTCGACGCCGGCGCCTGGGGTGGACGCGTCCGACCACGCCATCGACGCCTACTGGGCCCTGCTGCACGAAATACCCTTCGTGGCCTTCGGTGAGCTGGAAGCAGCCGCCCGTACCGACCCCATGCTGCGCGAACGGTTGGCCAGCGCTCAGAGCGCGTTCGACCACGCTCAGGTGGGCGACCGGTTCGGCGCCATGGTGCAAGCCGGCGCCGATCCCCGCTTCCAGACCAGCCGCGACCTTGGTCGCTTCCTGCTGGAAGGTCTCGCCAAAGGCGCGATGACCTATGACGAGGAAGCTCGGCGCGAGCGCCTGCTGCGGGTGGTCAAGCGCGCCGTGCGGATGCTGAACCGCAAGGGCGACGTCCACGAGTTGCTGGACTAGCGCCAGGGTCTCGCAAGAAGCGCCCGCTCTTGGCGGGCGCCGTGCAACGCTGTTGCGGCCCACCCGCTGAAGTGAGGCTTGTCCGTGCGCGGATAGCCGGGCAATGGTTGCGCTCGTTTCAAAGAACGAGGGCCCGATGAGCTTCCTCACCCGCCGCAGACCCGTCGAAGCGCCGGTGCGCGCGCACGAGGGACACCAGCTCAAGGCGACGCTCAGCTGGTACCATCTGGTCGCCCTAGGTGTCGGCGCCATCATTGGCACCGGCATCTACACCCTGATCGGGATCGGCGCGGGTCAGGCAGGGCCCGCCGTGATCCTGTCCTTTGGCATCGCCGGCCTGGTCTGCGCCTTCGCGGCCCTCTGCTACGCCGAGATGGCCAGCATGATCCCGCAAGCGGGCAGCGCCTACACCTACACCTACGCCGGCATGGGCGAGACGGCGGCCTGGGGCGTCGGCTGGAGCCTGATCCTCGAATATACGGTGGTTTGCGCCGCCGTCGCCGTAGGCTGGTCCGGCTATGCCCAGGGCTTCCTTGAGGCGCGTGGCTGGGGTCTGCCCGAGGCCCTCGCCGCAGGTCCCGACGCGGGCGGGCTGATCAATCTGCCGGCCGTGTTCATCACCCTTGTGGTGACCGGGCTTCTGCTAGTCGGCACGCGCGAGAGCGCCACCGTCAACACCGTGCTGGTGGTGGTCAAGGTGTTGGCCCTCGTTGCTTTCGTGGCTCTGACCCTGCCGGCCTTCGACGCGGCCAACTTCCACCCCTTCATGCCGTTCGGCTTCCAGGCGCACGACGTTTCGGACGGAGCCAAGCAGGGGGTGATGGCCGCGGCGGCCGTGATCTTCTTCGCCTTCTATGGCTTCGATGCGATCTCAACGGCGGCGGAGGAAGCCAAGAACCCGGGTCGCGACCTGACCATTGGCGTACTGGGCTCCATGTTCGCCTGCGCGGCCATCTACATGCTGGTGGCGGCAGCGGCGCTGGGCGCCTCGCCGTTCGGCGTGTTCTCCAAGAGCGGCGAGCCGCTGGCCTTCATCCTGCGGGAGCTGGGCCACCCCACAGCGGCGGCCCTGATCGCCGGCGCGGCGATCGTGGCCCTGCCCACGGTGATCATGGCCTTCATGTTCGGGCAGAGCCGCGTGTTTTTCGCCATGTCGCGCGACGGCCTGATCCCCCGCGCCCTGTCGGCGGTGAACGGCCGCGGCGTGCCGGCGCGGGTGACCCTGTTCACCGGTGTTGTGGCTTCGGTCATCGCCGGCCTTCTTCCGCTGAAACTGATCACCGAACTGGCCAACGCCGGCACCCTGGCCGCCTTCATCGCCACGGCCATCGCCATGATGATCCTGCGCAAGCAGCGGCCGGAGCTCGCCCGGCCATTCCGGACGCCGGCCTGGCCGGTGGTCGGCGTGCTGGCGGTGGCGGGCTGCCTCTACCTGTTCTGGAGCTTGCCGAACCTGACCAAGGTGCTGTTCCTGGCGTGGAACGCGGTCGGCCTGGTGGTGTACCTGGCCTACGGGCGCACGAAGAGCCTGCTGGCGGGCTGAGAGCTACTCGCCCGCCTCATCCGCGCTCGGCGGCCGCTCGGCGAGCTGGCGCAGGTACTGGCCGTACTCGCTCTTGCCCTGCGCGGCGCCCAGGTTGGACAGCTGCTGGGCGTCGATCCAGCCGTTGCGATAGGCGATCTCTTCGATGCACCCGATCCGCAGGCCCTGGCGCTGCTCGAACGTACGGATCAGCTCGCCGGCCTGAATCAGGCTGTCGTGCGTCCCGGCGTCTTCCCACGCAAAGCCGCGGCCCAGCAGCTCCACGTGCAGCTCGCCTTGCTCGAGGTAGAGCTGGTTGAGCGAGGTGATCTCCAGCTCCCCCCGCGCAGAGCGGGTGAGGGTGCGGGCCAGCTGGCTCGCCCGACCGTCGTAGAAGTATAGCCCGGTCACCGCATAGTTGGACTTCGGCTTGGCGGGCTTCTCCTCGATGCCCAGCGCCCGGTTGTCGGGTCCGAGCTCGACCACGCCATAGCGTTCGGGATCCTGCACAGGATAGCCGAACACCGTGGCGCCGCTCTCGCGAGCGTGGGCGTTGCGCAGCATCTGGCCGAAGTTCTGGCCGAAGAAGATGTTGTCGCCCAGGATCAGCACGCTGGGCTCGCCGCCCACGAACTCCTCGCCCAGCAGGTAGGCTTCGGCGAGACCGCCAGGCGTCGGCTGGACCACATACTCGAAACGGACGCCGATCTGCGAGCCGTCCCCCAGCAGGCGCTTGAAGCTCGGCTGGTCGTCCGGGGTGGTGATGATCAGGATCTCGCGCACGCCCGCCAACAGCAGGACCGACAGCGGATAATAGATCATCGGCTTGTCGTAGACCGGCAGCAGCTGCTTGGACGTGGCCAAGGTTAGCGGGTGCAGGCGGGTGCCGGAGCCTCCGGCCAGGATGATGCCGCGCCTCATGCGGGAACTCCTTCAGCGGCGCGCATGCGCTGCACGACGTCGGCTAGGGCCACGTGCCAGGGCCGCAGCTGCTCGCCGCCGAACACGGTCTGCAGGCGCGTGGAATCAAGCTCGGCGTTCAGCGCCCGGCGCGCGGGCGTCGGGAAAGCGCTGGTGGGCACCGGCTCCATCGGCGGGGCGAGGCCAGCCAGCTCGAACAGGCGCTGGGCCATCTCGAAGCGGGTGGCGGGCTCGGGGCTGACCAAGTGCAGCAGGCCCCACTCAGGCGCGCCGGCGGGCGCGGCGGCCAGACGCGCGGCGTTGGCCAGCAGGAAGGTTGCGACGTCGCCTGACGCGGTCGGCCGCGCGCGCTGGTCGTCGACGACCTTCACCACCGGCTGGGTCTTCGCCAGCCGCAGCATGATCTGCACGAAGTTCTGGCCATAGGGCGAAAACAGCCAGGTGACCCGGCCGACCAGGGCTCGCTCGCAGTGCGCCAGCACCGCCTGCTCGCCCAGCAGCTTGGAGGCGCCGTAGACGTGCAGTGGCGCCGGCAGGTCCGTCTCCAGGTAGGGTCCGTCCTTGGCGCCCGAGAACACCATGTCCGTGGAGATGTGGACGAAGGGTGCGCCGCGTTCCTGGCACGCCTTGGCCATCGCTTCGGGCGCCCAGGCGTTCACCGCATAGGCGAGGTCCGGCTCGCTTTCGGCCTTGTCCACCACCGTGTACCCGGCGGCGTTGACCACCAGGTCTATGTCGCCGGCCTCGAGGATCGCCCGGCGCACGGCGTCGGCGTCTGTCAGGTCCACATCGGCGCGCGACAGGGCGGTGACTTCCACCGGCCCGCCCGCGCGGTCGAGCACCTCCCGGGCGAGCTGCCCGGTGGCCCCGAACTGCAGGATGCGGGTGGTCATGACGCCTTCACGAGGCCCAGGCGCTCGGAATGGAAGCCCTTCTCGCGGATGCGCTCCAGCCAGCCGCGGTTCTCCACGTACCAGCGGACGGTCTGCTCCAGCCCGTCGTCCAGCGGCATGCGCGGCGTCCAGCCGAGCTCGCTTTCCAGCTTCGAGGCGTCGATGGCGTAGCGGAAGTCGTGGCCCGGCCGGTCGGTCACGAAGGTGATCTTTTCGGCGTGGCTGGTGTTGGCGGGGAAGTACTTGTCGAGGTGGGCGCAGATCATCCGCACCACCTCGATGTTGCGCTTCGAAGCGTCGCCGCCGATGCAGTAGGTCTCGCCCAGCCGGCCTTTCTGCAGAACCAGCAGCAGGGCGTCGGCGTGGTCGTCCACGTGCAGCCAGTCGCGCACTTGCCGCCCGTCCCCATAGACCGGGATCGACTTGCCCTCCATCGCCCGGGTGATCACCGTCGGGATCAGCTTCTCAGGGAATTGGAACGGCCCGTAGTTGTTCGAGCAGTTGGTGATCACCACGGGGAAGCCGTAGGTCCGGCCCCAGGCGCGCACCAAGTGGTCCGAGGCCGCCTTGCTGGCGGAGTAGGGCGAGTTGGGATCGTAGGGCGTGGTTTCGCTGAACTCGCCGTCCTCGCCCAGGGCGCCGAACACCTCGTCGGTGGAGATGTGGTGGAAGCGGAACGCCGCCCTGCGGTCTTCCGGCAGGCTGTTCCAGTAGGCGCGGGCGGCCTCCAGCAGGATGCCGGTGCCCATCACGTTAGAGCGCACGAAGTCCAGCGGCCCTTCGATAGCGCGGTCGTTGTGGCTCTCGGCCGCCAGGTGCATCACCGCGTCCGGCTGGTGGCGCGCGAAGATCGCAGCCATCGCCTGAGCGTCGCAAACGTCCGCCTTCTCGAAGGCGTACGCCGGCGAGCTTTCCACGCTTTGGACGTTCTCGAGATTGGCGGAGTAGGTGAGGGCGTCCAGGTTGACCACCTGATGCCCGTCGGCGATCGCGCGGCGGACCACTGCCGATCCGATAAAGCCGGCGCCGCCCGTAATGAGGATCTTCATACGGCCTTTCTACAGCCCTTTGGCGGCGCAGAAGCCGCAGTGAACCACCCGTCCCAGCGCCGTCTTACAACGAAACGCTGCAGGCTCAAGGTCTTGGGGTTGCAGCAAGGCGGGCCCTTGAAGCGCAGCCGTGGTGGCGCTCTACATGGGCGCAGGGGCGGCCCGACCGGAACGATCCGGCGGGCGAGGGGCTTGTGACGCCTGACCCGGCAGGTGGCGGAGCGGATCCTTGGAAGCCAGCAGCAGCGGAAAAACCGAGCCGCGTCCGGCGGGTCCCAAGCCCAAGCGCGACCTGACCACCGGCCCGATCGGCCGGACGCTGATCATCTTCTCCCTGCCGGTGCTGGGCTCGAACATCCTCCAGTCGCTGAATGGAACGGCCAACGCCATCTGGGTCAGCCACACCCTGGGCCCGGTGGCCCTCACCGCCACCTCCAACGCCAACCAGGTTTTCTTCCTGATGCTGGGGGCGGTGTTCGGCATCACCATGGCCTCCAACATCCTGATCGGCCAGGCGATGGGCGCGCGGGACATCACGCTGGCACGGCGGATTGTCGGCACATCGACGACGTTCTTCGTCAGTCTGGCGATTACTGTCGGCGTTCTGGGGGTTCTGCTCACCCCTCACATCCTTGACGCCATGGGCACGCCCCCGGACGCACGGGCCGAAGCGATCACCTATCTGCGGGTGATCTTCGCGGCCATGCCGTTCATCTACTTCTTCTCGTATCTGATGATGGCCCAGCGGGGGACGGGCGACAGCCGCACGCCCTTCTACTTCTCGCTGATGAACGTCGCCCTCGACGTCACCTTCAATCCGCTGCTGATCACCGGCTGGGGGCCGTTCCCGCGCATGGGGATCGCCGGCTCCGCCACCTCCACCCTGATCGCTCAGACGGTGACCCTCGCGGTCATGCTGGTCTACCTGAACCGCACTCGGTCGATCCTGGTGATCAAGCCCAGCGAGTGGCGCCTGCTGAAGCCCGACTTCGGCATCGTCCGAACCATGGTCGTCAAAGGCTTGCCGATGGGCGCCCAGATGATCGTGGTGTCCCTGGCGGCGGTGACCATGATGGGCCTGGTCAACGGCTACGGCTCGGACACCGCCGCGGCCTACGGGGCCGCCCTGCAGCTTTGGACCTATGTCCAGATGCCTGCCATGGCGCTGGGCGCCGCCGTCTCCTCCATGGCCGCCCAGAACGTCGGCGCGGGCCGGATGGATCGGGTGGAGAAGGTGGCCCGCGCCGGAGCCATGTACGCCATCCTGTTCACGGGCGTGCCGATCCTGCTGATCCTGCTGCTGGAGCGGTTCGTGCTGCACGCCTTTCTGCCGCCGGGCAGCGCCTCGATCCCCATCGCCGCCCACATCAACAGCCTGGCGCTGTGGAGCTTCGTGCCCTTTGGCGTGGCCTTCGTCTTCTCCGGCGTGATCCGCGCCACCGGCGTAGTCTGGCCGCCGCTGCTGGCCATCGTGATCTCGCTGTGGGGCGTGCGGGTGCCCTTCGCTAACCTGATGATGCCGCACTGGGGCGCGGACGCGGTGTGGATCAGCTTCCCCGTGGGCAGCACCGCCACCCTGCTGCTGGCCGGCAGCTACTACCTTTGGGGCGGCTGGCGAAAAGCGCGGATTCTCAAGCCGACGGTTCCGCAAGGCGCCCAGCCCGACACGGGCATGAGCCCGCCCGACGGGGCGGAGGAAAGCGAGACCCGCGCCCAGGCCGCCGGCGTTCTCAAGCCTGCGGGTCGGTAAGGGCCTGGTAGACCAGGGTGCGCATGTCGCGCCGCACCTGAGTGGACGACGACGGCATCAGCTGGGTCATGAACACCGCCGTCACCTGCTCCACCGGATCGATCCAGAAGCCGGTTGAGGCCATCCCGCCCCAATAGAACTCACCCGCGCTGGAGGGCAGGAGCGTGCGGTGCGGCTCAAAGGCCACGGCAAAGCCCAGTCCGAAACCCACCCCGGCGTTGGTGCTTTCCGAAAACAGCGAACGCGACAGCTCCGTCAGGTCCCGCCCGCCCGGCAGGTGATTGACCCGCATCAGCCGCACCGTGCTGGGGCTGAGAATGCGCGCCCCGTCCAGCTCTCCGCCGCGCAGGAGCATGTTGCAGAACCGCAGGTAGTCGGCGGCGGTGGAAACGAGGCCGCCGCCGCCGGAAAGCAGAGTGGGCGGCGAAAGGAACGGGCTGCGATCCGCGGGCTCCTGCAGCTCCAGCCCGCCGCCGGCTTTTGCCTGGTAGCAGGAGGCGAAGCGCGGACGCTGGTCTTCCCGAACGAAGAAGCCTGTGTCGACCATCTTCAACGGCTCGAAGATCCGCTCTCGCAGCACCTCGTCCAGCGGCTTGCCGGCCACCGTCTGCACCAGATAGCCGACCACGTCGGTCGCCACGGAGTAGTTCCAGGCCTCCCCCGGCGTGAACTCCAGCGGCAGCTCCGCCAGGGCGTCCACGAACCCCTCCAGGTCGTAGCCGCCGAACATGTGCTCCAGCTTCAGCTGCCTGTAGGCGGCGTCCACCGGCGTCTGCTCCTGGAAGCCATAGGTCAGCCCGGCGGTGTGGCGCAGCAGGTCGACGACCTGCATGGGGGCGGCCAGCGGCGTGGTGTGGAAGTTCCCCGTCTGACCCGACGCATAGACGCCCAGCTTCTCCCAGGCGGGGATGTAGCGGGTCACCGGATCATTCAGGGCGATGCGCCCCTCTTCCACCAGGCTCATCAGGGCGACGGAGGTCACCGGCTTGGTCATGGAATAGATGCGAAAGACCGCATCGGACGGCAGCGGCGTTTCGCGCTCCAGATCCAGCTTGCCGAGGCTTGTCTGGTAGGCGAGCTCGCCGCGCCTGGCGACCAGCAGTTGGGCGCAGGGCAGCCGGCCCGGCTCCAGGTAGCGTTCCTGCAGGAACCGCTCGATCCGCTGCAGCCGCTCGGGCGAGAAGCCAAGGGACGTGGCCGTGCTCATGCGTTCGATCCTTCCGGTGGTCCTGCCCTAGCGGCATCTAGGCGCGCCGCGCACCTCGACCTATAGGGGAAGGGTCCTTTCCGGAGAACCGGCCCGCGCATGAGCTCTTCCCCCAAACGTCCCCTGATCGTCGGCATCGGCGGAACCATTCGGCCGGGCTCGATCAGCGAGAGGGCGCTGGTGTGCAGCTTGCAGGCCGCCGAGGCCAAGGGCGCCGAGACCCGCCTCCTGGGCGGCGAATTCCTGGGCGCTCTGCCGATCTTCGATCCGCGCCCGGGCGAGCTGTCGGCCGCTCAGCGCGAGCTCGCCGACGCGGTGCGCGGCGCCGACGGCGTGATCGTGGCGACCCCCGGTTATCACGGCTCCCTCTCCGGTCTGATCAAGAACGCCTTGGATACGCTGGAGGTGACGCGCAAAGACCCCGCGCCTTACTTCCAGGGCCGACCGGTCGGGACCATCGTCACCGCCGATGGCTGGCAGGCGGCGGGCACGACCTTGAGCGCGCTGCGGGCGATCATACATGCCCTGCGTGGCTGGCCGACGCCGTTCGGCGCAGCCCTGAACGCGAGCACGGACCTGTTCGACCCTGAAGGCGCCTGCCGCGATCCCAAGGACCGCTGGCAGCTCGCCACCGTGGCCGAGCAGGTGATGGAGTTCGCCCATATGCGAGCGGCCCAATGACCCGACCCTATCTCGTCCCGAACGGCCAGGCGCCGAAGGAGGATGACGTGACCTCCGCCATCTCGCCCATCGAAGAGATCATCGAGGACGCCCGCAACGGCCGCCCCTACATCCTGGTCGACGCCGAGGATCGCGAGAACGAGGGGGATGTGATCATCCCCGCCCAGTTCGCCACGCCCGAGCAGATCAACTTCATGGCCAAGCACGCGCGCGGCCTCATCTGCCTGTCCATCACCGCCGAACGTGCGCGGCAGCTGCGCCTGCCGCCCATGGCCATGGACAACCAGTCTGGTCACGGCACCGCCTTCACCGTGTCGATCGAGGCGCGCGAGGGCGTGACGACCGGCATTTCCGCCCACGACCGGGCGCACACCATCGCCGTGGCGGTGGATCCGACCAAGAACGCTGATGACGTGGTCTCTCCCGGCCACGTCTTCCCGCTGGTCGCCAAGGACGGCGGCGTTCTGGTTCGCGCCGGCCACACGGAAGCCGCCGTCGACATCAGCCGCATGGCCGGCCTGAACCCGGCCGGGGTGATCTGCGAGATCATGAAGGACGACGGGTCCATGGCGCGCCTGCCGGACCTTGTGGCCTTCGCCCAGCTGCACGGCATGAAGATCGGCACCATCGCCGACCTGATCGCCTACCGCCGCCGCACCGAGCGGCAGGTGGAGCGGGTTGTGGAGCGGCCTTTCGAGAGCGCCTACGGCGGCAAGTTCCGGATGGTCATCTACCGCAACGTTCTCGACCAGACCGAACACGTGGTGCTGGCCAAGGGTCGCATCGATCCCGACAAGCCGACGCTCGTGCGCATGCACCGGGTGGACCTGGCCGCCGACATGCTGGGCGAGGTCGAGGACCGCAAGGACTACGTCCCGCGCGCGCTCAAGGCGATCAGCGACTACGAGGGCGCGGGCGTGGCGGTGTTCATCCGCGATCCCAACCCGCACTGGCTGTCCGAACGCTATGGCGCGAAGGCCGAGGACGGGGCGCACAGCGACAACATCCTGCGCGACTACGGCATCGGTGCGCAGATCCTGCTCGACCTCGGCGTCCGCGACATGCAGCTGCTGACCAGCTCCCAGACCGTGCTGCCCGGCTCCGGCGGCTACGGCCTGAAGATCGTCGGTCGCGTTCCCCTTTGAAAAGTTGCTCCCCTTCGGGGGGGGCTGTCGCGCTACGGGTAAGGGGCGGCAGCCCATGTTTGCGCCTGTGGCGTCCGTGGTCCGCCTCCGCAGGCGCAGGAACTTGAGCCGCGCCACCGCGTAAGCTGCGCATGAGCCAACTGCGCATCGGCTGTTCGGGCTGGGTCTACAAAGACTGGAAGGGTCCCTTCTATCCGCCAGAGACCAAGGACAAGGACCGGCTCGCCTACTACGCCACGCGTTTCGACACCGCCGAGATCAACGCCAGCTTCTATCGCCTGCCGTCGGAAGCCATGGTGGCGGGCTGGGCCGAACGAGCGCCGCAAGGCTTCACCTACGCCTGGAAGGTCAGCCGTTTCATCACCCATAACAAGAAGCTCAAGGACGCGGCCGAAGCGGTCGAGCTGGTTTTCGGGCGTATGCAGCCCCTGGGCGAGCACTATGGGCCCGCGTTGATCCAGCTGCCCCCGCAGCTTCGACGCAATGACGATCGCCTGGCCCAGTTCCTGAGCCTGCTGCCCAAGGGGCGCCGGCACACCGTCGAGTTCCGGCACGAGAGCTGGTACGACCCCGCCGTGTTCGCGATCCTCGCCGACCATGACGCGGCGCTCTGCATCTCCGACCACCATTCCGCCCCCTCGCCGTGGGAGGTGACCGCCTCGTGGGTCTATGTGCGCGGCCACGGGCCGGGCGGCCGCTACTTCGGGCGCTATCCCGACGAGGAGCTCACAGGGTGGGCTCGCCAGATCGAGGCTTGGCGCCAGCAGGGGCGGGACGTCTACGCCTACTTCGACAATGACATCAAAAGCGCTGCGCCCTTTGACGCCGAAACCCTTATGCGGTTGGCGGGCGCACAGCCCTATGGTTGAGCTCAAGCTTCGCTGAACGCCTGCGGTGAACCGTCGCAACTTGTGGTGATTGCCGCTCCACCAGCCCAATCTTTAAAGGAATTGAACAGGATGGTGAGGGTAGGGTTCTCGAATGCTGCAGTTCTCTCACGCGTCCGCCTTCGCCAGCTCCGATGAGGACGCTGCTCGCTGCAGCTGTGCCGTGTGCCGCGGCGCGGTCACGGTGGTCGAGGCCGATCCCCGCATCTCCAGCGGCCTCGCTGAAGGACCGCAAGCCTATCTGAACGCCGATGCGCGGGACTCCATCGGTCCGAACGGCAAGCCCAGCTATTCTATCTCGGAAGCCGCCAGTCAGATCGTGCGCCACGAACCGGGTTGGTCGTCGGCCCTGGGCGTGGGCTACACCGTCACCTACGCCTTCCGGGCGAACGAGCCGACGACCATGCCCTCGGACGTCACCGGCTTTTCGCGCTTCAACGCCGCCCAGATCGCCCAGGCCGAGCTCGCGCTGAAGGCGTGGGCCGACGTGGCCAACATCAAGTTCACACGCGTGGGCTCCGGGACCAGCGGCGAGGCCGCCTATTCCGACAGCGCCAGCATCCTGTTCGCCAACTATTCTAAGGGCGAGGATGGGGCCTCGGCTTTCGCCTACAACCCCGGCAACCCGGGCCACGGTAGCCCTTCCGGCGACGTCTGGATCAACAGCTCGCTGGGCTACAACCTCAATCCGGGCGGGCTGAACTATGGCGCGCAAGTGCTGCTGCACGAGACCGGCCACGCCATCGGCCTGGCTCACCCGTCCGAGTACAATGCGGGCAAGGACGCCACCATCACCTACAGCGGGCAGGCGGACTATTATGAGGACAGCCGCCAGTACACCGTGATGAGCTACTTCAGCGAGACCAACACGGGGGCCAGCTTCGGCGGCGCCTATGCGGCCTCGCCCCTGCTGGACGATATCGCTGCGGCCCAGCTCGAGTACGGAGCCAATCTTTCGAGCCGCACCGGCGACACGATCTACGGCTTCAATTCAACGGCCGAGCGGCCCTGGTTTGCGATCAGCGGCTCGACCAGCAAGGCGATCTTTGCGGTTTGGGACGCGGGCGGCAAGGACACCCTGGACTTCTCCGGCTACTACCAGAACCAGACCATCGACCTGCGGGAAGGCTTCTTCTCCGACGTCGGCGGGCTGAAGGGCAATGTCGCCATCGCGGTCGGCGCCCGGATCGAGGGCGCGCGCGGCGGCTCCGGCGCGGACGTGATCCACGGCAACGCGCTGAGCAACGAGATCTTCGGCGGCGCCGGCAACGACCGGATCGACGGTGGGCCAAATGGCTCCAACCTGCTCTGGGGCGATGACGGCGCCGACACCATCACCGGCGGCTCAGGCTTCGACAACATCAACGGCAACAAGGGCGCCGATCTGGCCCATGGCGGCCTGGGTGACGACTGGGTCTCCGGCGGCCAGGACAACGACTACATCTATGGGGACGAGGGCGCCGACGTCGTTCTCGGCAACATGGGGAACGACACCTGCGAGGGCGGCGTCGGCGCGGACACCGTGCGGGGCGGGCAGCACGACGACATCCTCTATGGCCAGGACGGAGACGACTGGCTCTCGGGCGACCGCGGCAGCGACACCATCACGGGCGGCGCTGGCGCGGACATCTTCCACAGCTTCAGCGGCGCGGGGATCGACCGCGTCACCGACTTCAGCCTGGCTCAGGGCGACCGGATCCTGCTGGACGCCGGCACGCCCTGGTCCGTGGCGCAGGTCGGGTCCGATACGGTGATCAGCCTGGGCGAGCCGGGCGACCAGATCATCCTCGTGGGGGTGCAGAGCTCGACCCTCTCCGGAGGCTGGATCTTCAGCGCCTGACGAAGGGCCGCGGGCGGGATTGGCACAATCCCGTTTTCAGCCGGCCGGATACGGCCTATATCGAAGGTTCACACCGCCCGGCCGAAAGGCCGGGCGCCTTCATTTCCGACAACCGGAAAATCGCTATGACGACCGACATCCTGATGCCGAAGGCGACCGCCGTCTGGCTGGTGGACAACACTTCGCTCACCTTCGAACAGATCGCCGAGTTCTGCGGCCTGCACCCGCTGGAAGTGCGCGGCATCGCCGACGGCGAAGTGGCGCGCGACATCCGCGGCGCCGACCCGATCGCCAACGGCCAGCTGTCTCGCGACGAACTGGACCGCGCCGAAAAGGACAGCGGCTACCACATGAAGGCGCAGAAGAGCCGCCACGCCGAGCTGCTGAAGCCGGTGAAAAAGGCGCCCCGCTACACCCCGGTGTCGCGTCGTCAGGACCGTCCAGACGCCATCGCCTGGTTCCTGCGCAACCACCCGGAAGTGCCGGACAGCCAGATCGCTCGCCTGCTGGGCACCACCAAGGCGACCATCGACTCCATCCGCAACCGCACCCACTGGAACTCGGCCAACATCAAGCCGGTCGATCCCGTGACCCTGGGCCTCGTGGCTCAGCTGGAGCTGGATGCGGTGGTGCGCAAGGCCGCTGAGAAGCGCGCCAAGAGCGGCGACGTAGATGGCCCGACCCTCCGTCCGGCCTCTGAAGTCGGCACCTATGAGGATGTGGAGGTCGAGGACGACGCCGCTGCCCTGTTCGGGGACGGCGACGACAACGGCGACGAGCGCGCCGAGGACTAGTCTAAGGTCCGGATACCAGAAGGGCGGGGAGGCTTGGCTTCCCCGCCCTCTTCTTTAGTGAACTCGGCTTCGCAAGCTCTCCATCTCTTCCTTGAGTTTGAGCTTCTGTCGCTTGAGGTCCTTCAGTCTGAGGTCATCGGCGTGCGGCCGCCGCATTTCGTCTTCGATGGCGCGTTCGAGGTTCTGGTGGCGAGATCCGAGTTCCCGGATCCGAGCTTCCACGGCCATGACGATCTGTCTCCTCGCTGCTGGGAAGTTCGGAAGTGAACATCCGCTTTTCCCAGCTGTCAGTTCACATATGTTTGCAGGCGGCGAAGCTGATGCGGCGCCTTGAAACTGGGCGTTGAGATCCTCCCCATGCCAATCGAAGAGCGTTCCAGACTGGTGGTGGGCATCTCCGGCGCCTCCGGCGTGGCCTATGGCCTGAGGGTGCTGGACGCCTGCCGCGAGCTGGGCGTCGAAAGCCATCTGGTGGTCAGCCGCTCGGCGGCGCTGACCCTCACCCAGGAAGCGGGCCTGAGCCTGGCCGACGCACACGCGCGCGGCGACGTCGGCTACAAGGCGTCCGACGTGGGGGCCGCCATCGCCTCCGGCTCATTCCGCACGCTCGGCATGATCGTGGCGCCCTGTTCGGTGCGCACCATGAGCGAGATCGCCACGGGCGTGACCTCCACCCTCCTCACCCGCGCCGCCGACGTCACCCTGAAGGAGCGCCGGCCGCTGGTGCTTATGGTGCGCGAGACGCCCCTGCACTTAGGCCATCTGCGCACCATGGTCCGCCTCGCTGAGATGGGCGCGATCATCGCCCCACCGCTGCCGGCCATGTACGCCAGGCCCGCCTCCATCGAGGAGATGATCGACCAGTCCGTCGGCCGGGCGCTCGACCTCTTCGGCCTCGACTGGCGCCCCGTGAAGCGCTGGGGTCAGGAAATCGGCCCCCAACCGGGCGAAGGCTGAGCAATGCGCCTTTGGGACTGGGCGGTGGGCGCCTATGGCCGGCCGGGCGTGGCCGACGCCTGCCTCAACCTGCAGGACGCGCACGGCCAAAACACCTGCCTGCTGCTTTGGGCCGTCTGGGCGGGCGCGACGCCCCACACCGCAGCGCCCGCGGCCGAGTTGGCCCGGGCCTGGGATGCGGCCGCCGTTACGCCGCTCCGCGACGTTCGCCGCGCCTTGAAATCGAGCTTTCCACCCGTGGCCGACGAGGAGCGCGAGCGCTTGCGCAACGCGGTCAAGGCTGCGGAATTACAGTCCGAGCGCCTGCTGCTTGAGGCCTTGGAAAGGCTTTGCCCGCAAAGCTCGGGCGCTGCGCCGCTGGACGCCCTGGTCGCCGCCTCGGCGGCCTGGGGCGCGCCTGCGCCGCAGCCGGCGCTGGCTGCTTTAGCCGCCGCCTTGCAGTAGGATCGCGCCGCGATGGACGACCAAGTTTACCTGGATGAAGACGCGCTGCGCGCCCGGCTCGCCGAGCTGAAGCAGGACCATGCCGACATGGACGCCGCCGTCCAGGCCATCGCCCTGTCGCCCTTGCCCGACATGCTGCTGATCGGCCGCCTGAAGCGCAAGAAGCTGGCGATGAAGGACGAGATCAGCCGCATCGAAGAGATGCTGACCCCCGACATCATCGCCTGACGCGCACTAGCCGCGCGCCGCCTGCCGCTGGCGCTTGCGCTCATACATGGCCCGGTCCGCCCGGTGGACGATCTCGTCCGGCTCCAGCCCCGGCGTGATCTCGCACACGCCCCAGGACAGCTGCAGATGGGCCAACCCCTCGCCCACCTTCGCCGGTTGGGCCTCGATTGACGCAGCCAGGCTTGCCGCCTTGCCCTCAGCCAGGTTCCGGTCGGCCTGCACAAGGATCACCGCGAACTCGTCGCCGCCCATGCGGCCGACCACGTCGCTGTCGCGCACGCTCGCGCTCAGCCGCTCGGCCACCGCCGTCAGCGCCGCATCGCCCGCCGCATGCCCCAGCCGGTCGTTGACCCCCTTCAGCCCGTCGAGGTCGAAGTAGACCAGGCTCGCCGCCGCCTCGTAGCGCCCGACGAACGCCCGGATCCGGCCAAGCTCGCGCATCAGCGCCCGCCGGTTCAGCACCGGCGTCAGCGCGTCGCGATCAGCCATGCCCTCCGCTTCGGCGAGCTGCGCCTTCAGCCGCGCCACCTCGGCCCGCAACTCGTCGATTTCGGTCAGCAGCGTCTGCAGCGCTCCCTGCACCTGCGGCGTCAGGTCGGCCGGTCCAAGTCCCAGAAAGGCGGTGGTGTCCTGGCTGGGCGCCGCGCCCCGCGCGGGCGCGCCGGCCTTTGCGGCCGCACGACGCCGCGTGGCCGAAAAAGGCTCCGTGCGCGCGCCGGTGATCTTCATGCAGCTGGCCCGAAGAAGAATCGCCCTGATCGCAAGGGCGTTAACTGAGCCTAGCATGCTGGTTGCGGGCGCAAAGACGGCGCCTATACTCCGCGCCCTTCCGGGCCAGGCCCGCTGGGGGAAGACGAACACATGAGCCTCGCCGCGCCCGTCGCCATTATCATGGGCAGCCGGTCCGACTGGCCCGTCCTGCGCCACGCCGCCGAGATGCTGGAACAGCTGGGCGTCCACTACGACGCCAAGGTGGTGTCCGCCCACCGCACGCCCGACCGCATGTACGAGTTCGCGAAAGGCGCGAAGGCCGCGGGTGTGAAGGTGATCATCGCCGGCGCGGGCGGGGCCGCCCACCTGCCGGGCATGACCGCCTCGCTCACCGACCTGCCCGTGCTGGGCGTGCCCATTGAGTCCAAGGCGCTGAAGGGCATGGATTCCTTGCTTTCCATCGTTCAGATGCCCGCCGGCATCCCCGTCGGAACCCTCGCCATCGGCGAGGCGGGCGCCAAAAACGCCGGCATCATGGCCGCCAAGATCCTGGCCCTGTCCGACGCCGCCGTCGCGGAGCGGGTGGCCGCCTTCACCGAACGCCAGACCGCCAGCGTCGCTGAGACGGTCGAGGACGCCTGACCCCATGGCCCAATTGCCGCTGACGCCCGGCTCGACGATCGGGATCCTGGGAGGCGGCCAGCTGGGCCGCATGCTGGCGGAGGCCGCCTCGCGCCTGGGCTTCGATGTGGTGGTGCTGGAGCGCGACGCCGACTCCCCCGCCGGCCGCGTCACCAAGAAGACCCTGGTCGCCCCTTATGACGATCCCGAGGCGCTGAAGGCCCTCGCCGGCGAGGCCAGCGTCGTCACCTTCGAGTTCGAGAACGTCCCCGCCAGCTCCGTCGAAGTGCTTGCCGGCCTGGGCGTCGAGGTGGCCCCGGGTCCCAAGGCGCTGGCCGTGGCTCAGGATCGGGTCGCGGAAAAGACCTTCCTCAACGCAGAGGGCGTCGCCACCGTCGCCTTCGCCGCCGCCGACAGCCCGGAGACCGCGGTCGAAGCCGTGGCTGCCATCGGCACCCCCTGCCTGATGAAGACCCGCCGCGAAGGCTATGACGGCAAGGGCCAGCAGTGGATCCGCCGCGGCGACGACGCTGCCGAGGTGTTCCGCGCCCTGGGCGGCAAGCCCGTCATCGTCGAGGCGCCCGCCGACTTTGTCCGCGAGCTTTCGGTGATCGCCGCCCGCGGTCGCGACGGCGCGACGGCCGTCTATCCTCTGGCCGAGAACCATCACGAAAGCGGCGTCCTGCGCCGCTCCATCGCCCCGGCCAGGGTCAGCGTCGCCACCGCCGACCAAGCCGAGCGCATCGCCGCGAAGGTGCTGGCGGGCCTGGGCTACGTGGGCGTGATTGGGATCGAGCTGTTCGAGCTCGCCGACGGGACCTTGCTGGTCAACGAGATTGCGCCCCGGGTGCACAACACCGGCCACTGGACGCAGGACGGCTGCGAGGTCGACCAGTTCGAGCAGCACATCCGCGCGGTCGCCGGCTGGCCTCTGGGCCCCACCGCGCCCATCGCGCGGGTCGAGATGGTCAATCTGCTTGGCGAGGAGGTGGACGCCTGGCCGCAGTACGCCGGCGAGCCGCACACCCGCCTGCACCTTTACGGCAAGCGGGAGGCCAAGCCCGGCCGCAAGATGGCGCACATCAACCGGGTCAGCCCGCTGGGCTAAGGCCTCAGCGCGCCCCGTAGCGCATCCGGCCCAGCGCGCCTGCGACGCTGGACATCAGGTCCGTGGGGCGGAAGGCGCTGGTCGCTTTCCACTTCTCGAACTTCATGACGTCTTCGATCCGCCGGTCCACGAAGGCCAGGGCGTCGGCGCGGCCGCCGGTCAGCCGGATGGCCAGGGCGCTGGTCAGGATGCCGGCCAGGATGACCCGCTTGGAGTAGTGGTTCTCGTCGGTGGCGACGTCTCCGGCCCAGCGCCAAAGGACGTCAGCGCTTTCCCAGGCCAGCTTGCCGGCCAGTCCCAGGTGCTGGGGCAGGGCCAGATACCCGACCCAGCGACGGGTGGCGGACTCGTCGCCGGCCGCGGCGTCCAGTCGCGCTTCCACCGCCCGGCGGATGCGCTCGCGGATCTTCAGGCTGGCAGGATCGACTTCGCCCAGGATCAGCATGGCCCGTTGGTCGTGCCGACGCGACAGCAGGGCCGCGAGATCCGCCGGCCCGTGCGGCAGCACCAGCTCCGTCTCGCCGTCGGAAAAGCCTTCCGCCTTGCCGGCCAGCCGCACCATGCGCCAGGTCCAGCCCTCGATGTGGGCCATCTTCAGCGCGCGCTCCAGCAGGCGCTGCTCGGCCTGGGCGGCCCAATCGTCGGTGGCGTTCGCCGTCTCGGTCATGTGAACCATTCTAGCGCGTGCGGATTGCGACGTCTCGGCGTGGACATGCCCCCCGCCTTCTGGTATTTCGCCGCCCCTAAACCCGTAGGCACGCGCCTTCGGGATTTGAATTCATTGTCCGTACCTACTGTTCGCTCGCCGCCGCCCCAAAGCAGGGACCACGGGGCCGGGCGGCGAAGCGACCAACAGGAGAGAGACCCCTGGTTCAGATTTTTGTCCGCGACAACAACGTCGACCAAGCCCTCAAGGCGCTCAAGAAGAAGATGCAGCGCGAGGGCTCGTTCCGCGAAATGAAGCGGCACGTCCACTACGAGAAGCCGTCTGAAAAGCGCGCTCGTCAAAAGGCCGAAGCCGTGCGCCGTGCGCGCAAGCTGGCCCGCAAGCGCGCCCAGCGTGAAGGCCTGATCGCCGCGCCGAAGAAGCCGAGCCGGTAAGGTCACGCTGGATCGCTGCGATCCAGTGCCTATGTTGAAGGCCGCGCCCGCAAAGGCGCGGCCTTTTGCATTCCACGGTCAAGGCGCGGTCTTCGGTCGCGCATTGTCGGGGGTTGGTGGTGGAACGCTGGTGGGCGTCCTATCTTTTAAGTCTTGGTCCGACTTTTTCGGAACGGTCCCGAACCTATGAACCTGCGCAATCTCGTCCTGTGGGGCGTCGTAGTCGTCGTCCTGATCGGCCTCTACAGCATGATGACTGGCGGCGGCCATGCGGCCGGCTCCAGCGAGATCACCTATTCCCAGCTGCTTTCGAAAGTGGACGCCGGCGAGGTGAAGGCCGCCACCATCCGGGGCGCGGCCGTCGAGGTTCGCGACCAGGGCGGCAAGACCTTCACGGCCATCACGCCGTCCACTCAGGAAGACCTGCTGAAGCGGCTTGAGGGCCAGGGCGCCGACATCTCGGTCAAGCCGGCCGGCGGCTTCACCCTGCTGGGCTTCATCCTCAACAGCCTCCCGATCCTGCTGCTGATCGGCGTGTGGATCTTCTTCATGCGCCAGATGCAGGGCGGCGCCCGCGGCGCCATGGGCTTTGGCAAGTCCAAGGCCCGCATGCTGACGGAAAACAAGAACCGGGTGACGTTCGAGGACGTCGCCGGCGTGGACGAGGCCAAGGAAGAGCTGACGGAAATCGTCGACTTCCTGAAGGATCCTCAGAAGTTCCAGCGCCTGGGCGGCAAGATCCCCAAGGGCGCCCTGATGGTCGGCCCTCCCGGCACGGGTAAGACCCTGCTCGGCCGCGCGGTCGCGGGCGAAGCCGGCGTGCCCTTCTTCTACATCTCGGGTTCGGACTTCGTCGAAATGTTCGTCGGCGTCGGCGCCAGCCGCGTGCGCGACATGTTCGAGCAGGCCAAGAAGAACGCACCCTGCATTATCTTCATCGACGAAATCGACGCCGTCGGTCGTCACCGCGGCGCCGGTCTCGGCGGCGGCAACGACGAGCGCGAGCAGACCCTGAACCAGCTGCTGGTCGAGATGGATGGTTTCGACCCGAACGAAGCGATCATCGTCATCGCCTCGACCAACCGTCCGGACGTGCTGGACCCGGCGCTGCTGCGTCCCGGCCGCTTCGACCGCCAGGTCGTGGTGCCGAACCCAGACATCAACGGCCGCGAACGCATCCTGCGCGTCCACATGCGCAACGTGCCGCTGGCCGCCGACGTGGACGTGAAGACCATCGCCCGCGGCACCCCCGGCTTCTCGGGCGCCGATCTCGCCAACCTCGTCAACGAAGCCGCTCTGATGGCCGCGCGCAAGAACAAGCGCATGGTCACCCACCGCGACTTCGAAGACGCCAAGGACAAGGTCATGATGGGCGCCGAGCGCAAGTCCATGGTCATGACCGACGCCGAGAAGAAGCTGACGGCCTACCATGAAGGCGGTCACGCTCTGGTGGCCCTCAGCGTCCCGGCTTCCGACCCGGTGCACAAGGCGACCATCATCCCGCGGGGCCGCGCGCTCGGCATGGTGATGCAGCTGCCCGAAGGCGACCGCTATTCCATGGACTACCAGCAGATGACCTCTCGCCTGGCCATCATGATGGCCGGCCGGGTGGCCGAAGAGCTGATCTTCGGCAAGGAGAAGGTCACCTCCGGCGCGTCCAGCGACATCCAGGCGGCGACAGGCCTGGCTCGCAACATGGTCACCCGCTGGGGCTACTCGGACAAGCTGGGCTTCGTGTCCTACGGCGACAACCAGGAAGAGGTCTTCCTCGGCCATTCTGTGTCGCGCACGCAGAACATCTCTGAAGAGACCGCCAAGCTTATCGACGAGGAGGTCAAGCGCCTCGTCCAAGCCGGCTACGACGAAGCCAAGCGGATCCTGACGGAGAAGCTCGAGGACCTGCACACCCTGGCTCGCTCCCTGCTCGAGTACGAAACGCTCTCGGGCGAGGAGATCATGAACGCGCTGAAGGGCGTGCCGCCCGTCCGCGACGAGCCCGAGGCCAAGCGGCCCTCCGGGCCAGCGGTAGCGGTGCCGATCTCGCCCCGCCCGGATCCCGAACCGGTCAGCCGGACGGCGGAGTAACAAAGACGAAGAGGCGGCCTCTGGGCCGCCTCTTTTCGTTTCAGGCCCCCTTCTCCAGAAGTCGGATGGCTCGCTGCATCACCCGCTTGCCCCAGTGGGTCAGGTCGGGACGATCGAGCCGGCTGCGGGCGGCCTGCAGAGCGGAAGGTCCATGGCGGCGGCGCAGGAACTGCGCCTCCTCCTCCGCTTCGCGGACCAGCCGCCGGTGACGTCGGTAGAGCCTGAAAGGGTCGATGATCATCGCGCCACCCATCACGCCATGGTTCGGCAGAGTTACGTCACTACAGGACGGGCCGTGCTATCAAGCCTCGGCGTCAGGGATGTGAAGTCGAGGCGGCAAGTGCCCCACAACAATGCAGGCGTGCGTGTCATGGGCGTGGTCAACGTCACGCCCGACAGCTTCTCCGACGGCGGCCGCTGGCTGGATCCCGCCGCCGCGCTTGAGCACGCCCGCCAGCTCATCGCCCAGGGCGCCGACATCCTCGACATCGGCGGCGAGTCCACCCGCCCTGGCGCCGAGCCCGTCGCGGCCCACGAGGAGATCGCCCGGGTGGCGCCCCTGATCCGCGCCATTCGGGCCGAGTCCGCCGTCCCGATCTCCATCGACACCATGAAGCCTCAAGTGGCCCGTGCGGCGGTGGAGGCAGGCGCCGACATCTGGAACGACGTCACAGCCGGCGGCTTCGCCGCTGACAGCCTCGCCACCGCCGCCGAGCTCGGCTGCAAGATCGTCTTGATGCACATGCAGGGCGAGCCTCGAACCATGCAGCACCAGCCCAGCTACGACGACGTGGTGGCCGAGGTGACGCAGCACCTCGCGCAGCGAACGGACGCGGCCCTGGCCGCCGGCGTCGCGCGTGAGAAGATCTGGGTCGATCCCGGCATCGGCTTCGGTAAGCACAGCATCGCGCACAACCTGCCTCTGCTGGCTCACCTGGATCGGTTGGTCAGCTTGGGCTTCCCCGTGCTGCTGGGCGTCAGCCGCAAACGGTTCATCGGCGCATTGGACGACGAGGCGCCGCCCGATCAGCGGCTCGGTGGGTCGATCGCTGCCGCTCTAGCCGGCGCGGCGGCAGGTGTCGCGGCGGTTCGGGTCCACGATGTGCGTGAAACCCGGCAGGCTTTGCGGGTGTGGCAAGCCATCCAGGCTGCTCGTTGAGCAAATCTCCGGTGCAATGATGCGCCGGGCGCGCTATCGCCCCGCCATGCAGTTGGGACGAGTTCTGATCATCGCCGGGTCCGACAGCGGCGGCGGCGCAGGCATCCAGGCCGACATCAAGGCGGTCACCGCCTTGGGCGGCTATGCGGCCACGGCGATCACGGCCGTTACGGTGCAGAACACCCTGGGCGTCAGCGGCGTCCACCCCATCCCCCTGGATGTCGTGGAGGCGCAGGCGAGGGCGGTTCTCGACGACATCGGCGCCGACGTCATCAAGACGGGCATGCTGGCGGATACGGGCGTCGTCCGGCTGGTGGCGCGCCTGCTGGACGACAGCGCCGTTCCGGCGGTGGTCGATCCTGTGATGATCGCCAAGGGCGGCGCCTCGCTGCTGGCTGACGACGCCATCGCCACGGTGCGCGGCGAACTGGTGCCCCGCTCGGCGCTGCTCACTCCCAACGCGCCTGAGGCCGCGGCCCTGACCGGTCTTGCGGTGGAGACCACCGACGACCTGCGCCGCGCCGGTGAAGCCTTGCTCGAACTCGGCGCCCGGGCCGTTCTGATGAAGGGCGGGCATGTGGCTGGCGAGCGGGTCACCGATGTTCTCTTGACCGCAGCTGGCGAGACCTTGTTCGAGGGCGAGCGGATCGAAACGCGGCACACCCACGGCACCGGCTGCACCCTGGCCTCCGCCTGTGCGGCAGGTCTGGCCCAAGGCCTTGACCTTGTCGCGGCCGTGGCCCGGGCCTGGAACTATGTGCACGAGGCCATGCTGCGGGCGCCGGGTCTCGGCCGCGGCCATGGCCCCTTGGATCACGCCTGGCCGCTGCGGGACGCCCGGTGAGCGGCGACGACTTGGAACACCGGCTCGAGGCGATCCTTCGCGCCTCGCCCAGCATGATGACGGTGCTGGAGACCGGGCGCGATCTGGATCTCCCGGACTGGATGATCTTCTCGGGCGCCGTTTATCAGCGGGTCCTCAATCACCAGACGGGACGCGATCTCGACTACGGCATCAAGGACTACGACCTCGGCTACTTCGACCCGGACACCTCCTACGAGGCCGAGGACGTGGTCATCCGCCGGGTGGCCGCCGCCTTCGAGCCGCCGCTGCGAGAGATGGTCGAAGTCCGCAACCAGGCGCGCGTGCACCTGTGGTTCGAGGGCAAGTTCGGCGAGCCCTACAGCCCGCTCACCTCGACGCCCGAAGCGCTCGGTCGGTTCGTCAGCCCGCTGTTCGGCGTGGGCGTGCGGCTGGACGCGGACGGCCGCCTGGCCATTTTCGCGCCGTTCGGCCTGGAGGACCTCTTTGCCATGCGCCTGAGGCCCAACCCGCACCGGGTGACCAACGGCTTCGCCCGCACGGCCGCCTCCGCCAAGGCGCGCTGGCCGGAGATCGAGGTCATAGAGCCCTAGCGGCTGTAGATGTCGTCCCGGCGGATCTCCATCCAGGTTTCCGGCTTGGTCAGGTCGGTGAAGCCGAAGCTGCGATAGAGCTCGTGGGCGTCGCGCGTCGCCAGGTGCATGCGCCGGAACCCCTGCAGGTCTGGGTGGTCCGACAGGTAGGCCATCAGAGCCTTGCCCAGTCCCTGCCCGCGATGCGCTTGGTCGACGAACACGTCGCAGAGCCAACCAAACGTCGCCCGGTCGGTGACCACCCGCCCCATGGCCGCCATGGCGCCATCGGGCGCGTAGGCGCCGACGGTCAGGCTGTTGGCGCAGGCGCGGGCGAAGGTGTCGCGTGGGATACCTTGCGCCCAGTAGCTCTCTCTGCCGATCCAGCCATGGGCGCGGTCCAGGTCAAAGCGGGCCGGATCGTCGCTGAACACATAGCCGTTCGCCGCGGCAGCCTCGTGGGGAGCGGTCGGGTCGCACATGAGGGCCAGCCTTCGGGAAGTGGCGCTTGAAGGAGGCGCTGGCCTCCGCCAAACCCCCGCCGTCGCCTCTAAAAGGAAGCCGCCCCATGCGCCAGTGGACCGTCGACGCCTTCGCCGCTCAGCCTTTCCGCGGCAATCCCGCCTGTGTGGTTGAGCCGTTCGACGCCTGGCCGGACGCCGCCTGGATGCAGGCGCTGGCTGCCGAGAACAATCAGGCCGAGACAGCTTTCCTGCTGCGCACGGACGATCCCGCACGCTTCGGCCTGCGCTGGTTCACGCCGGCGATGGAGGTGCCGCTCTGCGGCCACGCCACCTTCGCTTCAGGCCACGTGCTTCTGAGCGAGTTGGGGCTCGACGTGCCCCAGGTTAGTTTCGACACCCTGTCGGGTCCTTTGGCCGTGCGCCGGGCGGGGGAGGGCTACGAGATGGATCTGCCGGCTCAGCCGCCGCGGCGCATCGACTGCCCGCCCGGCCTCGCAGAGGCGCTGGGCGTACAGCCGCAGGAGGTCTGGATCAGCGCCTATCTCGTGGCCCTGCTGCAGGACGAGGCGCAGGTCCGGGGTCTGCGCCCGGACATCCCGGCGCTTGCGCCGTTCGGCCCGGACGCGGCCAGCGGGCCCGGCAACATCTGCGTCGCCGCCCTGGCGGATGCGTCCAGCGCCTATGATGTGGTGGACCGCTTTTTCGGGCCCGGCTGCGGCGTGCCGGAAGACCCGACCACCGGGTCCATGCACTGCCTGCTCAGCCCGCTGTTCTCCGACAAGCTCGGCCGCTCCGTGCTCCGCTTCCACCAGGCCTACCCCGGCCGCGGCGGCGATCTGGAATGCGAGGTGGCGGGTGACCGGGTGTTGATCCGAGGTCAGGCGGTGACTGTCATCGAAAGCCGCCTGCGGCTCACCCCCTGACTGCAATGAAAACGCCCCCGGATTGCTCCGGGGGCGCTTCCACGAACTTGATTGGGGCTTAGCGGCGATAGCCGCCCGGGCCGTAGCCGGAGCCGTACTGTTGGCCGTCGCGGCGCTCCCAGCGAACCTGAGCGGCGAGGCGGTCGAAGCGGCGATCCAAGTCCGCGCGCTCGCGGTTATTGAGACCGTTGCGGCTGTAGTCCCGCTCGAGGCGGATCAGCGAACGGAACTCGCCGCGCAGGCGCATCGCTTCGTTGCGGGTCAGCTGCCCGTTTTGCACGCCGCGGTCGATCCGGCGGTCGAGCTGTTCGAAGCGGCGATCGATCGGATCCCAGCCACCGCGGCCATAAGGCTGGGCGGAAGCCGCGCCAGCCGCCAGCGTCAGGGCCGAGGCGCCAATCAGGGTCAGGGTGGTCAGCTTCTTCATGGTCAGTTCCTCTGCTTTGGTCGTCCCTCTGCGTAGGTCCCGCCGACGTGCGGAACAGAACTCGCAATTGGGATCCGGGTTGCCCCGATGACCGTGAGACAGAGAAAACCATGCGGAGGCTGACAGGCGTCTGAGCCTGTCGTTGTGCAAGGTTCAGGTTGATTAGCGGCTCAGGCCGCCGTGCGCGCGTCGCCACCCTCGTCGGCCGCGGGCGTCGCGCCTGTCGCAGCGTTGGTCAGCGTCGTGCTGATCGCCTCATACAGCTTGGCGATCTCGATCGGCTTGGCCACGTGATTGTCCATTCCCGCCGCCAGGTACTCGGCAACCTGGTGGCTTAGGGCGTTGGCCGTAAGGGCGACGATCGGCGTGCGCGCCCGCCCCGTCCGCGCCTCGGCGGCCCGGATCTCCCGCGCCGCGGTGATGCCGTCCATCACCGGCATCTGGATGTCCATCAGGATCAGGTCGTAGTCGCAGACGCCCCAGGCCTCGACGGCCTTCTCGCCGTCGCTGACGATGTCGATGCTGATCCCCAGCGACTCCATCACCGCCGCCAGAACCTGTTGGTTGGTGGGGTTGTCCTCGGCCGCCAGCAGGCGAAGGCCGCCCTCGTCCATGGCGTCGGCCGCGACCGCCTGGTCCTCGGCGCCGGCGCGCGGCAGCGGCAGCTCCACCGTGAAGGCCGAGCCCTTGCCCTCCTGGCTTTCCACCTGGATCGAGCCGCCCATCATCTGGGTCAGCTCCCGGCAAAGGGCCAATCCCAGGCCCGTGCCGCCGAACCGGCGGGTGGCCGAATTGTCGGCCTGGGTGAACTTCTCGAACAGGGTCGGCAGCTTGGCCGGCGCGATGCCGACACCGGTGTCTCGCACGGAGATGCGAAGCGCCTCGCCCTCGGGGCTCAGCGTCACGTTCATCCGCACCTCGCCCGCCACGGTGAACTTCACCGCATTCGACAGAAGGTTGCTCACCACCTGCTGCAGGCGCTCGGCGTCGCCTCGCCACCAGCCCTGCGCGTCGGCTTCGACCTCCACGGCGAAGTCCAGGCCCTTGGCCGCAGCCATTCCCGCAAATGTCTCGACCGTCGGCGCGATCGTCGGCTCCAGGTCGAAGGGCTCGCTGGCCAGCGCCAGCTTGCCCGCCTCGATCTTCGACAGGTCGAGCACGTCGTTCAGCACCGACAGCAGCAGCCCGCCAGACTGGCGGATGATCTGCAGCCGGTCCCGCTGCACCGCCGCCAGCTCGCCCATGGCCATCACTTCCGCCATTGCGAGAACACCGTTCAGCGGCGTGCGGATTTCGTGACTCATGTTGGCCAGGAACTGTGTTTTCAACACATTCGCTGCGTTCGCTGCATCCCGCGCCGTCTCGAGGTCGCGCATCGCCGACCGGAGCTCCGCTTCCCGCTCGCCCAGCTTGGCCAGCAGGTGATTGAAGCTGTCGGTCAGGCTGCGGAACAACTCGTCCTGCGCCTTGACCTCCACCGGCTGAAAGCTGCCGCCCTCCGCCACGTCGTGCATGGCGACCGAGAGGTGCTGCACGGGCGCGATTACCCGATGCGCCAGGCTTCGCGCCAGAAACAGCGCCAGCCCCACGCCGCCGAACAGCAGCACCAGGGTGAGCGCGAGGAACTGCGGCAAAAGCGGCGTGAGGCGGGGGCGGTCCACCGTCAGGGTAAGCTCGCCGAGGGCATGACCTTCAGCCAGGATGGGCGCCCGGACCACCAGCGTCGCCTCGTCCTTGGCTACGGCCTGCCGGCGGGCGTAAGTCGCGACGGCGCGGCCATCGCCGTCCGTGATCTGCGCGGCGACGACCCGGCGGCTGGCGCGCAGCGCCGAAAGCGGCGCCGAGACGCTGTCCATCTCGCCCCGCAGCATGGCGGGCGCGGCGGTCTCAGCCGTGATGTGGGCCAAGCCCTGATAGATTTGCTCGGTTTGGGAGCGGGCGACCGCCCATTGCTGCAGCGTGAAGGTCGCGCAGGCGGCCAGCAGCACAATCACGGTCGTCACCAACCCCACGCCAGCGACGCGCGCATGGAATGTCGCGACCGGAGCTCTCCGGAGGAGGCCTTTTGGCTGGGTCATGGCGCCTTCTGTCACCGATCCTGAGATCGGAAATAGCGCGATAATCCTAACGGAACGCTTCAGCGGGCCGGCTATGCAACCGCCGGACTTCCCCCGGCAGGGGAAAAGCGTGCTCCGCCAGCAACAAACACAACCAGGGGCGGAAAAAACATGGTTAGTCGCCCGTTAACGCCATGGCTTAAGCTTAAGCTTTCATTTACCCTAAGTGGCGTCGGTCCTTAGAGGGGTATCCAATGGAAACCGTGTTTGTTGCTCGCCAAGTGGCTCGTAAGCTCCGCGCGACGGAAGACTCCATCGACGCTGCGCTGAACCAGACCGCTGAACTGCTGCAGGACGTGCTGAAGGCTCCGGTTGACGCCGGCGTCTCTCCGACCGTCGCTGATGAGACCCAAGTGAAGGTCATGGCCGCCCTGAAGGCCCTTAGCGAAGCCCGCACCGCGGTTGTCGAAGCCCACGAGCAGGCCTATCGCGCCGGCCGTCGCATCGGCATCACCCGCATGGGCCTCGACGCCAGCGGCCCGTCGCTGCACGCCGAAGAGCGCGTTGCGATGGAAGACGACCGCAAGGTCGGCTGATGATCTGCGCGCGGCCGGCTTCGAACCGGCCGCGTGACAAGATTGCGGTAGTTTAATTGGCCTAGGGTCCTCAGATCGCACTAGAGGCCCTAGGCCAATGCCGTTCTGGACGCTCATCGTCGCCGCCCTCGCTTTCGCCGCTCTCGCGGTTGGCGCCTTTGCGATCGTGCGCGGGACGGTGGCCGAACGGATCGCCGGGGCGGTGTTCATCAGCTCCGTGCCTGTATTTCTCGCCATCAGCCGGTTGCCAGAGGCTTGGTTCACTCTCGCGCAACTCAGCTGCGACGCCCTCTACGCCTTTGCGTTCCTGGGGTTGGCCATGTGGTTCGCCAGCCGGTGGCTTGGCGCGATCATGATCCTCTACGCTCTGCAGTTCGCCCTGCACGCCACCTACATGGTGGCCGGCTGGGAGCCCGATAAGCTGCACGTCCTGGCCAACAACCTCATCTACATCGCCACCATGCTGTGCCTTCTGTTCGGGACCTTGGGCGCGCGTGCGCGTCAGCGCGCCGCACCTCCCGCGGCGCCGGCCTGACAAAAGAAACGCTTGCGTTCGTCGCGGAACGCGGGCTTTTGGCCGGCGGGCCACGCCCCCCCAACGGGGCGCTGCTCATCTGCAAGGATGGGAGACATCGCTATGACGACCGCCAAGCCGGCCATGCGCCCGGCTCGCCCTGAGTTTTCTTCCGGCCCGTGCGCCAAGCGCCCCGGATGGAGCCCCGAAAATCTGCAAAACGCTGTCCTGGGCCGGTCGCACCGCTCCAAGCTCGGCAAGTCGCGTCTCAAGGAGGCGATCGACCGCACCCGCGAGGTGCTGCAGGTCCCCGACGATTACCTGATCGGCATTGTGCCCGGCTCCGACACCGGCGCCGTCGAAATGGCGCTTTGGTCGATGCTCGGCCCCAAGCCGGTGCAACTCCTGGCTTTCGAGTCCTTCGGCAAGGACTGGGTCACGGACGTCACCAAGCAGCTGAAGATCGAAGCTGAAGTCCTCGGCGCGCCGTATGGCGAGTTGCCGGATCTCGCCAAGGTCCGCAAGGACGCCGACTTGGTCTTCACCTGGAACGGCACCACCTCCGGCGTGCGCGTGCCGAACGCCGACTTCATCGCGGCGGACCGCGAGGGCGTCACCATCTGCGACGCCACCAGCGCGGCCTTCGCCCAGGAACTCGACTGGGCCAAGCTCGATGTGGTGACCTTCTCCTGGCAAAAGGCCCTGGGCGGCGAAGCCGCGCACGGCGTGCTGATCCTCGGTCCCCGCGCCGTCCAGCGCCTGGAAAGCTACACCCCGGCCTGGCCGATGCCGAAGCTGTTCCGCATGACCAAGGGCGGCAAGGTCAACCTAGAGATCTTCGAAGGCTCGACCATCAACACGCCGTCCATGCTCTGCGTGGAGGACTACCTCGACGCCCTGAAGTGGGCGGCGAACATCGGCGGCCTGACCGAGATGAAGCGTCGCGCCGACGCCAACCTCGCCGTTCTGGAAGCCTGGGCCGAGAAGACCCCCTGGGTCGCCTTCCTGGCCGAAGACAAGGCCATCCGCTCCAACACCTCCGTCTGTCTGAAGGTGGTCGATCCGCGCGTCACCGGCCTTGCTCCGGACGCGCAAGCCGACTTCGCCAAGAAGCTGGCCTCGGCGCTGGAGAAGGAGGGCGTGGCCCTGGACGTCGGCGGCTACCGCGACGCCCCTCCCGGCCTTCGGATCTGGTGCGGCGCCACCGTCGACACCTCCGACCTCGACGCCCTGACGCCCTGGCTCGACTGGGCCTTCGAGTCCGTCGCCGGCCAGCTTCAGGCCGCCTGAGCTTTCAAGCGTAACGCGGCGCGCGATCCGCGCCGCCTTTCCTCATGAAATCAGTCCTCCCGGGCGGCAATCCGGGAGGGCTCTCCGACCCTAGGAGATTCCCATGCCTCGCGTGCTTATCGCCGACAAGCTGTCGCCCGCCGCCGTCGCCATCTTCAAGGACCGCGGCGTCGAAGCCGACGTGAAAACCGGCCTGACCAAGGATGAACTGCTGCAGATCATCGGCGACTATGATGGTCTGGCCGTGCGTTCGGCCACCAAGGCCGACAAGGACGTTATCGCCGCCGCCAAGAACCTGAAGGTCATCGGCCGGGCCGGCATCGGCGTTGACAACGTCGACATTCCCGCCGCCACCGCCGCCGGCATCGTGGTGATGAACACTCCGTTCGGCAACTCGATCACCACGGCCGAACATGCCATCGCGATGATGTTCGCCCTGGCCCGCCAGCTGCCCGCCGCCGACGTCTCCACCCAGGCCGGCAAGTGGGAAAAGAACCGCTTCATGGGCGTCGAGCTGACCGCTAAGACGCTGGGTCTGATCGGCGCCGGCAACATCGGCTCCATCGTCGCCGAACGGGCGCTTGGCCTGAAGATGAAGGTGGTGGCCTACGATCCCTTCCTGTCGCCCGAGCGCGCGGTGGAGATCGGCGTCGAGAAGGTCGAGCTGGACGAGCTTCTGGCCCGCGCCGACGTCATTACTCTGCACACTCCGCTCACCGACAAGACCCGCAACATCCTGTCGGAAGAGAACCTGCGGAAGACCAAGAAGGGCGTGATGATCGTCAACTGCGCCCGCGGCGGGCTGGTGGACGAAGCGGCCCTGCGCAAGCTGCTGGACGAGAAGCAGGTCGGCGGGGCCGCCTTCGACGTATTCGTCGAGGAGCCGGCCAAGCAGAACGTCCTGTTCGGCGCGGAGAACTTCATCGCCACCCCGCACCTGGGCGCTTCGACCCTCGAGGCCCAGGAGAACGTCGCCCTGCAGGTGGCCGAGCAGATGAGCGACTATCTGCTCACCGGCGCGGTGACCAACGCCCTGAACAGCCCCTCGGTTACGGCCGAGGAAGCTCCGCGCCTGAAGCCCTTCGTGGCGGTGGCCGAGAAGCTGGGCGCACTGGCCGGCCAGATGGTCGACTTCGGCATCAAGGCGATCGACATTGCTTACGAAGGCGAAGTGTCCAAGTTGAACACCCGGCCGCTGACCGCCGCCTCGTTGGCCGGCGTGCTGCGCCCGATGCTTGCCGAAGTGAACATGGTCTCGGCTCCCGCCGTGGCCAAGGAGCGGGGCATCACCGTCTCGGAGTCGCGGCAGGAAGCCTCGCCGGTTTACGAGAGCCTGGTGCGCATCACCGTCACCACCGAGAAGGGCAAGCGCTCTTTCGCCGGTTCGGTGATCGCCGGCGCCCCGCGTGTGGTGGAAGTCAAAGGCATGGACCTGGACGCCCCGTTCAGCCCCACCATGCTCTACGTCAACAACCTCGATAAGCCGGGCTTCATCGGCAACCTCGGGGCTCTTCTCGCCGACGCGGGCGTGAACATCGCCACCTTCAACCTGGGCCGTGTTTCGGCCGGCGAAGACGCCATCGCGCTGGTCGGGATCGACCAGGATCCTGGCGAGGGCCTTGTCGAAAAAATCCGGGCGCTGCCGAACGTGAAGGAAGCTCGCGTCCTGCAATTCTGATCATCTCTCCAGTCTGTGGAAAAGGCGGCGCGGGCTTCCGCGCCGCCTTTTTCATGCCCGGGCTGCGACTCTGATTGAGGCGTCTGGAACTTGACTCCTTTCGGCCGGTTCACCAGAACAAAGGTGGAACAAAAGGAGTCCTCGGTCCATGCCCCAGGATCGCGCAGCCGGCCCTCTGGCCGCCGTGCGAGCGAAGATCGCCGCCATCGAAGCGGGCGGACGGGCGGACTCTGAATCCCTTCCTTTCGGCGATGATCGGATCGACGGCGGCTTGCCCGGCGGCGGCCTGCCCCTGGCGCACTGGCATGAGATCGGCGCCGAGGGGATGGAGGCCGAAACGGCCGCGGCGCCGGCCTTGTTCACCGCCCTGCTGGCCTCGCCTCTGGCCCGCAAGGGCGAAGCGGTCTGGGTCATGCGCCGGGACGATCTATGGGCGCCAGGTCTTGTTGGGCTGGGCTTCCCGGCCGAGCGACTGATCCAGGTTTGCGCCCGCGACGAGGCCGAGGCCTTGGCCGTGACCGAGGATGCCTTGGCCACCGCCGGCGTGTCGGCGGTGATCGCCGAAGTCGAAGCCGTCGACCTCACCGCTGGACGCCGCCTTCAGCTCGCCTGCGAGAAGCTGGGCGCCACCGGCTTCGTCATTCGCCGCAAGCCGTTCGGCGGGGAAAGCCGTAGAGCGGCCACAGGATCGACAGCCGCCACGCGCTGGCGGGTCGCCTCCGCCCCTTCCGAGCCGGCCAAGGGAGCGTTCGGCCTGGGCGCACCTCGCCTGGCCGTAACCCTGGAACGCTGCCGAGGTGGGCGTACAGGCGCTTGGCTGTTCGAAGCCGCGGATCCTTTTTCGATGGAAGCAGGACATGGGACGCATCCTCTGCGCCTGGTCGCCGACCTGGGCGATCGACAACTGGCGTCGCCGCAACCCATCCGCCACGTCGCCTGAAGCGTCGCCTGCGATTCAGAGGCCTTTCGCCCTGGTCGAGCAGGTGCGTGGGACTCGTCGGCTGGCGGCGGTCAGCCTGCAGGCCGCTCAACTCGGACTCTATCCGGGCCAGAAGGCGACGGACGCCATGGCCGTGGTTCCGCAGCTGGCGCTCGCCGACGCCCAGCCGGAAGCCGACGCCGAGGCGCTTGTCGCATTGGTCGACTGGTGCGTGCGCTTTTCGCCGGCTGTGGCGGTCGATGGATCGGACGGTCTGTTCCTCGACATCGCGGGAGTCGATCACCTTTGGGGTGACGAGGCGCAGATGATGGCGGACCTGCGGGCGCGGCTGGCGGCCAATGACCTGATGTTCCGCTGCGCCGTGGCCGATACAGCTGGGGCGGCCTGGGCGCTCGCGCACTTCGGTCAGGACGGCGTCATCGCCCCGGCTGGCGAACAGGCCGAGCTGCTGCGTCCTCTGCCGCCTGCCGCCTTGCGGCTGGATCCTGACGCCGCCGCCCAGATCGAGCGTTTGGGCATCCGCCGCCTCGGGCAATTGATGGATCTGCCACGCGCGCCTCTCGCCAAGCGCTTCGGCGTCGGGGTGGTCACCCGGTTGGACCAAGCCCTGGGTCAGGGTCATGAGGCCCTGTCCTTCCGCCGTCCGCCGACGCCTTGGATCACCGGCCTGACCTTTGTCGAGCCGATCAGTGCGCCCGAGGACATGGTGAGGGTCGCGCAAGACGCCACCATCAAGCTTGCGGCGCGCCTGGAGCGTGAGGGGCAGGGCGCCCGGCGGTTTGAGCTGACCTACCATCGGGTCGACGGCAAGAACCTCGGCGTTGGTGTCGGCCTGGCGATCGCTGGCCGCGACGCCGCTCGAATCGCCAAGCTTTTCGCCCCCAAGCTGGAGGCGCTCGATCCGGGGTTTGGGGTGGAGTCGGCGACCCTCGCCGCCTACGAGGTCGAACCGATCGGCGGACGGCAGACGCGGCTCGATGCGGCCCGCACCATTGCGCCGGAAGACGGGCTTGCGCCCCTGATAGACCGTCTGGCTAACCGGCTGGGAAAAGAGCGCGTGTTCCGCGCCGTGCCGGTCGAAAGCCACGTTCCGGAACTGGCCGTCAGGCCGGCGCGGCCGCTCAATCCGGCTCATGGCAGGACGCCGGGCTGGGATCCGGAAACGCCACGTCCGGTGCGCCTTTTCCGCCGGCCCGAGCCGCTGGACGGGGTGATCGCCCTGACGCCCGATGATCCGCCCAACCAGTTCCGCTGGCGCGGAAGAACCCATCGGGTCCGACGCGCTGAAGGGCCGGAACGCATCGCCGAAGAATGGTGGAAGGCGGACATCGAGGACATCTCGGTCGGTCATGTGCGCGACTACTACCGCGTTGAAGACCAGGACGGGGGCCGCTTCTGGCTGTTCCGCTCGGGTCTCTACAAAGCCGGTCATCCTGCCCGCTGGTGGCTGCATGGATTGTTCGGATGACCCGCTACGCCGAACTGCAGGCGCGGACGAACTTCTCGTTCCTCCATGGCGCGTCGCATCCATGGGAGCTGGTGGCCGGCGCCGACGCCTTGGGCCACGAGGCCATCGGCATCTGCGACAGCAACAGCCTGGCCGGGGTGGTGCGCGCCTGGAGCCAGATGAAGAAGCAGCGGGAAGGCGGTTCGAAGATCCGCGCGCTGACCGGCTGTCGCCTGGACTTCGTGGACGAAACGCCCAGCCTGCTGGTTTATCCATCCGACCGTGAGGCCTACGCCCGGCTCACCCGCCTGCTTACCGTGGGCCAGCTACGCGCAGGGAAGGGCGGCTGCGAGCTCGCCTGGTCCGATTTCCTGGATCATGCCGAAGGCCAGTTGATCCTGGCGATCCCACCGGACCGGCTGGACGAGGCCTTCGCCAAGCAGCTTCGGGGCCTTAGTCGCGAGCTGCCGGATCTTTGGCTGGCGGCCGCACGGCGTTACGGCGCGCGCGACCTCGAGCGGCTATCCAAGCTGGCGGCGCTGGCCCAGGAGACTGGCGCGCCCATGGTGGCCACCAACGACGTCCTCTACCACGGGCCCGAACGGCGGCCGCTGCAGGACGTGCTGACCTGCATTCGCGAGAACTGCACCCTCCAGGAGGCGGGCCTGCGGCTCCAGGCCCACGCCGAGCGCCACCTGAAGCTTCCCGAGGAGATGGCGCGCCTGTTCGCCAAGTTCCCGGGCGTGGTCGAGCGCAGCGTTGAGATCGTCGAGCGCATCGACTTCGATCTTTCCCAATTGCGCTACGAGTATCCGGACGAGCCTGTGCCGCGCGGCAAGACGGCCATCCAGCACCTGCGCGACCTGACGTGGGAAGGGGCGGCCTGGCGCTATCCAGACGGCGTGCCGGAGCGCGTGACCAGCCTGCTCGAGCACGAGCTCACGTTGATCGAGAAGCTCGATTTCCCGAACTACTTCCTGACCGTCCACGACATCGTCCGCTGGGCGCGCGAGCAGGACATCCTGTGCCAGGGGCGGGGCTCGGCCGCCAACTCCTCCGTCTGCTTCTGCCTAGGCGTGACCTCGGTGGATCCCACCAAGGCGGGCAAGGGCATGCTGTTTTCCCGCTTCATCTCCGAAAACCGGGGGGAGCCGCCGGACATCGACGTCGATTTCGAGCACGACCGGCGCGAGGAGGTGATGCAGTACGTCTACCGGCGCTATGGGCGCGAGCGGGCCGCCATCGTCGCGACCATCATCCACTATCGCCCGCGCATGGCCATTCGGCAGGTGGGCAAGGCGCTTGGTCTGACGGAGGACGTCACCGCCGCCCTGGCGGGCACGGTGTGGGGCTCCTATGGCGATGGTGTGCCGGACGAGCACATCCGCCAGACCGGCCTTGATTCAAACGCGCCGGAAATCCGCCGGGCGACCACCCTGGCCCAGCTGCTGCTCGGCTTTCCCCGCCATCTGTCCCAGCACGTAGGCGGCTATGTGCTGACGCAGCGGCGGCTCGACGAGACCGTGCCGATCGGCAACGCCGCCATGAAGGACCGCACCTTCATCGAATGGGACAAGGACGACATCGACGCCTTGGGCTTGATGAAGGTCGATATCCTGGCCTTGGGCATGCTCACCGCTCTGAGGAAGAGCCTGACCATCCTCGGCATCCCGGACATCGCCGACATCCCCCCGGAGGAGCCGGGCGTCTACCGGATGCTGTCGCGGGCCGATTCTGTGGGCGTCTTCCAGGTGGAGAGCCGCGCCCAGATGTCCATGCTGCCGCGCATGCAGCCCCGGAAGTTCTACGACCTGGTCATCGAGGTGGCGATCGTGCGGCCGGGCCCGATCCAAGGCGACATGGTGCACCCCTACCTTCGGCGGCGAGAGAAAAGGGATGAAGTGACCTATCCCGCGCCCGCGCCGGAGCACGGTCCGCCGAACGAGCTGCGCAAGATCCTGGAAAAGACCTTGGGCGTGCCGCTCTTCCAGGAGCAGGCCATGCAGATCGCCATCGACGCGGCCAAGTTCACGGCCGACGAGGCTGACGGGCTGCGTCGCTCCATGGCCACCTTCCGTCACTACGGCAACGTCGGTGAGTACGGGGTCAAGTTCGTCGAGGGCATGATCCGCCGGGGCTACGATCCCGAGTTCGCCCAGCGCTGCTTCAAGCAAATCGAAGGGTTCGGCTCCTACGGTTTTCCGGAGAGCCACGCGATCAGCTTCGCCCTGCTGGTCTACGCCTCAGCCTGGGTGAAGTGGGCTCACCCGGACGTCTTCTGCGTCTCGCTGTTGAATAGCCAACCCATGGGCTTCTACCAGCCGGCCCAGCTGGTCCGAGACGCGCGCGAGCACAATGTGGAGATCCGCCCGCCGGATATCCTGGCCAGCGAATGGGACTGCACCTTGGAGGAAGCCGCCGCCCTGAAGCGGTCTGAGAGCGACGCCGAGCTTCGCGCCGTCCGGCTGGGCTTTCGGCAGATCAAGGGGCTGAAGGAAGAGGAGATCAGGCGGCTGATCCAAGTGCGAGTGGAGGGCGCCCGCACGCTTGAGGACTTCGCCCTGCGCGGCGGGGTCACCCATCGGACCCTGGAGTTGCTGGCCGAGGCCGACGTGTTCCGCAGCTTGGGCTACGACCGAAGGCAGGCGCTTTGGGCCGTGAAAGGGCTGGCCAGCGAGGCAGGCGCCGAGGAGAGCGCCCCGCTGCTGGCGCGTGGACGGGCCAAAGAAGCCCAGGTCCTGCTGCCCTTCATGAGCGCCTCGCAGGAGGTGGCGGAGGACTACCGGACCACCAGTCTGTCCCTGAGGGCCCACCCGGTCAGCTTCTTCCGTGCGGACTTGCACCGCATGAGCGTGACCCGCTGCGAAGAGCTGAAACACAGGCGGGATCGCCAGCGGCTTTGCGTCGGCGGGCTTGTCCTGGTCCGCCAACGACCGGGCACGGCCAAGGGCGCGGTGTTCCTGACCCTGGAGGATGAGACCGGCATCGCCAACGTTGTGGTTTGGAAGGACACTTTCGAAGCCAACCGCCGGCTGGTGATGAGCGCTTCCTTCCTGGTGGTGCACGGCCAGCTTCAGCGCGCCGGCGAGGTCATCCACCTGATGGCCGAGCGGTTCGAGGATCTCACGCCGCGTCTTGGCCGACTACGCGAGGATGAAGCCCCCATCCGCGCCCGCTCCAAGGTCAGCGGCCAGTTGATCCGAAGCCGCGACTTCCATTGAAGCCAAGTCTCGAACCATGAGGCCGCGCCCCCCGAACTGATTCGCGCGTCTCCGCGTTTCCAGACTCTGCAATTCCCGCGGAGACCGGTTATGGCCACCCGTCCGACCTGGCAGGGCTACCTGCGCCTCAGCCTCGTGAGCTGCCCTGTGGCGCTCTACACGGCGACCTCACGCACGGGCGATGTGCACTTCAACATGCTGCACAAGGACACCCACAACCGAATCCGGATGATCCCAACCGATCCGGAGACCGGGCCGGTGGACCGCTCCGAGATCGTCAAGGGCTACGAGATCGAGAAGGGCCGCTACGTCATCGTCACCGACGAGGAGATCAAGAACGTCCGCTTAGAGACGACCCGCACGATCGACATCGAGCGGTTCGTGGATGAGGAGGACATCGACCGTCTCTACTGGAACGACCCCTACTTCCTGGTGCCCGACGGCGACATGGCGGTGGAGGCCTTCACCGTCATCCGCGAGGCCATGACCAAGGCGGGGCAGGTGGCGCTTGGCCGGCTCGTCATGCACCAGCGCGAGCGGCTGATGGCGCTGGAGCCACGCGGCAAGGGGATGGTTGCCTACTCCCTGCGGAACAATCGCGAGGTGAAGAGCGCGAGCGAGTTCTTCGACAAGATCCCGGACATGAAGCCGAACGACCAGATGGTCGACATCGCCGCCCGGATCATCGAGCAGCAGGAGGGGCCGTTCGACCCCAGTAAGTTCACCGACCGCTACGAGGACGCCCTTCGAGCCCTGATCAAGGAGAAGGAGAAGGGCGCCAAGGTCACCGCCCCGGCCGAGCCCAAGGAGGCGGAGGTCATCGACCTCATGGAAGCCCTGCGGCGCAGCCTCGGCCAGACCGGCGGCGGCGAGCGGCGCAAACCGGCGGCCAAGGCGTCTTCGCGCAGCACGGCCGCCAAGCCTGCTGCAAAGAAGAGCGACGCGCCCGCCAAGAAGCCCGCTGCCCGCCGAGCCCCGGCCAAGAAGAGCGCCTGACGCCGACGGAACCTACAGGCTGGGCTTTGGATTGCTTGCACGGCTGGGCGGCCAGGGAGCGGGTATGAGGAAGCAGGCGCTGGTTCTGAGCGCCCTGGCGGTGACGCTGGGCGGTTGCGTGAGCTCTCCCAAGGAGACGGTTCTCAACCTCGACACCACCGACAAACGGTGGACCAGCGCGCGATGCGTCGCCGCGCGAAAGGAAGTGGCGCTCTACAACGACAAGGCCGGTATGCGAGGTGTGGTTGGCGTGCTCGGCAACATCGCCGCGCCGTTCGCCGGTACAGCCACCAGCTTGGCCATGAGCAAGGCGCAGGACGACGAGCGCGCGCGCCTGAACCACAAGGTCCGCTCCGCCTGCATCTCGGATCCGCTTGCGAACCGGCGCGAGGCGGCGCGGACCACCCGGCAGGCGCGGCGCTGATTAGCGCTTCTTCTTCAGCTTCTCGATGGCAGGCGCGAGCGGCTCTTCCGCGTCGAAGTAATCGGCCCAGGCTTTGGTCTTCTTCAGCAGCCCGGGCGCCGTCCGGAGGGTCCACTTCTTGGGATCGAGCCCCGGCTTCACCAAATCCCAGGTGATCGGGAAGGAGACGGGCGCCAGCGGTCGTCCACGCGGTGAAAGCGGCGCCACGGCCGTGGAGAGCCGGTCGTTTCGTAGGTAGTCGAGGAAGATGCGTCCGACCCGTTTGGCTTTGGCCATGTTCACGACGTAGCGGTCCGGTTGGTCGGCCGCGATCGCCAGGCAAACGTCCTGGGCGAACTTCTTGGCCGTGGGCCAGTCCATCTTGCCTTTGCCGTCTTTGAGCGGCGTGACCACGTGCAGCCCCTTGCCTCCGGTGGTCTTGCAGAAGGCGTTGAGTCCGAGGCTCTCTAGTCGCGCCTTCACCTCCAGCGCGCCTTCGATGACGCGGGTGAACGGGATGTCCTCGTCCGGGTCGAGGTCGAAGACCAGGCGACCGGGCACCTCCGGCTGGAACGGCTGGCAGTTCCAGGGGTGGTACTCGACAGCCCCAATCTGCGCCATGGCCGCCAGAGCCTCGATGCGGTCGAGCTGTTGGTACGGCTTGTGATCGCCGAAGACTGCGACCTCGGTGATCAGCGACGAAGAGCCCTTGCCGGCATGGCGCTGGAAGAAGCGTTGCGAGCCGTTGATGCCGTCCGGCATGCGGATGACCGAGCACGGCCGCCCCTTGATGTGGGGCATCATCCACTCGCCGACGGTCTCCAAATAGCGGGCGAGTTCGAGCTTTGTGACCGGCAGGCCCGTGCCATCGTCGGGCCAGAGCGGCTTGTCTGGATTGGAGATCACCACACCCAGGACGACGTTGTCGCCGGGGTTGGGCTTGGCCGCCGATTTCGCCGGCGCCTTGGTCCCAGCCTTCGGCTTGGCGGCGGCCGGCTTCGGTTCGGCAAGCGGCTCGTCAACGTTTGCGGGGATCTCCGCCTCGACCTCGTCGGCCGGCTTGTCCTCGCGCAGCGCCTTGAAAGCGCCCTGGCGCACCATGCCGGACCCGGTGAAGCCGGCGAACTCGATCTCGGCCACCAACTCGGGCCGGGCCCAATGGACGTTGGCCTCCTTGCGCGGCGCCCCGGGGCCGCTGAAGGGGCTCTTCTCAGCCTCCACCTTCTCCAGACGCGGCAGAACGCGGGCAACCTTGTCACGGCCGAAGCCGGTGCCGACCCGGCCGACGTAGACCAGCTTGTCGCCACGGTGCACGCCGACAAGCAGGGACCGCAGCTGACCCGCCTCGCCCGTCCAGCCGCCGATAACCACCTCGTGCCCAGCGCGGCATTTCGACTTCAGCCAGGTCTCGCTCCGATCCGAGCGATAGGGCTGGTCCAGCCGCTTCGACACAATGCCCTCCAGGGACATCCTGCAGGCGGACTGCAGGACCGCATCGCCGGCAGTCTCAAAGTGATCCACGAAGCGGATGCGCGGCGCGATCTTCTTGCCCGCCGCCTCGACGATCTGCTGCAGGCGCGCCTTGCGATCTCTCAGCGACAATGAGCGTAGGTCCTGGCCCTCCGCGAACAGGCAATCGAAGACAAAGAAGACGAGATCGGCGGTCTTGCCGTCCGAGAGCGCCGCCTGCAGCGCCGGGAAGTCGGGGGAGCCATTGTGATCAAGGGCGCAGGCTTCGCCGTCGTAGAGGCCGTCAGGAAGGTTTTGCCCGTCCTTGCCGATCTCCTTGAACTTCGCCGTCCAGTCCAGACCGGACCGCGTCTTCAGCGTCGCCTTGCCGTTCTCCACCCGGAGCTGCAGCCTATAACCGTCGAACTTGATCTCATGCGCCCAACCAGGTCCTGGCGGCGGCCGGTCCACGGATTTGGCGAGTTGAGGGGGCACGAACCCCGGCAGGGCGGCGGCCTTGAGCTTCGGGGGCGGCGGAGCGCGCAGAGCTGCGGCGGCCGGCGTGCTCTCCGGCTCCGCCCGGTTGGATTGCCAGACGGCTTTCCCTGATGCCCGCTTGGAGCCGCCGGTCATGAACGGCTTTGGGCCCTTACCTGTCCCGGCAGCGATTTCTTCCATGGTCCGGCCGGATGCGATGGAGGTGAGCTCATCCTCGACAAGGGCTTCGCCGCGGCTGTCGGTGGCGAAGTCGTCATGATGCTTGATGAGCAGCCAGTTGGTTCGTTTCTCCCGCTCGCGCGGCTTCATGCGGACAAGGACGTAGCTGCCCTTCACCCGCTCGCCATGCATGACGATCTTGAAGTCGCCGCGTCGCAGGCCCTCGTGCGGGTCCGTGCCGGGTTCCGGCTCCCAGTATCCGCGGTCCCACAGCATCACCGAGCCGCCGCCGTACTGTCCCTTAGGGATCGTGCCTTCGAAGTCGCCGTAGTCGAGGGGGTGGTCCTCGACCTCGACGGCGAGGCGGCGGTCGTGCGGGTCGGTGGACGGACCCTTGGTCACCGCCCAGGACTTGAAAACGCCGTCGAGCTCCAGCCGGAAGTCGAAGTGCAGGCGCGTCGCCGCATGCTTCTGGATCACGAAGCGCAGGCGATTGGACGCCTTGACTTTGGCGTCGTCGCCGCTCGGCTCAGCCGTTAGCGAGAAGTCCCGCATCGACTGGTACTTGGCGAGCTTCTTTTCGGCCAAAGCGGGCGGCTCCTCAGCTGGCCAGCGCTTTGAGCTTCTCCGCCGTTCCGGCCAGGTCCGCCACAAAGGCGTCGCGCCAAGCGGTGACGTCCTCGCGCTGGACGTTCTCGAACAGAGCGCGCCAGCGGCGGATTCGCTCCGACTTGTCCATGGCCAAGGCTTGCTTGAGGGCTTCGGCGATCTCTTCGGGGCTGTTGGGATTGACCAGCAGCGCCTCTTTCATCTGCCGCGCGGCGCCGGCGAAACGCGACAGCACCAGAACCCCCGGATCTTCCGGGTTCTGAGCCGCGACATACTCCTTGCAGACCAGGTTCATGCCGTCACGAAGCGGCGTCACCAGTCCGACTTTGGAAGCGCAGTAGATGCCGGCCAGCTCGTCGCGCCGGTAGTTCTTGTTCACGTATCGGAACGGCGCCCAGTCGATGTCCGAGAATTCGCCGTTGATGCGGCCCGAAAGAGCGTCCAGGCGCGCGCGGATCTCCTGGTAGGCCTCGACGCCCTCCCGGCTCGGCGGCGCAATCTGCAGCATCAGGACTTCCCGGCGCAGGTCGGGGTTGTCGATCAGCAGGCGCTCGAAGCCAAGGAAGCGCTCTTCCAGGCCCTTGGAATAGTCCAGCCGATCAACGCCGACGATCAGCTGCCGGAACACCGTCGCGGCCGTCATCAGGTCGCGCATCCGCGCAGCGCGCGCGGACTTCATCATCTTGCCGAAGTCGGAGGCGTCCATGCCGATCGGATACGAGCCCACGTGCAGGGTGCGGCCGAACGCCTTCAGGCAGTGCGGCCCGACGTGCTCCCCGTCGGCTTCGCTGATCACATACTCTTCAAACGCCTGCTGGAATTCGGCTGTCTGGAAACCCACCAGGTCGTAGTCGAACAGCGCTTCCACCAGCGGCCGATGGCCGGGCAAGGTGGTGAAAAGCTGGTGCGCCGGCCATGGGATGTGGAGGAAGAAGCCGATGCGGTTCTCCACCCCCAGCTTGCGCAGCTCACGCGCCAGCGGGATCAGATGGTAGTCGTGGATCCAGACCATGTCGTCCGGCTCGATCAGCGGACGAAGGGTTTCGGCGAAGCGGCAGTTCACCCGCTCATAGCCCTCGCCGTACGCCCGGTCGTAGGCCGTCAGGTCAGCCCGGTAGTGGAACAGCGGCCACAGCGTCTTGTTGGCGTAACCGTTGTAGTACTCGTCGTAGTCGGCTTCCTCGAGGTCGACGGTAGCGACAGTCACCCCGTCGATCCGCTGCATCGCGAGTTGGCCGGTAAATTCCGGCGTCGTCTTGCCGCTCCAGCCGAACCACAGTCCCGAGTACTCGCGCAGGGCCGCAGCCAGCGCCATCGCCAGGCCGCCCACGCTCTCGTCGCCCTTGCCGGTCGGCGGGTTGACCCGATTGGAGACGACGATCAGACGGCTCATCTGGCGGCCTCGAGCCAGCTGAGCGCCTCCTCAACGCTTTCCAACCGGAAGCGGGCCTCAGTCCGGCGGGGCGGGCCGATCAGAACGCCCATGCCGCCTGACTTCTCGGCGGCTTCGAAGCCGTGCTCGTCGGTGCAGTCGTCTCCCAGGAAGACAGGCTGCGCGTTCCTGAAGGCAGGCTGAGCCAGGAACGCCCGAACGCTGTCGCCTTTGTTGGGGCCTGGCGTGCGCAGTTCCTCGACCATGTCGCCACGTTGGAGATTGAGGCCGGTCTCCTCGCAGATGGCGACCGCCAGCGCGTGCGCCTCTTCGCCATGTGCGCGCGCCAGTCGGTAGTGCAGGGCGACGCTTAAGCCCTTCTCCTCCACCAGGAGGCCTGAGTCGCGACCGGCAAACTCCCGAAGCTGGCGGGTGGCGTCGGCAAGCCGCGGATGGGGCGCCGCCTCGTGCGTGGACCCGTCCGGCTCGCGACGGACCAGGCCGTGCACCGCGGCGACCGAGGTGACCCGGCCCTCGAGAATGCGATCGACGTCCGCCAGGGTGCGCCCGCTGATCACCGCCAGACGACCTTCCAGAGCCTCGTTGAGACGCTCCAGCAAGCGGGTGCGACGCGGCTCGGGCCTCACATCCTGCGGTCGTGCGGCGATCGGCGCCAGGGTCCCGTCCAGGTCAAGGAACAGGGCGCATTCGGCCAAGCGCAGCGGCTTGGGTTTCGGCAAGCTAAGGGTCAGTTCGTCAAACACCATGAAAATCACTTTGCCCCTGGTCGCCGGCTGAACGCGTAAGCGGAAGGTAATGATCCGAGCTTAGCCATCCTAGGGTTGAACCAACCGTGGGGGCACTTGACGGCGCCCCCCTCCATCCGCGCTATGCGCGCTCCGATTCCAAGTTGGGGGATGAGGCCCATGGCTCAGGCGCCGCAGGCAGATGCAATCGTGCTGTTCGGGGCGACCGGCGATCTTTCGAAGCGCATGCTTCTGCCGTCCCTCTACTTCCTGGACGCCGACGGCTTCCTGCCCGAAGGCTTCAAGGTCATCGCCACGGCGCGGGCTGACCTGAGCCGCGAAGCGTTCCTGGCGGAGGTGCAGGAGATCCTGCAGGCGCGCTCGGAAGGCCTCGACGAGACGGTCTGGAAGCGGTTCTCGGCCCGTCTCGACTATGTGCCTGCCGACGCGACCACCGCGGAAGGCGCCCGGGCCCTGGCCCCGGCTCTGGCCGATCGCAAGCTGCCGTTCTTCTTCCTGGCTCTGTCGCCCAGCCTATACGGACGTGTCTGCGTCGCGCTCGCCGGCGCTGGCCTCGTGAACAAGGACACCCGGATCGTCCTGGAAAAGCCGATCGGTCGGGACCTGGAAACCAGCCGCGAGATCAACGTGGCCGTGGGCGCGGTGTTTGGCGAAGAGAGCATCTTCCGGATCGACCACTACCTGGGCAAGGAGACGGTTCAGAACCTGCTGGCGCTGCGCTTCGCCAACACCCTGTTCGAGCCGCTCTGGAACAACCTGACCATCGACCACGTGCAGATCACCGTGGCCGAAACCGAGGGCGTCGGCGATCGCTGGCCGTATTACGACGAGTACGGCGCGCTGCGGGACATGCTGCAAAACCACATGCTGCAGCTGCTGTGCCTGGTGGCCATGGAGCCGCCGGCCGACATGGACCCGGACAGCGTCCGCAATGAAAAGGTGAAGGTGCTGCGCTCGCTCCGTCGCTTCACGCGTCAGGACGTGCAGTCGGCCAGCGTTCGCGGCCAGTACACCGCCGGCGTGGTCAGCGGTCGCGAGTGCAAGGGCTATCTCGAGGAACGGGGCCAGGACACCGACACAGAAACCTTTGTCGCCCTGCGCGCCGACATCGACAACTGGCGTTGGGCCGGCGTTCCGTTCTTCCTGCGGACTGGCAAGCGTCTGCCAGAGCGGCGCACCCAGATCGCCATCCAGTTCAAAGGCGTGCCGCACTCCATCTTCGGCGGCGAGGCCAAGCACGACCTCGTGGCCAATCGCCTGGTGATCGACCTGCAGCCGGACGAAGACATCGAACTGCTGCTGATGAACAAGTCGCCAGGCCTGAGCTCGGGAGGCATGCGCCTGCAGTCCCTGCCGCTGTCGCTGTCGCTGCTCGGCGCCTACTCGGGCCCGGGCGCCCGCCGCCGGATCGCCTACGAGCGCCTGCTGCTGGACGTTCTGAACGGCAACTCGACCCTCTTCGTTCGCAGAGACGAAGTGGAAGAAGCCTGGCGTTGGGTCGACGGCGTTGCGGAAGCCTGGAAGGACGCCGGGCTGAAGCCGAAGCCCTATGCCGCCGGTTCCTGGGGTCCGGCCGGCGCCTTCGCCCTTATCGAGCGGGCCGGCCGCGGCTGGTACGAATAGGCGGCGCGTTCCTCCTCGCCTGCGGAGGAACGGTCACCCGGTGTTGTCGCCCGCGGCAGCGGGCGTCGGCTCGCCGAACCTGTGGGGATCCTGCCCCAGGGCCATGCGCACCTTGGCGATCTCCGGCGCGGTCTCGAGCGCTTCCACGACCTGGTAGAAGGCCTCCTTCTCGTCGAGCGCGTCCTTCTTGGACAAGTGGTCGGCGATCAGGTCTTCGATGCGGCTCAGGAGGGCGTCAGCCGCTTCCAGCGCCTCGTGCACCTTCTCCGGCGTCTGATGGTCTTTGGCGAAGTCGGTCATACCGGCTGGTACTCGCGACTTCGCCGAAGGTTCCGCTAGCGCACGCTGCTCCAGGGCTTCGACAGCAGGGCCGCGCAGTTGATCATGCCGACCAGCGAGTAGGTCTGCGGGTAGTTGCCCCACAGCTCCTTGCCGTCGAACGAGATGTCCTCGGAGAGCAGACCCGCGGCGGTGCGCCGGTTCAGCATCTCCTCGAATAGCTCCCGCGCCTCGTCCGTGCGACCGGACAGGTGAAGGGCTTCGATGAGCCAGAAGGTGCAGAAGTTGAAGGCCGTCTTGGGCGTGCCGAAGTCGTCGGGAATGGCGTAGCGCAGCATGAAGGAGCCGCGGCGCAGGCCTTCTTCCACCGCCTGCATGGTCGCCGCCATCCGCGGGTCGTCCGGCGAGACGAAGCGGACATCAACGAGCTGCAGCAGCGATGCGTCCAGCTCTTCTCCTTCAAAGGTCGCCGCAAAGCGCCCGAGCTTCTCGTTGTAGGCGCGGCGCTCGATGGTGGCGCGCACCTGCTCCGCGCGCTCCGTCCAGAACTGCTGACGATCGGCCAGGCCGACGGCGCCAGCGGCGTTGGCAAGGCGATCGCAAGCGGCCCAGCACATGACCGATGAATAGGTGTGCACCGCCTCCCGGCCGCGGAACTCCCAAAGGCTGGCGTCCGGCTTGTCGTGCAGTTCGAACGCGCGGTGCCCGATCGGCTCCAGCGCCCGGAAATCCTCAACCGTGGCCGGCCGGAACAGGCGGGCGTCGAAGAAGGCCTGTACGGTGGACAGGACGATCTGCCCGTAGACGTCGTGCTGCAGATGCTCGTGCGCCTGGTTGCCGACGCGCACCGGACCCATGCCCCGGTAGCCGGGCAGGTTGGGCGCAATCCACTCTGTCAGCACAGGCTCAAGGCCGACGCCGTACACCGGCTGCACGTGCCCCGCCTGCGTATGGTCCAGCACCACGGTGCCCTGCTCGCCCAGCGGGCCGGGAAGGGCCAGGGCCGGCTCGGCCGTCTCGCCCCTCGGCGCCTCTGCGTGCGCCGCCACCTGCCCGCGGCTGGCCTGATCCACGAGGTTGCGCAGATAGCGGAGGTAGTTCTCCAGCATGTCGGCCGCGCCCAGGCGGTTCAGCGCCTGGACAACGTAGTAGGCGTCGCGAAGCCAGCAGTAGCGGTAGTCCCAATTGCGCGCCTGGCCCGTCTGGTCTTCGTGCTCAGGGATGGAAGTGGTCAGGGCCGCGACGATGGCCCCGGTCTCCTCGTAAGCGCAAAGCTTGAGGGTGATGGCCGAGCGGATCACCACATCCTGCCATTCCAGCGGGATCGACAGGGTGCGGACCCAGCCGCGCCAGTAGTCCGTGGTCTCGTGCAGCATCCGCTGGGCGGTGCCCATGACGTCGCCATTGAAGCTCTCGTCGGGGCCGAGGAACATCGCCACTGGTTCTTCCAGGCGGAACGTGCGCTCGGACGAGATGTGGCTGACCGGAGCGTCGGTGGTGAGGCGCAGGGTCGCCTCCTTGCCCACGAAGCGGATGTGGTTGGAGCCGACGGTGCGCGTGATCGGACGCGCGCCATAGTCGTCGGTTGGGCGCATGCGGATGGTGATGCGGGGGGTGCCGCCCACCGGCTTGATCATCCGGATGAAGGAAAGCGGGCGGAAGGTGCGCCCGAACTGGCGGAACCTGGGGCAGAAGTCGGTGATCTCCACCGCGGCGCCAGATGCCGTGGTGATGGTGGTCACCAGGATAGGCGTGTTGCGCAGGTAAGCCTGGCGGGTTTCCACCGCGTCCTCGACCACGATGTCCCACACGCCCTGCGCGTCCGCCTCGCCGGCGTCGCGCCCCTGCAGGAGCGCCGAGAAGAAGGGATCGCCGTCCACCCGCGGCACGCAGGCCCACACAAAGCGGCCGGCGCGATCGACCAGAGCGCTGGCCGCGCAGTTGCCGATGGGGAACAGATCGAGTGTCTGCATCAAGCTTCCCTAGTTCCGGAGCAAAGTTTTTTCGCCGATCCCCGTATCCTGGCTCGGCGCGCTAAACGTCCCTTGATAAGTCTGGCTCCACAACACGACCTGACTCGTCGTCGCAAGCCCAACCCGCACACGAAACAGACAGACGGATAGACCCGGATGATCCGAGCCCGCCGCGCACGCATCGTTGCGACCCTTGGCCCCGCCACCAGGTCGCCAGAAAAGATCCGTGAGTTGATCCAGGCGGGAGCCGACGTCTTCCGGGTGAACTTCAGCCACGGCTCGCACGAAGATCACGCCGAAACCATCCGCATGGTGCGGGAAGCGGAAGGCAAGGGCGACCGGCCGGTGGCCATCCTCGCCGACCTGCAGGGGCCGAAGCTGCGGCTCGGCAAGTTCGCCGAAGGCTCGGCCGAGCTGAAGGCCGGACAGAGCTTCCGCATCGACATGGACAAGACGCCCGGCGACACCGCCCGCGTGGGCGTGCCTCACCCCGAGGTCTTCGCCGCTCTTCGCGAGGGCTCGATCATCCTGCTGGACGACGGCAAGGTGCGCCTGCAGGTCACCGACCACGGCCCGGACTTCGCCGAGACGGTGGTGATTGCTGGCGAGAAGTTGTCCAACAACAAGGGCCTGAACCTTCCGGGCAACGCCATCCCGATCCCGGCGCTGACCGAGAAGGACCGCGCGGATCTGAAGTTCGCCCTGACTCAGAACGTCGACTGGGTGGCCTTGTCCTTCGTTCAGCGCGCCGCCGACATGGCCGAGCTGCGCAAGCTGGTCGAGGGGCGCGCCGCCGTCCTAGCCAAGATCGAAAAGCCGGCCGCGCTCGAGGCGCTCGATGAGATCCTGGACCTTTGCCAGGGCATCATGGTGGCCCGCGGCGACCTCGGTGTGGAGCTGAACCCCGAAGACGTTCCGGTGGTCCAAAAGCAGCTGGTCCGCATGGCGCGCAACCGCGGCATTCCGGTCATCGTCGCGACCCAGATGCTCGAGTCGATGATCTCATCGCCCACCCCGACCCGGGCCGAAGCCTCCGACGTCGCCAACGCGGTCTACGAGGGCGCCGACGCGGTCATGTTGTCGGCCGAGACTGCGGCTGGGGCCTATCCCGTCGAGGCGGTGTCGATCATGGACCGCATCATCACCCGCGTGGAGCACGATCCCCGCTGGCCTGAACTGATGCGCGCCGAGCACGTGATCGAAGAATCCGACGCGCTGGTCGCGGCCGCATTCCAGGCCGCCGAGGCCTCCTCCGCCGCCTGCGTGGTGACCTTCACCGCCACCGGCCAGACCGCCCTCCGGATGTCCCGCGAGCGTCCGACGCAGCCGACCCTCGCCCTGACTCCGCATCTGGGCACCGCGCGGCGGCTGGCGCTGGGTTGGGGTATCGAGCCGCGTGTGGTGCCGGATATCAAAGATCCGGAAGAGATGCCGCGGCTCGCCACCGAGCAGGCGCTGTCCACCGGCATCGCCGACCCGGGCGAGCGTGTGCTGATCCTGGCCGGCCTGCCCATGGGCTCGCCGGGCGCCGCCAACGTCCTGCGCCTCGCCCACACGCCGCGCCGCTAGAAGACGGCTCCGCTCATTCTGCTTTCGCGGGATGAGCGGGGGTTGTATCGGGGGCGCGCATGAAGCTTGAGGTCTTTCCGTCCACCGACGCGCTCGCGGATGCCGCCGCCTTCGGCATCGAGACGCGTCTCGCCGAGGGGCTGAAGACCCGCGGTCGCGCCAGCTTGGTCGGCACCGGCGGCCGCTCGCCGGGGCCGGTTTACGATCGGCTGCGCAATGCGAGGATCGACTGGGCCCGGGTTCTCGTGACCCTCTGCGACGAACGTTGCGTCGACCCGGAGGCGCCAGAGGCGAATGCGCGCACTGTGCGCGAGCGCCTGCTGGTCGGCGAGCCGGCCAAGGCGCATTTCATTCCGCTCTGGCCGGAGCCGCCCGAAGACGCGCTGCGGGCGCTGTCGCCGTTTGACGCGGTGATGCTGGGCATGGGCGAGGACGGGCATGTGGCGTCCCTGATTCCTGGCGCGTCTAACCTGGCTGAGGGGATGGATCCGGCCAACCCGGCCATGACCCTGCCGATCCAGGCAGGCATCGGCACGCCGCCGGTCGCCCGCATCAGCCTGACGCTGTCCAGCTTGTTGAAATCACGTGCGATATTCATCTTGATCGCTGGGGACGCCAAGCGCGAGGTCATCGCGCGTGCGGACGCCGGGGCCGACTATCCCGTGCGCGCGCTCCTCGCTCAGGATCAGGTTCCTGTCCGAGTTCTTTGGTCCCCGACACACTAGGGTAAGGTTCCCATGCATCCGGTCACGGCTGAAGTCACCCAACGCATCGTCGAGCGCAGCCGCGAGACCCGCGCCGATTATCTGGCCCGCATGGAAGCGGCCCGCCACTCCGGCCCCGGCCGCGCCAAGCTCTCCTGCGCCAACTGGGCGCACGCCTTTGCGGCGGTGGGCGAAGGCGACAAGCAGCGGATGCGGGATCCCACCGCGCCGAACGTGGCCATCGTCTCGGCCTACAATGACATGCTCTCGGCCCACCAGCCGCTGGAGCGCTATCCCGAGATCATCAAGCGCGCGGCGCGCGAAGTGGGCGGGACGGCCCAGTACGCGGGCGGCGTGCCGGCCATGTGCGATGGCGTGACCCAGGGCCGCCCGGGCATGGAGCTGAGCCTCTTCAGCCGCGACGTGATCGCCATGTCGACCGCCATTGCGCTCAGCCATGACGCCTTCGACGCGGCCCTGATGCTGGGCATCTGCGACAAGATCGTGCCGGGCTTGGTGATGGGCGCCCTGACCTTCGGACACCTGCCGACCATTTTCGTGCCGGGTGGGCCGATGACCTCGGGCATCTCGAACGCTGAAAAGGCGCGGGTTCGCGGCCTCTACGCAGAAGGCAAGGCGACTCGGGAAGAGCTGCTCGACTCCGAGATGAAGTCATACCACGGGCCGGGCACCTGCACCTTCTACGGCACGGCCAACTCCAATCAGATGATGATGGAGATGATCGGCCTGCACCTGCCGGGCAGCGCCTTCGTTCAGCCGAACACGCCTCTGCGTGAAGCCCTGGTGGCCGCCGCGCCCAAGCGCGCGATCGAGATCCGCGACGGCGGCAACGACTACATCCCCATGTCGGCGGTGGTGGACGAGAAGTCTATCGTCAACGCCTTGGCTGGGTTGATGGCGACGGGCGGATCGACCAACCACACCCTCCATCTGATCGCGATGGCCGCCGCGGCCGGCATCAAGATCACCTGGGAGGACTTCGACGACCTGTCCCAGGTCACTCCGCTGATCGCCCGAGTTTATCCGAACGGCTCGGAAGACGTGAACGCCTTCCATGCGGCCGGCGGCATGGCCTATGTCACCCGCCAGCTGCTTGATGCTGGCCTCGCCCACGACGACGTGATGACGGTCGCCGGCCGCGGCCTGCGCCGCTACCAGCAGGAGCCGTTCCTGCAGGATGGCGAGCTGGTCTGGAAAGAAGGGACGGCCGTGTCCCTGAACCCCGACATCCTGCGCCCCGTCAGCGACCCGTTCCAGCCCACCGGCGGCACCCGGCTGGTTCAGGGCAACCTCGGTCGGGCCGTCTTCAAGACGTCCGCGGTGAAGCCCCAGCACCGCATTATCGAAGCGCCCGCCCTGGTGTTCGACGATCAGGAGGAGCTGTTGGCCGCGCACAAGCGTGGCGAGCTCGCCCGCGATTTCGTGGCCATCGTCCGCTTCCAGGGTCCCAAGGCCAACGGCATGCCCGAGCTGCACAGCCTGACCCCGCCGCTGGGCGTTCAGCTGGACAAGGGCTTCCAGGTCGCCCTGGTCACTGACGGACGCATGTCTGGCGCTTCAGGCAAGGTCCCGGCTGCAATCCACGTGACGCCCGAGGCGGCCGACGGCGGCCCGCTGGCCTACATTCAGAACGGCGACATCGTTCGTCTGGACGCTGACGCCGGCACGCTGGAGGTGAAGGTTCCGCGCGAGGAGCTGTTCAGCCGACCCCGCGCCCAATGCCCGCCGTCAGGCTTCGGGATGGGTCGTGAGCTGTTCGGGTGGATGCGTCAGGCCGCAGGCCCCGCCGACGCCGGCGCCTGCGCCCTGTTCGAGGCCGCCTAGGTGAAACCCGTCTACGAGGGCTTGGTCGGGGATGTGGGCGGCACCAACGCCCGCTTCGCCCTGGTGGACGCCAAGGGCCACGTGCGCAACCCGCGCAGCTTCCCAGCCAAGGACTACCAGTCGCTGGCCCACGTCATCGAAGAGTATCTTGAGACCACCGCTGGCCGGAAGCGTCCGCCGCGAGCGGTGATCGCGGTCGCCGGCCCGGTTCTCGACGGCGAGATCGAGTTCACCAACCTCGACTGGCAGATTTCGGAAGGGGACCTGCTCGCCCACTTCGAGTTTGAAGCGGTCAAGCTGATCAACGATTTCGCCGCCCAGGCTCTGGCATGTCCCATGTTCGAGCCAGAGGACCTGAAGGCGATCGGCCCTGCGTTGAAGCCGGGCTCCGACTGCCCGCTCGTCGTGCTGGGCGCGGGCACCGGGTTCGGCGTCGCGGGGCTTGCGCGCACCGAGCGCGGCGATGTGGCCGTGGCGACCGAGGGCGGCCACTCCAGCTTCGCACCGCAAGACGAAGTCGAGGTGGAGATCTGGCGTCGGCTTAAGGCGCGCTTCGGGCGCGTGTCCAACGAACGCCTGCTCTCGGGACCTGGCCTGCACGACATCTACGAGATCGCGTGTGAGCTTAACCAGACGCCGGTCATGCTTTCGGACGAGAAGCAGGTGATCGAAAGCGCTGCGTCCGGTGATGAGATGGCCGAAAAGGCGGTGAACCGCTTCTGCGCGATCCTTGGCTCGGTCGCCGGAGATCTCGCCTTGAACTTCGGCGCACGCGGCGGCGTCTTCATTTCCGGCGGCATTGCCCCGCGCCTGGGCGATCGGCTCACATCGGGCTACTTCCGAGCCCGGTTCGAGGACAAGGGGCGCCTGTCCCCGTACGTCCAGCAGATCCCGACCTCGCTCGTGCTGCATCCCTATCCGGCGATCGTCGGCGCCGCGCGCGAGCTTCAGCAGATGGAACGGCTATGAAAATCGAAGAGATCCTCGTCCAGGCTCCGGTCGTTCCGGTTCTGATCATCGATGACGTGGCCGACGCCGTACCGTTGGGACGTGCTCTGGTGGAAGGCGGCCTGCGGGTTCTCGAGATCACCCTGCGCACGCCGGTTGCGCTCGAGTGCATCCGTCGCATGAAGGGCGAGATCGAGGGCGCCATTGTGGGCGCCGGCACGGTCATCAATCCCAAGATGCGCGAAGAAGTCGGCGCCGCCGGGGCGGAGTTCTGTGTGAGCCCAGGCCTGATCGAAGGCGCGACGCCCGACGATGGCGTGCCGCTGCTGCCCGGCGTTGCCACGGCCACCGAATTGATGGCGGGCCTTGCGTCCGGGTTCACCCGCTTCAAGCTGTTCCCAGCCAATATTGCCGGCGGCGTTGGCGCGCTTCAGGCCTTCGCCAGCCCCTTCCAGCAAGCCAAGTTCTGCCCGACCGGCGGGGTCAACGCCAAGAACGCCGCCGACTACCTGGCGCTTTCCAACGTGGTCTGCGTGGGCGGCAGCTGGGTTGCGCCGACCGATGCGGTCAAGGCCGGCGACTGGGGACGGATCACCAGCCTGGCTCGCGAAGCTTCTGCTCTGGCGCCGCGCGCCCCGGCTCCTACCGAGGGCTGATGCCATAGGCGTATCCTTGCGCTAAACCTGACTTCGAACAGTTGTTTGAGGTCAGGAATGGGCGCTCAGGACCTGCTCTTCGGCGACTTCGCCACCTTACCCGAAATCCTGGGCGAACTTTTCCGGGACCAGCCTGACAAGCTTGCGGTGGTCGATGCGAGGCGCGCGCTCACCTATCGCGAGCTCGACGCGCTGTCGGGCCGGATCGCCGCGGGCTTGCAGCGCGACGGGATCGCGGTCGCGGACGCCGTCGCCATCTGCGCCAGTTCATCCGTGGAGTACGCCGCGGCGTTCATCGGCGTTCTGCGAGCCGGCGGGGTCGTGGCTCCGCTCGCGCCCTCATCGACACCTGAGAGCCTACGGATCCAGCTGGACGACTGTGGCGCCAAGCTCTTCTTCCTGGATGCCGGCGTGGCCGAAGCCATGGGACCGCAGCTGGACGGAGCCCCCGCGCGGCGGGTGACGCTCGATGGTTCGGCGGGTGGGACCCCGCTGGAGGCGTGGCTGCCGCGCGGGGAGGCTGCGCCAGCGCCCGTGACGATCAGGCCCGATCAAGGGTTCAACATCATCTATTCGTCAGGGACGACGGGCGCGCCGAAGGGGATCGTCCAGTCGCACCGAATGCGGTGGAGCCATATCCGGGGCGGCGTCTTCCCGCCGGATGCGGTGACGGTGGTCTCCACGCCCCTCTATTCGAACACCACGCTGGTCTCGTTTCTACCCACCCTGTCGGCTGGCGGGACTGTGGTGTTGATGCCCAAGTTCGAAGCGGAGCAGTTCCTGGAACTGTCGCAGAGGCACAGGGCGACGCATGCCATGCTGGTTCCCGTCCAGTACCGTCGCTTGCTCGATCGGCCGGATTTTGACCGCTTCGATCTGTCGTCTTACCGCGTGAAGTTCTCCACCTCGGCCCCTTTCGCCGCCGAACTGAAGGCGGAGGTGCTCAGGCGCTGGCCAGGCGGGCTCGTGGAATTCTACGGCATGACCGAGGGAGGCGGCACCTGCGCGCTGCTCGCCCATGAGCACCCCGACAAGCTGCACACCGTGGGTCGTCCGCTTCCCGGACATGAGATCCGCCTGATCGACGAAGATGGCCGCGAGGTCGCGCCTGGCGAGATCGGGGAGGTGGTCGGTCGATCGCCTTCCATGATGAGCGGCTACCATGGCAAGCCGGAAAAGACGGCCGACGCCGAGTGGATCAGCCCACAGGGCGAGCGCTTCATCCGCACGGGCGATGTCGGCCGCTTCGATGAGGATGGCTTCCTCACCCTGATGGACCGCAAGAAGGACATGATCATCTCGGGCGGCTTCAACATCTATCCGAGTGATCTTGAGGCCGAGCTCGCTCTCCATCCCGCAGTGGCGGAGGCGGCTGTCGTCGGGGTGGCGTCCGCCGCTTGGGGAGAGACCCCCGTGGCGTTCGTGGCTCTCAAGCCTGGCAAGCAGGCCAATGCCGGCGAGCTCAAGACCTGGCTGAACGGGCGGGTGGGCAAGACCCAGCGACTTACTGATCTGCGGATCGTAGCGGAGCTGCCGCGCAGCCACATTGGCAAGGTGCTGAAGCGCGAGCTGCGGGACACCTACCAGATGACAGAGGAGACGGGCCGTTGAACCCCGAGGAGAATAAGGCCGAGGGCTTCACCGCCTTCCAGAAGGGCACGCTTCCTGATGCGCTCGGACTTGAGTGGGACGAGGTGCGGCAAGGCCTGGTGCGCGGCCGCTTCACGGTGGAACAGCGCCACATGGCGCCGAACGGCTTCGTCCACGCAGCCTCCGTGATCGCGCTAACGGACAGCGCCTGCGGCTACGGCTGTGTGGCGTCCTTGCCGGAAGGCGCGGCGAGCTTCACCACCATCGAACTGAAGTCGAATTTCCTGGGCACCGCGAAACAGGGCGAGACCGTGGTTTGCGAGGCGCGCCTGGTGCACGGCGGCCGCAACACGCAGGTGTGGGACGCCGAGGCGAAGAACACGGCGAGCGGCAAGACCATGGCGCTGTTCCGCTGCACGCAGATGATCCTCTATCCGCGCTGAGGAAGCTCTTGCGCTGCCGTGGGCGGATGAGTAGGTTCCGCCCCTCGCTCAGTGGGCCGCCTTCGGACGGCCCTGCGCGCCGGCTGGAGAGGTGGCTGAGTGGTTGAAAGCACCGCACTCGAAATGCGGCATACTCGCAAGGGTATCGAGGGTTCGAATCCCTCCCTCTCCGCCACTGACGACCGACCGCGCCGCGGCTAAGCTCTCAAGACATGACGGCGTCTCGCGCGAAGCTGGAAGAAGCCCAGGCGTGCCTTCGGGCCGGCGATGCTGCGCAGGCGGCGAAGCTCTGCGAAGAGGTCCTGGGTCAGGAGCCTGAGGTCCTGGCGGCCTTGTTGATCCTCTCGGCTTCCGAACTTGCGTTGGCCCGAACGGATGAGGCGGTAACGGCCGCGACAAGGGCCGTCGCGGCGCACCCTGCTTCGGCCATGGCGCACCATCAGCTAGGTCTTGCCTACCGAGCGGCGGGCCGCCTGGATCAGGCCGCGCTTCACCTCGCGCGGGCCGCCTCCTCGCCCAACGCGTCGGCGCTGATGCACTTTGACAGCGCGATCCTCCAGCATCAGTTGGGGCGAAACGAGAGCGCATTGCAAAGCATTGATGTGGCTCTGGCGCAGAACCCGGGCTGGGCCGCCGCCTATGCAAACCGGGGCGTGATCTTGCGGGCGCTGGGCAGGCCGGAAGCGGCGCTCGACTGCTATGACAAGGCTCTGGCGCTGGAGCCTGGCCCGCCGCAGACGCGGCTCAACAAGGCCAACGTGCTTCTCCAGCTCGAGCGTTGGACTGAGGCCGACGAAGCCTTCGCCTCCGCACTTGCAGCTACGCCTGACAGCGCGGCCGCGCACTTCGGGCGCGGAGTGGCTCGTCGCAGGCTCGGTCGACTCCAACAGGCCGCCGAGAGCTTCGGCGCTGCCTGCGCTTCAGCGCCTGACTGGGCGGAGGCTCATGCAAACCTTGGCGTCACCTTTCGTGAGCTGGAGCGGCACGAGGATGCGCTCGCGAGCCTCGCCAAGGCGCTGGCCTTGTGTCCCGATCCTGACTTTCTCCTGAGCTGGCTCAACGTCCTGTCTGACGTGCAAGGACCCGAGGCCGCGCTTGCCGAGGTTCAGGCGCGCTTGGCGACCGCACCGGAAGATCCCGCGCTTCTGGTGGCGCAGGGGCTTTGGCTTCAGGTAGTTGGCCAGCCGCCGGCGGCCTTGGAAAGCTTCGACAGAGCGTCCGAGCGCGGCGCCCTCAGTGGTCCAGCGCGGGTCAGTCGCGGCATCGCGCTCCTCTCCCTGAGGCGCTTTGAGGAAGGCTGGAGAGACTACGAACATCGATGGGACCCGCCGGCCTTCACGCCAACGGTTCCGGGGAAGATGACCCACGACCTTCGGCGACGGCTGGTGCGCTGGCCAACGGCAGAAGTGTTCCGCGGCCGCCATGTCGTTCTGGTCTCCGAACAAGGTGTCGGGGACATCATCATGTTCGCCAGCATCGTGCCGGATGTGCTGGGGCTGGCCCGCAGCGTCTCCATACGTTGCGAAGGCCGGCTGCGTGGCTTGTTGAGGGCGTCGTTCCCGCAGCTGGCAGCGGTTGGACCGGAGGTTTCCGCCGCGCCTGACGATCTGGTCGTCGCCATCGGGAGCCTTGGCTGCGCTTTCCGTAACCACAGCGCAGAGTTCCCTCGCGTCGCGTACCTTGCGGCCGGGGCGGCGGCTCGTCGACGGGCGTCGGAAGTCCTGGGCCGCAAGGATGGACGATCGCGCATCGCCCTATCCTGGCGTGGCGGCGCCCGGCACACTGGGGTCAGCCGGAGATCAATCCCGCTGGAGCTGATGCGCCCTCTTCTGGAGTTGGACGACTACGAGTTCGTGAGCCTGCAGTACGGCGACTGCCGCGCCGAGCTCGAAAGCGTGAACGCCACGCTTCGCCGTCCTGTGCGCGTTCTACCTCCAGATCTGCTGAACGACTTCGAGGGCATGGCTGCCGTTGTTCAGGAGCTGGACGGGGTGGTCTCTGTCCAGACCGCGCTCATTCACCTGGCAGGAGCAGTGGGAACGCCTTGCAGAGTCATGGTCCCGGCAGCTCCGGAATGGCGCTACGGTCATTCAGGGGCGCGGATGCCATGGTATCGCAGCGTACAGCTCGTCCGGCAGGGAGAAGATCTGGACTGGCGCCCCGTTGTCGCCGAAGTGGTGGCTCAGCTCAGCGCCGATGCGGCAGAACTACCGATCGTTTAATCCGCATCGCGAGCGCCGTTATTCCGCAACTGTGCTTCTGCCCCTGGCGCAACCCTGGGCGGGTCCGGGGATGTTGCTGATCGCGCGGCGCGATTTGCAGCTTCATCGGACTGCCGCTATGGCTTGTCCTTAACCGAGCGCCCGCACTTCCAACTATTGAAGCCTTGCCCAGCAAACTCCTGAGCCTCTCCGAACTTGAGCTGGATGCGCTCACCGAGTTGATCAACATCGGGGTCAGCCGGGCGGCGGCGAGCCTTGCCACCATGTGCCATGAGCCGGTCACCCTGACGGTGCCGGCGATCTCCACGGTCACTCCCGAACAGGCGTCGGAGATGATCGGCGGCGCCCGGGTCGGCAAGGTCGTGGCGGTTGAGCAGGCCTATGTGGGCGATGTCTCCGGCCGCGCCCTGCTGATCTTCCCGGAAGACAACAGCCTTGAACTCGCACGGGCGGTGGCTGGCGATGCGGAGCCTGAGGCGGCCGACATGGCCTCTGAGGCGGTGCTCGAGACGGGAAACGTTGTGCTGCAGACCTGCCTCAGCGCCATCGCCAATCTCCTGCAGCGCAATCTGCAGATTGCGACGCCGAAGCTGGTTGAGGGGCGTGCGCGCGAGCTGTTTCCGCGCGTCTCCCAGGACGCCGTGCTGTTCGTCTACATCAACTTCAGCCTTCGCGGCCGTCGGATCCGCGGCTACATCGCCCTGCTGATGGACTTGGCGGCGCTCAAGGCGCTGAAGCGCCTGGTCAGCGAGTTCGTGGACCGCGAAGCGGGCTGAGCGACGCTCAGCTGCCGATCATCGCGCGGATCTTGAGGGCCAGCGCGTCCACAGCGAACGGCTTGCTGATCATCTCCATGCCCGGCGCCAGGAACTCGGACCGGCGGGCGGCTCCAGCGGCATAGCCGGTAATGAACAGGACCGGCAGGTCCGGACGCGACTGTCGGGCGACGTCGGCCAGCTGGCGGCCGTTCAGCCCCGGCAGGCCCACATCGCTGATCAGCAGGTCGATCTGCCGGCTCGAGTGCAGGATCTTCAGGGCGCTGTCGGTGTCGGCGACTTCGAGGGTCTGGTAGCCGAGCTCGTTCAGCAGTTCGACGATCACGGCGCGCACCGCTGGCTCGTCCTCGACCACGAGCACGGTCTCGCCGGCGCCGCCCGGAGCCTCGCCGCGGTTGGACACCTGGGCTGCAGGCGTGTCGGCGAGGTGGCGCGGCAGGTACAGCTTCACGGTCGTGCCCAGTCCGGGCGCGCTGTAGATGCTGACGTGGCCGCCGGACTGGTGCGCGAAGCCGTACACCATAGACAGTCCTAGGCCTGTGCCCTGGCCCAGCGGCTTGGTGGTGAAGAAGGGGTCGAAGGCGCGGGCGATGACATGCTCCGGCATGCCGGTGCCGGTGTCGCTGACGCCGACCATGAGGTAGTCGCCGGGCGGCAGCTGATCGGAGCCGGCGGCCAGAGGGCGGTCCAGGTGGATGTTGCTGGTTTCAAGCGTCAGCTTGCCGCCGTCGGGCATGGCGTCCCGGGCGTTGATGGCCAGGTTCAGCAGGGCGCTTTCCAGCTGGTTGGCGTCGATCAGGGCGGTCCAGAGGTCCGGCTGCAGCACGACGGCCAGATCCACCCGCTCGCCCAAGGTGCGGCGCAGCATGTCGGCCATCGAGGAGATGAGCTGGTTTACGTTGACCGCCTGGGGGTCCAGCGTCTGGCGGCGCGAGAAGGCCAGCAGGCGGTGGGTGAGGGCGGCGGCGCGTTCGGCGGAGGAGACGGCGGCGTCGATGAAGCGCTCAGCTTCGGCCACCCGGCCCTGGCCGATGCGGCGGCGGACCATGTCGAGGCCGCCCAATACGCCGGTCAGCATGTTGTTGAAATCGTGAGCCAATCCGCCCGTCAGCTGGCCGACGGCTTCCATCTTCTGGCTTTGCCGCAGCTGGTCCTCGAGCTGCTTGCGCTCGTTGACGTCGCGGCCGGTGGCGTAGAAGTCGTTGCCGGCCGGAATGACGGTCCAGTTGAACCACCGCCAGCCGTGCTCCTTGCTGCGCATCCGCGCATCGCGGTCGGCCAGGACCGCGCGCTCGGTCCAGTGATCTTCAGCGCCCATTAGGTCATCGGGATGGACGAACTCGCTGAAGTGGCGCCCCACCACCTCGTCCTCGCTCAGGCCCAGCAAGGCGCTCCAGGCCGGATTGACCGCCTGGTAGACGCCGGCGGGATTGAGGACGGCGAACAGGTCGCGCGAGTTGTTCCAGAGGCGATCCCGCTCCTGCGTGCGGGCTTCGACCCGCTGCTCCAGGGTGGCGGCCATCTCGCGCAGCTTGGCCTCGGCGGCCTTGGCGGCGGTGATGTCGTAGATGGCGCCGACAAAACTTACGCCGACACCGTCGCCGCTGGGGCGACGCTCGCCGCGCAGCGCCAGCCAGCGCTCCGCTCCCGTGTCGGCGCGGCGGATGCGCAGCTCCGCCTCGATCGGCGCGTCGACTTCGCTGGTGTAGGCGGAGATCAGCGGCGGATCGTGCGGATGGACGAGGCCGTTGATGGTGCGGACAGGCAGGGCGTCCGCCGGATGCAGGCCCAAAAGCCGGCAGAACTGGTCCGAGACCGAGGCCGTTCCGAAGCCTTCGACATACTCGAAGGTGCCCACGCCGCCGGCGCTCTGCGCCACCCGGAGTCGCTCTTCGGTGCGCTTCTGCTCGCTGATGTCGATCAGCACGCCGGTGAAGCGGATCGGAGTGTCCGGCGTGTGTTCGGCCCTGCCCCGCGCGCTGAGCCAACGCACCCCGTCGGGAGCGGCCACGCGGAAGTCGCGAGCGAACACCTCAGCGCCGTGTCCCACAGCCGCGATAGCGATCCGCAGCCGCATGCGGTCTTCATGCAGCACACGCTGGAAGAAGCGCTCTGCAGCCAGCCCTGCCGCCGCTTCCGCGACGTCCAGCCCCATCAAGGCGGCGAAACGGGCGTCGCCCTGCACCTGGCCAGTGGCGAAGTCCCAGGCCCAGGCGCCGGTCGCTCCAGCCAGCGTGCTGGAGGTTTGAGCGGACGTGCTCACCTCACGCCTCCGCGGCGGCGCCCTGGCCGAGGACGCGCTGGATGAACTCGCCCACCAGCGTCTTGAGCGCGTCCAGCGACGGCAGATCCATCAGGATGGCGATGTAGCCGCGGATGTCCCGCTCGGTGACGGCGAAGTTGATGTAGAGGAAGAGGACCACGCCATCGTCCTCGCCAGCGTCGATCTCAAAGAGAGCCGGGCCCGGATCACGCATGACGCCGGGCAGCGACATCTCCAGCGGGCGCTGCAGCATGTTGGCCATGGTGGCCAGGCAGTTGTTCAGAACGACGTTGCCGGTTTCAGCCAGCGCCTCGTCCTCAAGGTCGGCGGCTTCGGCTTCCGACAACTCATCGCCTGTGACGGCGCGAACCAGGGCCAGGCTGTTGGCCTCCGGAAAGATCAACAGCGCCCGCCCGGCGAAGGCGCCGGTGAACTCCTGACGAACGGCGACCAAGGGGCCGATCTCGCGCTCAGCCATCAGAGTGGCGGCGTCGCGGCGGCTGATCACCTCGATGGAAGGGACGGAGAGGAACACCTGCCGCTGCACCATCTGGCGCAGGCTCGAAGCGGCGCGGCTGACGCCGATGTTCACCAACTCGGTAAGAGCGTCGACTTCCAGCTCGTCCAGAAAGCCCGAAGAGCCGCTCATGAATTTCCGGCGCGAAGCTTCAGGGCTGCGCCCGAGATGAAGCCGCGGATGGCGTCTTCGGTGATCGGCTTGGGCACGAAGGTGGCGCCGGCCGCACGGGCTCTGCTGATGACTTCGTCCTGGACATTGGCGGTAGCGAGCGCGATCGGCATCGAGGGGAAGCGAGCGCGCAGCTCCTCAGCAAGTTCCAGACCGTTCCGACCCGGCATATTGAAATCCAGGATCATCAGGTCGACCGATTGGCTTTCTAGAACGGCCGTGGCCTCGTCGGCGTTGCCCGCTTCCAGCCGGACCCACTCGGGTTGCAGAGCCGCGATGGCCTTGCCCACGACAATCCGTGCGAGCTTGCTGTCGTCGACGATCAGTACCGTGGCCAAATATCTACTCCTTACCGGCCTGCGAGCGCTCAAAGCTCCTCTTCAATAGACGGCGCAGCCTTGGATGTCGCCTACGTGTTCGCCGCAGTTTGTCCACGAAGGGCCGGGAGCAACAGATCGCGCAGGAACTGATCATCCGGCTCACCGACCAGGCGCGGGGCGAAGGCGACCAACACCTGTACCACCGCGCCGTGCACGGACTGGCACCGGCTCAGGTCCACGCCACGTTCACCGGCCTGCAGCAGGGCCACAAGCGTTTCGGCCTCTTCCACCCGGCACGGCCCTTCCAGTCGGACGATCTCGCCGTCGAGGCGTACCGTCATCCGATCAACTCCGCGACATCGAGCACCATCAGCACGCGGCCGTCGCCAAGCAGCGTGGCGCCCGCCATCCCTGGGAGGCGCGAGAGAAGGCCGTCCATGGGCCGAAGCGGCGCCTCCAACCGCTCTCCGAAATCATCGACCGCCACTGCGGCCAGGTCTGCGCCCGCTTCGACGACCATCAGCTTCAACTCGTCGGGGCTGCCTGTTTGAGACGGCAGTCCCAGGAGGTCCGATAGTCGGAGCAGGGGCAGGGGACGGTCGCGCCAGACCAGCGCCTGCCCGGCGCGAACAGGCGTCAGGCTTGCGACGCGGACACGAGCTGTCTCGACAACAGCCTCCAGCGGCACGCCGAACGTCTCGCCGCCCGCCGAGACCTGCATCAGGCGCGCGAGCCGAACCCGCACAGGCAAGGTCAGGCTGACGCGGGCGCCTGCCCCTGGACGACTTTGCACCTGCACGCGACCGCCCAAAGCCGTAACCGCGGCCCGAACAGCATCGAGGCCGACGCCGCGGCCGGACAGATCCGTAACCGCGCTGGCGGTCGAGAATCCAGGAGCGAAGATCAACTCGGCCACCTCGTCGTCGGACATGGCGGCGAGCCTCGCGGCGTCAGCGAGGCCTCTGGTCTGGGCGGTTGCGCGGATGCGAGCCAGGTCCAGGCCACGTCCGTCATCGGCGGCTTCGATGACCACCTCGTCGCCCACCGTGCGGGCGGAAAGCCGAAGGATCGCTTGTGCGGGCTTGCCGAGGCGTCGCCGTTCGGACGGCGGTTCGACGCCGTGATCGAGTGCGTTGCGCAGGAGGTGAAGCAGGGGTTCGAACAGACCGTCGGCGACACTCTTGTCGACTTCCACATCCTCGCCCGCGAGAACGAGATCGACGGCCTTACCCAGAGTCTCGGCCGTTTCAGCCACCAGGCGAGGAAAGCGGCGGAACAAGCCGGATAGGGGCGTCAGCCGCAGATTGGTGACGGCGCCATGCACCCGGGCGGTCAAGCGGTCCAAATCCGCCTGCGCCGTCGCCAGGGCGCGGGCGGTCGCCGGGTCGGCGAGTTCGGCCAGGGTGCGTCCGATGTGCGTCAGGGCGTTTTTAGCCACCACCAATTCGTCGACCGCGCTGGCCAGCGCGTCGATGCGGGCGCTGTCGACGCGAAGCGTGCGGGTGGCTGGACCGGCGAGGGGCGCCGCATCCATGGCGGCGGCTTCCGGCGGCGCCGCTTCGGCTGTCACCGTAACAGCCGCGAACTCCACCTCGTCGGCGACGAAGCGGAAGGCGGCCTGCATCTGCGGCAGGGTCGAACCTGAGAGACCGCTGAGCTGCAGGTTGCAGGCGAAAGGGTCATAGGCCGCGAGATCGCCGAACGGCTCGCGTGGGGCGATGCTGAGGCGAGCGAGTTCGGGCGCGGCCTGCACTAAGCCGACGGGGTCGTGGCCGGCGAAATAGCTGTCGCGTCCCGGCGTGTAGCGGAACGCCACATAGCGGCCAGGCGGCAGGGGACCTGCGTCCGCCAAGGCCAGCGCCCAACCCGGCGTCGCGCCCGCCGGCGCGTCGAGGTCGGAAGCACCAGCCTCGCAGCGTTCGAGCCGCGAAAGCAGTGAGGATGTCCGCTGGGCGGCGTCGTCGGGCGCGACGCCCTCACGTTCTATGCGCTCGATCCACTCCTCGGCCTGCCAGAGCACGGCGCGAAGGACTTCCGCCTCGCCGGGTTCCAGAAGCGCGCCGCTCCGGCGCAGTTCGGCCAGCCGGTCCTCCGCGGCATGGAACAGCTCGCCCATCGGGGCGAAGCCGATCAGGCCGGCCGAGCCCTTGAGCGTGTGCACGGCCCGAAAGAGGCCTTCCAACGCAGAGCCGTCCTGCGGCGCACGGACGAGCGTCGACAGCTCCCGGTCCGCTTGTTCGAGAAGCTCGCGGCCCTCGGTGACAAAGACCTCCAGGAGCTCGTCGCTCACGTGCGACGCTCCGGCCGGCGATAGACCACGGCGTCTTCGAAACGGCAGGTGTCGAACCGGTCGCTGATCCGGGACATGGACTCGGTGTGACCGAGGCAGATGAAGCCGCCCGGGCGAAGCGCGGTGTAGAGGTTGTCCACGGCGCGGGCGCGCGCGGCGTCATCGAAGTAGATCAGCACATTGCGGCAGAAGATCACCTCGAAACCGCCCTGATCGGCGACGCTGTCGCCCTCGATCAGATTGGCGGGCGTGAAGGCGACGGACTCCTTCAGGTCCTGAATGATCTCGTGCTCGCCGGGCCGCCGCTGCTCGAAGTAGCGCTGGATCACATCGGCCGGCAGCCGTTGAAGAGCGCGGTCGCCGAACCGGCCGAGGCGCGCCGCCTGCAGCGCCTCGGTGTCGATGTCGGAGCCGACGATTTCCACATTGTAGGCGTCCACCATCGGCCAGTTCTCCAGCAGCCAGATGGCGATGGAGTAAGGCTCTTCCCCAGTGGAGCACGGAACCGACCAGATGCGGATCTTGTCGCCGGGCCCCTTGGTCCTGGCGATCGCCGGCAGGATGGAGCGCGACAGGGCGCGCAGCTGGTGGTCTTCCCGGTAGAAGTAGGTCTCGTTGACGGTGAAGGCGTTGATCATCGCCTCCAACTCGCCCGGCCGGTTTCGCAGAGTGGCGAACCAGTCTGAGAAATGTCCCGAGCCGGTGGCTTTCACCCGGTCGGCGATGCGGCGTTCAATATAGTAGCGTTTGCTCTCCCCGAAGACCATTCCGGTCCGCTGGTAGAGGAACTCGCAGAAGCGCTCGAGATCGGCGGGCTTGAGAGCCGGATCCTGGTTCATCGCGGAAGACCGGAGATCAGTCGGCTGGCGAGATCTGGCAAGGGCGCCACGACGGCGGCTCCGCCTGCCCGAACCAGTTCGCCTGGCATGCCCCAGACCACCGCAGTCTCTTCCGCTTCGGCCAGAGTGTGGCCGCCGGCCTGGCGCAGGCGAGTCATGGCCGCAGCGCCGTCGTCCCCCATGCCGGTCATCAGCACGCCGGCGAGCCGCGCGGCGGGAATGCAGGCCATGGCGCTGTCCACCAGCCTGTCGACGCTGGGGTGCCAACGGTGCTCGGCGCTGGAGGGCGCGGCCACGGCGGTCAAGCCCTGAGGGCGAAGGGTTACGATCAGGTCCGCGTCGCCCCGTCCGATGTAGACTCGGCCTGGGGTGATCGGCGTCGGCTGCACCACCTCAACCACTTCGAGCGCGCAAAGCCCATCGAGGCGGCGGGCAAGCGGCCCGGTGAAGGCGCGCGGCATGTGTTGGGCGACCAGGATCGGCCAGGGGAAATCGGCCGGCAGAGGCTCCAGCAAGGCATCCAGCGCGGGCGGGCCGCCGGTGGAGCATCCCACGAGGACGAGACCCGGCGGCGCTTCCTCAGGCAGGTCGACAGGCGGCGTGGCGACGGGCGCCCCCGCCTTTGGTCGGCGTTTGGGCGCGACAAGCGCGCGCTCGCCGTGGAGCGTGCGGACCCGCTCCGCCAGCCGGTGCGTGCGGCGGATGCGTGCGCCGGCGGCGGCCCGGATCTTCTCCAGCAGCAACGGCGCCAGGTCCTCGATCTGCAGGGACACCGCGCCCGAGGGCTTTTCGACGAAGTCCACCGCGCCGAGCGCCAGCGCCTCAACCGTCTCGTCCGCGCCGTCGGCCGTCAGGGACGAGACCATCACAACCGGCGTGGGCCGTTCGATCATGATCCGGTCGAGGCAGGTCAGACCGTCCATCTGCGGCATGTTCACGTCGAGGGTGATCACGTCTGGTGCGAAGCTGATCAGCTCGGACAACGCTTCCACGCCATTGCGGGCGAAGGCGACCTCGAACCCGCCGTCGTCCTGCAGGACTTCGCCCAGTAGGCGTCGCATCAGAGCAGAGTCATCGACAACCAGAACACGCGTCACAGGTGGGCCGCCGTCCTTTGCGCCAGTTCCGCCACCAGGTCGGATTCCGCCCGGTCGAGAAGACCCCGCGGATCGACCAGCAAGATCACGCGCCCATCCTCCAGCTGCGCCACTCGATCGAAGACCTGGCCCGCGTCGGCGGTGAGGTCCGGCGTGGCCGCGATGCGCTCCGCCGGGATGGCCAGGATTTCCGTCACCCCATCGACGGCGAAGGCGGTGACCGCTCCGCCGATGCGCGTGACGACCGCGCGTCGGCGCCCCGCCGGCGCGTCGCCCTCCACACCGAAGCGGCGGCGCTGGTCAATCACGGGAGCGGCTTCACCGCGCAGGTTCATCACCCCGGCCACGAAGGCCGGCGCGTTGGGCACGCGGGTCAAGGGCTCGGGCAGGCGAGCGACTTCCTCCACCGCGCCGATCGGCAGGCCGTAGTGCTCCTGGCCCAGGGTGAAGATCAGGAAGCGTTCGCCAAGGTCGGCCTGTTGCGCGGTCATCTGGGCTCCCCTTTGTCGCCCGTCCTGGAGGATCTGGGCGACGCTGTCCTCGCGGAACAGCCGCTCAGGCGACAGAACCGAAACCAGACCACCGTCTGCCAGGCGCAGCATCGCGTCGATGTGCGCTTCGCCGGCGCCCCGGTTCAGCACCGCCGGCACCGGGCCAATGGCGGTGACGGGCGCGCGCAGGATCGAAGTCAACCGATCCACCACGAGCCCGACCCGCGCGTCGCCGATGGAGGCGACCACGACGCGGGCGCCTGGGTTCGTCGGCTCGGCCGGGAGGCCCAAGAGAGCGCGGCTGGAGACGACCGGCAGCAGGGCGCCGCGCAGGGACATGACGCCCAGCATGGCGGCGTCGGTTTTCGGCAGGGCGGCGATGTCCGCCGGAATGGCGAGGACCTCCCGCACCTGCTCCAGAGGCAGGGCGTAGGGCTGGCCGGCGAGCACGAACCCCAGCAGGGCGATGTCCGCGGCGCGTGGAAGCTCGGTCTTGCGGGCGGGGGCGGCCTGTGCGCCGGTCCGGGCGCGGGCGAAGCCGGCGAACTGGGCGGCGATAAGTTCATGCAGCGGGAGCACGCGCGCGCCGCCGGCTTCGGACAGATAGATCTCGCCGGACTGGGCTTCAGCCTGAGTCAGGCCCAGGACCTCGTCCACGGCCAAGGCCAACGGCCGCTCGCCCCCGATCACCACCAGGCGACCACCTGAAGCGGTCACAGCATCGTCACCGAGCAGACGGCCGAGCGCCACCACCGGAACCACTTCGCCCCGCAGGCTGGCCACGCCTGCCAGGGCGGGCGGCGAATGGGGCACGCGGGTGATGCGCGGCTGGCGCACGACTTCGAACACATCGGCGGCAGGCAAGCCCAGCCGCCGCTCGCCGACCCGGAAGGTGAGGACGTTCCCCTGGCCCGCGGCCATGACCTCAGGCCCCGGCGGTCTGCAGGGCGTCGGCGAGTTCGGCGATTTCCTCGATGGCGGCGGCCAGGTCCTCGGAGCCTCGCGCCTGCTGGCGGGCGGCGGTCGCTGCCTGCGTGGCGGCGCCGCCGGCTTCTTCGGCCGCGGCGGCGATTTGCTGAGCGCCTCCGGCGACTTCGCGCACGGCGCGCAGGATGGCCGTAGCGCCTTGAAGGATTTCCTCCGCCGCGTGGCGCACGTCCTCCACGTCCTCGGCGATGCGGCCGAGCCGCTCGTCCAACGCCGAGCTGCGGGTCACCTCGCTTTCGGCGGTGAGGGCGATCTGGTCGAGATCGCGGCGAACGGTGGCGATCTCGTCCTGCAGGGCGCGCAGCACGTCCTTCACCTTGTCGGCGTTCTCGGCCGAGTCATGGGCCAGGGTGCGGATGTCGCCGGCCACGGTCGCAAAGCCTTGTCCGGCGTCGCCGGCGCGGGCCGCTTCCACGGCGCCCGAAACGGCGAGCATGGTGGTCTGCACCGCGATCAGGGCGATGGCGTCCACCTGCTTTTCGATTTGCCGGCTGGCGAGCGCCAGCTCGGCGGCGCGCTCGGCGCTGGCGTGAGTGTCCGTGAGGGCGGCGCCGACGCCGGTGGTGAGCTGGTTTACAGCCGTGCGGCTCGCGCCGAGCCGGGCCTGAACCGCTTCGGCGCGGGAAAGGGCGGCGGCGGCGGACTCGCGGGCGCGGGTGGCGGCCTGCTCAATCTGGGTCATGGCCGCGGTGGACTGCTGGGTCGCGGCGGCCTGGATCTGCGCGCCGCGGCTGATCTGTTCGATGGCGACCAGGATCTCGGCGGCGGCGCCCGACAGCTCCTGAACGGCGGCCGACAGCTGTTCGGCGGCGGCGGCGATTTGCGGCGCCTGAGCCGCGCCGTCGTCCTCCTGCAGCACCTCGGCCATCTCGGCCAGGGCGTGGGCGGTGCGGTCGCTTTCCTCCAGGGAGCTTGCCTGCTGCTGGACGGCGCGCTGGGCCTCGGCGGCGGCGGCGGACTGCTCCTCCGCCGCGCTGGACACGCTTTCGGCGCCGCGCTGGGCCTCGCGGGCGGCGCTTTCCGCTTCCACGGCGGCCAGCAGAATGGCCTGGGCCCCCGCGCCGAGTTCGGCCATCTCCTGACGGATGGCGCCCAGGGTTTGGGACACGGAGCGGGCGGCTTCGGCCTCGTCCGTCGCGCGGCTGGCCGCGCCGCGCACCCGGGTGGTCAGTTCGCGGACGGCCCCGGCGATCTCGCCCGCCAGCACGCCCACTTCGCGCGAGCGGCGCTCGGCGGTCTCAGCGAGGGCGCGGACCTCGTCGGCCACGACGGCGAAGCCGCGGCCGTTGTCGCCGGCGCGGGCGGCCTCGATGGCGGCGTTCAGCGCCAGGAGGTTGGTCTGGTCCGACATGTCGGCCACGGTTTGGGTGATCTCGCCGATCACGCCGGCGCGGGTCTCCAGGGAGCCGATGACCTCCACCGACCCGAGCTGGCGGGTCGCGTTGGCCTGAACGGCGTTGACGGAGGCCTCCACCAGGGCGGCGGTCTCCACCACGAAGGCCTGAAGCGCTTCGGTGCGGCGGCGGGAGGTTTCGGCGCGCTCGCGGGCCTGGGCGAAGTCGGCGCTCAGGGCGGTGACGGAGGCGAGAGACTCGTGGCTGGCGCCGGCGGCCTGCTCGGCGGCGGCCGCGATCTGCTCCAGGGCGCGGCGCAGCTCCTCGGCCGCGGAGGCCGCTTCGCTGACGCCGCTGGCCAGCTCGTGGGTGGCCGCGCCGATCCGCTCGGCGGCGGTGCGGCCACGGACGGGTCGGGACTTGCGCGGCTTGGCGGGGGTGCGGACCTCGGCCTCGGCGGCCGCTTCGGGCGCGGGCGTGGTCGCCGGGCGTCCCCGGCTGGCCAGGGTCGAACGCTTCACCAATGCCATGGGCGGGATGTCCTTTCGGGCCGCTGCGAGCGGCTTCGCCGCGATGTAGGGCCGTGGACGGGCCGGGAGCAAGCGGTTGTCGCGCGCGCGAGCCAAGCATGGCCGTCGACACCCAGCAGCGGTCGTGCTTAGCCTTGGCTATCTGGAGTTGAGGCGGGGGCCCCGAAGATGACCACGACGACGCTGCCTGACGACAAACTGGATATCGGCGGCGTGGTCCGCGAGATGATCGCCATCGTGCGGCGCAACCCGGCGCCGGTGCTGATCACCTCGGCGGTGCTGTCGGGCCTGCCGAGCGGCGTGCTGGCGGGGCTGGGCTTCGGGCCGGCGGCCGATCCGGCGCGGTTCATGTCCGGCGGCTTCGGCCTGGCGATCCTGGTGATGCTGGCGATCGGGGCGCTGGGCAACGCGGTGCTCTACCGGCTGCTGTTGGCGGACCTGGCCGGGGGCAAGCTTTCGCTGGGCGAGGCGTTCCAGGAGGGCCTGCGGATCTTCCTGCCGGTGCTGGGGGTCAGCATCCTGGTGGCCCTGGCGGCGGCGGTGGGCATGGTGCTGCTGATCGTGCCGGGCCTGATCATCATCACCGCCTGGTGCGTGTCCACGGTGGTGGTCGCCGCCGAAGGGACGGGCGTGATCGAGGCCATCAAGCGCAGCGCCTTCCTGACCCGCGGCAACCGCTGGCGGATCTTCGCCCTGTTCATCCTGTGGGCGGTGGCGAGCTGGCTGATCCAGCTGATCACGGCCGTGCTGGGACCGTTGGGCGCGTTCGTGAGCAGCACGGTGCTGGCGGCGTTCGGCGTGGCCGGCTTGGTGGTGCTCTACGACCGGCTGCGGATCATCCGCGACGGCGCGGTGGCCTGAGCCGCTACCAGCGGCGGCCTTCCGCCGCGATCAGCAAGACCTCGCGCTGGGGGTCCGGCGCGTCGGGCGCCGCCAGGGTGAGGCGCGCCTCCACGCCCTTGCCGATGAGGTAGGTCTGCACCGCTTGGGCGCGGCTGTTGGCCAGGGCGGTCTGGGCGGCGGCCGAGCCGTGGCCGTCCGCCGCGCCGCGGATCACCGCCCGGCCGTTCGGATGGCAAATCAGCCAAGCCAGGGCGCCGTCGGCGGCGCGCTGGCCCGCGGGGCTGAGCTCGGTCTCGCCGAAAGGAAACTGAACGGAGATCGGAGCCGGCTTAGCCGGTTGGCTCCCGCAGGCGTCGCCAGCGACGTCGCGTCCGGCGCGGGCGTCGAGCACGGCCTGGCTGATCTGCGGCTCCACGCGATGAGCGCAGGCGCTCAGCGAAGAGCTCAGGACAGCTAAGACGAGAAGAGCGCTTTGGCGAAGCATGGGCGCAGCTAACACCTTGGCTTTGAGGCGCCTAGATGGCGCCGGCGCGGTACGGCGGCTGCGGAATGGAGGCTTGGGCGGCGCGCAGGGCCGTGGACCAGCGCTCGTTGAGATCGTGGTAGTACGGGTCGGTCTCGTCGATGCGGTGGACGAGCTCGGCTGTCGCCTGTCCGCTGCGGGCGATCAGCAGGTCGATGGGCAGGCCGACGGCGAGGTTCGAGCGCATGGTCGAGGAGAAGGAGATCAGGCCGATCTTCACCGCCTCGTAGACATCGGTGTCGAAGGTCAGCGCGCGGTCGAGGATCGGCTTGCCGTACTTGGTCTCGCCGATCTGCAGATAGGGGGTGTCAGGGCCGCACTCGATGAAATTCCCGGCGCCATAGACCAGGAACAGGCGGGTCGGCTCGCCGCCGATGCTGCCGCCCACCAGAAGGGTGGCGTCGAAGTTGATGTCCGAGCCCTGGGTCAGGCCTTCCATGGCGGTGCGGGCCTGGCGCACGGCCTGGCCGATCAGCCAGGCGGCGCGGTGGATGGTGGGCGCGGTGTGGATCGACTCCATCTCGCCGGTGTCCGGCGCAAGGAAGCCGTGGGCCGCCTGCTCCAGGGCCGCCTGGGTGGTCGACAGGCTGCCCGCGGTGGCGACCGCCACCAGCCGCTCGCCGTCGTTCCCGAAGATCTGGAGCTTGCGATAGGTGGAGATGTTGTCGACGCCCGCGTTGGTGCGCGTGTCGGCCAACATCACAAGGCCGTCCTTCACGAGCAGTCCAACGCAGTAGGTCACGACCGATCCCCCTTATTCCTGCCGCTGGACGCCCGCCTGGTGAGCGCGGACCGTCACGCTTAGCCGCTCCTCGCCCCCGCCGCGGCGCGCCCCACGAAGCGGCGCAGCATCTAGGTAATCGAGTCCCACGGCGACGCGAAGGTAGAACGCGTCCGCGCACACGCCGTTGGCCGCGTCAAATGCGACCCATCCAAGGTCCGGCACGAAAGCTTCGGCCCAGGCGTGGGCCGCTTCCTGATCCGAGCTGTCGGCGCGCACCAGGTGGCCGGAGACGTAGCGGGCCGGCAGGCCAATGCAGCGGGCGGCGGCGATGAAGATGTGCGCGTAGTCCTGGCAGACGCCGCGGCCCTGGTCGAAGGCGTCCGCGGCGCCCGTGGCGACCACGGTGGCGGTGGTGTCGAACACCAGGCGTGCGTGAAGCCGTCCCATGAGCTCGTGCAAGCGGGCCAGGGGCGCTCCGTCCGGAATGGTGCGGGCGAACTCCAGCAAAGCCCTGTTGGGGGTCGTCAGCGGCGTGGTTCGAAGGAACACGTTGGGCGGCAAGGGCTCGACCGCCCCGCGCACCACGCCTGCGGTGTCTTCCGTCTTCACCTCTCCGGTCACGCGAAGGGTGAGTTCGCGCACGGGCTGGTCGACGTAGAACATGGTCAGGAGGTTGCCGAAGGCGTCGCGGCTGTCGCGCATCCGGCCGTCGACGTCGGCGTCCAGGCGCCAGCGCACCACGTGCTGGCCTTCGTGGTCGCCTGGCGTGAGGCGCAGCGCCTGGACCACCCCGTCGGCCGGGGCGGTGTAGCTGTAGGTCGTGGCGTGGCTGACCTTGATGCGCATCAGAACAGGAACTGCTCGGCCACGGCGGCTCCCAACTCGTTGTTGTCGCCCAGGAAGCCGGTGATGAACTCGTGAAGGCCGGAGGCGAACACGGTGTCGATATCGGTGTCGCCCAGCGCGAGAAGGGTGGCTGAGGCTAGACGGTGGGCCCGCCCGCGGCGGCCGCTGTCCTGCGCCAGGCTGTCCAACAGGCCGGAGATCTCCTCGTAGCAGGCCGCCAGGGAGCGGGGCATCTCGGTGTTGAAGATCAGCAGGTCGGCTACGAGCCAGGGCTTCACCGCGTCCTTGTAGACCCAACGATAGGCCGTCAGGGCCGAGACGGTGCGCAGAATGGTCGCCCACTGGAAGTAGTCGAGGCTGCCTCCCACCGGCTCGGTCCGAGGCAGCAGCACGTGGTACTTCACATCCAGCAGACGGGCGGTGTTGTCGGCCCGCTCGATCGCCGCGCCCAGGCGCAGGAACCAGAAGGCGTCGCCGCGCAGCATGGTGCGCTGGGCTGCGCCGTCGAAGGCCAGCACGGCCCGGCGGACGGTCTCGATCAGTTCGGAAGCGCGGCTAGGTGACGGCGTGCCGACCCCAAAGCGCTCGACCTGCAACCAGCTGTCGTTCAGCGTTTCCCAGGCTTCAACGGTCAGGCCGGTCCGCACGGCGCGCGCATTGCTGCGGGCCCGCTCAAGGCAGTTGCGCATGGAAGACGGGTTAGCTGGGTCCAGGCTCATGAAATGGACGGCGGCGTCGTCGCTCACCTCGCCATAGGCGTCGGCGAAGGCCTGGGCGACGCCGGCGGCCGCCAGGGCCGCCGACCAGGCCTGAGGGTCGCCGCCGTAATCGGCGGGCAGGCTGGACAGGCGCAGGGTCGCGTCCAGCAGGCGGGCGGTGAAGTCCGCGCGCTCGATGTAGCGACCGGTCCAGTAGAGGTTTGCAGCAGTACGGGAAAGCAAGGTCAGTCGTCCGACACCCAGGTGTCCTTGGTGCCGCCCCCCTGGCTGGAATTGACCACCAGCGAGCCGGGCGTGAGCGCCACGCGCGTCAGGCCGCCCGGCACAACCCGAACGCCGTCGGCGCCCGTGAGCACAAAGGGGCGCAGGTCCACGTGGCGGGGCTCGATGCGGCCGTCGCAAAGGGTCGGGCAAGTGGAAAGGGCGAGCGTCGGCTGGGCGATGAACTTCTCGGGGGTGGCCAGCAGCTTGTGGCGGAAAGCCTCGATCTGCCCGCGGCTGGCGTGCGGCCCGACCAGCATGCCGTAGCCGCCCGAACCGTCGACTTCCTTGACGACCAGCTGGTCCAGCCTGCCCAGCACCTCGCGCAGGGCATCGGGCTCGCGGCAGCGCCAGGTCGGCACGTTCTTCAGGATCGGCTCCTCGCCCGTGTAGAACCGGACGATCTCGGGCATGTAGCTGTAGATGGCCTTGTCGTCGGCGACGCCCGTGCCCACCGCATTGCAGAGCGCCACGTTGCCGGCGAGGTAGGCGCTCATCAGGCCTGGCACGCCCAGGGTCGAATCCGGCCGGAACGCCAGCGGATCGATGAAGGCGTCGTCCACCCGGCGGTAGATCACATCCACCCGACGCGGGCCTTCGGTGGTGCGCATGTAGACGATGTCGTCGCGCACGAAGAGGTCGACGCCCTCGACGAGCTCGACGCCCATCTTATCGGCGAGGAAGCTGTGCTCGAAGAAGGCCGAGTTGTAGTGGCCGGGCGTGAGGACCACGATCCCCGGATCCTCTTCCCGACCCTCCGGCGCCACCGAGCGCAGGGTCTGAAGCAGCAGGTCCGGATAGGTCTCCACCGGGGCGACCCGGGCCCTGCCGAGCAGCTCGGGGAAGAGCCGCATCATCATCTCCCGGTTCTCCAGCATGTAGGAGACGCCGGAGGGCGTGCGGGCGTTGTCTTCCAGAACGTAGAAGTCGTCGCCGCCGGTGCGCACCAGGTCGATGCCAGCGATGTGGGTGAAGACGCCCTTGGTGGGGGCATGGCCGACCACTGCCAACTGGTACTGCGGGTTCAGCAGGACGAGGTCTTCCGGCACCACCCCGGCGCGCAGGATCTCGCGCGGTCCATAGACGTCGGCCAGGAAGGCGTTCAGCGCCTGCACCCGCTGAACGAGCCCGCGCTCCAGACGCGTCCACTCTGAGCGGGTGAGGACGCGCGGCACGATGTCGAAGGGGATCAGCCGCTCCGCGCCCTCGGCCTGGCCATAGACGCTGAAGGTGATGCCGGTGCGGCGGAACAGGTGCTCGGCTTGGGCGCCACGGGTCTGCAGGAGGTCCTGAGGCGTCTCCTCCAACCAGCGGCGGACTTCGCGATAGGGCGTGCGCGCCTCGTTCCCGAAGCCGCTCATCTCATCGAAGGCGCCCGGCGTGCGGAACAGGTCGGACGACGCGTGGGAGTACATGAGCCTAGCCAACGTGAAATGCCGCTGGCCGGACAGGCGCGCGCCGCCCTGGATGGTCGCTGGCCGCTGCTGAGCCGCAGCCCTGCGCAATCCTTGTGCGACGGCGCCGAAAAAGCAGGCGTGCGGTCATGGTCCCTCTGACAAAGCTCGACATGGAAACGGCAGAGCTTCATGGGGTGTTCCTCGCTCGCGCTCGCGCAGCCTCCGTCACCCCGCGCGTGCTTGATGACGGAGTGGCGCGTCATCCCCTGGACTAGAGGATCGGCTTGCCGCCGGTGACCGCGACCGTCGCGCCGGACACATAACTCGCCTCGTCCGACGCCAGCATGACGTAGACGGGGGCCAGCTCCTTGGGCTGGCCAGGACGCTGCATCGGGACCTGCTTGCCGAAGTCCTTCACCTTCTCCTCCGGCATCGTCGAGGGGATCAGCGGGGTCCAGATCGGGCCCGGCGCCACACAGTTTGCGCGGATGCCCTTTTCGGCCAGCAGCTGGGCGAGGCCGGCGGTGAAGTTCTGGATCGCGCCCTTGGTCGTCGCGTAGGCGAGGAGTTGGGGCGAGGGCGTGTCGGCGTTGACGGAGGTGGTGTTCACGATGGCCGAGCCGGGCTGCATGTGCGGGACCGCGGCCTTGGTCAGGTAGAACATGGCGTGGATGTTGGTGCGGAAGGTGTAGTCCCACTCCTCATCCGGGATCTCGTCGATGGACTCGAAGGTCATCTGGTGGGCGGCGTTGTTCACCAGCACGTCGATGCGGCCGAATTCCTGGACGGCCTTGTCGATGATCGCGCGGCAGTGGGCTGCGTCGGAGATGTCGCCGGCCACCACGACCGCCTTGCGGCCAGCCTCCTCCACCAGACGACGGGTTTCCTCGGCGTCTTCGTGTTCGTTGAGGTAGCTGATCAGGACGTCGGCGCCTTCACGGGCGTAGGCGATCGCCACTGCTCGGCCGATGCCAGAGTCCGCGCCTGTGATGATCGTCTTCTTGCCCTCGAGGCGTCCCGAGCCCTTGTAGCTTTCTTCGCCGTGGTCCGGCCGCGGGTCCATCTCGCGCGTCAGGCCCGGCGGCTGGGTCTGGTCCTGACCCTCGAACGGCGGTTGGGGGAAGTCGTCGTCAGCCATCGTTCGGCTCCTCTTTCTCGCTGGAGGCCCAGCGTTCCGGGTTGTCCTCGCCTTCGCCGTCATGGGCGACGCGAGGACCGTCGAAGGACGAGCCGGTGCGGTGGCCGTCCGGCGTGACGCCCGGCGCGTCCCAGTTGTTGGGTGGCGTGTCGCCTTGCCCGTGGTGGGCGCGGTCGCCGCCGGCCCCCAGGCCGCCTGGGCCATAGCCGGTCTTCAAGGCGGCGCCGTCGCCGCTGGCGCTGGTCGGTCCGGCGCGATTTTCGGTGCGGCGGATGTCATCTGTCATGGGAACTCTCCCTGTTCGCGGGGCCAACAGGCGAGGGCGGCGCGCCGTTCCGGAGCCTCTCAAAACAAAAACCCCGCTCGAGCCGAGCGGGGTTTTCGCCGTCCGGGCGGTGGCAAGACGTTAGAGCGTCCGGCGACGGGCCAGGGCGTGGTAGATGAACAGCACCACGACGGCGCCGATGGTGGCGACCAGGATGCTGTAGAGGTTCAGGCCGTCGACGCCGCGCGCGCCGAACTCGGTGAACAGGAAGCCGCCGACAAAGGCGCCGACGACGCCGAGGACGAGGTCGAGCACGAGGTTGCCGCCGCTGCGGTTCACGAGCTTGCTGGCGATGAAGCCAGCGATCAGGCCCAGTACGATCCAGGCAAGAATGGACATGTTTCTCTCTCCAAGCGCCGGCTGGGGGATGTTCGAGGGGGCGTGTCGATTTGTCGCCGGCGCCTCAAAAAAGCCAGCAGAGGCAAGTTGAGTTCCCACCGGGGGCGAACGCTGGTCGGCGAGGGCGCATCCGAAGCCCTGCCGCAACCTCTAGCATGGTCAAGGGTTTAGGAGCCTGCGTGTCGGCTGCAGAAGGAGTTTGTGACTTGCGCAACAAGATGATCGCCTCGGCGGCCCTGGCTTGCTCGGCGTTTGCGGTGGCTGCGGCGCCTATCGCCGCCGAAGCCCAATCCCGCCGGGTGCTGGTTTGCGAGAACACCCGCAAATCCGGCAACACCGGCACCGTAATCGGCGCCGTGGCCGGCGGCCTGCTCGGCAACGCGGTGGCGTCCAAGGGCGTGAAGACCGAAGGCACGGTGCTGGGCGCCGGCGTCGGCGCTGTGGCCGGCCACCAGATCGCGAAGAAGAAAGCCAAGAAGAACTGCCGCTACGTCTACCGCTAAGAGACGTGCGCCGGGCGTTCAGCGCCCGGCGCGCTTAGCGTTTCAGGCAGACCCACCGTGCGCGGTGGAAGTTCTCGGCGTTGTCGACCCAGCCGGTCACCTTGGGGCTGACCAGGCCGCGGTTCACGATGAAGAAGACCGGGATCATCGCTTCCTCATCCAGCATCAGCTGTTCGGCCTGTCCGAGCAGGCGTGCGCGCCGGCCAAGATCGGCCTCGGCGTCGGCGGCCTCAAGGAGGCGGTCGAAGGCGGGGTTGCGGTAGCCGGTGTAGTTCTGCGTGCCCGTGTCGGACCTAAGGATGCCCAGGAAGCTGACGGGATCGTTGAAGTCGGCGTACCAGTTGGCGACGCCGACCTGGAAATCGCGATTGCGATAGGCGGCGAGGGTGACCGCATGCTCGGCCTGGGCGATGCGGGCCTGGACGCCGATGGCCTGCCAGTCGGCCTGCACCGCCTCCAGCATCAGGCCCATCTCGGGATTGTTCGACCCCTTGATCTCGATACGCAGCGGCCGATCAGGGCCGTAGCCGGCCTGGGTCAGCAGTTGGCGGGCTTGGGCCTGGCGGGCGGCATACGACTGTCCCGCCCAGCCGGAATGCACGCCCGGCACATAGTTCGCGGTGACGGTGGGGACGAAGCTGTAGGCCGGCGCCTGACCGGCCCGCAGCAGCTTGGCCGTGATGAACTCGCGATCCACGACCATCGACAGGGCGCGCCGCACGCGAATGTCCTTCAGGGCGGGCAGGCCGTCCTGGTTAAAGGCGATGTAGGTGGTGGCCAGGGAGACGTGGGTGCGGACAAACCCCGGCATCTCCCGCTTCAGCCGCTCGATGCGGTTGGACTGGAAGTTGGTGTTGAGGTCCAACTCTCCAGACATCACCCGCCGCTCTGCGCTCACCAGGTCGACGGTGGGGTAGTAGTTGATCCGGTCCAGGCACACGTTTGCGGCGTCGAAGAACAGCGGGTTCTTCACCGCGGTGACCTTGTCGCCCAGCCGCCAGGCCTGCAGCCGGAAGGGACCGTTGCCCACGAGCCGGCCGGGCTGGATCCAGCCGTCCCCGAAGCGGGCGACCACGTGCCGGGGCACGGGATAGAAGCTGGCGTGACTGGCGAGCTGGGGCAGGTAGGGCGCGGGGTGCTCCAGCGTCAGCTCCAGGGTCTGCGGACCCAGCGCCCGGGCGCCAAGCGCCGCGGGTGCAAGCTCGCCCTCGCTGATGGCGCGGCCGTTGCGGATCACCTGGGCCAGGAAGGCGCTGGGCGAGCCGGTCTTGGGGTCGAGCACGCGCCGAAGGGCGAAGACGAAGTCCTCGGCGGTCACCGGCTGTCCGTCCGACCACCGCGCCGGGCGCAGGTGGAAGGTCCAGGTCAGGCCATCGGGACTGGTCTCCCAGCGCTCGGCCATGCCGGGCATGGGCCGGCCCTGGGCATCTTCCGTAGTCAGGCCCATGAAGAGGTCGCCGATCAGCCGCAGCTCCTGCGTGCTGGTGGCCAGGTGCGGGTCGAGGGTCGAGGGTTCGGCGTCGTTTCCGTACTCGAGGCAGGCCTGGCCGGCGGGGCACGCCGGGCGCTGGTCCTTGCCCTGGCAGGCGGAGAGGAGTGCAAGCGCGGCGAGCAGGCCCAAGGCGCGGCCGCCCCGTCGGCGTGTGGCGTGCATCGCTGTTTCGGCGTCCCCTCGCGAGTCGGCCGGATCAGACTACGGACGGGCGGCGGCGCCTAGTGGAGCCGGAACTCGCCGCTGACAGCCTTGAGTTCGGCAGGACGGATCAGCTTGCGGCAGGCCACGGTCACCTTGAACAAGGGGCCGTCCAGCGTGCGCTCCCAGAAATCGAGGAACTTCTTCAGGACGGGGAATTCCGGCGCCACGTCGTAGTCCTGCCAGATGTAGCTCTGCAGCAGGGCCGGGTGATCGGGCATGCGGTAGAGGATTTCCGCCGTGGTGAGGCTGTAGCCTTCCATCTGCTTCCGGAACTCAGGCGACGCCAACATGTGCAACCTCGCGACCGTTCATCCAGGCGCGGGCGCAAGCGGCGCCGCGCACCTCAAACTATGCGCGATTCGCAGAATAGTTCCTTAATAAGCAAGGGCTTAGCACTCAACGGCAAGCTCTGCTGCTAAGTCCCGAACCGCTTGGGGATCAGCGACACGGGGACAGGCTCGGCGAAGGGACGCCAGCCGCCTTCGCGGATCACGTCGTTGCTTTCCTTGGCCCGCCGCCCGGCCGCCAGGGACCAGGTGATGTGATAGGTCGAGCCGTCCGGCCGCTCCGTCGTCCCGCCGATCCGCACCACAAGCGCCTGCACGCCTCGGCCATCGTCCGCCTCGCCCATGATCTCGCCGGTTGTCTCGGTGGGCTCGCGCGCCTTGCGGTCCCCGAACTTAAGGGTGACGTGGTGGGCGACCACCTCGGGGTAGCGGGGCGCGAAGCGCTGGAGGAGCGCGTCGCGCTGGTCCGGATCCACCAGCCAGCCGACGTAGAAAGACCGCGGGTCGCTCATTGGATTTGCTCCGGAATTAGACAGCGCCGCCTGTTTCGCACTAGTTTCCGAACAGGGTTGAGGGAAAACGCTTTGGAACGGCAACAGCGACTTGAGCTGGTGGACGCCTTGCGCGCGTTCGCGCTCTTTGGGCTCTTCATCGTCCACATGGTGGAGCAGTTCGAGCTCTACTGGCTCGATGCGCAGGGCGGCGACGTTCTGCACCTGGTGCTGGCGGTGTTCGGGGGCAAGGCTTTCGCCCTCTTCGCCCTCTGCTTCGGCCTCAGCTTCTTCATCATCATGGATCGGGCGTCGCAGCGGGGCGTCGATTTCCGGCGCCGGTTCGTGTGGCGGCTGACGCTGCTGTTCGGGCTGGGGCTGCTGCACACCGCGGTCTATCGCGGCGATGTGCTGACGGTGCTGGCTCCGCTGGGGCTTCTGCTGATCCCCTTCGACCGGATCCGGAACAACGCGGTCCTGATCGCGATCGCCGCCGTCTGCTTCCTGCAGCCGCAGCTGGTGGCCATGGCGCTGGCTGGCTACGACAAGCCGCCGGCTTTCACCAACGATCCCTCGCTGCCGATCCTGGCGACCAGCCGCAACCTGCTCGAGGTGGCGCGCCTGAACCTGACGGACGGGGCGGCGGTGAAGTACCTCTACACGCTGGAAACCGGCCGAGTGGCGCAGATCATCGGCCTGTTCCTTACGGGCCTGGTGCTTGGGCGCAGCGGCTTCTTCGCCGATCAGGAGCGGTTCGCCCTGTCGCGGCGTCTCGGCTTTCTGGCGGCGCTGGCGGTCTACCTGGTCCTGCGGGAGGAGCGCGGCGCGCTGCTGGCGCTGTTCACGGCCGGCCAGGGGGCGACCTACATGGGCTTTGCCGTGGACAGCTGGATCAACCTGTCGCTGATGTTCGCCGAGATGCTGGCGTTCCTGGAGCTGTGCGTTTGGGTCCCGCTGGTCACGCGCCTGCTGGCGCCGGTCGGGCGGATGACGCTGAGCCTCTATGTCGGTCAGTCGCTGTTGTTCGTGCCGGTCTACTACGGCTTCGGGCTCGGCATGTACCGGACGCTGCCGCAGATCGCGTCGCTGGGGCTGGGCGTTGCGGCCTTCGCAGTGCAGATCGCCATCGCACACCTGTGGTTCCGCCGGTTCCACTTTGGCCCGCTGGAGTGGGCCTGGCGCAGTCTGACCTACCTGTCGCGCGACGTGCCGTTCCTGCGCCGGCCCCAGCGAGCCCAGCCGGCGCCGGCCTAGACCTCCGGCTGGCGAGCCATGTGCTCGGGCCGGCCGAAGACCCGGATGTAGCGGGCGATCTCGTCGGGATCGCCCGTGGCCTTGGCAGGATTGTCCGACAGCTTGACCGCTGGGCGGCCGCCGGCCTCGGTGACCTTGCACACCAGCGAAATGGGATGAAGGCCAGGCGCTTCGGCGCAGCCTTCCAGGTCATTGGTGAGCTTGGTGCCCCAGCCGAAGCTCACGCCGGCGCGGCCGCGGAAATGGGCGTGCAGCTGTTCGATGTCGCCGATGTCCAGCGCGTCGGAGAAGATCAGGGTGCGGTCCAGCGGATCGCGGCCTTTGGCGCGCCACCAGTCGATCAGGGCCTCGCCGGCTTCTAGGGGCGGAGCGCTGTCGGGCCGAACGCCCTTCCAGTCGGCCACCCAGTCCGGCGCGTCGCGGAAGAAGGCGGCGGAGCCGAAGGTGTCCGGCAGGACCACCAGCAGGCCGCCGTCGTAGAGCTCGCGCCACTCCTCCAGCACTTGATAGGGCGAGCGCAGCAAGGCTTCATCCCTGTCCGCCAGGGCGGCAAGGACCATGGGCATCTCGTGGCCGTTGGTGCCGACGGCGGGCAGGCCGAGCTCCATGGCCAATCGCACATTGCTGGTGCCGCGGAAGGCGGAGCCGAGCCGGTCCTTGAAGGTCTGCACCACCAGTTTTTGCCAGGCGAAGCTGTGGCGGCGGCGGGTGCCGAAGTCGGTGAGCGCCAGGCCGTCGAGCGCCGACAGCCGCGCCGCCTTCTCCTCCACCCGGCCGATTGCGCAGGCATAGAGGGTGTCGCGCTCGCGCTCGCTCATGGCGCCCACAGCCGCGTGGGCGCGACGGGCGGTGACGCAGGTGAGCGCCGGGATCTCCCACAGAGTGACCTCGGCCCAGGAGCCGCGGAACTGCAGCTCCAGCTGCCCGTCGGCGACGGAGAGATTGTAGGGCGGCAGGCGCAGCGCCTCCAGCCAGTCGAGGAACTCCGGCGCGAAGCGACCGGCGCGGCCGTAGAACTCGGCGGTCTCCAGGTAGCGGCGCTCCTCGGCCGTGAGGCGTAGCGCCTGCACGGCGTCCAGACCCTGGCGCAGGGCGCTCAGATCCACTTCATCGGCGATGCGGACGCGGCGGGTGCGGTTCACCAGGGAGAAGGTCACCGGCACGTCACAGTGCTTCAGCCATATCAGCTGCAGCATGGCGAGCTTGTAGAAGTCGGTGTCCAGCAGGCCGTGGACCAGCGGCTCGCCGCGCCCGGAGTAGTCCATGCCGCTCAAGCCTCGAACAGCTCGGGCCGGCGGGCCCGCAGGGCATGGGCCAGCAGCAGAGTCTTCATGTCCTGGATCTCCTGGACCTGAACCTGCCGCCAGAGTTCGGCCAGGGGCATCTCGATCACGGTGATGTTCTCCTGCTCGCCCTCCACGCCGCCGCCCTGCTCGACCCGGTCGCTCTGGGCGTAGGGCGCGAGGAACAGGGTGACCTTCTCGCTGGAGACGCCGGCCGAGGGAAAGGCCGCACCGATCTGCTCCATCTCGCCAAGCTGAGCGCCGACCTCCTCCAAAGCCTCGCGGCGGGCGGCCTCTTCGTGGGGCTCGTCGCCGTCCAGCATGCCGGCGGGCGCTTCGAGCAACTGGTTCGGACCCCCGGCCCAGATCACGGGCAGGCGGGGCAGGCGCACCAGCAGGGCGGTCCGCCGGTCGGGATCGTAGGGCAGAACGGCCACGGCCTGCCCATGGTCCTCGATCTCACGTTGGAAGGTCTCGCCGTCGGGCCCGCGGACGGTGGCCTTGTAGAGCGTGGAGTAGCCTTCGTAGACGGTGTCCAGCTTCTCGATCTTCAGCGGCATGGGCCCTCGCGTTTGGTGCAAACCGGAACTGCCCTGCGATGGGCGAGGTTGCCAAGCGATCATGTCCGAGATGCTGCAACCCGATGGCGGACGCGCCGCCTCCGCCGACCTCTCCGCCCTGATCGGCGCGGCCGCCGAGCCCTTGCCGGAGATCGACGATGCGGCGTTCGGGCGAATGTTCGACCGCTTCGCAGATGCGCGCGTGGTTCTGCTCGGAGAGGCGAGCCACGGCACGAGCGAGTTCTACCGGGCCCGGGCGGCGATCACGCGTCGACTGATCGAGCAGCACGGCTTTTCGGTTGTCGCGCTGGAGGCCGACTGGCCGGACGCGCGGGTCTTCGACGCTCATGTGAGGCGCCGCCCCAGCCCCGTAGGCGCCGACGAGGCGTTCACCAGGTTCCCCACCTGGATGTGGCGCAACGAGGAGTTCGACGCCTTCCTGAGCTGGCTGCGAGAGCACAACCGGGATCTGGAGGACAGCGAGCAGGCCGGCGTCTACGGCCTCGACCTCTACAACCTGGCCGCCTCAATGCGCACGGTGATCCGGTATCTGGAGCAGGAGGATCCGGAAGCGGCGCAGGTGGCGCGCGAACGCTACGGATGCCTGGAGCCCTGGGCTGAGAACCCCGCGCGGTACGGCCGGCGGGCCCTGTCCGGCGGCTATTCGCGCTGCGAGCGGGCGGTGAACGCCATGCTGCGCGAGATGCTGGAGAAGCAGATGTCGGGCCGCGACGGCGAAGCGCTGCTCGACGCCGCCCAGAGCGCGCGGCTGGTTCGGGATGCGGAGGCCTACTACCGAGCCATGTACCTGGGTGGAGCGGAGAGCTGGAATCTGCGCGACCGTCACATGTTCGAGACCCTGGAGTCGCTGCTCGAGACGAAGGGCCCGAAGGCTCGGGCGGTGGTCTGGGCGCACAACTCCCACATCGGCGATGCCCGGGCGACGGAGATGGGGACGGTGCGAGAGGAGCTGAACATCGGCCAGCTTTGTCGCGAAAAGTGGGGCGAACAGGCGCGGCTGATCGGCTTCGGCACCCACACCGGGACGGTCGCCTGCGCGGACGACTGGGACGAGCCCACCCAGATCAAGAAGGTACGGCCTTCGATGGCCGGCAGTTTCGAGCGGCTGAGCCACGACAGCGGCGCGGAGCGGTTTCTGCTCGACCTGCGACCCGGCGTGCACGAGGCCGCACGACAGGCGCTAGTCGAGCCGCAGCTGGAGCGGATGATCGGCGTGATCTACCGACCCGAAACAGAGCGGTGGAGCCACTATGTGGAGTGCCGGCTGTCGGAGCAGTTCGACGCCTGGGTCTGGTTCGACGAAACGCGCGCTGTGACGCCGCTGGCGACGAGGAGCGAAGAGCACGACGCCAGCGCGGATGAGACCTGGCCTTCGGGTCTCTAGGCCACCGGCCGCCCGCCGTAACCGCGGTAGTGGCGGTGCGCCCGCACGGGCTGTCGAGCCGGAACCAGCCCGCGAAGCGCGACAACGATGCGCGTCAGGATGGCGGCGAACAAGCCGACGGCCAGGGCCGGACGAATATCGCCTGTAGCGGTAAAGGTGGCGAGCACCACGGCGATGAAGCCGATCAAGGCCAGAGCGAGGATCTGCAGACGGGTCGACATGACCGAAACCTTCTTGCGAACGGTTCTCAACATAGACCTTCACAATCGGAATTGGAAGATCGATAGAGAATGTTTCTGAACTGGTCAACGGCGGCCGGGTCACCCGGTTCCTGAATCCACAACGCAGAAGGGCCGCTCAGGTGAGCGGCCCTTCGCAATCGTGATTGCAGCTAAGCTCCGAAAATCTCGAAGCTTTGAGGCACCTGCCGTCGTGATCAGAAGATCTCGAACAGGCCGGCTGCGCCCATGCCGCCGCCGACGCACATGGTGACGACGCCGTACTTGGCCCCGCGGCGCTTGCCCTCATAGAGCAGGTGCGTGGTGCAGCGGGCGCCGGTCATCCCATAGGGGTGCCCGATGGAGATCGAGCCGCCCGAGACGTTCAGCTTGTCGTTCGGGATGCCGAGCTTGTCGCGGCAGTACAGAACCTGGCTCGCGAAGGCCTCGTTCAGCTCCCAGATGTCGATGTCCTCGATCTTCAGGCTCGTGCGCTCGAGCAGCTTGGGGATGGCGAACACCGGACCGATGCCCATCTCCTCCGGCCCGCAGCCAGCCACGGCCATGGCGCGATAGGCGCCGAGCGGCGTGAGGCCTCGACGTTCGGCTTCGGCGCGCTCCATCAGCAGCACGGCGGCCGCCCCGTCGGACAGCTGCGAAGCGTTGCCGGCGGTGATGAACTTGCCTTCCTGCACAAAGTTGCCGCCGCTGAAGACGGGCTTCAGGCGAGCGAGGTCTTCCAGGGTGGTCTGGGGTCGATTGCCTTCGTCACGGTCGAGGGTGATCTCCTTTTCGGAGGTCTCGCCGGTCATCTTGTCGAAGGCCTTCATCACGGTGGTGAAGGGCACGATCTCCTGGTCGAAGCGGCCTTCCATCTGCGCCTGGGCGGTGCGCTGCTGGGACTGCAGGGCGTACTCGTCCTGGGCTTCACGGCTGACGCCGTATCGCTCGGCGACGATCTCGGCGGTCTCGATCATCGAGCACTGCAGGCCCGGCTGGTGCTCGCGCAACCACGGATCGCCGCTCATGTAGAGGTTCAGCCGCTCGGTCTGGACGAGCGAGATCGACTCCACGCCGCCGCCGATGGCGATGGGAGCGCCGTCATGGATGATCTGCTTGGCGGCGGTGGCGATGGCCATCAGCCCGGACGAGCACTGACGATCGATGGTCATGCCCGACACCGTGGTCGGCAGGCCGGCGCGTAGAGCGGCCTGGCGAGCGATGTTCTGGCCGGTGGTGCCTTGTTGCAGGGCGCAGCCCATGACCACGTCGTCGATCTCGCCCGGATCAACCCCGGCACGGTCGACGATCTCGCGGATCGGGTGGGCGGCAAGCGTCGCCCCATAGGTGTTGTTGAAGGCGCCGCGATAGGCCTTGCCGATCGGGCTTCGGGCGGCGGCGACGATGACCGCTTCACGCATGGCGTTTCTCTTCCTGTTTTCGAATTGGGTTGAGTTCAGGAGGCCTTGTCGAGGTCGGCGAAGCGGCGGCCTTCGGCCGCGAGCTTCTCCAGAAGGGCCGCAGGTTTGAAGGCGGCGCCGTAGCGCGCTTCATATTCCTTCAGCTTGGCGACCACGTTCGCAAGCCCGAGCTGGTCGGCATAGAACATCGGCCCCCCGCGGTAGACGGGCCAGCCGTAGCCGTTGACCCAGACCACGTCGATGTCGCTGGCCCGGATCGCCTTGCCTTCTTCGAGGATCTTCGCGCCCTCGTTGATCATCGGCAGGATGTTCCGATCGAGGATCTCGTCGTCCGTGATCTGGCGCGGTTCGACGCCCTTCTTGGCCATGAAGTCGCGAATGATCTGCTCGGTGACGGGTGATGGCCGGGGATTGCGGTTCTCGTCGTAGTCATAGAAGCCGGCGCCGGTCTTCTGGCCTCGACGGTCCATCTCGCAGAGCACGTCGCGGATGGTCTCGCCGCGGCTTTCTTCCTTCACCCACCCGAGGTCGAGGCCTGCCAGGTCCCCCATGGCGAAGGGACCCATGGGCATCCCGAAGTCGTAAAGGACCTTGTCCACGTCCCAGGGCATGGCGCCTTCCAGGATCAATCCCTGCGCCTGTTCCTGCCGCCGGGCCAGCATGCGGTTGCCGACAAAGCCGTGGGCGACGCCCACCAGGACCGCGACCTTGTTGATCTGTTTGCCGAGCTTCATGGCCGTGGCGATCACGTCCTTGGACGTCTTCTCGCCGCGGACGATCTCCAGCAGGCGCATGACGTTGGCCGGCGAGAAGAAGTGCAGGCCCAGAACGTCCTGCGGCCGGCTGGTCATGGCCGCGATGTCGTCGACGTTCAGGTAGGAGGTGTTGGTGGCCAGGATCGCGCCCGGCTTGCAGATCGCGTCCAGCTTGCCGAACACATCCTTCTTGATGTCCATCCGCTCGAACACCGCCTCGATAACGAGGTCGACGTCGGCGAAGTCGTTCATGTCCAGAGAGCCGGTCAGCAGGCTCATGCGCTGCTCGACCTGTTCGGCGGTGAGCCCGCCGCGCGAGGCGGTCCGCTCGTAGTTCTTGCGGATAACGCCGAGGCCGCGGTCCAGGGCTTCCTGCTTCACCTCCACGATGGTCACCGGAATTCCGGCGTTGGCGAAGTTCATGGCGATGCCGCCGCCCATGGTGCCAGCGCCCAGGACGCCGACCTTCTTGATCGGGCGGGTGGCGGTGTCTTCCGGCACGTCCGGGATCTTCGCGGCGGCGCGCTCGGCGAAGAAGTAATAGCGCTGCGCCGCCGACTGCGGGCTCATCATCAGCTCCATGAAGAGCTGACGTTCGGTCTGGATGCCTTGCTCGAACGGCTGGTTCACCGCCGCCTCGACGGCGCGGATGCAGTACTCGGGAGCCAGGAAGCCGCGGAACTTGCGGGCGTTGGCCTTGCGGAAGGCTTCGAACGCTTCGGGATGGCCACGCGCCGGAGCGAGCTTCTCGTCGTTCTCGCGGACCTTCTTCAAAGGCCGGCCTTCGGCGACGACCTTGCGGGCGAAGGCGACCGCCTGCTCACGGAGCTGACCTTCCGCCACCACTTCGTCGACGAGGCCCATCTCGGCGGCCTGCTTGGCGCCGACCGGCTTGCCGGAGGTGATCATCTCCAGCGCCTTTTCGACGCCCACGACGCGCGGCAGGCGTTGGGTGCCGCCGGCGCCCGGCAGCAGGCCGAGGTTCACTTCGGGCAGGCCGAGCTTCGCCGACGGGACGGCCACGCGGTAGTTGCAGCCCAGCGCGACCTCCAGCCCGCCGCCCAGCGCGGTGCCGTGGATCGCGGCGACCACGGGCTTGGTCGAGTTCTCGATGGTCTCGATGACCTCCGGCAGCATGGGGCCGGTCATGGCCTTGCCGAACTCGCTGATGTCGGCGCCGGCGATAAAGGTGCGGCCGTCGCAGATCAGCACGATGGCGGCGGCGTCAGAAGCGATCGCCTGGTTGAACGCTTCGGTCAGGCCCTCGCGGACGTTGGCTGAAAGGGCGTTCACCGGCGGGGAATTCAGGGTGACGACGGCGATGTCGCCTTCGCGCGTCAGGGTGGTCACCGAGTTGATGTCGGTCATCGGGCTCCCTCGGAAATGTGCGAGCGGAAAAGCGCTCGTTGAGAATGGCGGTCTTGGAAATTCAAACAGCTGTTATAGGGCTGAGGTGTAGGCCCTCGCCGACAGCGGCGCAAGCGCGCGGCGGAGCCTCGAGAGGCGACAACGAACAAGGCGGAGGATGCGTCCATGGCGCTCGATCTTTTTTCGCTGAAGGGCCGGACCGCCCTCGTCACCGGCGGCTCGCGAGGCATCGGCAAGATGATCGCGGCCGGGTTCATCGAGCAGGGCGCCAAGGTCTACATCTCCTCCCGCAAGGCCGATGCGTGCCACGCGACGGCGGCCGAGCTGGGCCCGAACTGCATCGCGCTTCCGCAGGACATCTCCACGGTCGAGGGCGTAAAGGCGCTGGTCGCGGCCTACGCGCAGCGTGAAGCGAGCCTGGACATCCTGGTGAACAACGCCGGCGCGGCGTGGGGCGCCAGCTTCGAGGACTTCCCGGAAAGCGGCTGGGACAAGGTCATGGACCTGAACCTGAAATCGCCGTTCTTCCTGACCCAGCAACTGCACGGCGCCCTGAAGGCGGCGGCCAGTGACGCCAGGCCAGCCAAGGTGATCAACATCGCCTCGATCGACGGCATCGCTCTCAATCCGCTGGAGACCTATTCCTACCACGCCTCCAAGTCGGCTCTAATCTACCTGACCCGCCGGATGGCTGCGCGCCTGGTGCGCGACCGGATCCTGGTCACGGCGATTGCGCCAGGCGCCTTTGCGTCCGAGATGAACCGCGCCGCCCGCGACAACGCCGATTTCATCGCAAAGCACATCCCGATCGGCCGCATCGGTCGGGACGAAGACATGGCAGCGGCGGCGGTCTACCTCGCCTCTCGCGCGGGCGATTACGTGGTGGGCGCGACCCTGCCAGTGGACGGCGGCGTCGCCTTGGCGAGCCTGCCGTTCGGCGCGATCGCAGGCTAAGGCGCCACCATCCGGCCCGGTTTGCGCTATTCAGCTTGACCTGAAGCGAAACGACGCCGTTCCGAGCCTTGAGCGAAGCCGAAGCAAAGCCGCACGCCCGCCGCCTGACATTGCGCCTGATCCTGGTGATCACGGGCGTGGTGCTGGCTGTAGCGGTCCTGGCCCTCTACGCCGCGCGGCGCATCATCGCCCGCGAGGCGCTGACCGGCTGGCTCCGGTCCAAGGGCATTGCGTCCGAAGCCGAGGTGAAGGATTTCGGCTTCAAGAGCTTCATCGGCCGTCTGCGCGTCGGAGACCCGCGCAATCCCGACTTCACGGCCGAGCAGGCGGAAGTAACCTATGGCCTGCGCGGCTTCGGCTTGGAGGTGACTTCGGTGACCCTGCGCCGGCCGGTGGTGCGCGCGCGGGTGCACGATGGCAAGCTGTCCGTGGGCTCGCTCGATCCGCTGATCGAGGAGTTCCGTCGCCGGCCGCCCAAGCCGGGCGGCGCCAAGCCGCGCATCATCATCGACGACGGGCAGCTTTTGCTCGCCACCGACTACGGCGCCGTGCGGCTGACGGCGGACGCCCGGGTGGAGCAGGAGAAGCTGGTCAGCCTCGACGCCAGCCTGGCGCCCACGCAGCTTAGCGGGCAGGGCTTCAAGGCGACGCTGGGGCCGAGCGTCGTCACGGCTCGGACGCGCGGGGATCGGGTGCTGGCGACCGTGGATGCGGCCATGCCCGAGGCCGAGGCTGGAGCGACCCGGACGCGCGGCGCGCGGCTGCGGATCACCGCCGATGCGCCCTATCCCGACCTGAAAAGACATCGCGGGGATGGCGTGCTGAAGGTGCAGGCGCAGCTCAACGGCCGCGAGCTGGTGATCGGCGACCAGCGCTTGGGCGAGGCGCGCCTGAACGCCGGCTTCAACGGACAGTCCGCGGGGTGGATCAGCGATCTGCAGGTCACCGGACGCGCGGCGGCCGACCTGCAGGCCGGCTCTGGCGCGTTCGCCCAGGCCAAGGCGGGCGCCCTGCGCGCGGCGCTCACCGCCGAGAACCTGCGCTGGACCCGCAAGGGCGGGGATGCGGTGTCGGCGCAGGTGCGCGGCACGGGCCAGTTGGCGAACCTAGGCATCGCCGACCTCAACCTGCGCGCCGTCGGCGTGGCGGTGCAGGGGGAGGCGGGCTTTGGGCCGCAAGGCGCCCGGGCCGACATCCTGGCCAGCGCGCAGGGCCGCGGCGCTTATGCGGGGCTGGGCGCGCCTGTGGCCACCGACAGCGACGACATGGCGGCGGTGAAGCGAGCCGCGGCGAACTTCGCCTTCTCGGCGCCCGGCGTGCGGCTGGGCCTGAGCGGCAAGGCCGCTTCGGCGAGCTTCGTGCAGCCCCTTCGGCTCAACCCACAGCGTGGCGGGACGGTGCTGCTGGCGAGCCAGGGTCGCGGCTGGCGGCTGACTGCGGCAGGCGGCGGCCTGCCCGAGGTTCAGGCGGACGTGGCGCGGTTCGCGTTCGTGGACGGGGAGGCGCGGGCAAGCGGCCGCATTCAGGCCAAGCTGTCGATCGGCCCGGTGGTGGACGGCGACTTCGACGCCGCCGGCGCCTTGCGGATCGCCGAAAGCGGAATCGAGTTCAGGGGCGAACGCTGCGCCGCCGTGCGGGCGCCGCGGCTGGAGCTCGGCGAGAACGACGTGGAGAACCTGGCCGCGCGGCTCTGCCCGTCCGGTGCGCCGCTGCTCAGCCTCAGGGACGGCGGCTGGCGCATCGCGGGGCGGGTCGAGGGCGCGTCCGGATCTGCGCCCTTCCTGCTGGCGCGGGCGGAGGACGGCGCAGGCCGCATGGATATGTCCGGCAAGGGCGAGCGCTTCCGGGCGCAGATCGACATCGCCGGGGCGCGGGTGATCGACGCGGCCCCGCAAACCCGTTTCCACCCGCTGCGCCTGACCGGGGTGGCGCGCGCCACGGACGACGTCTGGAACGCCGACCTCGCCTTGCACTCGGGCCAGACCCGGGTGGCGACCGCCGTGCTGCGCAACGAAGGCCGCACCGAAAGCGGCGGCGTGCAGATCGACACGGGCCTGCTGACCTTCGCGCAGGGCGGGCTGCAGCCTGAGCAGCTCTCGCCCATGGCGGCGGCGGTGGGCTCGCCCGTGGAAGGGCAGGCGCGGTTCACCGGAGCGCTCGCCTGGTCACCGGCGGCGGAAACCAGCTCGGGCACGCTGAGCATTCCCGGCCTGAGCTTCACCAGCCCAGCCGGGCGGCTGGAGGGCTTGTCGGGCGAGGTGGTGTTCACCAGCCTGACGCCGCTGGTGGCGGCGCCGGGGCAGGTTCTGAAGGCCGAGCGTCTCACCGCCATCGTGCCGCTCACCGGGGTGACGGCGACGTTCGGCATCGAGGGCGAGGCGCTGACGGTGTCGGGCGGCGAAGCCGAAGTCGGCGGCGGCACGATCAAGCTGGAAGCGCTGCGGGTGCCCTTCACGCCGGGCGCGCCGATGAGCGGCGTGCTGAGCGTCGAGGGCGTGCAGTTGCACGATCTGGTGGAGGCCTCGCCGTTCGGAGACCGCGTGGAGCTCGACGCCAAGGTGAGCGGCCGCATCCCCTTCGAGGTGCTGAACGGGGACGTGCGGGTTCGGGATGGCCAGCTGAGGGCGATCCAGCCCGGCCGCCTGTCGATCCAGCGCGAGGCGCTGACGGGGGTCAGCACGCCGGGCGCAGGCGCGGTGATTGAGAGCCCCGTCACGGGCGCGGCGGAGGAAGTCGCGCCGGGCGCCGACACCTTCACCGACTTCGCCTACCAGGCCATGGAGAACCTGGCGTTCGACACCCTGGACGCCACCATCAACAGCCTGCCTGAAGGGCGGGTGGGGGTGCTGTTCCATGTGATCGGCCGGCACGACCCGCCGCAGCGCCAGCAGATCCGCCTGACGATCCTGGACCTGATCACCCGGCGGTTCATGAACAAGGAGCTGCCGCTGCCCTCGGGCACAGGGGTGAACCTGACCCTGGACACCACCCTCAACCTCGACCAGTTGCTGGCCGACTTCGCCGAGTATCAGCGGCTGCGCAATTCAGCCCCGGTTCAGCGATAGAGCGCGATAGAAGGAGCCGCCAAGGAGATGACCGCATGATCGCACCCCCTCGATCGCTGGCCATGGGCGCGCTCGCCCTGTTCGGCGCCGCCGCCTGCACGCCGACTGTCCGCGTGGACGTGCGGCCGATCACCATCTACGCCAAGCTGGACGCCAACGTCCGGCTGCAACTGGACGAGGACGTCAAGGCCTTGATCCAGCAGAACCCGAACCTCTTCTAAGAGGCATGAACATGCACACGCGAAACATCCTGGGCGTGAGCGCAGCCGTCATGGCCGCCCTCGTCCTGCCGGTCGCCGCCGTTGCGCAGTCGGCCTCCGCCAAGGCGGCGGTGGACTCGGCCAAGGCCGCCGGCGTCGTCGGCGAGCAGGCGGACGGCTTCCTGGGCTTCGTCACCGGCGCCGCCGACCCGGCGGTCCGCTCGGCCGTGGCCGAGATCAACGCCGGGCGCGCGCAGCTCTACCGCGAAGCCGCCGCCAAGAACGGCGTGACGGCGGAAGCGGCGGGCGCTTCGGCCTTCAAGCAGGTGGTGGAAAGCCGCTTGCGTCCCGGCGAGTACTACAAGCCGGCCGGCGGCGGCTGGACCCGCAAGTGACAAGGGCGGCCCCTCTCCATTCTGGTGGAGAGGGGCCGCTCCCCTAGAGCACCCGATAGGCCGGCAGGGTGAGGAATTCCTCGAACCGGTCGGAGAGGGACAGATCGGTGAAGATGCGGACCGCGTCGGCGAAGCGGCCCGTCTCGTAGGCGTCAGGCCCAAGCGTCTGGCGCAGGTTGTCCATCTCGTCGCTTAGCACCGCCCGCAGCAGCGCCTCGGTGACAGGGCGACCGTCATCCAGGGTGGCGGCGTGGCGGATCCACTGCCAGACCTGGGCCCGGCTGATCTCGGCCGTCGCGGCGTCTTCCATTAGGTTGTAGAGCGGCACGGCGCCTCGCCCGCGAAGCCACGCTTCGATGTACTGCACGCCGACCCGAATGTTTTCGCGCAGGCCCGCTTCGGTGCGCGGACCCTTGTGAACCTCGAGCATGTCCTCGCGGCTGACTTCGACGTCTTCGCGCTGGACGTGAAGCTGGTTGGGGGTGGGCATCAGGCGGTCGAACACCTCCATGGCGATCGGCACGAGGTCCGGGTGCGCAACCCAGGTGCCGTCGTGGCCGTCGGAAGCCTCCCGCTGCTTGTCGGCGCGGACCTTGGCGAAGGCCGCCTCGTTGGCGGCGGGATCGCCCTTTACCGGGATCTGGGCCGCCATGCCGCCCATGGCGAAGGCGCCGCGGCGGTGGCAGGTCTGGATCAGCTTCAGGGAGTAGGCGCGCAGAAAGGCCTGGCCCATGGTCATGACGCTGCGGTCAGGGGTCAAGGCGTCCGGATGAAGGCGCAGGCGCTTGATGAAGGAGAAGATGTAGTCCCAGCGGCCACAGTTCAGGCCCGCCATGTGCTCGCGCAGCTCGAAAAGGATTTCGTCCATCTCGAAAGCGGCGGGCAGGGTCTCGATCAGCACGGTGGCCTTGATGGTCCCCGCCGGGATGCCGAGGGCCTCCTGGGCGAACAGGAAGACCTCGTTCCAGAGCCGCGCCTCCAGATGGCTTTCCATCTTGGGCAGGTAGAAGTAGGGGCCAGAGCCGGCGGCGAGCGCCGCCCTGGCGTTGTGAAAGACGTAGAGCCCGAAGTCGAAGAGGGCGCCGCTCATCTCCCGTCCGTCCACGAGGGCGTGCGCCTCAGGCAGGTGCCAGCCGCGAGGGCGAACGACCAGGGTCGCGACCTGGTCTTTCAGCGCATAGCGCTTGCCGCTGGCGGGATCGATGAAGTCCAGGGCCCCGGCCCAGCGGTCCTTCAGGTTGATCTGGCCTTCGATCATGTTGGCGAAAGTCGGCGAGGAGGCGTCCTCGAAGTCCGCCATGAACACCCTCGCCCCGCAGTTCAGGGCGTTGATGATCATCTTGCGGTCGACCGGTCCGGTGATCTCCACGCGACGGTCGAGCAGGTCGGCGGGAATGGGCGCGACCGTCCAGTCGCCCGCGCGGATGTGGGCCGTCTCGGGTAGGAAGTCGGGGCTTTCGCCCGCGTCGAAGCGGGCTTGCCGCGCTTCGCGGCGGCCGAGTAGTTCAAGGCGCCGGCCGTTGAAGCGGTGGTGCAGCTGCGCCAGGAAACCGAGCGCCTCGGGCGTCAGCACTTCGGCCGCGCGGCCTTCGATCGGGACGGTCAGCTGAACAGGGGGCTCGTGGGCGATGTCGAGAGGCATGCGGCGGCGCTCCGTTGAGGCGCGGACGGGCGCTCCCGGCTGGGAGCCGGGAGCTTAGACGAGGTTCTAGCCGATCAGTTCGGCAGGGTGATCTGTTCGGAGGCGATCGCATAGCGGGCGGTGGCGCAGCTGCGCGTCTCGTCCGACTTGCGCCGCCAGGCCAGGCGGGCTTCCTCGCGGTCTTCAAACGGGCCGATCACCTCCGGCTGGCCGGCCTTGAGCGCCTTGAAGCCGGTGCACTCGTACTCGCCGCCAACGATCCAGTAGCGTTCCTTGGTCATCGCTCTGCTCCTTTCAGGCCCGCCGATCAGGCGAACTGGTTCATGGTGTTGTGGACGCCGCCGGCCTTCAGGGCCGCTTCCCCGGCGAAGTACTCCTTGTGGTCGTCGCCGATGTCGGAGCCCGACATGTTCTGGTGCTTCACGCAGGCGATGCCCTGGCGGATCTCCTGCCGCTGGACGCCCAGGACGTAGCCGAGCATCCCCTGCGCGCCGAAGTACTCGCGGGCCAGGTTGTCCGTGGAAAGGGCGGCCGTGTGGTAGGTCGGCAGGGTGATGAGGTGGTGGAAGATCCCCGCGCGCCGTGAGGCGTCGGCCTGGAAGGTGCGGATCTTCTCGTCCGCCTCGCGGGCCAGCTCCGTCGTGTCGTAGTCGACGCTCATCAGCCTGGCTCGATCGTAAGCGGACACGTCCCGTCCTGCGGCCTGCCAGGCGTCATAGACCTGCTGGCGGAAGTTCAGTGTCCAGTTGAACGAGGGCGAGTTGTTGTAGACCAGCTTGGCCTTCGGGAAGACCGCGCGGATCCGGTCCATCATGCCGGCGATCTGCGCGATGTGCGGCTTCTCGGTCTCGATCCACAGCAGGTCGGCGCCGTTCTCCAGGGCGGTGATGCAGTCGAGGACGCAGCGGTCCTCGCCCGTGCCGGTGCGGAACTGGAAGAGGTTCGACGCCAGCCTCTTGGGTCGCAGCAGCTTGCCGTTGCGGTTGATCAGAACGTCGCCGTTCTTCAGGTCGGAGGCGGCGACCTCCTCGCAGTCGAGGAAGCTATTGTACTGGTCGCCAAGGTCACCGGCTTCAAGACTGACGGCGATCTGCTTGGTGAGCCCGGCGCCCAGGCTGTCGGTGCGCGCGACGATGATCCCGTTGTCCACGCCGAGCTCCAGAAAGGCGTAGCGGATGGCGCGGATCTTCTGGAGGAAATCCTCGTGCGGGACCGTGACCTTGCCGTCCTGGTGGCCGCACTGCTTCTCGTCCGAGACCTGGTTCTCGATCTGGATGGCGCAGGCGCCCGCCTCGATCATCTTCTTGGCCAGCAGGTAGGTCGCCTCGGCGTTGCCGAAGCCCGCGTCGATGTCGGCGATGATGGGGACCACATGGGTCTCGTAGTTGTCGATCGCTTCGACCAGGGCGTCTTCGCGCGCCGCGTCGCCGGCCTTCCGGGCCGCCTCGAGGTCGCGGAACATCAGGCCGAGCTCGCGGGCGTCCGCCTGCCGCAGGAAGGTGTAGAGCTCCTCGATCAGCGCGGGGACGGAGGTCTTCTCGTGCATCGACTGGTCCGGCAGCGGGCCGAACTCCGAGCGCAGCGCCGCGACCATCCAGCCGGACAGGTAGAGGTATTTCCCTTTGGTCGTGCCGAAGTGTTTCTTGATGGAGATCAGCTTCTGCTGGCCGATGAAGCCGTGCCAGCAGCCCAGGGACTGGGTGTAGGCGGCGGGATCTGCGTCATAGGCCGCCATGTCCTTTCGCATGATGTCGGCAGTGTAGCGGGCGATCTCGAGGCCGGTCTTGAAGCGGTTCTGCAGGCGCATGCGAGCCACGGCTTCGGCGCTCACGCCATCCCACTTGCCGTCCTTGCTCCGGACGAGCTGGCTCATCTCGATGATGTGGTCCTGATAAGACATGGGCCTCTCGCAGAAGTTCTGTCGGCCATCCGTTTGACAGCCTGTCGGATCCTCTAACGCTTGATTTTGCTGGTGAGATAGCCGTGCCGTGTTGGCAAAAGGCCATGCTGTCACAGGCGCACATTGTAAAAGGTGTAAAGCTATGACAACTTGACGGCATGGCTTCGTTGACCGCCGATCGCAAGCTGTTCCTTGGCGCTCGCCTGAAGCGCCTGCGCCGCGACCTGGGCCTGACTCAAACCCGAATGGCCGAGGACCTGGGCGTTTCGCCAAGCTACCTGAACCTGCTGGAGCGCAACCAGCGGCCGGTCACCGCCCAGGTGCTGCTCAGGCTGGCCGAGGCCTACGACGTCGATCTGAAGACGCTGTCGACGGATGCGGAATCGGCAGGCGCCACGGACCTGGGCGAAGTCTTCTCCGACCAGCTGTTCCGAGACCTTGGCATCGCACGACACGAAATCTCGGAACTGGCCGATCTCGCGCCCGGCGTCTCGGAGGCGGTGGTGCGCCTCTACCGCGCCTATCTCGACCAGCGGCGCCTGACCGACCTGGGCGCGATCGGCCGGCCGGAGGAGGGCGCCCTCGTCCAGCCGGTGGTCACGCCGTCAGACTGGGTCCGCGACTTCATTCAGGGACACAAGAACCACTTCAGCGAGCTCGAAGAGGCGGCCGAGCGCCTGTCCGCCGAGCTGGAGGCCGAACCGCACGAGTTCGCCGTGGCCGGCCGTGCGCGGCTGGCTCAGCGCTGGGGCGTCCAGGTCAAGGTTGTGCCGGTGGAAGTGCTGCCGGAAAGCGTCCGGCGGTTCGATCATCACCGCAAGCGGCTGTTCCTGTCCGAGCTGCTCACCGCCGAGGGGCGCGCGTTTTCAGTCGCCTATCAGCTGGCGCTGACCGAGCACCGCGACCTGCTGGAATTGCTCACCGATCGCGCAGGCACGCCCGACCGCCCGACGCGAAACCTTTTGAAGGTCAGCCTGGCCAACTACCTGGCCGCCGCCCTGCTGATGCCCTACGGCGCGTTCCAGGAGGCGGCGGAGCGGACGGCCTATGACGTGGAGCTGATCCGCACGCGCTTCGGCGTCTCGTTCGAACAGGCCTGCCACAGGCTCACGACGCTCAATCGGCCAGGTGCGCGTGGCGTGCCCTTCTTCATGGTGCGTACGGACTCGGCGGGGAACATCTCGAAGCGGTTCGCCGGTTCCAGCTTCCCGTTCTCGCGCTTTGGCGGCGCCTGTCCCCGTTGGAACATCCACTCGAGCTTCCGCACGCCTGGCCGGATCATCACCCAGATCATCGAGACGCCGGACGGGGCGCGGTATTTCACCTTCTCCCGCACCGTCGCACGCATCGCCGCGCCCTATGTGAGCGAGGACAGCGACCTGGCCATCGGCATGGGGTGCGAGCTGAAGTACGCCGAGCGGCTGATCTACGCCCGGGGGCTCGAGCTGCGCGATCCAACCGCCACCGGCATCGGGCCAGCCTGCCGGATCTGCGAGCGCCCCGCCTGTCCCCAGCGCGCCGCCGAGCCCATCAGTCGGACGCTGATGGTGGACGACTTCACCAAAGCGATCACGCCCTACCCGTTCGCGGGCGGCTGAGACTCTACGAGCAGGTCAGCACGACCTTGCCGATGTGGGAGCCGCCTTCGAGGTAGGCATGGGCCGCCGCGGCCTCCGTCAGAGCAAAGGTGCGGTCCACCAATGGGCGCACCTTGCCCTCAGCGATCCACGGCCAGACCACGCGCTCCACCTCGCCCGCCAACCGCGCTTTCTCGTCGGCCGAGCGCGGGCGGAGGGTGGAGCCGGTCACTACGACGCGCTTCTGCATGAGCTTGAAGATCGGCAGGGCGACTTCGCCGCCGGCCTGCGCGGCGATGAAGACGATGCGGCCGCCCGTGCGCACCGCCTCCAGATCCTTGGCGAAGTAGTCGCCGCCGACCATGTCGAGCACCACGTCGGCGCCGCCCTCCCGGCGCGTCCCCTGGGCGAAGTCTTCGGCGGTCGCGTCCACCGCGACATCGGCGCCCAGGCGCAGGGCCGCGGCGGCCTTGTCGGCGCCTCGGGCGGTGGCGATCACCTTGGCGCCGGCGGCCTTGGCCATCTGTATAGCGGTGACACCGATGCCGGAGGTTGCGCCGTGCACCAGCAGGGTCTCGCCGGCCTTCAGCGCGCCGTGCTCGAACACGTTCGCCAACACAGTGAACACCGTCTCGGGCAAGGCGGCAGCCTGCACCATGTCCAGGCCGGCCGGGATGGGCAGGCAATGCCGGGCGTCGGCGACAGCGTACTGGGCATAGCCGCCGCCGCCAAGCAGAGCGCAGACCCGCTGGCCCACTTGCCAGCGGCCAGCCGCCTCGACGATCTCGCCCGCCACTTCCAATCCCAGCGTCTCCGGCGCGCCGGGCGGCGGAGGATAAGCGCCCAACCGCTGCACGATGTCAGGACGGTTCACACCGGCCGCTTCCACCCGGATCAGCACCTGTCCAGGCGCGGGCGCCGGCCGCGGCAGCCGGACGGGTGTGAGGGCTGACGCGGGTCCCTTGCCGCCTTCCACGGCGATCCCCGTCATCATGGAACTGTCGTTTTCGGTCATGCTGTGACTCCCGCGTGCTTGCGCAACCGGCCCTGGAGCGGTTGATTAGCGCCCGAGCGGGGGCCGCAACAGGGAGCTCGCAAAACGTCATGGACGAAGTGGCTGAAGTTCGCGTGGGTCGGGGTCAGCGCCTGGCCGAGGCGCTCCGGGAAGATCTGGACCTCTATGGGGTGGCCGAACTCCAGGAGCGGATCGAGCTGCTGCAAGGCGAGATCGCCCGGGTGCAGGCGCAGATTGAGCGCAAGCAGGCGGGCCGGGCGGCGGCCGAGGCGCTCTTTTCGTCGCGGTCCGCGTAGGAGCGGCTTCTGGTATCAGGCGTGGCACGGCGGTTGCACAAAGCCGCTCGAATTCAGATGAGGGTTCTGCTGCAGGACTCTGTGACAGGACCTCTGGGACAGACATGAACGACGCAAACACCGTGCTGCCCTGGCGTGCGGACGTGATCCAGGACTTCGCCCGCTCGGAGCTGTTTGAGCGCACCTTCCAGGAAGGCATGGAGCTGGTCGAGGAGACCGCCGCCTACTTGGACGGCGCGGGACGGCAGGAATCCAAGCTGCTGTCGCGCAACGCGGCGCTGGCCTACGCGTCCGAAAGCATGCGCCTGACGACGCGGCTGATGCAGGTCGCCTCCTGGCTTCTGGTGCAGCGCGCCGTACGGGAAGGCGACATGGCGCCGGACTCGGCCTGCGAGGACCGCTACCGGCTGGCCGCTGAAGAGGTCTGCCGCGGCGGCGAGGAAGAACCGTCCGACGACCTTCCGGCCGGCCTGCTGATCCTGCTGGACCGCTCGCGCCGGCTCTACGAGCGCGTCCGACACCTGGATCGCCGCATGTACGTGGAAGCCGCCGAGGATGTCGCGCCGCATCCGGTCCTGTCGCAGCTCGACCGTCTGAAGAGCGCCTTCGGGACCTAATGGCGAGGTCCGGTTCGGATGGCGCGCAGCGTCATCCCGCCGAAGTCGAGCAGCAAAAACGCCGCGGAGGACCAGCCTCCGCGGCGTTTTTTGATGCCCGTAAGGGATGCCCCGGCGAGAGCCAGGGCAAGCCGCCTACTTGCGGGTGAACGCGCCGAACTTAGCGTTGAAGCGCGACACGCGGCCGCCGCGGTCGAGCAGCTGCTGGGCGCCGCCGGTCCACGCGGGGTGGGTCTTCGGGTCGATGTCCAGGTTCAGCGTGGCGCCTTCCTTCCCGTAGGTGGAACGCGTTTGGTAGGTGGTCCCGTCCGTCATCACCACAGTGATGAAGTGGTAGTCGGGGTGGCCTTCTTGTTTCATCGCGCGTGCGCCTGGCGTAAAGAGCGGTCGAAATTGAACGGCCGCCGGTGAGGGCGGCCTTCAAGGAAGCCGGGCGTATACAGGAAAGCCCGCCCGAGATGCAAGGTGTGACGCGTAATGAGTGAGTCGGCGGCCGAGTCTTCCGGTTCCGAAGCCTCGGTCCATGGACGGCCAAGCGCCGGCCAATCCTTGGCGAACAACCTCTCGGAAGCCGCGGATCGGCGAGAGAAGAGCCGCAATGTCGGCGCTCTTCGCCGCCTGAAGCCGTTTATACTCGCCCACTGGGGCGACGCCCTGCTGTCGGCCGTGTTTCTGGTGGGCTCGACCAGCGCGACCCTGGGCCTGTCGGGCGCGGTTCGCCTGCTTGTGGACAATCTGACGCGCGCCCAGCAAGGGGCGGTGGCCGCGGGTGCGGTGGACCGCTGGTTCCTGCTGATCGGCGCCGTCGCGCTGGGCCTGGGGCTCGCCACCGCCGGCCGCTACTTCTTCATCACCAAGCTGGGCGAGCGGGTCGTGGCCGACCTGCGCAAGGCCACCTACGCCCACATCCTGACGCTGGACCCAATCTACTTCCTGAAGACCCGCACGGGGGAGGTGCTGTCGCGCCTGACGACCGACATCCAGATCGTCGAGAACCTGGTCGCGAGCTCCATCTCGGTGGCGGTCCGCAATCTGCTGACCCTGATCGGCGCAGTGATCCTGATGATGATCGTCAGCCCGCACCTAACGGGCTTGGTGCTGCTGCTGATCCCAGCGGTGCTGGTTCCGCTATTCCTGTTTGGCCGCAAGGTGCGCCAGCTGACGGCCTCGACCCAGGACCAGTTCGCAGCCGCCGTGGGCTACGCCGGCGAAAGCCTGGACGCGCTGGAAACGGTTCAGGCGTTCGGCCGTGAGCGCTCCGCCGCTGGCCGTTTCGGCGAGGCAGTGGAGGCGGCGTTCCGCATCTCCCTGCGCCGGATGAGCGCGCGGGCGGTGATGACGGCGCTGGTGATCGTGCTGGTGTTCGGCGGGGTGGTGGGCATCTTCTGGCTTGGCGTCCATTCGGCCATCAGCGGCGCGATGAGCTGGGGTGCGCTGTTCCAGTTCGCCTTCCTGTCTGTGATGGCGGCGGGCTCGGTCGGGGCGTTGGGCGAGACGTGGGGAGACGTGCAGAAGGCCTCGGGCGCCATGGAGCGGATCGGCGAGCTGCTGGACGCGCGTCCCGGCGTGGCTGCGCCGGCGAGCCCCGTCGCGTTGCCAGAGCCTGCACGGGGTGAGATCGCCATTGAGAACGTCACCTTCGCCTATCCTGGCCGGCCAGAGCTGCCGGCGCTGAACGGCTTCTCGCTGCAGGTGAGGCCTGGGGAGCGCGTGGCGCTCGTGGGACCCTCAGGCGCGGGCAAGAGCACCGTGCTGCGCCTTCTGCTGCGCTTCTACGACCCGCAGGGCGGGCGCGTGCTTCTGGACGGCGTTGATGTGCGCGATGCGGATCCGGCGCAGGTGCGGTCGCGGATGGCCCTGGTCGCCCAGGACTCGGCCCTGTTCTCCGGTTCGGCCAGCGACAACATCCGGTTTGGACGCGAGGAGGCCACGGACGACGAGGTGCGCGCCGCGCTGCGCGCCGCCCAGGCCGAGCCGTTCCTGGACGCCCTGCCGCAAGGCCTGGAGACCGCTGTCGGAGAGCGGGCGCGCAGCCTGTCGGGCGGTCAGCGTCAGCGGCTGGCTATCGCGCGCGCCCTTATCCGGCGATCACCCATCCTGCTGCTGGACGAGGCGACCAGCGCCCTGGACGCGGAGAACGAGCGGCTTGTGCAGCGCGCTCTGGACGAGGCCATGGAAGGCCGTACCACCCTGGTGATCGCCCACCGGCTGGCGACGGTGCTCAAGGCAGACCGCATCGTGGTGCTGGATGAGGGGCGGGTGGTGGAGCAGGGCTCTCACGCCGAGCTCGTGGCGCGCGGCGGCCTCTATTCGCGTCTGGCGGCCCTGCAGTTCGGGCAGGCGGCCTAAGGCCGCCGCCGAAGCCTACTGAGCGGCCTGGAGCTTCTCGATCAGCTGCGGATGCAGGTCGAGGTTGGCCGCCACGATCGTCCCGGTCTTGAGCATGTCCTGGCCGCCGTCGGCGTCGGTGACCTTGCCACCAGCCTCGGTGACCAGCAGCAAGCCTGCCGCGATGTCCCAGGGCTTCAGGTCCCGCTCCCAATAGCCGTCGTAACGGCCGGCCGCGACCCAGGCGAGGTCCAGGGCCGCCGACCCCATCCGCCGCACGCCCGAGACGCGCTGGCTGATCTGGTGCAGCTCCTTCAGGAACCGCCCGTGCTGGCCATGACCCAGGTAGGGGATGCCGGTGGCGAGCAGGCTTTCGTCCAGGTGCTTGCGGGCGGCGACGCGCAGCCGCTTGTCGTTGACGTAGGTCCCCTTGCCCTTCTCGGCCCAGAACAGGTCGTTGGTGATCGGGTTGTAGGTCACCGCGGCGACGATGGCGCCTTCGCGCTCAAGGGCGATGTTGATCGCGAAGTGCGGGATGGCGTGCAGGAAGTTCGTGGTCCCGTCGATCGGGTCGACGATCCAGGTGTGGGTCTTGTCGCTGCCCTCCACCATGCCGCGCTCTTCGCCCAGGAAGCCGTACCCTGGACGGGCTTTAGTGAGGGCTTCGAAGATCACCTGCTCGGCCTTGATGTCCGCGGCCGAGACGTAGTCGGCCGCGCCTTTGCGCGAGACCTGCAGTTCGGTGAGTTCGCCGAAATCGCGGTTGAGGCCGCGGGCCGCCTTGCGGGCGGCGTCGGACATGACCTTGAGCAGGGCCGATTGAGAGATCACGGGCAGACGGGCTTTCTGGGAGGGTAGAGGGCGCGGAACCTAGTGGCGGCGCCTTTCCAAAGCAAGAACGGGCGGATCAGCCGCGTTCGGCGAGGCCGGCGGCGATCTCGGCGTTCAGCGCCTTTACGGCGGCCGCGGGCCCTTGGCCGAAGGACCAGACGCCTGCGCTGACGGCCAGGAAGTCGGCGCCCGCCTTTGCCAGACCGCGCGCCGTTTCGACTGTGATCCCGCCGATGGCGACGCAGGGGACCTCCATGGTCTCCTGCCAGATGGTCAGGATCTCCGGCTCCGCACGGGTCGGCGCTTCCTTGGTGGTGGTGGGGAAGAAGGCGCCGAAGGCCACGTAGTCCGCGCCGGCTTCGGCCGCTTCCATCGCCAGGTGACGGCTGTCGTGGCAGGTCACTCCGATCATGGCGTCGCGCCCCGCGATGCGCCGCGCCTCGGCGTAGCTGGCGTCGGACTGGCCGATGTGAACGCCGTCGCATCCCAAGCGCGCGGCCAGGTCCGGCCGATCGTTCAGGATGACCGCCACGCCGCGTGCAGCGGCGATGGGCGTCAGCGCGTCCACAGCGGCGGCGATCACGTTGTCCGGCTGGTCCTTCAGTCGGATCTGCAGGGCGGCGACGTCGCCGGCGTCCAGCGCTTGCGCCAGCGCGTGGCCGAAGCCCGCGAGGTCATCCAGGCGCGGCGGGGTGATGAGGTAGAGACGGCAAAGCAGGTCGGCCATGCTCGCTCTTACGACACGGGCGGCTCAGGAGAGAAGCGGGATCAGCCGCGGTGGATCAAGGCGCGGAACAGGTAGACGGCCGCGCCGAAGGTCAGGAGGCTCGCCAGGTACAGGCCGACGAACCACAGCAGGCGGCGCAGGCGCTGGTTCAATGGTCGTAGCCCACGTCGTCGCCGATCTTTCCGCGGAAGACCCAGTAGGTGTAGGCGACATAGCCCAGCAGCACGGGCAGCAGCGCGAGCATGCCCACCAACAGGAACACCTGGCTGGAGCGCGGCGCGGCGGCCTCGTAGATGCTGATGTCCGGCGGGATCAGGTTGGGCCACAGGCTGATCGCAAGACCCAGAAAGCCTAGCAGGAACAGGGTCATGGCCAGAAGGAAGGGGCGGATGACCCGGCCGGAGGCGTGCTGCAGCGAGCGCCAGAGCTCGAAGCCGACCGCAGCCACCAGCAACGGTATCGGCGACAAGTAGAGGATGTTAGGCCAGGCGAACCAGCGCTGGGCGATGTCAGTGTCGAGCAGCGGGACAGCGGCGCTTACCAGCCCCATGAACAGGATGACGGCGAAGAGCAGGCGTATGGCCGTGCGTTGAGCCCAGTCGTGAAGATCGCCTGTGGATTTGGCCACGAGCCAGGTGGCACCCAGCAGGCCATACCCTGCCACCAGGGCCACTCCCGTCAGCAAGCTGAAGGGGGAGAGCCAGTCGAAGGCCCCGCCGGTGTATTGGCCGTCGCGCACCGGCACGCCCTGCACAAAGGCGCCGAGCACGACGCCCTGGGTGAAGGTGGCGAACAGGGAGCCGAAGAAGAAGGCCTTGCTCCACAGCCCCTTGTGCGCGTGCACCTTGAACCGAAACTCGAAGGCCACGCCCCGGAAGACGAGGGCGATCAGCATCACGAGAATGGGCAGGTAGAAGGCCGGCAACAGGGCGGCGTAGGCCATGGGAAATGCGCCGAACAGGCCAGCGGCCCCGAGCACCAGCCAAGTCTCATTGAAGTCCCAGATCGGCGCCACCGAGTTCATCGCGATGTCGCGCTCGCGCTCGTCCTTCATGAAGGGGAAGAGCATGCCGAGCCCAAGGTCGAAGCCGTCCAGCAGGACGTACATGAAGATCACGAAGGCGATCACACCCGCCCAGATGGTGGTGACGTCGAAGCTCATGATGTCGGCTCCGAGGGATCGGGGCTTTCGTCGGGGACGGAGAGCGGCCGCTTGGCGCGCTTGTCGTGGCGGTCGGCGGCCGGCGAGATCGCGTCGTCCATGCGCAACTTGGTGTCCGGGCCAGCCGCGATCAGTCGGAGCATGTAGAAGGTGCCCGCGCTGAAGATGGCCAAGTAGACCACCATAAAAGTCGCGAGAGAGGCGGCGACGCTGGCGGCCGGCACGGGCGAGACCGCGTCGGCGGTGCGCAGGTACCCGTAGACCACCCACGGCTGTCGTCCCACCTCCGCCGTGAACCAGCCGGTGAGCACGGCGATGAAGCCGCTCGGCGTCATGGCCATGCAGAGGAGCAGGAACCAGCGGCTGTCGTAGAGCCGCTTTCGCCAGCGCAGGAACAGCCCGGCCAAAGCGATGAACAGCATAGCGAAGCCGATGCCCACCATAATGCGGAACGAATAGAACGGGATCTTCACCGGCGGTCGGCGATCGCGCGGCCACTCCTTCAAGCCCCGGATCTCGCCGTTGGGATCGTGGGTCAGGATGATGCTGCCGAGCTTCGGCACAGCGATCTCAAAGTCGTTCCGCTCCTCGGACTCATTGGGCACGGCGAACAGGATCAGCGGCGCCCCGCGGCGCGTCTCCCAGTGTCCTTCGATGGCGGCGAGTTTGGTCGGCTGCTGGTCCAGAACCGCCAGGCCCTGGAGGTCGCCGGCTGCGATCTGCAGCGGCGTGACGATGGCGGCGAACCACATGGCCATGGAGAAGGCTTTTCGCGCCGCTTCCGGCGCCTTGCCCTTCCAGAGGTGCCAGGCCGAGACCCCCGCGACCACGAAGCAGGTGGTCAAATAGGCCGCCAGCACCATGTGCAGCAGGCGGTTGGGGAAGGACGGGTTGAAGACGATGGCCCACCAGTCCACGGGCACGAACCGGTCGCCCTCCATGGTGAAGCCCTGAGGCGTCTGCATCCAGCTGTTGGTGGATATGATCCAGAACGTGGAGAGCACCGTGCCCAGGGCCACCATGCTGGTGGCCAGGAAGTGCAGCTTCGGCCCCACCTTGTTCCAGCCGAACAGCATGATGCCGAGGAAGGCCGCTTCCATGAAGAAGGCGGTCAGCACCTCATACTGCATCAATGGGCCGATCACCGGGCCCGCGAGATAGGACAGGCGGCTCCAGTTCGTGCCGAACTGGTAGCTCATGATGATGCCGGACACGACGCCAAGGCCGAACGAGACGGCGAACAGCTTCACCCAAAAGCGGAAGAGCTGGATGTAGACGGGCTGCTTGGTGCGCAACCATTGCAGCTCCAGCATCCAGAGGTAGCTCGCCAGGCCGATGGTGAAGGCCGGGAAGAGGATGTGGAACGACACCACGAAGGCGAACTGGATGCGCGACAGCAGAAGTGCATCAAAGTCCATCGAACCGCCCCGTCCGCCGGCCGCCCATGGGCGCGCCTTCCGCGTCTTCTAAACCAGAACTCCTGACGAGCCATCATGGACCGCGACGAGGCGTCGCGCGCCTCCGTAGCGATACGGAGTTGAGAATGAGTTGCAAACGCGTTCGCATCTTGGTAGCCCTTCTCTTGAAGAGCAGGAGCCCCAAGGCCCCATGTACGTGTGCAATTGCAACGGCATCCGTGAGCGTCAGGTGCGCGCCGCTATCGCGGCCGGCGCGAGCCGTCCGGCGGAAATCTTCAAGTCCTGCGACTGCACCGCCCAGTGCGCCCGCTGCGTCGGCGAGATGCGTGAGATCCTGCAGGAAGAGCGCGAAACCCTGCGTTTCGCCGCCGAATAGCACGCCGAACGCGGTTATTTCAGCGACCGCAAATCACTTGCAAACATAGGCTTTGACACTGGGCGCTCCGCGCCTGAGTTTCCGCGCGAGAGCTTCGGGAGACTCGTACAGTGCAAGGCGACAAGGCTATCATCCGCATCCTGAACGCGGTGCTGACCAACGAGCTGACCGCGATCAACCAGTACTATCTGCATGCGCGGATGTACGAGAACTGGGGCTTCGCCAAGCTCGGCAAGATCACCTACGACGAGTCCATCGGCGAGATGAAGCACGCCGACAAGCTGATCCGCCGGATCCTGTTCCTGGACGGCCTGCCGAACCTGCAGGACCTGCACAAGCTGAAGATCGGCGAAACGGTCGGCGAGTGCCTGCAGGCCGACCTCGCGGTGGAAGTGGGCGGCCGGGTGACCCAGATCGAGGGCATCCAGCTGTGCGAGCAGGCGCACGACTACGCCTCGCGCGAGATCCTGCGTGAGATCCTCACGGACACCGAAGAGCACATCGACTTCCTGGAAACCCAGTTGTCGCTGCTGCGGAGCCTGGGCGAGCAGAACTACCTGCAAAGCGCCATGGGCGAGATCCCGCACGGGACCGGCGGCTACTAAGCTGGGCCGGAACCAAGCCGGGGCGCTTTGAATTCTCCCGCAGGTGACGCGGGAGGCCCGAATGCAATTCAAGGTTCGCGGGGCGGTGGACAGCCTCGCCAACAGTCGTGGTCGCTCGACGCGCCATCTGGCGGTCGGCGTCGGGCTCACGGCGGGGGCGGTGCTGGCCTCGGCGCTGATTGCTCGGGCCAACGCACCGACCAAGGACAATCCAGAGACCTATTCGGATTACGAAGACCTCGATCAACCGGGGTTCAAGCCGCCGGCGCCTGTGTTCGCCTGGGTCTGGCCGCCGCTGTTCCTGACGCTGATCGTGTCAGGCTTGCGGATCTGGAATGCGCCGAAGAGCGCGGCGCGCACACAGGCCCTGTCCCTGTGGGCGGCCGTGCAGGGGCTGAACGCGCTGTGGATGGCGCTCGGGCCCAAGCGCCTGTCGGCGCAGCTCGCCACCGCGGTGACGACCTTGGGCGCCGCCGGAGCTTACATTTGGCGCGCCAAGAAGGTGGATGGACCGGCGGCCGGCCTGGTTGCGCCCTATGCCGGTTGGATCGGCTTCGCCAACGTGCTCACCGAGGAGCTCTGGCGGAAGAACCACGAGCGTCCGACCATCCACTGAAGCCGTCGCCTTCGAAGTGATCCGTGGGGCCGTCCGGCTCCACCCGCTCATCGTAGCCGTGGCGCGCGGAGTAGAAGGCCAACCACATCAGGACACCGGCGAGCACGGCGGCGAGCGCCAGGCCGCCAAGCAGGTAGGGCCAGATCGGGCCCAGGCTGCGGGCCCCAACTTCGCTACGCTCGGTGGTGGCGAAGAACGCCCAGCCGGAGAACAAGGCGCAGCCCGCCAGTCCGCTGAACGTCAGGCCCAGGATGAGAAGGTGTCGGCCCATGCTCGCAGAAGTGGCGCAGGCCAGGGCAGGTTCCCGAAAGGGAAAGGGCCGCCCCTCCGGAGCGGCCCTTTGATCGTCTCGGCTATTCCGCCGCCTGGCGGGTGATGCCGATCTGCGGCGCCAGCTCGCCGGAGGCGTAGCGCTTGGCCATCGCCGACATCGGCAGCGGCTTGATCTTGCTGGCCCAACCGGCTGCACCGAACTCTTCGAAGCGCTGGCGGCACAGGGCGCGCATGGCTTCCTTAGCGGGCTTCAGATAGCTGCGCGGATCGAACTCGCCCGGCTTTTCGGCGAGCACCTTCCGGATCGCGCCGGTGATGGCCATCCGGTTGTCAGTGTCGATGTTGATCTTGCGCACGCCGTGCTTGATGCCGCGTTGGATCTCCTCGACCGGCACGCCCCACGTCGGGGGCATTTCGCCGCCGTACTTGTTGATGATCTCCTGCAGGTCCTCGGGCACCGAGGAGGAGCCGTGCATCACCAAGTGGGTGTTCGGCAGGCGTTGGTGGATCGCCTCGATCACGTGCATGGCCAGGACGTCGCCGTCCGGCTTGCGGCTGAACTTGTAGGCGCCGTGGCTGGTGCCCATCGCGACGGCGAGGGCGTCGACCTGGGTGGCCTTCACGAACTCCACAGCCTGGTCCGGGTCCGTCAGCAACTCGTCGTGGGAGAGCACGCCTTCGAAGCCGTGGCCGTCCTCGGCCTCGCCCATGCCGGTCTCAAGCGAGCCGAGCACGCCGAGCTCGCCTTCCACTGAGGCGCCCACCCAGTGGGCCATCTCGGTCACCTTGCGGGTGACCTCGACGTTGTACTCGTAGGTGGCTGGGGTCTTGGCGTCGGCTTCCAGCGAGCCGTCCATCATCACGGAGGTGAAGCCGTACTGCAGCGCGGTGGCGCAGGTGGCTTCGGAGTTGCCGTGGTCCTGGTGCATGCAGATCGGGATGTGCGGATAAAGCTCCACCAGCCCATCGATCAGGTGCTTGAGGATCAGGTCGTTGGCATACGACCGGGCCCCGCGGCTGGCCTGGATGATCACCGGAGCGTCGACTTCGTTCGCCGCCTCGAGGATCGCCAGACCCTGTTCCATGTTGTTGATGTTGAACGCCGGCAGGGCATAGCCCTGCTCCGCCGCGTGATCGAGCAGCTGTCGAAGTGTGATCCGGGCCATCGGCCTGCAGTCCCCTAGATTTGTTTTATCAGGAGGAGAGGGCCGCCACTCCGGGCAGCTCCTTGCCCTCCATCCACTCGAGGAACGCGCCTCCGGCGGTGGACACAAAGGAGAAATCCTTCGTCACGCCGGCCGCGTTCAGGGCCGCTACCGTATCACCCCCACCAGCCACAGCCACGAGTTTGCCGCTGATAACGTTGTCAGCCGCGTGACGAGCGGCTTCGACGGTCGCCTTGTCGAAAGGCGGCACCTCGAAGACCCCGAGCGGGCCGTTCCAGACCAGAGTGGCCGAGGCGTCCATGGCCTCGATAAGCCTGGCCAGAGTTTTCGGTCCAGCATCGAGGATGCGGTCGGCGGGGCCGATCGCGTCCAGTTCCCTAACGGCCGAGCTTGCGCCTGGTTCCACCTTTTCGGCGGTAACTACGTCAATCGGCAGGAGAATTTCACAATTGGAGGCCTTGGCGGTCTCCAGGATCTGGCGAGCGGTGTCGGCCAGGTCATGCTCGCACAGCGAAGCGCCCACATCGATGCCTTGCGCGGCCAGGAAGGTGTTGGCCATGCCGCCGCCGATGGCGAGGCGATCGAGCTTGCCCACGAGGTTGTTCAGCAGGTCGAGCTTGGTGGAAACCTTGGACCCGCCGACGATGCCCAGAACGGGCCGCTTGGGCGTTCCAAGCGCCGCATCCAGCGCCTCGAGTTCGCGCCGCATCTGCTCGCCCGCGTAGGCGGGAAGGATCTTGGCGATGCCTTCAGTCGAGCCGTGCGCCCGGTGCGCCGCCGAGAAGGCGTCGTTGACGTAGAGGTCCCCGTTTTCCGCCAGCTGGCGGGCGAACTCGGGATCGTTCTTCTCTTCGCCGGCGTGGTAGCGGACATTCTCCAGCAGAAGAACGTCGCCCGGCTGCATCGCGTCGATGACCGTCTTGGCCTCCGCGCCCACGCAGTTGTCGGCGAAGGCGACCGGCGCGCCGAGCAGATCCGCGAGCGGCGCCACGACCGGCTTCAGGCTCATCTCCGGGACGCGCCGGCCCTTGGGACGATCGAAGTGGGCCAGCAGGATCACCTTGGCGCCGCCGCTGCGCAGCTTCTCGATGGTCGGCAGGGCCGCCCGCAGCCGGGTGTTGTCCGTGACCTTGCCATCGGCCATGGGCACGTTGAAGTCCACACGCACCAGGGCGCGCTTGCCGGAGAGATCTGCGTCGTCGAGCGTCTTGAAAGCCATGGGCGGTCTTGAACCTGATCCTGCGTCTTGAAAGCGGAAGGGGCCCTTTCGGGCCCCTTGTTTGTCTTAGAGGAACTTCGCCAGAGCGACGGCGGTGTCGCTCATGCGGGTCGAGAAGCCCCACTCGTTGTCGTACCAGGAGAGCACGCGGCCGAGCTGGCCTTCGATCACCTGGGTCTGCGGCAGGGCCACGGTGGACGAGTAGGCGATGTGGTTGAAGTCGGAGGAGACCAGCGGCTCCTTGGTCACGCCCAGGATGCCCTTCAGCGGACCGGAGGCGGCGGCCGCTTCGATGGCCGCGTTGATCTCTTCCTTGGTGATGGTGCGGCCCGGCACGAACTTCAGGTCGACCACCGAGACGTTCGGGGTGGGCACCCGGATCGAGGAGCCGTCCAGCTTGCCGGTCAGCTCCGGGATCACCAGGCCCAGGGCCTTGGCGGCGCCGGTGGAGGTCGGGATCATCGACATCGCCGCGGCGCGGGCGCGGTAGAGGTCCTTGTGCATGGTGTCCAGGGTCGGCTGGTCACCGGTGTAGGAGTGGATCGTGGTCATGTAGCCACGCTCGATCCCGCACAGGTCCTGCAGCACCTTGGCCACCGGGGCCAGGCAGTTGGTGGTGCACGAGGCGTTGGAGATGATCAGGTCGTCGGCGGTCAGGCTGTCGTGGTTGACGCCGTAGACGATGGTCTTGTCGACGCCGTCGCCGGGGGCCGAGATGATGACGCGCTTGGCGCCGGCCTCGAGGTGGGCGCTCGCCTTCTCCTTGGAGGTGAAGATGCCGGTGCACTCGAGCGCGATGTCGACGCCGAGGTCCTTGTGCGGCAGCTCGGCCGGGTTGCGGACGGCCGTCACCTTGATCTTCCCGCGGCCCACGTCGATCGTGTCGCCGTCGACCGTGACCGTGGCCGGGAAGCGGCCATGCACGCTGTCGTAGCGTAGCAGGTGCGCGTTGGTCTCCACCGGGCCCAGGTCGTTGATGGCGACCACTTCGATGTCCGTGCGCGCATGTTCGACGATCGAGCGCAGGACCAGACGGCCGATGCGACCGAAACCGTTGATGGCGACGCGAACGGGCATGGGAAACCTCCTAAGGGCGCGGCGAAATGGCTGCGTTATTTTGGCGCGGCGATCTTTCGTCCGGGGGGCTGTGAGTCAACCCTTGGCCGGTGAGTTTTTCCGCAATGCAGCGTGACGGGCGCGCCGCCCCGGCGCGTCCGGCATCATCTACAATCCCCAAAACTGACGCTTGTTCCGACGAGGCCGATCAGCCGCCCTGCGCTGGATGGGTGCTTCTCAAGCTGGGCCATTCGTCCGAATGCGGCCTAAGAGTTCGCATTTCCGCGATCTGTGAAACAGCGGCCTATCCCCCGCCGAGCACTTCGCGTAGACGCCCCGGAGCCGCCGGCTCCGAGGAGAAGAGAGGTCACGATGGGAAGTGCAACTCCACCTGTCTCACGACTGCTTGCGCCGATGGCTCTGGCGCTGGCCGCGTCCTCCATAGCAGGGGCCGCATCGGCACAGGCCGCAGCGCCCCAGGCGAACGTTGACGCGGTGCAAGCGCAGATCGACGCCCTGCAGGCGCAGGTGCAATTGCTGCAATCTCAGCTGAACCAGATGCGTTCACAGGCGGCCGCCTCGAGTGCGGCCCCCGCGCCGACCGCGCCGCCGGCAGAAACGAAACCTGCGACCGTCGCAAGCCTTGCGCAATCAGCGCAGGCTGCCGCTGCTCCAGTTGCGGAGTCCGAAGAGGAGCCGTCAAAGGCCTGGTACGAACGCCTCCGGCTCCGTGGCTATACGCAGCTTCGCTACAACGGGTTCTTGAGCGGAGACGATACGGCCCCTGATGGTCTGTCGCGCCTGCGGTCCGTTCACGACGCCTCGATTAATGAGAGTGGCGGGTTCTCGCTTCGTCGTGTGCGTCTGGTTCTGGAGGGAGACGTCACCGATCGCGTCTCACTGTACCTCCAGCACGACTTCGGGGCTGCGGTGAACAACCAGTCGGGTACGGAGCGGCGCGAGAACTTCGGTCAGCTGCGCGACGCCTACGTCGATGTTTTTCCGACGCGTGACCGCACGGTCCGCATACGCTTCGGGCAGTCGAAAGTCCCTTTCGGCTGGGAGAACCTGCAGTCGTCTTCCAACCGCCTCACGCTTGATCGCTCGGACGCGATCAACAGCGGCGTTCCCGGCGAGCGTGATATCGGGGTGGTCGCCTACTATACCCCGACCCGCGTTCAGGCGATCTGGGACCGGCTGAAGGAGAACGACCAGAAGCTGTTTGGCAACTACGGAGCCTTCGGCGTCGGCGTCTACAACGGGCAGGGCACCAACCGTACGGAGCGGAACAACAGCCTGATGACGGTGGCCATGGCGACCTGGCCGTTCGAGCTGGATGGCCTTGGCCCCATGTTCGAGGGGCAGGTTCTGGAGCTTGGTGGGTCCGCCATGCTCAACAAGTTCCGGCCCGAGATCCGCGCCGGCGGGGTGAGCGCTGTCGACTACGACGACAACCGCGTCGGTCTCCACGCGATCCTCTACCCACAACCGTTCGGCATCCAAGCCGAGTGGTCCGGCGGTCGTGGGCCCGAGTTCGACGAAACCACACGGACAATTCGCGAGCAGTCGCTAGGCGGTGGCTACGTTCAGCTGATGTACGACATGGGTGAGACGGCCGTCGGCCGTGTGATCCCCTATGCCCGTTGGCAGCGGTATCGCGGCGGGTGGAAGGCCAGCACCAACGCGCCCCGGCTCGAGACGGACGAGTTCGAGCTCGGCTTCGAGTGGCACTTCATGGAGTCGCTGGAGCTGACCACCGCCTACGCGCGCATGAAGCGCCGGGAACCCGACGAGCGCCGTGTTGGGCGTGCGGAAGGTGACCTGATCCGCACGCAACTTCAGTGGAGCTACTAGGCCGCTCAGACGTGCCGTCGGCGCAGAGCCGAAGCATCAGCCGCGGACAGGCTTGACCTTACCGGCAGCTTCGCGCGCCCGCTCGCGAGCTTCATCGACGGCGCCGCCACGGGCCAAGGCGACCCCCATGCGTCGGCGCTCGTAGGCTTCGGGCTTGCCGAACAGGCGCAGGTCCGCGCCGGGCACGCTGAGCGCCTCGGCCACGCCTTCGAAGGCGATGCCTTTGGCTTCCATGCCGCCGTAGATCACCGCGCTGGCGCCCGGCTCGCGCAGGCGCACGTCGACGGGCAGGCCCAGGATGGCGCGGGCGTGCAGGGCGAACTCGCTCTGCATCTGGCTGACCAGGGTGACGAGGCCGGTGTCGTGAGGCCGGGGACTGACCTCCGAGAACCAGACGTCGGAACCCTTCACGAACAGCTCGACGCCAAACAAGCCGAAACCGCCGAGGGACTCCGTCACCGCGCGGGCGATGTCGCGGGCCTTTTTGTGAGCGGCCGGGCTCATGCCCTGCGGCTGCCAGCTTTCCACGTAGTCGCCCTTCACCTGCCGGTGGCCGATCGGCTCGCAGAACAGGGTCATGACGTCGCCGTCCAGCGCCCGGGCGCGGACGGTGAGCAGGGTGATCTCGAAGTCGAAATCCACGCGGCCTTCGACGATGACGCGGGGCTGCTCGACGCGGCCGCCCTCGAGAGCGTACCGCCAGGCCGCTGCGATTTGATCAGGGCTCTCGACAAAGGACTGGCCCTTGCCGGAGGAGCTCATCACCGGTTTCACGAAGCAGGGGAAGCCCGTGATCTTGACGGCGCCCTCGGCGAGCTCTTCCTCGGACGAGGCGAAGGCGTAGGGGCTGGTTGGCAGGCCCAGTTCCTCGGCTGCCAGCCGGCGGATGCCCTCGCGGTTCATGGTCAGCTGAGCGGCGCGGGCGGTGGGGATCACCGTGGCCAAGCCCTCGGCCTCGATCTTCACCAGTTCGTCGGTGGCGATCGCCTCGATCTCGGGAACGATCAGGTGCGGGCGTTCGGCCTCGACAAGGGCGCGCAGGGCGGCCCCATCGGTCATGGCGATGACGTGGCCGCGGTGAGCTACCTGCATGGCCGGCGCGTCAGCGTACCGGTCGACGGCGATCACCTCGCAGCCGAGCCGCTGCAGCTCGATGGCGACCTCCTTGCCGAGCTCGCCCGAGCCCAGAAGCATGACCTTGAGGGCGGTGGGCGAGAGCGGCGTGCCGAGGCGCATGGCGTCAGGCCAGCTTGCGCTTGGCTGCGTCAGCGACCGCCTCGGCGGTGATGCCGAACTGCTCGTACAGTTTCTCGTACGGGCCGCTGGCGCCAAAGCTGTTCATGCCGACGAACACGCCGTCTGAACCGATAAAGCGGTCCCAACCCATGCGCACGCCAGCTTCCACGGCCACGCGGACTTCTGTCTCGCCGATAACCTGAGCTTGGTAGTCAGCCGGCTGCTGCTCGAAGAGCTCGAAGCACGGAACGGACACGACGCGGGCGCCGATGCCTTGCGCCTCCAGGGTCTCGCGAGCCTTGAGCGCGACGGGCACCTCGGTGCCGCTGGCGAAGATGGTCACCTGAGCCGGATGACCGGCGGCAGCCAGTTGGTAGGCGCCTTTGGCTGACAGGTTCTCACCGGCCGTGGTGGTGCGCACCGCGGCGGTCTTCTGGCGGGACAGGGCCATGACGGACGGCGTGCGGGCCGTACCAAGCGCGAGCTTCCAGCACTCGGCGGTCTCAACCGCATCGGCCGGGCGATAGACATTGAGGTTCGGCATGCAGCGCAGGGCGGCCAGGTGCTCCACCGGCTGGTGGGTCGGACCGTCTTCGCCGAGGCCGATGGAGTCATGGGTCCCGACGTGGATCACCCGCACGCCCATCAGGGCGGCCAGGCGGATCGCCGGGCGGCTGTAGTCGGTGAAGACCAAGAAGGTGCCGCCGTAAGGGATGACGCCGCCATGCAGCGCCATGCCGTTCATGGCCGCGGCCATGCCGTGCTCGCGCACGCCGTAGTTCACGTAGCGACCGGCGTAGTCGGGCGCATCCAGGATCGGCGTGTTCTTGACGAAGGTGTTGTTGGAGCCGGTGAGGTCGGCCGAGCCGCCGATCATCTCGGGGATCGAACCGAAGATCCGCTCCAGCACCGCGCCGGAATGCTGGCGGGTGGCGGCGGCCGGAGCCTTGGCTTCGGCGTCTGCGATGAAGGCGTCCAGCGCGTCGAAGGCGTGGGCCGGCAGCTCGCCCGCAATCGCGCGGTCGAAGTCGGCCTTCTTGCCCGAAGACACGAGCTTGGCTTCCCAGTCCTTGCGGGTGCGGGCGCCGCGGCGACCCGCGGATTTCCAGGCTTTCGTGACCTCTTCCGGCAGGATCCACTGCTCGTGCGGCCAGCCGAGGTTCTCGCGGGTCAGAGCGACTTCCGCCTTGCCCAGCGCCTTGCCATGGACGTCGTGGGTGCCCTGGAAAGTGGGCGAGCCCTTGCCGATCACCGTCTTGCAGGCGATCAGGGTCGGACGATCCTGCTTGGTCGCCCAGGCGAGCGCCTTGCGGATCTGGCCGTAGTCGTGGCCGTCGATGCGCTTCACCGCCCACCCAGCCGCCTTGAAGCGGGCGAGCTGGTCGGTGGCGTCCGAGATGGCCACGTGACCGTCGATGGTGATGTCGTTGTCGTCCCACAGGACGGTCAGCTTGGAGAGCTTCAGGCGGCCGGCGAGGCTGATCGCCTCGTGGCTGACGCCTTCCATCAGGCAGCCGTCGCCGGCCAGCACCCAGGTGCGGTGGTCGACGAGTTCCGAGCCGAAGCGAGTGGCCAGGTGGCGCTCGGCGATGGCCATGCCGACGGAGGTGGCGATGCCCTGGCCCAGCGGCCCGGTGGTCGTCTCAACGCCCGGCGTGTGGAAGACCTCGGGGTGACCCGGCGTCAGGGAGCCGATCTGGCGAAAGTTCTTCAGTTGGTCGAGGCTGACCGCCTTCACGCCGGACAGATGCAGCAGGCTGTAGAGCAGCATCGAGCCGTGGCCGGCCGAGAGTACGAAGCGGTCGCGGTCCGCCCAATCCGGCTTGGACGCGTCGTACTTCAGGAACTTGGTCCAGAGCACCGTGGCGACGTCGGCCATGCCCATGGGCATGCCGGGGTGACCGGAGTTGGCCTGTTCGACCGCGTCCATCGACAGTACGCGGATAGCGTCGGCCATGGTCTGAAGGGGCGCCGGCATCGGAATCCTGAGTCTTAACGAATGGGTGGCGCGCCCCTCGCATGTGGACGGCGCACGGTCAAGGAACCGCCATGGTCTGGAGGAACCTGTCGCAGGGCTATAGATTAACGGCCACAGTAGTCGGGACGGAGTAGGTATGATCCGTGAAGCCGCGGGCGAAAGCGCCCTCGAGACGGCCGCCAAACGGCTGGAGCGGGCGGTGACCCTGCTGGAAGAGCGTCTGGCGGAGCGGCCTGCGTCGGTAAGCGGCGGCGGGCTGTTCGACAATGGCGGCCATTCCCTGGCCGCCGAGCTGGAGAAGTCGCGTGCTCGCGAAAAGGCTCTGGAAGAGGCCGGCGCGGAAGCGTCTGCGGCGCTGGGCCGCGCCATTCTCGAAATTCGTGCGGCGCTGAACGGCGCCGCGCCCCCCGTGCAATCGCCGGAGACCTAAGGCCATGGCGCAAGTGACTCTGGACGTGAACGGCCGCCCATATGTGGTCGGCTGCGAGGATGGACAGGAACAGCACCTCGTCGACCTGGCCCGCCTGTTCGACCGGCAGGTTCGACAGGTCAGCCAGGAGATGGGGCAGCTGGGTGAGACCCGCCTGTTTCTGATGGGCGCCCTGCTGCTCGCCGACGAGCTGTCAGACATGAAGATGCGCATGTCGGCGCTTCAGGCGGAGCTGGCCAGACATCAATCCGATCGCGCCCGGATCGAGACGCGGGCCGCGACGGCACTGGAAAGCGCCGCGAAGCGGATCGAGAAACTGGCCGACGAAGTGGAGTGACGAGCCGGCCGCTTGCGTCCTTGAGAACCGCGAGCCGGCCCACTACGTTACCGAACCGGCGGGTCGTGCTGCGGCTCACGTCGAAGGCGACATATCCCAGCGACCTTAATTCTCTCATAGGGAGCTGTCCCTGCTCAGGGCCGTGGTCTTGAGCACACGGCGCCCACCTGGTGTAACCAGGTCGAGGGGATGAAACAGTCCTTCACGGTTTTCGCGGCGCCGCCACCTTCTTCCCCACGCATCCTTCCGGCGCGCTTTGCGCTATGAGGGCCGCGTGAGCGAGATCACAGACAAGACCGCGCTACGGGCGCAGATGCGGGCGAGGCGGCGCCAGTTGGCCGCCGAGCAGCCGGACGCCGCCAAGCTTGCCGCCGCGCGCATCCCGCTCGATCGGCTCCCCATCTTCCAGACGTTCAGCGGCTATCACCCGCTTGGCTCCGAGATCGACCCCCGACCGCTGATGCGCCGCCTGGCCGAAAACGGCGCCGTGCCGGCCCTGCCTGTCGCCGCCAGCCGCGAGGAGCCGCTGGAGTTCCGCCTTTGGGATCCGCGAGAGGGGCTGGAGCCGGATGCTTTCGACATACCAGCGCCGCCGCTCTGGGCTGGCGCGGTCCAGCCCGAGCTGATCATCGCACCGCTGCTTGCGTTCGACCGGCGGGGCAACCGGCTTGGGCAGGGCGCGGGCCACTATGACCGCACCATCGCGAACCTTCGGGCGCTTCAGCCTGTTTTCGTTCTGGGCCTCGCCTTTTCGGGCCAGGAACTGGAGGAACTGCCCGCCGAACCCCACGACGAGCGGCTCAACGCCATCCTGACCGAGACGGACTACATCGAGGTCGGCTAAGGAGCCCCATGCGTTTCGCTTTCTTCGGGGATGTGGTCGGTCGTGCGGGCCGAGAGGGGCTGGCCGAGCACCTGCCGCACATCCGTCGCCGCCTCGGTCTCGAGTTCGTGATCATCAACGCGGAGAACGCCGCCGCCGGCTTCGGCATCACGGAGGCCACGGCGCGCGAGCTGTTCGACGCGGGCGCCGACTGCCTGACCCTGGGCAACCACTCCTGGGATCAAAAAGAAGCCCTCACCTACATCGTGCGTGAGCCGCGGCTGATCCGACCAGCCAACTATTCGCCCTTTGCCGAGGCGCCCGGGCGCGGCGCCCAGCTGTTCGAAACTCAGAACGGACGCCGGATCCTCGTGATCAACGCCTTGGGTCGCGTGCATATGGACGCGCTGGACGACCCGTTTGCGGCCGTCGATCGCGAGCTCGAATCCGCTCCGTTGGGCGTGGTGGCCGACGCCGTGGTGGTCGACATCCACGCGGAAGCCACGTCCGAGAAGATGGCCATGGGCCACTTCTGCGATGGGCGAGCGAGCCTGGTGGTGGGCACCCATACCCATGTCCCGACTGCGGACTGCCAGATCCTCCCCGGCGGCACCGCGTATCAAACCGACGCAGGCGCTTGCGCCGACTACGACAGCGTGATCGGCAACCAGAAGGAAGAGCCGCTGCGGCGGTTCACCACCCGCATCTCCGGCGGTCGTTACAAGCCCGCCGAAGGACCGGCGACGGTCTGCGGCGTGTTTGTCGAAACGAACGACGCAACGGGCCTCGCCAGGCGCGTAGAGCCCATCCGGGTGGGTGGACGTCTCAGCCCCGCCCTGCCCACGTTGGAAGCGGCCGTAGGAGCCTAGGGCTCAGCGGCTGGCGTTGAACTCGTCCAGCCGGGCCAAGAGCGCCTCGGCGCCGCCGACGCCGACGCTGGCGCGCGCAATCCGCTCTCGTAGACTGGCCACGCGGGCATGACCCTGCGTCTCCGATACCGCGCGGTGGAGCCGCCGGGTCGCGACGGTGTCGTCCAGCAAGCGCACCGCGCGTCGGCGGTTGGCGTCGCCCGCCACCGTTTCGAGGACCAGGGCGAGGGCACCCAGTTCGTTGAAGGCGTCCGGAGCCGGGCCGATCAAGGCGCCGAGGAACGCAGGCTCAAGGAGGATGGACGAGCGGGCGACCAGCGCCTCACGCACATCCTCTTCGGGCATCAGCGGTCCGCTGGCGGCCGTTAGCGCCGCGCCCAGCAGCCGCAGCATCTCGATCTCGCCGAAGGCTGAGCCGGGACGCAGCCGGCCGCGTCCGGCGAAAGCCGCAAGCATGCGGCGATGGAGATCCTGGCGCGCCTTGGGGAACAAGCCGGCCTGCAGGGCCTCGCCCAGCCTTTCTAGAACCGGCGAAAGAGGCGGACAGCTCGCCGCAAGCGACGGCTGCACTCGCGCGAGGGCGGTGAACACCGTGCGGTCCGCCAGGGCTAGGTCCACGGCGACGGCGGCGCCGAGCGACAGCTCGCCGCCAAACAGTTCTCCCCAGGCGGCGGGCTGGCGCAGAACCTCGCGCAACGGCCGCTCCAGCAGTCCGAGTAGAAGGTCCCGAGCGGGCGTGCCGTGAGGCGCGGCCTGGGCGATGTCGAGCAGGACGGTCAGCTTGCCAGACCAACCGTCAGCCGAGCCAAGGCGCCGGGCGATGACGAAGCCAAGGCGCAAGGAGTCGTCCTCGGACCCATGCAGGTCCTGCGCCAATCCCGAGATCTCCGCCGCCGTGAGCTCGGGCGTCGGCGCTTCGCGTGCATGCCGCGTGAGACGCGAGAGCGCGCGGTCCGTCAGCCGCTGCAGCTGCCGTATGATCTCGTGTACGCTGTCGCCGCGCGCGAGGGCTGCGGGCACCGCCACCTTCTGCAGCGCCTGTTGCAGGTCGGTCCCGGCTCCGTCCAGGCGCATGGCCAGGTCGGCGCGGTGCAGCAGCTCGAAAGGCGTGACGGACTGCCGGGCCAGCCAAGGCTGCAGCAGGTGACCGATGGTCTCGCCGGCCGCGGAGCCGTAGAGCTCTTCAGGCTCTGTGCAGAGACGTGGCGTCGGAGCGGTTGCAAGGTGCGCCGCGCTCACGACCGCCAATCCACTGAACGTCGGCTCGCCACCATTGATCCTGTCTTCCCTCGCCCAAGTTGAGTGGGGATGCAGGATCGTTGTTAAGGCCAGTATAACCTGAGCGCACTTTTTGACCCTGAGCTGTATTTTGCTCACTCAAGGTAGTGTTGCTCTTATCTGATGACATCAAGAAACAGCTGACGCATCAAGGTAAACTGCATAACGCAACTACTTGAACTTGGCTCAGCGCTTGCCGCGTGCGGGTTGCAGGCCTTCCAAGGTGAGCTTGCCGGCTTTCGCCTTGTCGATCATCTCAAACCTGCGCCGGGCTGCCCGCGACCACTCCTCCTGGGTGACTTGTCCGTTGAAGTCCTCGTCCGCCGCGCGCACAGGCTGCGGCGTGTTCAGCAAGGCGAACCGTCCAACCAAGTGCTGCTCAGGTTTGCGGCGTGGCTGGGGATCAGAGCCGCGACGTTGGCGCACGTCCCCGGCGCCGGGCCGCCCAGCGCCCATCATGCCGAGTTGGGTGATTTCCGGCGCAAGCTCCGTCTCGTAGCGCAGCGTTTCCGAACCTGCGATCCGACCGTCGCCGTCAGCATCGACGATCTTAAAGAAGCGCAGCGCGTCGGCCCGGAACTCGGCCAAGGTCAGGGCGCCGTCCTTGTCGGCGTCGGCGCCGGTGAACCAGGCGGCGAGCCCCTCAGACCCACGAAACACCTCGCCTGCGGGGCTGATGAAGAAGCCGTCGTCGCCCCCGCGCGGCCCCGCCGGCTGGGCCGAGGCGGTCGTCGCCAAGGCCAGGATCGCGCCCGCGAACAAAAGGGTGCGCCGCATGTCATGCTCCCGTATTCGAACTGACGCGACCTTGGCTTTAACCTTTGGCTGAAAAGCGGCCGGTCCGGTGTCGCGATGGAAATGCCGAACTGAAGCTTTAGGGGAGGGCGGCCATGCTCGCCAAGTTCATCGTCCGCGCCATTTTCGCCGCTCTCGGTTTGTGGGTGGCCAGCCTGATCGTTCCCGGTGTCGGTTTCAGCGACACGGGCTCGCTGATGCTGGCGGCGATTCTGCTGGGCGTCGTCAACGCCTTCGTTCGGCCGGTGGTGTTCGTCCTCACCCTGCCGATCACCCTGGTGACCTTGGGGCTGTTCCTGCTGGTGGTGAACGCAGCCATGATCGGCCTGGTGGCCGTGCTGCTCTCCGGCTTCCACGTGAACGGGCTGTTCGCCGGGATCGGAGCCGCCATCGTCACTGGCGTGTCGAGCTGGATCGGCGGGCTGGTGCTCTCCGACCAGAAGCGGTGATTAGCCAGGCTTTCGGTCACATGTTGACGATCAGCAGGGAAAGTTCATCGACTCGAACGCTCGAACGTACTCGGCAAGCGGCCCCATCCCCATGCTGCGACGCAATTGGTCCACGCGGGCCGCGTCCTCCAATGGATGCAGCTGGTTCTTGCCGTTGATGCAGCGGAATTGAGAGCCGAAGCGCTGCGGGCGGCCCTCGTTCATCGCAAGGCGGTCGTACATCAAGGCGTAGTCTTGCCCCCTGATCTCACCCGAAGCGACGAGCGGCTCAAGGATCGGCAAGAATCGGCGCCAGAGCTCCAGGTTTGAATGTTGGATGATGTGGAACGCCGCTCGAGAGGCGTTTTCGCCGTACTCTGCGCGCGTGATCCAGCCTCCCTGTGGGATGAGCGGCAGCAGGAGCTGCTGATTGGCTTGATCGATCTCATCGATCACCGCGCCCATGACCTTGCGCGCTCGTGTGTGTTCCTCGGGCGATAGGCCGTTGAAGTTGACTTTGCTCAGAGCGAGGCGCGGCGCCTGATCAAGCTTGCCGAGCCGGATGATCTTTTCAATTGATGTCTTCGGCGGCGGCGATGCGGCCTCTTCAGCCCTCGCCCTCTCGGCCGCCTCAAGCACGGGCGCGATGGCGGCTCGCTCACGCGGCGTGAGTTGAGCCGCAGTAAGCGCGGCTGCCAGAGCAAATCCTAACGCGGCTTGGAGCATACCCGCACCTCCTTCGAACTAGGTTCCGGCGCGACCGAGCCATGAATGTGGCAACCAAAGAAAAAGGGCGAAGCCTTGCGGCTCCGCCCCCATTCTGTCGTCGGATGACGTGGACTTAGAAGTCCATGTCGCCCATGCCGCCCGGCATGCCGCCGGGGCCGCCCGCGGGGGCGTTCTTCTTCGGCGCTTCGACGATGGCCGCTTCCGTGGTGATCAGCAGGCCGGCGACCGAAGCCGCGTCCTGCAGAGCCGTGCGGACGACCTTGGCCGGGTCGATGACGCCGGCCTGCACGAGGTCGACGTACTCTTCCGTCTGGGCGTTGAAGCCGAAGGTCGGGGAGGCGTTCTCGAGGATCTTGCCGACCACGATGGAGCCTTCGACGCCGGCGTTCTCCGAGATCTGACGGATCGGAGCCTGCAGCGCGCGACGCACGATGGCGACGCCCGCTTCCTGGTCGTCGTTGTCACCCTTGAAGCCGTCGAGGACCTTGGAGGCCTTCAGCAGGGCGACGCCGCCGCCGGGGACGATGCCTTCTTCCACGGCCGCGCGGGTCGCGTTCAGGGCGTCGTCGACGCGGTCCTTCTTTTCCTTCACTTCGACTTCGGTGGCGCCGCCGACGCGGATCACCGCCACGCCGCCGGCCAGCTTCGCGAGACGCTCTTGCAGCTTCTCACGGTCGTAGTCGGAGGTGGTGTCTTCGATCTGCTTCTTGATCTGGGAAACGCGGCCTTCGATGCCGGTCTTGTCGCCAGCGCCGTCAACGATCGTGGTGTCTTCCTTGGTGATCGTGACCTTCTTGGCGCGGCCAAGCATGTCGAGCGTGACGCTCTCGAGCTTGATGCCCAGGTCTTCGCTGATCAGCTGGCCGCCGGTCAGGATGGCGATGTCTTCCAGCATGGCCTTGCGGCGATCGCCGAAGCCCGGAGCCTTGACCGCCGCGACGCGCAGGCCGCCGCGCAGCTTGTTGACGACGAGGGTCGCCAGGGCTTCGCCTTCGACGTCTTCAGCGATGATCAGCAGCGGACGGCCCGACTGGACCACCGCTTCCAGCACCGGCAGCAGGGGCTGCAGCGAGGAGAGCTTCTTTTCGAAGAGCAGGATCAGCGGCTCTTCGAGGTCGGCTTCCATCTTCTCGGCGTTGGTGATGAAGTACGGCGACAGGTAGCCGCGATCGAACTGCATGCCTTCGACGACGTCGAGTTCGGTCTCGGCGGTCTTGGCTTCTTCGACGGTGATCACGCCTTCGTTGCCAACGCGCTCCATGGCGCGGGCGATCATTTCACCGACTTCGGTGTCGCCGTTGGCGGAGATGGTGCCGACCTGGGCGATCTCGCTGTTGGCCGAGACCTTCTTGGCGTTCGACTTGATCTCTTCGATGACCTTGGCGACCGCCTTGTCGACGCCGCGCTTCAGGTCCATCGGGTTCATGCCGGCCGCGACCGACTTCAGGCCTTCCACGACGATGGCTTGCGCCAGCACGGTGGCGGTGGTGGTGCCGTCGCCGGCCTTGTCGTTGGTCTTGGAGGCGACTTCACGGATCAGCTGGGCGCCGAGGTTCTCGAACTTGTCAGTCAGTTCGATTTCCTTGGCCACGGACACGCCGTCCTTGGTCGAGCGCGGAGCGCCGAAGGACTTCTCGATGACCACGTTGCGGCCCTTCGGGCCCAGGGTCACCTTCACGGCGTTGGCGAGGATGTTGACGCCGCGCAGCATGCGGTCGCGCGCGTCGGAAGCGAAATAGACGTCTTTGGCAGCCATGGTTGCTGTCCTTCTCTAATCGGATGTCTTGAGGGCGACGGTTAGGCGAGCACGCCCAGGATGTCGCTTTCCTTCATGATCAGCAGGTCTTCACCGTCGAGCTTGACCTCGGTGCCGGACCACTTGCCGAACAGGATGCGGTCGCCGACGCTGACGTCGAGGGCCGTGACCTTGCCGTTGTCGTCGCGAGCGCCGGGGCCGACGGCGATCACTTCGCCTTCCTGCGGCTTTTCCTTCGCGGTGTCGGGGATGATGATCCCGCCCTTGGTCTTAGCTTCTTCCTCGACGCGCTTGACGAGGACGCGATCTCCCAGGGGACGAAACGCCATGATTCTCTTCTCTCCGTTCGAGACGGTTGGATGGTGTGACACTGCGGGAATGAGCGGCTGTTAGCAGTCCCAGCCCGCGAGTGCTAACGACGGCTGGGATATGTGAAAGAGGCGCTGCGGAGTCAAGACGGCGCCGAAAACGAAGAAGGCGCCCTCCTTGCGGAGAGCGCCTTTTCGAATCTCGTCGCGATGTGGGGCGGCTTATCAGCCGCCACCGGGGAAGCGCATCGGGATCTTCAGCTCGCCCGTCTTGGCGCCGATCGGCAGCACCGCGGCGACGCAGATGGCGGCCTTGTCGAAGCCCTTGCCCGGGAGGCTGTCCGAAACGACCTTGCAGTCCGACAGCTTACCGGCGTTCGCCGTGCACGACAGCATGACCGTCGCGGCGTCCTTCTTGTTCGCGTTCGAGCTCAGGCACTTGTCCATGCTCTGTTCGAACGAGCCGGCCGAAGCCGAACCAACCAGCAGCGTGCTCAGCGCAGCAGCGCCAGCGAAAGAGATGATTTTCTTCATCTACCCCATAACCCCTTTGTGGAAGCGGAATGAGCGGAAGATGATCCCGGTCTGTTAAAAAGCAGTTCCCGTAAAAAGTGCGTTGGATAATAAAGGTTAACAGCGTGGGAGCCATGAGTTCTTGCGGTGCACCATGCCGTGCTTAACGTGCCGCGCCTGAATGGTATCGATTATAAATAATTAGCGATCTAAGCCCATCTATCACCCCGAACGCGAGCGCTTCGCCTGTGCAAAGGGGGTTTCGTTGAAACGCGCACGACTTGATGACCTGCCGCTGGTGCTGAAGATCGGCGTGGCTCCGGCCTTCGCCTTGATCATGCTGGCCCTCATGGCGGGAACCATGGTGTTCATGCAGCGCAGCCAGTCTGCTGAACTTCAGCGTGTGGTCCGCGTGGACATGCCGAACAGTCTGCGGATGCAGAAGATCTCGGAGCGGATCAACGCCGTTCACGGCGAGCTCTATGTTCTGCTGACGCATCAGGCCGCACAGATCAGCCCGGAAACCATTGAAGCCGAAACCCAGCAGATGCTGGCGGAGATCGACAACATTCAGGCGGACGTCCGGGTCGCGCGCAACGCCGCTCCGGCCGACCAACGGCCGAAGTTCGACAAGCTCATCAAGGACCTGAAGGACACCAGGGACGCGTTGGACGTGATCGCGGCCATGATCAGCACCGACTTCGCGACCGCCGCCGGCTTCGCCGCACCCTTCGAAGCGCAGTATGAAACCATGACCGGCACGCTGCGGGAGATCGTGGCCAGCGCGCAAAAGCAAACCGCCGCCCAGGCTGACGCGACTCAGGCCAAGGCGAACGCCGCCCAGCTCACCACCATGGTGGCCGCAGGCGTCACTCTGGCGCTTGTCGCGGCCCTGTCGGCCTTCTTCGTCCTGAACATCCGCAGGGGTGTCAGCACCCTGGCTCGCGCTACGGAGCGCCTGGCTCGCGGCGAAACGGACGTGCCTGTGGAGGCCCTCACCCGCAAGGACGAGCTGGGCGCCATCGTGGAGTCGCTGAAGGTGTTCCGCGACAATCAGATGCGCCTCGAGGAGATGCGTCGCGAGCAGGAGGCCAACCGCAGCGCCACGGAGGAGAGCCGTCGCGAAGCCGAGGCCGCGGCCCGCGCCCGCGCGGAAGAGCAGCAGCTTGTGGTCAGCTCCCTGGCTCGGGGACTGGACCAGCTGGCCGCCGGCGACCTGACCTTCCGCCTGACGCAGTCCTTCCCAGGCGAGTACGAGAAGCTGCGCGACGACTTCAATCTGGCGCTGGGCAAGCTCGAAGAAGCCATGCAGGCGATCGCCGCCTCCACCGGCTCGATCCGCACCGGCACGGGCGAAATCTCCAGCGGCGCCGAGGATCTGTCGCGCCGGACTGAGCAGCAGGCCGCCACCCTGGAAGAGACCGCTGCGGCGCTCGACCAGGTCACGGCGACGGTGCGCACAACGGCCGAAGGGGCGTCGCAGAGCCAAGAAGCGGTGGTTCTGGCCAAGCAGGACGCGGAGTCTTCCGGCGAGATCGTCCGTCGCGCCGTGTCCGCTATGGGCGAGATCGAACAGTCCTCGAACCAGATCAGCCAGATCATTGGGGTGATCGACGAGATCGCCTTCCAGACCAACCTGCTCGCCCTCAACGCCGGCGTAGAGGCGGCCCGGGCAGGTGAAGCCGGACGCGGCTTCGCGGTTGTCGCTTCGGAAGTGCGTGCGCTTGCTCAGCGCTCCGCCGACGCCGCCAAGGAGATCAAGGCGCTGATCTACTCGTCCAGCAGCCACGTCAGTCAAGGTGTTTCGCTGGTGGGTGAAACGGGCGACGCCCTTCAGCGCATCTCGGCGCACGTGAACACCATCTCCACGCTCGTGGGCGAGATCGCCGCTTCGGCGCGCGAGGAAGCCACGGCTCTGGCCGAGGTGAACACCGCCGTGAACCAGATGGACCAGGTGACCCAGCAGAACGCAGCCATGGTCGAGCAGGCCACGGCCGCCAGCAAGGTGCTGGCTCAGGAGACCCACGAGCTCGCCAAGCTCGTCGAGCGCTTCAAGATCGGCCGCAGCGACCTGGCTCCTCGCACCCTCGAGCCGCGCCGGGCTGCGCCCGCCCGGCCGGCGAGCGCGCCGCGCATCGCGGGCGCGACGGCCTTGGCGATGTCTCCGCACGCAGCGGCGGCGCAAGCCGAGGATGACTGGCAGGAGTTCTGAGATCCTGCAGGATCTCTAAGCTCAAGCGGGGCGCCCATCGAGGCGCCCCGTTCCATTTGGAGGAATGGCGGCGGCGAACGCAACACATGGGGGTGCGCGCCGATTGAAGCGTCGAAGCCCTGCGCCTCGCGCGGGCGACCTTCAGGAGAAGATGCGATGCCCGACAAGCACCCCAACACAACCCGCTGGGGCGGACCTGGCGCAAGCCATGAAGATCGAACCAAACCCATGCCCACGCCGGCCCCAGCTCAGCCTGAGGGCGCTGCGAGCACCAACCCGCGCGTGAGCCAGGTGTCCACCGGCGGCGGTGAGCGGGATGAGAAGCACAGCCACGTGGACGCAATGCGCAGTTCCAAGTCGCACGCCACGGACACGCCAAGCCCAACGAGCAGCAAGGATTGGCGGCAGAACCGTTCACGGCACGATCGCGAGGCGCAGGTGGCTGCGGCGGAAGACGTGGGGGAACCCAGAAGCTTCCGTGGCGGAGCGCCTGATGAAGCGGGCTCCCCCGATGCGCCGGACGCGGGCCACGGCACACCTGTTCGTGTCACCCTGGATGCGGATCACCCGGGCGGCGCCGGGGTGGCTGGCGAGGCTGAACAACGAGTGCGACGCGCTATAGCGCGGTTCGATCGTGACCTGTCGGAGGTGCAGATCTACCTCGCGGACGCTACTGGCCAGGGCTCGCCCGGGCCGAAGAGCTGCACGATCCAAGCGGTGCTGCATCGGGGAGAGACTATCGCAGTCACGGAATCCTCCCGAGAGGTGGAGCAATCGCTGATGCTTGCGTCTCGTGAGCTGGTCCGCCGACTGGCGGAGGAGCTTGGATATGGTGGCGGTAAGCCGGACGCCGCCGGAGAAGCTGCCCCTCACGCCTGAGCCGACAGACTACGAGCCCCGTCAGCCTTGCGTGAGGCGCGGGGCTCTACGCTGGTAGGCTTCACCGCACACTTCCGTTAGGGTGGCGCTGTTCGGTCCCTCGAAACCCAGGGATGCGCCATGGCTCTGCAAGCGTACTTGCGTAAGGCTATTCGGACGGGACAGCTGAAGGTTCGCCTTCCCGGCGGGACCTTGCTGGAGTTCGGCGACGGCTCTGGCCCGCCGATTTCGGTTTCCATCACATCGCCGGCCTGGCTCACCAGGATCGCCTCTAATCCTGGGCTGGCCCTCGGCGAGGCCTACATGGATGGCGGGCTCGTGCTCGAGCAAGGCGGGATCTGGGACTTCGCCGAGCTGGTCGGACGCAACTTTGTCCACCGGCCGCCGAAGCGGGCAAGTTGGCTTGCTCGGCAGGTGCTCGACTGGCGGCTTCAGGCCAACGCACGCGCGACCGCCCGGCGCAACGTGGCCCATCACTATGACCTGTCGGTGGAGTTCTACCGCCGCTTCCTGGATCCCGACCTGCAGTATTCCTGCGCGTACTTTCCCCGACCGGACGCCGCGTTGGAGGAGGCGCAGGTGGCCAAGAAGCGGCACCTGCTGGCCAAGCTGCTGGTGGGACCGGGCCATCGGGTGCTGGACATCGGTTGCGGGTGGGGCGGTCTCGGGCTCACCCTTGCCGAGGAAGCGGGAGCGGAGGTTGACGGGATCACCTTGTCCACCGAGCAGCTGGCCACGGCGCAAGCTCGAGCGGAGGCCGCGGGCATGGCGCAGCGGGCGCGCTTTTCCCTGACTGACTATCGAGACGTCGAAGGCCCTTACGATCGCATTGTTTCTGTGGGCATGTTCGAGCACGTCGGCCGGCCCAACTTCCAGGCCTACTTCGACCAGGTGGCGCGGCTGCTGACCGACGACGGGGTGGCTGTGATCCATTCCATTGGGCGCTCGGAGGGACCGAACTTCACCCAGCCGTGGATCGCCAAGTACATCTTCCCAGGCGGCTACATCCCGGCCCTGTCAGAAGTCCTGCCGGCGGTGGAGCGTGCGGGATTGATCGTCACGGACGTGGAGATCCTGCGTCTGCACTACGCCGACACCCTGCGCTGCTGGCGGGAGCGCTTCATGGCGCAGCGGCAGGAGATCGCCGCCCTTTACGACGAGCGGTTCTGCCGAATGTGGGAGTTCTATCTCTGCATCAGCGAACTGGCGTTCCGCTATCGCGATCACATGGTCTTCCAGCTGCAGCTCGCCAAGCGGATCGACGCCGTGCCGCTGACCCGCGACTACATCGGCGAGACGGAGAGCCGGCTCGCGCGACCCGAGCGCCGGGTGGCCTGATGCTCGACCACATCGGGATCAAGGTGCGGGATTTCGAGCGCTCATCGGAGTTCTACGAGCACGCACTCGAGCCGCTGGGCTGGAGCTGCCTGCTGGGCTGGGCGACGTCCGCAGGGTTCGGGGACGCCAAGCCCTTCTTCTGGATCACTTCCGGAGAGCCCACGAGCCCGATGCACATCGCCTTCGCAGCCAAGGATCGAGCGAGCGTTGACGCCTTCCATGCCGCGGCGCTGGCGGCGGGCGGTCGGGACAACGGCGCGCCAGGCCTTCGGCCCGACTACCACCCGAACTACTACGCCGCCTTCGTGCTCGATCCGTACGGCCACAACATCGAGGCTGTCTGCCACAATCCGGCCTAACCGGGGCTCAGCGCGAGCCCGCCGGAATGCGCTGAGCGTCACGCTCCGCCCGGATTTTGGAGGCCAAGTCGCCGTACTTGGCCATTTCCATGCGGGCGATCGTACGGTTGTGCACTTCGTCCGGACCGTCGGCGAGACGCAGGGTGCGCAAGCTCGCGTAGGCGCGGGCGAGACCGAAGTCTTCCGAGACGCCGCCGCCGCCGTGGGCCTGGATCGCGTCGTCAATGATCTTCAGCGCCATCTGCGGGGCCTGGACCTTGATCATGGCGATCTCCAGCCGGGCGACCTTGTTGCCGGCCTTGTCCATCATGTCGGCGGCCTTCAGGCAGAGCAGGCGCGTCATTTCCAGGTCGATGCGAGCGCGGGCGACACGCTCCTCCCAAACCGAATGCTCGGCCACGTACTTGCCGAACGCCTTTCGGCTCATCAGCCGCTTGCACATCTTCTCCAGGGCGACTTCCGCTGCGCCGATGGTGCGCATGCAGTGGTGGATCCGCCCCGGACCAAGGCGTCCCTGAGCAATCTCGAAGCCGCGGCCTTCGCCCAGCAGCAGGCCCTCTTCCACCGGCACGCGGACGTTCTCCAGCACCACCTCGGCGTGGCCGTGAGGGGCGTCGTCGTAGCCGAACACGGGCAGCATGCGGATGATCTTCACCCCGGGCGCGTCCATCGGCACGAGCACCATGCTCTGCTGCTGGTGGGCCGACGCGTCGGGATCGGTCTTGCCCATCACAATGGCGACCTTGCAGCGCGGATCGCCCACGCCCGAGCTCCACCACTTGCGGCCGTTGATGACGTAGTGGTCTCCGTCACGCTCGATGCGCGTCTCGATGTTGGTGGCGTCAGAGGAGGCCACCGCCGGCTCAGTCATCAGGAATGCCGAACGGATTTCGCCGTTCATGAGCGGGCGCAACCAGCGCTCCTTCTGCTCCAGCGTGCCGTAGCGGTTCAGCACCTCCATGTTGCCGGTGTCGGGCGCCGAGCAGTTGAACGCCTCGCTGGCGAAGGACACCCGGCCCATGATCTCGGCGATGGGCGCGTATTCCAGGTTCGTCAGTTGCACGCCTTCAAACTGGAAGGTGTCGTCTACCGGCGGATGGCCGGAGGAGGGCGGCATGAACATGTTCCAAAGGCCCGCCGCCTTGGCCTTGGCCTTCAGCTCTTCAAGAACCGGTATGACCTTCCAGCGCTCGCCGGTTTCGTGCTGCTCCTGGTAAGTCGGAACGGCAGGATAGACGTGATCCTTCATGAAAGAGGTGACACGGCCGATCAGCTCTTTCTGGCGAGGCGAGTAGTCGAAATCCATGGCGCGTGTCCGGCTTGTTCAAACGTCCGTTTGAATAGTGATCGCACGCGGCTGACGTGAGGGCAAGCGGCGGCTCTGGCCTCTGCTGTGGCTGGACAAGAAGGCCAGCCGCTAGGAACTGGCGCTGCACGGTCCAGCGGTCTTGCGTTATGGCCAAGCTTCCTGGCGCGTCGCTTCCCACAGGCCAAAAAAAAGCCGGACCCGAAGGTCCGGCGGAAGTCATAGGGAGGAAACGCCCAGGATGGGCACGCTGGCCTGGCAGATATGTGCGGTGCGGGATGGTGCAACCCCTGCCTGCGGAATTTTTTGGGTGATCGCGATGAAACTTGAGCATCGGACGCTGGAGAACCGCTTCGTGCGGCTGGAGCCGCTGGTCGAAGCGCATCGCGAGCCGTTGCGCGAAGCCTGCGCCGCCGATCGCGACCTGTGGCTGCAGCTCTACAGCTTCTCCATGCTGGACACCGCGTTTGACGAGAACTTCGACAAGCTCATCGCAGGCGCGCTTGCCGGGCCAGCGCTGTCCTATGCGGTCATCAAGGATGAGGCTTGCGTAGGCACCACTTCGCTTCTGCGCGTGGACGAGGCGAACGGCGCCCTGGAGATTGGCGGCACCTACTACCGCCCGGAAGCGCGCGGCGGCGCAGTCAACCCGGCGGCCAAGCGGCTGCTGTTCGGCCACGCTTTCGACGGCGGCATGGCGCGGGTGTACCTCCACGTGGACGCCCTGAACGCGCGCTCCCGTTCGGCGGTGCTGAAGCTCGGTGCGGTCCAGGAAGGCATTCTGCGGCGCGACCGCATCGTCTGGACGGGTCGCCCGCGCGACACGGTGGTGTTCTCGGTTCTGGAACACGAGTGGCCGCAAGTGCGCGATCGGCTGGACGCGCGTTTGGCGGATTTCGCCTAACGCGCCGCGCGTCGGGCTCGGAAGAAGCCGCGGAGCAGATCGGCGCTTTCCTCAGCCATGAGCCCGCCCTCGATAGACGGTCGCCAGTGGCAGGTCGGCTGCTCGAAGAAGCGAGGACCGTGAAGAACGGCGCCGCCTTTCGGGTCCTCCGCGCCGAACACCACCCGACCGATGCGAGCATGGCTGATGGCGCCGGCGCACATGGCGCAGGGCTCCAGCGTTACCACAAGCGTGAGGCCAGTCAGCCGGTAGTTGCCGAGCTTCTCGGCGGCCTGGCGCAGCGCCACGATCTCGGCGTGCGCCGTGGGATCGTGGCTTGAGATCGGCTGGTTCGCGCCCACCGCGATGACCTCGCCGGTCGCGGGATCGACAATCACGGCCCCGACTGGCGTCTCGCCATTCGCGGCGGCGGCTTGCGCGGCTTCGAGCGCGATGCGCATGGTGCGGCGATCATGGTCCACGATCCGCACCAGCCCCGAGACCCCCGTTCCGGTCAAGCCCGCAGCAACGACGCAGAGGGCGGCGACCGCGTCGCCAAGGCTCTGGCGAGAGCCGGTGTCGGTTCGCGTCGCGACGTCGAGAAGATGATCGCCGAGGGGCGCGTCGCCCTGAACGGCAAGGTGCTGACGACGCCCGCCGTCAAGGTCGAGCCGAACGACATCCTCACCGTTGACGGCCTGGTGGTGAACGAGGCCGAGCCCACGCGCCTGTTCCGCTACAACAAGCCGGTCGGCCTGGTCACGACCCACAAGGATCCGCAAGGTCGGCCGACGGTGTTCGCCGCCCTGCCCGAGGGATTGCCGCGGCTGATTTCGGTTGGCCGTCTCGACCTCAACACCGAAGGCCTGCTGCTGTTGACCAACGATGGCGAGCTCGCCCGGGCCTTGGAACTGCCCAATGCAGGCGTCCAGCGTCGTTACCGAGCCCGCGCTCACGGGCGGATCACCCAGGAGCGACTCGACAAGCTGAAAGACGGCGTCACGGTCGAAGGGGTGCGCTACGGTTCGATCGACGCCAAGCTCGACAAGGCCAAGGAGGGGCCGCAGGGCTCCAACGTTTGGATCACCGTCACCCTCGCCGAGGGCAAGAACCGGGAAGTGCGCCGCGTGCTTGAGTCAGTCGGCCTGAAGGTGAACCGGCTGATCCGACTGTCCTACGGCCCGTTCGCCCTGGGCACCCTCGGGCATGGCGAGCTGGAGGAGGTGGGGCCCCGCGTGATCCGCGAGCAGCTGGCCGAGTTCATCGCGCCCGAGAACATGCCCACGGGCGACAGGCCGCTGTTCAAGGCGCAGAGCAAGCCAGGCGCCTCGCGCCGCGCTCAGGCCGAGCCGGAAGCGCCGCGTCACGGCACGGATCTCACCTTCAAGCGGGGACGTGCGGGCGAGGGCGAGACCCCGGCCGGCCGACGCGGGCCGCAGCGGCCGACGCGCCTCGGTGGGAAGTCGCCAGCCCGAGCGGCGCAAGCCGGCGGCGACAAGCGCCCGCGCGGCCCCGCGGCCGCGGACGCCGGCTTCGCCAAGCCGAAGAAGGAATACAAAGCCGGCTGGGCCAAGCCCAAGAAGCCCACTGGCCGGGTGGCCGCCAAACCGGCGGGAAAGCCCGCTGGCAAGCCTGCCGGCCCGTCCCGCTCGCGCGGACCCAAGCCCCGCAGCTAGTCTCGCCCCATGCGAATCGTTTCCGGAGACTTCCGCGGCAAGGCGCTGGTCGCGCCCGACGGCAAAGCCACGCGCCCGACATCGGATCGCGCGCGGCAGGCGATCTTCAACATCCTGGAGCATGCGCCCTGGTCGGAAGGCGTGCGCGACAAGCGCGTGATCGACCTGTTCGCAGGGTCCGGCGCCTTGGGCTTTGAGGCGCTGTCCCGCGGCGCTTCATTCTGCCTGTTCGTGGAGACGGACGAGGCGGCGCGCGGCGCAATCCGCGAGAACGTCGACGCCATGGCTCTTTTCGGCCGCACCCGCGTCCATCGCAGAGACGCCACGCAGCTGGGCGTTCGTCCCGGAGCAGACGGCCCAGCGTTCGAGTTGGCGTTCCTGGACCCGCCCTACGCCAAGGGACTTGGCGAAACGGCCCTGGCGCGACTTGCTGAGGGCGGCTGGCTCGCGCCTGGCGCGCTCGTCGTCTTCGAGCGAGGCTCGGACGAACCGGGCTTCGAGGTCCCCGGGTTCGAGGCGCTGGACGAGCGGGATTACGGCGCCGCGCGCGTTCACTTCCTCAGGTATTCGTCTGAGGTCTGATCGATTGGCGCTCGGGCGTTAAGCCTTTAGCGAAGATTTCGCAAAAGGTTCATCACTCAGCCTCGGCTCCCTAACCTCGAGTTAGTCACAGGTCGTCATCCCCTTGCGCGCGTTTGCAAGGGATAGCGATGACGCTCCTCCTCGATATTGCCGTTCAGGCCAGGCCCATTTCTCCGCGCACCACGGGGCGGGAGGTCTATCAACGCTTCCAGGAGGAGCCGGACACCTTGGCCATCGCGGTGGTGGACCAGGACGGTCGCCCGGTGGGGCTGATCGAGCGTCACGATTTCCTGGTCCGGATGGCGGCGCAGTACGGGCATGCGCTTTGGTCCGGGCGTCCGGTTTCCGAGTGGCTGAGCCGTGATCCTGTGCTGGCGGACGGCGACATGACCGTGGCCGAGTTCTGCGGCCGCATCCTCGAGGAGCGGCCGTCCGAGCTGCTGCAAGGCTTCATCGTCACCTGCGGCGGCCGCTATGCCGGCGTCGGCACCGCGCTGTCCCTGCTGCAGGAGACAGCCAGCGCGACCGCCAACCATGCGCGAGCGATGGCCGAGTTGGCCGAAGCGGCGGAGGCGTCGAGCCGCGCTGCGCACGATGCGCTGGCCGCCAAGGGACGGTTTCTGGCGGTGATGAGCCACGAGATCCGCACGCCTCTGAACGGCGTGCTCGCAGTGGCCGAAATCGTCCGGCGCAAGCTGCAGCAACCGGACCTCGCGCCGTTCGTCGACACCATCCTGGAGTCCGGCGGGGTGCTGTTGCGCCTGCTGAACGACGCTTTGGACCTATCCCGGGCCGAGGCTTCGGGCCTTGAACTGGACGAGGAGCCCCTTTGCGCGGCGGACCTGCTGGACGAGGTGGTCAGTCTGTGGTCGCCGCAGGCGGAGCTGAGGGGGCTGACGCTCTTGGCCGACTACCAAGGGCCCGCGGACGTTTGGGCGTTGGGTGACCGCGTGCGCCTGCGCCAGGTCTTCAACAATCTTGTCTCGAACGCGCTGAAGTTCAGCACAGGCAGCCCCGTTCAGGTGCGCTTGAAGGTGTCGCGCCGGAAAGGCTGCCTCGTGCTGCGCGGCGAGGTCGCCGACCGTGGACCGGGGGTTCCGGCCGATCGTCGAGAAAGCATTTTCGAGCCGTTCCGACAGACCGACGAGGGCGTGCGGCTGGGCGGGGCAGGCCTCGGCCTGGCGGTCTGCCGGCAGATCGTCGAACGCATGCAAGGCTGGATCCGCGCCGAAGCGAACCCTGGCGGTGGCGCGCTTTTCCGCTTCGAGACACCTCTCCACGAGGTGCCGGCCCCGGTGCGAGATGAGGCCGTGCCCGAAAGCCCGGCGGGCGCTGGGGCCAGCCTTCACGTTCTCATTGCGGACGACAACGCCACCAACCGCATGGTCGCGCGCACCCTCTGCGAGCTGTTCGGCTGCACCTGCGAGACCGTGGAGGACGGAGCCGCTGCGGTCGAGGCGGCCGCGACCGGTCGGTTCGACCTGATCCTGATGGACATCAAGATGCCGGGCATGGACGGTGTGGAGGCCACTCGCCGCATTCGCTCAGGACCAGACGCGTGGTGTCAGGCGCCCATTCTGGCGCTCACCGCGAATGCCGATCCGGCCGACGCCGCCCTTTACCGCAGCGCCGGGATCAACGGCGTCGTGGAAAAGCCAATCAAGCCCGAGCGGCTGCTTTCCGCCATGAGCGCGGTCTTGGAGATCGAGGCGGCAGCCACAGAGGCCGCCGCCTGATCCGTCTTACCAGCGTTTAGGGCCGATCCTGTTGTCGAGTTGGCTACGCAGGTTGGCGAGCCCTTCGCGCGTGATGCGATAGGGCTGGCCGTTCTGGCTGGCGATCAGCCGCTTGCGCTTGAGCGAGCGGAATACGCCCAAGGTGCAATCGCTTAGAGCCCAACCCTCGCGGGTCAGGCATTCGGCGGCGACAATGTCGCCTTGTACGTCGCGTTCAAGAACGATGCGCCCGCCCTGGGCGAGCGCGTGCAAGGTCCGCTGTTGCGGCTTGGAGATGTTCAAGGGGATTGTCCGGGTCGAGGCGTGCAACGACGCGCCCGCAAAGGAGCGCGGGTGACGGCGGGCCTTGAATGGAAGAGGCTCTAGGCGGCGCGGCCGCCCCGTCGGCTCTTAGGCCCGGGCCTCGAAGACAATCTCTGGCATAACCTTCTCCGGGAATTCGGAGCGGCGGCCGTTATGGCGAAGGCGACGCCGTTCGTCCAGATATCAACGTCGTCCGAACAGCCGCTCGATATCGGAAAGCTTGAGCTCGACGTAGGTGGGGCGGCCGTGATTGCACTGGCCGGAGTGGGGCGTAGCCTCCATTTGACGCAGCAGGGCGTTCATCTCTGGTGCGTTGAGCCGGCGGCCGGCGCGCACTGAACCATGGCAGGCCATGGTCCCACAGACCTCCTCCAATCGCTCTTTCAGCGCCAGAGCCTGGCCGTTCTCTGCGAGGTCGTCGGCGATGTCGCGGACAAGCCCGTGGACATCGGTGTCGCCCAGCAGCGCGGGGGTCTCGCGCACGAGCACAGCGCCCGGACCGAAGGCCTCGATCACAAGGCCGAGGGCCTCCAGCTCGTCGGCGCGCGCGGCCAGGCGCTCGGCCTCTGCGGGGTCGAGCTCGACCACCTCGGGCAGCAACAGGGCCTGGCGCGCAACGCCGCCCTTCGCCATTTCGACCTTCATCCGCTCGTAGACGAGCCGCTCGTGAGCGGCGTGCTGATCGACAATCACGATGCCGTCGCGGGTCTGGCTGACGATGTAGGTCTCGTGGACCTGGGCCCGAGCGGCTCCCAGCGGGAAGTCGACCGGATCGAAGACGGGAGCTGCGGAAGGCGCGGCTTCAGCGAACCCTGCAGAAGCTTGCGGCTCCCAGACCGGCTCGGCGCGCGCGGAAACCTCCGTCAGCCCGGGAATGGACTGCGCCACCGCGCGGACCGCTGCGGAGGGCGTCCAGCCGCCCTGCTGCCAAGCGGAGAAGCCGGCGGCCGACGGCTGCGGCGGCGGGAAGCTGGTCTGCGGGCGGAAGCCGCCCAGAGCCGCCGTGGAGACGGTGGTGGAGGCGCGGTGGCCAGCGGCGGCGAGGGCGTGCCGCAGCCCGCCGACGATCAGGCCGCGAACCACGCCCGGGTCGCGGAAGCGGACCTCCGCCTTGGCCGGGTGGACATTGACGTCGACGTAGGCGGGATCCAGCTCGACATAGAGCGCCGCGAGCGGGTGGCGGTCCCGGGCCAGGAAATCGGCATAGGCTGCGCGCAGGGCGCCCTGCAGCAGCCGATCACGCACCGGTCGGCCGTTGACGAACAGGTACTGGTGTGCGGCGTTGCCGCGATTGTAGGTCGGCAGGCCCGCAAAGCCGGACAGGCGCACGCCCTCGCGCTCGTGCTCGATGGCCAGCGCGTTATCGGAGAACTCGCGGCCCATGATGGCGGCGAGGCGCGCCAGCCGGCCATCTGGACCCTTGGCTTCAGCCGGGAGACGCAAGGTGCGCTTGCCGTCGAGATCGAGGGAGAAGCCCACCGCCTCATGCGCCATGGCCTGGCGCTTGAGCTCCTCGGTGATCGCGAGGGCTTCGGACCGCTCCGACTTCATGAACTTCAGGCGTGCCGGCGTGGCGTAGAATAGGTCGCGGACCTCCACGCGGGCGCCGTGCGGGCTTGGGAAGGCCGCCGGCTGCACCTCGCCGACGGCGCCGCCCTCGACCAGGATGGCGTGAGCGTCCGCAGCGCCACGCGCCCGGCTGGAGATCGACAGGCGGGCGACCGAGCCGATGGACGGCAGCGCCTCGCCGCGGAAGCCCAAGGTGCCGATGCGCAGAAGGTCGTATTCGCCGTCGTCGCCGGGCGCGAGCTTGGAGGTGGCGTGCCGCTCGATAGCCACGGGCAGCTCCGCCGCCGACAAACCGCAGCCATCATCGGCGATGAGGATACGCGTGAGGCCGCCGCCGTCCGCCTGAACCTCGACCCGGCTCGCGCCGGCATCCAAGGCGTTCTCGACCAGTTCCTTGACCGCGCTGGCCGGGCGCTCCACCACCTCGCCGGCGGCGATGCGGTTGACAGTCTCGGGCGGGAGGCGGCGGATCGGCATGACGGGGCTTTCCGTGGCCGACTATTATAGGACGATTCCGGAGCGGCGGATGAGCGTGCGATTTCGTCTCGGGCTGTTGGTGGCAGTGCTGTTGGCGGCAACGTCGGCTGCAGCGCAGACGGCTCCGCCGGTGGATCCCGACGCGGTGCTGGTCGAGGAGCTGGTGGTCACCGCCCGCGACCCAGGTCCCGCTTGGTGGAAGGTCTCTGACGCGGACACCACGGTCTATGTGCTGGGTGCGCCTTCCTTGGCGCCCAAGCGCATGCAGTGGGACCTGTCCGTGTTCCAGCGGCGGTTGGAAGGCGCCAACGTGGTGATCCTTCCATTCCAGGATCTGCGGGTTCGGGTCACCGGAGCAATTGGCGCGGCGTTCAACCTGATGCGGCTGCGTGGCGGCCCCTATGAAGAACGGCTGGATCCCGCGTCACGCGCCAGGTTCGCTTCTGCTCGTGAAAAGGTGGGGAAGTCGGCGGGACGCTATGGCACCGGCAATCCCTTGGCGGCCGGCCTGATGCTGGCCACCGACTACCGCGAAGCAAACAACCTGACGACCAGCGACCCGACCAAGCTGATCAAGCTGCTGGCCCAGCGCGCCAAGGTCCCGATCAGCCAGAAGTCATATGACCTCGGACCGCTCATGGGCGCGATCATCCGCACCTCTCCTGCGGCCGGACGTGCGTGCCTGGACGAGGTGCTGACCCAGGTGGAAGCCGGTCCCGGCGTGACTTTGGCGGCGACCCGCGCTTGGGCGGAGGGGGACGTTCGTGGCGCTCTGGGCAATGAGCGAACCTGGGAGCGGTGCATCGCATCGGTGCCGGGCGCGCAAGCGTTCGACAACCGGGTGAAAGCGGACCAGGTCGCGGCCATCGAGCAGGCCCTGAAGGCGCCGGGTCATGCGATCGCGGTCGTGCCTCTGCGCCCCCTGCTCAGCCAGGGGGGCGTGCTCGACCGTCTGCGGGCGGCCGGCTACGAGGTCGGCACGCCCGGAGAGGTCAGCGAGGAGACCGAGTAAGCCGGTGGCTTAGGCTTAGAGGCCCGGGAGCTTGAAGCGGCGGGACTCTTCGCGCTTGATCAGGACGGGCTTGCCGCCGGTCAGCTGCGCGATGCGCTGCTCTTCGGAAGCAGCGTCCACCGGCGCGGCGGTGTTGGCGCCAGGGGCCGCAGGCGCAGCCGCCGTCTTGTCGCCCTTCCAGAACATCACCCGGTCGGCGAAGCTCTTTTCCTTGTGGGCGATGTCGCCGAACTCATCGTCGACGACGTAGCGGACCAGCGGGTCGGCCTTGTCGGCGCCGGCTTTGGAGACCAGCAGCTTCTCGCCGTCCGAACGGGCCTCGGCTTCGCGCTGGCCAAGCAGAGCGGTGCGCGCAGCGCTTTCCGGCTGCAGCTCCTGCGGGCGCGGCTCGCCGGGCGCCGGCGGGCGCAGGGCGTAGTCCGGCGGCACGACGAGCGGGGCCTTCGTGACGACACGGAATTCGTCCGGAGTCACCTTGCTCATGCCCAGCGCGGAGCGCGTCGATCCGCACCCGGCGAGACCCACCGCCGCGAACAGGGCGGTGGCAACGATCACTCGGTTGACGCTCATGAAATCCGTAGCTCCCAGCGCTTCGGCGGAGATGTGAAAGGTCACCGTCTCCGACACGAAGCGCGCCAAATTATGACCAGCCCCCGGTCTATCCCGCCGGAATAGCGCAATCAGGCTCGCGCGCCAACGGCGTCAGGCCGGGCGCTCTCGCCGCAGGCTGTCGATCAGAAGCAGGATCACGCCGACAGTGATGCCGCTGTCGGCGATGTTGAAGATCCAGGGGAAGAAGCCGATCTGCTGAACATCGATGAAATCGACCACGGCGCCGAAACGGGCGCGGTCGATGGCGTTGCCGATGGCGCCGCCGATGATCAGTCCAAGACCCCAGGCGCTAAGCCGCCGATCCGACCGGGCGGCCCAGGTGGACAGCACGATCGCGACGACAACCGAGAAGATCACCAGCGCCCAACGCACCGCTTCGTGCTGGCCCTGCAGCATCCCGAAGCTGACGCCCTGGTTCCAGACGAACGAGAACTGCAAGGGCCCCGCCACCGGCAGGCTCGGCCGCTCCGGCAGGTGGATGACCTCAAGGATCCAGAACTTGCTGACCTGGTCGAGGATCAGGACGACGGCGGCGAGCACAAAGGCCAGCACGCCGTGGCGGGTCACCCCCTTCATGCAGCCGCTCCCTGACCGATGTCCCAGGCTTCCACCGCGTCGTCGCAGCGGACGCAAAGGAACTTGGGCGCACTGACCTCGGCCAAGACGCGCCAGCAGCGGGCGCACTTGGTCCCCTCGGCGCGGAAGGGCCGAACGGCGACGCCGGGCACTTCCGGGAGGCGGAAAGCTTCGTCTGCGGTCTCGCCGGACTGCAGCTCGGCTTGGCTCGTGCGGAACACTTCCGCGGCGTCCAGACCTTCGAAAGCCTGGGCCAAGGCGGCTTCGGCGACAGCTACCTGCGGGGCAGCTTCAAGGGCTGCGCCGATCCGCTTCTCACGCCGTTCGATCTCCAGGGCGCCGTTCACCACCGAGGTGACGGCCTGAACCTTCGCCCAGCGTTCCGCTTCGGCGTCGTTGCGCCAGGCGGCCGGTGTTTCCGGAATGATCCGCAGAGTGTTGGGTCCGGCGTTCGGGTGACGCGTCGACCAGGCTTCTTCGGTGGTGAAGGGCATCAGCGGCGAGAGCCAGATCGTCAGGCGCTCGAACGCCGCGTCCATCACCGTCCGAGCAGCGCGCCGGCGCAGCGCGTCCGGGCGGTCGCAGTAGAGGCTGTCGCGTCGCACGTCGAAGAACAGCGACGACAGCTCGTTCTGGCAGAACTCGATCATCGCTCGGGTGACGTCCGAGAAGGCGTAGGCCTCGTAGGCCGCGCGAACGTCGCGGTCGAGCTCCCACAGGCGGTGGAGGATGAACCGCTCGAGCGGCGGCATGTCTTCCAGCGGCAGGGCCTCGGCGTCGGTGAAGCCCGCCAGCGCGCCCAGCATGTAGCGCAGGGTGTTGCGGATCTTGCGGTAGGCGTCCGTGGTGGTCTGGAGGATCGTCTTGCCGATCCGCTGGTCGTCCGCGTAGTCGACCATGCCGGCCCACAGGCGCAGGATCTCCGCGCCCGAGTCCTTGATCACCGACTGCGGCTCGATGGTGTTGCCCAGCGACTTGCTCATCTTCTCCCCCTTCTCGTCGAGGGTGAAGCCGTGGGTGAGCACCGCCTTGTAGGGCGCGCGACCGCGAGTGCCCGAGCTCTCCAGCAGGGAGGATTGGAACCAGCCGCGGTGCTGATCGGAGCCTTCCAGATAGAGGTCGGCTGGCGAGTGCGTGGGCAGGCCCGGCTCACGCTGGTTCTCGAGCACGAAGGAGTGGGTCGAACCGGAGTCGAACCAAACGTCGAGGATGTCCTCGACCTTTTCGTACTTGGAGGCGTCCTGGCCGGCGAGGAAGTCTTCGGCGGGGCGGGTGAACCAAGCATCGGCGCCTTCGGCGGCGATCACCTCGACGATACGGGCGTTGACCGCTTCGTCACGCAGCGGCTCGCCGGTCTCCTTGTCGACGAACATGGCCAGCGGCGAGCCCCAGGCGCGCTGGCGGCTGATCAGCCAGTCGGGCCGGCCCTCGACCATGGTGCGGATGCGGTTCTTGCCCGCGGCCGGGTGGAAGGCCGTGGCGTCAATGGCGTCCAGCGCCGTCTGGCGCAGGGTCTTGCCGCCGTGGACGGCGTCTTCCAGGGCCGCATCCATTCGGATGAACCACTGCGGCGTATTGCGGAAAATGACCGGCGCCTTGGAGCGCCAGGAGTGCGGGTAGGAGTGCTCCAGCCGGCCGCGAGCCAGCAGATTGCCGGCCTCGATCAGCTTCTCCATCACCGCTCCGTTGGCCGGACCGAACTTGCCAGCCTTCTTGCCCTCAGTTTCCAGGACCTTGAGGCCCGGGAAGAGCGGCACGTGCGGGTAATAGGCGCTGTCAGGATCGACGGTGTCGGGGATGGTCTGGTCGACGCCCAACTCGGTGAGCAGCTGGCGGCTCTTAAGCCACACCAGGTAGTCGTCGGCGCCGTGGCCCGGCGCGGTGTGCACGAAGCCCGTGCCGGCGTCGTCGGTGACATGTTCGCCCGGCAGCATGGGCACCTTGAAGCCGAAGCCATCGTCCAGCGCCGCCAGCGGGTGGGCCAGCACCATGCGGTCGCAATCGACGTCCGAGACGCGCTTGAAGCTCGCCACCTTGGCGGCTTTCATCACCTCGTCGGCCAGCTTGTCAGCCACGATCAGACGGTCGCCCGGCGCAGCCCAAGGTTCGAACGGCAGGTCCTGCTCGATCGCCTCGACCTCGAAGACGCCGTAGCTGATGGCGGGGTTGTAGCTGACCGCGCGGTTGGCCGGGATGGTCCACGGCGTGGTGGTCCAGATCACCACGGCCGCGCCCTTGGCGCGCTCGTCGCCCGATTGGACGGGGAACTTGGCCCAGATCGTGGGGCTGACGTGGTCGTGATACTCGACCTCAGCGTCCGCCAGGGCGGTGCGCTCTACCGGGCTCCACATCACTGGCTTGGAGCCGCGGAAGATCTGGCCCGAGGCCACGAACTTGTGGAACTCGGCGACAATGGCCGCCTCGCTGCCATAGTCCATGGTGGCGTAGCGATGCGCCCAGTCGCCGGTGATCCCGAGACGCTGGAACTCGCGCATCTGCTCGCCGATCCACTTGTCGGCATAGGCGCGGCACTCGGCGCGGAATTCGGCCACCGGCACGTCGTCCTTGCGACGTCCCTTGGCGCGGTACTGCTCCTCGATCTTCCACTCGATCGGAAGGCCGTGGCAGTCCCAGCCGGGGACATAATCGACGTCAAAGCCCAGGGCGAAGCGCGAGCGGACGACGAAGTCTTTGAGGATCTTGTTCAGCGCATGGCCGATGTGGATCGCGCCGTTGGCATAGGGCGGGCCATCGTGCAGCACGAACAGGGGGGCGCCGGCGTCCTGCCGCGCCTTGCGGACCGCGCGGTAGAGATCGGCCTCAGCCCACTTCTCCAGGATCTGCGGTTCGAGCTTGGGCAAGCCCGCGCGCATCGGGAAGGGCGTGTCGGGAAGGAAGACGGTTTCGCGGTAGTCGCGCGTCTGTTCGGCGTCGTCGGCCATGGAACTTTCCAGCGGGGTTTCGGGGCTTCGCGAGGTGCGGGTGCAGATCCCGGCGCGCGCTTGGACAGTCTCGTCCGGCGACGTCACGCCGGGCGGCTAATTCGCGGAGCTGTCCGAACCGAAGTCATCAGGCGCGAGGCTCTAACAGACGTGACGGTCGAACAGAAGGGCCGGGCGCAAACGGCGGCTCCTGACGCACTTCGCGACGTGCAACAAGTCGACCTTCGGCAACTGGACTGGGATCGGAAAGTCACAGTTGGCGTTCGCTGCATTCCTGCAGAGCGGTGCGGCGAAGACGCGGGTTGAAGCTTTCGAAGCTGCGCCACATATGCAGGTTCTCGCCGCTATGTTGCGGCGCACAATGAAGCGAAAGACGAGACGATGAGGGCGGTAGCGAAGATGGTCGGCGGCGGTGTTGCGGGGCTTCCCGCGGCCATGCGCACGTTTCGACACTCGCCCAACCGCCAGCGTCTCGCAGCGCGCACCGCTCTGTGGACCGTGGGTCTGAGCGCCGTGGCCTTCTGGGCGCCGCACCTGCTGCTGCACGTCTAAGACGTCTTCGCCGGAAGGGCGCGCACGTACGTCAGTGCGGCGTCGATCAACGCCGTCCGGAAGTCGTCGTCTGCGCATGCGTCTGGTCCCGCCTTCACCCAGCCTGGCATCGGCCGTCCCGCCACCAGCGTGACCACATTGGCGCGATCCAAGGCCCAGCCGTCGTTACCTTTGCCAAGACGGGCAAGGATGCCGTCACGGCGGGCCGCGCACAGAAGGTGTCCATGCAGCAGCCAGGCGTGCCCTCCGAACATGGACGTCTCCGAAAGGCCCGGCTCATCGCCTAGGTGCCCGCGAAGCAGCTCCTCCAGTCCAGCGTCCCGCGTCACGATCGTTCTCCCGTTAAGCGGCTGACATTCGCCGCGTTGGCCCGCAATGTGCCGCCGCTGTCTTCCGCCGCCGGAAAAGGAGAGTGGAGTGGGGTTGCTGGTCAAGCACGGAGCCTGGGCGCTCGCCGCCTTGCTGGGCGCGCTTTCCCTCGGGGTGATCGCCACCGCGCGGGGTGAAAGCGTCAACGCCCTATGGGTGCTGGTGGCTGCAGTCTGTGTCTACCTGGTCGCCTACCGCTACTACAGCCTCTACATCGCCCGCCGCGTCGCGCGGCTGGACCCCGCTCGGCCGACGCCGGCCGTCGTGCATAACGACGGGCTCGATTACGTCCCGACCAACAAGTACGTGCTTTTCGGACACCACTTCGCAGCGATCGCGGGGGCGGGTCCACTGGTCGGGCCGGTGCTGGCAGCGCAGATGGGCTATCTGCCGGGCCTGCTCTGGATCCTGGCAGGCGTCGTGCTGGCCGGCGCGGTTCAGGATTTCCTGGTGCTGTTCATGTCGACCCGGCGGGACGGCCGGTCGCTGGGCGAGATGATCCGCGAGGAGATGGGCACGATCCCGGGCATCGTCGCCCTTTTCGGCGTCTTCATGATCATGGTGATCATCCTGGCGGTGCTCTCGCTGATCGTCGTTAAGGCTTTGGCCGAGAGCCCCTGGGGCACGTTCACCGTCGCCGCCACCGTCCCGATCGCGGTCATCATGGGCGTCTGGATGAGGTTTGTCCGGCCGGGGCGGATCGCTGAGGTCTCGATCTTCGGCTTCGTGATGCTGATCGCCGCCATCTTCGCCGGCCAGTACGTGGCGAACTCACCAACGCTGGCTCCGCTGTTCACCTTCACCGGCGTGCAACTGTGTTGGATCCTGATCGGCTACGGCTTCATCGCTGCGGTTCTGCCGGTGTGGCTGGTGCTCGCGCCTCGCGACTACCTGTCCACGTTCCTGAAGATCGGCGCGATCCTCGCCCTGGCGGTCGGCATCGTCATCATGCGCCCGCAACTGCAGATGCCTGCCGTGACGCCTTTCATCCATGGCGGCGGGCCGGCTTGGTCGGGGACCCTGTTCCCCTTCCTGTTCATCACCATCGCTTGTGGAGCGGTCTCCGGCTTCCACGCCCTGATCTCGTCCGGCACGACTCCGAAGCTGCTCGATAACGAGGGCAACGCCCGCTTCATCGGCTACGGCGGCATGCTCATGGAAAGCTTCGTCGCGGTGATGGCCCTGATCGCGGCGTCGATCATCGACCCTGGCGTCTACTTCACCATGAACAGCCCCGCCTCGGTCATCGGTACGACCGCGGAAAGCGCCGCCGCCGCCGTCGGCTCCATGGGACACCCGATCGCGCCGGAGACCATCGTGCGCACGGCGCAGGACGTCGGCGAGACCAGCATTATTTCCCGCGCCGGAGGTGCGCCGACACTAGCCGTGGGCATGGCCCAGATCTTCTCGCACGTAATCGGCGGGCGCGAGATGATGGCCTTCTGGTACCACTTCGCGATCCTGTTCGAGGCGCTGTTCATCCTCACGGCCGTGGACGCCGGCACCCGTTCGGGCCGCTTCATGCTGCAGGACCTTATCGGGGCGTTCGCGCCCAGGTTTCGGGACACCCGCTCCTGGGCCAACAACCTGATCGCCACCGGCCTGTGTGTCGCGGCCTGGGGCTTCTTCCTCTACCAGGGCGTCACCGACCCGCTCGGAGGGGTGAACACCCTTTGGCCGCTGTTCGGAATCTCGAACCAGATGCTGGCTGCTGTGGCCCTGATCCTGGGGACGGTGGTGCTCTTCAAGATGAAGCGGGAGCGCTATGCCTGGGTCACGATCGTTCCGGCGACATGGCTGTGCATCTGCACTCTGACGGCAGGCTGGCAGAAGCTGTTCTCCGCCGACCCGGCCGTCGGCTTCCTGGCGCACGCCGCGCGCTATCAGGCAGCGGCGAACGCTGGCCAGGTGCTGGCGCCCGCCAAGAGTGCGGCGCAGATGAACCAGATCTTGATGAACGACCGCATCGACGCCGCGCTGTGCGCCGTGTTCATCGGCGTGGTGCTCACCATGCTGGTGTTTGGCGTCCGGTCCTGCCTTCAGGCCTACAGGTCGACAGGCTGGACTGCGCGGGAGATCGGGCCGGGCGCCCTCGAGGCGGCGGAATGAGCACGGCCCCATCACCCTTTGCACGGTTCGCCCGCTGCCTTTGTGACGGCGCCCGCCTCATGGTCGGGCAACCGAACTATGAAGCCTATGTCGAGCACCTCGCCGCCAACCATCCGGACCGGCCGCCGATGTCGAAGGCCGAGTTCTTCCGCAATCGTCAGGACGCCCGATATGGCGGCGGAGGCGGCTTCCGCTGCTGCTAAGCCTCAGGCGCGGAGGAGTGCGCGCGCCGCGGCCGCGTCGGCCATGACCTGCTCGGTCAAGGCTTCCAGACCGTCGAACTTCTCTTCGGGCCGCAGGAACGCGATCAAGTCGGTCTCGATGACCTGGTCGTAGATGTCCTCGTCGAAATCGAAGAGCCAGACCTCAAGCCGCGGGGCGATGGTGCCTGTGATCGTCGGATTGACGCCGATGTTCGCCACGCCTGGCAGTTCGCGCCCGTCGGGCAGGCGCGTCCGGGTGGCGTAGACGCCGAACTTGGGCACCACATAGTCGTCCAGCGGGACGTTCGCCGTAGGGAAGCCAAGCTTACGACCCAGCTGTCGACCGCGCTCGACCGCCCCCTCGATAGCAAAAGGCCGGGTCAGGATGGCGGCGGCGTCGTCGGGGCGGCCTTCCCGCAGGGCGTCCCGAATGGCGGTCGATGAGAACTTGCCGGCCTCGTCTCCGACCTCTTGCGCGACCGACACCGAGAAGCCGAGTTCGGCGCCCAGTTCGGCAAGCGCCTGCGGGGAGCCGCTGCGACCTTTGCCAAAAGTGTTGTCGAAGCCGACGGTGACGTGCCGCACGCCGAGCCCATCCACCAGCACTTCGCGCGCAAAAGCCTCGGGCGTCAGCTCGGCGAGGCCAGGCGCCCAGGGAAGGACATAGAGGATCTCGACGCCCAGCTGTTCGAGCGCGCGCGCCTGCTGGTCGGTCTTCTGGATCCGGAAGGCTGGCCCGTCGGGGCGGAAGAACACCCGGGGGTGTGGGTCGAAGGTGATAACGCCGAGCGGCGCGCCGAGGGCGCGGGCGCTCTGGGCGGCCAGGGCGATTACCTCCTGGTGGCCCCGATGAACGCCATCGAAGCTGCCCATGGCCACGGCGGCGGCGCGGTCGGACGCGACCAGACCTTCCCAGCCGCGGATGACCCGAACCCGGCTCATGCGCCCCGGCGGGGAACGATGACCATGGCCTCGCCGTCCACTACCGCTTTGCCCCCGACCTGGCAGACAGTGTCCAGGGTGACGAAGCCGCGGCGCTCGTCGATGGTTTTGACCGTGACGCGTGTGGTCACCTCATCGCCGATCTTCACCGGGCGGCGGAACTTCAGGCTCTGGCTGACATAGACGGCGCCAGGGCCCGGCAGTTTGGTGCCTAGTGCGGCGGAGATGTAGCTGGCCGCCAGCATGCCGTGCGCGATGCGGCCGCCAAAGCTGGTGGTCGCGGCATAGGCTTCGTCCACGTGGACCGGGTTGGTGTCGCCGGAAACCGCCGCAAAGGCGTCGATGTCGGCGGCGCCCACTGGGCGGGAGGTTTCCGCCGTCTGACCGACGGAAAGATCTTCCAGGAAAAGCTTGTCCATACCGCCCCTTACCAGACGAGGTCGGGCATGGCCCAGTTCGCCTTCAGCCCTTCCTGACGCAGCAAGCTTTCCACCGCTTCGGCGCGAATCGCGCCGCCCGCGTCCAGCGTCTCCGCCTCGTGTATGCCGCTGGCCACGAACAGCACGTCGAGCTCCTGGGCGTTGGCGCCGCGGATGTCGGTCGGCAGGCCATCTCCAATGCAGAGCACGCGCGAGCGGTCCAGCGGCGTTTTGGTGCGGCTCGCCGCTTCCTCGAGGCAGATGTCGTAGACGGCGCGGAACGGCTTGCCTGCCATCTCCACCTTGCCGCCGAGGATTTCATAGAGTTGGGCCAGGGCGCCAGCGCAGTAGATCAGCTTGTCGCCGCGCTGAACCACGATGTCGGGATTGGCGCAGATCATCTCCAGACCACGGGCGACCGCGCCTTCGAAGCGCTCGCGGTAGTCGTTGGGCTCTTCCGTCTCGTCGTCGAAGGGCCCTGTGCAGGCGATGAAGCGGGCTTCTTCGAGGGGGGCGAAGGTCACGCCGGTGCCCTCGTACAGCGGGTCGTCTCGGTCAGGCCCGAGCTTGAAGGCCGGGCCGGGCGCGCGCTCCGCCAACAGGGCGCGCGTGGCGTCGCCGGAGGTCACGACCCGGGCGTAGGCTTCGCGCTGAACGCCTAGTCCGTCGAGTTGCTCGATCACCGCTGGGCTTGGGCGAGGAGCGTTGGAGATCAGGATCACCGGCCCGCGCTCGGCCTGGAAACGGGCCAGGGCGACACAAGCGTCGCGGAAGCTTTCTCGGCCGTTGTGGATCACGCCCCAGATGTCGCAGAGGACGGCGTCGTAGCGGTCGGCGATCTCGGCAAGGCCGGAGACGATCTGGGGTGCGCTCATGGTGGTGGGCGGTAGCCCACGCGCAGGCGGCGGGTCAACGCCAGAAGGTCAGCGGATCGCCCGGCGCGGCGCATCAGGCCGGCCCAGGGCGGGCGGCGCGCCGGTCTCGGCCAGGACTGCGCCTTTGATGGCGCGCGGCTCGCCGAACAGGTGGCCTTGTCCATAGGCGATATCGAGTTCGAGGATGTCGACCACCTGCCGCTCACCCTCCACTTTCTCCGCGATAAGCTCGACGCCGTAGCGGCGCAGGAGGGCGGCGTAGTCCTCAGCGGCAAGGTCCGGCAGGGAGCGCAGCACAAGGCGGCCTTCCTGTTCGGTGAGTTCTTCCAGCAGGAGCCCGGCGCTGATCTTGACGAACTTCACGTCCGCCCGGGCGAGGTCCTGAAGATCGAGATCCAGGTCCACAACCTTGTCGAGGCTGAAGCGGAAGCCGAGGTCGGCCAGCTTGGCCATGTTTCGGGCCTGGATCGAGCCTCGGGAGTCGAACGCCGCCTGGCCGATCTCGAAGATCAGGGCGCCGGCCAGGTCCTGGTTCTCGCTAAGCATCTCCAGGAACTGCGGGAAGAAGCTCTCGTCGCCGAGGCTCGCCATGGAGATGTTGCAGAAGATGCCGACCCGACGGTCCTGCTTGGCCAGGCGACGGACGATCTGCACGCAGCGGAACAGCAGCAGGTTGTCGATGGAGGCGACGATGCCGGCCGGTTCGGCCACCGACAGGTATTCGGCCGGCATCATCACCCGACCGGTTTCGTCGCGCAGGCGAGAGAAGCTCTCGTAGAAGACAGTCTTGCGCTGAGGCAGGGCGACGACCGGCTGCAGGTAGAGGTCGACCCGGTTCTCCGAGAGCGCCTCGCGAACCGTGTCCATGAGCGCGCCGGCTTGCCGGTGCATGGAGTTGTGGCCCGCGCAGCCGGCGTAGGCCGCAGGCTCTGGCGTGGAGCGATGTTCGTCCATCCGCTGCTGCATGCGGGCGACTAGGGTCTCCAGCATGTGGACTTCGTCGGACAGCTCTTCGGAGCGGTGGCTCTCGTCGGCGACGCTCTCGGCCATCTTGGAAACCTTGGCGTCCAGGCGCTCCATCTGATCGATCAGGATTTTCTGGGCTTCGCGCACGGCGTCGATGTCCGAGCGCATGGCGCCATTCTCAAGCGCCCGGGCGATCAGCCCATGAAACGCAAAGCACAGGCCAAGCCCGCCCACGAGCGCAGCCACGCCGGCGCCCCAACCGCCGCCGTTGCGCCACAGCGACAGCGCTACGATCAGCGAAAGGCAGAGATAAGCCCCGCAGAGCAAGGCCAACGTGAGCCGTCGCATGGTCCCCATCCGAATCAACCACGAGTATCCGCCGGGGACTCGTGGCAAGTCGAATGGATTAATTGAGTCCTAAGGACGCAGGTGCGCTCGGGCGCGGAGACTTAGCGGGTAGGGACCGGGACTTCGCCGCGATAGTCGTAGAAGCCGCGGCCGGCCTTGCGACCCAGCCACCCGGCTTCGACGTACTTCACGAGCAGCGGGCAGGGCCGGTACTTTGAGTCCGCCAGTCCCTCGTGCAGCACGTTCATGATCGACAGCACGGTGTCGAGGCCGATGAAGTCGCCGAGTTCCAGCGGACCCATGGGGTGGTTGGCCCCAAGCTTCATGGCCGTGTCGATGGCTTCCACCGTCCCCACCCCCTCGTAAAGGGTGTAGATCGCCTCGTTGATCATCGGCACCAGTACTCGGTTGACGATGAAGGCCGGGAAGTCCTCGGAATTCGAGGTGGTCTTGCCCAACGACCGCGCGAAGTTCACCGCCGCCTCGTAGGTGCCGGCGTCCGTGGCGATGCCGCGAATGATCTCCACGAGCTTCATCAGCGGCACCGGGTTCATGAAGTGCAGGCCGATGAACTTCTCGGGTCGGTCCGTGGCTGACGCCAGCCGGGTGATCGAGATCGACGAGGTGTTGGAGGCCAGCAGCGTCTGCGGCGCGAGGTGCGGGGTCAGCGCCTTGAAGATCGACTTCTTGACGTCTTCAGCCTCGGTCGCCGCCTCGATCGCGAGGTCGGTCGCGCCGATCGCCTGCAACTCGGCGGCCGGCTTGATGCGCGCCATGGCCGCGTCCATCGCGTCCTGGCCAATCAGGCCGCGGGCGACCTGCCGGCCGAGGTTATGTTCGATCAGCTTCAGGCCGGCTTCGATCCGATCGGCGCTGACGTCGTGCAGAAGCACGTCGTAGCCGCCCAGAGCGGAAACGTGGGAGATGCCGCAGCCCATTTGGCCAGCGCCGATCACGCCGACCGTCTTGATAACAACCATCCAGCAAACGCCTCGATGACCGGCGCGCGGGCTCAGGCCCAAGCGCGCGTGTGACGGCTTTCTAACACGGCGAAGGCGTGGAGGGACAAGGGAATTGCTGCGCCGCAGCGTGGCGGCAAGCTGCGCCGCAACGCGGCTGCGCGGGATGCTTGCGCCGCCGCAACTTGCGGACGTGGGGCTAACGAGAAAGGGCGGCCATCGGGCCGCCCTTCACAAGTGCAACGTGGCGGGCGGCCTACTTGGCCGAGCCGTCCAGAGCGCTCATCAGCTCGGGCACAGCGGTCTTGTAGTCCGCCACCAGACCGTAGTCGGCGATCTGGAAGATCGGCGCGTCGCCGTCCTTGTTGATCGCGACGATGACCTTGGAGTCCTTCATGCCGGCGAGGTGCTGGATCGCGCCCGAAATGCCAACCGCGATGTAGAGGTCGGGCGCGACCACCTTGCCGGTTTGGCCGACTTGGTAGTCGTTCGGGGCGTAACCGGCGTCCACCGCCGCGCGGGAGGCGCCCACCGCCGCACCCAGCTTATCGGCGAGCGGCTCGATGACTCGCTGGAACTCCTCGGCGGAGCCCATGGCGCGGCCACCGGACACCACGATCTTGGCGGCGCCGAGTTCAGGGCGTTCCGACTGAACGATCTGCTGCTCGACGAACTTGACCTTGGCCGGTGCGGCCGGAGCCGCAATCGTTTCGACGCTGGCCGAGCCGCCTTCCGCCGCCGCCTTGAAGGCGGTCGGACGGACGGTGATCACCTTCTTGGCGTCCGACGATTGAACCGTCTCCAGCGCGTTGCCCGCATAGATCGGCCGCACGAAGGTGTTGGCGTCCACCACCTCGACCGCGTCCGAGATCTGCGCGACGTCGAGCTTGGCCGCGATCCGGGGCGCAATGTTCTTGCCCAGCGAAGTCGAGGGGATCAGGACCGCGTCGTAGTTCGCCATGAGCGGGACCACCAACGCCTCGAACGCCTCGGCTAGGCCTTGGTCCAGCTCGGCGCTTTCCGCCAGCAGCACCTTGCGTACGCCTTCGATCTTCCCGGCCGCGTCGGCGGCGGCTTGCGCGCCTTGACCAGCGACCAGCACGTCGATGTCGCCCGAGATCTTCTGGGCGGCGGTAACCGCCTTGTGGGTGTTGTCCTTCAAGGCCGCATTGTCGTGGTCAGCGATGACGAGAACAGCCATCAGAGCACCCCCGCTTCGTTCTTGAGCTTCATGACGAGGTCCTGCGCGGTCTCGACCTTGATCCCGCCGCCGCGCTTGGCCGGCTCGGTGACCTTGAGGACCTTCAGGCGCGACGCGACGTCGGCGCCGACAGACGCGAGTTCCTTCACGTCGAGCGGCTTCTTCTTGGCCTTCATGATGTTAGGCAGGCTGGCGTAGCGCGGCTCGTTGAGGCGCAGGTCGACGGTGATCACCGCCGGCAGGGTGGCCTCGATCGTTTGCAGGCCGCCGTCCACTTCGCGAGTGACCTTGGCGGCGCCGCCGGCGATCTCGATCTTGGAGGCGAAGGTGGCTTGGGGCCACTCCAGCAGGGCCGCCAGCATCTGGCCGACCGCGTTGTTGTCGCCGTCGATGGCTTGCTTGCCGAGCAGAACGACCTCGGGGCTTTCCTCGGCGACAATCGCCTTGAGCACCTTGGCCACGGCGAGCGGCTCGAGGTCCTGATCGTTGGCTTGAACGAGGATGGCCCGGTCCGCGCCCATGGCGAGGGCGGTGCGCAGGGTTTCCTGGGCTTGGGTCGGGCCGACAGACACGGCCACGATCTCGGTGGCGACGCCCTTTTCCTTCAGCCGGACCGCCTCTTCCACGGCGATCTCGTCGAAGGGGTTCATCGACATCTTGACGTTGGCGAGGTCGACGCCCGTCTGGTCGGCCTTCACTCTTGGCTTTACGTTGTAATCAATTACCCGCTTGACCGGGACCAACACCTTCATGGGTCGCTAGCGCCTCAAATCTGATTGGGGAAAAATAAGGAGAAGGGGATAGCGCCTCCGGCGGGCTTTGCAAGCCAGCTGCCCCTTCCCGGACCGGGGCCGCCGCCCCAATTTCGACGGAGCAGGCCGCTAGCCAGCGGGCGCTCCCCTCATCTAAGTAGCAACGCATGAACCCGACGATCGAACGCCTCAAGCTGATCTTCCTTGGCGTCTTCGCCCTTCTCGTGATCGCCGGCGGCATCTGGCAGGTTGGCTGGGTGTGGCCGCGCCAAAAGTGCGAGAAGGCCCAGATGTGGTGGGATGGCTCGCAGCGCGTGTGTGCAACGCCGGTGCTAATTTCCGACATCACCGGCCGAACCATTCAGGACAAGCAGGCCGACGCAGCGGCCCGTCAGGCCGTCGGCCGGACTGAGGTGCCTGTCGTGGCGGCGCCTCCCGCTGCCGAGGTCCCGCCGCCCGCTGTCCCGCGCTGACGCTCTAGCGGGTCGCCGCCGGCGCCCAGAGCACCTCGGACTGGCCGCGGCCGTTTGCAACGCGCGCGGCTACGAACAGCAGGTCCGACAACCGGTTCAGATAGCGCAAGGCAGGGCCGCCGACCGGCTCGCCTTGCTCAAGCATGCGCACGACTTCGCGCTCAGCCCGCCGGCAAACGGTGCGAGCCAGATGCAGCGCCGCCGCCGCCGGCGCGCCAGCCGGCAGGACGAACGAGGTTAGCGCCGGCAGATCGGCATTGAGCTGATCGATCTCGGCCTCCAGGCGCGCAACCTGACCGTCGACGATCCGCAAGGCCTCACCTTCCACTTCGTCGGGCCGCGCCGGCGTTGCGAGGTCGGCGCCCAGATCGAACAGCTCGTTCTGGATCCGGCCCAGAATGGCGTCGAGCACCGGGTCGGCGCTGGTGTGCAGTCGCGCAAGCCCAAGGCACGCGTTGGTCTCGTCGACGGCGCCATAGGTTTCGACACGCGCCGCCGCCTTGCTGACCATCTCGCCGGTCGCCAGCCGGGTGCGCCCCTGATCGCCGGTGCGTGTGTAGATGCGGTTGAGTGTCACCATGGTCAGATCAGCCGCGAGCCCGCCACAGCAGCACCAGCAGCAGGAAGAGCACCACCGCCCCTTGGGCGATCACGCGCCACTGCATGTATTTGTTCGAGTTTTTGCCGCGGTACATGGCCAGCACGCCCGCGAACAGAATGACGGTGACGACCGCAAGGCCGACGAAAACCAGGATGTTTATCGCGCTCATCGACCCACTTTAGGGCGCCTCGTACTTGCGAGCCAACGCTGACCGCCGATATGCGACGCTTGACTTCGCGGTGATCGATCACGTTCAACGATCGACATTCCAAGATCTAGGTTTGGTTCGCCGCGGTCATTTAGTTGCCGCCCTACTGAAATTTAGCAGAAATATTGCTGTTCGAACTTCAGTTGGTGCGTTGGCCGGGCGGGCGTGACTGCGTTGAGCGTAATTAGCTGAACGTGTTCATCGAAGTTCGTGCAACTTGGCGTCGAGGTGCTGAGGGGGTGACCCGAAGCGTTCGTCGTCGAGAAAAGAGTGAGTGATCCGAATACGAGACGAGCGCCTCCCCGCGCTCTGCAAGGTTCAAGTTCAATGAAACATGTCTCTCCCAACGACGTCGCCGGCGAAACCCGGGTCAAAGCCCCTACCCGCCGTGCGCTCGCCAAGCAGCAGACCCGGGCCAAGGTCCTGACCGCCGCCCGCAAGCTGTTCAGCGAGGAAGGCTATGAGGGCGCCACCATCCGTGACATCGCCGCGGCCGCCGGCATGTCTACGGGCGCCGTCTTCGCCAACTTCACCGACAAGTCCGATCTCTTCCGCGAGATCATGACCGCCGACATGTCCTCGCTTGCCGAGGGCATGCGGGATGCGGCCACCAAGGGCCGCAATCTGGAAGACGCGCTGCTGCGTGCGTTCATGGCGGGCTACGGCTTCTACAAGAGCCGCCTTCCGCTGGCCCGCGCCGCCTTCAGCGTCGCCTGGTCGCCGGACGAAGGCCAAGTGCTGCGCAACCTGCCGCCCGTTGTGGCGCAGCAGGACCTGATCGTCGAGCTGCTGAACGCGGCGGTCGAGCGCGGCGAGCTGAGCCAGGAGTCGGAAGTGAAGCTCCGTGCCCAGATGTTGTTCGACGCCTATCTCGCGAACTACAACCAGGCCATCTTCCAGGGCTGGAGCCTGGACGCGCTTCAGGCGCGTGCGCGCGACCAGATCCGCATTCTGCTGGCCGGCGCCCGCAGGGGCTAAGGGCCGACAGGGGGGGCATAGTTTGAGGACGGCTCAGAAACAGGCCACTCGCGAGCGCGTCCTTTGCGCCGCCAAGGACCTGTTCGGCCGCCTCGGCTATGAAGGCACGACAATCCGCGAGATCGCCCGACAAGCGGGTGTTTCCGTCGGAAGCGTGTTCACCACCTTCGCCTCCAAAGGCGAGATCCTCAGTCAGGTCATGCAGGACCGCTTGGACGGGCTCTATGCGGAGCTCGACCGGGTGGTCCCGCACCTGCGCGGGCCAACACCCGACCGGCTGAGGACCATGTTCGCGATCCACTTCGCGTTCGAAGAACCGCACGTACACCTGTTCATGGCGCACATCGCGGCGACCTATGACTGGACGCAGACGGAGGCGGCTCGCCCCTTCGGCAAAACCCCTCGGCTGCAGCACATCATGCTGGAATGTCTGGCCAAGGGCGTGGAGGCGGGGGACGTTGACCCGCAGGCGGACCTTCAGGGCATCGTCGATCTGCTGATGAGCGCCTACGCCTGGACCTATCGACTGGCCGCCTGGCAGGGCGCAGACGCCAAGACGATGACCGAGGTGATGGACCGGCAGATCGGGCTCATCGCCGGCGGCTTCACGCGAACCACGGCGAGCGTCAGCTAGACCCCAGCGGGTCCTCTCCCGTCCATTCCCAGTGCCAAGGCTCGAACGGATAGTTCACGAAGCCGAACCGGTGCGCGTTGGCGAGCAGCCACTGATACGCGGGCGTCTTGGTCATGAAGCGGCGGTTGGGATCGGCGCTGGAGTCTGGGCCGTACCCCGGCGCCTGCCCCACATAAAGGTCCATCGCCAGTCCCGTGCGGTGCGGCGAGCATCGCGCCCGCTCACGTCCGTTGCAGTTGCCCTGCGCCGCGCACCGGGCGGCGTCGTAGGCAGGGCTTCGGAACCCGGAAAAGATCTGCAGGAAGCGAGGATCCTCCGCGATGCGCGGATCCTCCGCCCGGGCTGCGGCGACCATCCGTCGGTAGGCTGCGAAAGCCTTGTGGCGCAACTGGATCTGCTTGCCCCCATAGCCTTCGCCGGCGACGCTTTCGGCAAGCTCGCTGTCCTGGGCGGCTGGTGCGCAGATGCCGCGCGAACTCAGCAGGACGATCGGGCGGCGGCCCTGCACCACACCCTTCATCTTGATGAAGCTGAATTCGCTGACCAGCCCGTCGGAGTGGAAGCCGTTGCGGGACTGCCAAGCCGCTAGGGCGCTGGCGAAACCAGGGGTGTCCGGCGCGCATCGGGTGCCAATCTCCCGTGCGATCAACGGAGCATAGGTCTCCCAACCCGTTTCGACTCGGCCGAAGGGCGCCCATGGCATGGCTTTCAGCGAGCTGCCGTTGATCCGAGCGGCCTTGTCCCAGCCGATCGTGTGGCAGTCGACCGCCGCTGTTTGCGCAGGCGGCGGCGGCAGCGGCGAGGCGGAGGGAAGCGTCGGTTTCGGAAGCGGGGCGCAGCTGGTCACGCGCAGCACGATCAAGCCGAGCAGCACAAAGGCCGCCGCAAGGGCGCCCAGGAACCGCAGTGCCTCTGACGGTTTGAACTTCACGTCACGCCAAACGTACGGCGCAAGGCCGAGGTCCACCATGAAATTTACGAAGGCGGCTGTGACCGTCAGCGCGCTGGCGCTTTCCCTAGCTGCGTGCTCGCGTCCCCAGCCGCAGGCTACGCCCGATCCAGGCGTGAAACCGGCGCCGCCCACGGCCGCGGTGGCTCCTGCCGCAGTCCAACCGTCGAGCAATCCGGCGGCGCAGGCGATCGACCGCGCCACATGGAGCAGCCAGGCCCCGCCGGAGCAACTGAGCGATGTTCTGATCCGCGTCCAAGCTCTGCTTCAGCGCGCGCATTTCTCCCCGGGCGAGATCGATGGCAAAGACGGGGGCAACCTGAAGACAGCTGTCGCCGCCTTCGAGCAGGCCCACAACCTGCCGGTGGACGGGCTGCTGGACGATCAAGTCTGGACGCAGCTGTCGCGGAACGCCGGACCCGTCATGACGGACTATGTCATCGCGGCTGAGGATGTGCAGGGTCCGTTCGTAGCCGAGATCCCGAAGGAAATGGCCGACCAGGCCAAGCTGGACCATCTCGCCTACAAAAGCCCGCTCGAAGGACTGGCCGAGAAGTTCCACATGAGCCCGGAGCTGCTGCAGGCGCTCAATCCGGGCGCCGATTTCGCGCGCGCGGGCTCGACCATCGTGGTGGTCGCGCCGGGGGCGGCGGACCTGCCGGCAAAGGTGGCGCGCGTCGAGGTGGACAAGAGCCGGCTACAGGCGCGGGCCTACGGCGCCGACGGCGCCTTGCTGGCGGTCTATCCGGCCACCGTGGGATCCGAGGACCGACCGGCGCCCAGCGGGACCTGGGAGGTGCGCGCCGTCGCGCCAGAGCCGACCTATACCTACGACCCTAGCCGTCTGACGTTCGGCAAGAAGAGCGCCGGCAAGCTCACAATCAAGGCGGGGCCGAACAACCCGGTCGGCGCCACCTGGATCGACCTGACCAAGGAGACCTACGGCATCCACGGCACACCCGATCCGTCGCTGGTGGGCAAGGTCGCGAGCCACGGCTGCGTGCGGCTCACCAACTGGGACGTGGCCCAGCTCGGGCGCGCCGTGGAAAAGGGCGCGAAGGTGGTCTTTGTGGGTTCGGAAGGGGCGGGGGCCTGACGCCGACCGCACCAGCCGGTCAGGCGGGCCGGAAGGACGCGAGCGCCGTGCGACCATCCGGCGCCAGAACGATCATCCAGCGCAAAGCGCCTTTCTCGAACACCACATCGTAGACGTCGGCGCCGATGGGGTTCACTTCCCGGAAGGTCACCGACTTGAGCGGCCCCATCCCAGACAGCATCTGGCGCATGCCACCGGCCTGCGCACGGGTGGCTTCCGCAAGCTCAGGCGTCATTCGAGCGTAATCGGGCTCACCCCGGACGATTTCCTCGACGCTGCGCCGCACGGCGGCTTCGGAGCCGGTCTGGGCGATCGTGCGCGGCGTGAACAGGCGTGCCTTGGACAGGCCTTCAATGTCGCCTGCTGCGGGAGATTGGCCGAGCGCCTTGAGGGCGGCTTTCAAAGCGTCGGCGCTAGAAGTGGCAAGGTCAGGGCGCACGCCGCGGCCTTCCCAGTTGTCGTCGGTGATCGGGTTACGCGCTTTTCCGCTGGGCAGAAACAGAGCAAGTTCGCCGCCCATGGGTGTGATCCCGCCAGGGTTCGCGCCCCCGCCGGTGGTCTCCCCTACGAGCTTTGCAAGCTTCATGGCCTGCAGGTCGTAGGCGAATTCCTCGCCGCCCGAGAAGGTCTGCTTGCTGGTCAGCAGATACACCGGCTTGCCGGTGAAGCGGACGGGCGTTTTCTCCGTCCAGAAGGCTTCGGTCCGGAAGGTCTCCGTGCCTGGATTGCGCCAGATCAGGTCGTTGACGTGCACCGGCTTGTCCCCGGGCACAAAGAAGCTGACGAGGTAGGCCACCGCTTCGGGCTCGCCGCCGCCGTTGCGGCGCAGGTCCACGATAAGGGCCTTGCAGTCGGCGATTTGCGACATGGCCTTGTCGATCGCCGGCTTGAACACGGCGCCCGGCGGGAAGCCGACCACCTCGAGGTATCCGACGTCTCCAGCCAGGCGATCGGCGCGCACCACGCCCGCTTCACTGCGGGGTGGCGGGCCACCCTGCGCGCCGGGAGGCGGCGGGCCGTTGCGAGTGACGACGCGCAGGTGCCCGTCATGCGCCACCTCCGCCATGTCGGCGCTGATCTGCTTGGCGAAGGCTTGCACGTCCGTGAGATGGGCGTACGCGCCCGCAGCTTCTGCAGCGGTGATCTTTTCCGCAGTCGCCGCGCCGACGCTGGGCTCCACATACTGCTCGCGCAGCGCCTTGGCCGCCTGCTCGACAGCAGCCTTGCGGGCCGTGGGCTCAAGAGGCTGCGCCAGGGCGGGCAGTGCAGCGCTGGTCAGCAGCAGGGCCAGGGCGGCCGCAATCGTCGTCTTCACCTCAGGTCTCCCGGAACTTCGTTCTTCGAACTCCGGGTCAGGTCATAGGCCTCTGCGGCTCTGGCTCAAGTTAAGCTATGTTCAGGATCCGCGCAGCGCAGGCTTCTCGCGAGGGCCTAGAACCGATATGGCGCGCGGAACACCACCCGCATGTCCGGCGCGTCGGACGTGACGCCGAACTCAAAGGCGTTGTTCAACGTCAGGCGGGGTGTCAGGCGGAAGGACCAGCCCATCATCATGCTGCCGACCTGAAGGGCGCGGGACTCGTTTTCTTCGCCGTTCACGATGGTCTTGGTTGGCTGGATGTAGCTATGTCCATAGCCCAGCGATACCGAGAAGCGCGGGTTCAACGACAGGCCAAACCCTAAGGAGCCGCTGATAGAAGCGCCGGGCTCAATGCGGCCCAGGAAGATCGGGTCGCTGTCTCCGTTCGGGATCCGCCGGTCGATGTCGCGGCCCCAGGTATGCAGATAGCTGATGCCGCCGAAAATGATCGCAGGATCGGTGGGGTAGAGCATGGTGACGCCGGCTTCGGCGCTCCAGAACCCGGAGCCGGTGGACAGCTCCTGGGCGACGCCGTCGCGGTCGTACTCCACCTCATAAGGGCCGGTGCCGGTCGGAGTCTTCACTCGCGTGTTTGCGACGAAGATCGGCCAGCCGTTTCGGCCGTAGTTCAGCTGGTAGCGGGCGCCCACCTCGACGTCGCCGATGTCTTGGCCGCGCAGCTCGCTTGTCCGTTGCACGGCGTTGTCGGCGGCGGACACGTTTTGGATCGAGTCGTGACGCCACACGTAGGGTACGCGGGCCTCGACCTCGAGCCGGTTCGTCAGCCCGTACCGACCCGCGAGGGTGACGACCCCGGTATCGCGCCCGACGTCGCCCGCATCGATCGCTCCCACCAGAATGCCTTGGACGATCTGAACGCCACGGAAGATCAGGCGATTGTTGCTGGTTCGCACGTATTCGACCGATGGGTCGAACACGAAGTGCCCGCGCGGCGTCAGCACGCCCAGCCCGGGCGGGATGGCGTCGGCGTCAGCGCGGGCCTGCTCCGGCGGGGCCTGGCCCACAGGCCGGGCGGGGCCTACCTGCGGCACGCCTGACGGGGTGGGGGCGGTGGGCGCCACGGGCTGCACTGGAGGCGCTTCGCTGACTGGGTTCGGGACCTGCTGCTGGAGCGCGGCCATGCTCGTGGCCCGGCCGATGCCCGCCGCGCGGATGGCGTTCAGCATCTCGTCGCGTTGCGCCTTCAGCTCGTCGAGCTCCTTGCGCTGAGCCTCGATCAATTGGGACTGGCGGGTCAGTTCAGCCTTGAGCTCATTGAATTGCGAGGGGCTGACCGCATCCTGGCTCGCCGCAGGCGCTGCGGCGGGCGCCACCTGCGCTTGAGCCGCGCCGGCCGCTCCGAGCCCAAGCACGATCGAACCCGCCAGCGCCATGGGCGCAGGCGGGAGCGCAGCATTCCGGTTGAGCATTTTAGTCGCCTCCCCCTGTTGTCTTTGAATCTAGTTGAGCATCGCGGCCCGGAGCCCGTCGGCTTCGCGTCCGCGCTGCGCCGACAGCTTGGGGCTTCCAAGGTCGGTCAGTTCGGCCAGGCGCACACGGGCGCGTCGGATGCGGCCCTTGAGGACCCCGACGTCGCAGCCGCAGACATGGGCCGCTTCCTGATAGGAAAGGCCGCCTGCCACCACGAGGAGCAGGGCGTCCCGGTTGTCGTCCGGCAGCAGCGGCAGAGCGTCGAGGATCTCGCCGTACTGCAGGCGCCACTCCTGGTCCGGATCGCAGGTGAGCTGACCGGACAGCTGGCCGTCGGGGTCTTCGACCATCGGCCGGCGGCGAGTGCGCTGTGTCAGGAACTCATTCTTGAGGATGCGAAACATCCAGGCGGCGATGTTCGTGCCGGGCTGAAAGGCGTCCCGGAAGCGCCACACGCGGACCAAGGCGTCTTGTACGAGATCGTCGGCTTCGACGGAGGAGCCTGTCAGGGCCGTGGCGTAGGCGCGAAGCTTGGGGATCTGCCCCAGCATCGCCTCGCGAAAGGAGTCGCTCATCCCCAGCCCCCTCAGCGCCCCGTTCGATCGGCAAGCGCCAGCCCGACCGCGTTCTGAACATTTGCGGTAATTCGATCAGCGGACAGCTGCGCTTGAAGTTCCGAGAGTTGCGGAATGATAAGTCGGATATCGGTGTCTTGCCGAATGTCCCGGCCGTTCGCGGTGTTCGTGATCACGCTCGCAATCCGGTCGCCTGTCAGGCTGTGCAGCACCTGGGTTTCGCCGCCGACCCCGGGGATCGTGGTCATCCAGCCGTCCGGCAGACCGGTGGCGGTCACTGCCGAGAGATCTCCGATGTGTTCGGCGACCGCGCCGGTGTCGGTCCAGGTGAGCCGGGTCTGCAGGGCCAACTGCCCATCGATGTAGGTGCGGACCTCCGCGCCGAGGCCGATCTCGACCCCGAGCGGCGTCAGGATCCCGCCTCGCATGTTGCTCAGCTCGGTCTCGCTGAGCGTGGCCGGCTCCAGGAAAGGATCGGCCGCGAGCTCCTGGGCGGCGACGGGCCCGGCCAGGGTCAGCGCCGTTGCGGCGCAAAGGGAAAACAGCGCGCGTTTCATGGCAGTACCTGGACGGTGGTGATCTGGTAAATGGGGGGAAGTTCGCGCGTGAAGGACGCCAGGCTGCTGTCGTCCAGCGCGTCGAGGCGTGCGGTCGGAAGGCTGCCCCACTCCTTCTGACTGTTGAAGGCGCCATCGGCGGAGTTCGGGTGGATCATGAACACCACACCGTTCCAGACCTGTGCGAACTCGGCCAGGCTGTAAGCCTTGAGGCCAAGCGCCGGGTCACCGACCAGGACCTTGCCGCCCTGGACGCCCTTCACCACGACGAAGTGACGGTAGTTGCCCACGTTGATCACCGCGATCGCCGGGCTCTTGTGCTTGCGCAGGAGGTCCAGGTTTTCGCGGTACCCGTCGGCGCTAAGCCCGATGGATTTCAGGTAGTTCTTCATGTCCAGCAGGCTGAAGCCCACCTGACGGATCTTCGCCTGGTCGCCAGTGGCGTACATGGCCTTGAAGATCTCGGCTTCGCCCACCGGTCGGCCATAGTGGTGGTGCAGCAGGGTGGCCAGCGCCGCCGAGCCGCAGCTGTAGTCGTATTGCTGACGCACCACGGTGCGGAAAGGCATGTCACGCATGCTGACCACGGGTGCGGCGAACGTCCCCAGGCCTGTGTTAAAGAATGCCTGGGCGGCCGCGCCAGACGGCGCCGCCGCCAACATCAGGGACGTGGCGGCGAGGAGGAAGCCGATACGGGTGCGACTGCGTCTCATGGGGTCGGGACGGTCACCACGCTGATGTTGATGGCGCCCTGCAGAGTGTTGTTGGCCCCGGTGTTGACGACGAAGTTGCCGACGCCGCTGAAGCCAGAGAGCGCCGTGGGCGAGAAGTTCACATCGCCGCTCGTCACGCTGTTGGCGACCACGCTGTTGCCGGTGGAGGCGCCCGTCAGCTGTTGGCTGGTCAGAGCTTCAACGAACGTTCCGTCGCCGGCGCTGATGTCGGACATCTCTTCCAGGCTCAGGGCGGCGCCTTCGGAAGCGGTGAGCGGCGGGACCGCGAGCGGCGCGACGTCGCCGACGTCGATCGTCGCAACGGTGGCGGGCGTGGCGAGTGGGTCGGCGAGCAGTTGCGGCTCGGCGCCCGCGGCGCTGGCCGTCAGCAGGCCGAGCGCCAGCAGAGGAAGCATCTTTTTCATAGTCCCCTCCCCAGGGAACGGGTCTTGAAAAACAAAGGCGGGAAGCCGCGCCAGAGGGGGATCCCTCCGGCGCGGCCCCCGGGAGAGGCTCTAAGACTTACGGAGCCGTGCCGCCGCCGAAGCTGATGTTGGCGTTGGCGGCCAGGGAGGTGGCGGCCTGGTTCAGAGCGCCAGGCGCGGTGTTGAAGGTGGCGGTCTGAACGCCGGCGAAGCCCGCGAAGGAGCCGCCCGCGATGGACACGTCGCCCGTGGTGAAGGCGCCGTTTTGGCCAGCGCCGCCCGCCGTGGAGCCGGCGCCCGCACCGGCGCCAGCGCCCGTGCCTTCTTCGCCTTCACCGCCGTCGGTGCCAGCGCCCGCGGACGAACCCGCGCCGCCGCCCGTGGCCGGACCGAACACCACGCGGACGTTCGTGACCGTGCCGTTCAGCTCTTGGCTGGACAGCGTGCTGGTCATGTTCATCGTGGTGGTGTTTTGCGAGTTGTTGATCGAGTTGTTGGTGTTGCCCGAGTCAGCCCAGGACTGGTTGTTCGAGCTGTCGACCCGGTTGTCCGAATTGTCGTTCATCGAGTCGTTGGTCGAGTTGTCGGAGTTGTCCGACCGGTCCGAGTTGTCGTTCATCGAGTCGACGACGCGGCTGTTGTCGTTGTTCGAGTCGGTGTTCGACGTGCGGGTGACCGAGTTGTCGTTGTTCGAGTCGCGGTAGCTGGTCGAACGATCCGAGTTGTCGTTGTTCGAGTCGGCGTAGTTCACCGAGTTGTCGGAGTTGTCCGAACGGTCCGAGTTGTCGGACGAGTCGTTGGTCGTGTTCGTGACGGTGTTGCCCGAGTCCGCCCACGATTGGTTGTTCGAGCTGTCGGTGTTGCCGGAGTCAGCCCACGATTGGTTGTTGGAGCTGTCGGTGCTCGTGTTCGTCGTGGTGTTGGTGTTCCCGCTGTGCGAGCCGGAGCTGTCCGAGGTGTTGGTGGTGGTGGAGTTGTCCATCCAGCTGCTGGAGGCGGCCGCGGAGCCGCTCTCGCCGCCGTCGGCGGTGGCGGTCTGAGCCGCGGCGTCGGCGGTGGCCGTTTGCGCGATCGCGGCGGTGGAGAGAACCGCGCCGAGGATCAGCGCAGAGGCCGAAGCCATCAGTTTAGAAGTCATAGAGATACCCTCCCAGGGTTCAGGACGTACGGAGGTCTCGTCCTCCGACGCCTCCTCAACCGGGGGCTGGGCGAAGAGTTATTCGCACAAAACGGTGATCGAAAATCGAGCAAATGCAAATATTCGCAAGGTACGATGGAACTCTGTTTGCAGATCCCCTGAGCATTCAAAATCTTTCCAGGAAAATTCGAGGGGCGGCGTGAAACAACGTCGGGGTCTCGCTGGTTGACTGCCGACGCGCCCGCGTCGGACGTGAACTGGGGAGGGCGAGATGGGGCGAGCACAGCGCGCCTTCGAAGCTGAGGACTGCGGTCCCGACGAGCAGATCCTGGCGATCGCACACTTTCAGGATCGCGCGGCTTTCGCCCAGCTGTTCAACCGCTTCGCACCCAAGGTGAAGACCTACTTCCTGCGCATGGGCGCTCGTGAGGAGCAGGCGGAGGAGCTCGCGCAAGAGACCTTGCTCGCGGTCTGGCGGAAGGCTTGGCAGTTCGATCCGGAGCGGGCCAGCGCGTGGAGCTGGATCTACACCATCGCTCGCAACCTGCGGATCGATGCGCTCCGTCGCGAACGGCACGCCCACGTGATCCCGCCCGACCCGGAAGAGGCGCCCACTACCCCGGAGCAGGCGCTCGACGCCTTGGAAGGTGAGGCGGGGGTCCGCCGCGCCCTGCAGCAGCTGCCTACCGACCAGGCCGAGATCCTGCGGCTGGCCTTCTTCGAAGAGCGGACGCACAGCGAGATCGCCGAGCAGCTCGGCTTACCGCTTGGAACGGTGAAGTCGAGGATCCGGCGCGCTACCGAGAAGCTGCGCGGTTCGCTGGAAGGCTTCCATTGAGCGCGACGCGTCACCCGTCAGCGCCGCTGCTTGCCCGTCTCGCGACTGGAGAGCTGCCGACAGCCGCCGCCCTGGCCGTGGGGGCGCACGTCGAGGGATGCGCCCTCTGCGCCGCGCAGGTACGCGCTGTCGAGGCCACGGAGGGGCAGCGCCTCGCCGGCCTTCCCGATGCGCCGCTTGCGGCCGACGCCCTTGCGCGAACTCTTCGTCGGCTGGACGTTGGGCGCAGTAAGCCGGCCCTGTCCAGCCCCGTACGCCTAGGCGACGTTCGGCTTCCGCTGGTGCTCGCCGACGTCGGCTTCGCGCCCCGTCGTTGGGTTGCGCCGGGCTTCTGGGCGGCGCGCGCCCGTATTCCCGACGAGGATGGCTGGCGTCTGGCGCTGCTCCACGCCCCGGCTGGAGCGAAGGTGCCTTGGCACCAGCACGGCGGCGACGAGATGATTGCGGTGCTTTCCGGGGCCTTCAGCGATCCTGCAGTTTACGTGCAGGGCGACTTCGCCGAGCACCGCACGGGTGAGGGCCACGAGCTTGCAGTGACGGAGGACGGGCCTTGTGCGTGTCTGATTGCAGCCCGCGGCGGCGGCGACTTCCGCGGCGTGGGCGGCCTGGCCGCAGCCTGGCTAGGGCTCTAGGCCGGCGTCAGCTCAGCGGCGCGCTGAGCTGAAGGGCCACAGCCGTCGTGTTGGGCCCTACCTTGTCCACGGCCTCGGCAAGTTCTTGCGGCGACGCACCGAAGCGTTTGGCCCAGTAGCGGACCTGGTCGGCATCCCTCAGGTCTATGGTTCGCGACGCCTCGAACAGGGCCCGCCGCTTGCGTTTGCTGGCCTTCACGTGCGGCTCCTTGGTCCCGTCACTTGACGAAAACAGCCCACGCGCATCGTCGTTCCGCCAAGCGTTGCCCTCGTTCATCGGGCGGTCAGGCTGCCTGCGTCATGACTCAGGCAAGGACGGCGCGCGGCGTACTTTGCGGGTCCCTTCCGATGGCTGCTGGTCGCGCCATTGGCGAGCCCCCGGCCTCCCAGTGCGGGAGCGCCGGGGCGTTCGGCAGCCTCAGGCCTGCCCGTAGAGCATCAGCGAACTGAGGTCAGTGCCATCGTTGGCGGCGGCGCTTTCGACGCCGCGTCGCCAGACGAGGTGGCGGCCGCTTGCGGCCGGTTTGCGCTTGCGGACGACTTCGACGCTTCTGCGCGAGGCTTGGGCTCGGGTCTTCATGGTCCAGCTCCCTGTCTGGCGCTTCAACCTTGACCCTAGAGCTGTTGTTCCGCTTGTCGCAGGTCGCGGTTATGTGAGCGCGATCAGGCGCGCTTAAGCTGCTCCGCGGCGCGGTCGAGCTCGTCCCGCTGATTGCCGTGGCGTGCGATCAGGTCTCGAGCCTGGTCCATGGTGAGGCCGTGCTTATCTGCGAAGTATCGGACCTCGTAGTCCTCGGAGCCAGAAACCCGGCTGCGGTCCGGCTCGCCCACATGTTGCTTGTTGTCGGCCATCGTTTTCCTCCTGCGAAGCGTGGCTCGGGAGGAATCCGCCGCGACTCCGCCGGTTCCGATGGGCGCCTTCATCGTAGTTCTACAGTAGTGCGAAGCTCCGTCAGCAGGAGCATCACAAAGGTCCACCGCAAAGGGATGGATCTCGTGAACCAGCCGACCCGCACCATTCGCGCCGAACTGATTGCTCGCCAGCCGCGCGTGCGTCGCCCCACGGCGGTGGCCGACCGTATTCCCCCCGGCGTGTCCTTGACCTTGGCGCTCTTCGTTTCCGGCCTGATGTGGCTGGCGATCGCTCTGGGTGTTCGAGCCCTGTTCGCGTAGGCGCATCCCGAACTGCAGCCGGGCGCGGCGCCGCGCCCTCTGGTGTTCCGGCGCGAACCTCATCATGAGGTGCGCATGAAGCGACCTGCCATGCGCCGCCTCATCGCGTTCGTCGTCGCCGTCGCCGCCCTGAGCGAGCCGGCGGCCGCCGCGACCTTGCGGACCGCAATCACCCTCTATGATCCGGCCCGAAATCGTCCGGTTCCGGTGGTGCTCTACCGCGCTGAGGACGCGTCTGGCCCGCAGCCCCTCGCCGTTGTCTCGCCCGGGCATGGGGCCAGCGCCACTTCCTACAGCTTCATCTCCGAGGCCCTTGTCCAGCGGGGCTACACGGTGGCGGCGGTGCAGAACGAGATCCCGGGCGATCCGCCGCTGATCCTGGGCGACGACATCTTCAACCGCCGCATGCCCGGCTGGCGGGCCGCCGCTGGCAGCTTGGACCTAATTGTCCGGACCGTGCGGGAGGCTGGCCTGGCGAACTCCCAGCCCCTGCTGCTGGTTGGCCATTCCAACGGCGGCGACATCTCTCTGCTCTACGCTGCTGAGCATCCGAAGGATGTTGCCGTCGCCGTCACCCTGGACAACCGGCGCTATCCGCTGCCCCGGCGCCCGTCGCCGCACGTCTGCACCATCCGCTCCGTGGATCAGCCTCCGGATCCGGGCGTGCTGCCGACGCCCGAAGAGCAGAAGATCAATGGCACGGTGATCGAGACCATCCCTGGGCTCGGGCACAACGACATGGCCGATTGGGCGACGCCGGTCTGGCGGGAGGGCATGCTGCGGGTGATCCTCGGATGCGCAGAGGCTCGGGCCCAGCCCAAGACGCAAGCTGGCATAGGTAATTCCCCGTAGTTCTCCTCACAGGCGAATGACCGCATACCTCGGGCGTCGAAAGACCCGGCGGAGACCTGCCGAACCCCTGGAGATTGCGATGGCCGCGGCCCTGCAACTGACTGTCGAGCAACCCGCCCGTGAGAGCGAGACTGCGTCCGCCCTGGTCTCCAGCCTGATGCTGGTGGGTCGGCGCTGGCGGGCCCGCCTGAACCTGCGCCTGCGCGGCCTCGGGCAAACCGACGCCCGCCTAGCAGCCATGGTCTCCATCGCCCAGGCCGGCGATGGCCTGCCGCAGAACCGGTTGGCCGAGGAGCTCGGGGTGGAAGCCCCCACGGTGGTGCGCTTGGTGGACGCCTTGGAAACGCAGGGCCTCGTTCAGCGCTGCGCCGGCGTCGCCGACCGTCGCCAGAAGCTGGTTCGCCTCAACCCCGAAGCCGAAACCTTGCTGGACCAGGCGAGCGCCATCGAGCGCCGACTCCAGCAGAGCCTGTTCGACGACATCGACCCGGAAGATCTGGCCGCCTGCCGCCGCGTGCTCGACGTGCTGGCCAGCCGCCTCGCTCCGCACTGACAAGCCTGTTGCCAGGACAACGTCGCCATTAGAGGCTCCGCGGCTCACACGCCCGGAGCCTTCATGCGTTTTCTGCCTGCTTCTCTTTTCGCGTCCGTCGCCGTTGCAATGGCCGCGCCCGCTTTCGCGCAGCCAGCCAAGCTCGATCCGCAGACCGCGGTCTACGAACTGCGCACCTACTACGCCGCGCCAGGCAAGCTCGAAGCGCTCAACACGCGCTTTCGCCAACACACCCTCAAGATGTTCGAGAAGCACGGCATGACCAATGTCGCCTACTGGAGCGACCTCGATGCGCCGAACGGGCGGGTGATCTACGTCTTGGCTTACCCAAGCCGCGAGGCTCGCGATGCATCCTGGAAGGCGTTTGGCTCCGATCCGGAGTGGCGCGCCATCGCCAGCGCGTCCGAAGCCAATGGCAAGCTGGTGGACAAGGTGGAGAGCGTCTTCATGAAGATGACCGACTACTCTCCGCCCCTGCCGCTCGGCCGCTAGGCCGTCGCGCCGCCGTCCACAACAAGCGTCTGGCCCGTGGTCCAGGCGCCGGCGCGCGAGGCGAGGAACACGGCCGCGCCCGCGATGTCGTCCGGCTCGCCCAGGCGGCGCAGGGGCGTGCCCCGGCTGGCGCGCTCCTCACCTTCAGGAGTGTCCCACAGCGCGCGGGCGAAGTCGGTCTTCACCAGCCCGGGGGCGATGCAGTTGACCCGGATGTTGTCGGGCGATAGCTCCTGGGCGAGGTTGCGGGCCAGCTGCATGTCCGCGGCCTTCGAGATGGCATAGGCGCCGATCACCGGGGTGCCGCGTAGCCCGCCGATGGACGAGATGATCACGATCGCGCCGTCGCGCCGCGCGCGCATCTCCGGCGCTACCATGCTCACCAGCCAGTTGTTGGCGATAATGTTGTTCTCCAGGATCTTCCGGAACTGGTCGTCCGAGATCCCGCTCATCGGTCCGTAGTAAGGGTTGGAGGCGGCGTTGCAGACCAGGATGTCGACCTTGCCGAAAGCGGCCCGCGTCTCGTCCACGAGGTGCTGAAGATCTTCCTTGGAGGAGATGTTCGCGGGGACGGCGATGGCGCGACCCGGCGTGCGGGCGTTGATCGCCTCCGCCACCTCTTCGCACGGGCCCTGCTTGCGCGAGGAGATCACCACCTTTGCGCCGTGTTCGGCCATGCGCTCGGAGATCGCGCGACCGATGCCGCGGGACGAGCCGGTGATGATTGCCACCTTGCCGGTCAGATCGAAAAGTTCGCCCATGCCCTCGTCCTCAAACGGTTGTTTGAATGACATCTGGGGTCGTGCGGGCCTCTAGGTCAAGCTCAGCGGCAGATCCTGTAGGGGCCGAAGTCCAGGTGCAGGTGATCGCGGTGCGCAGCGTTGTAGTCGGGGCTGAGCACACCATGGAAGAAGCCGCAGGCGTCGTCTCGCACCCGGCGCAGAAAGGCGCCGCGCTCGTCCTCACGCCGGAAGTCTCCAGCCACGGTGATCCGCCGCCCGTCGGACAGCCGAAAGCCGGCCACGTCGAGTGCGTTGGCTCGGGCGTGCTCGCTGGGCCGGCCGCTCTCACGTCCATAGACGTTGCGGCAGGAGTAGCTGCCGTAGTGGTCGACCTGCGTCACCCGCGCCCCAAGGGTCTCTTGCGCGGCGGGTTGCAGAACGTGGCGGCTCCAGAAGGCGTAGCCGAGCGCGACCGGACAGGTGATGGTGGGCCCGGCCGGGGCGAGACGTGTCAGACCTGAGGTGACGCGAACCGAGTTTTCGGTCGTGCAGAACCGCTCGGTGCGAACGGGCTGATCGACGAACGCCACCCCGCCCTCTTGGAGGATCTTGCGGCACAGCTCCGGATCGTCGGTGGCCCGGGCGAACTTGATCGCCGTCGCCATGCCCAGCGGTTCGTCCAGGCTGAGCGGCTTCCAGGGTAGATCCTGTGGCGGCGCCCACAGGTTGACGGCGGCCACAAGCGCCATGACCACGACGCCGAAGTCGAGCAGGCTCGCCCAAAGGCTCCCGAAGGCAAGGGCTTCCGGCGAGGCCGGCTTCAGGGTGGGCAGACGGGGCGGCACGGCGGCGGAACGGCCCGCCGAAGCGCCGGTTCAATGCAGCGTCAGCCAGCCATCGCCAAGGCTGCGTCCGGCTCGCTCTCGGCCGACGCCCAGATCGGCTTGAAGCCGGTCTGGGGGCTCCAATCCAGCCGGCCGCCCAGGCGGGCAACCAGGCTCATGGGATCGCTCCGCAAGAACTCGGCGACAGGCAGATTGCTGTCGCTGAGAGTGACCTCCAGAACCGTCTGCTTGCCGATCGAGGCGCCGTTCTGCACCAGCTCGCACTGAACGAGCACGCAGACCTTCGACAGCCGCAACGCGCCCAGCACCTCCAGGCCGATCCGCAGCGCGATGCTGCACACCGAAGCGAGATGCACCTCGTTGCGCTGGGCGGTGGTCATGGCGGTCCGCATGCCCCCACTCAGCCTTTCGTCGGGGATGTCGTCCAGCATGAGGCCTTCGACCGTCGCTTTGGCTCGGCCAGATCCCAGAACGGTGAGGGTGGCGGCGTTCACCAGGTCCGCGACCTTGTCCACCGTGGAGCAGCGGGCAAGAGCTTCCTGAACGGGTGCAGTTTCAAGTTCCAGAACCTTGGCGGCGAAGCTCTGCTTACGATTGTTGAGCTCGACCGTGCGCCGCGCCGCTTCGTTGTCGGCCTCGTCCTGCGTTGTGGCGTCCAGGACGCGGGCCACGAGCTCGCGGCGGCGCAGGCTCTGGTTACCGAACAGAAGCTCGCGCCAGCTCGGTCGGTAGGCCGCCAGCGCCTTGCGCGCGACGTCGCGGCGTGGGTAGACGCGAGGCGGCGTCTCCAGCACCGGCAGTGCGGCCGCGCCCGGCCAGTCGATGGGCCGGAACGGTATCCGATGACAGCCGGTCAGCCGGTGCAGTTCGGCGTCCGTAAGCGTCAGGTCATCGGAGGTCTGCTCCGAAGACCGCAGCCTCAGCATGTCCCGCGCCGCACGCTTGGCCGCGCGCTCCACCCGCCCTGTCGGGTTGAGGATGGGTATCTGCCGCCCCACGCTGACCATTTCGCCCCCTATCGATTAGTGATCACACGGTTTGGCGAACATTGTTGTGGAACTGTTAAGCTGCGCAGCTAGAGGCCCAAATACCACCTGGGCGAGCGACTGCTCTCGTCCGGCGCGCGGCTATGGCATCAAACGAGGTGCGCACACGCAATCTGGCGGGGCGCTCTTGCCGTAGAGCCCGCGGACCAATAACTGCATTCGAGCATTCTTCAGCTGCGGGGAGGCGGCGCCGTGGGGCGCGCCCTCACTCCGGCAATCCCCGAGGAGCACTTATGATCAAGTGGACGGCGCGTCTGGACGACGAAGATGGCGATGATGAAAAGGGCCGTCTGCCAGACATGCCTATGACGGCCGGCCCGGTCCAGAACGCCCTGTTCAAGTCGCGGACCGTGTTGATCTTCGGCGAAATCGACATGCGACTGGCCGAGCGCGTCACCGCGCAACTGACGGCGTTGTCTGCTGAGAGCAGCGATCCCATCCGGGTGATCGTGAATTCGCCGGGCGGTCACGTGGAAAGCGGCGACACTGTTCACGACATGATCCGCTTCTGCGGCTCTCCAGTGAAGGTGATCGGCACGGGCTGGGTCGCCAGCGCCGGCGCGCACATCTTCCTGGGTGCGACCAAGGAAAACCGCTTCTGCCTGCCGAACACTCGCTTCCTGCTGCACCAGCCGGCTGGCGGCAGCCGCGGCCAAGCCTCGGATATCGAGATCGAAGCGCGCGAGATCATCAAGATGCGCGACCGCGTGAACCGGATCATCGCGGAAGAGACTGGCCAGACGGTCGAGCGGATCGTGAAGGACACCCAGCGCAACTTCTGGCTCAACGCTGAAGAGGCGATCGAGTACGGCCTGGTCTCCAAGATCGTCCGTAACACCTCGGAAGTCTGATCCGATGACGCAGACGTGGTGGCGGGGTGCCGTCCTCTATCACGTCTATGTCCGCAGCTTCTTCGACAGCGACGGCGACGGCCATGGCGATCTGCCGGGCGTCGCCGCCAAGCTCGACTACATCCAGAGCCTCGGCGTCGACGGGATCTGGCTCTCGCCGATCCATCCCTCGCCGAACCGCGACTGGGGCTACGACATTGCGGACTACCAGGGCGTCCAAGCCGACTACGGGACGCTCGACGATTTCGAAGACCTCCTGGAAGCGGCCCATGCCCGCGGTCTGAAGGTCGTCCTCGACGAGGTGCTTTCCCATACCAGCGACGAGCATCCATGGTTCGTCGAAAGCCTGACTGGCGGGGCCGCCGGTCCCAAGGCTGACTGGTACGTCTGGGCCGATCCGAAGGTCGACGGCACGGCTCCGAACAATTGGCTCAGCGTTTTCGGCGGTCCTGCCTGGGCCTATCAGCCTGCGCGCCGTCAGCACTACCACCACAAGTTCCTGCGACAGCAGCCGAAGCTGAACTGGCGCAACGCCGACGCCCGGGAAGCGGCGCTGTCCGTTCTCGACCTGTGGCTGGAGCGGGGCGTCGACGGCTTTCGGCTCGACGTCGCCGGCACCTACCTCCACGACGAGGCCCTCACCGACAACCCGCCCGCCGAGAAGACGGAGCGGGCCTTCCGCCACGCCTCCGACCTGCAGCGGCACCTCTACGACTCCAACCTGCCGGAGAACGTGAAGGTGCTGGACCTCATCCGCCGTCGGGTCGAAGCGCACGACGGAAAGAATGGGGGCGACCGCTTCGTTTTCGGCGAGTTCTCCGAGGAGGAAGAGCGCTGCGGCGCCTACCTCTCCGCCGAGGACGGCCTGCACTCGGCCTACACTTTCGTCCTGCTCACCGCGGACCAGCTCACGCCTCAGACCTTCCGCGAGCACTACGCAACGTTCGAGCGGTTTCCCGCCCACTGGCCGACCATCTCCTTCTCGAACCACGACGTGCCGCGCACGGTCAGCCGGTTCGGCGGCGACGGCTCGCCCGAGTTCGCCAAGCTGATGTTCGCCCTGCTGGTCAGCCTCAAGGGAACGACCCTGATCTACCAGGGCGAAGAGCTCGGCCTGCCGCAGGCGCAGCTTGCTCGCGACCAACTGCGAGACCCTGTGGGCGATCTCTATTGGCCCTACGTCGGCGGGCGCGACGGTTGCCGTACGCCCATGCCGTGGAATGGATCGGACAACCTCGGCTTTACGGACGGGACCCCCTGGTTGCCGGCTGCCGCCGAGCACGCCTCCCTCACCGTGGAAGAGCAGGAAAACGACCCCGACAGTCCTCTGGCCTTTGCGCGCGAGATGGTCGCTTTCCGCAAGGCCTCGCCGACCATGACGCACGGGGACATCGCGTTCTTGGATGTGCCGACCCCGGTGCTGGCGTTTGTCCGGCGCAGCGAGACGGGGGCGATCGCCTGCGTCTTCAACCTCAGCGCCGAGCCCCAGATTGTGCATCACGATCAGCTCGAAGACGGCGATCTGTGGCCCTTGCGCTCGGGGGAGGCGGATCTTCGCGGCGGGTCGCTGGGCCTGTCCCCCTGGGCCGCCGCCTTCCTGAGCCTTCCCCGCGAGTTCGCCGCGGATTAGAAGCCGCCCTATGGCCGAGGCCGATAGCAAGACGACGCGGCAAGAAGGTCGGTTCGGCCAGGGCTTCCTGACCGACATCTGGTACTTCGCGGCCCTTTCCAGCGATCTCAAGGCCGGCAAGCTCGCTCGCTATGAGATCCTCGGCGAGCCGGTGATGCTGGGGCGTTCAAGCCGAGGCGAGATCTTCGCCCTGCGGGACATCTGCCCTCACCGGGCCGCGCCCCTGTCGGCCGGCCGCATCCGCCAGGACGCCTCGGGCGCCGAGAGCGTGGAGTGCCCCTATCACGGCTGGCGTTTCGGCTATGACGGCGCTTGTACGGCCATTCCGTCCCTGGTGTCGGACCAAGCCATGGACATCTCGCGCATTCGAGTCCGGCGCTATCCGGTCGCCGAGAGCCAGGGGCTGGTGTTCGTCTGGATGAGCTCGGATCCCCGAGGCCTGGGCGAGCCCACGGAGCCGCCGCCCACCTTCCCTGGCGTGGTCGGGGGCGGGCCGAAGCTGGTCGATCAGATGGACTTCGATGCCCACATCGACCACGCCGTCGTGGGGCTGATGGACCCGGCGCACGGGCCCTATGTGCACCAGCAGTGGTGGTGGCGCTCGTCCAAGAGCCAGCACGACAAGGCCAAGAGGTTCGAGCCGCGGGACGCCGGCTTCGCCATGGTCCGACACGAGCCGTCCAAAAACTCCAGGGCCTATGTGATCCTCGGCGGCGAGCCGCTGACCGAGATCACCTTCCGGCTGCCAGGGCTGCGCTGGGAGCACGTGACGGTGGGACGTCGCGAGGTGCTCTCGCTGACCTGCCTGACGCCGATCAACGGCAAGAAGACGCGGATCGTCCAGATCGTCTGGTCGGACCACCCGGCCTTCAGCATCCTCAAGCCGTTCATCAAGGTGGGCGCCCGCGCCTTCCTCCGTCAGGACGGCGACATGGTGAACCTGCAGAACGAGGGCCTGAAGTACGACCCGGCGCTGCTCTGGGTCGACGACGCCGACCGGCAGGCCAAGTGGTACCAGCAGCTTAAGCGCGAATGGAGCGCCAGCCGTCGCGAGGGCCGCACGTTCGAAAATCCCGTGCAGCCCGCCGTTCTGCGCTGGCGCAGCTGAGGACGGCTCAGGCCGCCCAGGCGCCGTAGGGGTCCGAGAACCGCTTGCCCAGGGCGTCGGCCACCGCCGGGTGGGTGAGCTCGCCCTTCAGGACGTTCAGGCCCTTGGCCAGATGACGGTTCTTCTTGAGCGCCTCGAGCCCTTGGTCGGCCAGAAGCAGGCCGAAGGGCAGGGTGGCGTGACCCAGCGCTTCCGAAGAGGTGCGGGGCGCCGCGCCCGGCATGTTGGCTACGCAGTAGTGGACCACGCCGTCCACCGTGTAGGTCGGCTGGTTGTGGGTGGTGGGCTTGCTGGTCTCGAAGCAGCCGCCCTGGTCGATGGAAACGTCCACCAGCACCGAGCCGGGCTTCATCTTTGAAAGGTCTTCGCGCCGCACCAGCTTGGGCGCCGCGGCCCCGGCGGTCAGCACCGCTCCGATCACCACGTCGGATCGAAGAACCTCGTCCTCCACCGCATCCTGGGTCGAATAGCGGGTCAGGATCCGGCCTTGGAACATGTTGTCCAGCTCGCGCATGCGGGGGATCGAGCGTTCCAGGATCACCACTTCGGCGCCCAGCCCCGCGGCCATGCGCGCCGCGTTCATGCCGACCACGCCGCCGCCCAGGACGCAAACCCGCGCCGGCGGAACGCCTGGCACACCGCTGATCAGCAGGCCCATGCCGCCGTTGTGCTTGAGCAGGGTTTCTCCGGCCGAGAAGACCGCGATGCGGCCTGCCACCTCGGACATCGGGGCCAGCAGCGGCAGGCCGCCTTGCGCGTCGGTCACCGTCTCATAGGCGATGGCGGCGCAGCCGGACGCCAGCAGCCCCTCGGTCTGGGCGGGATCGGGAGCGAGGTGGAGGTAGGTGAAAAGGATGTGCCTGTCGGTCAGGCGGGCCCACTCGATGGCCTGGGGCTCCTTCACCTTCACGATCAGCTCGGCTTCGGCGAACACGGCGTCCGCCGAGGGCAGGATCCGTGCGCCGGCTCGGGTGTAGGCCTCATCCGCATAGCCTGCCCCCTGGCCTGCGCCGGTCTCGACCAGCACCTCGTGGCGGTGGGTGACGTACTCGCGAACGGCGGTGGGCGTGAGCCCCACCCGGTATTCGTCCGGCTTGATCTCGCGGGGCACGCCAACTCGCATGGGCGCTTCTCCAGGGGTTTGTTGTTTCCTCTGTCGAAGGTTTGCGGGGCAAGCCTTGTTGCGTCAACTACAGAACGCAGGAGGCCATGCCTTCCCGGCTCACGATTCGTGCATTGCGGTTGATCGAGCCGGAGCGCCGCTTGATGTAGCGGCCGGGTTGCGCGGCCTTCCAGGACAGGGGCTTGGGCACGATGGCCGCCAGCCGGGCGGCTTGGGTGGGCGTCAGCTTGGCCGCGCTGACTCGGAAGTTGCGCTGAGCCGCCGCCTCGGCGCCATAGACGCCCGGGCCCCACTCGATGGAGTTCAGATAGACTTCCATGATCCGCTCCTTGCCCCAGATCAGCTCGATCAGGACGGTGAAGTAGGCTTCCAAAGCCTTGCGGACGTAGTCCCGGTGCGGCCACAGGAAGACGTTCTTCGCTGTCTGCTGGCTGATGGTGGAGCCGCCGCGGACCTTCTTGCCCTGTTGGTTGTAAGCCATGGCCTTCTGGATCGCGTCGAAGTCAAAGCCCTTGTGCTGGCAGAACCGCGCGTCCTCGCCCGCGATGACTGCGCGAACCAGGGTGGGCGAGATGTCCTCCAGCGGGACCCAGCGCCGATCAAAGCCGCGGCCTTCGAAGAGGCGCTGCACCATCAGGAAGGTCATGGGCGGCGGCACGAACCGATAGACGGCGACCGTCAGCACCGGCCCGATGATCCCGAAGACCAGAATGACCAGCATCGTCCAGCGGATGATCCGCCCGAACAGCCCCTTGCCTTTGCCACGCCGCGCCACAACCGCACTCCCCGCCAGATGAAGGGATGTTAGCCGCCGTGGCCGCAGACGTCGTTAACGCCGCCGCTAGATCTCGGCGACGCCAGCGGCGCCGTCCTCGTCGCCCCAGGCGACGCGTTTTCCGTCCGGGGTCATTGAAAGAGCCGTGATCGGCGGGCCTTTCTCTTCCTTGAGGTTCAGCACCTTCTGGCCCACGAGGTCGCAGGCCCGCACGCGGCCGTCGTCGAAGCCCCAGGCCACCCAGTTGCCGTTCGGCTGACCCGCGACAAAGGTCGAGACGGCGCTTTCCTCGTAACCGACTTCCGCCGCCTGCTTGCCCATCGGGCCGGTGGAGCCGGTGAACGGCCAGACCACCACGCCGTTGGCGCCGGAGGTGGCCATAAGGTTGCCCTTGGACATGAAGGCCAGGCTCTTCACCTTGGCCGGATAGCCGCCCATGCGCATGTTCTTCTCGTCGGCCACGCGCCAGCCGTGCAGTTGGTTGTCCTGCATCGCGGAGATGATGAACTTGCCATCCGGGCTCCAGGCCACGGCCACGTGACTGCCGGCCCAGGCGAGCTTGGTCGGCTTTTGATCAGCGATCCGGGCGTACCACAGCCAGGCGCCGCCATAGGTGGCCACGGCGATCCGCCGGCCCTTCGGGTCGAAGGCCAGGGCCGCCACGGTCTTCTCGTGCTGGAAGGTGCGGGCAAAGCTCGGATCAGCCACGTCGCGCACGTGAAGCTCGCGGCCGGCGGCGAACGCGATCAGCTTCGATTCGGCCGAGGCGGCGATGGAATCGATCCACTTGCCGCGCAGGCTGGCGATTTCCAGCGGGCCGGACGCGCGGGACCAGACCACCCGTCCATCATCACCACCGGTGAGCAGCCCCTCGCCTGAGGGATGTATGCAGGCGGACAGCACGGCGCCGTCATGCGCCTGAACAACGGCTCCATCTTCGAACCGAACGGTGCCGTCGCCGAGGGCGAAAGCGGCCTTTCCGCTGCGGTCGAACAGGGCGGCTGTGACGTAGGCTTCGAAGGACTGGATCATGGACACGTCCCTAGTGCGGCGCGCGGCCGGAGGTAAAGTCCGCGCTATCGAACAGGGTTCTCGGAAGCTGCGCCGATTCCGGCGGCGAGGGCGCCTCTCCCTTGGGCGCAGGCGCATGGCTCGCGCCGACTCCGCGCTTGGCCCTTTACAAGGCGATAACGGCTTGCCAATGGTCCGCTGAACGGAAGTCCGGGCTGGCTCAAGCTGGCCCCAGGGAAGGAATAATCAGGCATGGGCGCCAAGTTGGGCGGCGGCGGGGGCAAGAAGTTCGACCTCGGCCAGAACTCGGACATGAACGTCACGCCCTTCGTGGACGTGATGCTGGTGCTTCTCATCATCTTCATGGTGTCCATCCCGGCCGCCACGGTTTCGATCAAGCTCGACCTGCCGCCGGCCGTTCCGCCGCCGCCCGGCGCGCCGAAGCCGCCGGAACCGATTCTGGTGAACATCCAGGACAACGGCGACCTCTACATCGGCACCGTGCAGTCGAGCCTCAGCTCGCTGCCCGCGGATCTGGCCGGCGTGATCACCCGCGACCGTCCCGGCATCGGCAACCCGACGACCGAGCGCGTCTACATCCGCGCTCAGCGCCACGTGAAGTACGGTGACTTCATGGCGGTCATGAACACCCTGCAGGGCAACGGCTTCTACCAGGTCGCCCTGATCAACGAAGAACTCTAAGCCTCTCCAGGCTGAACACGGAAAACCCCGCCGGAGCGATCCGGCGGGGTTTTTTGTCGCCGCTGTTGCGGACGCCGGCGGCGAAGCGCCGGCCAGGGCAAGCTCAGCCTTCGGGCTACGCCACCGTGCTTTCGAAGCCTTCCCGCAGCTTGGCCTCATCGAGGTTGCGGCCGATGAAGACCATGCGGGAGTAGCGGGCTTCGCCCTCGCGCCAGTCGCGCTGGAAGTCGCCTTCCAGGATCATGTGCACGGCCTGGAACACCAGGCGGCGGTTCTCGCCCGCGACGTCGAGGATGCCCTTGGCGCGCAGGATGTCGGGCCCTTGGGTTTGCAGCACATTGTTGAGCCAAGCGGTGACCTTGTTGCCGTTCAGCGGCTTGTCGGTGGTCAGGCTGATGCCGCGGATGCCGCTCTCGGCCACGTGGTCGTGGATGTGCTCGTGTCCATGGTCGGTCGCGTGGTCATGATCGTGGCCGTGGTGATGGTCATGATGATGATGGTGGTGGTCGTGCCCGCAATGCTCATCGTGCACGTGACCCGGCTCGCCGTGGCCCGGGTTCAGGAAGTCCGGCTCGAGTTCGGTGATGCGGTTGAGATCAAAGGAGTGGCGGCCTAGCACCTGCTCCAGGGGCACGTTCGAGCGCTGAGCTCGGTGGATCGGCGCCAGCGGGTTCAGGGTGCGGATCGCCCGCTCCACTTCGGCCAACTCGGCTTCCGACACAAGGTCGGTCTTGTTCAGGATAATCTGGTCGGCAAAGGCGATCTGCTCGGCCGCTTCCTTGGAGTCCTTCAGCCGCAGCGGCAGGTGCTTGGCGTCGACCACGGTGGTGACGCTGTCCAACTGCGTCTTGGCGCGGACGTCCTCGTCCACGAAGAAGGTCTGGGCCACCGGACCCGGATCGGCGAGGCCCGTGGTCTCGACGATGATCGCGTCGAACCCGCCCTTCCGCTTCATCAGGCCCTGCACGACCCGGATCAGGTCGCCGCGAACCGTGCAACAGACGCAGCCGTTGTTCATCTCGAACACCTCCTCGTCGGCTCCGACGATCAGGTCGTTGTCGATGCCGACCTCCCCGAACTCGTTGACGATCACGGCGTACTTCTTGCCGTGCTCTTCGGAGAGGATGCGGTTGAGGAGGGTGGTCTTGCCGGCGCCAAGATAGCCGGTGAGCACGGTGACGGGCGTCTTTTCGGTCATGGCTCCCATGTAGGCGGGCGAAGCGCCGGAATGAAGCCTTGTTCTCGCAGGCCCTTGTTCTCCCCTCTCAGTGTTATAAAGTAACGTCAGATGACAGCTCCTGCCGCCCCGCCTGCCGCAAGTCCCGCCGTCGGGGCGCCTCTGGACGCGTTCCGCGAGGACCGGACCTATCTTGGCGCCGATCACCGCCGCAACGAGCGGCGGACCTGGCTGGTGACCGCCATTTGCGCCGTCACCCTGGTGGCGCAGCTCGCGGGCGGGCTGCTCTATCGATCCATGGCCCTGACCGCCAGCGGCCTGCACATGGCTGCCCACGTGGCCGCCCTTCTCGTGGCCGCCGGCGCCTACGCGATGGCGCGGCGGCATGCGGAAGACCCGCGCTTCGCCTTCGGCACCGGCAAGGTGGGCTATCTGGCCGGCTTCGCGAACGCGGTGGTGCTGGCGATCACGGCCCTTCTGATCGGCGTGGAGAGCCTGGAGCGGCTCGCCAACCCGGAGGCGGTCCACTTCGACCACGCGCTGCCGCTGGCCATCGCGGGCCTGGCGGTGAACGTGGTCTGCGTCCTGCTGCTACGGCCTGGGCGGGCGCATGTGCACCGTCACGATCCTGACGGCGACCTCAACATCTCGGCCGCGCACCTGCACCTTTCGGCCGACGCCATGGTGTCGGTCTTGGCGATCGCCGGACTGGGCGCCGGACAGCTCTTCGGCTGGGGCTTCGCCGACCCGCTCGCCGGTCTCGCCGGCGCTCTTCTGGTGGCCCACTTCGCCTGGACGCTGATCCGCCGGGCGGCGGCCGCTCTCCTGGACATCAACCCCTCCGCGGCGCTGACCTCAGACATCCGCACGCGGCTCTCCGCGGAAGGGGAGCGGGTCGTTGACCTGCACCTCTGGCGTCTTGGCCCCGGACACCATGCGGCGGTGGCCGTTGTGGCGGCCGACCATCCGCAACCGGCCGAAGCCTACCACGCCCGCCTGAAAGGGCTGGCCGGGCTGAGCCACGTCACGGTCGAGGTGCGGGCTGGACATCACGAGCATGACCATGCGCATGCTCACGCCTGAGTTCTTCGGGCGTTAGTTTCATATGCGTCGACGTATCCGCTCTTCCGTGCGCCGACCCAGAACGGCTCTGCTGGCCGGCCTTGCGCTGACGATCGCGGCGGCGGGTTGCGGCTGGGTCACCATCACCGGTCTGGAGAAGGGCGGGGCTGTCCAGCTCACTTCTGCGCCAGCGCAGGCCAAGCCGCCGCCCGCGCCGCCCGCCCCGGCCGAACTCCAGGCGCGGCTCACTGAGCTCGCCGAAGACTACCGCGAGGATGTCGGGATCGCGGTCACCGACGTGACAGAGCGTTGGACCGCATCAGTGGATGGCGGCTCGCTTTACCCGCAGCAGAGCGTTGTAAAGATCTGGGTCGCTCTGGCCATGATGGAGGCGATCGATCAAGGCCGGTTCCGCCTGGATCAGCCCGTCCTGGTGCGGCCGGAGGACCGCTCGGTGTTCTACGAGCCGCTCGGACGCAAGATCGGTCGGACGGGGTTCCTGACCACCTACTATGACCTGCTGTCCCGTTCCCTCACCGAGAGCGACAATACGGCCAACGACAAGATCATGAGCGAGGTCGGCGGCGCAGCCATCGTCACTGACGTGGTTGCCCGCAAGGGGCTGACCGGCATCGGCATCGGCGGTGACGAGAAGATGCTCCAGTCGCTGACCGCGGGCGTGGAGTGGCGTCCCGAGCTGGTTGGCTGGCGCTTCAAGGAGGCTCGGGCCAAGCTTCCGGACGAGGTGCGAGACCGCGCTCTCGACGCCTATCTCGCCAATCCACCAGACGGCGCCACGCCCATCGGCCTAACGCATGGACTCGCCGCTCTTCAGCGTGGCGAGCTGCTCTCGAAGCCATCGACCGACACCCTGATCGGCCTCATGGCGGAGGCCAAGACAGGCAATCTGCGTCTCAAGGCCGGCCTGCCGCCTGGCTGGAGCATCGCCCACAAGACGGGGACCGGCCCGGACTGGCGCGGCGCCTCGGTCGGCATCAACGATGTCGGCCTGATCACCGCTCCTGACGGGCGCGTCTATGCCGTCGCCGTCATGCTTCGAGAAACCAAGCGGCCGTTCCGCGACCGCCAGCGCCTGATGCAGCAGGTCGCCCGTGCGGTGGCCGACCATTGGCAGCAGCGCGGCGGTGGAGCTGCGCCCGTCTGACCTCAGCTCAGGACGGTTGAGCGCCGTCCAGCAGCCGCGCCACCTTTTCCAGAGCGGTGGTCAGGACCGCACGCCGCGCCGGCCCGCCCAGGGATATCCGCAGCCCGTTCCGCTCCTGAGTTTCGACCGCGAAGGCTTCGGCCGTTACAAGCGACACGCCGCTGGCCTGGGCGGTGGCCTGCAGCCGGTCAGGATGGATGTGGCTCGGAAGATCGAGCCAGATGTGGATGCTCTCCGCCTCGCCCATCGCCTGAGGCAGCAGGTCGGCGGCGAGCGCCCGGCGCGCTCGCGCCTCGGCTCGCACGCCCGCCAGGAGCCGCTCGGCCTGGCCCTCCCGTATCCAGCTGGCCGCCACCGCCGTCATCAGCGGGGCGGGCATGAGCGACAGCGCGCGCAGGCTCCGGGCCAGCGGCTCGGCCGCTTCAGGCGGCGGGACGATGAAGGCGGTCCGCAGGCCGGGCGTCAGGCATTTGGCCAGCGTCGCTAAATGGAAGCATCGATCAGGCGCCAGGGCGGCGATCGCCTGAACGGGGCGATCGAAGAGCCGCGAGTAGGGATCGTCCTCGATGATCCAGATCCCGTGTCGCTGAGCGATCTGGGCAATCTGCGCCCGTCGCGTCAGCTGCAGGGTGACGGCCGTGGGGTTCTGGGCTGTCGGGATGGTGTAGATCGCCGCCGGTCGGCGCCTCGCACAGATCTCTTCCAGCGCCTCCGGAACAAGGCCGTCGCCGTCGACCGGGCAGGCGGTCAGGTTCAGGCCGTGCGACTGGGCTGCGAGCTTGAACCCGGGATAGGTGAGGGGCTCCACCACCACCTGATCCCCGGGATGGGTGAAGGCGGAAAGGATCGCCGCCAACGCGACCTGCGCACCAGCGCAGACAAGCACCCGCTCGGCCGCCAGATCGCCCAGCGCTGGTCGCAGCCACGCGGCGCCCGCGGCCTTTTGGCCAAGCGTGCCCGCGCCGGGATGGTAGGCCATCAGGGTGGCCGCGTCGGTTCGTTCCAGGATCTCCCGGCAGGCGTCCTTCAGGAGGTTGGCGAGCGAAACGCCGTCCGGTGGCGGCGGCAGGTTCATGGACAGGTCCACCCGCCCGCCCTCGTCTTCTTCCGGCCGTGCTCTCACAAACGTGCCCCGGCCGACGGCGCCGTCCAGCAGCCCCCGTTCCCGCGCGGCGTTGTAGGCCCGGGTGACGGTCGTCAGGTCAACGCCCAGCAGTCCGGCCACCGCGCGCTGCGGCGGCAGCTGGTCGCCTGGTTGCAGTTCGCCCTCGCGGATCGCCGCCTGCAGGGCGTCCAGCACGGAAAGATAGATCGCGCGGCCGCTGCTGCGGTCGACGCGCCGCAGCCAACGTGCGGAGGGATGGTCGGGGGTCATCTTGCCAGCCGGGAAGGTGATCCATACATTATGATTGGATTGTATGCGCCGCAAGCGCCAATGTATGGAGGCCTCCGTGGCCAGCTACGACTCTCCTTCGAGCCTCTCGGCCGGCCTGCGTTGCCGCTGCCCGCGTTGTGGCGAGGGCAAGCTGTTCAGCGGCTTCCTGACCATCGCCAAGTCCTGCGATCGCTGCGGCCTGGACTTCAGCTTCGCCGATCCCGCCGATGGCCCGGCGTTCTTCGTGATGAGCGGCGTAGGCATCCTCGTCACCGCCGCCTGGGCCTGGTGGGCCGTCGCCGCTCAGCCGCCGATCTGGGCGCAATTCGCCGTGGTGGTGCCGGCGTTGGTCGCTGGTTGCCTGGGCACGCTTCGGCCCGTGAAGTCATGGCTGGTCGCGGAGCAATACGCCCACAAGGCTGAGGAGGCGCGTTGGTCCAGCACCGGTCGCCACGGCGAAGGCGGCTTCACCATCGACCGTCGCAAGGCGTCGGATCGCTGAGTCGATCCTAGTTCGGGAGCTCGACGCCCTTTTGCAGGCTCAGGCGGATGGGCGTGCCGCGCAGGTCCTTGCTCGTCCACTCCGATCCCAATCCGCCTGAGGCCGGGAAGTCTGTGCAGTAGCTGATCGGGAGCGGAACAGGCCGGCTCTGCTTCAGGCAGACCTGCTCGCCCTTAAGGGTCCAGGCGCCAGCTATGGGATTGCCGCGTCGGCTGAGACCCCGGAAGCTGCCGTCTTCCTTGAGCCAGATCCTTTGCGTCCGGCCGTCGGGATAGGTGCTGACGACTGTATTTCCGAAAGCGGCCGCGACGCTCTTGGACTGGGGTTTTTCCCCCGCCTGGGCATTCAGCGCAGCGAAGGCGACCTGGGCGCCGAGGATAAGCCGGAAAGTGAACAAGGCCCGTTCGCGCCGAGCCGGAGCTTTGTTTCGCATGACGCCGTTCAACGCAAAGGCTCCGAATAAGATGCGCTAACGCACCGGATACGCTGGACTTATGCCGAGCTTTAGATGAATTGCGCCTGACACCAAGGAAGGATTACGGCGCATCATGGGTGAAGAGATCTCGGCCGAAGCCGAACGCGCCGGCATGCTGGCCGCGCTGCACGCGATCATCGTCGGCACCCTTTCGACGCTGAAGCGCAAGGGCGTCCTGACCGACCAGGACCTGGACCAGTTGTTCGAGGCGGGCCTGGTGACCTTCGAACGTGGCGAGCAGGACGAAACCCGTCAGGCGGCCCGGCTCACCCTCGAGATCCTCGCCCGCAGCCTGCGGGGCTGACGCAGCAAGGGCTACTTGCCCTTGCCGCCGCCCTTATCGCCACCGCCGCCGCCGCCCTTGTGGCCGCCGCCGTGCTCGCCACGGTCTGGTTTGCCGCCGCCGCGGTTTTCGGCGTGGCCACGTTCGGCGCCTGCGCGATCAGGCTTGCCGCCGCCCCGGTCAGCCTGCGCCATCTGCATGGGGCGGCCGCCGCCATGCTCGCTCCGACGCTCGGCCCGCTCGTGCCGCTCGGGTCTGGCGCGTTCACGCTCCGGCCGCTGGGCGTTGGCGTCGCGACCTGCGTTTGCGGCCGCGCGGGCGAACTGACGCTCCGGTCCCCTATCACGCCGCTCTTCACGCCGCTCTTCCCTGCGAGCTTCCTGTCGGCCGTGCTGGCGATCTTGATGGCGCGCCTCCTGGCGAGCCTCCCGCCGGGCTCCCTTCAGGTCCGGGCCTCGGTGCTCGCGCCCCGCCCGCTCAGGACCACGATCTTGCCGAAGGCGCCGCTCCTGACCTCCCTCGTGGCGCCAGTTCCGGTCATCCGCCCGCAGCGGCGCACCCGGCGCGTGCCGGTAGTCCACCGGCTGGGGCCGTTCCTTGTACCAGCCGCGATGCAGGCCGTTGTCGTGGCGCGTCCGGAATTCACGCCAGGGCTCATAGCTCTCCGCTGAGCGGAACCAGCGGTCCTGCGCGGCCCAGAACAGGGGCTCGCGGTCCATCCAAGCCGTCTGCCGCACGTCCATACGCGGCGAGCCGCGCCAGGCCTCATGCAGGTCATAGGCGTGCGCCCAGTAGCGGCCGGCCGGTTCGGCGTACCGAGGATAATCGTCCATCCCCAGCAGCGCGCCAGCCGCCGTGAACACCGCCAGCAGCACGCCGTTTTCGCCGTAAGCGTAGCCATAGTCGTCATCACGGACGTAGTATGGGTAGGCGTCGCCTTCCTCGTAGTAATAGTAGCGGTAGCCGTCATCGATCGGCTCGGCGAACATCATTCCGTCGTCGCCATTCCAAGCCCATCGCTGGTCGTCTTCGTAGGCGAAGCCGTAGTCCGGCGCTTCCCGGTAGGCCGCGCGATCGAAGCGGTAGGCGCGCTCGGGATAGAGGTAAGCTTGCTCCGGCGGCAAATTGGCCACAGGCGCAGGCGGCGCCTCCGGCAGCTCGAGCAGGGCGCCGTCGTAAGGGGCGGGTGCATAGGCCGTCTCGAGCGGCGCCGTCTCACCACGAGCCAACAGCGGCCGGTTGTCGATCTTGCAGCCTGCCAGCGCCAGCGTAGCGGCTCCGCCCATCAGAAGGGCGGCGAGCCGAAGGGAGGCGTTTCGGTCGGGTCGGGTCATGGGTCTCGTCCGTACTGCACGCCGCAAGGCGCCACCGACCGTCGAGCCTGCCCGTCACCGGCTGTACGGCCGCTGAACTAACGCAGCGCTTGTGTCGGGGTTGCGACCGAGCCTTAAGCGTGGCTCTTGGTGCGAGTTCGGACGGTGAACTTCCCTTGCCGCCGGTCATTCAAGGGGAACAACCGAGGGCCTCTCATGACCGATCAGCACAACACCGGGGACGAGCGCCAAGGCGCCACCGCCGCCCAGCTCAAGCGCGACTACGAAGCCGGCCGCACCGGCGCCAAAGTGGGCGGCCTGGACCCCGGCGCCTCGCCGCTCGGCACGGACACAGAAGCGGGCGGCACCCAGCTCGATCCGCAACTGCTCGCCGAAGCGCGGGCCTTGGAGACCGCAGGGCCTGACAGCCGCGGAGCGAAAGCCAACGCCGCTACGCCCGAGCTTCAGCCGAACGCCAAGATGGGACCGCAGCGCAATCTAGTGCTTGCAGGTCTCGTCGGCGTCGTCGCGGCGGCGGGTCTGGCGGCTCTCTTGTTCGTCGCGCTTTGAGTCCGCCCCGTCCGCATCGCCGCAACGTACTTGGCCAGCTCCTTCTTCTGGGGGCTGGTGGCGCGGCGATCTGGGCGGCGCGCAATCACCTCCTGTGGCCTGACCCGGAGGTCGCCTTCACGGGCGGCGCGGCGAGCAGCGGCTGGATCGACTTGCCCGCTCGCGGCGGCCTTGTGGATCTTCCGGCGCGCATCAAGGGTGTTTGGTTCCGCGCGGTGGTGGACTCCGGCGCACAGTACTCGGCGATCGACGCCGCGCTGGCCCAGAGGCTGAAGCTTCCGGCGGCCACACCCATTCCGATGGTGGCGTTCGGCGTCAGCGGCCAGCCAAGCATCACCCGCTCGGTCACCCTGGATCTGGACGTGGGTGACGACCGGGCCATGCAGATCACCGGCCTCCGAGCGGCGACCCTGAACCTCAGCCCGCTTTCCGGCCTCACGGCTCAGCCCTTTTCCATGCTGCTCGGCCGGGACTTCCTGCGGGCGGTGGCGGCCGACATCGACTTCCCACGGCGGCGTGCCGCCTTCTTCAAGCCTGACGCCTGGACCGCGCCGCAGGGCGCCGTCGCCGCGCCCGTCCAGATGCGCAACGGCGCTCTCTTCGCGGCCGTGAAGGTGGAGGACGCGCCTCCGGTCGAGGTCATGGTGGACACGGGCGCCACCGGCGCGCTCGCCCTTTCGGAGGAAGCGGCGCAGGCGGCTGGCCTGTTCGATGGGCGCGACGTGCAGCGCACCCACTCGATCACCCTCGGCGGTGTGAGCCAAGATCGCATCGTCCGGGCGGAGCGGATCGGCTTCGCAGGGCAGGTCTTCCCCGACGTGCCGGTTCAGATCTACTCCCCCTCCTTGAAGGCCGCGATTCCTGGCGGGCTTCTTGGGCTGGGCGTTCTCGGGCGCTACCGGGTCGGCATGGACCTAGGGCGCGGCCGCTTGCACCTCCAAGGCCCCGCGCCTGGGCCTGCTCCGGCCCGCCGACGGCGGCGCTAGGCCGCTTCCCGCGGCTCGGGGCCCGTTCCGACAGGATGGTGGCGTGCTGCGCGGTTCTGCGTCACACCTCCTCAAGGTTTGGCGGACCAAATGGGCGGATGAGCAGGCGCATACCTTTCCGTGCGAGTGGGTCGAACGACTCCACGCCGGCGAGAGCGTTCGCCGATTGGCTGGGCGCGCGCTGTGCCTGAAATCCACGACCGACCGCCTGACGGCGGCGATGCTCTTCTGCACGCCTATTTCGAGCGTCGCGCCAATCTGGTGCGGTTCTTCGCGGCTCGGACCGGCTCGCTTGCGGCGGCCGAAGACCTTGCTCAGGATCTCTACCTGAAGGTCGCCGGTCGTGAGGCGGAGGGCGAGGTGCAGTCGCCTGTGGCGATGCTCTACCGCATGGCGACCAATCTGCTGCTCGACCGCGCTCGCGGCGAACGTCGCAGCGCCGCCCGCGATGGCGCTTGGCGGGAGGCGACGGGGTCCGCCGTCGGCGGCGAGGACCTTGCGCAGGAGCCGCCGGCCGACGAGGCGGTGGCCTCACGCCAGCGCCTGCGCCAGCTCGTTGAGGCGGTGGGCGAGCTGCCGCCGCAGATGCAGCGGGCGTTTCGTCTTCACAAGCTGGAAGGCTTCAGCCATGCCGAGACTGCCCGCGCGATGGGTGTTTCGGTCAAGGCCGTCGAGAAGCACATCAGCGGAGCCCTGAAGGCCCTCACCCGAAGGCTCGCACGGTGAACAACCTGAAATTGAGATATTTTTTCGGGGGGGAAGGCCGATCCACGGCGTCTTCCTCGATGTCGGGCGATCAATGGGGATCGCTCTGGAAGGGCCCATGACCGGCGCGATCGACCGCAACGATGCACGCCTCGAGGAGGCCAGCGAATGGATCGTGCGCCTCCAACGGGGCGGCGAGGCCGAAGCGCTGGCTTTCGACGCCTGGCTGCAGTCGAGCGAGGCCAACCGCCAGGCGTTCGACAGCGTCATGGGGGTGCTGGACGAGATTGGCTCCGCGGCCCCGCAGCTGCGGGCTGAAGACGCCGTCCAGCGGCGCCGACCTGAACCTCGTTTCAGCCGCCGCTTCTATTTGGGGCTGGGCGGCTTGGCGGCGGCCGCGGCCGTGGCTGTGGCGGTGGCGCCGCAGGCGCTGCTCGCGCCGGCCACCGAAACCTACACCACGGCTGTCGGTCATAAGCGGACCCTGAGCCTTGCCGACGGCTCCATCGTCGAGATGAACGTCGCCTCCCGCATGGAGGTGACCCTCGCCCGTAAGGAGCGTCGGGTCGTGATGGGCGAGGGCGAGGCCGTGTTTGACGTCGCTCACGACGCCCGTCGCCCGTTCCTGATCCATGCGGGTGATCGCACGGTCCGGGTGGTCGGCACGCGGTTCGACGTCCGCCATCGCGGCGACCAGCTGTCCGTCACCGTGGCGGAGGGCTTGGTGGAGGTTCGCTCCGGGGAGAAGGGGCGCACCTTCCGGCTTCGTCCCGGCCAGCGACTCGACCATCGCGCGGGTTCGGCCCAGGTGCAGGTGGCCCAGGCTTCGCCCGAAGAGGTGTTTGGCTGGCGTGTCGGTCGGCTGGTCTACCGCGATCGGCCACTCCGCGAAGTGGTGGCCGACCTGAATCTTCATTTCCCCCAACCGCTGCGTGTCGAGGACGAGCGACTGGCTTCCACTCGCGTCTCCGGCGTCCTTGTTCTCGACGATCAACCCGCGGTTATTCGTCGCCTTGGCTTGCTCACACCGATCAGCGCGGTACCTTCCGAGCGGGGGATACTGCTTCGCCGGCCCGCCGGTACGAAGTGATGACAAGGGCCTGGGGCGATAGTCAGCGTACAGAACAGTCTCGCGGCTGCGATCGTCGGCGTGAGCGTGGTTGCCGCCGCCTCTCAGGCTGAGGCTGCGCCGGTCCGCCGCTTCGATGTCGGACCGAACACCTATTCCGAAGCGCTCATCGAGCTCGCCATCCAAGGGCAGGTCTCCTTGCTGGGCGCCTCCAGCTGCCGAGGCCACAGCCGGACCAGTCTGCGTGGCGCCTACACGGTGGAGGAAGCGCTGCGCCGGCTGCTTGCAGGTGCGCCTTGCCGTTTCGTGGTGGTGGGGGGCGATACGGTCCGGATCAGCGCGGCGGCAGCGCCTGTGGTGCAGACCCGGCTCGCCGACGCGGGCACGAGCGCGCCGCTGCCCCAGCCAACGGCGCCGCTGCTGACGGAAGTGACGGTCACCGCCGCCAAGCGGCGACAGTCGCTGGACGACCTGCCCTTGCCGGTCACGGTTCTGTCCAACCAGGAACTGCAGGTCACCGCGGCGACGGATGCGGGGGAGGCGAGCGGGCAGATCGCCGGCTTGCTGACCACCAATCTCGGCCCCGGGCGCGACAAGATCATGCTGCGGGGCCTGTCGGACGGCGCCTTCACCGGGCGCGCACGATCGACCGTCACCACAGTGCTCGACGACGCCCCGCTGAACTACGCTGCGCCCGACCCGGACCTGCGCCTGGCGGATGTCGAGCGCCTGGAAGTCATCCGCGGTCCGCAAGGCACGCTTTACGGCGCAGGCGCGCTCAGCGGCGTCTACCGCATCGTTACGCGCAAGCCGGACCTGCAGGAGCCTCGGGCTGGCGTTCAGGCCAGCTATGCGACGACCAAGGACGGCTCGCCTAGCTCGTCCCTGGACGGCTATGTATCGATCCCCATCGTGCAGGACCGGGTCGGCCTGCGGCTGGTCGCGTACGAGGAACGCCGTGGCGGCTTCCTTGATAACGTCGCCCTGCGTGAGTCCGACGTGGATTCCACCGAACGTAGAGGTGCCCGTCTGGCGCTGCGGATTGCGGCCACCCCGAATTGGACCATCGACCTTGCAGGCGTCGCCCAGGATCTGGAAAGCCGCGACAGCCAGTACAGCACGGCCGCATCCTTCTGGCGGGAAACCAGCGTCGCGGAGACCCATTCCAACCACTTCGGACAGCTGGCTCTGACCGTTCGGGGCAGTCTGCCCTTTGCCGACGTGACCTCGTCCACATCGTTCGTGCGCCACAGCTACGTGAGCCAGCATGACGCCACCGCCGCCTTCGGCGCTGTCGGAACGCCGATTGCGATTGCGGTCTACCGAGAGCCGCTGAAGCTGAAGATGCTGACACAGGACATCTTCTTGAGCTCACAAGGCGGCGGCGCCGTGCGCTGGCTGGGCGGCTTCTATGGCGTCAGTTCCTTAGAGGCCATGACGCCGACGCTTGAGATGGGCTGGCCCGGCGTTCCACAATTCGAAGCCTATCGGGAGCAGCGCGACGAGCGCATGCGTGAGATGGCGCTCTATGGCGAAGTCGAATGGGAGGTCTGGCGCGGCTGGAATTTGGGGCTCGGCATCCGGGTGTTCGACACGCACCTCAAGGTGCGGTCCGACGTCGACCAGTTGGATCCATACGACCGGCACGTGCACAGACGCCTGGATTACTCGGGCGCCTCCCACAGGGTTTCTCTTCACCGCGATCTGGGCGATGGCGATCTGGTCTATGCACTCTATTCGGAAGGCCACCGGCCCGGCGGCTTGAACACCTCAGGCTTTTTCCAGCCCCTGGAGAACTGGACGGAGTACGAGTCCGATCGGCTGCACAATCTGGAGGTAGGCGGTCGCCTGACCACCTTTGGCGATCGCCTGACCCTCCAAGGCGCGGTGTTTTTCGAGCGCTGGAACGAGGTCCAGACGTACCAATTTCTTTGGCCGACCGGCTTCTACTATGCCGACAACGTCGGCGACGCCGATCTGCTCGGCGCCGAACTGGAGGCCGCCTATGACTTCGATTGGGGCCTGACGCTCAAAGGCAACGCCCTTCTCACCGGGTCACGAGTGGTCGACCCGAACCCTTTGTTCGCCCTGCGGGTAGTGGACACCTTGCCTGGCGCCCCGACGTTCTCCGGCGGCGTGCTGGCCGCTTACGAACGACCTCTGAGAGGTAAGGTCGCGATGCGCCTGCTGGGCGACATCAGCTACGTCGGGCGCTCCGGCCTGTCCTTCGACGCGGTGCTTTCGCCGCGCATGGGCGATTTCCTGCGCACGCGCCTTTCGGCCCAGCTCGTGGGCGCTCACTGGACGGCTGAGCTGTTCGTGTCCAACCCAACCAACAGCAAATCCGACACCTTCGCCTACGGCAACCCATGGAGCCTCGGCCTGGTGAACCAGGCGACCCCGCTTCGGCCGCGGACGCTGGGCGTGACGCTCAGCGCCGCCTATTAACCGCGGGAATCCAGGAACTCACCGCATCCTTTCCGGACCGGTTCCGGTTGCCTGCCGACGGCATCATCGATAGCGGGATGAGGATGAGCGAAAAGCTGAAGCTTCGACGGCGCTGGTCCGTCATGCGTGACTTCTTCGATCAGTCGGCTTCAGGCGGTTACGTGCTGATGGCTGCGGCGGCGCTTGCGCTGGTCGTGGCCAACTCTCCGCTGGCCGACTCCTACTTCGGCGCCCTGAACGCCCATCTCGGGGTCAACGTCGGACCGCTGCACCTGGACGAAAGCGTCCTGCACTGGATCAACGACGGGCTGATGGCCCTGTTCTTCCTGCTGGTGGGGCTTGAGATCAAACGCGAGGTTTTGGACGGCCAGCTGTCGCGCCCCTCGCGCGTCCTGCTTCCAGGCTTGGCGGCGGCGGGCGGCATCTTGCTGCCTGCGATCATCTTCCTGGCGTTCAACGCTGGCAATGCTGAGACGCGGGACGGCTGGGCCATTCCCGCAGCGACCGACATCGCCTTCGCGCTAGGCGTGCTCGCTCTTGCCGGCGACCGGGTGCCGAGCTCGCTGAAGATCTTCCTCACAGCCATCGCCGTGATGGATGACCTCGCTGCGATCATCATCATCGCCCTGTTCTACACCGCCGAGCTTCACGTCTGGGCTTTGGGCGGAGCAGCTGCGTGCCTGGCGGCGCTGATCGTCTTCAATCGCCTGCGCCTGATGAAGCTCTGGCCGTATCTTCTGGTGGGCCTGATCATGTGGTGGTTTGTGCTGGAAAGCGGGGTGCACGCCACCCTTGCCGGCGTCGCGCTCGCCATGACCATTCCCCTGGTCAAATCGCCGGGCTGCCCCGACCATCCCCACTCGCCGCTGCACCGGCTGGAACACGCCCTGCACAAGCCCGTCGCCTTTCTCGTGGTGCCGATCTTCGGTTTCGCCAACGCCGGTTTGTCCCTGGCCGGCATCGGGCTTGCCGAAGCCCTCGCCCCGCTGCCGCTGGGCGTGATGCTGGGACTCTTCCTGGGCAAGCAGCTCGGCGTGTTCCTGGTGACCCTAGCCATCGTTCGGCTGGGCTGGTCCGACATGCCGAAGTACGCCTCGGTGGGACAGCTCTATGGCGTGTCCGTTCTGTGCGGGATTGGCTTCACCATGAGCCTGTTCATCGGCAATCTGGCCTTCACGGACCCGCTCCTGATCGACGAGACCAAGATCGGCGTCTTCACCGGCTCGGTGATCTCGGCGCTTGTCGGCTTGCTGATCCTGAAGTTCACCAAGGCGGACATCCCGAAGGCTGTCCGCCCGGCCGGCTGACCTCAGGCGACGGTGGTCGGCGTGACGATGGCCGCTGCGGGCTCGGCGCCCCAGCCGTCCGCCGTGATCGTGAAGCTGGAACGCGACCGGATGTCCTCCGAGGACGCGCCCACCATCACTTCGATCAGCCCCTTCTGGATCCGCCAGCGGCCGGCCTCCCAGAATGCGGTCTGAGCGGCGGCGAGCCGGAAGCTCACGCGGCGGGTCTCGCCGGGCCGCAGCGTCAGGCGCTTGAAGCCGCGCAACTCCTTCACCGGCCGCGCGGTCGCGGCCACCGGGTCGCGCATGTAGAGTTGGACCACCTCGTCCGCGGTGACCTTGCCTGTGTTGGTGATTGCGACGGTGATCGCCACCGAGCCGTCGGGCCCGACCTCGCGGCGATCCAGCGTCACCTCGGAATAGCGGAAATCTGCGTACGACAGGCCATGCCCGAACGGGAACAGCGGCCCCACGTCTACGTCCATGTAGCGGGCCGTGTCCTTGGCCAGGTCCGGATCCGCCGGTCGGCCGGTAGGCGGATGGGCGTAATAGGCCGGCGCGCCGCCGGAAGCCCGGGGCATGCCCACGGGCAGCTTGCCGCCTGGCGCAACCTTTCCGAACAGCACGTCGACGATCGCCGGGCCGCTCTCCACCCCGAGGAACCAGGTCTCCAGCGCCGCAGGGGCGCGGGTCAGCACGTCGGCAAGCGCAAGCGGGCGACCGTTCATCAGCACCACCACCACAGGCTTGCCGGTGTCCAGCACCGCCTTGGCGAGCGCGGCTTGCGGGGCGGGCAGGTTGATGTCGGCTCGGCTGCGGGCCTCCCCGCTGTGGTCATAGTCTTCGCCGATCACCAGCAGCGTCAGGTCCGCCGCCTGCGCCACCGCGACGGCGGCTGGGACGCCGGCAAGGTTCGCGTCGCGCGTTCCTGCACCCGGCTCATAGGTGATCTGCACGCGTGACCCGGCGCTTTCGCGCAAAGCCGTGAGCAGGGTCTTGGCCTCCTCCGCTTGACCTCGGGCGCGCCAGGATCCCAGAGCGCTGGACGCATCGTCCGCCAGGGCGCCGACGACTGCGATACGGCGAACGCTTGGCGCGATCGGCAGCAGGCCGCCCTCGTTCTTCAGCAGCACCATAGACTTGTGCGCCGCCTCGCGGGCGATCGCCCGGTGCGCGGGCGACAGCATCACGGTCTTTTCTCGCGCCGGATCGCCGAAGCGATAGGGGTCTTCAAAGAGTCCCAGTCGCGCCTTGGTCATCAGAACCCGGCCGACGGAGCGGTCGAGGTAGGGCATAAGCGAGGGATCGGCGGCGATCGCTTCCCGCAGGGCGCCCACATAGATGCCGCCCGCCATGTCCATGTCGACGCCGGCCTTCAGCGCCAGAGCGGCGGCTTCGGCGGGCGTCCCGGCCACCCCGTGGGGGATCAGCTCGGCGATGGCGCCCCAGTCGCTGACGATCAGACCGTCCCACTTCCAGCCGTCGCGCAACAGGCCTTCATTGAGGGGCGCGTTGGCGTGCATCGGCGTGCCGCTCACCTCGTTGAACGCCGTCATGAAGGTCGCTGCGCCGGCCTTCGCCGAAGCGTAGAAGGGCGGCAGATAGACTTCCTGCAGCGTGCGGTCCGAAAGCTCGGCTCGGTCGTAGTCGCGTCCGCCTTCCGCCGCCCCGTAAGCGACGAAGTGCTTGGCGCAAGACAGCACGACGTCTTTGCCCCTCAGATCGTCACCCTGGTAGCCCTGCACGTGCGCCACCGCGATCGCCGAGCCGAGGAAAGGATCCTCGCCGGCGCCCTCCACGATGCGACCCCAGCGGGGGTCGCGGGCGATGTCCACCATGGGCGAGAAGGTCCAGTGCAGGCCGGCCACGGAGGCTTCGACCGCGGCCATGCGGGCGACCTTGCGCGCGACCTCGGGCTCAAAGCTCGCCGCGATGCCAAGCGGCACGGGATAGATGGTCCGGAAGCCGTGGATCACGTCCATGGCGAACAGCAGCGGGATCTTCAGCCGGCTCTCTTCCACCGCCACGCGCTGCAGGTCGCGCAGGAACTGGGCTCCCATGACGTGGAGGTACGAGCCGACGCCGCCACGGCGAACCAGGTCGAGGGCCGCGGCGTCGATCCTGGAGTTCAGCGCCTTCTGCCGCCCGCCGGCGGGTTGGTTCAGCTGGCCGAACTTCTCCTCCAGCGTCATCTGAGCCAACAGGTCCTGCACGCGGCGCACATGCTCAGGCCGGGCAGGCAAGGCGTGCGCCGCCGGCGACAGCGCTGTCACGGTCAGGGCTGCGCCACCTGCTAAAACCGTCCTGCGGCTCGCTTCCATGGGAGATCTCCAGCTGTCGCGCCGGCCAGCTAAGGCTCGGCTTTGCAGCCCGCTTAGCACGGACCCGTGTTCGACCGCGACTTGCCTCGAGCGGCGAAGAGCGGCATCTACCGCGCCGTGATGGCGGTCCCCTTCGATCGGGGGCCAAGAGGGAACGGGGTGCGGCGAGCCTGCTCGCGAATCCCCGGCTGTGCCCGCAACTGTGAGCGGCGAGGACGCCGCCCGATCCGCTTCTTGTCGAGGCGGCGCCACTGGGAAACCGGGAAGGCGAGGGCGGCTCATCCGATGACCCGCAAGCCAGGAGACCTGCCGCCGTCCGTCGCTCGTCCGTAGGCCCGGGACCAGGCCAGCGGCGCGGAAGGCTTTCTTCCCCTGCAGCGACTCTCATCGGTCCCGCCGTTGGACCATGCAATGCTGCACGCCTGCCCGACGGCCTCGGGGCCGGTTTATGGGGGCTTTCAGACCATGCGGTCTCTCCTAATTACGTCCGCGGCCATCGCCGCTCTGCTTCCCGCCGCCGCTCTTGCCGAGGACGCGCAAGTCAGCGAGGTGGTCGTCACCTCCACCCGCCTGCCGAGCGAAGTCTGGGAGGTCACCGGCGCACGGGTGATCGACCGCGCTGAACTCCAGGCGCGCCAGAGCGTGTTCCTCACGGATGTGCTGACGACCCTTCCCGGCGTCGGGATCACCCGTAACGGCGCCTTTGGCGGGGTTTCGGCGATCCGCATCCGCGGGGCCGGCGCCGACAAGACCTTGGTGCTGGTGGACGGGGTGCCGGTCGGCGATCCCGCCGATCCCAACGGCGCCTTCGACCCGTCCAATGTTCAGGCTTCGGATGAACGCATCGAGCTGCTCTCCGGTCCTCAAGGCTCGCTGTGGGGCTCGGAGGCGATCGGGGGCGTGGTGGCGCTGACCACGCGCGAGGTGGACGGGCTGCGGCTGGAACTCGAAGGCGGCTCGTTCGAGACGGTTCGGGGCTATGCTGCGGCGGGCGTGTCCGAAGACGCCTACGCGCTGAACGGTTCGGTCGGCGGCTTCCGCACCGACGGGATCTCGAAGGCGGCGAGCGGGTCGGAAGACGATGGCTACGAGACCTTCAGCGCCAACGTGGGCGGCCGCTGGCGCGCTTCGGACGCGGTGCAGCTGGACGGCCGCATCCGCTACACCGAAAGCGAGATCGACATCGACGGCTACCCGGCGCCGACCTACGAGCTGGGCGATACGCCGGACCGCAACAAGAGTCGCGCCTGGTCAGGCTTCGCCCGCGCCACTGTAGACGCCCTCGGCCTGACCCATGCCTTCAGCGTCAGCGCTTATGACCTGACCCGGACCAACATCTCCGACTTCCCCGCCCGCTACAGCGCGGAGCGGCAGGTGTGGCGCTGGACGGCGCAGAAGGGCGAGGCCGCCGATCCGCTGGCCTTCGTGGCCGGCGCTGAGCGGCAGGATACCCAGGCCGATCTCGACGGGCGCGACAGCACCGACCTGTCCGTGACCTCCGTGTTCGGCGTGCTTCGCGCCCGGGCTGGCGAGCGCCTGACCCTGACCAGCAGCCTTCGCTACGACGACCCCGACCAGTTCAAATCCCGCGGCACGGGCCGGCTGTCCGCGGCCTTCGATGCAGGTGCCGGGTTCACCGTCACGGCGTCGGCGGGCCAAGGCTTCAAGATCCCCACCATCAGCCAAGTAATTTGCGACTTCTGCTTTGCGCCTCCGCTGGCGCTTAAGCCGGAGCGGGCCGAAGGCTACGATCTGCGGCTGGGCTGGGGCTCGGACGACGGGCGCTTCAGCGGCGCGCTCACCGGTTATCGGCTCAAGGTCCGCGACCAGATTTCGTACCGGAACTCCCGCTACGAGAACATCGCCCAGACCCGGTCGAGCGGCCTGGAAGCGGAAGCCAGCGCCCAGCTAGCCACGGCTTGGCAGGTGCGGCTGGCCTACGCCTGGACGGACGCCATCGATGTCTCGACCGGAGCCAGCCTGCTGCGGGTGCCTGATCACGCGGGCTCCGCCAGCCTGTTCTACCTGGAAGGCCCCTGGGAGGCGGCCCTGACCTTCCGCGCCGAGAGCAGTCAGTCCGACACGGCGACCGATGGCTTCACGCCGACGGTGCGCGACGGCTTCGTCACGGCCGATCTCGCTGGCGCTTACCGGTTGAACGACCAGATCACCCTGACCGCAAGGGTCGAGAACCTGGCGGACAGGGGCTATCAGGAAACGTTCGGCTACGGCGAGCCGGGCCGGGCAGTGTTCGTTGGCGTGCGGCTTAGCCGATAGGCGCGCGCCTCATCCCGGACGGCCGAAAGGCCGCTCCGGGACCGAGGAAGTCAGGCTGCGGCCCAGGCGCCCAGCGCTTCCGGATCGTCGATGGCCATCTCGTCCCAGTTCAGATCCGGCGGGGGCGAGGCGGCCGCGGCGACCACCGCGCTCATCTCGGCGGCAGACGTCACGCCCACCAGCACGGTGGAGGCTTCCGGTCGCGACAGGGCGAAGCCCAGCGCGGCCTGCAACGGGTCCGAACGTCCTTCAGCGATCAGCCGGCGCGCGCGGGAGATGCGGCCCGCGGCCGCTTTCAGGTGGCTCGGCGCACGGTCCGGCGGCAGGAACAGCACGCCGTTCAGGAAGATCGAGCGCAGCTGGACCTCGATGTCCATCTCGCGCAGCTCCGACAAGGTGCCGTCGATCAGCAGGCGCTGGTCGAGCAGCGAGGCGGGCGCCTGGACCACGTCCGGCTTGAAGCGGCGCGCCAGTCGGACCGGATCGTCGGAAGCATAGACGGACACGCCGATGCGGTTGCACAGGCCGCCGTCGCGCAGCGCTCGCAGGCGATCCCACAGGGCGGGACCCAGCGGGCTGAGAAGATCGGTGGCCGAAGGGGCCAGAATGGTGTCCACGCGCTCCACGCCCAGCCGGCGCAGCTGCCCACGGATCTCGGCCTCTGCGAAATCGGGCCCGCGATCGGGACGGACGGTGGTCACGGTGATGCGGAACGGCGCTGGGCGCGGCAGCACCTGGCCGATCTGGGTTTCGGCGGGCGCGCTGTGGCGGCCGACCTCGAGCACGTTCAACCCGGACCGCGCGGCGATCGACAGGATTTCACGGGCTTCCACGTCGCGGGGACGACCCCGCGCCGGCGTCGCGCCGTCGAGGCCGAATTGCCCCGTGGCGAGGCCGAGCTTGGTCAAAGGTGAAGTCATGAAGCTAAGGTCGGGGGCGTCCTTATGAGCCCGCATCCTGGACCCGGGATGCCTAAGAACAGGTATCCAGGAGATTAGCGGGGAGTTAAGGAGCGGCGGTGCGTGACCCCCTGCCCGAGTGGCCGACCTTCGGCATGACAGATGACGTCCGCCCCGCTCTGCGGGCGGCTCGCCAAGCGGGTAAGTCAGCGGCGCTGGCCACCTTGACCGCGGTGGAAGGTGGCGGGCCGCGGCCGCCCGGAACCCAGATGGTGTTCGCCGAAGGCGTCGTGGCCGGTTACTTCTCAGGCGGCTGCGTGGAGGCGGACGTGGCCGACCACGCCTTCGCCTGCTTGTCGGATGGCGAGCCGCGCCGGCTTGTTTACGGCGAAGGCAGTCCATGGCCCGACATCCGGCTTCTGTGCGGCGCGCGCATCGAGATCATCGTCGAGAAGGTCTCTCCCGTAGATCCTGCGTTGATCGACCTTCTGCAGGCTGACGCCGATCGCCGGCCGGTGACCTGGATCAGCGACGGCAAGACCCGGCTCTGCGGCGCGGATGTGCTGGCGTGGGACGAAGCGGCGGTGATCCGGCGCCATGCACCCCGACAGAAGCTGATCGTGGTGGGCGGCGATCCGACCGCCCTGGCCATCGCACAGCTCGGCGCCCAAGCCGAGTTCGAGACCACCCTGGTGCGCTCCAAGGGACCTGAGGCCCCACCGCCCATTGCTGGGGTCGGTTACCGCCGCGATCCGCCTGCCACCGCCTTTCAGGCGATCGGCGTCGACGCCTGGACCGCCATCGCGGTGGCGACCCATGACACGGAGGCGGATTTCGACGCGCTGCTGGCAGCTCTACCCTCGGAGGCGAGCTACGTGGGCTTGCTGGGCGCGCGCCGGCGCATTCCCGGCCGGCTTGCCGAGTTGCGGGCCGCCGGGGTGTCGGAGGCCGCCCTCGCCCGGTTGCACGCGCCCATTGGTCTCGACATCGGCGGCAAGGCGCCGTGGGAGGTCGCTGTGTCGGTGATCGGCGAGATCACCGCCCTTCGTCATGCCCGATCGAGCAACAGCACCTCGACGACGTCGCCGGCGAACGCCACCGACGCGCCGGCTGGCCTGCGCAACAGCGCATCGGCCTCGGCGAACACCGTGACCAGCGACGAGTCCTGATCCCGGAAAGGGGTGACGCTCACGCCGCCTGCTTCAAAGGCGAGCTTGGCGCGCATCCAGTGTTCCCTGGGGCCATTGGCGGGTAAGTCGCGGGCCAGGCGCGCGGACAGGGTCCGTGGTGCTGGCGATGCGCCCTGGTAGACGTTGAGGATCGGTCGCAGGAACATCTCGGCGCACACGAAGGCCGACGCCGGATTGCCTGGCAGGCCAAGCAGCCGCCGCCCGTCCGGCAGGGCGCCAAAGAACGTCGGCTTGCCCGGACGCACCGCCACGCTGGCGACCTTCAACTCCAGCCCGAGCGCCTCGGCCGCCGCCCGGACGAGGTCGTGGTCGCCCACGCTGGCGCCGCCGATCGTGACGATAAGGTCGGCCTGCGCACCGGCCAGCGCATCGACCACCGCCTGCAGGTCATCCCGAACCGGACGCGCGCGGGAAACCTCGGCGCCCCAACTGCGGGCCAGGGCCGCAAGCCCCGGCGCGCCCGAGTCGTAGATCTGGAACGGCCCAGGCTCAGCCGGAGCCTCGACGATCTCCTCACCGGTTGCGAGCAGCGCGACCCTTGGCCGGCCTCCCACCTGAACGTCCGCCCGTCCTGCAGAGGCCGCGAGCGAAACGCGCCACGCGTCGAGCCGTACGCCGCGCTGCAGAAGCGCTTGGCCGGCCCGGAAGTCTCCGCCCGCCGGCCGGATGTGTCGTCCCGGATCGACGGAGGGCACGCGCACGAGGTCGCCGTCACGCTCGGCGTCTTCCTGAATCACCACAGCGTCGCAGCCAGCCGGCACCGCTGCCCCGGTGAAGATGCGCGCGGCCTCGCCGGAGGACACCAAGCCTTCGTAGCCGCGCCCCGCTGCGCTTTCGCCCACGATGGTCAGAGAGCCGGGCGCGTCGGCGGCGCGAACGGCCCAGCCGTCCATGGCGCTGGCGGCGAACGGCGGCTGGTCGCGCACCGCGGCGACATCCTCCGCGAGCACCCGGCCCGCCGCTTGCGACAGCGGAACAGCTTCCGACGCCAGCGGCGCAATGGTCGCAAGCATGCGCGCGCGGGCGTCCTCCACGCTCAGCAGCTTCATGTCGCGCGCCAGTCGCCGCTTTTGCCGCCGGTCTTCTCCAGCAGGCGAACCTGCTCGATGACCATGCCTTTTTCAGCCGCCTTGAGCATGTCGTACAGGGTCAGCAGCGCGACGGACGCCGCGGTGAGCGCTTCCATTTCAACGCCCGTCGGTCCGGTGGTCTTCACGCGCGCAGTCACCGAGAGCCCGCCCTCGGCCGCTTCGGCGCGCACCTCCACCTTCGACAGCGCCAGCGGGTGGCACATAGGGATCAGGTCTGCGGTTCGCTTGGCCGCCATCACTCCGGCGATCTCCGCCACGGCCCGCACGTCGCCCTTCTTGCCTTCGCCGGAGAGCGCCAGCGCGAGCGTCTCGGCGCTCATCCGCAGGAAGCCTTCGGCCACAGCCTCGCGGGTCGTCGCCGGCTTGTCCGAGACATCGACCATGCGCGCGCGGCCGCTCTCGTCGAGGTGGGTGAGGCGGCTCACCGCTCCATCAGCCTCGGCATCAGCTCGACCATGTTGCAAGGGCCATGGCGACTGTCGAGCTGCGCGGAAATCACCTTGTCCCAGCCGTCCTTCACCGCGCCGTTGGAGCCCGGCAGGCAGAACACGAAGACGTTGCGGATGATGCCGGCCAGCGCTCGCGACTGCAGGGTGGAGAGCCCCACCGACTGATAGCTGACCAGGTGGAAGACGACCGAGAAGCCGTCGATCTTCTTGTCGAACAGCGGCTCGATGGCTTCGGGCGTCACATCGCGCCCCGTGATGCCGGTCCCGCCGGTGGTCACGATGGCATCCACCTGGCCGGAGTTCACCCAGGTGTTCACCTGGGTCTGGATCTGGCCGATGTCGTCGTGGACGATGGCGCGCCCGGCCAGCTCGTGACCCGCGCCTGTGACGCGGCTGGCCAACAGGTCGCCAGAGGTGTCGCTTTCTTCGTCCCGAGTGTCGGAGATGGTCAGCACCGCCACGCGCACCGGCTTGAAGGGCCGGCTCTCGTCGATCTTGCCGCCAGGGGTGAGCACCGGTGCGTTCATGACTTCTTCTCCTGCTCCCAGCGGGCGACGTCGGCGTGGTCTTGGGCGCGAGGCTCGATCCACCGGGCGCCATCCGGACCGTGCTCCTTCTTCCAGAACGGAGCCCGGCTCTTCAAGTAGTCCATCAGGAAGTCGCAAGCCTCGAACGCCTGCCGGCGGTGCCGAGACGCGGTGGCCACGAACACGATCGGCTCGCCCGGCCCGATCTTTCCCACACGGTGCAGGACGATCAGGTCCGCCAGCCCGAACCGCTCGCGAGCCTGTTCAGCGATCTTGGCGATCCGCGCCTCGGTGAAGCCGGGATAGGCTTCCAGTTCGAGCACCTGCGTCTGCCCGGCTTCGGCGCGCGCCAGGCCTGTGAAGCTGGCGATGGCGCCGACCTCCTGACGGGCGAGGCTGAATTCGCTGAGCAGCGCGCCAGGATCGAAGGCGGCCTCCGTAAGGCCGATCATCCGCCGCTCATGGGCGGCAGGAAGGCCACCTCGGCGCTGGCGGAGATCGAAACCTCGCCGCGGACCAGCGCCTGGTCCACCGCCACCTGGACGCCAGGTCCGGCGATCGCTTCGCCAAGCGCCGCGTCCTCCGCCTGGAGCCGGGCGCGGAGCTCGGCGAGCGTGGAGCCTTCGACTTCGCGCTCGCGCCATCCGGCCAGATCGCGCAAAGGCCCGAACAGAAGCACCCGCGCCATCTCAGCCTCCCGTCGTCGACATGTGCCGCGACACCGACGGCCCCGCGCTGCGGGTTATGACGAAGTCATGGCCGCGCGGCTTGCCGGCGACCCCGTGCCGGATCGCCTGCACCAGATCGGCGTCAGACCCGCCTGCCCGCAGCACCGCGCGCAGGTCCGTGGCGTCCTCCTGCCCAAGGCAGGTGTGCAGGGTGCCCGTGCAGGTCAGGCGCACGCGATTGCAGCTCTCGCAGAAGTTATGGCTGAGCGGCGTGATGAACCCCAGCCGCCCGCCCGTCTCCGCCACCCGCACATAGCGAGACGGCCCGCCGGTGGAGTCTGGCAGGTCGCTCAAGGTCCAGTAGCTCTCCAGTTCACCCCGCACCGTGCTCAGCGGCAGGTACTGGTCCGTGCGGTCGGCCTCGATCTCGCCCATGGGCATGGTCTCGATCAGGGTGAGATCCAGGTCGCGGCCATGGGCCCAGCGGATCAGCTCGGGCAGTTCGGCCGCATTGTCCCGGGCCAGCGCCACGGCGTTGATCTTCACCTTCAATCCCGCCGCCTGGGCCGCGTCGATCCCGGCCAGCACCTTGGCGAGATCACCGCCCCGGGTCAGGGTCCGGAACAGCGCGGGCTTCAGCGTATCGAGGGAGACGTTGATGCGGCGCACCCCGGCCCCTGCCAGTCTCGGCGCGAACTCGGTGAGGCGGGTGCCGTTGGTGGTGAGGGTCAGCTCGTCGAGACGCCCCGACTTCAGATGCCGGGCAAGGTTCTCGATCAACTCCATGACGCCCTTGCGGACCAGCGGCTCGCCGCCGGTAATCCGCAGCTTGCGGACGCCGAGGCCGATGAAGGCGGAAGCGATCCGGTCGAGCTCTTCGAGCGTCAGGACTTCCACCTTTGCCAGGAAGGTCATGTGCTCGGACATGCAGTAGACGCAGCGCAGGTCGCAGCGGTCGGTAACCGACAGGCGCAAATAGCTCACGGCGCGCCCAAAGCCATCGGCCAAGTCCGTGAGTGGACCGCCGGCGCCTTGCGTCGAGGCTGCGTCGTAGGGCGTCATGCGGCGTGCAACATAGAGAGGATGAGCGCTTGGCGACAGGGGAGGGCGCGAACGCTGTGATGGAAGCCGTCGTGCTTGCCGCCGGATCAGGCGCCCGCTTCGGCGGCGGCAAGCTCATGGCGCCTTGGCGCGGCGGCGTTCTGCTGGAAGGCGCCCTGCAGGCCGCTTTCGCTGCGCCGGTCCGCAGCGTGACGGTGGTTACAGGCGCTGATCCCCGCGTGGCTTCGACACTGCGGGCCCAAGCGCCCAGCGTGCGGCTGGTGGATGCGCCGGACCATGCGGAAGGCTTGGCGGCCTCTCTGCGAGCAGCCGTCCGGGCCGTGCCTGCAGACGCTGTAGGCGTTCTGGTGCTGCTCGGCGACATGCCTCACGTTCCCCATGCCGTTTTGGCGCCGCTCTGCGAGGCGGTGCTTGCCGGCGCACCCGCCGCCGCCCCGGTCTGGAATGGACGACGCGGGAACCCGGTAACGCTCGCGCGCGAACTCTTTCCCGCCGTCCTCGCCTTGGCGGGCGATGTCGGAGCCCGCTCGATTTTGGACAGGCTGGGCGAGCGGCTGGCGCTTGTGCAGGCGCCGAGCGACGGCGTGCTGTTCGATGTCGACCTTCCGCAGGACTTAGCTCGCGATGGCCTTTAGCCGGTCAGCGCCGGTTCATCTGGCGCCGGATAACAGCGATCGAGAGGTCCGCTGCGAAACCATCCTTGGCGGACCGTCTTTTTCATCGCTAGACTAACTTGCATACAAGAACACATGGAGGAGCCGCTTTGATGGCCCGTCTCGCTCTCGCCGCCGTTCTCGCGCTTTCGGCCGCCGCGCCGGCCGTCGCTCAGGACGGAGCGCAGATCTTCAATTCCCAGTGCAAGATGTGCCACCAGGCCAAGTCCTCGCCCATGGCTCCCGCGCTGGCCGGCGTCTATGGCGCCAAGGCGGCCAGCCGTCCCGGCTACAAGTACTCGGACGCCTTGCAAAAGAAGGGCGGCGTGTGGAACGACGCCAATCTTGACGCCTGGCTGGCCAACCCGCAGGGCTACGCGCCGGGCACGAAGATGCTGGTCCGCGTGCCGCAGCCGGAACGCCGCAAGGCGCTGATCGCCTACCTCAAGACCCTGAAGTAAGGACGCGACGAGCCATGGACGCCTTCCCCGCCTTCTTCCCCTTGGCGGGGCGCACGGTTGTCATCGCAGGGTCTGGAGAGCCTGCGGAGGCCAAGGCGAGGCTGTTCCACGGCTCTCCCGCTCGTCTCGTGCGGCTGGAAGGCGACGCCGCGTTCCAGCCGTCGAACTATCACGGCGCTGCGTTGGCGTTCGTCGCCTCGGAGGACGAGGCTTTCGCCCGGGCAGCAGCCGAAGCCGTGCGCGCTGCGCACGTGCCGCTGAACGTCGTCGACCGCCCTCAGATGTGCGACTTCACCACCCCTGCGGTGATCGACCGGGGCGAGGTGGTGGCGGCGATCGGCACGGGCGGATCCTCCCCTATGCTCGCCACCCTGCTGCGCCACGATATTGAGGCCCGTGTGCCGGAAGGCGCCGGCCGAGTGGCCGCCCTTTTCCGCAAGCTTCAGGACGAGGTGCGCGCCGCCTTGCCGGAGCCGCACCGCCGCCGCTCCTTTCTGCGCGCAGCGCTCACCGGTCCGGCAGCCGGAGCCGCCATGGCCGGCGACATGGAGGCGGCGGCCGAGTTGCTGCGGGCGGAACTGGCCCGTGGCCAAGCGGCCGGCGGTCAGATCCAATATGTGGACGCGCGCGGCCCCGCCGACCTTTTGACCCTTCGCGCCGCCCGGGCTCTTGCCGCCTCGGACGTGCTGGCGCCCGATCCCGATGCTCACCCCGACATCCTGGCCCTGGCGCGCCGGGATGCGGAGCGGGTGGAAGGACTGGGCGTCGAAGCGTTGGCGGAGCTCGCCGGCCGCGGCATGCGGGTCACCCGCTTGGTGGTCTCTCCCGCCTGGCGACGGGAACACGCAGCCCTGGTGGACGCCGGCGTGGATGTGGAGGTGCTGCCGATCGCCGGCTGAAAGGTCAGCGATCCAGCGGCTCGTCACGCGTCTCGGGCAGGAACAGCGCGCAGGTGATCACCGAGATTAGGGTGAAGCCCACCGGGAACCACAGACCGGCGTAGATGTCCCCCATCGAGGTGGCTATGGCATAGGCGGTCACCGGGACGAAGCCCCCCACCCAGCCGGTGCCCACGTGATAGGGCAGCGACATGGCCGTGTAGCGGATACGGGTGGGGAACAGCTCCACCAGGCACGCGGCCATGGGCCCATAAAGCGCTGTCGCCGCGATGATGAAGATGAACAGCACGCCCATGGCGCCGGCGACGTTGATCCGGGCGGGATCGGCCTTGCTCGGGTAGCCGGCCTCCGCGAGCGCTCCCTTGATCTGGCTCTCCACCCGAGCCTTGAGGTCCTTGGCTTCCGCTGCGGGCAGGCCGGTGGCGTTGACCGAGGCGACCTCGGTCCGCCCGATGCGGATCACTGCGGGCTCGCCGCGCGCGCCCTCCTGGTTGGTGTAGCCCACGCCCGCGTTGGTCAGCGTGCTCTTGGCGATGTCACAGGACGAGGTGAAGCTCTTCTTGCCGATGGGGTCGAACTGGACGGAGCAGTCCGCGGGATCGGCGACGACGATCACCGGCGTGCGCGCCTGCGCCTCCGCCAGCGCCGGGTTCACGAACTTCGACAGCGCGTGGAAACCAGGGAAGTAGGCGACGAGCATCAGGGTCATGCCGGCCAGCATGACCGGCTTGCGCCCGACTCTGTCCGACAGCCAGCCGAAGAAGACGTAGCCGACCGCGCTGATGGCCGTGGCTGCGGCCATCAGCAGGTTGATGGTCGCGGGCTCCACCTTGAGGAACTTCTCGAGGAAGGTCTGGACGTAGAAGAAGGCCGTGTACCAGACCGCACCCTGCGCACACATGATGGCGAACAGCGCGATCAAGACGAGCTTCAGGTTCGACCAGCGGCCGAAGGCCTCCTTGAACGGCGCGCGGGATTCCTGACCCTCGGCCTTCAGCTTCGCAAAGGTCGGGCTCTCCGACAGCTTCAGGCGCATGAAGATGGAGATCGCCAGCAGCCCTGCCGAAAACAGGAACGGTATCCGCCAGCCCCAGGCGTCGAAGGCTTCGGGCCCGAACAACCGTCCGACGATCAGGCGCGTGGCCAGGATCACCAGAAGCGCTGCGAACAGGCCGAAGGCCGCGGAGGTCTGAACCCAGCTGGTGGAGCGGCCGCGCGCGCCCTTGGGTGCGTGCTCGGCGACGTAGATGGCCGCCCCGCCGTACTCGCCCCCGAGCGCAAAGCCCTGGATGATCCGCATCAGCACCAGCAGGGCGGGGGCGATCAGGCCTGCGGTGGCGTAGCTGGGCAGAAGGCCGATGGCGACGGTCGCTCCGCCCATCAGGATCACCGTCAGCATGAAGGCGCCCTTGCGCCCGGTCCGGTCGCCGATCCGGCCGAAAACCAGCGCGCCCAGCGGCCGGAAAGCGAAACCGGCGCCGAACAGCGCAAGCGCGGCGATATAGCCGGCGGTGTCCGGCAGCCCGGAGAAGAAGGTTCGCGAGATGACCTGGGTGAGGCTGCCGAAAACGAAGAAGTCGTACCACTCGAAGGTGGTGCCTGCGGCTGACGCGGCCACCACGGTGCGCAGCGACGTCGGCTCGTCTTGCGCGCCTTGCGCGCTTCCGGCGGCCAGGTCGGCCATCTGCTTCCTCCCCCTTGTTTTCCCGAGCTTTAGCATCGCCCGCTCGGCGCTTGGAAGGTGAAGCGAACGCCGTTCCGCGCCTTGTTCACGCAGGGTCGGAACTTCCGCCCCGGCTGCCAGCTTACCAGCCCGGACCAAGAGCGCCGCTTCCAGGGGCGGAGCTCTGCGCCGTGACTGGCCGACTTGGCCGGCTATCCGTGGAGATTATGGCATGACCAACACAGACGCAGGCGGCGACTGGGGCGCGAGCCGCTCGGCCGGCGAGGGGCAGTCCTCGCCCCGCGAAATGGCGGGCGCCGCCGCTCAGACCGTGAAGCAGGAAGCCGCGAGCTTCGCTGCTTCCGCCAAGGAAAAGGCTGCGGGTCAGATCGACCAGCACAAGGAAACCGCCACCCGCACGCTGGGTGACTTCGCCAACGCCATCCGCAAGGCCGGCGACGAGCTGTCCCAGAGCGATCAGTCCATCGCTAGCCGCCTGGTGCAGCAGGCTGCCGACGGCCTCGAGGGCCTTTCGCGCTCGGTGTCGGACAAGCGGCCGGAAGAACTGCTGGACGCGGTCCGCGATTTCGGTCGCCGCAACCCGGCGGCTTTCGTGGCCGGCTCGGTTCTGGTGGGCTTGGCGGTCGGCCGCTTCCTGCGCGCCTCGTCCGAGCCGCGGACCAGCGACTACAGCCCGCAACCAGCGACCTTTACCTCGCCCGACGGCGGCGCCTCCGACATCGGCATGGCGTCCACGAGCGGCCTAAGCGACGAGTTCGCTTCCGCCGACACCAGCGGCCTGGGCGCCACGGATGTCACGGCGGCCGGCGCCACCGCCATCGGCGCGCCTGACGTCGAGCTCGGCTCCGGCGACGCCGGCGTCGAAAGCCTGACGGGCGACCTGGATGCAGGCTCTGTCACGATCGAAGGCGACGAACGCGGCGCGCTGGACGGCGATGATCGCGACCGGTCGCGCTTCGGTGGAACGGGGGTCTGATGTCCGTCGACAACGACACTCGCTCGATCCCGGAGGTCATCTCCGCGGTCGCCAGCGACCTCGCCAACCTTGTCCGCAAGGAAGGCGAGCTCGTCCGGGCTGAGGTGTCGGAGAAGATCTCCGACGCCGCCAAGGCCGGAACCCAGATGAGCCTAGGCGCGGCCCTCCTGCTGGGCGGCTTCCTGACCCTGATGGCGGCGGCCGTGCTCGGCCTGTCGCACTTCATGGATCCGTTCTGGGCCGCCCTGGTGGTCGGCTTGGTGGCGGGCCTGGTCGGCTACAGCCTCGTCAAGGGCGCCGCCAAGAAGGTCACGCCCGGCTCGCTCGCCCCGGACCGCGCCGCAAGGCAGCTGAAACAAGATGCGCAACTCGTGAAGGAACAGGTGCGATGAGCAGATCCGCAGCAGAAGTCGAGGCTGAGGTCGAAGCCCAGCGCAGCGAACTCGACCGCAACGTCGAGGCGCTGAAGCAGAAAATGACCCCGGGCCAGCTGTTCGACGAAGCGACCCGCATGGCGGGCGGCTCGGGCCAGCAGATCGCGGCCAAGTTCGTGGAGCAGGCCAAGGCCAACCCCATGCCGCTGGCCGTCATGGGCCTGGGCCTGGCTTGGCTGATGGTCAGCAACAACAAGCAGCAGACGTCCGGCTACTCCGGCTACTCCTCGGGCTACAGCTCGCTTGATGAACCGCGCAGCTTCGCCGCCGAAAGCGGCGTGGGCGCCATGTCCGACACCGGCGGCTATGAAGCGGTCAGCGGCTATGACGGCACGACGCCGGACAGCCATGGCGGCGTTGCATCCGGCCTGAAGGACAAGGCTCAAGGCGTGGCCGGCAAAGCCTCCAGCGCACTGTCGGGCGCCAAGGAAAAGCTCACCAGCGGCGCCTCGTCCGTTGGGCAGTCCAGCCGTTCCGCCGCGCACAGCGCCAAGCAGACGGTCGGCAATGTGGCCGGCGCCGCTCGCCAACGCGCGGGCGCGGCGACCCAGCACGCTCAGCAGACCTTCACCGATGCGCTGAACAGCGAGCCGCTGCTGATCGCCGGCCTCGGCATCGTCGTGGGCGCCGCCATCGGCGCGGCCCTGCCGGCCACCCCGGCCGAAGACCGCATGCTCGGCCAGCATCGCGACAAGCTGCTGAACAAGGGTCGTGACCTTGCCCAGACCGGCCTGTCGCAAGCCGGCTCGGCGGCCCAGGCCGCCTATGGCAGCGTCAAGCAGGAGCTGAAGGCCGACGACGGCCGCGACTTGTCCGAGAAGGTGGAAAGCGCCGCCCGCTCAGGCGTGCAGGCCGCCCGCGACCAGATCCAGCCGAACGCGCACTAGGCGACGGCGACCTCTTCGCTCGTCTCGGCGTCCTGCGGGGCGCTGAGGCGGGCGATCTCGCCGAGCAGGGCGGCCGGCGAGATTGGCTTGCCGACCACCCCGTCCATGCCGGCGCCCAGGTAGATCTGCCGCTGGTGCGACAGCACGTTTGCGGTCAGCGCGATGATCGGCGTCGCCGCCGCCGGCCCGCCCAAGGCGCGAATGCGGCGGGAGGCTTCAACGCCGTCGATGCCGGGCATTTGCACGTCCATCAGGATCAGGTCGAAGCCGCCGCGCGCCGCCGCTTCGACTCCGAGGTAGCCATCGGCCGCCGTCTCGACCACCGCGCCCAGCTGTTCGAGCAGCTTGGTGGCGATGATCCGGTTGGTGGCGTTGTCCTCCACCACGAGCAGGCGCAGCCCGCCCAGGATCGGCTCGATACGCTCGTCGTACTGCACCACGGGCTCAGCGGCGTCCGCCGCCACTTCCATCCAGAACGTGGAGCCGCGGCCCGGTTGGGAGGTGAAGCCCACCTCGCCGGACATCATCTCGGCCAGCCGCTTGGTGATCGCCAAGCCAAGGCCGGAACCGCCGAACTTGCGGGTCGTCGAGGCGTCGCCTTGATCGAAACGCTGGAAGATCCTGGCGTGGAACTCCGGCGGGATGCCCACGCCCGTGTCCTCGACCTCGAAGCGGACGCGGTGCGAGATTGGATCGCGGCGGCAGCGCACCGTCACCTGACCGGCTTCCGTGAACTTCACCGCGTTGCCCACGAGATTAAACAGCGCCTGCCTCAGGCGCACCGCGTCGGAGCGAATCCAGCCGAGGCCGGGGTCCGCCTCCACCAACAGCGTCAGCGACTTGGCGTCGGCCTGTGGCTTCAGCAGCCTCAGGACGCCGTCGATCAGCGCGCGTGGATCGACCGGCTCATAGGCCAGCTCGAGCCGACCGGCCTCGATCTTCGAGAAGTCGATCACGTCGTTCAGCAGCTCGGCCAGCATGTGGCCGCAGTTCAGCGCCTCTTGCAGCAGGCCGCGCCCGTCCTCCGACAGGTTCTCCGACTTCAGAAGATGCAGCACGCCCATCACGCCGTTCATCGGCGTGCGGATCTCGTGGCTCATGTTGGCCAGGAACGAGGCTTTCGCCTCAGCCGCAGCTTCGGCGGCGCGCTGCGCCTCCAGAAGAGCCAGCTCCTGGCGCTTGCGCGCATCGAAGTCGTGGATCAGTCCCACCGCCTTCAGCCACCGGCCGTTACGGCCGACCTTCAGGTGGTGAAAGACGCGGACCCAGCGCTCCTCGCCGTTGGCGTGGACGATCCGGGCCTCGAAGGCTTCGCCTGAACGCTTCTTGCCGGCATGCAAGGCGCGGAAGGACTGGCGAACATGATCAAGGTCGTCGGGGTGGAAGCCCGGGTAGCGCAGCTGGGTGGCTTCCTCGTAGGTGCTGCCCCGCTTGCCCGTGAGCCGGTGGAATTCCGGGGACGCCCAGAACGTCTTCCCCACGTGGTCGATCTCGTAGACGCCCGCTTCCGCCGCCACCAGGGCCAGCTTAAGCCGGCGGGCGTTGGCCAGCGCCTCCTTGCGGGCCTGGCGCATGCGCCGCTCGCCGCGCCGGGCCGCGTCCCGCGCTTCCGCAAGCTCGGTGATGTCTTGAGAGATGCCGCGCAGGGCGTAGAGCCCGCCGGCGCGCAGCTCGGTATGATAGGTGGTGCGCAGGGTCAGCCAGCGATCGCCCGACCGCATCCGGTGTTCCAGGCGTCCGGGCTCGCCCGTCCGCATGCTGTGCCGGAAGGCGGCCTGCACCGGCTTCAGGTCCGCCGGGTGGATCAGGTTGCGGAAGTCCTCGCCGCCCATCTCCTGGCGCGGATCGAGACCCAGCATGTCGGCGAGTTCGTCGGACCACTCGATCCGGTTCTCGGCCGTGTCGAATGACCAGATGCCGATCCCGGCAGACGCGCTGAGCATCTGACGCGTACGCCGCGCTTCCTCCAGCTCCGTCGCACGTTGCCGGTCCGCCGTGGCGTCGCGCATGCTGCCGATGAAAACGCCGCCCGGCAGCCGCTGACTGCGCACGGCGAACCAGCGCCATTCGCCGTCCACGGAGCGGAAGCGGGACTCATTCTCCGCCACGTCCCCGTCCTTCATTCGTGAGACGATGCTGAGGACGTCCGGCAGGTCGTCAGGATGAATGAAGCCGTCAATGGACTGGCCGATCAGCTCCGATTCCGGCAGGCCCACGAACGCCGTCCACGCGGCGTTCGCCATCAGGAACCGACCTTCGGAGTCCAGGACATGCGCGAGGTCGCGGCTGTTCTCGAACAGCCACTGAACCATCTCGCTCCGGTCGGCCGAGATCGCGCCTGTCTTCGGCCTCGCCATTCATCTCCCCTGGTGCCGGCGATCCTTAGCTGGCTCAGGGTAAACACAAGGTTTGCTTGCCAAGGATTGATTCACAACCAGGACGGTTCGCCGCAAGCAGACGGCTATCGACAGTGGTTTCAGGCCCCGTTCGCGTAACGCTGCGCCTAGAACGCGGACTCCCCGGTGATGGCGCGACCCAGGATCAGGGCGTGCACATCATGGGCGCCCTCGTAGGTGTTCACCGTCTCCAGGTTCAGCGCGTGACGGATCACATGGTAGTCGCCGCTGATGCCGTTGCCCCCGTGGATGTCGCGGGCGACGCGCGCGATCTCCAGCGCCTTGCCGCAGTTGTTGCGCTTCATCATCGAGATGGCTTCTGGAACCCAGGCGCCCTGGTCGATCAGCCGGCCCAAGGCCAGGGCTCCCTCGAAGCCGAGGGCGATCTCGGTCGACATGTCGGCCAGCTTCTTCTGCACCAGCTGGCGGGCGCCCAAGGGCTTGCCGAACACTTGGCGCGTGGAGACGTAGTCGCGGCTGGCGTGCAGGCAGAACTCGGCCGCGCCCATGGCCCCCCAGGCGATGCCGTAGCGCGCCTTGTTCAGGCACGAGAACGGCCCGCGCAAACCCTGCACGCCTGGCAGCATCATGTCTTCCGGCACGAACACGTCGGCGAGCGCGATCTCCCCAGTCACCGAGGCGCGCAGGGAAAGCTTGTTCTCGATCTTCGGGGTGGTGAAGCCGTCCACCCCCCGCTCCACCAGGAAGCCGCGGATCACGCCGTCCAGCTTGGCCCAGACCAGCGCCACGTCGGCGATGGGGCTGTTGGTGATCCACATCTTGGACCCGTTCAGGACGTAGCCGCCGTCCACCTTGCGCGCCACGGTGCGCATCGACGCCGGGTCGGAGCCGCCGTCCGCCTCTGTCAGGCCGAAGCAGCCGATGATCTCGCCCGTCGCCATCCCAGGCAGGAAGCGGCGCTTCTGCTGCTCGGACCCGAAAACGTAGATCGGGTACATGACAAGCGAGGACTGCACGCTCATGGCCGACCGGTAGCCGCTGTCCACCGCTTCGATCTCACGGGCGATCAGGCCGTAGGCCACGTGGTTGACGCCGGCGCAGCCGTACTCTTCAGGGAGCGTGGGGCCAAGGAAACCCAGCTCCCCCATCTCCGTCATGATCTCCCGGTCGAACCGCTCCTCCGCAAAGGCCGAGACCACGCGCGGCAGCAGCTTCTCGCGGGCATAGGTGCGAGCGGCGTCCCAGACCATCCGCTCGTCTTCCGAAAGCCGCGAGGCCAGATCCAGCGGATCTTCCCAACGGTAAGTCTTGGCGCCCGGGGCGGTGTCGAGGGGCATGACGCTCTCCATCTCGCTCGTACGCTTGTTTGATTATCCTCTTTTTGGCTCCCCCACGACCGTTTTAGGCGACAAGCCCTTCCTCCCGCTGCGCGCCCGCCTCACCGGGCCGGCGCGGCTTTGAAGGCCGCGGCGATGGCGTCTCGCATGGGCTTCGGCCGGAAGGCGTCGTCGAACGGTGTCGGCCGCTTGGGGAGGTTGTCCGGACGCGGTGAGGTGCCCTGCAGCCACGAGTATTTGTCGGCCAGACCCCAGACGAGCACCTCCTTCAGCTGCCGGTAGCTGAGGATGACGTCGAGGTATTCGCGGGTCAGGCGCGCCACCTCGGCGTCGCGGCTCGGGATGTCCGCCGCCAGCGGCTTGTCGTTGACGTCGAACTCGGTGATCACCAGGCCGTAGCCCATGCCGGTGACCTCATCCAGGAAGCGGCGCCAGGCTGCCAGGTCCGGTCGGGCGAAACCTGTCGACTCTCCGGTGCCGACCGAGCCGATGTGCGCCTGAACGCCCAACGTGTCGACAGGCACGCCGCGTTTACGGAAGCCTTCCAGCAGGCGCAGCACGCCCGCTCGGTGCTTCTCCTTCTCGGGCGTGCCTTCCCAGCTCATGTAGTCGTTGTAGACGAGCTCGGTCCTGGGCATCGCCTCGCGCGCGGCGACAAAGGCCAGGTCGACGATCTCCTGCTTGCCGACGTGGCGCGAGAAGGCGGTTTCCCTCAGTTCACCCGTCGTGTGATCCACCGTCTCGTTGACGACGTCCCAGGAGTGGATCTGCGGATACCGAGCCGTGACCGTGCGGACGTGTTCGGTCAGCAGTCGGCGCACCTCGGCGGCAGGGTTGGGGCCGTAATCGTAGGTTTCGGTCCATTTCGGCATCCAGCGGGGGTGGTGCCAGAGCAGGGTGTGGCCGCGCAGGCCCATTCCGTTCGCCTTGGCGAAGGCGGCCAGGGCGTCGGCGCGTTCGAACGCATAGGTCTTCGCGTCGGGCCGCAGTGCGTACCACTTCAACTCGTTCTCAGGGACGATGACCCCGCATTCATCGGCGATCAGCCGCCGGTAGGTCGGGTCGGCGAACGGTCCGCCGATGTCGCGGCCCGCACCCTCCGGCCCAGCCGAGCCCACGCCCACCGCCGTTCCAAACCGCATTCCCTTCGCCGCAGCCAGGGCGTTCAGCGAACCCGGTCGAGCGGCCAAGGCCTCCGGCGCGGCTGCGATGCCGGCCAAACCCAGGGCGAGCGCACCGCGGCGCGAGATATTGGTCATGGGTCCTCCCGTCGTTTTCGCGCAGCATGGCGCAGGAACGCTCAGGCGGATAGCGGCCTCAGACCTCGGCCCACATGCGCAGAAGGTTGTGGTACGTCCCGGTGAGGCTGACGAGCTCGGGCGCGCCGGCGCCGACCTTCGCCGCCAACTGCTGGATCGCCACGTCCATCTGGAACAGCAGGGTGCGCCGGGCGTCCTCCCGGATCATGCTCTGGATCCAGAAGAAGCTCGACACCCGAGCGCCTCGGGTCACCGGCGTCACCTGGTGCAGGCTGGATGACGGGTAGAGGATCATGTCCCCCGCTGGCAGCTTCACCTCGTGGACGCCGTAGGTGTCCTCCACCAGCAGCTCGCCGCCATCATAGTCTTCCGGCTCGGTCAGGAAGACGGTCGCCGACAGGTCTGTGCGGATACGGGTGGAGCCGTCGCGGGTCTGGCGGATCGAGTTGTCCACGTGGACGCCGAACGTCCCGCCACCTTCGTAGCGGTTGAACAGCGGCGGGAAGACGACCTGAGGCAGGGCGGCGGACACGAACAGCGGGTTCTTCTCCAGCGCGTCCAGGATCCGGCTCCCGGCGCTCGCCGCGGCGGACGAGCCTTCGGGCAGCTGCTGATTGCGCTTGGCGAGCGCTGACTGGGCTCCGGAGGTGGCGTTGCCGTCCACCCAGGGGGCTCCGTCGATCTGCGCGCGCAGCTCGGCTGCCTGCGTCTTGGTCAGCAGCTCGGGAATATGCAGCATCATCGGTCAGGTCCTCGCCGACGCGACCTTAGCTGCGGCGCGCCGGATGGGAAGGCGGCCCCGCCTCGGGGGAGACGGGGCCGCTGGGACGTCCACGACTTAGAGGAGGATCAGTAGCGGACGTTGAGGGTCAGGATCGCCTGGCGACCAGGGCCGTAGTCGGCGTGGTGAACGCCGTTGGTCCGGGCGATGTAGTCTTCGTCGCCGACGTTCTGGACGTTCAGCTGGAGGTCGACGTTGTCGCGCAGCTGGTAGGAGGCGAACAGGTCGAAGCGCCAGTAGTCCGGCGCGTAGATGCGGTTGGTCCCGCCGCCGGCGCCGCCTTGATTGCCGCCAAAGCTCTTCGAGACGTAGTAGGCGCCGCCACCGACGCTCAGCTGCGGCAGCACCTTGTAGGTGGTGAACAGGCTGAAGCTGTGCTCAGGCGTGTTGGCCAGCGGGTCGCCTTCGTTGATCACGTTGTAGGACCCGCGCACCAGCTCGGAGTCCATCCAAGTGTAGCCGCCGAACACCTGCCAGGCGCGGGTGATGGCGCCGGTGACCGCGAGCTCGACGCCGCGGGCTTCCACTTCGCCGACCTGGCCGTAGACGCCCGGCTCGATCTGCACCTGGGCGTTCTCACGCTTCAGGTCGAAATAGGCGGCCGAGGTGGTCAGGCGCTGGCCGAAGAAGGCCCACTTCACGCCGATCTCGGCGCTGGTCACATCTTCCGGCTCGAGCAGGACGTTGGCCAGGTTGCCCGTGCCGTTCCCTGTGCCGGTGTTCTGGTCGCCGGCGGAGATCGTCGGCGGCGTCGAGGAGGTGCTCCAAGACGCGTAGATGCTGCCGTTGGCGGTGGGCTTGTAGACCACGCCCGCCTGGTAGTTGGTGAAGTCCCAGTCGCCCGAACGGGGCGTAAGCGTGGTGCCGGTGATCAGGCCGTTGGCGCTGGTGATCGTGGCGTCCAGACCGTCCACCGAATACTCGTCGTGCCGCACGCCCAGGTTCAGCAGCCATTGCGGGCTGAGCTCGATCGTGTCGAACGCATAGATGCCGACGGTCTTGGTGCGGTTCACCGACGGCGTCGGCCGCGTGATCCGACCCTGCCACGGATCATCGGGGTTCGGCGCATAAACCCGTGTGCAGTCGCCGACGCCCAGGTTGTTCGAAGCGCCGCTGAAACCGGCCGGGCAGGGCGCGCCGGACGTGGTGTAGATCGCGTACGCCGCGTTCTTGTTCGTCTCGCGGCTGAGCTCGAGCCCGACGTCGAAGCTGTGCTGCAGGCCAAAGGTGTCGAACTTGCCGAACACGTCCGTGACGTTGGCGATGGTGGTGGTCGGGTTCCAGCGGGACTTCGTGCCGCGCTTCATCCACCACTCGCCGCCCACGAACTGCGCCACGCCGCCGTCGCCGGGGTTGGTCACCACATAGTCGTTCAGCGTCTTGGAGTAGCGGAAGACGTTGCGGACGGTCAGGTTCGGATGGAAGTCCGCCTCAACCGCCAGGGTGCCGATGTCGGCCTTGGTGCGCTGGAAGTCCCGCGCCTTCAGCCCGTAGAAGCTGTCACGCGGAACATCCAGAACGCCGCTGGCCGTCCGGGGCGCCGTCGGACCGAGCTTGGTGAACAGCGGCACGCCGTAGTCCGGCATGTCGTCGGTCTCGAGGTGGTAGTAAAGGCCGGTCACCCGGAAGTCGGTGCCCAGGCCCACGGCGGCGGCGGCGGCGAAGCCCCAGCGCTCCAGGTCGACCGCCTCGCGACCCGGGACGTCGCCTTGGGTGCCCATCAGGTTCAGGCGCAGGGCCGAGGTCTCGCCCAGCCGGTAGTTCGCGTCCACCGTGCCGCGGACGTAGTTGTCCGTGCCGCCGGCCACCGAACCGTTGATGAAGTTGTCCAGGCGCGGGCGCTTGCTGGTCAGGTTGATGCTGCCGCCGCCCGAACCGCGGCCGCTGTAGGCGGAGTCCGCGCCCTTCACGACTTCCACCTGCTCGAGGTTGAACACCTCGCGCACCTGGCCGCCGCTGTCGCGAATGCCGTCGACGAAGATGTTGTTGGCCGAGGCCTGGCCGCGGATGAAGGGACGATCGGCCAGCGGCTGGCCGCCTTCGCCCGCGCCGAAGGTGATCCCCGGAGAGGTGCGCAGGATGTCCTGCAGCGAGGTCGCGGCCGTTTGCTGGATTACTTCCTGCGGGATGACCGTCACGCTGCGCGGGGTGTCCAGCAGCGGGGCGGTGAACTTGGCCGAAACCGGCTCGTTCCCGTTGCGGCCGGTGACGGTCACGCCGGACACCTGCGCGGAGTCGGCGGGGGCCGTCGCCATTGCGTCGTCCTCAGCAAACGCCTGCGGCGCGAGGGCCAGACTGGCGAGACCCGCAACGGCGGCGGGCGTCAGCGCCTTTCGGGCGTAGGCGCGCACGCCCGGCTTGTTCTGCTGCAGCAACTTATCCCCCAGGTGCATGATGAGATTGCGAGGCGTTCTTAGTTAGCTGCCTACGCCTTGGCAATGAGAATCATTCTCAATTGCGTCTGAGGACCTGCCCGGGTTGGGGCTCAAGGCTTCGCCGCGGGCGCAACCAAGCCGGCGCCTGCCGTGTTAAACGTTTGATATTAACGACGGACCCGAGCCGATGACCGGCGCCCTAGAGCTTTTCCGCCCCTTCGCCTGGCTGGCGCTGATCGCCTTTCTTGTCGGCTTCGTCAGCTACCTTGCGCTTGGCCAGCCGTCCTATGCGGCCGCAGAAGAAGAGCTCATTCCGGCCTACGCCTCGGACTCTGGGCCGGTCTCAGATGACTGGAATATCGAACGCCACATTTGACGGCTTCAGCCGCCGCGCGCCACGAACCATCCGTTTCGGAAGCCCTGGTCCGCCTTGCCATACAGGAACGGCTGTCCCTCGTCCGTCAGCACGCTGCCGCCCGCCGCCTGCAGCACGGCGTGAGCTGCCGCCACGTCCCATTCCATCGTGGGTCCATGCCGCGGATAGATGTCGGCGGCCCCTTCGGCGATCCGGCAGAACTTGATGGAGGAGTCCATCGGCTCGCGCCGGCTGAAACCGTAGCGATCGGCCAGCGCTTGTGCTGCTTCCGGCTTCATGGTGTGGCTCGAAAGGGCCAGCGCCTCGCCCTCCGGCCAGGTGCGCACGCGCACCGGCTGGGGCGCGCCGCCCTGCGTCCGCTTCCAGGCCGAGCCGCCGGCCGTGTACCAGACCTCGCCGGTCGGGGGGGCGCACACGGCGCCGGCCACCGGCTGGCGGTCCTCGATCAGGCCGATGTTGACGGTGAAGTGAGGATCTCCGCGCACGAAGGCCTTGGTGCCGTCCAGCGGGTCCACCAGGAAGAAGCGGGGACCGATCTGTTCCGGCGTTCCGAACTCGCTGGAGTCCTCTTCCGAGACAACCGGGATGTCGGGGAAACATTCTGCCAGCCGCTGCAGGATCAGCGTCTCACCCCGGCGGTCGGCTTCGGTGACGGGGCTCTCGTCGGCTTTGGCGTGGACCGTCAGGCCGGAGCGCCAGAGGGGCAGGATCAACTCGGCGGCCTCCACGCAGATCTGCGCCAGAATCTCGCCCACGTCGTTCGTCGTCGTGCTCACGTCGCCCTCGGATCGTCGCCCACAAAGTCCAGCCGCACGACAGATGCGTCGATGACCTGCTTGCCGGCCTGTTCGAAGTTCACCGTCACCTTGCCGCCGGCGACCGACTGCACCTGCCCGATCCCCCAGTCAGGCTGACCGGGATGGCGGACGAGCACGCCGGGTTCCATAAACGGGTCGATGTACGGGCCCATGATGGGGTCTCTTATGAGGGCTGGCCCGTTTTCCAAAGGCTCAAATCACGCCAAGGTCCGCCGCCATGAGCGAGATCCCGGAAAATCCCGAAAGGGCCGAAGTCCTCACCAGCGCTGCCCCGCCTGTGCGCACCGCCGAGTTCGCCGCCTATCTGGCGGCGCGCATGTGTCACGACTTCATCAGCCCGGCGAGCGCCATCGTGTCCGGTCTCGACCTGCTTGACGATCCCTCGGCCCAGGACATGCGGGAAGAGGCAATGGGCCTGATCGCCAGCTCGGCGCGCAAGCTGGCGGACCTCTTGGCTTTCAGCCGCGTGGCTTTCGGCGCCTCCGCGTCCGCCGAGACCTTCGACGCCCGCGACCTGCACAAGCTCGCGCAAGGCGTCTTCGGTCACATGCGGGCCGAACTCGACTGGGCGGTGGAAGCTCCGGCCGTCAACAAGCCGGCCGCCCGCACCCTGCTGAACCTCGCTCAACTGGCCGGCGGCGCCCTGCCGACGGGCGGCACGGCGCGCATCCGCGCGGTGCAGGAAGGCGCCTCGCTGGCGATCGCCGCCGAGTCGCGCGGGCCTCGCGCCCGCCTGCGGCCGGAGGTGCTGGCCGGACTCCGCGGCGAGCCGCTTTCCGAGGGGCTGCACGGCCATTGGGTCCAGGCCTACTACATCCACCTGTTCCTGAACGACGCCGGCGGGCGCGTGTTCGCCGACGTGAACGAGGAGCGGGTGGTGTTCGCCGCCACCGTTCCGGTCTGAGCCTCACGGCTCGTTAACCATAGCGCGCGACAGTTCTCCCGTAAGTTACGGGAGTCGCCCGCGTTGAAGACCTGCCTCGTCGTCGACGACAGCCGCGTCATCCGCAAGGTCGCGCGCCGCATCCTCGAGGACCTCGGCTTCGAGGTCGCGGAGGCGGCTGACGGCGCCGAGGCGCTGTCTTGGTGCCGCGTGATGATGCCCGACGTGGTGCTGGTCGACTGGCACATGCCGGTGATGGGCGGCATCGAGTTTCTGCGCCGGCTGCGGCTGGAGCCGGGCGGCGCTGCGCCCAAGGTGGTGTTCTGCTCCGTCGAGACCGAGCTGGATCGCATCCGTGAAGCGCTCGACTGCGGCGCGGACGAGTACATCATGAAGCCCTTCGACGGCGAGATCGTCGCCAACAAGTTCGCCTTGGCAGGTGTGGCGTGACCCCCCGCGAGCGCGAGTTCATCGCCAAGCTGTGCGCCGCCCGCGCCGGCCTAAGCGTTCCCGCCGACAAGGACTACCTGCTGGAAAGCCGCTTGGCCCCGGTCGCCCGCCGCGAAGGTTTCGGCTCGGTGGCCGAGCTCGTGCAGGCTTTGCGGGGACGCGCCGACGAGGTCCAGGTCTGGGCCTCCGTGGAAGCCATGACCCTGCCCGACACCGCCTTCTTCCGTGACGGCGAGGTGCTTGAGGCCCTGTGGTCGGCCTTGCCGGCCATGGCGCAGCGCGGATCAGCACCCTTGCGGATCTGGAGCGCCGGCTGCGCGTCCGGGCAGGAGATCTACTCCCTGGCCATGCTGCTGGAGGAGCGGCCGATCCCCGGCGTGCAGGTCGAGCTCTTCGCCTCGGACATCGCCGAGCGTCAGCTGGAGAAGGCGCAGGCCGGCGTCTACTCGCAATTCGAGGTCCAGCGAGGCCTTTCCGCCCGCCGCCTGATCCGCCACTTCGAGAAGCGCGACGAAGCCTTCCTGCTGTCTCGCCGCGTGCGCCAGCATGTTCGCTGGCGGCGCGTGAACCTGGTGGAGGACCTGACCTCGCTCGGTCAGTTCGACGTGGTGCTCTGCCGGCACGTCCTTTCCGGGCTCACGAACGAGGGGCGCAACCGCGCCGTGGATGGTCTGGTCCAGGCCGTCGCTCCCGGGGGGCTACTCGTGCTCTCGCCCGGCGATGACGTCGGTGACCGCCTGCCGACGTTCCTTGGCGTGCCCGGCGCCTTCGGCGGCGCGCCAACGCGTCGCTCAGCGGCCGCCTGAACTGGAACCGTGTTTAAGCGCCGCCGGTTGGGGAAGCGCACAGATGACGAAGAAGATCGATCAGGAGACGCGGTCCTGGCCTGAGAACGGAGAGGCGGAGGCGGCGCTCAGCTCCCTGAGGGGCGGCTTGGAGCGCATCCGCTCGAAGGTTGAGCTGGCGCGCCAAGCGCTGCAGCCGGCCCGGGATGAGACGCCCGGTGAGACCGATCCGTCGGACCGCGTCTAGCGTCACGGCGTAGGCCTAAACGCAGAAGGCCCCGCCGCTCAGGGAGCGGCGGGGCCGATTGCATCTGGAACGATGCTTATTGCTTGGCGTCGCGAGCGGTGTCGGTCACGGCCGCGCCCGCGGCGGAAACGTCACGGCCAGCGCCTTCGACGGTGTTGCAGGCGGCCACGGCCATGCTGGCGGCGATAGCCGCCAGAACGATGATCTTGCGCATTGGGAAACTCCCGGGGTTTGTTGGTGCCGGGCAGAAACGAACTATGCTGCAGCTTGGTTCCCAGGTGCGCTCGGGGGCACGTCTTCAGCTGCGGGGGTGGGGAAGAGCAGGCGCGCCGTGATCCCGCCGCCGGGGTTGCGGACCACCTCGGCCCGGCCGCGCAGCTGGCGCGCGAAGGCAGTCATCAGGGTGCGGCCGACACCCGAGGACACCAGCGCATCGTCCGACGCTTTGCCGTCGTCGCTGATCTCCAGTTCGGCCTCGTCGCCCCGCACATGGAAGTTCACGTTCAGGATGCCGCCGCGCCCGGCGAAGGCGTGCTTCTGGGCGTTGGTGATCGCTTCCACGGCGAATAGGGCTAGCGGCGCCAGCCGGTCGGGGTCGATCACCAGGGCGTCGACGGACAGCTCGGTCTGCACCGGCGGACCGTGCAGCATCTCGCCCGCCACCAGCTGAGCGGTCAGCTCTTCCAGGAACGGACGCAGGTCCACCCGCTTCAGGTCCGGCCCCTGGTAGAGGGCGCGGTAGATCAGGGCCAGGGCGGTGATCCGCTGGCGCGTGTCGGACATGGCCGCCCGCGCCGCCGGATCGGTCAGCGCCCGCTGCTGCATGTTGAGCAGCGAGGAGATGACCTGCAGGTTGTTCTTCACCCGGTGATGGATCTCGCGCATCAGCGCGTCCTTTTGGGCGAGGTTGTCGCGCAGGGTGGCGTCGCGGCCGACGATGGCGGTGGCCATTTCCTGGAGCGTGGCGGCCAGGTCACGGATCTCGGGCGGGGCTTGCTCGGCCTGCACGGGACGCACGCTCAGGCGGCCCTTGGCGTACAGCGCCGCGATCCGCTGCAGATAGGCGATCCAGCGGATAACCACCCGCTCGCTCACAACCGTCACCGCGGTCAGGGCGAGCACGAAGGTCAGCAACGGGAAGAGGATGCCGGTCAGCGGGTTGAGCCGCGCCCAGGACAGCACGCCGGGCGAGCGCGCGGACAGCACCACATAGACGTCGTCCCGCACCACGGGCGCGGCGGAGAACACCCGCCGCTCGCCGTTGCGATCGTCGGCGTACCAGACGGCCGATCCGCTCTTGCCGATCCGCGCGCGCCAGTCGCCCGGCAGGCCCGGGAAGGCGCTCGTGTTGGTGCTGTTGATGTACCGGCCTGCCGGATCCACCAGCGCCACTTCCGCGCCGCGGGGCAGGGACGGATCGGTGGTCGAGGGTTGCAGGCTCGCCAGCGGGATCACCGCGGCGAACGCGCCATCGAAAACGCCGCCGGGGGTGGTGGCGCGGATCGCCGCCAGCACCGATGGGCCATCGGCATAGCCGGCGCCGGGATCGCGGGTGACCACCAGGCTGTCGCCCGCAGCGAGATGCTGGAACCAGGTGCGGCCTTGCCGCTGGGGATCGTTAGGCACGTCGCCGGCGGCGCAAGCGACCCGTCCGGCGCGGTCGAACCGCACCAGGTTGGCGTAGCCGGGAATGCGCTGGGTGACCTGGGCGAGCCGCTGGGCGCACTGGAATCCGACCGACCCGGGCGCAAGCGTCTGGAGCAGGATCTCCGCTCCTTCCATGCGCGCGCGGGCGGCCGCGGCGCTTTGCTGCGCCGCGCGTCCAAGGTTCTCCCGCAGGCCGACACCCTCGCGATGGAAGGCGATCGCGGCCTGAAGGACCCCGAGCAGGAGTACGGGCAGCAAAGCGACGGCCAGGGCCGCCGTGAGGCGAACCCTGATCGTGCTCAGCGAAGCCCAGTTGGGGCTCGTCATGGCAGAGGCTCGAACCGTCCTTTAGCGGACGGTGCTTAGCCGCTCCGCGTCGGCAAGAATAGACCGCATGGCGTCGCCAGCGGCAGCCCCGTCACGGTCGTAGTTGCCTTCGTCGAGAATGGCGTGCAGCGCCCGCCGCGCCCGGCTGACCCGGCTTTTCACCGTGCCCACCGCGCAGCCGCAGATTTCCGCCGCTTCTTCGTAGGCGAACCCGCCAGCGCCCACCAGGATCAGGGCTTCGCGCTGTTCCGGCGGCAGCATGGCCAGGCCCTGACGCAGCTCGTCCAACGCCACCGGAGCCTCGGGGTCGTCCACCGCCACCAGAGTCCGCTCGGCGGCTTCCTGGTCGAGCTGGCTTTGACGCCAGGACCGGCGCTTTTCCGAATAGAACTGGTTGCGCAGGATCATGAAGGTCCAGGCCTTCATGTTCGTGCCCATCTGGAAGCTGTTGCGGGCGTCCCACGCCTTCATCATCGCGTCCTGGGCGAGGTCGTCGGCCGCAGCCGGGTCGCCGCACAAGGTGCGCGCAAAGGCCCGCAGGTGCGGGATCAGCTGGACCAGCTCACGCTTGAACGCATTGTCGTCCGCCGGCTGGCGCGGCTTGGGCGTCGCGTTTTCCTCGGCCATCAGCCTTTCTCCGAAGAGCGGCTGTCGGCCCGGCGGAGAATTTCGAGAAACTCGTCCGGGACTTGCTCGTTGACCACTTCGTCAAACATCTGACGCAGGCGCACGCCGATCGCCTGCTGACGCAGGCGGGCTTCGTCCATCGCGGCGGACGACTTGCGCCGTTCCTCTGAAGGCCGTTGTTCGATCATGTCGTCGGCGCTCCGCTCTCGCGGCGGCCGCCCCCTCGTTGCATCCTCGTTAGCGCTCAACGCCCCACTCCAGCCTGGGTTCCCTCAGACGTGGAACCAAGATGCCGAAAACTATGATCGTCGGGAACCGGTTCCATGTCCTGGCGTTTTGGTCTCATGATGCAGCCGAACGGGGGCGTGGCTCCCCGTGCGCGGTTGCCTCACAGCTAATTCTTCGGGAGGGGTCACCCTTGAGTCTTCTTGCCCGCCTGGCGCCGCACCTGCCGTACGTGCGCCGTTACGCCCGCGCTCTCACTGGTGACCAAACCACCGGTGACCATTACGTCCGCGTGGCGCTGGAAGCTTTGGCCGCCGGCGAGCGCGTCCTTGAGCCGAACCTGACGCCCCGCGTCGCTCTTTATCACGTCTTCCACGCCATCTGGTGCTCGTCGGGCGCTCAGCTGGAAGCCCCGGAAGACGACGACGGTCTGGCGGCCGACGACACCACCCGCCGCCTGATGCGCATCGCCCCGCGCTCGCGCCAGGCCTTCCTTCTCACCGCCCTTGAAGGCTTCACGCCGTCGGAAGCGGCCCAGATCCTGGGCACCGACTTCGCCGAGGTCGAGCGTCTGATCGCCGAGGCTCAGGCCGAGATCGACGCCGAGCTGGCCACCGACGTCCTGATTATCGAGGACGAGCCTGTGATCGCCGCCGACATCGAGGCGCTGGTCCGCGAACTCGGTCACACGGTGGTGGACATCGCCGCCACCCGCACCGAAGCGGTGGACGCGGTGACCCGAAAGACCCCCGGCCTGGTGCTCGCCGATATCCAGCTGGCCGACGGCTCCTCGGGCATCGACGCGGTGAAGGACATTCTGGCTCGCTACGACGTGCCGGTGATCTTCATCACGGCCTTCCCGGAACGCCTGCTCACGGGCGAGCGTCCGGAGCCGACCTTCCTGATCACAAAGCCCTTCCAGCCGGAAACGGTGAAGGCGGCGATCGGCCAGGCCCTGTTCTTCCATCCCCGTCGGACGAACAAGCAGGCCGCCTAAGCCTTCAGGCAAGGCAGCGAGACGCAAGGGCGCCGCGGCTTCCGCGGCGCCCTTCTTCGTTTTCGGCTCCAGCGCTTGCGCTCGCACAAACGGAAACGGCCGCCCCGAGAGGCGGCCGTCGTCGTTCAGACTTGCAGCTAGGCGATCAGGGGTTCGGGCCCGGCCCGGTGTGGTTGCCCTCCGGCGGGGTTTCCTTCTGGTAGGGCTGCGGATTGATGGGGGCGGGCTCGGGCGCGTTGAAGATCTGCGCGTCGGCCTGCTCACGGGCGTTGTTGGGCTCGGTGCTCGCCAGGTCGTCGGCCTTCCAGGTGTAGGCGGCGAAGAAGCCCAACACGACAAGCAGGATGCCGAAGGCGAGAACGAAAAGGATCGGACGGCCGAGGCGGCCCTGCCGCGCCCGGGTGGCGTCGACCGTCGGATGGCCGGTGGTGCGCGTGGTAGGCGCCATGAAGTCGCTCCTTACTCAGACGGGAAGTAGCTGAACGGGCCGGTGTGGGCGCCGCGCGGCGCGTCGCCGCTGGAATGGGATGTGAGGGATCCGATCAGGCCGCTGACCAGCGCCAGACCAACGACGGCGCCCACCACCGCCAGGCGACGACGCGCCGCCTGCTGACGATAGTTGGGCGTCTTCGACAGAACGAAGCCGCTTCGGGATACGAAGGAACTGCGCATGGCTTGCCCTCCCAATCGGTGCGGGCCAAACGCCCGCCACAGGCAGAACGCGAGCGAAGGCCGCGCTGTTCCGGAGCTTGGCCAAAAGCGGGCGCGGGTTTGGAAAGCCTTGCAATTTCAAGCGTCGGACGCTAAACCAAAGCTACCGGCAGCGCTCGATGTGCTCGCCTATGCGCTCGCGCGTCGGTGTTTTCTTGAAAAAAGTACTCGCCCTCCGGAACGCATCCGGGGGACTGCGTGTTTCTGGATTGCGGAGGCGGCGACGCCCCCCCCGACTTGAGACTGGCGACCATGCCAGTCTGCCGTCTCCGCACCCCTTTTCTCGATGATGCACACACTTCCGGCGGGCCGTTAGGCCCGCCTTTTCTTGTGCGCGTGCGGCCGGCCGGACTCTTGTTCGGTCCGGCCGACGATCTTTCTGTCAGCGGGGCTGCAGACGCAGGATCACGTCGGCGCGGCGGCGCAAGGGGGCGGCGCGACCGTCCGCCGTCACGGCGCCGGCGTCGCCCACGGCGGCGACGCGGAATTCAGCGGCGGGCAGGCCGGAGGCGGCCAGGGCGGCGGTCACCGACTGGGCCCGGCGGCGGGACAGCTCCAGGTTGGCCTGCGGCGCGCCGGTGGCGTCGGTCAGCCCGACGACCTCCACGCTGCGCACCTCGCAGCCGGCGGCGCCTTCGGAAGCGGCCTTGATCACGGCGCGGCCTTCCGAGGTGAGTTCCGCCGCATCAGGCTCGAAATAGATCTGAACCGTCTGGTCGACGCAGCGCACCGGCGCACGGACCAGCCGCTCGCGGGCGTTCTGCACCGTGGAACAGCCGGCCAAGGTCACGGCAAGCCCGGCGGTCAACAAGATCAGGTTCGCGGATCGTCTCAATAGCCCCTCCCAATTTTGCACGAGAAAGGGCGGCCGGAATGTCCGACCGCCCCTTGCTGTTCAAGTCCGCACGCCTCAGTAGCGCGGCGTACCGTCTTCCCAGAAGTAACGGCCGGTGGCGGAGTCGTAGTAGTAATAACGACCGGCGCGTTCATCGTAGTACTGGCGACGCGGCGTGTTCGCGGCGCCGCAGCCGCCTTGGTCGTTACAGCCCTTCACGGCGCCTGCCGCGCCGCCCACCAGGGCGCCGACAGCCGCGCCCGTGGCGGCGTTGCCCGAGCCCACGTTGTTGCCGACCACAGCACCCGCGAGAGCGCCGAGCGCGGCGCCGCCAAGGGCGGTGTTGGTGGTGTGCGGATCGTTGGCGCAGGCGGTCAGAAGCGTAGCTGCGCCGGCGAGGGCGATCATGGGTTTGAGCATTTGATGGCTCTCCTTGCGTGTCCCCTGAGCGCCCAAACGCGAGGCAAGCGCCACAGTTCCCCGGAACCGCCCCGCTCGCCCGCCGTTCAGGCCGCAAGGATGCGGTTTCGGAGACCTGACCATGGTCGGTGGACGCCTGAAAGAAGAGAGCACCTCGGCCGAGGCCGTCGAGCGGGCGGACCTGCGCGAGGCTTATGAGCGCGGGCGCCGTGACGAGCGCGCCAGCCGCAAGCGGCACCCGGTGCTGATGACCTTCACCTTCGTCGCGGCGATCGTCGGCGTCGTTCTACTTGCCCTGGCGGCGGTGAACGGCTCCTTCACTTCTGCCGGCGGAGTGGTGGACAAGAACCTCAACGTCGCCGCCAACAAGGCCGAGCCGGTGGTTCGCGACGCGGCCAGCGACGCGGGCGACACGCTCCGCGACGCCGGCAATCAGGTGCGCGACAAGGCGAACGACACGGCCGGATGACAAGCAACTGGGGGCAGAGGCGGTGACATCGATCCGCAAGGTTGAGGTCATCGCCAACGTGGCCTCGGGCAGCGTCAGCAAGGACGCGCCCGAACAGGCCGAGAAGATCTTCGCCGACTTCGGGCTGAACGCCCATGTCTGCGCGCCGGAGAAGGGCGAACTCGGCGCCTGCCTGCGGGCGGCGGTCGACTCGGCCCCCGATCTGCTTGTGGTGATCGCTGGCGACGGCACAGCGCGCGCCGCGGCCGAGATGTGCGGTCCTGACGGGCCGGTCATCGCGCCGTTGCCAGGCGGCACCATGAACATGCTGCCCCACGCGATCTACGGTCCGCGCGCCTGGCAGGACGCCCTCACCATCGCCCTCACCCAAGGCGAGCAACGCATTCTGGGCGGCGGGGAAGTGGAGGGCCACCGCTTCATGGTCGCCGCCATCTTCGGCTCGCCCGCCCTATGGGCCCCAGCGCGCGAGGCCGTTCGCTACAACCAGAAGAAGCTCGCCTTTCTCCGCGCCCGAAAGGCCATGAAGCGCGCCTTCTCGGGGCGCCTTCGCTACAACCTGGACGATGGCCCGCGTGAGAAGGCCGAGGCCATGGTGTTCCTTTGTCCCACCACCTCCCGCGCCCTCAACGAAGATGAGCAGGTCCTCGAGGCGGCGGCGCTGGACGTCAAAGGGGCGGCGGATGCTTTCCGCCTCGGCCTGCAATTCCTTGTCGGCGATTGGCGCGACGCGCCGGTCGTAGACAGCGAGCGCTGCAAGGTGGCGCGTCTGTGGGCGGCCCAGGGCATTCCCGCCCTGCTAGACGGCGAGTCCGTGCGGCTGAAGCAGCTGGCGGAAGTGGTATACAGACCCGACGTGGTGCGCGTGCTCGGCATCCCGAAAGACGTCTGACGTGACGATCCGCTTCGCGCATCTTTCGGACATCCACTTTGGTGGCGAGAACCCGGAGGCCGTCGCCGCCGCGGCCGAGTATGTGAACGGCGGCGACTTCGACCTGACCATCATCTCGGGCGACCTCACGCGCTTCGCCGAGCCGCAGGAGTTCGAGGCCGCCGCAGCCTGGCTATCGATGCTCAAGGGGCCGCGGCTGGTGACGCCGGGCAACCACGACGCACCGTACCTGGCACCGTTCGAGCGGGTGTTCGCTCCCTTCCGTCGCTATGAGCGCGCCATCGGCCCGGCTTGGGCGCAGAGCCATCTCGGCGGCGGCTTCGCCGTCTTTGGGTTGAACACCGCCCGGGGCGCACAGCCGCGCATGAACTGGTCCAAAGGCCAGATCTCCGCCGGCCAGGCGCGAGATGCGGTGCGCTGGTTCGACGCCGCGCCCCAGGAGTGCTTTCGGATCGTCACCTGCCACCATCCGCTGATCGAGATGATCGGCGGCCCCATGACCGCCAAGGTCTGGGGCGGAGAGGCGGCGGCTCGCGCCTTCGCCGAGGCGCGTGTGGACCTGGTGCTTTCCGGGCACATCCACGCGCCCTTCGCCTGGCCCTACCCCTATGGGGACGGCAAGACCTACGCGGTGGGGGCCGGCACCCTGTCGATCCGGGAGCGCGGCGTGCCGCCCGGCTTCAATGTGGTGGAGATCGAAGGCTCGGCCATCCGCGTGCAGGCGCTGGCCTGGGCCGGCTCGCGCTACGAAGCCTACCGCACCTGGTCATTGGATCGTCGCGCCGACGCCTAAGCGCCGACCTCCTGCTGCTGGCGATCCGAAGCGCGAAAGCAAAAGGGGCGGCGATGGATCGCCGCCCCGGTTGGGACCGGCTCGTCTCGCGAGCCTGGTCAGTGCCTTGCCGGAGATCCGGCCGGCGCTACTTGGGTCAGGGCACGCCTCGTCCTCGGACAAGATGCATAACGGCAGACACGAGGAAGAGTACGAGGAAAACGAAGAAGAGGATCTTGGCGACGCCCATGGCGGTGCCCGCAATGCTGGTGAATCCAAGCACAGCGGCGATCAAGGCGACCACAAGGAAGGTCAGGGCCCAGCCGAGCATTTGGCGTTCTCCATCCGGCGCTCGAAGCGCCGTTCTGTTGCGCGGGACCGACTGCCCGCTCGCTGTAAACAACGTTCCGGAACCGGCGCTGTTCCCGATGGATGCTTGACATCTGCGACGAACCCGTTCTTGCGCCTGAGCTCCGGCCAAGAAAAAAGCGCCGGGGAGGCCCCGGCGCTCACGTCGTTTGGGTCTAGCCGTGCGCCTTAGCGGCGCCGCTCTTCCGCCCGTCCAGCGGCCTTGCCGGCCTTGCTGGCCATGGCCGCCGTGACGATGGTGGTCATCAGCTTGGGATTGCGCATCAGAACCAGGCCCGCCGCCGCCGCCGCGCCAGCGGCAAGGATCGGCTTGTCGCGCGCCAGGTCGATGAGCCGGCTGGTGAAGCTCTGTTCCTCGACCGGCGCGGCGTGCGGGGGCGGGTTGGCCTTCCGCATCAGCACCAGGGCGAGGGCGATGGCGAAAATGGCCGCCACGGCGGCGACCACCGCCGCTCCACCGGCCGGGCCCAGATAGGTGCGGGCGACCGCGAACAGCGCATAGGCCGCCGCGATCACGCACACGCCGGCCGCCGCCGCAAGCGCGGCGATGGCGGCGGCGAGGCTGATGGCTTTCTTGATCAACGGCGCCCGGAGGACAGCAGCAGGCCGATGAGGACGCCCACGCCGAGGGCCGCGCCGGTGGCGGCGATCGGACGCTCGCGCACGCGCTCGGTGACGTAGGTCTGGGCGGTTTCCAGCTGCTGGCCGGCGGTGTCGGCATAGGTGCGCGATTGGGCGCGGATCTGCTCCAGCGCGTCCTGGGCCACTTGCTCGATGCGGGTGCGCACTTCGGCGAAGGTGCGTTGCGCTTCGGCGCTCAGGCGGGCCGCGCTGTCATTGGCGGAGCCGGTGGCGGCTTGATCGACGGACTGATCGGCGGCGTTCGCGGGCATTCTCGATGTCTCCGAAGATTGGGGCCCCGGCAAGCAGCGGGGTGCGCATGCCTGAACGGGGAACAGCATAGGTGGGTTCCGCTCTGCGCGCAAAAGCAGAGCTTGTTAGGCGCCCCTTCTGGCGGAAACGCTGTGGGAAATGCACGGTTCCTGTTGGAGCCGCAGCGCGCATCGCCCTATGGTCTGCGACTTGTGGTCGCGCCAGAGCCGGGGTGCAGAGTGAACCAAGAACGCCTGGAACTTGCCTTGGAGGCCGCCGGCCTCGGCGAGTTCGAATGGGACTTGGAAGCTGATGTCATGCGCATCAGTCCGCGGATGGCGGCTATCACCGGCCTGCCTGCGGGCGAAATCGCGGCGGACGGCGGCCGGGCGCTGGACCGCCATGTGCACCCCGAAGACCTCCCGCGGCTGCGAGCGGAGCGTGAAGCCAACGTGGCCAGCGGCCGCGGCTATGAAGTGGAATTCCGCCAGATCCGACCCGATGACGGACGGGTGATCTGGATCCGCTCGGCGGGCGTCCAGGCCGTGGACAAAAACGGCCGGCCTGCCTGCGTCACCGGCATCGTTCTCGACGTCACCTCCCGCAAGTTCGAAGAGGAGCAGCGCCAGACCCTGATGGCCGAGCTCGACCACCGGGTGAAGAACGTCTTGGCCGCCGTGCAGGTGCTGGCCCAGCAGACCGCCAAGCGAACGACCTCTCTGGACGCTTTCCTGCAGAACTTCGGCGGCCGCCTGAAGGCCATGGCCTCAGCGAACGAGCTGCTCACCGCCGCCCGCTGGCGCGGGGCGGCCATCGACCACCTGGTGTCCGCTGAGCTAGGCGCGCTGGCGCCCGGCCAGACCAGCTGGAGCGGGCCCGAGCTCTTCCTGACCCCCCGCGCCGCCAACGCCCTGTCCCTGGCCCTCCACGAGTTGGCCACGAACGCGGTGAAGTTCGGCGCGCTCTCCATCGAGACCGGCCACGTGGACGTGCGCTGGAAACGGCTGGGCGAGGGCGGCTTCGAGCTGATCTGGACGGAAAGCGGCGGGCCGCGCGTGGCGCCGCCCGTTCGGCGCGGCTTCGGCTCCACCCTTCTGGAGCAGGTGACCGGCCGCGAGCTGAACGGCGAGGCGGGGGTGGAGTATGGCCCCGGCGGCGTCCGCGCCCGCCTGGTGGCCGGCGTCCAGGCCGTCGCCCCGCGTCCCGAGACCGTGCCCGAAGCGCCCGCGCCGCAGCGGGTGGTGGAGACCATCACCGCTTCTTCCGGCCCCGCCAGCCTGAAGGGCTCGCGGGTGCTGATCGTCGAGGACGCGGTGCTGCTGGCGCTGGAGCTGGAAACTGGCCTCTCCGACGCCGGCGCCGAAGTGATCGGCCCCGCCTACGAACTGGAAGAGGCGCTGGCCCTTCTGGACCGGCCCATCGACGCCGCCGTCCTGGACGCCAACCTGAACGGACGCTCCGTCACGCCGGTGGCCGAGGCGCTGTTCGCCCGCAAGGTCCCGTTCGTTTTCGCCACCGGCTATGGCGAGACCGGCGGCGCGCCCGGCGGCTTCGAGGCTCCGGTGATCCGCAAGCCCTACGACGTCACCCAGGTCGCCGCCGCTGTGGCGGAGCTCCTGCGGTCAAGCTGACGCACCCCCTGAGACAAGCAGTCACCTAGCTCCGGAAAAAGCTGAGCCTTAGAACTCTGCGCATGGGGCCTGCGGACTGACCGCAGGGGCCGGACCGGCGGCCCAGGGACATCGCCCGGATCATGCGACCCGACCCTTGCGTCTGGTCCGCGGCAAAGGTCGCGGGCCGACCGAACCTGAGCCCGCGCAGCGGAACGCCTGGGCGTTGAGGGCAATTGAGGCGCTGGAGCTTCGATTGCGCTGATGTCCGCCCGTTTCATCCTTCTGACGCTCTGCAGCGCCGCGGTCCTTCTGGGAAGCTGCGGCCGCGTGCCTGCGCGCGGCGCCGAGGCCGCCGCTCGGGTGGCCGACGCGCCCAGGCCTGCGCCGGTGCTGATTGTCTCCGAGCCTGCGCCGCCGCCGTCCGACGCCGAGTTCGTCGCCGCGGCCACAGCGATGGAGGCGTCCGAGATCGCCGCCGCACAATCGGCCCTGGCCCGCGCCGCCGATCCCCGGGTGAAGCGCTTCGCCGGCACGATCCTACGGGACCACCAAGCCTCCCGCGGCGGGCTCGCCAAGGCGATCGCGGAGTCTGGCCAGCCGCTCGCTGTGTCATCCGCCCCGCCGGCCGCCGCCGGCATGGAGGGCTCCGGCCGGGAGAACTTTGACGCCGCCTTCATGGCCGGCCAGGTGGAGGCGCATCAGCAGGCCTTGGCCCGCCTGCAGGCGTACGCTCAAGACGGCGGCAACACCGCCTTGCGCGCCTACGCTGCCGGCGCTGCGGTGCTCGTCCAGCAGCATCTCGCCCAGGCGCAGCAGCTGGCCGAACAGCTCGGTTGAACCGCTTCCCTTCTGTTTGGGCCGGGTCTAATCCGCAGGAATGAGCGCCTACCTCTTCGAGCCCGCCGTCGCCGCCGTTCCCGTGGAGGGTGAAGCCGCCCTGTTCCCGGTGCGGCGCGTTCTGTGCGTCGGCCGCAACTATGCCGCCCACCGCCGCGAGATGGGCGCGGCCGAGGACGATCGCGACCCGCCATTCTTCTTCGCCAAACCCGCCGACGCCTTGGTCCCGCCAGGCCGCGATGTCGCCTATCCTCCGGCGACCGCCAACCTGCATCACGAGATCGAGCTGGTGGTGGCTATCGGCAAGAGCGGCGTCGGCATCGCGCCCGACGCAGCCCTCGATCTGGTGTTCGGCTACGCCGTCGGTGTCGACCTGACCCGTCGTGATATCCAGGCCGAAGCCAAGAAGAAGGCCCAGCCTTGGGAAGCGGCCAAGGCCTTCGATCAGTCGGCTCCGATCTCCGCCATCCGCCGCTGGAGCGGCCCGGCCCCTCAGGGCGCCATCCGGCTTTCGGTGAATGGCGAGGTGCGTCAGGACGGCTCGGTCGCCGACATGATCTGGAACATCGCCGAGATCGTCGCCGAGGCCTCAAAGCTTTGGCGTCTGGAGCCGGGCGACCTCATCTTCACCGGCACGCCCGAAGGCGTCGGCCCGCTGATCCGCGGCGACCAGGTGGACGGCGAGGTCGAGGGTGTCGGCCGCCTGTCCTTCCGGATGGCCTGATCATGCCGCTCGTCCTCCACGGCTACTGGCGCGCCACCGCCCCCTACCGGGTTCGGATCGGCCTGAACCTGAAAGGTCTGATTTACGAGCTGCGCTCGGTGAACCTCGCCAAGGGCGCGCAGCACGACGACGCCTACAAGGCCCTGAACCCCCAGGAGCTGACCCCGGCCCTGGTGACGGAGGACGGCGCGGTCCTCACCCAGAGCCTGGCGATCCTCGAGTGGCTGGACGAAACCTATCCGGCGCCGGCCCTCCTTCCGGTTGAGCCCGCGCCGCGCGCGGCGGTTCGGGCCATGGCCGCCCTCGTGGCCTGCGACATCCACCCCCTCAACAACCTGCGTGTCCAGCAACAGCTCGAAGCCATGGGTCTCGATGCCGAGGCGCGCGGCGCCTGGAGCCGGCGTTGGATCGAGGACGGCTTTCGCGCCCTCGAGCCGATGGTCGTCCGGCACGGCCGCGGCTTTGCGTATGGCCAGGCGCCGACGCTGGCGGACTGCTGTCTCGTCCCGCAGGTCTACTCCGCAGGACGCTACGGTGTGGATCTGGCGCCTTTTCCGGCCATCCGCGCGGTCGCCGATCATGCCGCTGCCCACCCGGCGTTCGCCGCCGCCCATCCGGACCGCCAGCCGGACGCCACGCCCGCCTGACGCTCGCTTGCGGCGACGGCTTGGCGGGTCTACAGGCGCGCCATGCTTGAACACCTGAAGGCCAACAACCGGGCTTGGGCTGAACGCAAGGTCGCGGCCGACCCGGGCTTCTTCAAGCGCCTCGAGGGGCAGCAGGCCCCCGAGTATCTCTGGATCGGTTGCTCCGACAGCCGCGTGCCCGCCAACGAGATCGTCGATCTCGATCCCGGCGAGCTGTTCGTGCACCGCAACGTCGCCAACCTCGCGCCGCCGCAGGACGCCAACTACCTTTCGGTCCTGCAGTTCGCGGTGGACGTGCTCAAAGTGAAGCACATCATGGTGGTCGGCCACTATGGGTGCGGCGGCGTCGCCGCAGCCGTCGACGGGCAGCGGCGTGGGCTGGTGGACCACTGGCTCCACCCCATCCGGGAAGTGCATCACGAGCATCGCTGCGAGCTGGAGGCCATCGAGGGCGACCGGGAACGCTGGGACCGGCTGGTGGAGCTGAACGTCATCCGTCAGGTCCGCAACGTGGCCTCCGACGTCTTCGTCCAGGACGCCTGGGCCCGTGGGCAGCAGATCAGCGTGCACGGATGGGTCTACTCCATCGCCAACGGCCTGGTGAAAGATCTGGCCGTCACCGTCAGCGGCGTGGGTGAGCTCGACCGCCTGAGCTGAACCGACTCCGCGCCTGCGGGATCGGGGTGTTTTGGGTGTTTACCGTGCCTGGCGCCCAATTGATTCACCCTGCTAATGCAAATGTTGCCTTGGCTGTTGAAGAGTCAGGGGGCCGCGATGCGGATGGGCCAAGGCGACATGTTCCGGCGAAGGGCCTCGCGGCTTGTCTCGCGCTTCGGCGCTGACCAGCGCGGCGGCACCGCCGTCACCCTGGCCATCAGCCTGGCTGTCCTGGCGCCGGTCAGCCTGGGCGTCCTCGACGTCTATGTGACCAGCCAGCAGAAGGGGAAGCTGCAGGACGCGCTGGACTCCGCCACCCTGGCGGCCGCGCGCTCCCCCGCTCAAACGGACGCCGAAATCGACCAGATCGGCGACGCCGCCCTGGCCGCTAACCTGGCGCTGATCCCCGGCGCGGAGCTCATCGGCTCCACCTTCGACCTCGAAGGCAACAAGGTCATCTCCTACGCCAACGTCCGTCTTCCGAAGATCGGGCCGACGCCCGGCGACGGCGTTCTGCGCGTGGATTCCGAAGCTCAGCGAGCCGGGCAGATCGAAGTCGCCCTGGTGCTCGACAACACCGGCTCCATGGCCGGCACGAAGCTCACCAATTTGAAGAACGCCGCCAACAGCCTGGTGGACAAGCTGGTGGACGCGTCCAGGCGCAGCACCAACTCCGATCCGCTGAGGATATCGCTGGTGCCGTTCTCGTCGACGGTGCGGATCCTGCCGACCACCTCATTGCTCAACCCAGCCTACAACACGGCGAGCCACTCTGGCTCCAATATCCCTTCGTGGATCGATCCTCAGGGCCTGGCGCATCGCACGTCAGGTTCGACCTACGACATCTTCGATAACCAGAGCGATCGCTTGGCGATCATGAAGACCTGGGGCGGCTCTTGGTCGGGCTGCATCGAATCCCGGCGCGCACCCTTCGACATTCGTGAGGACGCGCCGAACGCCAGCGTCCCGGCCAGCATGTTCGTGCCCTACTTCTGGCCCGACGAGCCCGACAACGGGAGCGCCGCGTCCAATCAGATCAACGACTATCTGAAAGACAACACCACCAACTCCGACTGGCGGGTCAAGGAGAAGCGCTCAGCCAAGTATCAGAAGATACAAAGCGAGAATCTCGGCTGGAAGAACACCGGGACCTTCATGTCGGGCTACTCATTCGGGCCGAACGCTGGATGCGGCCTTCAGCCGATGATCCGGCTCACAAACGACTATGCGTCCGTGAAGACCGCGATCAACGCCATGACTGCGGTGGGCGAGACCAACATCCCGCTAGGCCTGATGTGGGGTTGGCACACCTTGAGCCCGAACATGCCGCTCGCTAACGGCAAGGCTTACGAGACCAAGGACCTGCGCAAGATCATCATCCTGATGACGGACGGCGATAACACCTTCACCACGCGAGGTGAGAACAACAAGTCGTTCTACCATGGCTTTGGTTACATCTGGCAGGAGATGCTGGGTATCGGCGCTGGCGCCAGCAACACGCAACGCACCACGGCTCTGAACAACCGGCTCTCGCAGCTGTGCACCAACATCAAGAACAAGAAGATCATCGTCTACACGGTGCGGGTGGAGGTCACGACCGGCTCCAGCACCTTGCTGCAGAACTGCGCGTCCTCCCCGGACAAGTTCTACGACGTGCAGAACGCGTCCGGTCTCGGGGCGGCGTTCGACCAGATCGCCGCCTCTATCCAGAACCTGCGGATCTCCAAGTAGCCGTCAGACCAGCTTGATCTCGCGCAGGCGCTCCTGGAGGTACTCGTCCGCCGTGATCGGGGTCGGGTACCGGTCCGGGTGCTCGGCGTCCACGCAGTTGGGCAGCGTCTTGATCAGGTAGTCCGAGTTGAAGTGCAGGAAGAACGGCGTGGAGTAGCGTGGGAAGCCCCGCCGCTCAGGAGCCGGGTTCACCACCCGGTGCGTGGTGGACGGCAGGCGGTGGTTGGTCAGCCGCTGCAGCATGTCGCCGATGTTCACGACCAGGGCGCCGGGCGGCGGGTTGATCGGCAGCCAGCTTCCGTCCTTCTCCTTCACTTCCAGGCCGGCCTCTTCGGCGCCCAGCAGCAGGGTGATGACGTTGATGTCCTCGTGGGCGCCGGCGCGGATGTGCGGCCCGTCCTGCGGCACCGGCGGGTAGTGCAGCAGGCGCAGGATCGAATTGCCGAAGTCCACGGTGGGATCGAAGAAGTGACGATCCAGCTCCAGCCAGGTGGCGATCGCCTCCAGGACCTTCAGGCCCATGGCGTCCAGCGCGCCGTACAGCCAGCCCACCGTCTCGTGGAACTGCGGGATTTCCGCGTCCGGCCAGACGTTGTCCGGCATGTGGTCGCGATAGCGGTGGCCGGCCGGCAGGTCGCGGCCCACGTGCCAGAATTCCTTCAGGTCGTAGTGCTGGTGACCCTTGGCGGTCTCGATGCCGAACGGAGTGTAGCCGCGCTGGCCGCCGACCGGCAGCTTGTACTTGCGCTTCACCTCTTCGGGCAGGGCGAAGAACGCCTTGGCGGCGTCGATGGCCGCGTCGATGCGGTCCTGCGGCAGGCCGTGGTCCTTGATCACCGCAAAGCCGAAGCGGGCGAAGGAGCCGCCGAGGGCTTGGGTGAAACCGGCGAAGTCTTGGTCGTAGAGCGCGTAGGAAACGGGCTCGATACGGTCCTGGATCTGGGTGGCTTGGCTCATGCCGGCTTCCCTACACCCGCTGACGATCGGTCTCCAGCGTGGCGGCGAGGTCGTCCGCCCGCGGCCCGTCGTCGCCCTCCGCATCCAGCTGCTCCTCTTCGGCGAGGCGCGCCATCTCGATGCGGAGCAGCTTTTCCATGGTCTCGCGCGAGGCGCGGGTTGCGGAGATGTAGCGCTCCCTCTCGCCGGAGGCGGGCTCCAGCTGGCGGAACAGCTTGAGGTCCTGCTGGCGGAACACGTCGGCGGCGCGGCCGGCCCGGCGCTCCGTCAGGCCCAGGCGGACAAGCGCCTTGCGACCGAAGGTCAGCCCGGCCTCGAAGGTTTCGCGCTCCACCTCGTCTACCCCGGCCTTGATCAGCTGGTAGGCGTGCGGCCGATCGTAAGCCCGGGCCATGATGGTCAGATGGGGGAAGGCCTCCCGCGCCGACTCCACCATCTCCAGCGCCTTGTCGCGGTCGTCGATCGCGATCAGCAGCAGCTTGGCCTTCTCGGCGCCAGCGGTGCGCAGCAAGTCGATGCGGCTGGCGTCGCCATAGTGCACCCGCCAGCCGAAGCGACGGATCGTGTCGATCTGATCGATGCTGGAATCCAGCAGCACCACCTTGAAGTCGTTGGCGATCAGCAGACGGGTGGCGATCTGGCCGAACCGGCCGAAGCCCGCCACCACCACGTCCGGGTCTCCCTCGTCAAATGGCAGGTGCTCGGGCTCGGCTCGCTCTTCCTGGCGGTTCAGCACGAAGCGGGCGTAGAGCGCCATGACGATCGGCGTCAGCGCCATGGATAGCGCCACCACCGCGGTGAGCAGGCGCGCAAGGGTCGGGTCCAGCACTCGGGCCTGGGTGGTGAAGCCCAGCAGGACGAACGCGAACTCTCCACCCTGAGCGAGGGCCACGGCCGTTGTCATCGCAGCGCGCTGGGGGACGCGGAAGGCTCGCGCCGCGGCGAACATCGCGCCGAACTTCAGCAGGATCAGCCCCAAGGTCAGGCCGATGATCAGAACCGGCTGGGCCGCCACCACGCCGAAGTCGAGGCCGGCGCCGACCGTGATGAAGAACAGTCCCAGCAACAGACCCCGGAACGGCTCGATGTCCGTCTCCAGCTCCCGGCGAAACTCACTCTCAGCCAGCACCACGCCGGCCAAAAAGGCGCCCAGCGCCGGCGAAAGTCCGACCAGCTCCATCAGAACGGCCACCGCGACCACCAGCAGCAGGGCCGAGGCCGTGAAGATTTCCCGCAGGCGCGCGGCCGCAATGAACCGGAAGGCCGGCCGGGTGAGATAGCGCCCCGCCACCACGATCACCGCCACGGCCGCCAGCCCGACCAGCGCGCCGGCCCAGCCTGGCAGGCCCGAAACGATCGAATGGCCGTGGTCCACGTGCGCCACGCCAGCCGAAACCGCCAGAAGCGGCAGCAGGGCGAACAGCGGGATCACCGCCAGATCCTGGAACAGCAGAACGCCGAACGCGGATTCGCCCACCGGCCCCTGCCGCAGGCCGCGCTCTTCCAGCCCTTGCAGCACAATGGCGGTCGAGGACATCGCCAGCACCAGGCCGACAGCCAGGGCGGTTCGCCAGTCCAGGCCGAACGCCATGCCCGCCGCGCCCAGCACCGCGGCCGAGCCGGCCACTTGCGCCAGGCCGAGGCCAAAGATGGTGGTCTTCATCCGCCACAGCAGGGCGGGCCGCACTTCCAGGCCGATCAGGAACAGCAGGATGACCACGCCGAACTCGGCGAAGCGCATGACGTCGCCCGGCTCGCCCACCAGGTTCAGCAGGAAGGGACCCACCAGCACCCCGGCCAGCAGGTAGCCCAGGACCGAGCCGAGCCCGAGCCGCTTGGCGATCGGCACCGAGAAGACGCCGGCCGCCAGATAGACCAGGGCCTGGGTGAGAAGATTGCCGCTCATGCGTTTGACGCTGGGGAAAGGGACTGGAACATGCGCCACAATGGACAGCGACTTCGGCGCCGTTGCACGCTGTTTTTCCGCCCTGCAGCAAGGCAGCCTTGCGACAGACGATGAATTCCCCGCGACAGCCGGTTCTCAACCGCTCCAAGGCGTCGTAAACGGCAACCCATGGCCAACAAGGTGCAGTCCTCCGCCGCCGACGCCCTCGCCGGGCTTTTGTTCGACGGCATGACCATCATGTCCGGCGGCTTCGGCCTCTGCGGCATCCCCGAAAACCTGATCGCCGCGATCCGCGAAAGCGGGGTCAAGGACCTGACCGTCATCTCCAACAACTGCGGGGTGGATGACTTCGGGCTCGGCATCCTGCTGGCGGGCGGCCAGATCAAGAAGATGATCAGCTCCTACGTGGGTGAGAACAAGCTGTTCGAGCAGCTGTATCTCTCCGGCGAGCTGGAGCTGGAATTCAACCCGCAGGGCACCCTGGCCGAGCGCATCCGCGCCGGCGGCGCCGGCATCCCAGCCTTCTTCACCAAGACGGGCGTAGGCACGCTGGTGGCCGAGGGCAAGGAAACCCGCGAGTTCGACGGCGAGACCTATGTGATGGAGCGCGGGCTCACCGCGGACCTGTCCATCGTCAAAGCGTGGAAGGGCGATGCGGAAGGCAACCTCGTCTACCGAATGACCGCTCGGAACTTCAATCCGATGATGGCCACGGCCGGCAAGGTGACCGTGGCCGAGGTCGAAGAGCTGGTCGAGGTCGGCCAGCTCGATCCTGACCAGATCCACACCCCCGGCATCTACGTGGACCGCATCCTGAAGGGCGCCGTCTACGAGAAGCGGATCGAGCGCGTCACCACGCGTCCGCGCCAAACCGCGACCGCGGCCGCCGGCGCCGGAGAGGAAGTCTGATGCCCTGGACCCGTGACCAGATGGCGGCCCGCGCCGCCACCGAGCTGCGCGACGGCTTCTACGTGAACCTCGGCATCGGCATTCCGACCCTGGTGGCCAACTACATCGCCCCCGGCGTGCAGGTGACCCTGCAAAGCGAGAACGGCATGCTCGGCATGGGCCCGTTCCCGTTCGAAGGTGAGGCCGACCCCGACCTGATCAACGCCGGCAAGCAGACCATCACCAGCCTGCCCAGCAGCTCTTACTTCTCCAGCTCCGACAGCTTCGCCATGATCCGTGGCGGGCACATCGACCTGTCCATCCTGGGGGCGATGCAGGTGTCCGGCTCCGGCGACCTCGCCAATTGGATGGTGCCGGGCAAGATGGTGAAGGGCATGGGCGGAGCCATGGACCTCGTCGCCGGCGTCAAGCGGGTGGTCGTGGTGATGGAACACGTGGAGAAGTCCGGCGCGCCCAAGCTGGTCAACGCCTGCTCCCTGCCGCTCACCGGGCAGGGCTGCGTAGACCTCGTCATCACCGACCTCGCCGTGTTCGAGGTGAACCGCGGCAAGAGCCCGCTGCGCCTGATCGAGCTGGCTCCCGACGTCACGCTGGAGGACGTCCGCGCCAAGACGGAAGCGCCCTTCGAAGTGGCGCTGGAGACGGCGGCCTGAGCGGCATGGGCCATTCGATCCGCCAGAGCGGGCCGCAGGACGTCGCGCGCAACTTCCAGATCTGGCGCGAGGCCGTGCTCGCCACTCACGACTTCCTCGAGCCCGGCGACTTCGAGGAGATCGCCCGCATCGTCGAGGAGGACTACCTCCCGGCCGCTGAGTTCTGGGTTGCGGTGGACGCGGCCGATCGCCCGCTGGGCTTCATGGGCCTGCGCGAGGGGCACATCGACTCCCTGTTCGTCGATCCGGCCGTTCATGGCCAAGGCGTCGGCAAGGCGCTGGTCCACCATGCGGTGACCCTGGCCGGGTCGGTGACGGTGGACGTCAACGAGCAGAACCCCCGCGGCGTCGGCTTCTACGAAAAGCTCGGCTTCGTGCGCCGCGGCTGGTCGGCCTCCGATCCCACAGGGCGGCCTTATCCCATCGTGCACATGGCCTGGGCGGGCTAGCGCATCCGGCCGGCGGGCGCCTACGTATCTCCTCGTGAACGTCTCACGAGGTCGTCCATGATCCGCCGCATCGTCCCCGCGCTCGCCGCTTCGAGCTTCCTGCTGGCCTCCGCCGCGCCCGCCGCCGCGGCGCTGAAGACCGCCGTCTTCGCCGGCGGCTGTTTCTGGTCAGCCGAAAAGGCCATGGAGCATGTGCCCGGCGTCCGGAACGTGGTGTCCGGCTATGCGGGCGGGGCCAGCCGCAACCCCAACTACCAGAACCACGCGGGCCACCTGGAGGCGGTGAAGGTCACTTATGACCCGTCGAAGGTCAGCTACGCGCAGCTCACCGACGCCTTCTTCCACAACATCGACCCGACCGACGGCGGCGGCCAGATCTGCGATCGCGGCCCGTCCTACCGCACCGCCGTGTTCGTCGCCGACGGCGCGGAGCGGAAAACCGCCGAAGCGGTGAAGGCGCAGGTCTCGCGCACGCTGAAGAAGCCTGTGGCCACCGAGATCCGCCCCGCCGCCGCCTTCTGGCCGGCTGAGGCCTATCACCAGGACTTCGCCCGCAAGAACCCGATCAACTACAACGCCTACCGAATCGGCTGCGGACGCGACGCCCGCATCAAGGCGGTGTGGGCAGGCCGGTAGCCGGATCACGGGGACGCGGCGAGAAGCCTTCGCCCACGAACAGCTCCATCTGCCGCGAGCGCTTGCGGTCCAGACGCACCCGCGTGATCTGCTCGTCCGAGACCTGGGCGAAGTCGGCCTTGAACTCGTCCTCCCAGGCGTCCTCGTTGACGATGCCCAACACTCGGCGCCCTTGCCCGGTGGTGAGCGGCGCGCTCGTTTCCGCCTGGTTCTGCGGCGTGCCGGTCAGCATCCAGGCCCGCAGAGGCGGCGCCCGCTCGTCCCCGAAGTAGTTCCGGCCGTAATAGGACAGGGCGTAGTAGAGGAAGCGGCTGTTGACGGCGATGGCGGTCAGGCCCTTCGGCTGCTCCTCGACCGCCCGCTCGATCACCGCCGCGGTCATCTGGTCCCAGCCCTTGGCCCGCTTGAAGCTGTTGGACACCCCCGCCGCGTCCGCCAGGCGGGGCGCGATCACGCAGGCCAGGAAGAAGGCCGCCAGCGCCGCCTGCAGCGCAAAGGCGACCGTCAGCCAGCGCCTGGCGCGCCAGCGCACCAGCCAGGCCGCGGCCAGCACCGCGCCAGGCAGATAGCTCGCCCCGGACCAGTTGGCGTTGGCCCGGCTGATGAACGCCTGGACGCTGACGATCAGCAGCGGCGGCAGGATGAAGCACAGCAGCAGCAGGTCGGCGCCCGTCAGCCGCTTGCGCCGCACCGCCAGCACCACCCCGATCACCAGCGCCGCGAACGGGATCGGTCCGAAGATCAGCACCTGGCTGCCCAGGAAGTCGGCCAACTCGCCCGGGTTGAACAGCTTGCGCCCGCCCCAGGCCGCGTTGGCCGCCGTGTGGTGCAAGGTGGCGAACCCATGGTTGGCGTTCCAAACGAGGTTCGGCGCCAGGATCAGCAGGAAGGCGGCAACCGCCAGACCCGCGCTCGACGGCGTCCACGCGCGCCGCGCTTCCCTGGAAAGCGCCAGGTGCAGGGCCACGCCGACGACGCCGTAGATCGCGGCGTACTTGGACAGGAACGCCAGCCCCAGCGACGCGCCGAACCCCAGGGCCAGCTTGGCTCGCCGGGCGCCTTCCGCCTCCTGCAGGCTCACGTAGGCCAGCATCGTCAGTCCAAGGAAGAACAGCAGCGGCGCGTCCGTGGCGATCACCGCCGAGGAGAGCTGGATGGCCGGCGTCAGCGCATAGAGCGCCGCCCCGGCCAGTCCGATGCGGCTGTCATAGAGCCTGCGGCCGATGGCGAAGACGACCAGGGTGGCGCCGGCCTGGAACAGCGGCGCCGACAGCCGCACCCAGGCCTCCGCGTCGCCGGCCTGGGTGGTGGCCCAGATCGCCCAGGCGATCATCGGCGGCTTGGAATAGTAGCCAAAGTCCAGGGTGCGCGACCAAAGCCAGTACTGCGCTTCGTCCGGGTAGAGATTCAGCGGCGTGCGGAACAGCGCCACGATCCGGACGATGGTCAGGCCCAGCGTGAGCATGAGCGCGGCGCGGAAATCGGCGCTGCCTGTGGTCTTCGCCGACGTGTCCGACACCCGATCCTCCCTCGCGAGCGCGCGGACCGTAAGCAGGCCTGCGCGGCTGTAAAGCCACACTTGCGCCGAAATGCGGCGAGTCCGCGCACGGAGGGGTGACCGTAACAAAAGCGTCACCCACGGCCCGGATTTCTCGTCTATAGGCGCGCCCAAGATCGTCCGGCGTCGGGAAAGTTAGGCGGCCGACGATCTCTTGGAAGGGGATATCCAATGCGTTTCAATCTTAGCCGCGCGCTTTGCGCGAGCACCGCGCTTGCGACCGGGCTGCTGATCAGCAGCGCCGCGATGGCGCAATCGACGGGCACGTCCGTGCTCGAAGAGCTGGTCGTCACCGGTGCGACGGGTCCGACCACCCTGGGCGGGGTGGTCGCCGTCGAGGCGCCGAAGTCGCGTGTGTCGGTCGACCAGGACTTCCTGTCGCGCCAGGCGCCGGGCAACACGGTCCTGGACCAGATCAACATCCTTCCGGGTGTGAACTTCACCAGCAATGACGCCTACGGCTCGGCTGGCGGCGACATCACCCTGCGCGGCTTCGACAGCAATCGTATCGCCCTTCTTCAGGACGGCGTTCCGCTCAACGACAGCGGCAACTACGCCATCTATCCGAACCAGCAGCTGGACAGCGACCTGATCAGCCGCGTGGACGTGAACCTCGGCACCACCGACGTCGACAGCCCGACGGCTGCGGCCGCCGGCGGCACCATCAACTACGTGACCCGCACCCCGTCAGACGAAATGGGCATCCGCGCCGAAGTCGGCATGGGTACGGACAACTTCCAGCGCTACTACACGACCGTCGAAACCGGCCAGTTCGGCCCGTTCGGCACCAAGGCGTGGATCAGCGGCCTCTACAGCAAGAACGACATCCAGACGCCGAGCTACTCGTCCGTCGACGCGCCCGGCCAGATCGAGAAGAAGCAGTTCAACGCCCGCATCTATCAGGACCTGGGCGGCGGCGACTTCGTGAGCCTGATCGCGCACTACAACCAGAACCGGAACAACTTCATCCGGCGCGTGACCCTGGCCCAGTTCCAGCGTGAAGGCGTCACCGCCACGAACACGCCGGACACCACCCTGGTGTACGAGGCCAGCTGCGTTCGTCCGACCCCGGGCGCCGGCGTCCAGAACGAGGCCACGACGCCCACCGGCTTCACCGCCCGTTGCGCCAACTACGTCGGCAACAACATCAACCCGTCCAACACCGGCAACATCCGGGGCCAGGGCAGCTTCCACCTGACGGACAACCTGATCCTGACGGTCGACCCCTCGTTCCAGTACACCATCGCCAACGGCGGCGGCCGGACGATCTTCCCGGAGAACGACCTGCAGTTCGGCGGCCCGGTGGACCTGAACGGCGACGGCGACACCGTCGATCGGGTCCTGCTCTACTGGCCGAACACCACCAACACCCGCCGCTACAGCATCACGTCGTCGCTGATCTACCGCTTCAGCCCGTCGCAGAGCTTCCGCGTCGCCTACACCTACGACTACGCCCGTCACCGTCAGACCGGCCAAGCGACCCAGTTCGACCAGAACGGCGATCCGCTGGACGTGTTCGGCGGCAAGGACGGCTTCGGCCCGGCGATCGACCTGCCGAACGGCGACATCCTGCGTCGCCGCGACCGCTTCTCCATCGCCACCCTGAATCAGTTCTCGGCCGAATACCGCGGCCGTTTCCTGGACGAGCGCCTGCTGGTCAACGCCGGCCTGCGCATGCCGACCTTGAAGCGTGACCTGAACAACTACTGCTACCAGCGCGACACGTTCAACGCGTACTGCACCATGCAGACGCCGACCGCCGTGCCGGGTACGAACGACGGCTCGGGCCGGCCGCTCTATACCTTCCCGGTCAGCAGCGCGAACTCCAACGCGGGCAACCGTTACGCCGCTCCGCGCGCGTTCGACGTGAAGTATGACGATGTTCTGCCGAACGTCGGCGTCGCCTTCGACGTGACCAGCAACCAACAGATCTACGCCAGCTACGCCGAGACCCTTTCGGCGCCGCGGACGGACGACCTGTACGGCCAGCTGCTGTCGGACGTGCAGCCGGAAATCGGCCACGCCTATGACCTGGGCTGGCGCTACACCTCGCCGACCCTGCTGATCTCGGTGGCCGGCTGGTACAACGACTTCTCGAACCGCATCGAACGCGCCTTCGACGAAGCCGCCAACATCGCCTTCTCGATCAACGTCGGTGACGTGACCCTGAAGGGGATCGACGGTCAGGTCCGCTGGCAGCCGGAAGACTACGTGTCGTTCTACGCTTCGGCCTCCTATGTGGAATCCGAGATCAAGAACAACATCCCGGGTGAAACCGCTGGCACCACCCTGCCGACCGCCGGTCGCTCGCTCTACGAGACTCCGAAGCTGCAAGGCGCGGTTCGCGTGGACTACGACGTGGCCGATTGGGTCAGCCTCGGCGTCCAAGGCAAGTTCGTGGGCGGCCGCTACACGAACCTGACCAACACCGAAAAGGTGCCGGGCTACGCTCTGTGGGACCTCGACGCCCGCTTCAAGCTGGCCCAGTTCAACATGGAGAACACCTATCTCCAGGTGAACGTCCGCAACCTGTTCGACGAAGTCTACCTGGGCGACCTGTCGGTCAACCCGAGCGGCACGGGCCAGGCGCAGCCGGGCTACGGGCGCTCGCTCGTGGCGACCCTGCACGTCGAGTTCTAAGACCTCGCGTCCAAGACCTGAGGGGGCGGCCGCAGCGATGCGGCCGCCCTTTCTATTTGTGGCCTCCTGTCGCGGCCGCTTGACGAGGGGGGCGCCGGGGGCCATCTGCGCCCGGCCTTTGTTTTCGAGGCCCTGTTTTGTCTTTGAGGGGTGGGATGAACGTCACTGTTCCCGCGGAGTGGGCGCCGCACCGCGCCATGTGGCTGGGTTTTCCGAGCCATGCCGAGCTGTGGCAGACCGACCTGGAGGAAGCCCAGGCCGAGGTCGCCGCTCTCGCGCGCGCCCTCGCGGGACCGGGCGGTGAGCGCGTGCGCCTGCTGTGCGGCTCGCCGGAAGGCGAGGCTGACGCTCGCCGCCTGCTGGGCGACGTTGCGAACATCGAGATCGTACCCGGCCGCTTCGGCGACATCTGGCTGCGCGACACCGGCCCGATCTTCGCCCGCACGAACGAGGGCCTGAAGGCGCTTGGCTTCCGCTTCAACGGCTGGGGCGGCAAGTACGACCTGGAGCACGACGACACCGTCGCCGAACAGATCGCGCAGGCGTCCGGCGCGCCCCTGGCGCGCCACGACTTCATTCTGGAAGGCGGGGCGGTCGACCACGACGGCGAGGGCACCGTGCTGACCACCGGCCAGTGCGTCCTCAACCCCAACCGCAACGAGGGCTGGGACCAGGCCGCCGCCGAGGCCGCCTTCGTCGAGGCGTTCGGCGCCAAGAAGGTCATCTGGCTGGGCGATGGCCTGCAGAACGACCACACCGACGGCCACGTCGACAACCTGGCGCGCTTCGTGGCGCCCGGCGTCGTCGCCGTGCCGGTGGCCTGGGGCCGGGGCGATCCCAACGCCGAAGCCTATGACGACGCGGCCAAGCGCCTGTCGGAAGCCACCGACGCCGCCGGCCGCCCGATCAAGGTCATGCGCATCCCCTCTCCGGGTTTCGTCGAGGGCGAACCGGGCGAGGGTCCGATCCCGGCCTCGCACATGAACTTCCTGATCGCCAACAAGGCGGTGATCGTGCCGGTCTACGAAGAAGATCCCGGCAAGTTCGCTGTCCAGGCGCTGGAGCACATCTTCCCGGACCGGCAGGTGATCGCTCTGCCGTCCATCGCCATCCTCACCGGTGGCGGGTCCTTCCACTGCATCACCCAGCAGGAGCCTGCCTGATGACGCGCAAGCTTTCCGTGGCCGCCATCCAGACCTCGTATGGCGACGACCTGCAGGCCAACATCGCCAAGACCGCGGATTTCATCCGTGAGGCGGCGTCCAAGGGCGCCCAGGTGATCCTGCCGTCCGAACTGTTCCAGGGGCCCTACTTCTGCGTGGCGCAGGAAGAGAAGTGGTTCGCCACCGCCAAGCCCTGGCGCGAGCACCCGTGCGTGACGCAGCTGGCGCCGCTCGCTGCGGAATTCGGCGTCGTCCTGCCGATCTCGATCTACGAGCGCGAGGGCCCGCACTACTTCAACAGCCTCGTGATGGTGGACGCGGACGGCTCCCTCATGGGCGTCTACCGCAAGAGCCATATCCCCGACGGCCCGGGCTACATGGAGAAGTACTACTTCCGGCCGGGCGACACGGGCTTCAAGGTCTGGGACACTAAGTTCGGCAAGGTCGGCGTCGGCATCTGCTGGGACCAGTGGTACCCGGAGACCGCCCGCGCCATGGCGCTGATGGGCGCCGAGGTGCTCCTCTACCCGACCGCCATCGGCTCGGAGCCGCATGACTCCACCCTGGACACCGCCGCGCCCTGGCGCCGGGCGATGCAGGGCCATGCCGTGTCGAACGTGATCCCCGTGGTGGGAGCCAACCGCATCGGCTTCGAGCCGTGGGAGGGCTACCCCAACGGCGGCCAGCAGTTCTACGGCTCCAGCTTCATCGCCGACCACCGCGGGGATCTGGTCGCCGCCTTCGGGCGCGAGGACGAAGGCGTGCTCACCGCCGAGTTCGACCTCGACTTCCTGCAGACGCACCGCGCCGCCTGGGGCTTCTTCCGCGACCGTCGGACGGACCTCTACGGCGCTCTGGCCAACGCGCGCCCAGCCTAGCTCGGTCTTCTAAGCGGCCGGGCAGCTCTGCGCAGGGGTGCGGGCGCGAGCGAGCTCGGCCTTGGCTAGGGCCAGCTCGCGCTCGAACTCCGGCTCGGCGTGCAGCCGGGCCACCATGGCGGAGCTGAGGAAGCGCCCGGCTTCCACATCCGACGGGAAGTGCGCGCCGCAGACCACGCGGCTGTAGCCGATCTCACGGCCCGCGCTCACAAGGGCGCTGGCCTTCTCCGGCGCCATCTCGGCCAGCACTAGGCCCCAGGCCCATCCGGTCATGGAATGGCCGGACGGATAGGACGCGTTGGTCCGCAGCCAGTCGGCCCGCGGAATGCACACCGGCGCATCGTTGCCGATCAGCGGGCGCGTGCGGAAGAACCGGTCCTTGGCCGGGTGGCCGACCGTGCGCACGTCCAGCTCCAGCCGCTGCAGCAGGCGCGACGTGGCCGGCGTGGCGGTCGGGCTGATCTCCTTGCCCAGGATGCAGCTGAACCGCTTCATCGCCCCGCCGAACCACAGGTCGTTGTCTTCCTGCGCCTGCTTCCAGCGCGGCGAGCCGGCCAGCTTGCGGGTTTCCTCGTAGGCCGCCCGGTCGGCGCGCTCGCGAACGCTGCCGGCGGCGGGCGGCGGGCCCAGGATCTCGTCGCCTTCCAGCGCATGCGCCGGCAGGTAGCCCTTGAGGTCGGTGGGCGGCGGGGCGGCCTCGGCCGGATCGGCGGGGCCCTGCGCCTGCGCCACGGGCGCGGTGGCCAGCGGGCTGTCGGTGGCGCAGCCGGCGAGGGCGGCCAGAGCCAGGGCGGCGAGAAGAGGTGTTCTGATCACGGAGCAGCTCGAGCGGGAATACAGACTTCAGCTTCGTTCTTAGCGGCTCGGCGCCACCAGATCACGCATTGCCTCGGATCACGTGGTTCGCCTCGGCGCGACCTTTCGCCGACCGCGCCGCCCTTCATTTGCCGCCTCCGGCGCTATGGGCTAGAAGCGGCGACCTCGCGCGCGTCCGGGGGGACGGCGCGTCCAGAACTTCGAAGGCTTCGCATGACCACCACCGCCCAGCCCGGCCTCGGCCAGATCACCGGCAACGTCCTGTTCTATTCCCGGCCGGAGCCGCTCACGCCCGACCTGCACAAGAACCTGGGCGTCAACCGCACCGAAGGCCCGTTCAAGTTCGCCAAGGCCGGTCACGCGATCCCGCTGACCGTCGGCGAATTCCCGCTGGCCGCCGTGTCCGGCCCGATCATCTTCGTCGGCGACGAAAAGCTGCCGCTGGCCGTCATGGGCCTGAACGCCGGTGAGAACATGTTCGTGCGCGATGACGGCCTGTTCGAGCCGGGCGTCTACGTCCCGGCCTACGTCCGCCGCTATCCGTTCGTGTTCGCCCAGGACAACGAACAGCAGCAGCTGGTGCTCTGCGTCGACCGCGCCGCCGACTTCATCGGCGAAAAGGCCGACCTGCCGTTCTTCAACGCCGACGGCTCGCCCAGCGACTACACCAAGAACTGCATCGAGTTCTGCAACAGCTTCGAGATGGAGCGTCAGCGCACGATGAGCTTCGTGCAGCTGCTGAAGGACCTCGACTTGTTCGAGACCAAGACCTCGACCTTCACGCCGACCAACCCGGACGGCAGCGCCGGCCAGCCGCAGATGATCGCCGAGTACTTCGGCGTCTCGGAAGAGAAGCTCAACGCCCTGCCGGCCGAGAAGACCATCGAACTGCGCGACAACGGCGCCCTGGCCCAGATCTACGCCCACCTGCTGTCGCTGGTCGGCTGGGATCGCCTGATCGCCGTCGCCTTGGCGCGCCAGGTGCAGCCGACGGCCGCCAATGCCTAAGCGGCGAAGGCCAGTCTAAGGGACGGGAAGGGGCGCTTCGGCGCCCCTTTTTCTTTGGGTCTCAGCGGGCGAACACGCTGCGGGTGAGGCACGAGAAGACCAGGCGTCCCGCCTCGTCCAGCAGGTCGTGCTGGCAGATCACGATGCCCTTGCCCTCGCCGACCGGGTCTTTCGCCATCACGGTCATGCGCCCTCGCAGCAGCTCTCCGGGCGGCGGGTTGCGGATCCAGCGCAGGGCGTCGACCCCCAGCCGCTTGGTCTGCGGCCAATCGGTGTGCGCCATGGCGTCCAGCCGCGACCAGATCGCATAGACCATGGAGTCCGGGGCGCCGCGGTCCAGGGTCCACCCGGGCGTGAACGCATCCACAAAGGTCTGCAGCGCGACCGGGTCCACGGCGGCGGCCCCGATGTTAACGACCTGGCCGATCTCGATGTCGTCGAACGCTGCGGGCACACGAAGCTCCAGGCTGTGGCGGAACAGGATTTCACAATGATGCCGGAGCCTTGCGGTTCAAGTCGAGCCTCGCTTTGCGCAAAAGCTTCTGCGGGGCCATATAGCGGCCAGCGCGAGGACCGGGGGGATGGCGGCGAGGTGACGATGCGGTTCTTGACCGGCTTGCTGATGGCTCTGGCCATGGCGGGTGGCGCGGCCGCCCAGCCGGTCGACACCGGCCACCTCGAGGCCGAGCTTGTGGCCTCGACGCGCGGCGTGGCGCCCGGCCAGAGCGTCCAGGTGGCCCTGCGCCAGAAAATCGACGACGGCTGGCACACCTACTGGCGCAACTCCGGCGACTCCGGGGAGGCGACTCAGGTGCTCTGGAGCCTGCCGCAGGGATGGAGCGCCGGGCCGATCGTCTGGCCCGCGCCCAAGCGGCTGCCGGTCGGCCCGCTCATGAACTACGGGTTCGAGGGCGAGATCCTGCTGCCGATGACCCTGACGGCGCCTGCGGACGCCAGGCCGGGCGAAAGCGTGGCGCTGAAGGCCAAGGCCAACTTCCTGGTCTGCGCCGAGCTGTGCGTGCCGGAAGAAGCCGACCTGACGCTGAACCTGCCGGTAGTCGCAGGCGCGCCGCCCGCCGACCCCAAGTGGGGCCCGGCTATCGGCCGCACCCTGGCCGATGCGCCTAAGCCGCTGCCGGCCGTAAAAGCCGCGTTCCAGCACAACGGCGAGCGCTTCACCCTGGCGGTGGCCGGGCCGCCGCTGGCCAGCGTGAACGGCGCGGACGCCTATTTCTTCCCCTACGTCGGCGGCGTGGTGGACCATGCCGCGCCGCAGCTCGTCGAGCGCGGGCCCGAGGGGCTGACGCTGTCCCTCAAGCCGGGCTCCGACCTTGCGGCCGGCGCGCCGCTCACCGCGCTTGATGGCGTGCTGGCCGTGGACGGCAAGGTGTTCGAAGTGGCCGCCGCTGCGGGGCCCGCCCCTGCCCAGGCGGCCGGCCTCGGACCGCCCCCTGCCAAGTCATCCGGCGGCGGCTTTAGCCTCATGCCTGCGGCGGCGTTGGCCTTTGTCGGCGGGCTGATCCTCAACCTCATGCCGTGCGTCTTCCCGATCCTGGCGATGAAGGCCGCGTCCTTGGCCGGCCACGCGCATGAAGCGGCCGGCGCTCGCCGCCAGGGTCTGGCCTTCGGAGCCGGCGTGCTGGTCACCTTTCTGGCGCTCGCCTCCGTTCTGATTGCGTTGAAGGCAGCCGGCTCGGCCGTGGGCTGGGGCTTCCAGCTGCAGTCCCCGCCGGTGGTGGCGGTGCTCGCGTTGCTGATGCTGGCGGTGGCCCTGAACCTCTCCGGCGTCTTCGAGGTCGGCGCCTCGCTGCAGAACGTCGGCGCGCCGCTCGCGGACCGCCGCGGCCTGGCCGGCGCCTTCTTCACCGGCGTCCTGGCCGTGGTGGTGGCGGCGCCTTGCACGGCCCCCTTGATGGGGCCTGCCATCGGCTGGGCCCTGACCCAGACTCCGGTCGCGGCGCTGGTGGTGTTCCTGGCGCTCGGCGTCGGCTTCGCCGCGCCCTTCGTCCTGGCGGCCTTTGCACCGGCTCTGCTGAACCGCCTGCCCAAGCCCGGTCCCTGGATGAGCGTCTTCAAGAAGGCCCTGGCCTTTCCGATGTACGGCGCCGCCGCCTGGCTGGTCTGGGTGCTGACCCTGCAGGCCGGCGCGCCCGCCCTGGCCCGCATCCTGGCCGCCGCGATCGTGGTCGCCCTGGCTGCCTGGCTGGCCGGCGCGGCCCAGCGCCAGATGATGCTCGGTCGCCGGCCCGCAGCCCTGGGCGGCGCGTCGGCCGTGCTGGCCCTGCTGGCCGTGGGCGCCGCCGTCTATCCCGCCTACGCCGACGCGCCCGCCGCCGCGGCCCCGGCCAAACTCGCTGAAGAGGCCTACAGCCCGCAGCGCCTCGCCGAGCTGCGCGCCCAGGGCAAGCCGGTGTTCGTCAACTACACCGCCGCCTGGTGCGTCAGCTGCCAGGTCAACGATCGCCTGGCGCTCTCCACGCCCAAGGTCGCCGACGCCTTTGAAGCCAAGGGCGTGGCCTACCTCAAGGCCGACTGGACCCGCCGCGATCCGGTGATCGCCGCCGACTTGGCCCGTTTCGGCCGGGCTGGCGTTCCGTTGTATCTGGTCTACGGCGCCGACGGGGGCGAGCCGAAGATCCTGCCCGCCATCCTGACCGAGGGCCTGGTGCTCCGCGCTCTCGACGCAGCCAGCGCCGGCTGACTGAACTTCCAACCTTTTCTGAGGGTCTAAGCTTGTCCGAACTCGACGCCGCCTGGTCCGCCCTGCACGCCGCCGCCGAGCGCGCCGGCGCCCGCCGCATCGCTGGCCTGTTCGACGAGGAGCCGGCCCGCCTTGATCGGCTGACCTTGTCGGCCGCGGGGCTGACCCTGGATCTGTCCAAGCAGCCCTGGTCGCTGAACGACTTCCAGACCGCCCTGGACCTCGCCCGCACAGCCGGCGTCGAAGCCGCGCGCCAGCGCCTCTATGCCGGCGAGACGGTGAACCGGTCCGAGAACCGGGCCGTGCTGCACATGGCCCTGCGCGCGCCCAAGGGCGCCAGCTACAGCGCCCAAGGCGCCCCCGTCTCGGCCGACGTCGACGAGACCCGGGAGAAGATCCGTGTCTTCGCCGACCAGGTGCGCTCCGGCGCGCTGAAGGGCGCCACGGGCAGGCCGTTCAAGACCATCCTCCACATCGGCATCGGCGGTTCCGATCTCGGCCCCCGCCTCATCTGGGAAGGTCTGAAGCCGCTCGATCCGCAGATCGACCTGCGCTTCGCCGCCAACGTGGATCCGGCCGAACTCGCCGAGGCGATCGTCGGCCTCGATCCCGCGGAGACCCTGGTGGTCACCGTCTCCAAAACCTTCACCACCTTGGAGACCCTGACCAACGCCGAGACCGCCCGCGCCTGGCTGCGCGAGGCTCTGGGCCAGGGCGCAGACGCCCACCTCGTCGCCGTCTCCGCCGCGCCGGAGCGGGCGCAGGCCTTCGGCGTGCCGGCCAACCAGGTGTTCGCCTTCTGGGACTGGGTCGGCGGCCGCTATTCCCTGTGGTCGGCGGTGGGCCTGTCCTGCGCCGTCGCACTCGGCTTCGACCGCTTCGAGCGCCTGCTGGCGGGCGCCGCGGCCATGGACGATCACTTCGCCTCGGCCCCGCTGGAGGCCAACGCCCCGGTGGTCCTCGCCCTGGCCCACGTCTTCAACCGCAACGGTCTTGGCCGCTCCATCCGCGCGGTGGTGCCGTACGCCCAGCGCCTGCGCCTGCTCGCGCCCTTCCTCCAGCAGCTGGAGATGGAGTCCAACGGCAAGCGCGTGGACGCCCACGGTCAGCCCGTGAAGCACGACACCGCCGCGTCCGTGTTCGGCGATGCCGGCACCAACGGCCAGCACGCCTTCTTCCAGCTGCTGCACCAGGGCACGGACATCATCCCGGTGGACATCGTCGCCGTGCGCGAGGCCTCCGAGGGCGATCCCGCCGCCCAGCGTAAGCTCTTGGCCAACGCCATCGCCCAGGCCGAAGCCCTGCTGGTCGGCCGCACCGAGGCGGACGTCCGCAAGGAGCTGGAAGCCAAGGGCCTGTCCGCCGCCGAGATCGACGAACTGGCGCCCCAGCGCACCTTCCCGGGCGACCGCCCCACCAGCTTCATCCTGCTCGAGCGCCTGGACCCCGAAGCCCTCGGCGCCCTGATCGCCCTCTACGAGCACAAGACCTTCGTCGAAGGCGTGCTGTGGGAGATCAACAGCTTCGACCAGTGGGGCGTCGAGCTCGGCAAGACCCTGGCCACCCGCGTCCTTTCCGAACTTGAAGGCGGCTCCCCCGGCGCCCACGACGCCTCCACCGCCGCCCTGATCGCTAAGCTGAAGAGCTAGGCCGAAGATGCTGCCCACAGGGGGAGCTGTCGCGAAGCGACTTAGGGGGTTCCACCCGCCGACTCTGCGGCTGGAACCCCCTCCAGCACTGCGCGCCACCTCCCCCTAAGGGGAGGATCTGGCGCCTCCGACTCGCTTTCTTCACAAACGCCCTCTACAAGCCGCTCCCGATGACCCGCGCTGCGCACCATCACGGCCACCACCACCATCCGACCCTGGCGGGTTCGGACCGGTCGCGCTTGGCCTAAGCGCCCCGCCCGAAGCCCCGCCGATGCGGACGGGGCTCGGCTCATCTAGCTCCGTCCGTCGCTCCCCTTTCAGGACCCGACCGATGGACGACCTTTCTTCCCAAGACCCGCCGACCTTGAGCGACGCCGCTCAAGCGGCTAAGCGCGCGCCCAAGGAGATTTCCATGAGCGAGCCTGTCCGCCCCGAAGCCCGATCGCCCCGCGGCTTCGTCGACCGCCGCGCACGCGATCTCGTCGCCGAGCGCCGCATCCTGACGGCGGTCTCGGCCGTCTACGAACGCTACGGCTTCGAGCCCCTGGAGACCGGGGCGTTCGAATACGCCGACGCGCTCGGCAAGTTCCTGCCTGACGCCGACCGTCCCAACGAGGGCGTCTTCGCCCTGCAGGACGATGACGAGCAGTGGATGGCGCTGCGCTACGACCTCACCGCACCGCTCGCCCGCTTCGCCGCCCAGAACTGGGAGACCCTGCCCAAGCCGTTCCGCCGCTACGCCTTCGGCCCGGTGTGGCGCAACGAAAAGCCGGGTCCTGGCCGCTTCCGCGAATTCGTCCAGTGCGACGCCGACACTGTCGGCTCCGCCCGCCCGGAAGCCGACGCCGAGATCATCGCCATGGCGGCTGAAGGGCTGCAGGCCGCGGGCCTTCCCGCCGGCTCGGCGGTGCTGAAGATCAACAACCGCAAGCTGCTCAACGGCCTGATGGCCGCCGCCGGCGTCGCGGACGACGCCCAGAAGCTCGCCGTCCTGCGCGCGGTGGACAAGCTCGACCGCCTGGGTCCGGACGGCGTGCGCCTGCTGCTGGGTGAAGGCCGCCTTGATGAAAGCGGCGCCTTCACCAAGGGCGCGGGGCTCAACGCCGCCGCCGCCGAGCGGGTGCTGGCCTTCACCGCCGCTGGCGTCGGCGGCCGCTCCGAAACCCTCACCAAGCTGGCGGACGTCGTCGGCGGCTCGGCGGAGGGGGACGCAGGCCTTGCGGAGCTGGAAGCGATCGATCGCGCGCTCACCGGCCTTGGCGTAGGCGTCGACCGTGCCGTCATCGAGCCGTCCGTCGTGCGCGGCCTGGAATACTACACCGGCCCGGTGTTCGAGGCCGAGCTGCTCCTTCAGACCACGGACGAGAAGGGTCAGCCGATCCGCTTCGGCTCGGTGGGCGGCGGCGGTCGCTACGACGACCTCGTCGCCCGCTTCACCGGCCAGCCGGTGCCGGCCACCGGCTTCTCCTTTGGCGTCTCTCGTCTGGCCAGCGCCCTGCGCGCGGCGGGGCGTGATCTGGCGGCGGAAGTCCGCGGTCCGGTGGTGGTCATCGCCTTCGACCAGAGCCGCATGGCCGACTACTTCCAGGTGGCCGGCGAGCTGCGGGGCGCAGGCGTCCCTGCCGAAGTCTACCTCGGCGCTTCCGGCATGAAGGCGCAGATGAAGTACGCCGACCGCCGCCTCTCGCCAGCCGCCGTGATCATCGGCGAGGACGAGCTGGCCGCCGGCACGGTGACCATCAAGGACCTCGACCTCGGCCGCGAGCTGTCCAGCAAGGTCACCGACAACGCCGCCTGGCGCGAACAGCGCCCGGGCCAGCAGACCATCGCGCGAACCGAGATGGTCGCCGCCATCCGCAAGATCCTGGACGCCCGCGCGTGAGGATCGAGCCCACCGTTCCGCCGGAGGCGCTGGGCGCCATCCGCGCGCCGCTCGTCGTCGGGGCCGAACCCGCCGACGCGCCCATCCTGCAGCCGCTTGGCCTGCTGCTTGATCTGGCGGGGGAGGCGATGCGCGCCCGCCTGTTTGTCGTGCAGTCGGAAGGCGGAGCCGAAGCCTGTCTGCGGCCCGACTTCACCGTCGCCGTGGCCCGTCGTCACCTGGAGCGCGGCGCAGCCTCCGGCCGCTACTTCTACGAGGGTCCGGCCTTCCGCGCGTCCCAGGGCGCCGAGCGGGCCGAGGAGTTCCTCCAACTCGGCGTTGAACTTTTCGAAGCGCCGGGCGCGCCGGCGACCAGCGACGCGGAGATCGCGGCCCTTGCCTGGCAGGCCGCCGCCGCCGGCGGGCGCAGGGACCTGTCGCTCTGGCTGGGCGACGTCGCCTTGTTCGCCGCCTTCATCGACAGCCTGTCGCTCGCGCCGGGCCTCGCCGCCCGTCTTCAGCGGGTCGCCGGCCGTCCGCGTCTGCTGCAGGCCGAGCTCGCCCGCGCTGGGCAGCCGGTTCAGCCGTCCAGCGGCGGCAGCCAGCTCGCCGCCATGCTCTCGGGCCTGTCCGAACGCGAGGCGGCGGCCTTGCTGGAAGAGGTCTGGTCCCTGGCCGGCGTCGAGCCGGTGGGCGGCCGTGGTCCGGCCGAGATCGCCGCGCGGCTGGTGCGCCGGGCCGAAGCTCAGGACGCGCCGGCGCTGACCGAAGCCCAGGCTGAAGCCATTCGCGGCTTCATGGCGATCCGCACCGAACCCGAGGCGGGCCTGGCGCAGGTCGCGGGCCTGGCCGGCGGGCGATCCGAGGCTCTGGAGGCGGCGCTCGCCGCCTGGGAAACCCGGCTCAAGGTGCTGAACGCGGCCGTTCCGCAAGGCCGGCTGCAGTTCGCCCCGGCGTTGGGCCACGCCTTCGACTACTACGACGGCCTCACGTTCGAGATCCGCAGCCAAGCCCTTGGCTCCGACCGACCGGTAGCCGTCGGCGGCCGCTATGACAGCCTGATCGCCCGCCTGGGCGGGCCAGGCGACGGGCGGGCTGTGGGCTGCACGGTGCGCCCCTGGCGCGCGTTCGCAGGAGGCGAGGCATGACCGCGCTGGAAACCAACGGGCCCCTGGTCATCGCGGTCCCCTCCAAGGGGCGGCTGAAGGAACAGGTCGACGCCTGGCTGGCCGACAGCGGCCTGCCGCTCAGCGTCAGCGGCGGCGCCCGCGGCTATCTCGCCAGCCTCAAGGGCCTGCCGGGCGTGCAGGTGCGCCTGCTCTCGGCCGGCGACATCGCAGAAGCCCTGGACGCCGGCGAGGTCCACATGGGCGTCACCGGCGAGGATCTGCTGCGTGAGCGGGGCGAGGAGCTCGACAGCCGCGTGCTGCTGCTGCGTCCCCTGGGCTTTGGCCGTGCGGACCTGGTCGTCGCCGCGCCCAAGAGCTGGCTGGACGTCGACACCATGGCCGATGTGGAGGAGGTGGCGCACGAGCACCTCGCCCGCACCGGCCGTCGGATGCGGGTGGCCACCAAGTATCTGGTCCAGACCCGCAGCTTCTTCGCCCGCCACGGCGTGGTCGACTACCGGATCACCGAGTCGGGGGGCGCGACCGAAGGGGCGCCCGCCACCGGGGCGGCCGAGCTCGTCGTGGACATCACCACCACCGGCGCGACCCTGGCGGCCAACGGCCTCAAGGTCATCTCCGACGGGACAATCCTGAAGAGCCAAGCGCATCTGGCGGCCAGCCTGCGTGCGCCCTGGAGCCGTGATCAGCTCGCCGCGGCGGAACAGCTCCTGCGGGCGGTGGAGGCGCGGGCCGCGGCCCTGACCAGCGCCACCCTGATCTGGCCGACCACCAACGACGAGGCGGAGGCGGCTCTCGTCGAGCAGCTTGTGGCGGCGGGCGCTTCGCGGCGGCCGAACGGCCTTCTGGTGGGCGCAGCTCAGGTCGCCTCGGCGGCTGCGGCGCTCACCTCGGCAGGCCTCGGACCCGTCACCGTCGCACGCCCAGAGTTCGTGTTCGAAGTGACTTGTTCATCATTTGATGGGCTCGCAAAGCGCGTTTCTGACGTAGCGGTCAAAAGTACGCCGTAAAGTTCCCGCCGATCGCAAAAATCTTCGCCGTTTAGCTTGGAACTTGCCTTGCGGCCGTTGACTTGGACTTTGTTTTGCCGTTCCTTGGCCTGGCGAGAGACATGACGGCGGCCAAGTCCATCAGTCTCCCGGCGTTTCGGGGAGGAAACGCCCTCATTATCAGAGCGACAGCTCAAATTAGCCCGCTGCGATTATCCCCCGCAGCGGGCTAAATTTTTGCCCGCATCAGATTTTGAGCGAAGGTGTCAAAAAGAAGGGCGGCCTCTGGGCCGCCCTTCCTGTTTCCGCCCTGGCTCAGGATCTCACCAGATCCGCACCCGATCGGCCGGCGCCACGTACATCGCATCGCCCGGCTTAACGCCGAACGCCTGGTAGAAGGCGTCGATGTTGCGGACCGGCAGGTCCACCCGCGCCGCATCGGGGGAGTGCGGATCCACCGTCACCAGCTGGCGCTGCAGCTCTTCGCGCCGCTTGCTGCGCCACACCTGCGCCCAGCCGAGCATCACCCGCTGCTCGCCGGTCAGGCCGTCGATCACCGGCGCCGGCTGACCCTTCAGCGACGCGCGGTAGGCGTCCAGCGCCAGCAGCAGGCCGCCCAGGTCGGCGATGTTTTCGCCCATGGTCAGGTCGCCGTTCACGAACGCCCCGGGCAGCACCTCATAGGCGCTGTACTGCTTGCCGAGCTTGGTCGCCTGCACCTGGAACTTGGCCGCGTCCTCCGGCGTCCACCAGTCGGTGAGCCGCCCGTGGGCGTCATATCGACGGCCCTGGTCGTCGAAGCCGTGGGTCAGCTCGTGGCCGATGACGCCGCCGATGGCGCCATAGTTGACCGCCGGATCGCCCTCGGGATCGAAGAACGGCGGCTGCAGGATGGCGGCCGGGAAGACGATCTCGTTGCCGGTGGGGTTGTAGTAGGCGTTGATGGTCGGCGGGGTCATGCCCCACTCTTCCTTGTCCACCGGACCGCCCAGGCGGCCGGCGCGGAACGCCCAGTCGAACGCGGCGGCGCGCTCCACATTGCCGTAAAGGTCGCCGTCGCGGACGTTCAGCGCCGAGTAGTCGCGCCACTTGTCCGGATAGCCGATCTTCACACGGAAGGCGGCCAGCTTCTCCAGCGCCTTGGCCTTGGTCTGCGGGCTCATCCAGTCGACGCGTTCGATGCGCCCCCGCATGGCCGTGCGCAGGTCGCCGACCAGCGCCACCATCTTGGCCTTGCTGTCGGCCGGGAAGTAGGCGTCGACATAGAGCTTGCCCAGCGCCTCGCCCACGTTGCTGTCCACCAAGGCGACGCCGCGCTTCCAGCGCGCGCGCTGCTCCTGCTGGCCGTTCAGCGTTTTGCCGCGGAACTCGAACCGGGCGTCAGCGAAGGTTTTCGACAGATAGGGCGCGGCCTCGTCCACGATGCTGAAGGCTTGCCGCGCCTTCAGGGTCTCCAGCGGGGCCGAGGCGTAGATCGCGGCGATCTTCGGGAAGGCGGTGCTTTCCTGGACCACAACGCGGTCCGTCTTGCCGAGCTGGGCGCCGTCCAGGAACGCGGCCCACTCGAAGCCGGGCGCCATCCTCGCCAGCTCCGAGGTAGCCGTGGCGTTGTACATCTTCTCGTCGTCGCGCCGCTCGGCCCGGGTCCAGGAGACCTTGGCGATCTCCGTTTCCATGTCGACGATCGCCTTGGCCTGAGCCTCCGCGTTCGGCCAGCCCGCCAAGGTCAGCATGCGTGCTACATAGGCCTGGTAGGCGGTCTTCTTCTCGGCGAACGAGGCCTGCAGGTAGTAGTCGCGATCGGGAAGGCCGAGGCCGGCCTGGCCCACGTAGACCGCGTAGCGTTCCGGGTCCTTGGCGTCCTCGCTGATCGACAGCGAGAACAGCGAGCCGCCGAAGCCCTGCGTCGTCTGCCCCATCAGCCGGGCCAGGTCCGCCTTGGTTTTCACGGCCCGCACCTGCGCCAGGTCGGCGGCCAGGGGCTGGGCGCCCAGCTTCTCGACCGTCGCCTCATCCATGAAGCTGCGATAGAGCGCGCCCACCTTGGCGGTGTCGCCGCTCGCCGCGCGATCGGCGGCGGTCTTCTCCAGCACCGCATGCATGCGCGCTTCGGACAGGTCGTTCAGCGCGTGGAAGGCGCCATAGCTCGCCTGGTCCGACGGAATGGTCAGCGTCTTCAGATAGCTGCCGTTGGCGAACTGGTTGAAGCTCTTGCCCGGGCTGGTGGACAGGTCCCGCCCGGCCAGGTCGAAGCCCCAGGTCCCCATGCGGGGCGCCTTGGACAGGTCCTGCGCGGTCGGCGCGGCGGCCGTGGACGCGGCCTTGGCGTCGGCGGCAAGGCTGGGAGCGGCGGCGAGCAGGGCGGCCGCCGCGGCGGCGCCAAGCCAGAGGGTCTTCATCGATGATGCTCACGTGTGGCGTTGTTCTTGTGGGCCGGAAGCATGCCTCCGGCCCCGGCGTCACACGCGTTACATTTTAGACAGGATCGCGACAACGCGGCTGGGCGCCTCGCGCTGCCTCATCCTAGCGCTTCATGTGCATCCCGCCGTGCGCGCTCCCTGCCGGCGGCCCAAAGCCTGTGCCCACGCCGAACTCGGTTTTTACCTGCGCGCCGCTGGCGAAGGTGAGGGTGGCTGGCACCCGATCGCCGGTCTTCAGCGGCCGGGCGAGCTTGATCAGCATCAGGTGGTAGGACCCGGGGGCGAAGGCGACCTGCCCGCCCGCCGGCAGCTCGATGCGCGCCTGTTTGGCCATCCGCATGACGCCGCCGTTCATGGTGCTGCTGTGCATCTCCACCCGCTCGGCCCACGGGCTCTCAACCCGCACCAGGGCGTCGGGCTTGGATCCGCGGTTCGACAGGATCATGTAGCCGGCTCCGGTGGTCCCGGCGGCGGCTGGGCGGCTCCAGGCGTCCCGCACCTGGACGGCGTTCGTCTGCGCCAGCGCGGAAGACGCGCAAAGCACCGCGGCGATGATCGGCAAGGCTTTCATGGCCGAAGGCTCCTCAATGATGGTGGCCGGCCGATGGCGCGGCCGGCTCGGGGGTGGTGACAGTCACGCTGGGCGCCGGATGCTCGAGCCGGCCGGTCTGGCCGGCCTGGGGAATGTCCGTCCACCGGGCCACGGCGCCCTGGCATGTCTGGATGGTCGGAAAATAGAGCGTCCCGGCCTCCTTCGGCAGGTGAAAGAGGATCGCGAACTCGTCGAACTGGTCGGCCGGCAGCAGGCCGGTCCAGGTCACGGCCCTCACCGGCGCGCCAGGCGACGCCCGCTCGATCTGCAGGCTCCAGCCCGGCTTCGGCTGCGGGCGCGCGGCGGCCATGCCGGCGGGGATCTCCACCCGGATGGCCGTGGTGGCGTGCACGTCGTTGCAGCCGTGTCCCGCCCGGAAGACCACGGCCTGATAGCTGCCGGCGATGGCCTGCTTGGGGTCGGCGGCCACATGCGCCTGGGCGGCGCCGGCGAAGGTCAGGGCGGCGCAGGTCAGCGCCGCGCCGCTGCGTTTCAGAACGTCCACGTCAGTCCTCCGAAGATGGCGCGCCCGTCGCCCGGCCAGAAGGCGGCGGTGGCGGGGGCAAGGGTGATCACCGGCTGCACGTTCGAGACATAGGCCTCGTCCGTCAGGTTGCGGGCGTCCACGAACAGCGAGAGCTGCTCGCTGATCTGCCAGCCGGCATTGAGGTTCCAGACCGCATAGGACGGCGCCTTGGCGGTGTTGGCGAAGTCGACCCAGATGTCCGACGCGGACCACTCCACGGACGGTGCCACGAACCAGCCGGCCGGGTGCTCGTAGCGCAGCTCGGCGCGATAGAAGTGCTCCGGCGCCACCGGCAGGCGGTTGTCGCCGTACTGCCGGTCGCCCGAGAAGCGGAAATCCGACCAGGTCCAGGTCTGGCGCAGGCGAAGAGCCGGGGTGACCCGCCAGTCCAGCGCCGCCTCGATCCCCTGGTGCACGGTGTCGTCGGCGTTGAAGGTGGTGGCGGGCACGCCGAACTGCACCGTGTACTGAAGAAGCTCACCGTCCAGCTCCGCGCGATAGGCGGTCAGGTCCCAGGTGACCGGGCCCATGCGGCCGCGCGTGCCGACCTCGGCCGTCCAGGCCTCCTGCAGGCGAATGGGGGCGAACCCGCCGTTGGTCGGCGACATGGAGCTGAAGTTTGGCGGCTCCACCGACTTCGTCAGGTTGGCGAACACCTGGGCCCCGCCCGCTGATTGCCAGAGCAGACCCACCCGCGGCGCGATCCAGTCGTACCGCTTGGTCACGTTAAAGGTCGAGCTGTTGGCGACCCCCGGGACGGCGAAACCGCGGTAATCGCGCTCGGTCCACCCAAAGGTCGCGCCGCCCACCACAGCCAGCTGGTCGGTGACGAACACCCGGCCCTCACCAAAGACGTCGGCGGCCTTGGCGTTCTGCAGGGACAAGGACTGCAGCGCGCCGCGGGCGCCCTGCCGGTTCACGAAGAAGGTCGAATCCAGATCGCCCTTGCGCAGCCAGACCCCGGCGAACCCGTCGGCGCGCCGCCCGGCCAGCTGCCCGTTCCAGTCCAGCCGTCCGAACGCGCCCCAATTGCGGCTCTGCTGGTCGATGACCTGGAAGATCGGGTGGTCGAGGTCCTTCCAAACGCCATAGACGGCGCCTTCGAACAGCGCGTCCTCGTTCAGCCGCCACCGCGTCCGCAGCGAGGCTCTGACGCCGCGCTGGTTGCGCCCCTGGTCGGCGGCGTAGGCGGCCGGCGCCGGCTGACGCGGGTTGGCCTGGAACTGCGTCCAGGTCAGCGCGCCGGGGATCTCCTGGGCGATGTTGGAGCCATTGACGATCAGTCGAATCTCGCGGTCCTCACCCAGGCGGCGCCCGACATTCAGCGATGCGAACTGCAGGTTCTGCTGGCTTTGCGGGCGCCAGCCCTGCGCCGTCTGGTTGGTGGCGGACGCGTAGACGTCCCAGTCGCCGGACGTGCGGGCGATCGCCAGGTGCTCGCGGGCGAGGCCGAAGGAGCCGCCCTCCAGCCGCACCGCTTGGTCAAAGCCCGCATCGGCGCCCGTGGGCGTGACCATGTTCAGCGCCCCGCCCAGCAGCGCGCCGCCGAACCGCAGGGCGTTGCCGCCGCGATAGACTTCCGTGAAACGGGCGCTCAGCGGGTCGGCGATCTGGCTGTCGCCGAAACCGTCGGCCTCGTTGAGCGGTACGCCGTCCTGGGCGATCAGCAGGCCGCGGTTGTGGTTGGCGTTGCCCAGGCCCGAGCCGCGGATCGAGATGCGGATGTCGCCGCCCCACTTGCGCTGAGCGTAGACGCCGGGCGCATCGCGCAGCATGTCGTCGAGGGCCAGGGCCGTACGACGGGCGTAGGACTCGGCCGAGATCACCGCCACCGCGCCCGGCGTGCGGGACAGGCGGTCTCGAGCGGCCGCCACGACGGCAGGGTCCTCAGGGTCGGGACGGGCGGTGACGATGACGGTGTCCACCGTCTGGACGTCGTCGGCCGCGCAGGCGGCCCCAGGCAGAAAGGCGGCGCCAAGCGCCAGCGCGCTTGCGGCGCGCCAAAGGAAACTCATGGAAGAACTCCGAACGAGGTCGTCGTGGGCGCGCGCAAGCGCACGCCCGGCGGCGGATCAGTCGTTCAGAGGGTGGGTGGACCTTGCCCGGGCGGGCGCGGCGGCGCGCGGGCCAGCTGGGGCCAAAGTTCCGGGGCGGTGTCGTGCTCGACCCGCTGGGCCGCATAGACCACCGTGGTGACGGCCGGCTCCGGGGCGGGCAGGGCGGCCAGCGACGGTGCGAGGCAGTCGGCGCATGGCAGGCCGGCGAAGCTCTTCTTGCCTTGGCCTGGGTCGGCGGGGACTTCCACGGTCTGGACGCCCATGGCGCCGCAGATGACCATGGTCTCCGAGCCCGCCCCTTGCGAGGCGGCGGCCGCGCCGGGCAGCAGCGCCTGAATCATCAAGGCCAGGAAAGTCAGCAGGACGGCCACGGGCGTGTGCCCGCGTCGCATGCTGTTTTCTCGCCTCGTGGCTCGCATGGCCGCGTTCTCTACGCTTCCGCTTGGATTTCTCAAGCGCCCGTTGCTGCGCTGCGGTTCCGTGCGGGGTAAATCTGATTCGATGGAAGGCCACACATCTCCGGGCGACTACAAGGACGTTGTGCTGTTCCTGGCCACCGCCGGGGTGGTGGTGCCGCTGTTCCGCCGTTGGAGGATCAGCCCGATCCTCGGCTTCCTGGCGGCGGGCGTCGCGCTGGGGCCCTTCGGCCTCGGGCGCCTGGCGGCCGACGTGCCATGGCTGGGCGCCTTCACCATCGACAACCCGGTGGAGGTGGCGCAGCTCGCCGAGTTCGGCGTCGTCTTCTTGCTCTTCATGATCGGGCTGGAGCTGTCGTGGGACCGATTGCGGCGGATGCGGCGCTACGTCTTCGGCATGGGCGCCCTACAGGTCGCCCTGTGCGGCGGCCTGATCGCCTGGGCGGCGCTGATGCTGGGGCAGCCGCCGGGCGCGGCCTTCGCCATCGGCTCGGCCCTGGCCCTGTCGTCGACGGCCATCATCATGCCCCTGCTGGCGGAGCGAAAGCGGCAGCACTCCCTGGCGGGGCGCGCCACATTTTCCGTGCTGCTGTTTCAGGACCTGGCCGTCGCCCCAATCCTGATCACCCTGACCCTGCTGGGGCGGCGCGAGGCGCCGGTGTTCTCGGCCGACCTGCTGCTGGCCTTCGCTCCCGCCGTGCTGGGGCTGGCCGGCCTGTTCGCCGTCGGCCGGCTGCTGCTGCGGCCCATGCTGCGCTCGGTCGCCAAGGCCAAGAGCGAGGAGCTGTTCGTCGCCGCCTGCCTCCTGGTGGTGATCGGCGCCGGCCTGATCAGCGCCCTCACGGGGCTTTCCATGGCCCTGGGCGCCTTTGTCGCCGGGCTGCTGCTCGCCGAAACCGAGTTCCGTCACGAGGTCGAGGTGACCATCGAGCCCTTCAAGGGCCTGCTGCTCGGCGTCTTCTTCCTGTCTGTCGGCATCGGCCTCAACGTGCCGCTGCTGCTGGAGCGGCCCCTGGCGATCCTGGGCGTCGCCCTGGGCCTCACCTTGCTGAACGGCGTCGCGGTGCTGTTACTGGGGCGCCTGTTCGGCCTCAGCCTGCGGGCGGCGGCCGAGTCCGCCCTGCTGCTCGCAGGCGCCGGCGAGTTCGCCTTCGTGATCCTCGGCCAGGCGGCCGGCCAGCAGCTGGTCAGCCGCACCGTGGCCGACGCCCTGCTGGTGGCCGCGACCCTCTGCATGATGTGCAGCCCTCTGCTTGCGGCCATCGGCGCCCGCGTCGGGGGGCGCAAGATCGCGCCCTCGGAACTGCCCGCCGATCCGGAAGGCGGGGCAGGGGACGGGCCCCGCGTGCTGGTGGTCGGCTATGGCCGGGTCGGCAAGCTGGTCGGCGACATGCTCAAGCGGCACGAGATCCGCTGGGTGGCGGCCGAGCAGGACGCCCGGCTGGTCGAGGCCGGCCGGCGGGCCGGCGAGGCCGTGTTCTTCGGGGACGCCTCGCGGCCGGAGTTCCTCGCCCGCTGCGGGCTGTCGGACGTCGCCGCCTTGGTGGTCACCATGGACAGTCCGGAAGGCGCCGAAGCCATCGTGGCCCTGGCCCGCGAGCTTCGTCCCGACCTCACCATCGTCGCCCGCGCCCGCGACGCCCGCCACGCCAAGCGGCTCTACGAGCTGGGCGCCACCGACGCCGTTCCGGAAACCGTCGAGGCGAGCCTGCAGCTGTCCGAAGCGGTGCTGGTGGACGTGGGTGTTCCGATGGGGTTGGTGATCGCCTCGATTCACGAGCGGCGGGACGAGTTCCGCAAGGATCTCAATCGTCCCGAAGCGCTTGGCGGCCGGCGCAAACGGCTCAGGCGCCCCGACGGGGGCTGAAATGGGGCGGTGATTCGGCCCCCATCTGGCCACAACATGGAACCAACCTGGGCTGTGTGGGTTTTGGCGTCGGTGCGATGTACCGCGAAAGGACCTGGCAGGCCCTGATGACAGCTGTGTCGGTGGTTCGAACTGAGGATTGGGGAGCGGACGCTTGCGTCCGTCCGTCTTCGTCGGCCCCCTGCGGCGGTTTCAGTGCTTTACAAGAAAAAGCAAGGACTTCACGCGGCCCGGAAGCAGGAGCTCGCCTCTTGTCTCCAGTCGCCGTAAAGAATGTGGAGGAAACGGAAGGTGACCCCGTACACGCAGGACGCGCTGGGATCGCCTTTGTGGAGGATGAATTCCTCCCCCCGAAGTTGATTCTGGAGGGGATCGTTCTATAGCGTCCTGGCTTAGCTTCGTCTGGCTGGGGAAAATGGGGTCGGAGTGTGGCTTTGGCGACACTTACGCAACCATCTGGCCTTGATATAAGAGCGCTGGGTCAATTGGCCGCAGCACTGAGGGCAACGAGAGGGCTCTGATTATGAAGTTCAAACTCCTGGCAGGGGCCGCACTGGCCGCGGTCTTCGCCGCGACTGGCGCGTCCGCGCAACAGGGCTGGTATGGCGCCGTCGACCTCGGCTACCACTGGCCGGAAGGCATGGACGTTGAATCGTCCGCGAACGGCGCCAATGGCGCGCCGTACAACTGGACCATCTCGCAAGAAGACGACTGGGCCGGTTTCGCTCGCCTCGGCTATCAGCTGAACCCGAACTGGCGCGTCGAACTGGAACTCGGCTACCGCAGCGGCGAGATCGAATCGATCCGCGGCAGCGGCAACCAGTCCATCATCGGCCTCTGCACGCCGGGCGTGGTCCGCACCGCCGCCGCCGGCACGTGCGGCTCTCCGGACGGTGACGCCAGCGTGTGGACCGCCATGGGCAACGTCATCTTCGACGTCGCGCCGGGCGCCACCTTCAACCCGTTCATCGGCGCCGGCGTCGGCGTGGTGCGCGTGGACCTGAACTCCGTCGGCCAGTTCTCGAACATCCCGGGTACCCTGGGCGCCGCCAACCCGGCGATCCAGAACCTGACGATCGACGACGAAGACAGCGCCTTCGCGTGGCAAGCTCTGGCCGGCGTGGCCTGGAAGGCTACCGACCGCCTGAACGTCGACCTGACCTACCGCTATCTCGGTGGTTCGGACCTCGACTTCACCAGCACCGGCAGCAACAACATCCAGCCGGGCGTCTTCTCGGGCGAGTACCGCGACCAGTCGGTGACCCTGGGCCTGCGTTACTCCTTCGCGGCTCCGCCGGCTCCGCCGCCGCCGCCCCCGCCGCCCCCGCCGCCCCCGCCGCCGCCGCCTGAGCCCCCGGCTCCGCCGCCGCCGGCCTACGAGGCTCGCCAGTTCATCGTGTACTTCCCGTTCGATCAGTACGTGCTGACGCCGGAAGCCCAGCAAGTGGTGACGGAAGCTGCGAACTACGCCTCGGCTGGCAACGCCACCCGCGTCGTGGTCGTCGGTCACGCCGACACCTCGGGCTCGCAGTCCTACAACGTCCGCCTGTCGGAACGCCGTGCGAAGGCCGTGGCCGACGCGCTGGTCGGTTCGGGCGTGAACCAGACGGCCCTGTCGGTCGACTGGAAGGGCGAGACCCAACCCGCCGTCTCCACCGGCGACGGTGTGAAGGAACCGCTGAACCGTCGTTCGACGATCGACATCAACTTCTGATCTCGATCGCCGACGGTTACGTCGGACTAAGCGGGAGCCCGGCCGAAAGGCCGGGCTCTTTGCTTTTGGGGCGAAGCTTGCGGCCCGCTCAGACCGGAAGCTGGGTGCTGGACTTCACTTCCTCCAGCACCGGATAGGTCCGGGTCTCCCGCACGCCCGGAATGCGCACCAGCACCTCGCCGAGGAAGGTGCGGTATTCGGCCAGGTCCCGGACCCGCGCCTTGATCAGGTAGTCGAAGCCCCCCGCCACCATGTGGCATTCCAGGATGTCGGCGGCCCGCCGCGCTTCGACCGCGAAGCTCTCGAAGACCTCCGGCGTCGTGCGATCCAGCACCACCTCCACGAAGATCAGCACCCCGCGTCCGACCTTCTGAGGGTCCAGCGTGGCGTGGAAGCCGGTTATGAAGCCGCCCTCCCGCAGTCGGCGTACGCGATCGGAGCAGGCCGACGGCGACAGCCCGCAGCGATCCGCCAGGTCGGCGTTGCTGATCCGCCCATCCGCCTGCAGGACCCGCAGCAGGCGCCGATCGATGTCGTCCAACCGAACGTTCTCCGCCATATCAAAGAAGCTCCGATGATCCTGCGGCTGCAGGTGCCTACTTCCGTAGCACATTCAGACTGATCTGCGTTACGCCGTGGATTGTAGCGCAGGGAGCCGCCGATGCCGTTTGATCATCTGGACCAGGACAAGTTCGTCGACGAACGCACGGCCATCGCCCGCGCCCTGGAGGCCCGGCCGCTTTCCGAGCCCGAGCGCGGCGCCGTGAAGCTGGAGGCCGAGGCCCTGGTCCGCGCCGCGCGCAAGGCCGCCCGCAAGCAGGGCGTTGTCGAAAGCTTTCTGCAGGAGTTCAGCCTCTCCACCCGCGAAGGCCTGGCGCTGATGTGCCTGGCCGAGGCCCTGCTGCGCACGCCGGACGAAGAAACCCGCGACCGGCTGATCGCCGAGAAGATCGCCTCCGCCGATTGGGCCAGCCACATCGGCCAGTCCGACAGCCTGCTGGTCAACGCCTCCACCTGGAGCCTGATGCTGACCGGCCGCATCATCGATCCGGACGAGGAGGTCGGCCGCGACCTGTCCGGCTTCGTGCGCAAGCTCGCCGGCCGCCTGGGCGAGCCGGTCATCCGCAAGGCCGTTGGCGCGGCGGTGAAGATCATGGGCGAGCAGTTCGTGCTCGGCTCCACCATCGAGCGGGCGATCAAGCGCGCCGGCAGGGACGGTTTCGTCTGCTCCTTCGACATGCTGGGCGAGGGCGCGCGCACCGACGCCGACGCCGACCGTTACGAGGCCGCCTACGCCGAGGCCCTGCGGGTCGTCGGCGCCCACGCCAAGGGGCAGGGGCCGGAAGCCGGCCACGGCGTCTCCGTGAAGCTCTCGGCCCTGTCGCCCCGCTACGAGGCGCGCCAGGCCGAGCGGGTCTGGGTCGACCTCTACCCGCGCATCAAGCGCCTGGCTCTTGTGGCGGCGCAGGCCGACATCAACATGACCCTGGACGCCGAAGAGGCGGACCGCCTGGTGCTCTCGCTTGAGCTGCTGGATCGGCTGGCGCGCGAGCCGGAGCTCGGCGCCTGGACGGGCCTCGGCCTGGCCGTTCAGGCCTACCAGAAGCGCAGCCCGCAGGTGATCGAAGCCGTGGCGCGCATCGCTCGCGGCAGCGGCCGCCGGCTCATGGTGCGCCTGGTCAAGGGCGCCTACTGGGACAGCGAAGTGAAGCGCGCGCAGGTGGGCGGCATGCCGGGCTATCCGGTCTACACCACCAAGGCGGCCACCGATCTCTCCTACCTCGTCTGCGCCCGCGCCCTGCTGGCGGCGGCGCCCGACCTCTACGGCCAGTTCGCCACCCACAACGCCCACACCCTGGCGGCGGTGCGCGAGATGGCGCGGCAGGCCGGCCTGAACCCCGAGTTCCAGCGCCTCCACGGCATGGGCGAGGCGCTCTATGGCGCAGCCCAGGAGCGCTACGGCGTCTTCCCGCTGCGGGTCTACGCGCCCGTCGGCAGCCACGAGGACCTGCTGCCCTATCTGGTTCGCCGACTGCTTGAGAACGGGGCCAACACCTCCTTCGTGCACGCCCTGCTGGACGAGAAGACCCCGGTGGAAAAGGTCGTCACCGACCCGATCGCCACGGTTCAGAACACCGGCGCCGGCCCGCACCCGCGCATTCCGCTGCCGGTCGACGTCTACGGCTCGGCCCGTCGGAACTCCCTGGGCCTCGACCTGTCGATCCGGGCGGTGCGCGAGCGCCTGGCGGGGGCCGTCGCGGCCCTCGATGGCGAGCGGCTGGAAGCCGGCCCCATCATCGGCGGCAAGCTCGCTCCGGCTCACCAGGCGCAGGAGCGCCGCAGCCCCGCCGACCTGTCCCGCGTCATCGGCCAGGCCTGGGACGCCACGCCCGACCAGGTGGACAGCGCCTACCTCGCCGCCGCCGCCGCTCAGCAGGCCTGGGACGACCAGGGCGGCGAAGCGCGCGCCAAGGTCCTGCGGGCTATGGGCGATGCGCTGGAAGCCAACATCGACCGCCTGATCGCCCTGTGCTCGCGCGAAGCCGGCAAGACCCTCTCGGACGGTATCGCCGAGGTGCGCGAGGCGGCCGACTTCTGCCGCTACTACGCCTCCCTGGCCGAGCGTCAGTTCGCCCAGCCGGAAACGCTGAAAGGGCCGGTCGGCGAGACCAACCGTCTGTCCCTCCACGGCCGAGGCGTGTTCGCCTGCATCAGCCCGTGGAACTTCCCCCTGGCCATCTTCACCGGCCAGATCGCCGCCGCCCTGGCGGCCGGCAACGCCGTGCTGGCCAAGCCGGCCGAACAGACGCCCCTGATCGCGGCGGAAGCCGTGCGCCTGTTCCACAAGGCCGGCCTCAACCCTGACCTGCTGCACCTCTTGCCCGGCGAAGGCGCCGTGGTCGGCCAGGCGCTGGTCTCTCATCCGACCTGCGCGGGCGTGGCTTTCACCGGCGGCACCGACACGGCCTGGGCCATCAACCGCACCCTGGCCGCCCGGCAGGGCCCTATCGTGCCCTTTATCGCCGAAACCGGCGGGCTGAACGCCATGTTCGTCGACACCACCGCCCTGCGCGAGCAGGTGATTGACGATGTGCTCTCCTCAGGCTTCGGCTCGGCGGGCCAGCGCTGCTCGGCCCTGCGGCTGCTGTTCCTGCCGGAAGACACCGCCGACATGGTGGTCGAGGGCATCCTCGGCGCCATGGACGCCCTGGTGATCGGCGATCCCGCCGACCCGCGCGCCGACCTCGGCCCGGTGATCGACGAGGACGCCCGCGCCATGCTGCAGGCCCACGTCGAGCGCCTGTCCCGCGACGCCAAGCTGCTGCGCCAGCTGCCCGCGCCGGACGGCGGCCACTTCTTCGGCCCGGCCATCGCGGAGGTCCCCTCCGGCGGCTTCCTCACCAAGGAGGTGTTCGGCCCGATCCTGCACGTGGTCCGCTACAAGCCCGGCAAGCTCCAGGAAGCCGCCGCGCCCCTGCGCGCCGCCGGCTACGGCCTGACGCTGGGCATCCACACCCGCATCGAGGCTTTCGCCGAGGAGGTCCGCCGCGCCGTCCCCGTCGGCAACGCCTATGTGAACCGCTCGATGATCGGGGCCGTGGTGGGCGTCCAGCCGTTCGGCGGCGAAGGCCTGTCGGGCACCGGGCCCAAGGCCGGCGGCCCGCACGCCCTGCTGCGCTACGCGGTGGAGCGGGCCGTCAGCATCAACATCACCGCCCAGGGCGGCGATCCGGCCCTGCTGAACCTGGATCTCTAGGCTTCAGGCCTCGAAGGCGTAGGTGAACAAGGCGGCCGGGTAGAGGGAGTCCTCCTCCCGGTCGTCCCACACCCGCAGCCAGCCCTCGCCGGCCGCCTCCGCGCGATAGGCCGCGCCCACGGTGAGGTGCGGATGGCTGCGGCGGTCCTCGCCCGCGCGGGCGGCGCAGATCACGATCATCGAGCGGGCGGCGGCGGTCTGGGACGTCACCTGCTCAAGATAGCGGGCGGCTGCGGCGCCTCCAAACTGAGCACTGCGTCGGGAGCCTGACGCAGCCTGAACTCCCACTCTGCGTTGAGCACCCACGGGCGCCGGCGGCTTGCCGGCGTGAGGGACGCTGAATGACTTTCCAACAAGGCCTCGCCTTCGGGCTGATCGGCCTCACCATCGTCGCGTTCATCTGGGGACGCTGGCGCTATGACGTGATTGCGGTGACCGCCCTGCTGCTGGGCGTGGTGATCGGGGTGGTGCCGGCCGAGAACGCCTTCGAGGGCTTCTCCAACGATGTTACCGTCATCATCGGCTGCGCCCTGGTGGTCAGCGCCGCCTTCTCGAGGTCCGGCATCGTCGAGCGGGTGCTGCGCCCGATTCTGCCGCACCTGAAGAGCGCCCGCACCCAGGTGCCGCTGTTCGTGGGCGCCGTGACCCTGCTGTCCATTGTCACCAAGAACGTCGGCGCCCTGGCGATCATGATGCCCATCGCCTTGCAGGTGGCCAAGCGCGCGGGCGTGTCCTCCTCCTGCCTGCTGATGCCCATGGCGTTCGGCTCGCTGATCGGCGGGACGGTGACCATGGTCGGCACCTCGCCCAACATCCTGGTGTCGGAAGTGCGCGAGCAGATCCTGGGCGAGCCGTTCGGCATGTACGACTACACGCCCGTCGGGCTGGGCATAACCGTGCTGGGCCTGATCTTCCTGTCCTTCGGCTACCGCCTGCTGCCCAAGACGCGCCCCGCCCAGGAAAGCCTCGATGCGGCGCTCTCCGCCCAGCCCTACGTCACTGAGGTCGAGATCCCCGAGGACTGGAAGTCGGAGGTGAAGACCGTCTCCCAACTGCAGGCGATCACTCAAGGGCGGGTCAGCGTCATGGCCCTTTTGCGGGGCCGCCAGCGCCGCGCCTCGCCCAACGGAAACACCGCCATCAAGCCCGGCGACGTCCTCCTTCTGGAAGGCGAGCAGCAGGAACTGGCCGACCTGGTCGACCGGGCCAAGCTGAAGCTCACCCGCTCCGACCGTCCGGTCACCATGGAGGAGCCCACCGAGGAGGTGCGGATCGTCGAGGCGGTGGTCGGCGGCGACTCACCTCTGGTCGGCCGCACCGCCCAGAAGGAAGACCTCTACGGCCAGCATGGCGTGAACCTGCTGGCGGTGAGCCGCAGCGGCTATCGCCTCAACCGCGAGATCCGCACTGTTCGCCTCCGCGCCAACGACATCGTGGTGATCGAGGGCGGCGAGCGCACCTTGCCGGGCGCGCTCAAGGATCTCGGCTTGCTGCCCCTGGCGGAGCGCGAGGTGCGGCTGGGCGGCATGCGCCACAAGCTGGCCCCGGCGGTCATTCTGGCCGCCGCCATGATCCTGGTGGCCTTCCGCATCGCGCCGGTGGGCGTGGCCTTCTTCGGCGCGGCTGTGCTGATGGTGGTGGTGGGCTCGATCCGCATGCGCGAGGCCTATTCGGCCCTCGACGGCCCCGTTCTCGTGCTGATCGCGGCTCTGATTCCCGTATCCGACGCCATTCGCGCCACCGGCGGCGCAGACCTGGTGGCGGCCGGCCTGGCCAATCTGTTCCGCGGCCAGGCGCCGATCATCGCCGTGGGCGCCATGATGGCCGCGGCCATGGCGGCGACGCCCTTCCTGAACAATGCCGCCACCGTGCTGATCGTGGCGCCCATCGGCGCAAGCCTGGCAAAGTTGCTGGGCTTCAACCCCGACCCGTTCCTGATGGCGGTGGCGCTGGGAGCGGCCTGCGACTTCCTCACGCCCATCGGGCACCAGTGCAACACCCTGGTGATGGGGCCCGGCGGCTACCGTTTCGCCGACTACCCGCGCCTGGGCGCGCCGCTGACCGCCCTCGTGCTGCTGGTGGGCACGCCGCTCATCCTGCTGGTCTGGCCGGCGGTGAGCTGAAAGCCGGCGGCGTGATCACAGTCTCGTGAAGCGTGCGGCCAGACGTCGCCGCCTTCGGGCTTGCGCAGAGGGGCAAGCTTGGCCGTTAACGTCTGATTAGCGAAAAAGTCTGGGGGCGGAGCTCGCGCCTCATTGACGACTCCCGCGCGCCTGTGTCCCCATATGTGGGTCTTGAGGGGCGTGTCGCCACAAGATGTAGGGCAGGTGGAGCCGGGGGCCGGGGGGCCTGAAGCTCCTTGAATGATATGGGTTTTGGGACGATGAGCACCAGCGAAGCGGCTAAGGTTGCGACTGCCGAAGGTTCCGAACGGTCTGGGATGCGCCCTGAGCGGCCGCAGCTCCAGCTGGTCCGCAAGGTCGACGTCGACCGCTCGCGCGACGCCCTGCTGACTGATTTCGGCAAGACCACCCTGGAAGACCGCTACCTGCTGCCCGGCGAGTCCTACCAGGACATGTTCGCCCGCGTGGCCACGGCCTTCGCCGACGACGCCGAACACGCCCAGCGCATCTACGACTACATCTCCAAGCTGTGGTTCATGCCCGCCACGCCGGTCCTGTCCAACGGCGGCGCCAACCGCGGCCTGCCCATCTCCTGCTTCCTGAACGCCGTGCCGGACAACCTGGAAGGCATCGTCAACGTCTGGAACGAGAACGTCGCCCTGGCCTCCAACGGCGGCGGCATCGGCACCTACTGGGGCGGCGTGCGCTCCATCGGCGAAAAGGTGAAGGGCGCGGGCCAGACCAGCGGCATCATCCCCTTCATCCGCGTGATGGACAGCCTCACGCTGGCCATCAGCCAGGGCTCCCTGCGCCGCGGCTCGGCCGCCGTCTACCTCGACATCCACCACCCGGAGATCGAGGAGTTCCTGGAAATCCGGAAGCCCTCGGGCGACTTCAACCGCAAGTCCCTGAACCTCCACCACGGCCTGTCGATCACCGACGAGTTCATGGAAGCGGTCCGCGACGGCGCCATGTTCGGCCTGCGCTCGCCCAAGACCGGCGAAGTCATCCGTGAAGTGGACGCCCGCTCGCTCTGGCAGAAGATCCTCGAGATCCGCCTGCAGACCGGCGAGCCCTACCTGATCTTCTCCGACACCGTGAACCGCGCCCTGCCGCAGCATCAGCGCGACCTCGGCCTCAGCGTTCGCCAGTCGAACCTGTGCTCGGAGATCATGCTGCACACCGGCAAGGACCACCTGGGCGTGGAGCGGACCGCCGTCTGCTGCCTGTCCTCGGTCAACGCCGAGAAGTTCCTCGAGTGGCGCGACCACCCGACCTTCATCGAGGACGTGATGCGCTTCCTCGACAACGTGCTGGAAGACTTCATCCAGCGCGCCCCGCCGGAGATGGCCAACGCCGTCTACGCCGCCAAGCGCGAACGCTCGGTGGGCCTGGGCCTGATGGGCTTCCACTCCTTCCTGCAGCAGCAGAACGTGCCGTTCGAGAGCGCGCTGGCCAAGAGCTGGAACATGCGGCTCTTCAAGACCCTGCGCCGCGGCTGCGACGCCGCCTCGCGCACCCTGGCGGCCGAGCGCGGCCCGTGCCCGGACGCGGCCGAACGCGGCGTCATGGAGCGCTTCAGCCACAAGATCGCGATCGCGCCGACGGCCTCGATCTCGATCATCTGCGGCGGCACCAGCGCCGGCATCGAGCCGATCCCGGCCAACATCTACAGCCACAAGACCCTGTCGGGCACCTTCGCGGTCAAGAACCCCTACCTGGAGCGCCTGCTCGACGAGAAGGGCCAGAACACCCCGCAGGTGTGGGACTCGATCCTGCAGAACGAGGGCTCGGTCCAGCACCTCGACTTCCTCACCCAGGACGAGAAGGACGTCTACAAGACCGCCTTCGAGATCGATCAGCGCTGGGTGATCGAGCTGGCCGCCGACCGCACGCCGGACATCTGCCAGTCGCAGTCGGTCAACGTCTTCCTGCCGGGCGACGTCGATAAGTGGGACCTCCACATGCTGCACTGGAGCGCCTGGGAACGGGGCTGCAAGAGCCTCTACTACCTCCGCTCCAAGTCGGTGCAGCGCGCGGCCCACGCCGGCGGCGAGAAGGCCGAGGTCGTCGACATGAGCGGCGCGGCCAAGACCGACTACGAGGAATGCCTCGCCTGCCAATAGCGCCAGCTCTTCGGCCCAGCTTGTTCTTGCGTAAGTAAGGTTAAGCTGAAGCGGCGATCAGAGACTTCGAGTTAACCGGGGCGTCGCGGGCAACCGCGACGCCTTTGTTTTGAACAAGCGCAAGCATCCAGCGCCCCAGGGCGGGCGCCAGGCTGCCGTGTGGGAACCACAATTCAGCTTGCGCCTTTGCATATCTGTGGAATTCTGACGCTTAAGAACCGCACGTCCACGATGCGGGGTGGGAGAAAGCGCGTGATGAGGCGAATGGCTTGGGGAGCCATCGTCCTGGGCTGCGCCGCGGCGAGTGCTGCGGGGGCGCAGCCTGCAGTGACACAAGCGACGGGGTCGGTCCTGGCCGGCGCCGCTTTCGCTCCGGTGAAACCCGTCTCCTCACCCTTGAACGCTTCAGGCGCCGACGACGGGTTCGCGCGCCTCATCGAACGCAACATGGTGGTTCCGGCGCCAGGCTCGGTCAGCTGGGAAGGCGCGGACGTGGCCTTCGCGCGCAAGGACGGCGCCGTGGACAGCGTCCGGCTGCGACTGGGTAGCGCACCCGTGACCCCTGGCGGCCTGCCGCTGCGCTTGGACCGCTCCGAGCTGGTGACCAAGGGCTACGAAGTGGCGGTGACCCGCGACTGGCCCAACGCCGTCTCCCTCGGCAACAAGAAGTTCGATCTCGACGTCTCGCCTCACGCCGGCGTCGGCATGACCAGCGCCGGCGGCTCGGCCGAAGCCGGCGCCCGCATGGAGCTCAGCCGCAAGCTGGACGCCAAGGCGGAAGACAAGCTTCGCGACTTGGGCGTGCGCGACGGCGCGGAGATGGGCGAGCGGGGCCGCTGGTACCTGTTCGCCGCAGCCAGCGGCAAGGCCGTCGGCCTGAACATGCTGCGCGGGGAGTCCGGCTGGGACCGCGCCGGTTGGACCATGGACCCGCAGTCCACCATGATCAGCGACGCCCAGGTCGGCGTCGGCTGGCGGCGCGACCACGTGCAGTCGTCGTTCGGCGTCATTCACCGCGAGGTGAAGGGCAAGCACCTGATCATGGGCCAGCACACCGAAGACGACACCCTGGTGGCCTTCTCCGTCTCGGTTAAGCCCCGCCGCTAGGCCGGCAGGCGGTCCCAACCCGGCTCGAACGGGTAGCGCTCGGGCCAGAAGTCCGCCAGCTCCGGAAGCGCGTCCACCGCCTGGACGATCGGCGCCAGCTTCGGCGCCGCCGCATAGAAGCGCTTCCGCCGCGGCTGGAAGCGCGAGACCACCGTCACATACAGGTCGAGGACCGACAGCTCCTCGCCCAGGATCCAGCGCCCCGGCTCCACCTGATCGTTCATGATCGCCCAGCAGTCGGAGATCCGCTCCAGGCACCGCTGCACCAGCGGCTCCTGCGCGGCCTCGTCTGGCGCCAGGCGCGAGGGATCATCCTTCACCCAGTAAAGCGAATAGATCGCCGCCGAGACGAAGCTCATCCAGCGCAGGAACTGGCTTCGGGCGGGATCGTCCGGTCCGGGCGCCAGGCGCGCCTGCGGATGCAGCTCGCACAGCCGGATCAGGATGGCGGCGCTTTCCGTCATCACCTCGCTGGACGGCAGCACCAGCGCCGGCACCTGCCGCATCGGGTTGGCGCCCAGCACCTTGTCGCCGCTTTCCGGATGATCCTCGTCAAAGGTCACCGCTTCGATGAGCTCATAGGGCTGGCCCATCAGCCGCAGGGCCGCCTCGACCGCCACCGCGCCGGACCCGACGGCCCCGTACAGCACATATCCCGCCATCGGGTTATCCCCAGGCTGTGAACAACATCTAGGCTGCATGCGCCAACTTGCCCCTAGATGTAGAGGGCGTTCGGCGCCTATCCTTCAGGCCTTAACGATCTTGAATCGGGACCGAGGGGACTGCAACCGTGACCGCTTCGAACTCCAGCCTGCCGGGCCTGCTGACGCCGTCCTTCGCGTACAAGCCGTTCCGCTATCCGTGGGCGTTCGAGTTCTGGCGCAAGCAGCAGCAGGTCCACTGGATGCCGGAAGAGGTGCCGCTGGGCGAGGACCTCAAGGACTGGGCGGTCAAGCTCAACGACCGCGAACGGAACCTGCTGACCCAGATCTTCCGCTTCTTCACCCAGTCCGACGTCGAGGTGAACGACAACTACATGGAGCGCTACAGCCGCGTCTTCAAACCCACCGAGGTGAAGATGATGCTGGCGGCGTTCTCGAACATCGAGACCGTCCACATCGCCGCCTACGCCCTGCTGCTCGAAACCATCGGCATGCCGGACAGCGAGTTCACGGCCTTCCTCGACTACCAGGCCATGCGCGACAAGCATGACTACATGCAGCAGTTCGGCGTCGACACGAACGCCGACATCGCCCGCACCCTGGCCATGTTCGGCGGCTTCACCGAAGGCCTGCAGCTGTTCGCCTCGTTTGCGATGCTGATGAACTTCCCGCGCCACAACAAGATGAAGGGCATGGGCCAGATCGTGTCCTGGTCGGTGCGGGACGAGAGCCTGCACTGCGAAGGCATCATCAAGCTCTATCACGCCTTCAACAAGGAAACCGGCTGCGTCACCAAGGCGGTGGCCGACGACATCGTCGACTGCTGCAAGACCGTGGTGGGCCTGGAAGACAAGTTCATCGACCTGGCCTTCGAGGCCGGCGAGGTCCAGGGCATGACGCCCGACGACATCAAGCAGTACATCCGCTTCATCGCCGACTGGCGCCTGAAGCAGCTCGAGCTGCCCACCGTCTACGGCATCAAGGAAAACCCGCTGCCCTGGCTGCAGTCCATGCTGTCGGGCGTCGAGCACGCCAACTTCTTCGAAGCCCGCTCCACCGAATACTCCAAGGCCGCCACCCGCGGCCAATGGCACGGCAACGAAGGCGTCTGGGCCAGCTTCGACCAGATGATGTCCAAGCGCGCCGCGGAGACCACCCCGGCGGAGTGATCAGAGAACATGGTTGTGGACGCGAGGAGCGGGCGCCTACCAGCGCCCGCAGAATCGTGGGCACTAACGAATCGGAGGCTCGGCGACGAGCGCTAAAAAAGGAGAGTTGAGGGCAACACTAAATGACTGAGCTGCGGCTCATTGCATCAACGGCCAGCGCGATGCGGCCTACGATGTGCCGGAGGAGAGGACGACCGAGTTTGGCGACCCAGGACCGTCCCCTCTCTCCCCATCAACGACGCTTCCACGTGCGCTGACCGAATCAACCTAGTGCGCTCTGCTTAACACGCAACGCCATCGGTCCACACGCTGGGCGTCTTTCCTGTTTGCGAGTTGTGGAAAGACAGAATCATGGGCCACAAGCCTGGATCGAACTCCGGCCGCGACGGCGGCATCTACCAAGAACGTGGGCCGCGTGGCGGTCAGCGGGACAACTACGTGACTGTCCCGGACAATCACCGCTTTCCGCCTACCACGACGCCCGGCTCCACGTGGGAACGCGTGCGCCGAACGCCGGATAGCAATCGCTAGTCCAATCAAGCCGGCGCTCGGAAACGAGCGCCGGCTAATCTAGCCGCAACATTTCGCGCAGTGTGAAGGCCGCTTCTTCCGAGGTCACCTTGGCGAGGATCTCCACTGCTTCGGGCTCATCGCGGCCGTGTGTCTTGTAGAGAAAATACCCGCTCACGTCCTCAACATCGGTGTCGGCTAACTCGACCCGGCGATCTGAGAGCGGCGCAATGCATAGCGTTGTTTGCTCATCCAGTTGAGCGCTGAAGTAGAACTCTCCCATCTATTCATCTCCACAGGAGGTCACCTCTATGGATAAGAAGCCGACCCACGTCGTTGTTCCGGAGCCCGAACTGGGTGTTCGTTACCTGTCGGACTACATGTCCGGTTCTGAACGCAAGAAGCGGTCCATCCTCGTTGCAGCGAAATACCGTCCTCTCGCGAGGCTCATTCAGCATCAGGAAGCCAAGGCAACGATCGTCAACGCGGCCGTAAAAGGCCTTTTAAACAAAGACTTTCTGCTGTCTCGCGCCGACTTTATCAGGGGCAAGCTCGTGACCGACGACTTTGAGGCGCTGGTGAACGAAGCGAACTCCGGCTACCTGGTACGCTTCAGCGAGGTCGTTTCATCGTTAGATCTTGCCGGGCTGGAAGTTCTTCCCGGCAAGAAGCACCAGGTCGCTCCAATCGGCGGGCTTAAGGTCCCGTTTGTGTCTAACCTCTTGCTTCGCAAGGTAAGCAAAACGAACAAGGTTCGTGTCGGCGCGCTGATGCTCAGATACTCCAAGGGGAAGGAGCTGCCGAAGCTGACGGCCGAGTATCAATCGGCATTGATCTTCGGGCTTTTGCAGCACACTCATGCTGAGGCCGGTGCGGAGATCGACCCCGCTCTGTGCCTGACCTTGGACTGCCATACCGGGAGTGCGCACCCTGCGCCCTCTAAAGCAGTGACGATGTTCAAGAACGTGTCTGCTGCCTGCGCAACGATTGCCGACGCATGGCCGAACACAATGCCTCCTCAGGGGGCCGTTCTTAAGGGCGGTTAGCAGCCTTAGCTTGCTTGTGCCTGTCGCCGGCACGTCGCCATCACCCCTGCAGCAGCCCCACCGGCCACTCGATGCGCTGGACCATGGGCGCTTCGCGGGCGCGGTCCCACACCAGGACGCGCCCTTTGGAGGCGCCGGCCTCGGCCACCCTGAGGCCGCGATAGGCGAACGGCCGCGTCAGGCTCCAGTCGGCGGGATCGCCCGTCAGCCGCAGGTGGCGGAACTGGTCGTGGGACAGCTCCAGCACCCGGGGCTCGCCCAGCCGGTGGGCCTTGAGGATGGCGAAGTTCACCGCCCGGACCGCGTCATTGCTCACGAGATCACCGCCGCTGTTCGATCATCACCTGAGGCTGGGCGCGCCTTGGCCGTGCGTCAATGGGCGGCGGCGCAATCCTTCGTCAATGTGAGGCCTGTAGAACCGCGCCACATTCCTCGTGAGTTTCGCCTTGATCTGCCTCGTCTACCTCAGCTCCGCCGCCACCATCCCAAGCGCCGAGGTGCTGAGCGGGATCGTCCAGCAGTCGCAGCGGAACAACCAACAGTGCGACGTCACCGGCCTGCTGTGCCACTACGACGGCAACTTCCTGCAGTTCCTGGAGGGGCCTGAGGAGGCGGTAAACCAGACCTACGATCGGATCAGCCGCGACCCGCGCCACCGCCAGCTCATTCAGGTCCAGCGCCGCCAGATCGAGGAGAGGGCCTTCGCCGACTGGTCCATGGCGGTGGTGAAGCCCGACGACATCTCGCCCGCCCAGCGCGCCTTTGTCCAAGGCCTGCGCGACGTGGAGGTCGCCGAGCGCGCCCACAAGCCGGCGATCGAGGGCTTCCTGCAAAGCTTCCGGGCCTGGCTGCGCTAGACCCTTTGGCAGCCTAGTCCTGCACCGGCGGCGGAACCGCCGGCACATGGCGGGGGTGATGCGGGATGTCCGGATCGGCCCAGCCCCAGGACGGCTTTGAATCCATCCAGATGATGCTCTGGGGCGCGGCGATCTCGCGATCGTCCAGCGTGCCCGCCCGCACGACGACATAGTCGGGAAAGGCGACCTGGCCGCTGAACAGGTGGGTCCCGCAGTTCGGGCAGAAGCTGCGGCGCATGCGGTTGCCGCTGTCGGCCAGGCTTTCGTAGTGGGACAGCTCGCCCTCCACCGAAACATCCTGGCTGCGGAAAGCGATGTTGATCGAGGCGTTGCCGCTGGCCAGGTACTGGCAGTCGCGGCACCAGCAGGCCCGCTGGCGGATCGGGGTCCCCTGGATGCTGAAGCGCACCTTGCCGCAGAAGCAGCCGCCGCTGATCGTGTTATCCATTGTCGCTCGCCTCCTGTGCGGGCGGAAGCTCGGCTGCCGCCGCGGCGCCGTCAACTCTCTTCGCCCCGATTTGGGGTTCTCGCCGAGGCTGCGCCATGGCGGAGCTGTAAACCCTGAATTGTTCTGAATAACCGCCAGGAACTCAGCGGCGGCCCCAGTAACCCTAATTTTGTGAATCCAGCGGATTAATGGCGGCCAAGATCCTTCGACCTTGGAGGTCGCGCCATGCTGCTCGACAATCTGCGTATTCCCCGCAAGCTGATCCTTAGCTTTGCAATCATCGTGCTGACGATGAGCGGAATGGGCGGTTTCGCCATGTACACCCTGCACGCCCTCGAAAAGGCGCGGGGGGCGACGGCGCACAGCCAGACGGTCATCGACGCGATGGAGCAGGCCAAGTTCTACCTGGCGCGCCAGGAGAACAGCTTCCGCGGCTACCTGTTGTCGGGCAACGACTACTACCTGGAACGCGTCGACAAGCACCGGGGCAACTTCAAGAAGCGGATCGCTGCGGGCAAGGACGCCTTGGCCGGCCGCGAGCAGGACATCGCCACCCTGAGCTCCGTCGACGCGGCCGCCGACAAGTGGCTCGAGGTCATCGTCCACGGCGGCACCAAGATGTGGGCCGATCCCGCCACCCGCCAGCAGGCGTTCGACATGGTCGGCCCCGATGGCCAGGCTGACGAGCTGATCGCCCCGGCCGAAGAAGGCATCGAAGCCATCTACGAGGCCGAACAGAAGAACATCGCCAACCTCGCCGCCCAACAGGCGAAGCTCACCCGCACCGCCAACATCTCGATGATCGGCTGCATCCTGCTGGCGATCATGGTCGCCTCGGCTCTGGGCTGGCTGCTGACCCGGGCCATCGCCCGGCCGGTCACCGCCCTGACCACCGCCATGCGCAAGCTGGCCTCGGGCGACTTCACCGTCGACATCCCGGCTCAGGGCCGCAAGGACGAGCTGGGCTCCATGGCCGCCGCCGTCGGCGTGTTCAAGGACGCCGGCCTTGAGAAGCTGCGGCTGGAAGGCCTCACCGCCGAACAGCGCAAGGCCGCCGACGAGGAGCGCGCCCGCAACGAAGCCGCCAAGGCCAAGTCCGCGGCCGAACTGGCCGACGTGGTCGGCGCCCTGGGCGAAGGCCTGGGCCGCCTCAGCTCCGGCGACCTGACCTTCCGCATCTCTCACGCCTTCCCGAACGAGTACGTCCAGCTGAAGGACGACTTCAACGGCGCCATCGGCCAGCTGCAGTCGGCCATGGCCTCGGTGGTCGCCAACGTACGCTCCATCCGCGGCAACTCGGGCGAGATCGCCTCGGCCGCCGACCAGCTGGCCCGCCGCACCGAGCAGCAGGCCGCCAACCTCGAAGAGACGGCCGCCGCCCTCGACGAGATCACCGCCACCATGAAGAAGTCTGCCGAAGGCGCCAACGAATGCGCCGGCGTCGTCCAAGCCGCCCGGGGCGAGGCTCAGTCCAGCGGCGAGGTGGTCTCCCAGGCCGTCGCCGCGATGAGCGAGATCGAGGCCTCGGCCAAGGAAATCGGCTCCATCATCGGCGTGATCGACGAGATCGCCTTCCAGACCAACCTTCTGGCCTTGAACGCCGGCGTCGAAGCGGCGCGGGCCGGGGAGGCCGGCAAGGGCTTCGCCGTGGTCGCGTCGGAAGTGCGGGCCCTGGCCCAGCGCTCGGCCGACGCCGCCAAGGAGATCAAGCGCCTGATCGGCGCCTCGTCCGAGCATGTCGGCAAGGGCGTTGACCTGGTCGGCCGGACCGGCGAGTCGCTGGAGCGCATCATCGAGCGCGTGGCCCACATCGACGCCCTGGTCTCCGACATCGCCGTCGGCGCCGAGGAGCAGGCCCGGGGCGTCTCGGAGGTCAACAACGCCGTCAACCAGATGGACCAGCTGACCCAGCAGAACGCCGCCATGGTGGAGGAAAGCACCGCCGCCAGCGCCGCCCTGAGCAAGGAAGCCGACTTCCTGGAGCAGTCGGTGCACCAGTTCCAGGTGGGCGATGCGGCCCGGCCCGCCACCGCCGGCCTGCCGCGCCCTGCGCCCGCCAAGCCCGTCGCCCGGCCGATCGTCCAGATGAAGACCACCGCCCAGCACGCCCCGGCGCCGCAGGCCGCCGCGGACGAGTGGGAAGAGTTCTGATCGCCCTTAGTGCAGCCTGAAGGCCCCGGCCGCCGCGCCCAGGCGGCTGGCCGGGATCTGCACGGGCGCCGTCCCGCCTTCCAGCGCGTCCGCCAGACTGGTGGCGAACGCCGCCCGGTCCGCCTGGTCGAAGTGGGGCGCGATATCCCGCAGGGCCGCCGCGAGGCGCGCAAGCTTGGCTTCGGTCGTCATGCGGCGCCTTCTACGCCGGCCGCAGAGCCGCCGCGCTTCCGGAAAACTACCTAGGCTTTGATCCCCGCGCCTGACGCCCGCTTGATCCTTTGATCGCGCCGGCTCTTCGCGGCGGCGTCATTCTCCGCCCGCCGACGAGGGAGTGGAGACATGAACCCGAACAAGGCGCTCTGGGAGAAGGGGGACTTCACCAAGCTCGCCGCCACCATGCGCGAAAGCGGCGACGAGGTGATCGACGCCCTGGGCGTGGGGCCCGGCATGCGGGTGCTGGACCTGGGCTGCGGCGACGGCACCACCGCCTTGCCCTCCGCCCGCCGGGGCGCCTCGGTGCTGGGCGTGGACATCGCTTCCAACCTCGTGGCCGCCGCCCGCGCCCGCGCCGAGGCTGAGGGGCTGGACAACCTGGAGGTCCAGGAAGGCGACGCCAGCGAGCTCGCCGGCGTCCCGGACGCCGAGTTCGACCTGGTGGTCAGCATGTTCGGCGCCATGTTCGCGCCCCGACCCTTCGACGTGGCCCAGCAGATGGTGCGGGTGACCAAGCCTGGCGGCCGCATCGTCATGGGCAATTGGATCCCGGGCGATCCCACCCTGGTGGCGAGCATCCTGAAGATCAGCGCCGCCTACGCCGCGCCTCCGCCGCCCGGTTTCGTCAGCCCGGTGACCTGGGGCAAGGAAGACGAGGTCCGCGAACGCTTCGGCCAGGCCGGCGTGCCTGTGGACGCCATCACCTGCGAGCGGGCCATCTACACCTTCCGCCACCCAGGTCCCCCCGGCGAGTTCCTTGCCCTGTTCCGCGACTGGTACGGCCCCACCATGAACGCCTTCGAGGCCGCCCGCGCCGCCGGCCGCGAAGCGGACCTCCAGCGCGAACTCGAAGACCTGTTCCAGGCCCAGAACCAGGGCGGCCCCGACCGCACGGAGATCCCCGCCGTCTACCTCAAGGTCACCGTCGCCCGCCCCTGATCCCTCAGGCGTGCCGCGGCCCCAGGAGGATGATCGCCGCCCCGGCCAGGCACACGCCCGCGCCGATCAGGTCCCAGCGGTCCGGCGCCTTGTGCTCCACCAGCCAGAGCCACAGCACGGAGGCGGCGATATAGACCCCGCCATAGGTGGCGTAGGCCCGCCCTGCCGCGGCGCTGTCCACCCGCGTCAGCAGAAAGGCGTACAGCGCCAGCGAGGCCATCCCAGGGATCAGCCACAGGGGCGAGCGCTCCAGCCGCAGCCAGGCCCAGAAGGCGAAGCAGCCGGCGATCTCCGCCGCCGCCGCCATGGCGTAATAGACCCAGCTCACCCCGCCTCCCGCGCGTCCTCGAAGGCCAGCCTACTTCTTATCCTCGGCCAGCGTCTGGGCCACGATGGCGTTGGCGTGCCCGTGGCCCATCCCATGCTCGTCCTTCAGCATGGCCACCAGCTCCATGTGCTTGGCCGGATAGCGCCCGCGCACCAGGGCCTGCCACTCGGCGATCGGCCGCCCGTATTTCTTCTCGATGGACGGGAAGTAGGACGCCGGTCCCTTGATGCGCTCGTCCGTCATTGCCGTATCCTTGCTGCCTAGCTTGGTTTCTCCAAGGACGAACAAGCCTCACCTGACCCGACAACGACGCCGCAGATTCCAGGCCTGAACGCACGCTCAGGTCGAGCAGAAGCGGCTTCGTCCGAACTTATCAAACCGCAAATTGTGATTGCCGCCGCCGAGGGAACAGCAGCCCTCGCCAGCGATTGTTAAGCTGTGCCTTGCTTCCGGCACGTTGTTTCACACGGCTCCCACCTCCGGTCGCTGCTCGCAGCGGCCGGAGGATCTTCCGGCGTTCAGCGTGCTAGCCTCCCATCGATGGACAACGATCCCTCTCGCGGCTGGGACGCGGCGGCGGCGGCCTTCATGGCTGCGCGGTCTGACGTGGGTGTGGACGTCGTGCGCCGCTGGGCGCGGCGACTGACTCCGGGCGGCGCGGTGCTGGACGTGGGCTGCGGCTCCGGCGCGCCCATCGCCGCCGCTCTGATCGAGGATGGCTACCAGCTGTTCGGCGTCGACGCCTCGCCAAGGCTCATTGCGGCCTTCCGCGACGCCTTCCCGAGCGCCGAGACGGCCTGCGAGCCTGCGCAGACCAGCGCCTTCTTTCACCGACGTTTCGAGGGCGCCCTGGCGATCGGCCTCTTGTTCCTGCTGCCGCCCGAGGAGCAGCGGGAGGTGATCGGGCGCGTGGCGCACGCTCTGCACCCTGGCGCGCGCTTTCTGTTCACCGCCCCGCAGCAAGCCTGCGAGTGGACCGACACCCTGACTCATCGGCCGTCGGTCTCGCTGGGCGAGGCCGCCTACCGGCAAGCCCTTGAAGCCTGCGGCCTGCGCCTCGCCGATCAGTTCACCGACGAGGGTCAAACCCACTACTTCGACGCTGTGCGCGCCTGAGCCTGGCGCTCGCTTCGGCGCGAGCGGCCGCATTAGTTATGTAGAGAACGTTTTCTTTAACGCACTCGAGATACAGCTGCGCCCGAGGGAGATCGGACGTGCGCATAGCCTCGAGTTTCAGTGTCGATCCGCACTCGGGTGATGCGGGCGCCGGCGCGGCGCAGGATCTGCTCGCTAGGCTCGGCGGGCGACCGGACCTGGTGGTGCTTTACACCACGGAGCATCACGCGCGGCCCGAACTGCTGGGCGCGATCCGCGAGGCCCTGCCTGAGGCGCAGATCGTCGGCGGCACGTCCTGTGGCGGGGTAATGACCGAGCGCGGGTTCCATGCGTCGGCGCATGGCGCAGTGGGTCTGCTGGGCATCGCCGATGCGGACGGCTCGTTCGGCGTCGGCTCCGCCCCTGTGGCGCAGGACGCCTTTCTGGCGGGGGCCCAGGCCATCGAGGCTGCGCTGACTGCGGCCGAACGCGACTTCGAGGCCCCGGTGCTGGTTTGGTGCTGCCAGCCGCCCGGAAGGGAAGAGGCGGTGATCGAGGGCATCCAGTCGGTTGTTGGAGCCAAGGTGCCGATCATCGGCGGCAGTTCGGCGGACGAAGGCATCGCCGGCGCCTGGCGCCAGTTCTCCACGGACGGGGTCCTGCAGGACCATGTGGTCGTGGCGGCCCTCTTTCCCACTGCCGGACATGGCGCTGCGTTCCAGAGCGGCTATGCGCCGGCCGGTCCCGCCGGCGTGGTCACCAAGGCGCAGAACCGCCAGGTGCTCGAGATCGACCACCAGCCGGCTTCTGAAGTCTACAGCCGCTGGACGGACGGCGAGGTGCCAGCGTCCGACATCGGCATGATCCTGGCCAAGAGCACGCCCACCCCGCTCGGGCGCGTCGCCGGCCAGCAGAACAACGTGCCGATGTTCGTCCTATCCCACCCCGCCATGATGGGCGCCGGCGGCGACCTTTCCCTGTTCACCGACATCACGGAAGGCGACGAGGTCCACCTGATGCGCGGCTCGCCGGCTTCGCTGGTGAAGCGCGCCGGCCTTGTTGTGAACGACGCCATCGCCAACGGCGGGTGGCGTCGTGAGGAAACAGCGGGCGGGCTGGTGATCTATTGCGGCGGTTGCATGCTTCACGTGCGCGATCGCATGCCGGAGGTCGCCGAGCAGGTCGCCGAGGCGATGCATGGCGCACCCTTCCTGGGCGCCTTCACCTTCGGCGAGCAAGGGGCGATCATCGACAGCTGCAACCGACACGGCAACCTCATGGTCTCGGCCCTGACCTTCGGCTGATGAACGAGGAGGTCGAACATCTGCGCGAAGCGCTGGCTTCGGCCAACCAGCTCGCCGCCGCGCAACAGGCGCGGCTCCGCGAACTCGAGCTGGTGCTGAGCGGCATCCAGGGAATCTCGGCGGAAGACGAGCCGGGCGCCGCCATCACCCGGACCTTCGACCTGCTGCGCAGCGCGCTGGAATTCGACCTCGCCCTGGTGCTGCAGCCGCAGGAAAACGGCTATGCCTGCGTTGCCTCCACCGAACCCCGGCTGGTCGGCAGCGCCTGGCCGGCCGAAGGTTTCTTCCAGCGCATCGCCTCGGGCCGGCCGGCGGTCGTCCCCGACATCGCCCGCATACCGGAATGGACGGCGTTCCCAGGCGGTCTCACGAGCCGTCCGGCGGCCGGCATCCTGGCGCCGATCTCGACAGCCGGCGGCGCCGGGCTGCTGATCCTCTGCTCCGAGCGACGGGGGATCTATTCGGCCGCCGACCTGGCGCTGGTGTCCAAACTGGGCCTGGTGGTCTCCCAAACCCTGGCGGCTGGCCAACAGCGGCGTCTGGCGGAGGCGATCCAGACCTCGGAGCTGCGGCGGGACGCAGCTGTCCGCGCGAACGAGGCCAAGTCTCAGTTCTTCGCCAACATCAGCCACGAGATCCGCACGCCGCTGAACGGGGTGGTGGCGGTCGCCGACATGCTTGCGCGCACCGAGCTTGCGCCTCGCCAGCAGGAGATGGTCGAGCTCATCCTCGACTCCGGCCGCATGCTGGAGCGGCTCCTCAATGACGTGCTGGACTTCGCCAAGGTGGAAAGCGGGCGGCTGGACCTCGAACTGCGTCCCATGAACCTGCACCAGGACCTCACGTCGGTGTTTGACCTGTTCGCCGCTAAGGCGGACGAGAAGGGCCTGGCGCTGGAGGTGACGGGCGCCGAGCAGGCCGACCGCTGGCTTGAGGCGGACAGCCTGCGTATCCGCCAGGTCGTGAGCAACCTGCTCTCCAACGCCGTGAAGTTCACGGTGAAGGGCGGCGTGCAGGTGTCACTGTCCGTGGAGGCCGGGGCGAAAGCCCAGACCGTGAGGATCTCGGTGCGCGACACCGGCTGCGGATTCTCGGCCGAGACCGCCGAGCGGCTGTTCGATCGCTTCGAACAGGAAGACAAGTCGATCACCCGCAAGTTCGGCGGGTCGGGCTTGGGCCTGTCCATCGCCCGCAGCCTCGCGCGGCTGATGGGGGGCGACGTCACCTGCCGTGCGCAGGTGGGCGAGGGTGCAGTCTTCGACTTCTGGTTCACCGCCCAGGCCGCCGCCCGTCCAACGGCCGATGCCGAGGGCGAGGCTCCCGTCAGCGACCTCGAGGCGATCCGCGTTTTGGTCGTCGAAGACAACCCGAACAATCGCCGTATCGCTGGCATGATCCTGGAGATGGCGGGCGCCACGCCCTACTTCGCCGAGAACGGCCGGGAAGCCTGCCTGGCCGTGGAAGCTCAGCATTTCGACCTGGTGCTGATGGACCTGCAGATGCCGGTGATGGACGGCCTGACGGCCATCCGCGCGATCCGACAGCGCCAGGCCGACGAGGGCCTGCCTCCCATCCCCATCATCGCTGTCTCGGCCAACGCCATGACCCACCAGGTCGAGGAGGCCGTCTCGGCTGGCGCCGACGCCCATGTCGCCAAGCCGATCGATCCCGCGGCGCTCCTGGCCGCCATCGCCGAACTCGCGGCGCCGGCTGACGACCGCTCGGGCCGCGAGCTCAGCGTGTCAGGAAACCAGGAAGGCTGGGCCCGCTAAGCGCCAGCGGGCGTCGCCGGCCTAGAGCGCCGGGTGATCGTGGGTGTGCAGCGCCAGGTGCTTGGCGACCTCGGCGGCGTACCGCTTGCTGACCGGCTCGAACCGGTTGTTCGCGTCGTCGAAGGCGTAAACCTCGCCGTCGGCGATGTCATAGACCCAGCCATGCAGCCGCAGGTCGCCTCGCGCCAGCCGAACCGCCACGGCCGGATGGGTGCGCAGGTGCGCCAGCTGCAGGATGACGTTCTGTTCGAGCAGCAGCAGGTTGCGCGCATGCTCGTCCAGGTCCTTGCCGAGTTCGTTGGTGATCTCGACCGCCGCCTGGGAATAGGACAGCCACTCTTTGACATGGGGCAGGGCGTCCAGCGCATCGAGGTTCATCGCCCCCTTCATCGCGCCGCACTGGGTGTGGCCGCACACCACGATGTGGGGGACGTTCAGCGCCACGCAGGCGTACTCGATCGCCGCGGTGGTCGCGCCCGCGCCCTTGTAGTGCGGCGGCACGATGTTGCCGGCGTTGCGCACGATGAACAGGTCGCCCGGCTGGCTCTGCGTCAGCATCCCCGTCTCGATCCGCGAGTCGGAGCAGGTGATGAACAAGGCTTCCGGCGACTGACCCTGCGCCAGCTTCTCGAACAGAGCGGCGTTCTCGGGGAACACTTCCTGCTGGAACTTGACGACACCGGCGGCGAACTTGGGCATGGCTCAATCCTCAGAAAAGCGTGGCGACGGCAAAGTGTCGAAGGCGCACCTGATGCCGCCCGAGGTTTGCTGCAGCGCGTCAACGATGTGACGAACTGTGTCAACGGGGCGGCGTGACGTCCACCTGTCGGATGTTTCACGCGCGGTGCGTCTTCAGACCAGGACCGTTGGAGCACGAAGACCATGATCACGGTGTGGGGCGGGCAGACGTCGCGGTCGCTGCGGGTTGTCTGGCTGCTGGAAGAGATGGGCCTGCCCTACCGCATCCGGCACGTGGACATGCTCTCGGCGGAAAAGGACCCCGCCTGGCTCGCGGTCAATCCGGGCGACTTCCTGCCGGCGATCCAGGACGGAGAGGTCGCCATGGTCGAGTCCGTGGCGATCCTGGAATACCTGATGGGCCGCTACGGCCCGACGCCGCTGCAGCCGTCGCCGGGCGACCCAGCCTTTCCCGCCTACCAGCAGTTCCTCCACTTGGGCGAAGCGGGCCTGGCGACCTTGATCATGGTCCCGCTGGTGAGCGGCTTCATCGCGCCCGAGGCCGAGCGCGACAACTGGGGCGCCCGCTGGGCCCGCGAGTGCGTCGGCCGCCGCCAGCTCCTGGTCCGGCGCCAGCTCCAAGCCGCCCCCTACATGGCCGGCGAGACCTTCACAGCCGCCGACATCTCGGTGAGCTATGCGCTCAGGCTCGGCGCGAACCACGCCGGCTTCGCGCTCTCAGGGGCCGAGCAGGACTACCTCGCCCGCACCACCGCCCGCGACGCCTACAAGCGCGCCTTCGCCAGGTCGCATGAAGGCGTGCCCGGGTAAGCGAGCGCGCCTCCACGCTGAACGTCTGCGTCAGATGCTGAAATGGTGACGCGCCGCCCGGCGGGTCACCGCCTAGGGAGCGCCTGAGGCGCCGCCGCCAATTGCGCAGGGGGAGACTGCGCTGGCCCGCGCGAGGGTGCGGTTCATGGCGGCCGCTTCCGCTGGCGAACAGGGGCGCAGCTGCGTTCTGGCGTCCGCAACCTGCCTGGAACTTGCGCAGCCAGTCGCCGCAAATGCCAACGCAACGATCATTGTGAGCCGTGGCAGCACGAAAAACCTCCCTTTTGCTTCTTTGGAAGGCATTTAGAGGCGACGGTGGAGTTTCGCCACTCGGTCGGCCCGTTTTGGGCCAACGGCTTCACGATTGGCGGTCCGCGCCTAGTGCTGGCGCATGCTCTCGAGCAACAGACGGACAAGGTCGAACCGCACGATCGCAAGCGCAGCGGCGATCGGCGCGAACACGATCGCCCACCGCCTCCAGCGGCTCAGCCGGCTCTCCGGTTTCGGCCTGGCGGCGTGGCGCGTACGGATCGGCGGTAGGTCGGTCATGGTCTCGCGCCTCCGACCCGCGCTAGCACCTGGATGCGCGGCGACATAGCCTCGGCCATTCCGGGCCTGGTCAAGCGACGCCGGCCGGGGGTGCGCCGCCTCGGAGGCGGACCAGACCTGCGCATCGGGACCTCGTTCGTGGCGCAGCGGACAATGCTCGAATACGACGCAGCCAGGGTGACTCAGGGGGCGCCCGGTTGGCAGGCATTGCAGCTCTGGTGAGCGCATCTGCCTGTTTTCCAGGCAATCTGCCCCAGGCAAGCCCACCAAATTGTGCAGCTATGCCAATTCGGCGCCCATCCGCGTCGATGTGCTGCGCGATCCGACGGAGGAGAGACTGAGCATGGCCTGGACGCCGCGGCGGGTTCGCAGCGGCTCGGCTCAAGACAGGGGAAACCAAATGCCGAAAACCAGCCTCTTCATCTCCGCGGCTTTCGCCGCAACACTCGCGATCGCCGGCGGCGCGGCGGCCGACCCCCTGGCTTCGCCCAGCATGAGCGGACCGCCCGCGGCGAACCCGTCGCCGACGAGCTTCGACGCCGGACCGTTCGGCCAGGTCTACATCGGCGGGGTGGCGACGGGCCTGGGCCTGGCGCAGAACAATCCGGCGCCGGGTGATGACGACGCCCGCGGCGATGTCAGCAACGCCCAGCTCTTCATCCAGACCACCGAAGGACCGGTGCAGTTCTTCGTCCAGGCGGGGACCTACTCGATCCCCTCGCTCGGCCTGCCCTACGCCGACGCCTCCACGGTGACCGAAGGCACCTTCGGGGCCGTGCCGGTCGCCTATGTGAAGCTGGTCCCCAACGAGCAGATCTCCATCCTCGCCGGCAAGCTGCCGACTCTGGTGGGCGCCGAGTACACCTTCACCTTCCAGAACATGAACATCGCCCGCGGCCTGCTGTGGAACCAGGAGCCCGCCGTGAGCCGCGGCGTCCAGGTCAACTACGCCAGCGGACCGGTCAGCGCCTCGGTGTCGTGGAACGACGGCTACTACTCCGACCGGGCCAACTGGGTGTCGGCGGCGGTCAGCTACACGGCCTCACCCTCGGACGTGATCAGCGTGATCGGCGCCACCAGCCTGTCGACCAACACCCGGGCGAGCTTCGCGACGCCGCCGCTCCAGAACAACAGCTCGATCTTCAACGTGATCTGGACCCACACCTCGGGCGGGCTCACCATCGTGCCCTACCTCCAGTACAGCCAGGTCGAGGCCGACGAGGAGCTCGGCATCACGGACGAAGGCTCGACCCTGGGCGCGGCCGTCCTAGCCAAATACGCCGTGACGCCCGAGTTCAGCCTCGCCGCCCGCGCCGAGTACATCAGCTCGTCGGGCGACGCCGCCTCGGGCGCGCCCAACCTGCTCTACGGCGCCGGCAGCAAGGCCTTCTCGGCCACGGTGACCCCCACCTGGCAGAAGGGCGTCCTGTTCGTCCGCGGCGAGCTGTCCTACGTGCGCCTCAGCGACTTCGAGTCGGGGCTCGGGTTCGGCGGCGCCGGCGAGGACCGCAACCAGGTCCGCGCGATGGCCGAGGCCGGCATCCTGTTCTAGGCGCCCGCTGCACCGTCGACCTCGCCCGCCCAAGGCGCGCCGAGGTCGACGGCCTGCCTGCCCGCAGCCCTGCCGATCGCTAGGGCTGCGGCGCCGGGGCGTCAGCGAACCGCCCGGCCCCTGCGGCGACCGGCGGGCGGCCCGCCACGCTGTGCTCCACCACCCAATCCAGCGCGAAGTCCGCCACCGCTTCCCAGCCGGGCTCCAGGCAGGTCCAGTGCGAGCGGTCCGGATAAAGCTTGAACTCGGTGACCGACGCCGCCCGTTTCTGGTGCTCGTAGATCGCCCGCGTCATGCTGGCGTCGGCGATCAGGTCCTTGCCGCCGGCGATCAGCAGCAGCGGCGGCCGCACGGGGCTGTCCCAGTGGATCTTCCCGGCCCCGCCCAGCACCCCGTCCCAGTACACCTTGCCGGCGGTCGGCACGATGTAGCGGTCGTAGTGCGCGTCCTTCAGATCCTCGGGCAGCCCGTTGGCGAACCGGCGGTGGAAGAACTCCCGCGTCATGGACTTCACCTTGCCGCCGCTGAACGGATCGCCCAGCACCGGCAGGGCCGAAACGATGGCGTGCGGCGCCAGCGCCACGCCCGGCGTCGGCGCCGGATCGATCGCCACGCCCGCCGCGCCCAGCCCGCGATCCAGCAGGTGCTGCACCCACACCCCGCCCGCCGAGTGACCGATCAGGATCGGCGGCTCGGCCAGCGCTTCGATCTGGCGCATGTAGCTGTCGACGATCGCCTTAGGCCCGATCTTGGTCAGCGCCTGTCGCGGCGCGGCCCGCAGGTCCGCCGGATCGCCCTCGTCATAGGGCCAGTCGGGGGCCACCACGTGAAAGCCCCGCGCTTCGAAGCGGGCCTTCCACCCTTCCCAGCTCAGCGAATTGAGCCAGGCGCCATGGATCAGCATCACTGTCTTGGTCACGACGCCATCTCCTTCGGATGGTTTGCGGCGGGCAGGGCGCCGGCCGACGGGCGGCTCCAAATCTCGGGCCCGAGGCCGCCCGCCGTCTTGTACGAAAATGATCTCCCCGCAGCGCCGCGCGCACGCCCTCAACGATCAGCTCAGACGGTCCTGGCGCCAGCGGCCCGGCGTCGCCCCGACCATCTTGCGGAACACGCGGGTGAAGTGGCTCTGGTCGGTGAACCCGCATACCTGCGCCACCTCGGCCAGGGACGCCGCCGGCGTCAGCAGCAGGTCCTTGGCCTTGTCGATGCGGCGCCCCATCAGCCAGCGATGCGGCGGCATCTGCACGGTGCGCCGGAACGCACGGGCGAAGTGCCCGACCGACAGCCCGCAGGCGGCGGCAAGATCGCCCAGGCGCACGTCGCCGGCCAGGTTCTCCTCCATCAGCGCCTTGGCCCGCCGCTCCTGCCACCCCGCCAGCTTCGCAGCCCCGGGCGCGCGGCGCAGCCCGCCGCCATAGGTCCGCGCCACGTGCGAGGCTAGCGCCCAGCCCAGCTGGTCCAGGAACAGGGTGGTGGGCGCCCGCCGCCCGTCCAGCGCCGGCAGCAGCGACAGGGCGAGCTCGCGGATCGCCGGATCGTCCAGCGGCGCATGCGCCCGAGGCACGGCATGAGTGGGCACGGCATGAGTGGGCGCGGCATGGGTGGGCGGAGAGCCCGTCCGCGGCGCCGCCAGGTCCTCATAGAGGCTCAGCGGCATGTGGAAGATCACCTCGTCGAACGGGCTCGTCATCCGCCCGCCCAGGTCGCGCCGCAGGTCCAGGATGTTGACCCCGCCCGCCGGGGTGACCAGCGGCCGGCTGCGCGCCCCGTCCAGGCTCAGGTCGGCCACCATCGGCCGGAGCTGCACATGCACCAGCACCGCATTTTCGAACTGCGGATAGCCGGCGAACTCGTGGTCGCAGCCGCCATAGCGCACCCGGGTGATGTCCACCGCGCCGGAGCCCAGCTGCCGCGTCGCCAACCGCGGCGCGTCCGCCAACCCGTACCATTCGCCGAACTGGTTCAGGGACGTCTCGCCAGCCATGGCGCGCTCCGTGAAGGATGCCCAGGCACTATACCGCTCGGACCCCCTCCCGAACAGGAACCACCGGACGCCCTCGGCCCGGCGGCGCCGGATCTTGCCACCACTGTCGCCGTTCCGCGTTGGGAGGGGAATGGCCGGTCGCCCTGCATCCGAACACAAGCCTGAGCTGATCGGCACGGAAGTGGCCGAGCTGCTCATCGCCAACGCGCGCGAGTACGCGATCATGCGGCTCGACGACGACGGCCGCATCCTGACCTGGAGCCCCGGCGCCCAGCTGATCTTCGGGTTCTCCCCGGAGGACGCGGTCGGCGAGCTTGCGCACATCTTCTTCGTCGCCTCGGACATCGCCGCAAAGGCGCCGGAGCTCGAGCTGGAAGTCGCCCGCCGGGAAGGCCGCGCCGAGAACAGCCGCTGGCACGTCCGCAAGGACGGCGGACGCTTCTGGGGCAACGGCGTGACCATGCGCCTGAACGACGAGGCCGGCTTCGTCAAAATCCTGCGGGACGAGACGGCGTCGAAGCTCGCCGACGAACAGCGCGTCCTGCTGCTCAACGAGTTGAACCACCGTATCAAGAACACGCTCGCGACGGTGCAGTCGATCACCGAGCAGACCCTGCGCAACGCAAAGGTCGACGCCGGAACGCGCGAGAGCCTGACCAGCCGCCTCATGGCCCTGTCGGAGGCGCACGACGTCCTGGTGCAGCAGAACTGGGCCGCCGCCGACGTCCACGCCATCGTCGCCAAGGCGCTGGGCCCGCACGCCCACGGCGATGGCCGGCTGAACGCAGACGGACCGCCCCTGCGGGTCAGCCCTCAGCAGGCGGTCGCCCTGTCCCTGGCGCTGCACGAGCTGGCCACCAACGCCGTAAAGCATGGCGCCCTTTCAACGCCCGCCGGCCAGATCGCCATCACCTGGAACACCGCCCTCGACGGCGAGGGCCATCGGTACATGAACCTCCTTTGGCAGGAGACCGGCGGCCCGCCGGTCAGCCAGCCTCAGGAGACCGGCTTCGGTATGCGGCTGCTGGCCAAGACCTTCGGGCACGAGAACGGCGACGCCGCGCACGTCGACTTTTCGCCGGAGGGCCTGAGGTGCGTCCTGGACCTCAACCTCTCGTCGGCCGCCGAAACCCCCATCCTCGACGTCGACGCGGAACGTCGCCGCTAGCTGATGGGCTTGTCTGCAGTCGGCCTTCTGTTCCAGGGCAGGCATCGCGAGGCCACGCAAGTTGCACGGCGACTCTGGAGAGCCGGACCTAGGTGGGCTGGCGATGGCGGCCAGACGCTCTCGCGGCAGCTTCGCGCCAGCAGCGGGCGTAGTCCGGCTAGTGCAACAGCGCCCTTGCCGCCCGGTCTGTACCAAGCGCACTTTCAGGAGGCTTGCCGCCGACCATGGGCGGCTCGTTCTGCCAGCAGTCCTTAAGTCGCGCCTTGCTCTTCTCCCACCAGGCGTAGTTAGGACCCATCAGGTCGGTGCGACTGACCCGGTCCATCCAACTGGAACCACTCGGACCAGACAGGGTGGTGGTCGCCACGTGGAAGGTGATGCGGTTGGGAGGACTATTCGGAGGATTGATCCTGGCCGGCGGCAGGTCCGATGCCGATTGCACGACTTCGGACAGCGCGGCGCACGTCCGGCCGTCCACCCATTGATGCTTCACCGTGTTGGCGCGCCCCCGGGTGACCATTTCCCGCCGCTCCAAGATGAAGAAGAACGCCCCGCCTTTGTTGGTGACGCGCGTCACCAAGGCCACATCCGTCCGATCGAGACCCGGCGACAGGCTGCTTTGGGTCAAGGTGAGCCAAAGCCAGGCATTGTGTCCGTCCTGCGTTGCGGCCGGCCCAGCCGCCAGAAGCGCGGCAGCAAAGCCTAGGGCGCCGACCTGGGTCGCTCTCATCACCAGCCTCCACCTGCCGCCTTGTGGCAGTTCCGTGAGGACCGACCGTGCTGTCAACGGCCTCGCGAGGGCTGCTGCGCGCCGGGAGCGGACATCGGGACCCGCACGATGGCTGGGCTTAGCTCCCGATGGCGGGCCCCCTTATTCAACCCCTGGCCAACGCGCTGGCTGCCTTGCCGTCATACCGCCCGCCGAAGCTCGTCTTCAGGTGGGCCATGATGGTCCCGACGTTGGCGTCGGGGTTCTGGGCCCGGAAATCTTCGATGGCCTGGCGCAGTTCCGATTCCGTCATCTGCTTCGGGCCATAAGAGGAAAGGATCGCCAGTTCGGTTTCAGCGGCCTTGATGCGCTGGTCGACCTTGGACGCATCGCTGCCGGCTTCGACCAGACGCGCGCGCTCGCTCGCGAGGTTCTCCAGCGTAAGTCTCGTATTCTTCAGGAACTTCGCGACAGTTGCGGCGACCTTTTCATCAGTGACTTCCGTCACGCCGCGCTTGAACTCTTCGGTCGTGATCTGCGTCGCTTCGCCGATCAGCGTGGTGAGCAGGTCAGCCTTCAGACGATCGTTCAACTTGCGGGCCGCCAGTTGGTCAGCCCTGAGCTCGTCGAGCAATGCCATGTCGCCGTCCTTCAATTCACTCTGCTCGGCAGTTCTCTAGTGGGAGCCGAGACCGCCGTTCAAGCGGGATCGCGCCGCAGGACCACCGCAACAGGCGCCAGCAATATCCCATGTGCGCGTTCCGTCAGTCGTGCGCCAGGAGCAGACATCGGTCTCCTGCGCAGAAGCGGACATTAAAGTCCCTCATGCGCTGCCGTGAGCTCCGCAAGGCATACCAGCTTGGCGTCACCGCACGCCCTGCACCGCCGGGCTATTCACCGGCCGAGGCCTAGAATGGCGGCGGCCTCGTTCTATGGTCTTCTACGCCAACAAGCAGCTGCCCTTCCGTCGCCATCTGGCGTGGCGGCCGCGGCCGCATCGGACGGCCGTTCTGCTGGCCGTCCTCAAGCGGTGACCATGGCGCGCGCTCAGGCCGGCAGAGACTCGGCAACCCGCCGCGGCTCCCGCTCGGGGCGACGTTCGCCGCCAAGGCCCGGCTCAAACGCAATCTGGCGCAGGAAGCCTAGGATGGCTTGGGCGACAACCTGCGGCTCGGTGTGGTGCAACATGTGGCCGGCGCCCTCGATCACCTGGATCTCGCCGCCAAGCAGTTCGCGGGCCAACCGCCGGGATTGATGCTCGCAGCTGACGATCTTGTCGCCGTCGCCGCTCATCACCAGAACCGGGCCCACCACCGCCGTCAGTTGCGGCGCCAGCTTGCCGGCCTCCAGCGGCATCATGGCCGTGTCGGCGGCCGTCGCCCGTAGCTGCGAAGGCCGCAGCGACATGTTGGACGCAAAACCCTGCCGGAAGTGCTCCGCAACCTTGGCGGGAGAGAACATCTGCTTGAATATGAGCGGCATCATCAGCCGCCCAAGAAGGGGGGACGCCGTGAACCGCATCACGTCGCCCAGCCCAGGGATAGCGGGAGCCCCCAGCAGGGGTGCATCGATGCGCGCCGTCGGCCAGTAGTAGCCCGACATCAGCACCAGCCCGCGGATCCGTTCCGGCGCGGCCAGCTGCGCCTGCAGGGCGACGAGCGTTCCCCAGGAGTGGGCAACAAGAACCGCCTCTCCAGCGTTCAGAACGGTCATCGCCTCGAGGAGCAGCCGTGCCTGGGCTTCCGCCGTCCACGGACGGTTCCGCGGCCGTTCGCTGTAGCCGAAACCCGGCCGATCGAAGGCGATGACGCGGTAGCGTTGCGCCAGCGCGTCGACCAGGCCGGAGAGCACGTAGTCCTCCGAACTGACCCCGTTCCCGTGGACCAGAACCAGCGTCGGCCCTTGTCCGCGCTCCTGGTAATGCAGGCGAACCCCGTCCACGGTCACAAAACGGCCCGCCGGCGGTCTGCGCCGTTCCGTCCGCTTGGCCGCCAGGTGATTTCCGACCGCAGCTGCGATCAATGCCCCGATGGCGACGGCGGCGAACCCGGCCTTGAGCGGGAGCGCGCCGGTGGCGCGCGATGTCTTGCCGCCGGCCGATAGCCTGGCAGTGAGCTGGTTCATGAGATCTTCTTGGAATGTGAGGACGCACGGCGACCTCTTCGGCATGATCAACATTGTGCAGCGCAACATCGTTCCGCAGCGAGTCGATCGAAGACCTAATTGCCCGACGCATTGGACGCGGTGCGTTCGCGCCTACCCCTGCTCATCATGGCTGCGGTCCGCTTCGCTGGCTTCGGTCGCGAGTTCGCTCGTCACAGCTCGCCGGTGTCGCCGGGCAGCTCGCTTGTAGGCGACAAAGCCGGCCACCATGGACAACAAGACGATCGCCGCAACGAAGATGGGAAAGTCAGCGAGTTCGTAGCTGTAGAACCGAAGAACGCCGTAGCTCACGCCGAAGGCGACCGCTCCGACGGACACGCCGGCCATGAGCGATCCGCCCGTGGGTTTGGGCGCATAGGTCTCTGCTCGGATCGACGCTCGTTTGCGTGCGCTGTCAGGTGCCATGGATTGCCGTAGCATCTGGCGACCGGCTTGCAGAGCGCCGTTGACGCTCGGCAAAGGCCTACGTTCTGATGTTCATGCCGGCCGCCTTCGGAACGTCAGCGTTCGCCGCCGGTAAAAATCCGCTCTCCGGATCGATCTTGATGTCCGCTTCGCGCCAGCAGCGGACGTTGGCTCCCGTCAGCAAAGTGGACCTCCGGCATCTGTCCTAACGTGTATCGACCTGCTGAACTTTAGGACTGCAGACCCAATGAACGGAGGCCCGCTTCGAGATCTGTCACGCTGGCCCAAGGTACAATTGGAGCGAGGTCCCGATCATCCGGCGGGTTGTCCTGCAGCCCATCGGACCAACCACCATGGCTAATAAGCGGCAGAAGGGGGCGACGATGGAGCCAGGCAAGGCAAACCTCAGAAATCGTCCCCGCACGCCCGCCAATGACGAGGCATGCGTCTGCCGATAGCGCCATGATCAGGTTCCGGGCGTCGCCCATACCGCATGGGATCAGGACCGAGCATGGCCAGTCGGCCACATCGATCTGGTCGTGCGGAACGACGCTCACGACACGACCGCCGGCGGCTAGCGCCCGCTCGGCCGCGACCCGCGTCGCGGGGCTGCCGCAACCGCTGACGACGGTGTAGCCAAGCTGCGCAAGTTTCTCGCCAGCAAGCGCGGCCTGTTCGAACGCCGAAGTCCCCGGATCGGCGCTGCCGAGCACGCTGATTTGGAATCCGTGGCGGCGGAGGGGAGCTTGTTTGTTCATCCAATGCCAATCTGCAAGTCGTGCCGAGTTGCCGCCTCGCTAAAACAAGCTTGGCACTCTGGACATAGCCGCTGAGCAGGAACTGGCTTGGCCCTGTTGCTGGCTCTACGAGGTCGGAACTTGCAAGCCGGCTTCGCGCCCGAAGCAGACACCCGCCTAGGGGCCGAAAGCGGACATTGAGGACGACTGGTGGACGCCCTCACCCACCCCGCTGAACGTCAGCGTTGGGTGGGCGGCGGACGCCTACGTTTCCCAGGGCCAGAAGAACCTGACAAAAACGAGAACGCCGAAGGTGATGAGTATTGCCGCCACGAGTTGCGTCTGTTGGCGGATCTTGCGCTGCAGGCCTTTCGGCAGATCGTGCTGCGGGCCATTTTTGAGCTCACGGAGCGGATCCGTGTCGAGTGTCACGGCGGGCAGATCGAAGCGCGGATCGCGGCGGAGGTCGCTGTTCCGCTCGCGCAAACGTTGCGCCTCATCCCAGATGAGCTTCTCCAGCACCTGCCACCCGGCGGCTAGGCAAAGGAGAAGAGCCAGAAGCAAGCCTTGCAAGATGGTGGTGAGCGTCAAACCGCCTCCCGCGCTCCAGTCGGCCAACTAGAAGCCATCCGCTTGTTGATGCAACTAGGCGGTATTCAAGAACGTCCGAGATGGGTGGGGAGCGGACCTCAGCGCCCGCTGGACGAGAGGCGAGGCTTCGCGGACAGTGCAGAGAATGGTTGCACTTCGCCTTGCAAGTATCGTGGCGGTGTTGCTCGCGGCAGCTCTCCCCGCGAGCGCGCAGGAGGGGGCGCATCCCCGGTTCGCACTAAACCAAGTCGGCGGTGGCCTTGGGATTTGGATCGAGCAGATCGTGCTGTTCAACGAGGTTCAGCTGTCCATCCGCCACCCCTCGTTCTGGATCGTTGAAAGCCACACCGTTGAGACTCGTCTCGACGGAGGTGCTGTGGCGCATCAATGGATCGATAGCCGAGCCTGTCCGGCGCTGGTGATCGCGCTTAGGGCCAGACCGCGCATTACCAATCCGGCCGCGACCCTCCCGGACGATTTCGTCCTGAATGTACCGCCTTCCGACACGCCGAAGACAACTCTGGCCGAACCCGCGTCGCCGCTAACGGCGGACGGCTGGCGAACTCCCGTGCTGCGAAGCGACTACGATGGTGAGGTCGCGGCTTGGTGGTGGTTGACCCGCAAGTCCCTGGAACCGTGCTGGCGTACTCAGCTCACCGCGATGGGTGAGCAACGGCACAAGCCTCAGCTGGCCACTGCCAACAGCCGTGCCAAGTGGACCTTTTGACGGCTCGGCTTCCGAACGCCGTTAGATTCAGTGGGCCGACGTCAGTCTCAACGTCCGCCATGGGTCGGCAGCGGACGTTCAACGCGGCCCCAGAGCGGACACTTCCCGCGGCAGCTTCGATCGGAAAGCGCACGGTAGACAGGGTCCGCAACCGGATACGCCTCACGCTGGCCGACGAGCGCGCCAGTGACAGCCAAGCAGCCTTGCGAGCGGCAACGAAGTGGTTGGCTAGTCGCGGGTGCGCAGCTCGGTAGATCGCCAAGCTCAGCCGACGTCTCACTTGCGCCAGATACAGACGCCCTTGGAGCAGACCTTCCCAGGTCAACCTACAAGTCACTTCCCCTCCGGCCATGGCGCGTCCAGGCGCTCGTGCCAGTACATGCCGGGGGCTTTGGCCTGGAACTCGGTAAAGCCCAGGCAGCCGATGCGGCGGCAGCGGGTCTTGCGGTTCCAGAGGCTGAACCGGGGGCCCTTGATCCGCACCACCAGGCGCAGGTTCACGCGCATCAGCAGGCCGCAGGTCGTGCACTTCGACTGAACGTCCCATCCCTGCTGGAGCATCTGGTCGACCGTTTCGCACTTGAAGCGCCGATAGCGCATCGGCACGCGGTCCGGGTTCGGGCGTCCCACGGGTAAGCTGCACTCAAAATTTGACTTCGGGCCGGCCTGATGTTCTCTTTTTGTTCATGTCTGCGCAAGCGGAAATGGCGGAGCGGCATGGCCGCATGTTGGGGCGGCTGGCCGAGCTGGGCATGAGCCTGGCCGAGCGGCTGCACGAGGACGCCCTGGCTGCCGAAACGCCCAAGGAGACCGCCGACGCGGCGCGGGCCTTCCACACCGCTTCCCGCTCCGTGCGCCAGAGCCTGGCGCTGGAGGCGCGCCTGCACCGCGAGGCCCAGCCCGCCCTGCACGCCGAGCGCGAGCGCGCCGAGAAAGACCGGGCCGAGCGCCTGCAGGCGCGGCGCCGCGCCGTGTACGACGCCGGCCTGCGGCTGATCTGGACCGAGGTCGAGCCTTGCGAAGAGGAAGAGGCCGACTGGACCGAAGCCTTGCGCGAGCTGATCGACGACCTGGCTGCCAAGCCCGGCTTCGCCGACGCGCCGCTGGAGCTGGTCATGGCCCACCTGCGCGAAGGGCTCGACCTCCAAGCGCCCGCCCCCGAGGCGCCGGACGATGCTGATCCGGACGGTCCTGACTTAGCCGAGGGCGAGCCGAACGCCCCCTCGGCGCGGGCCGACCCCGGCTGGCGCGGCAATGGCTGAGCCCAGGCCGCGCCCTTCGCCGCCCGAGCTTTCGTCCTTCAACCCTTGACCCATGCCCCAGACCGCTTTCCCCGGCCCGCCCTGCGAGGCGCCGGGCGCCGGCGCATGGGCTGGAGGCGTTAGCCGGCCCGCTCTTCGGCCCGCCACAGCTCGGTGGTGATGGCCGGGCCGGCCTCCGGCTTGAACCACATGTTGTCCTGGATGTGCGAGGTGGTGACGTAGATCGCCCCGTCCGGCCCCTGGGCGAAGCTGTCGGGCCAGCGCAGCCGCTCGTCCTGCACAAAGGTGCGGACCTCGCCGGACGGCTCGCGGACCTTGACCGCGTTCTCCTCGACGGCGGACATGAACAGCCGGCCTTCGGCGTCCATCCAGTAGCCGTCGGAGACGCCGATCTCGGCCAGCTTCTCCACCCGCGCGCCCACCGCCTCGTCGGACAGGCTGGCGTCGTCCAGCGCCTCGGTGGCGATGCGGTAGACGGTGCGGCCGGTCAGGGCCTGGAAGATCACGAAGGCGCCGTCGGGGGTGACCTCGATGCTGTCGGCGGCGAACTCGGCGCCGCGGCCGTCAGGGCGGCGCAGCTCCTTGCCGTCGGTCTTCACCACCACGTCCTTTTCCGGCTGGGTGCTGGGGTGGCCGTCGAGCACCCGGCGGGCCTGGCCGCTCTCCAGGTCGACGACCAGCAGGGCGCCCTTGGCGCCGGAGTCGGTCATGTAGGCGGTGCGGCCGTTGGGGTGGAAGCGCACGTCGTTGAGGTAGCTGCCCTGCGGCGCCAGCTCCAGGTCGAAGGCGATGGTCTGGACCGCCTGGTTGGTGGCCAGGTCGATGCGGACCAGCTTCGCGCCGCCCTCGATCACCTGCTGTTGGCCGGGCGCGGCGGGGTCCAGAACCCACAGGCTGCCGCGGCCGTCGCAGACCACCGACTGGACGCAGACGAAGTGGTCCTCGGCCGACAGCTCGTTCTTGCGGGCGTTGCGCCACTCGTTCCAGCGGGCGTCGGGGAAGGGCTTCAGCCCGCCGTCCACCACCTCAGCGACTGAGATGGGCGAGTCCTCCGTCCAGCGGGGGAAGTTGACGAAGATCCGGCCGGTCTCGCTGACGGCCACGCCGGTGACCTGATGTTCGAACTGGGCGACGAGCGAAAGCTCCGCGGGCATGGCGATGTCCTTGATCGGGCGAGGGGTGTCGATGGCTGCAAACCGCCCGTCGCCCCGCCGCGTTCCGCCACGCTCGCGCTGTCAGGCCGGCCCGCGCTTCCAGCTGTCCCGTTCGGCGTAGACGCGGGCGACCTCGGCCATGTTCTCCGTGCCCCAGGTGCAGAGCGGCACCAGGGCCTGGGCCAGGCTGTGGCCCAGGGGGGTCAGGCTGTAGTCCACCCGCGGCGGCACCTCCTTGTAGTCGGTGCGCTTCACCAGCTCGTCGGCCTCCAGCTCTTTGAGCTGCTGGATCAGGACCTTGTCGCTGACGTCGCGGATCGCGCGCCGCAGCTCGCCGTACCGGGTCGGGCCGCCTTGGGCCAGGAAGTAGAGGATCAGCGGCTTCCACTTGCCAGCGATCAGCCGAAGCGTGGCGTCCAGCCCGCAGGTGAACCCGGGCAGGGTGGGGGTGCAGGCCTGGGTCTGCGGCGGGAGGGTGTCTTGCAGCTCTGACGACATTTTTGGGTACTTACCAAAAGGTGCATACTTGTCGCTAGGTGTGTCCGCCGCCAGCTGAATGCAACCTCAGCCATAGGAGCACATCATGAAGAGGTTGGACGGCAAGACGGCGGTGGTGACCGGCGGCGGCAGCGGGATCGGCCTTGGGGCCGCCAAGCGGTTCGTCGAGGAAGGCGCCTTCGTCTACATCTTCGGCCGACGCCAGGCGGCGCTGGACGCGGCGCTGGCCGAACTCGGCCCGAACGCCCGGGCGGTGGCCGGCTCGGTGACGGACCTGGCCGATCTCGACCGGCTCTACGAGACGGTGAAGGCCGAGCGCGGCTCGGTGGACGTCGTGTTCGCCAACGCCGGCACCGGCAGCTTCGCGCCCCTGGGCGAGATCACGCCCGAGCACTTCGACGAGACCTTCGACGCCAACGTTCGGGGGCTGGTGTTCACCGTGCAAAAGGCCCTGCCGCTGATGGGGCAGGGCGGCTCGATCATCCTGACCGGCTCGACCACCGGGGTGATGGGCACGCCGGCCTTCAGCATCTACAGCGCCACCAAGGCGGCGGTCCGCAACCTGGCCCGCAGCTGGGCGCTGGACCTGCAGGGCACCGGCATCCGGGTGAACGTGCTCTCGCCCGGCCCCACGCGCACCGACCTTGCGGTGGGCGTCGTGGGCGAGGAGGCGATGGAGGCGCTGGGCGCCACCACCCCCATCGGGCGCATCGGCGAGCCGTCGGAGACCGGCGCGGTGGCGGCCTTCCTGGCCTCCGCCGACAGCAGCTTCATGACCGGCGGCGAGGTGTTCGTGGACGGCGGCATGGCCCAGGTCTGAGGCCGGCAGGGGGTGGCCCGGGCCGGCGGTCCGGGCTAACTCCCCTTCCATGTCCCGTTCCAAGCACACCGAAGAGTTCGAGATCGAGGTCGACGGCGAGACCTATGTCTGGCGCCTCCAGCGCAAACCCAAGTGGTCCAGCGACCCGGCGGAGCGGCACGGCATGGGCATCGGCGTCCGCCACAAGGAAGGCCAGCGCGAGGCGGTGCTGGAGTTCCCTGTGGGACCGCAGCCGAGGTTCGGCGCGCCGCAGCTGCGGGCCTCGCAGATCCAGCCGGAGCTGGTGGAGCGGGCCATCGGCTCGGCCATCGCCGCAGGCTGGGAGCCGCTGTCACGGGGCAAGACCGTGATCATCGTGGTGGACGAGACCGGCGGCTGACCGCCGGGGCTCCTATATCTGCCGCATGCGCATCCTAACCTCCGATCCCCTGCGTCGGGTTCTGCTGGGCGCCCTGGCCGCCTTGACCCTCGCCGGGTGCAGCGACAACGCCATGACCGGGCGCCGCCAGCTGGCGTTCGTGTCAGACGAGCAGCTGGCCCAGATGGCCGACCAGCCCTGGGCCGAGCTGCGCGCGCAGACCCCGGTGCTGCGCGATCCCGCGGCGCGGGCGCGGGTGGTGCGGGTGATGGAGCCGATCATTCAGGCCACCGGCCGAACCGACCTGGCCTGGGACGTGGTGGTGTTCGACAGCCCCGAGGTGAACGCCTTCGTGTTGCCCAACGGCAAGGTCGGCGTCTTCCGCGGTCTACTCGAGCTGGTGGGCAGCGACGACGAGCTGGCCGCTGTGCTGGGTCACGAGGCGGCGCACATCCTGGCGCGGCACCCGGCCGAGCGGGTGAGCCACCAGCTGGCCACCCAGGCTGGCGTGACGCTGGCCCAGTTGGTGTTCGGCGGCGAGAACGGCGAGAACGCCGAGATGGTCGCGGGCGTGCTGGGGCTCGGGGCCACCTACGGCGTCTTGCTGCCCTACTCGCGCTCGCACGAGCTGGAAGCCGACCGGCTCGGCGTCGAGCTGATGCGCAAAGCCGGGTTCGAGCCGCAGGCGGCGGTGCGCTTCTGGGAGCGCATGATCGCCCGCCAGGCCCGGCAGGGCGCGCCTCCCGAGGCGCTGTCCACCCATCCCGGCGACGAGCGGCGGCTGTCCGAGCTGCGCAAGGCGGTCGCGGCGTGAGCGTGCTCTACATCGACGCCGACGCCTGTCCGGTGAAGGACGAGGTCTACAAGGTGGCCGCCCGCTACGGCATTGCGGTGTTCGTGGTCTGCAACAGCTGGATCCGCACGCCGCAGAGCCCGAAGATCCAGCTGGTGGTCGTGGACGAGGGGCCCGATGTGGCCGACGACTGGATCGCCGAGCGCGCGGGACCGGGCGACATCGTGATCACCGCCGACATCCCGTTGGCTGGCCGGGCGCTGGAGGGCGGAGCTCAGGCGCTGCATCCCACCGGTCGGGTCTTCTCGCCCGACAACATCGGCGGCGCGCTCGCCGGCCGCGCGATCGGCGAGCACTTGCGCTCCATGGGCGAGGTGACCAGCGGCCCGCCGCCGTTCAGCAACGCCGACCGCTCGAAGTTCCTGCAGGCGCTCGACGCTGCGGTGGTGAAGGCTCGACGCGCGCCCCCCAAGCCGCCGCCGCGCCCGGTCTGACTTCGTTGTGGTAAGCGGCGCCCGTAGCCGCCTCCATTTCTCACATGTCTGTGATGTGCTACGGGGCGAGGATGTCCACGGCCTCGCCGCGCCCGACCCTGATCACGGTCCAGTACCTCCGCGCCGCGGCGGCGCTGATGGTGCTGCTGCACCACGCGCGCAATCCCAAGCCCTGGCTGTTCGACCCGATGGTGGGCTGGAACTTCACCTTCGGGGTGGAGATCTTCTTCGTCATCAGCGGCTTCATCATGTACGCGGCGGCTCGCCACGAGGCGCCGGTCGAGTTCGTGCGTCGGCGGCTGATCCGGGTGGTCCCGCTCTACTGGATCGCCACCCTGACCCTGGTGGTCTGGGGCGTCTTTCGCGAGTGGCCGGCCCCGGACGGCGGCCACCTCTTGGCGTCGCTGCTGATGGTGGCGCACGAGGATCCGCAGCATCCCGGCCTCGCCTGGCCGGTGCTCATCCCCGGCTGGACGCTGAACTACGAGGTGTTCTTCTACGGGGTGTTCGCGGTGGGGCTGGCCCTTAGGCGCGTCACGTTGGTGAGCGCGGGCGTGCTGCTGGCCCTCGTGGCGGCCGGCTTTGCGCTGTCGCCCGCCGACGCCGTGTTGAAGAGCTATACCAGCCCGATCCTGCTGGCCTTCCTGGCGGGCCTCGGCATCGCCTGGCTGCAGGCGCGGACCGTGTTCGATCGGGCTTGGCCGCTGGCGCCCATCGCAGGTGCGGTGCTGCTGGCCCATGCGACGCCCTGGATCGAGCTGCCCAAGCTGGCGGTGCTGGGGCTGAGCGCCCTGTTGGTCGCCGGAGCCCTGGGGCTTGAAGTGCAGGCGCGCACGCGCCCCAGCCGCGTCCTGGGCCTGCTCGGGGACGCCAGCTACGCGATTTATCTGTTCCACACCCTGGTGCTGTCGGCGGCCTCCTGGTGGGTGAAGGGGCTGCCATTGTCCGGCTGGCCGCAGTTCATCGTCGCCATGGCCGCAGGAATGGGCGCCTCCGTGGCGGCCGGCGTGGCGATCCACCTTTGGGTGGAGAAGCCGATGCTGAAGGTGCTGCTGCGGATCGGCCGTCCCCTGCGAGCACCGCCGGCCAGCCTCCCAACCGCTGCAGAGGCGCCCGCGCCGGACATCGCGAAGGCGGCTTGATCGAAATGCGGCTGGCGCCTGTCGGCGTCGCCCCACAAGCTGCGTCCTTGGCCTAGGAGGACGCCATGAGCGACACTGCAAACCGGATCTTTGCCGGCGGCTGCCTGTGCGGCCAGCTGCGCTATGAAGCGAAGGGCGAGCCGGCTTGGACCGGGCACTGCTACTGCCGTGACTGTCGCAAGGCCTCGGGTTCCGGCTTCATCCCGTTCATGGGCTTCCAGGCGAGCGCGTTGACGGTGACGGGCGAGACCCGCCAGTCCCGAACCTCGGCCTTTCGGGGCGGCGAGTCGGTGCGCAACCACTGCGCCGCGTGCGGCTCTCTGGTGTTCGGTGGTGAGGGGCAGGATGACTGGCGGACGGTGTACGCCGGCTCGCTGGACGATGCGTTGTTGTTCGAGCCGCAGATCGCCATCTTCGTGCGTGACCGGGCGCCCTGGGCCGTAGCCCCGGAGGGGCTTACGCAGTTCGAGACCATGCCGGACTGACGCGCCAGTTCAGCTGAAGGGATCCGCGCCCAACCGATCGCGCAGCCGCTGGAGCAGGGCGACTGCCGAGCGCAACTGATCGGGGTCGAGCTCGGCGAGGATCTCGTCGCGCAGGGAGCCGGCGCGTGGCGTGCAGGGCGTGGCCTCGACCTCGCGCCAGCGACGGGCGACCACGGTGAGCTCCTCGGCGAAGGCCGCGGCAAGCGCGTCATCGTCATGAGCCATCTGACGGAAGTCCTTGCGGTTCGTGGAACGCGGCTCGAGCACCAGAGCGGCGAAGCTCGTTTCTTGCAAGGATTATTATTTCGCCTGCAATAACGAATGATAGACCGCCGCGGGGCCGATCATCCGTCATGCCTTCTATAGCTCATCTGGAACAATGAATAGCGCCCTAGGGTTGGCCGACCGAACAGGAGCGCACGAGATGAGCGAGAAGAGCTTCAAGTCCGGCGACAAGGTCCGTTGGGACCACAGCCAGGGAACCACAACTGGCCACGTGGTGCGCAAGCAGACCACGCCGACCAAGATCAAGGGTCACAAGGTGGCGGCCTCGAAGGACAACCCCGAGTACATCGTGAAATCCGACAAGACCGGTGCGCTGGCCGCCCACAAGCCAAGCGAGCTGCGCAAGGGTTGAAGCCGCTAGAGCGGCGGATCCTCTGCCTGGGCAGCCGGCGCAACTGACTGGGGCGCCGGCGTAGGTGTCGATGCGGCGGGCGCAGCGACGGGTGGGTCGGCTGTGACCGCCGTCGACGGCGCGGGCGCAACCGGACGAGAGGGCGGAGTCGCCGCAGGGGCGGAGGCAGGCTCGGGCGCTGCATTGGCGGCCGGCGTGTCGGCGGCCGGCTGAGCGGCGTCTTCCGCTGCGGCAGCTGCGGGTGCGGGCTGAGGCTGAGTCGCTTGCGGCGGAGCCTTCGGCTGCGGCTGCGGCTGCACGGCGGTTACGGGCGCGGCGGGCGGTGGGCGGAAGGTGAAGTCCATCTGACCAGCGAGCCCGCGGACGAACGCCGCCACAGCGACCACGCTCAGGACCAGGATCGCGCGCTTTTTGACCCGCGTGCTGCTGAAGGCGCCGTCGACATAGCTCATGCGGCCAAGCTGGCGCGCGCCCGGCGTTCGGTCAACCGCGCGAGGTCAACTGCTCCAAGGGCCGCGGCGCGGAGCGTCCGTGCGCGGGACCGCCGTCGCGCCGCCGCTCCACGGACCGCGAGGAGACGCTTGGGCGCGCGCCTGCGGCTGCGGGGTCTGGCCAGTCAGCTGCATCAGAGCCGCCACGCGATTGTGGGTCGCTGGGTGGGTGGAGAAGAGATTGTCGCCGCCCCGGCCTGCTAGCGGGTTGATGATGAACATGTGCGCGGTGGCCGGATTGCGCTCGGCATCCGGATTGAAGTAGCCGCCCCGGGCATAGGCTTCGATCTTCTGCAGAGCGGAGGCCAGAGCGCCGGGATCACCGCTGATGGCCGCGCCTTCACGGTCGGCTTCGTACTCGCGGTGACGGCTGATGGCCATCTGCACCAGGGCCGCCGCGATGGGGCCGAGGATTGCAACGACGATCGCGCCAATCATGCCGGTGGGGCGACCGTCCTCGTCACGGCCGCCGAAGAAGAAGGCGAAGTTGGCCAGCATGCCGATGGCGCCGGCCACAGTGGCCGTGATGGTCATGGTGAGTGTGTCGCGGTTCTTCACGTGCGCCAGCTCATGGGCCATGACGCCGCGGATCTCGCGGCGGTCCAGCATCTGCAGCAGGCCGCGGGTGGCGGCGACGGCCGCATGGCTTGGGTCACGGCCGGTGGCGAATGCGTTCGGCTGGTCTTGGTCGATGACATAGACCTTGGGGCGCGGCATGCCGGCGCCGTCGGCCAAGGCGTGGACGTCGGCCACGTAGTTGCGGATCAGCGGCTCGGGATGGCCCTCGTCGACCGGGCTCGCCCGGTACATGGACAGCACGATCTTGTCTGCATTCCAGTAGCTGATGAAGTTCATGCCCGCCGCCAGGGCGAAGGCGATGACCATGCCCGTCGCCCCGCCGATCAGGTAACCCGCGCCCATGAAAAGTGCGGTGAGGGCGGCCAGAAGCATGAAGGTGCGGAGATGGTTGCGCATCGAAGGTCGTCAGGGTTCCCGAGGGCGGATGCCCGTGCTGCAAATATGGGGATCGACGAGGCCGAGGTGAAGGCTAGGCGGCCAGCCCCTTTACGTGCATCGGGGATCTATTTCGCGCTTATCGCGCCACGCGGCGGCGGTGGCGGGCTTCGGCGGTGGCCTGAAAAGCCGCGAGGTCTTCGCGCAGGCGGGCTTCCATCTCGTCGGCCGGCATGGGCTTGGCGAACAGGTAGCCCTGCATGCGGTCGCAGCCGGCGGCGCGCAGGAACAGGGCCTGGGCTTCGTCCTCGACCCCCTCGGCGACGATGGAGACGCCCATGGCCCGCGCGGCGTGCATCATAGACCCGACCAGCTTCGAGACGCGGGCGTCGCGGCCGACGTCGCTGATCAGGCTGCGGTCCAGTTTCACCGTCTGGATCGGCAGGTTCATCAGGGCGCGCAGGTTCGAATAACCGGTGCCGAAGTCGTCGAGAGCGATGTGCACGCCCTTCGCCGCCAGCCGCTCGATGTGGCGCCGCGACAGGGCCAGATCCTGCAGCAGGAAGGTCTCGGTGATCTCCACGGTCAACGCGGTGGCGGGCAGGTCGGTGCCGGCCAGGCGCTGGATCAGCTTGCGCGAGAACGCCGGGTCGAGCAGGTCGCGCGGCGAGACGTTGCAGGACACAAGCTCGATCAGTCCTTCGGCGACCCAGGGCGCAGCGCGGGCGCAGGCGGCTTCGAACACCGCCTCGTCGATCCGGCGGATGAGGCCCAGCTCCTCGGCCATCGGCACGAAGCAGGCGGGCCCCAGAAGGCCCTGTTCTGGGTGACGCCAGCGCGCCAGCACTTCGACCCCGACGATCCGGCCCTCGCCGGCGTCGACCACCGGCTGGAACCAGGGTTCGATCTCGCCGGCCGGGATGGCTCGGCGCAACTCGGCCTCGAGCGTCTGCCGACGTTCGTTCTCGGCCCGCAGCTCGGCGTCGAACACGCTCCACCGGCGCCCGCCCATCGTCTTGACGCGGTAGAGCGCCATGTCGGCAAACCGCTGGAGGTCGGCGGCGCTGGGCGCGTCGGTGGGATAGACGGCGACGCCGATGCTGGCGCCAGGGGCCACGTAGCGGCCGTAGATGGAATGCGGCTGGGACAGGATGGACACGAGGCGCTGAGCGCGCCAGGCCGGTTCCGCGCCCTCGGTGATCAGGGCGAATTCGTCGCCGCCGAGGCGCGCCACCAGCTCGCCAGGCTGAGCGTCAGCCAGCAGGCGCGCGCCCATCTCCGCCAGCAGCAGGTCGCCGGCATGGTGCCCAAGTGTGTCGTTGAGATGCTTGAAGCGGTCGAGATCGATGACGAACAGACCGACCGAGCCGCCGTTCGCCTGGGCCCAGGCCAGCCTTTCGGTGAGCGCCTGAGTGAAGGCGCCGCGGTTCAGCAGGCCGGTGAGAGAATCCGTCTGCGCCAGCCGGAGCGCGTCGGCGCGCTCGGCTTCCAACTCGGCCACTCGGGCGGCGAGTTCTTCATGGCTTGGGGTCGTTGAGACCACGACGGAACCGGACTCTCGATACTTGGAGCCCTAATCTTTCCGCCCTCGAGGCGAATTCGGCGTTAAGCGACATGGCTAACGCCCGGTTTAGGTCCGCCGCAGGTACCGGCTCGGCCGGGACCTGGAGACGGAAAGGGCGGCGGGCGGACCGTTCAGGCCCGCGACGCCTCACCCTCCACAGGTTCCTCGATCTGGTTTTCCCACTTGGCGACCACAGCGGCGGCCACCGAGTTGCCCACCACGTTGGTGGCCGAGCGACCCATGTCGAGCAAGTGGTCGACCGCCACGATCAGCAGCAGGCCTGCTTCCGGGAGATTGAAGTAGGTCAGAGTGGCGGCGATCACGACGAGCGAGGCGCGCGGCACGCCGGCCATGCCCTTGGAGGTCACCATCAGCAGCAGCAGCATGGTGATCTGTTGGGCGATCGAGAGTTCGACCCCGTAGACCTGCGCGATGAACAGGGTCGCGAAGGTGCAGTACATCATCGAGCCGTCGAGGTTGAACGAATAGCCCAACGGCAGGACGAAGGAGGCCACGCGGCGCGAGACGCCCCACTTCTGGAGCTCTTCCAAGGTGCGAGGGTAGGCGGCCTCGGAGCTGGCGGTGGAGAAGGCCAGCAGGGCCGGGCTGCGGATGGCCGCGATGAGCTTCAGGGCGCGCCGGCCGACAATCAGTACGGCCACGGCGATGAGCAGAGCCCAGAGCACGCCCAGCGAGGCGTAGAAGCCCACCACGAACTTGCCGTAGGTGACCAAGACGTCCAGGCCCTGGGTCGCGACGCTGGAAGCCAAGGCGGCGAAGATCGCGATCGGGGCGGTCTTCATCACGTAACCTGTGACCTTGAGCATGATCGAGGCGATCTGCTCGACCAGCACGAGGACGGCCGGAGCGCGATCGTCGATGGCGGCCACAGCGGTGCCGACCAGCACCGAGAAGACGACGATCTGCAGGATCTCGTTCCGCGCCATGGCGTCCACGATGGAGGTCGGCACCAGGTGGGTGACGAAGTTCTTCAAAGTGAAGTTGCTCATGTCCACGGCCGTCTTGGCCGCGTCCGCGGCAGGCGGCGTCAGCGACAGGCCCGAGCCCGGCTGAATGATGTGGACCATAACCAGGCCGATCGTCAGGGAGACGATCGAGGCGGTGATGAACCAGCCCATGGTCTTGGCGCCCACCCGGCCAATGGCGCCGGCGTCTTCCATGTGGGCGATGCCGGCCACCAGGGTCGAGAAGACCAGGGGCGCGATGATCATCTTGATGAGGCGCAGGAACAGGTCGGTGAGGATCGACAGTCCGTCCGCGACAGTGGCGGCCTGCTCGGGCGCGGTGAACTGGTTCACAGCCCAGCCGACGAGGATGCCGAGGACCATCGCCCCGATAAGGAAGTAGGTGAAAAGCCGATTCATTCCGAAGTCCTGAAACCTTGGCTCCCTTCCAGCCAGAAAAGCTGGGCCGCGTCCATCCGTCTCGCGTCCCGCGCCGCGTGCGGTTAAAAGGGCGCCATGAATAGCAACATGGAAGCAGCCGGCATCGTCGATCGGCTGGAAGAGGAGTACCGCAGGAGCGTCGAGGCCCTTCGGACATCACTCAAGGCATTTCTGGACGGCGGCCCGCCGCCTGACCCCAAGCTGCGCGCCTCGGGCGCCTTCACCTATCCCGAGCTTCGCCTGAACTGGCCGGCAGGCGAGCGCTACCCGCGCATCAGCCGTGCGTTCGCTCGCATCGGCGCGCCGGGACGCTACGCCGTGACGGTGACCCGACCGCACCTTTACCGCGACTACCTGGTGGAGCAGCTGACCCTGCTGCAGCAGGACTTCAACGTTGAGATCGACGTCGGCCGCTCGGCTCAGGAGATCCCGTTCCCCTACGTGCTGGACGGGGCGGCGGACTTGGCGCTGGCCGACATCGGCTCCTCGGAGATCGCCCGGCATTTCCCGACAACGGAGCTGGCCAACATCGGCGACGAAATCGCCGACGGCTCCTGGATGATGCATCCCGAAGCGGCGCGCCCCCTGTCGCTGTTCGACGGACTGCGCACGGACTTCTCGCTGGCCCGGCTCGCGCACTACACCGGCACGCCGGCCGAGCACGTCCAGCAGTACGTGCTGTTCACCAATTACCACCGCTACGTGGACGAGTTCGTACGCTGGGGCTGCAGCCAGCTGGGCGCGGAAGGCTCGCCCTATACCGCGCTGTCGGCGGCGGGACGGGTGGAGATAACGGCCGAGACGGCCAATCCCGAAGCGGTGGTGGCGGCCGCCTCCTGGCGCAAGCACCAGATGCCGGCCTATCACCTGATGGCGCCGGGCAACACCGGCATCACCCTGGTGAACATCGGGGTGGGACCGTCCAACGCCAAGACAATCTGCGACCACCTGGCGGTGCTGCGCCCGCAAGCCTGGCTGATGGTCGGACACTGCGGGGGCCTACGCGGCAGCCAGACCATCGGCGACTACGTTCTCGCCCACGCCTATCTGCGGGACGACCATGTGCTGGACGGCGTGCTGCCGCCGGAAATCCCGATCCCGCCGATTGCGGAGGTGCAGGTGGCCATGAACCGGGCCGCCGAACTGGTCACCGGCGAAAGCGGCGAAGTGCTGAAGCGCCGCCTCAGAACCGGGACCGTGGTGACCACGGACGACCGAAACTGGGAGCTGCGCTATTCCTCGAGCGCCCTGCGGTTCAATCAAAGCCGGGCGGTGGCGATCGACATGGAGAGCGCCACCATCGCGGCGCAGGGGTACCGCTTCCGGGTGCCGTACGGGACCTTGCTCTGCGTGTCGGACAAGCCGCTGCACGGGGAGATCAAGCTGCCCGGCCAGGCGAACGCCTTCTACGACCGGGCGATCGGCCAGCACCTGCAGATCGGCATCGTCACCATGGACCTCTTGCGCAAGGAGGGCTCGCGCCTCCACTCACGCAAGCTGCGCTCATTCGACGAGCCGCCGTTCCGGTGACCTGAGAGGGAGTCGATGTGCATCTTGCCGCCTCGATTTCGGCGGCCGGGGCGGTTAGACCGCCCGGCATGACGCGGCACATCGACCTCGAAGGCATCGACAATTTCCGGGATTTCGGAGGCTACGCCACCGCCTGCGGGCGGGGCGTGAAGCGCGGGCGGCTGTTCCGTTCGGCCAACCATCACCGGGCGACGGAAGCTGACCTTCAGCGGCTGCGGGACCTGGGCGTGGCCGTGGTGCTCGATCTGCGGCAGGTGCACGAGCGCAGCCGCGAGCCGTCGCGCCGGTGGGAGGGCTTCGAGGCCCAGGTGCTGGAGAACGACATCGTCTCCGACCACCCGGACTGGAGCCACACCATGCGCCAGGGCGACCTGACGCCGGAGTGGTTCTTCGAAGACGCGCTCGACTATTACCGGCGCCTGCCGCACGAGCCGCGGCACGTGGACCTGTTCCGCCGCTACTTCCAGGCGCTGGCCGTCACCGACGGTGCGGTGGTGGTGCACTGCGCGGCGGGTAAGGACCGGACGGGGACCATTTGCGCCCTAACCCACCACATGGCGGGCGTGCACCCGGACGACATCGTCGAAGATTACCTGCTGACCAACGACGAGAGCCGGATGGCGCGCAAGATCGAGTTTCTGGGCCCATGGATCCAGGAGTTCGTCGGCCGCACCGCCTCGGAGGCTGCGCTGCGCGTCGCGGTGTCGGTGCACCCGCAGTACCTGGAGACCGCCTTTGCGGTCATGCGCCGGGACCACGGCTCGATCGACGGCTACCTGGACGACGTGCTGGGGCTGGATGCTGGCCTGCGAGCGCAGATCCACGACCGGATCCTCGGCGCCTGAACGTAGGTACGCCCGCCGCGGTCTCCGCAAACCGCGACGGGCGCCTCAGGGACAGACCTCGATAGAGAGCCCGCGCCAGAATTGCGCGGCGGCGGCTTGGCGCCTAATCACCAGCGCGTGCTTCACGGAGTGCTGATCGGTGATCGATCCCCTGGACCGCGGCTTCACACTGGGCGACGGGCTTTTCGAGACGGTGCTGTGGGCGGACGGAACGCTGCGGCGGCTCGACCGGCATCTGGCCCGGCTGACAGCCGGATGTGAGGCGCTGGGCCTGCCTGCGCCGGACCTGGCGACCGCCGAGGCGCTGATGCAGCAGGCGGTGGCCGATGCTGAGCTGGGCGACCGCCGCGCAGCGGTGCGGCTGACGCTTACGGCGGGCGTTGGCGGACGGGGGCTCGACCGGCCGGAGGCCATCAGCCCCGAGATGGTGGCGACGGCTGCGCCGGCCCCGCCCGCGGGGGGCTCCGCACGGCTGATCACCGCCATTACGCGGCGGAACGAAGGCTCGATCGCTTCTCGCTGGAAGACGCTGGCTTATATGGACAATGTGCTGGCGCGTCGGGAGGCCCGCGCGGCCGGGGCGGACGAAGCCCTGATGCTGAACAACGCCGGCGAGATCGCCTGCGCATCGGCGGCCAACCTCTTCTGGGTCGAGGACGACGGGCGGCTCTGCACGCCTGCGCTCGAGTGCGGCGCACTCGCGGGGATTACGCGTGAGGCGGTGTTGGCGCTGGACTGGGAGGTGGCGGAGGTGCGGGCGCCCAACTCGGTGCTGAGCACAGCGCGGCACGTCTTCCTGACCAACAGCCTGATCGGCCTTCGAACCGTGGCGGAGTTGGATGGACGGGCGCTGGCGCCCTGGCCCGAGCTTGAGCGCCTGAAAGCCGCGCTTACCTGATGGTCACGTCCCTGCGGCGCGGCCAGGAGATGTGGTGGTTCCGGAAGGTCATCGGCTGGCTGACGATGTGCCCGATCGGCGAGGTGTAGCTGTAGTTCACCTCGCTGAGCACCGCCCGCTCGTCCTTCTTCAGTACGCCGATCTTCACTGCGGCCGGGGCGTTGTTGACCGCCAGCGGCGTCATGGTCTGGCTGCGGCTCCACACCACCCGCGCGACGTTGTTGGAGTCACCTTGCAGCATGCTGATGCGAGTGGTCATGCCTGAGGTGGGGAAGGGGCGCATGATGGGCGCCGCGACGCCCAGGATGTCCGTGATCTCGTTTTCGCTAAGCGAGGCCGGTTGGGTGGTGAGGTCCGCAATCACCGCTGCCGCGTGCGCGCTGTGCCGGTCGGCCAGCAGCGCCAAGGAGAGCTCCACGGTGCCGAAGTAGAGCAGCACCAGCACCGGGGCGAACAGAGCGAACTCGACGGCGGCGGCGCCGCCTTCGTCACGACGAAACCGGTTCAGCATGACATGCTCGCGGTCGGATTGACGTCATAGGGCTCATTGCGGAAGGCCGTGGCCGAGCTGACCAGCCGGATGTCCTTGCCCGCGCCGGGCGTCTCGAAGATCGGCCCCATCAGCGGCGTGAAGAGCTTCCAGCGATAGAAGGTGCGCACGAGGATGATGCTGCAGGCCTGGCCCGCCTGCCAGGGCAGGGCGGAGGGCTGCGGGCTTGCGCCGTAATCCGGATCCGGGAAGGCCGCGGGGGTGATCACCGGCGGCGGAGCGGCGGCGAGATCGGCGTAGCGGGGAAACTCCTGCGCCTGGATATAGAGGTCCTGCTCGCAGTTCGGGGCGAGCCAGCTCATCCGCGCGCACACGCGGGAGCGGAAGGTCTCGGCGGAGGGGGCTGCGCCCTGCTGGAAGAGCCCCGTCCGGATGTCTCGCGCGATCTCATGAGTGGCGTTGTCCAGGGTCGCCGAGACCATGAACAGCAGCACCAGCTCCAGAAGGCCGAATATGAGCAGCATCAGCGGCAGAGCGATAAAGCCGAACTCGACGGCTGTCGCACCGCGCTCCGCGCGACGGAAGCGTGCGAGCAGCTTGGTCATGGATGTGCAGGCGCAGGCGGGCACGTGGTCCTCAATCGATTGCGCCTTCAAGATGCGCCTGCGTGCCTAAGCAATATTAAACGCGCGAATGTCGAATTGCAGACACCCGGAACGGCGTTATACTTCCGATTCTTCCTGCTGTTATTGTGGTAAATCCGGGTTTACCAAAGAAAAAGGCGAAATGGCGCCACGCGTTTACTGGCGATTAAGTGTGGGGTGCGAAGTTGATCCTGCGTTTTGTGGCGAGCAGGTCGACCAATCCCGGTCACCCTCAACTGCTCGCGAGAGGAGAGGCTAAGACCATGTCGAACTTCGTGACCCGTTTCCTGAAGAATGAATCCGGCGCCACCGCCATCGAGTATGGCCTGATCGCCGCTCTGATCGCCGCGGTCCTGGCCGCCATCCTCGGCACCATCGGTGGTAACCTGCAGGGCAGCCTGGAAGGCCTGAACACCGAAATCACTGAGGCCGGCGCTGCCGCTGGGGCGGGCGGCTAAGCCTCGGGCTGAGTAAGAGTAAGAGGCCCCCGCGCTCGCCGCGGGGGCTTTTTTCGTTTGGGCGCAACCAAGCGTTCATCCGAGCGGGCGATGGTGGAGGCTGGAGAAGCCGATGATCGCGTCCCTGCAAGCCGTCGCCGTTCTGATGTTCGCCGCCCTGGTGCTGACAGCGGCGGCCAAGGACCTGACCAGCTACACCATCCCCAACTGGATTTCGCTGGCTCTGCTGGCGGCTTTCCCCGTGGCTGCACTAGCGGCGGGCCTCAGCCTTCCGCAGGTCGGGGTGCACGCGGCCGTCGGGTTTGGCGCGCTGCTGATCGGCATGGGCATGTTCGCCGCGGGCTGGATCGGAGGCGGCGACGCCAAGCTGTTCGCCGCCGCGGCCCTGTGGCTCGGCTGGCCGGCCATGCCGTCGTATGTGGTGTTCACCGGCATGGCGGGCGGAGCGCTGACCTTTGCGCTCCTTAGCCTGCGGTCGGACATCTTCCGCCCCTATGTCCTGGCCGGACCTGGCTGGGTGCACCGCCTGGCTGAGCCGAAGGGCGACCTGCCTTACGGTGTCGCGATCGCGGTCGGCGCGCTGGCCGCCTTGTCTGATGCGCCGGTCGCCAAAGGGCTGCCGCTGCCGTTCTGAGGCGGCTTGCGGGCGCCGCCGGCGCGGGGCAGATGAAGGAGCAAGGGTCCGGGTGACCGGGCTCCATCTCCCCTGGCGCGCGTTGCAGGCTCCATGTCCGAAATCCTCGTCGATGCGCCGCAAGGCGCTGTCATCCCCATCCTGGCCCTGACCGAGGCGCAGGCCCCTGGCTGGCTGGAGGGGCAGTCCGGCTTCGTGAAAGGGCTCGCCACGGTGTCTGATTTCCGCGGCAAGGCGGGGCAGGTGCTCGTGCTGCCGGGCGAAGGCGGCGCTGCGGAGCGCGTTCTTTTCGGACTGGGCAAGGGCGAGGACGCCTGCGTGTTCCGCACTCTGCCGCCGCGGCTGTCGCCGGCCACCTACAAACTGGAGGGCGTCCCTGACGGTCTGGCGCGGGACCAGGCGGCCCTGGCCTTCGCCATGGGGAGCTACAAGTTCGACCGCTACAAGGGCCACATCGCCGACAAGCCGAAGCTGCTGGTGGAGGGCTTCGACGGGGTGGAAGTGCGGGCGATCGCCCATGCCTGCGCCCTGGCGCGGGACATGATCAACACGCCGGCCAACGACATGGGGCCGCGGCAGATCGAGACCATCTCGCGAGAGATCGCCGAGCAATACGGCGCGTCCATCACCGTGATCGAAGGCGACGGCCTGCTGGAGGCCAACTATCCGGCCGTGCACGCCGTTGGCCGGGCCGCCGTCTCCCAGCGCGCGCCGCGGATGATTGAGATGAGCTGGGGCGAGGCGGACCGCCCGCTCGTCTGCATCGTCGGCAAAGGCGTGGTGTTCGACACTGGCGGCCTGGACATTAAGCCGTCCGCCGGAATGCGGATCATGAAAAAGGACATGGGCGGGGCCGCGCACGCCCTGGCGCTGGGCCGGATGGTCATGGCGGCCCGGTTGCCGGTCCGTCTCTCGGTCCTCGTGCCGGTGGTGGAGAACGCGATCAGCGGCGACGCCATGCGCCCAGGCGATGTGCTCGCGTCTCGCAAGGGCCTCACCATCGAGGTGGGCAACACGGATGCGGAAGGGCGGCTGATCCTGGCCGACGCCCTGACCCGCGCCGCCGAGCTCGAGCCGGCGCTGACTATCGATCTGGCGACCCTGACCGGCGCGGCGCGCATCGCACTGGGACCGCAACTGCCGCCCTTCTACACCGACGATGACGAGCTGGCAGCGGCCATCGAGCGGCACGCACAGGCGGTGAACGACCCCGTCTGGCGCATGCCGCTGTGGAAGCCCTATGCGGCGGCGCTGGAATCCGACATCGCCGACGTGAAGAACGATCCGGAGGCTTGGGCTCAGGCGGGCTCCGTCACCGCGGCCCTGTTCCTTCAGAAGTTTGCGCCCGCAGGTCCGTGGGTGCACCTCGACATCTTCGCCTGGAACGCGCGTGGCCAGATCGGCTCGCCCGCCGGCGGCGAGGCCCAGGCGATCCGAGGCCTGTTCTCCATGTTGCGTGAGCGGTTCGCGTGAGCTTCGATGCGCGGGTGACCCCGATCCGAGACGGGGTGGCGAGCCGAGCGCTTGAAGGCGTGCTTCCCGCCGAGGTCTATCTCGATCCGCAGCCGATGACCTGCCAGGTCCCGGCGGCGGCCATTCGACGGGCGGCCGACCCGGCGTCCGAGCAGATGGACCAGCTGCTGTTTGGCGAAATCTTCGACGTGGCCGAGGAGGAGGGCGGCTTCTTCTGGGGGCAGGCGCGTCGGGACGGCTATGTGGGCTTCGTCGAAGCTGCGGCCCTGACCGGGCTTGGTCCTGCGCCGACCCACAGGATCGCGGCCATTCGGACCTATGCCTTCGCGGAGCCGACCATCAAGTCACGGGCGAGCGGCCCCTTCTCGATCAACAGCCTGGTTCACGTGGAGAGCCAGGAAGGGCGCCTGGCGAAGGTCTGGGGCGGCGGCTGGGTGACGGTGGAGCACCTGGCGCCCGTGGGCGTGTTCGAAACCGATCCCGCGGCGGTGGCCCAGCGGTTCTATGGTGCGCCGTATTTGTGGGGCGGGCGCGAGAGCCTCGGGCTCGATTGCTCAGGGCTGGTGCAGCAATCGCTGCTGGCTTGCGGGCGGGCCTGCCCGCGCGATGCTGATCAGCAGCAGACGATGGGCCGACAGATCGCGCTGGAAGAGTTCGGGCGAAATGACCTGGTGTTCTGGAAGGGCCACGTGGCCATTGGCCTGGGCGATGGGAAGATCATCCATGCCAACGGCCACCACATGGCGGTCGAGATCGAGCCGCTGGAGGTCACCGTGCAACGAATAAAGGCGGCGGGCTATGGCGAGCCCACCGCCTTCATACGGATCTAGTTTTCAGCCGCGCTTAGCGTGAGGACGCGCCCGTGCTGTTGCCCACGCCGGGGCTGGACGTTTCCTGCTGGCTCGGCGCGCCTGGGCCTTGGCCCGAAGGGCCGCCCGAACCGGTGGCCGGCGTCGCAGTGGAGCCGGTGGCGGTAGGCTGGCCAGCTTCCGCCGCGCCAGGAGCCGTGCCGTCGACCGGAGCGGTGGCTTCCGGAGCGGCCGCAGCGGCCGGGTTCGGAGCCGGAACCGGCAGGGTGCCGCCCTGCGTGCGCAGGTAAGCGATCAGGTTGATGCGGTCTTCCGGCTTCTTGATGCCGACGAAGGTCATCTTGGTGCCCGGCAGATACCGCTGCGGCGAGCCGATGAATTCATAGAGGTGCTGGTCGTCCCACTGGGCGACGCGACCGCCCAGGTCGGTCATGGCCTGCGAGTAGGCAAAGCCGCCATGGCTGCCCGGCTTGCGGCCGACCACGCCCCAGAGGTTCGGGCCGGTGCCGTTGGCGCCGCCGTTGTTGACGGTGTGGCAGGACTGGCACTTGGCGAAGGCCGCCTCGCCGGCCGCCACGTTGGCGGCGGGCAGCACCGTGCCCCAATCGGGCGGAACATCCGCCGCAGCAGCGCCGGCGGCGGTCTCTTCGACCACGGCCACAGCATAGCCGGGCTTGGTCACCGGGCCATGGCTGAAAACGCCGGTGGAAAGTTCGCGCAGGCCCACGATGGCCAGGCCCGTCGCCAGCACCGCGCCGGCGACCTTGTTGAACTTAAGGTCGCTCATAGTCGTCCTAAATCGGCCTTCCTGAGAACGGCTGGCAACAGCCGGCGAAGGGCCGGGAATCCCGCCCCTTATTGCGCCCGGCTCTCTTACACGCTACCGGCGCTCGCGCAACCCGCCCGAAGCTTGGCATGAACCCGATCATCCTCATCCCCGCGCGCATGGCCGCGACCCGCCTGCCGAGCAAGCCGCTCGCCGACATCGGCGGCATACCAATGATCGTTCGGGTGCTTCGCCAGGCGCAGGCCGCGAACGCCGGTCCCGTGGCGGTCGCAGCGGGCGATCCAGAGATCGCACAGGCCATCGAAGCCAACGGCGGGACCGCGGTTCTCACCGATCCCGACCTGCCGTCTGGCTCCGACCGCATCCTCGCGGCGCTGGCCAAGCTCGACCCGGCCGGCGCCCACGACGTGGTGATCAACCTGCAGGGCGACATGCCCTTCGTCGATCCCTCGGTGGTCGCCGCCTGCGCGGGCCTGCTGTCGCGCGAGCCGTCGTGCGACATCGCCACGGTGGTGGCGCCGGAAGGCTCCCCCGGCGACCGCGCCAACCCCGACGTCGTCAAGGCCGTGCTGGCCCTGCAGCCCGACGGCCAGAGCGGCCGGGCGCTCTACTTCACCCGCTCGACCCTCTACGGCGACGCGCCGGTCTGGCGGCACATCGGCATCTACGGCTACCGCCGCGCGGCGCTGGAAGCCTTCAACGCCGCCCCGCCCTCGCCGCTGGAACGGCGCGAGAAGCTGGAGCAGCTTCGCGCCATGGAGCTCGGCCTCTCCATCTGGGCGGCCGTAGCCGCGGAGGCGCCGATCTCCGTTGACAACCCCGCGGACCTCGATGCGGCCCGCGCTCAAGCCACCACCATCGGGACAGCCTCATGACCAAGGGACGGATCGCCTTTCAGGGCGAACTGGGCGCCAACAGCCACGAGTGCTGCCAGACCTTTTTTCCCGACTACGAGGCCGTGCCTCACGCCAGCTTCGAGGACGCCTTCGAAGCGGTGAAGAGCGGCGACTGCGAGCTGGGCATGATCCCGGTGGAGAACTCCATCGCCGGGCGCGTCGCCGACGTGCACCACCTGCTGCCGTCCTCGGGGCTCAAGATCATCGGCGAGCGGTTCAAGCCGATACACTTCCAGCTGATGGCCAACAAGGGCGTGAAGCTGGAGGACGTGAAGACCGTCATGTCCATGCCGATCGCCCTGGGGCAGTGCCGCAAGACGATCCGGCAGATGAAGCTGAAAACCGAAGCGACGGGCGACACGGCCGGCGCCGCCAAGCTGCTGTCAGAGCACCCGGATCCCACCAAGGCGGCCCTGTCGCCGGCCTTGGCGGCCGAGCTCTATGGCCTGGAGATCCTGGCCCGGGATCTTGAGGACGAGCACAACAACACCACCCGCTTCCTGGTGATGACGGCCGACCCCAATCCGCCGCCGCCGCCCTTCACCAAGCCCTGCGTGACGAGCTTCATCTTCCGCGTCCGCAACCTGCCGGCGGCGCTCTACAAGGCGCTGGGCGGCTTTGCGACCAACGGCGTCAACATGACCAAGCTCGAGAGCTACATGGAGAACGGCGCCTTCACGGCGACCTTCTTCTACGCCGAGGTGGACGGCCGTCCCGAGGACCGCGGGCTGGCGCGCGCCTTCGAGGAGCTACAGTTCTTTTCCGAGCGGTTCGAAATACTCGGGGTCTATCCGGCCGACGACTTCCGGACCCGGGTGTAGGCCTCCAGTCCCCTCTCCACAGCGGGAGAAGGGACTGAAACGCTGTGGGCTCTACTTCTTCGCTGTGACGGTCGGCAGAGCGTTGATCGGCTCGAGCACGATGTTGCGGAAGAAGGTCTCGGCGCCTTCGGACTGGAGCTGGATGCGGCCGTGGGTGAGCGGCGTGCGCTTGCCGGACTCGTCGACGGTCTTGATGTCGTGGGCCACCAGCACGGGCACGCCGTTGACCACGTGAACCGCCTTGTCGCCCAGCACGTAGAGATCGAGAGTGTTCCACTCGCCGGCCGGCTTCTCAGCGTCGCGGTGGTTCTCCACGTTCCAGGCCGGGGTCACCACGTCCACCTCGCGCCCGCCGATCATGAACCGGCGGTGGGGGTAGATGATGGAAGGATCGTGGCCAGCGTAGGTGCTGGGCCGAACGTCCTCCCCGACCCGCACCAGCATGCCGGTGGAGCCCTGCATGATCTCGAACTCGACGGACTTCATCCAGGTGCCGAACACCGCGCCGTGCGCGCCGAAGGAGTGGTAGAGCAGGCCGTTGTTCGGCGGCAGGTTCACGCGCGGCGCCCAGCGACCCGGACCCCACTTGAACTCCAGGCGCAGGTGGTAGTTGGCGTAGTCGCCCTTGTGCACCAGCGCGCCCCAGGTCTTACCCGAGGCGTAGAGCGCCGGCGCGCCGTCTTCCTGCACCACCTTGAACACCTGGTCAGCGCCCGTGTGGCCGATGGGGGCTTCCGGCGGCTTGGTGTAGGTCTTGGCGGGATCGGCGTAGCCCAACCAGCCTTCCCAATCGGCAAGGTCGCGGCCGTTAAACAGCGCAACTTGCGGGCCCGTCGGCTTCGGCAGCGCGCCGAGCACCAGGTTTTGAGGCTTGAACGCCGGATCACCCTTGATCGCGGCGGTCTGCTCGGGCGTCGGCGCGGATTGTGCGACCGCGGCGGAAGCTGCGAGGGTTGCGACAAGGGCGAGGGCGGCGGTCTTCAGCACGTCAGGCGTCTCCAACTGAGCTTTTTGCCAGCCTGAATACCTGCGTTCCGCCGCCCCTGATAGCGCTGTCAGAGTCTTAGGCTCTAGACCGTGGGGATCGTGCCGCCGTCGATCACGTACTCCGCGCCATGGATCGCGGACGCGCGGTCCGACGCCAGGAAGGTGATCAGTTCGGCGCGGCTTTAGACGCCCTGCTGCTATGGGCGGAAAGCGCGCCAGGGGCGGTGCGTGAGCGGCTGATCGAAAGCCACCCAGAGCCGATCTGACCTGGAGAATACGCGGCGTAACTGTGTTATCTTGTCGGCGCTGGGAGATGCGCCATGCACACGCGGATCAGCTTGATGCTTGCTGTCGGGCTCCTTTGGGCGACTTCGGCTGAGGCAGGGTGGCGAGCTGGCACACCCCAAGCGGCGGAAGCGGTGCAGGAGCCGAGGATCGCCGCCGTCCTGGCTCGGGCCATGGCGATGGACCAGGCGATCCTGGCGCATGATGCGGCCGCGTTCACCGGCTTCTTCACCGAGGATGCCGTGGTCAACAACCCTTTCAACAAGGTAGCTCGAAAGGCCGACGCCGAGCGGAACATGCGCACGGGCCTGATTGACTACACCTCGCTGGAGCGCACCATCGACTACGCCGCTCTGCGAGGGGCCCACGAAGTGGTGCTGATGGGTGAGGAGGTCCTCACGCCGGTGCGCAAGGCAAAGTTCGCCGGCAAGACGGTCCGGCGGCGCATCACCGAAGTCTGGACCGACGTGAGCGGTGAGTGGAAGCTGGCGATCCGCCAGGCGACCATCTACGCGGCGGACTAGGCGCCTTCCTCAACCCAGGCCTTGAGCAACTGGTGGGCGATCGCCAGAGGCGGCGGGGCGGAGAGGCCTTGCAGCCGACCAGCCAGAAGGTCGGCAGCCTCAGCGCGGGTGAACCAACGCACCTCCGAAAGCTCAGTTTGGTCGGGGCTCCCCTCCTCGTCCTCCACCTCGGCCAGCAAGCCGATCATCAGCTGGGACGGGAACGGCCAGGGCTGGCTGGAATGGTAGCGGACAGCGGTGGCGTGCAGGCCCGCTTCCTCGTTCAGCTCCCGGGCGCAGGCTTCCTCGATGGACTCCCCCGGCTCCAGAAAGCCCGCAAGGGCGGAGAACATGCCGGGCGGCCAGGTATCCTGTCGGCCGAGCATGCAGCGCTCGCCGTGATAGGGCAGCATGATCACCACGGGATCCGTGCGCGGAAAGTGCTCCGTCGAACAGGCGGGGCAGACCCTCTTCCAACCGCCGTCGGCGATGCGGCTGGCCTCCCCGCAGGCCGAGCAGTGGTCGTGCCGACGATGCCAGTCGAACATGGACTTGGCTGTGGCGATGATGCCCGCCTCTGGCGCTGGCAAGCGCGCGGCCACCGGCCGGAGCTCCTCGAATCGCCCCAAGCCCTGCAGAGCCGCCTCAGACGGATCGGCCGTGCCGGTGAGCTCGAAGGCGAAAACAGGCGTCTCCTTCCAGAGCCCCATGAACAGCATGCGCTCGGGCGTGCCGCCGGCAAGCTCGGCCAGCAGCCGGCCGGCGAGATAGGCGATCTGGAGGCCGTCGTCGCGGTCTTCCACCAAGGGCCGGCCGTTCCAGAGCACGACGCCCAGGCTGGATGGATCGGCCAGCTGTCCCGCCAGCCAGTTCTTGTCTCCACGGCGGTCGCTGGCGCGGTCGAGCGGATTGCCGGCGAAGGTGTTTTGGAAGGCGGTCAGGGGCATGGCTGAAACCTCTAGTCCTGCGCGGCTGCGGCGTCATGTAGGTGGATGGTTTGCCGAGCGCCGCTTGCGCCCGCCGTTCTCTCCAGCGATATAGGGGGCGGAGATCGGCGACGGGCGGACGCCTCGCCAACCCGGTCAGGTCCGGAAGGAAGCAGCCGTAACGAGCCACGCTCCGGGTCGTTGTCCGGTCTCCACCTCCTCCTTAAGCTCCGAGCCCGATGGCCGACGAAGACTTCACGCTCGAAGACCACCCTCCGGAGCGTGACCCCAACACGGGCGACATGTTCGGAGACGCCGCACCGCCGGCGCCGCCCGCGGGTGGGGAGTCTGCCGCCTATACGGTGATCGCGCGGAAGTACCGGCCGCGCACCTTTGACGATCTCTATGGCCAGGAAGCCATGGTGCGGACGCTGCGCAACGCGTTCGCCACCGGCCGGATCGCCCACGCCTTCATGCTCACCGGCGTCCGCGGGGTGGGCAAGACCACGACCGCCCGCCTGCTCGCCCGGGCGCTGAACTACGAAACCGACGAGATCCACGCCCCGACCCTCGACTTCAAGGAAGAGGGCCGCAACTGCCGCGCCATCATTGAAGGCCGGCACATGGACGTCCTGGAGCTGGACGCCGCCTCCCGCACCGGCGTGGCCGACATGCGCGAGCTGCTGGACGGGGTGCGCTATGCGCCTGTCGAGGCGCGCTACAAGGTCTACATCATCGACGAAGTGCACATGCTCTCCACGGGCGCCTTCAACGCCCTGCTGAAGACGCTGGAAGAGCCGCCGCCGCACGCCAAGTTCATCTTCGCCACCACCGAGATCCGCAAGGTGCCGGTGACCATCCTGTCCCGCACCCAGCGCTTCGACCTGCGCCGGGTCGAGCCGGAGGTGCTGGTCAAGAACCTGGAGATGATCTGCGCCAACGAAGGCGCGCGGGTCGAACAGGAAGGCCTGATGCTGATCGCCCGCGCGGCGGAAGGCTCGGTGCGCGACGCCCAGTCCATGCTGGACCAGGCCATCGTCCAGTCGGAGCCCGGCCAGACGGTCACCGCGGAAAGCATCCGCGACATGCTGGGCTTGGCCGACCGCGGCCAGACCATCGCCCTCTTCGAGCATGTGATGCGCGGCGAGGCGGGCGAGGCCATCCAGGCTTTCCGCACAATGTACGGCTACGGCGCCAATCCGGACCAGGTGATGCTGGACCTGATGGAACATTGCCACTCCGCCTCGGTGGCCAAGACCATCGGCCCGCAGGCGCTGGTCATGCCCAAGGAGCAGGCCGGCAAGTTGGCGGCGATCGGGGCGGCGGTGTCGGCTGGCATCCTGTCGCGCATGTGGCAGCTGCTGCTCAAGGCCTATGACGAGGTCCGGCGTGCGCCCGACGCAGCCGCGGCCGCCGACATGGCCCTGATCCGCATGGCCTATGCGGCGGACCTGCCTGGCCCCGAAGAAGCGCTGAAGAAGCTGCAGTCCGGCGAGCCGCTGGGCGGCGGGCCTTCTGGCGGCGGCGGCGGCGGCGGTGGAGGCAGCGGCGGCGCCTCCATGGGCGGCGGCGGCGCGGTCAGCGCCGTGGCGCGCCAGGCCATGCCGCAGCCCCAGGCGTCTGGCGAGCCAGTCGCCCAGCTGAAGACCTTCGACGACCTGATCCAGCTGATCGACAAGCGCCGGGACATCGGCCTGAAGCTGGACGTCGAGCGCTTTGTCCGCCCGATCAGCTTCCGGCCCGGCGCCATCGAGTATGAACCGGCGCCAGGCTGCCCGAACAACCTCGCTCAGCGCCTGGTGGCGCGGCTCAAGGAATGGACCGGCGAGCGCTGGCTCATCGCCGCGAAAGGCGGCGGCGGCGAGGAAAGCCTCTGGGAAAAGCAGAAGCGCGAGGAGCGCGAGGTCCGCGCCAAGATCGAGCAGGATCCCTTCATCCTGTCCGTCATGGAAGCCTTCCCCGGCGCTGAGATTGTGGGCATTCGCAACATGCCGACGCCGGAGGTCAGCGAGCCCGCGGCCGAAGCGCCGGACGAGAACGACGATGAGGATTGAGTGATGAAAGACCTCGGCTCCCTGATGAAGCAGGCGCAGGCCATGCAGCAGAAGCTGGCCGACGCTCAGGCCAAGATCGCTGAGCTGTCCGTCGAGGGCACCTCGGGCGGCGGCATGGTGAAGGTCACGCTCAAGGGCACGGGCGAGCTGGCCCGTGTGGACCTGGACGAGAGCCTGATGGCTCCGGGCGAAGGCGAGGTGCTGGCCGATCTGGTGGTCGCCGCTCACGCCGACGCCAAGCGCAAGCTGGACGCCGCCCAGGCCGACATGATGCGCGAAGCGGCTGGGCCGCTGGCGGGCATGGGCCTGCCGGGCATGCCGAAGTTCTGATTTGGCCTCCACCGCCGGTCCCGAGATCGAGCGGCTCATCGGGCTGCTCGCTAAGCTGCCCGGGCTGGGCCAGCGCTCCGCCCGGCGGGCGACGCTTGCGTTGCTGAAGCGGCGCGAACAGCTGTTGGACCCGTTGGCTGACGCTCTGGCCGAGGCGTCGCGGCGGGTGAAGACCTGCTCCGTCTGCGGAGCTCTGGACACCCAGGAGCCGTGCGCCATCTGTTCGGACGTTTCCCGGGACAGCACCCTGATCTGCGTCGTGGAAGAGGTGGGGGCGCTCTGGGCCATGGAGCGGGCCAGCGCCTTCCGCGGCAAGTACCACGTGCTGGGCGGGCTCTTGTCAGCGCTGGACGGCGTCGGACCTGAAGCGCTGCGTGTGGGGCCGCTGGTTCAGCGCGCGTCCGACGATGGCGTCCGCGAGGTCATTCTGGCCTTGCCCGCGACCGTCGACGGGCAAACCACCGCGCACTATCTCGCCGACCGCCTGGCCGGCGCGAACGTCTCCGTCACCATGCTGGCGAGAGGCGTCCCCGTCGGCGGCGAACTCGATTGGCTCGACGACGGCACCATCGCCCAGGCCATGCGGGCGAGACGGCCGGCCTGACGCGGAGGCGCTGCGTCGCACTGGCCGCGACTCGCCATTCGCGTTAGGAACACACCATGAACGCCTCCATTCTTGCTGCGCTGGTCTGCGCCATTGTCGCCGTGGCCGCCCTGGCCTGGGCTTTCCTCGAGCGGCGGCGCGCGGGCGAGGCCGAGGCGCGAGCCTGGGACCTCGCCGAACGAGCGAACGGCGCCGAGGCGCGCGTTCGGATGCTGGAGGAGCAGGCTTCAATCCAGGCGGAGCTGGTGAAGGCCCAGGCGGCGCAGTCGGCGGGCGCGGTGGCCGAGGCGCTGCTGAAGCAAACGGAAGAGACCTTCAAGAACCGCGAGCTGCTGGCCCAGAAGCGCATCGAGGACCAGTTGAAGCCGGTCGCCGAGACCCTCCAGAAATTTCAGGAGCAGGTCACCGCGGCGGAAAAGGCCCGCGCCGAAGAGACCGGCGGCCTCAAGGAACAGATCAATCAGCTGCTGCAGGCGTCCACCGCCACGCAGGAAGAGGCTCGCAAGCTGTCCTCGGCCCTGCGTCGCGGGGCGGGCGTGCAGGGACGTTGGGGCGAGCAGACCCTGCGCAACGTGCTGGAAGCGGCCGGCCTCGCCCACCGCTTCGACTTCAGCGAGCAGACCTCCACCGATAGCGAGGAAGGCCGTCGCCGTCCGGACGTGACGATACGACTGCCGGGCGGCGGGGTGTTCGTGATCGACGCCAAGTGCTCGCTGAACGCTTTCCTGGAACTGCAGGAAGCGCTCGACGAAGCCGGCCGCGACGCCTGCGGCGTGCGCCATGTGCAAAGCGTGCGCGGCCACATCCAGGGGCTTTCGGCCAAGGCTTATTGGGATCAGTTCGATTCCTCGCCGGACTTCGTCGCGATGTTCGTGCCGCTGGACTCCGCGCTCGCCGCGGCCCTCGACCGAGCACCCGACCTGATGACCGAGGCCATGGAGCGCCGCGTGGTCATCGTGACGCCGACCACCCTGTTCGCCCTCTGCAAGGCGGTGGCCTACGGGTGGCGGGTGGAGGAGCAGGCGGTTAACGCCCGTAAGATCGCCGACCTTGGTCGCGAGCTGCACAAACGGATCGCCGTGATGGGCACGCACGCCTCCTCCGTGGGCAAGGCGCTGACGGCGGCGGTGGACCGCTACAACCAGTTCGTCGGCTCGCTCGAAACCCAGGTGCTGACCCAGGCCAAAAGGTTCGAGGATCTAAAGGTCGACCATGAGGGGCGGCAGGTGCCCTCGCTCGATCCGGTCGAAAGCGCGGTGCGGCCGCTAACGAAGCTGTCGGTCGCCGAGGCGCCGCGGGCTCGGCTGGTGGCCGGCGAGGAGGCCTCCTGAGGCAATCACCGACCTTGACGCTCAACTAATCCGAACCTACCTCCGCGCCATGGCCATCCGCGAAATCCTTACCGTCCCAAACCCCGTCCTCAAGCAGGTCTCTGAACCTGTGGAGAAGGTCGACGACGAGCTGCGGGCGCTGATGGATGACATGCTCGAGACCATGTACGACGCGCCCGGCATCGGCTTGGCCGCCATTCAGATCGGCGTGCCCAAGCGCGTGATCGTCATGGACCTCGCCCGCGAGAACGAGCCGAAACAGCCGCGCTATTTCGTCAATCCGGAGATCCTCTGGACCTCGGACGAGACCTTCACCTACGAAGAAGGCTGCCTTTCCGTCCCTGAGATCTACGATGCGGTGGATCGGCCGGCGCGCGTGAAGCTGCGCTACTTGAACTACCAAGGCGAACAGATCGAGGAGGACGCCGACGGCCTCTTCGCCGTCTGCATCCAGCACGAGATGGACCACCTGAACGGCGTCCTCTTCATCGACCACCTGTCGCGCCTGAAGCGCGAACAGGCGGTGAAGAAGGTCAAGAAGCTGGTCCGCGCGGCCTAAGCGGCCGCTCTCCCTCAGTTCGTCGCGTCGCGGGCTTCGGCGCCGGCCTCGCGGGCACCTTCCTTCGTCTCGCGACCGGCATCCTTGACCGCCGAGCCGAGGCCATTGAAGGCTTCCTTCACTTCTCCGGCGGCGGCCTTCACATCTGGATCGTCGGTGACCTGCTTGATCTCTGATCCGACCTTCTGAGCGCCTTCCTTGACGTCCTGACCGACGTTCTCAGCGCTGGCCTCAAAGCGGTCGCCGGCTTCGTTGGCGTTGGCGCGAATGTCCTGCACCGCCTCGTTGGTTTCGGCGCGGGTTTCCTGCTCTTCGCTGCGGGTGCAGGCGGTCACCGCGATGGCGAGGCCCAGGACCGAGGCTGTGACGAGAATGCGCATGTTCGGCTCCTTCGGAAGTCGGCCGTTCAACGGCGGAGCTTGCCCCGCAGTTCCTTGTCTGGCGCTCGCTATCGCCCGCAGCTAAAGGCTCGCCATGCGTCTCGCCTTTCTTGGCACCCCAGAGTTCTCAGTTGTCGTCCTGCGCGCCCTGGTGGACGCCGGGCATGAGATCGTCTGCGCCTATTCTCAGCCGCCAGCGCCCCGTGGCCGCGGTCACGAGTTGAAGCCCTCGCCCGTACACGCCTTTGCGGAGAGCCAGGGCATCGCCGTCCGCACGCCATCCTCGATGCGTGATCCTTCCGAGATCGAGGCTTTTGCGGCGCTGCAAGCCGACGCCGCGGTGGTGGTGGCTTTCGGACAGATCCTTCCCGGCGCGGTGCTCGAGGCGCCGAGGCTCGGAAGCTACAACCTCCATGCATCGCTGCTGCCGCGCTGGCGTGGCGCGGCGCCCATCCAGCGCGCCATCATGGCCGGTGACGAGCAGACCGGCGTGGAGGTCATGCGCATGACCGAAGGCCTGGATGAAGGCCCGGTGCTGTCGACCGCTACGTTACGGATCGGACCTCTGGATACGGCTGGAAGCCTGCACGACCGGCTGGCCGCGGCCGCCGCCGACCTGATTGTCCGCACCTTGCCCAGTATCGAGGATGGCTCGGCGGTGGCCCGCCCGCAGGCGGAAGAAGGCGTGACCTACGCCAAGAAGATCCGCAGCAAGGAAGCGCGCATCGACTGGGCCAGGCCGGGCCGGGAGATCGACCTCAAGGTTCGCGGCTTGTCGCCGTTCCCCGGCGCCTGGTTCACGCTGCCCAGCGACAAGGGACCCGTGCGCGTGAAGGCGCTGCTGTCCGCCTTCGAGGACGTGGACGGCGCGCCGGGCGTGGCGTTGGACGATCGCTTGCTGATCGGGACGGGAGCGGGCGCGGTGCGCCTGCTGCGCGTGCAGCGCGAGGGCAAGGGGCCGCAGGACGCCGAAGTGTTTCTGCGCGGGGCGGCCGTGCCGTCCGGGACGCGGCTGGACTGATGCCCCGGTATCGCTTGCTGATCGAGTATGACGGGCGCCCGTACCACGGCCTGCAGGCGCAGGACGGGCTGGCTTCGGTGCAGGGCGCCATCGAGCGGGCTGTGAAGGGGTTCTGCGGCCAGGAGCTGCGGCTGCATGCGGCGGGACGGACTGACACGGGCGTCCATGCCACGGGTCAGGTGGTGCACATCGACTTGGAGAAGGACTGGAAGCCCGAGGTGGTGCGTAACGCGCTCAACGCCCACCTCGTGCCTGAGCCGATCGTGGTGCTGGATGCGCAGGTGGCGCCGGAAGGCTGGCACGCGCGGTTCTCGGCGACCGGCCGTCGATACATCTATCGGATCATGAACCGCACGGCCCCGCCGGCGCTCGACCAGGGACGGGTCTGGCACGTGAAGAAGCCGCTCGACGCCGCAGCCATGAATGAGGCCGCGCAGGTCTTGGTGGGCCACCACGATTTCACGACATTCCGCGACCTAGGCTGCCAGGCCAAGTCGCCGATGAAGACGCTGGACGTCGCGCGGGTCTGGCGAGAAGGCGAGCAGGTGCTGCTGGAGTTCGCCTCTCGCTCGTTCCTCCATCGGCAGGTGCGCTCAATGACCGGAAGCCTGGCCGAAGTGGGCGTCGGCCGCTGGACCCGTGATGACCTGCGGGCGGCGCTGGAAGCCCGCGACCGCAAGGCCTGCGGGCCGGTGGCGCCCTCGTGCGGGCTGTACCTGACCGGCGTGGTCTACGGCGACTAGGCCGCGCTGAACGTCTCAAAATAGCGGGCGATGAGGCGCTCATAAACCGTTTGCAGCTTGAGGATCTCGTCCACTGGCGCCCGCTCGTCGACCTGGTGCATCGTCTTGCCGACAAGGCCCAGTTCAACCACGGGGCAAAGGGCGCGGATGAAGCGCGCGTCGGAGGTGCCGCCAGATGTGGAAAGCTCCGGAGGCTGGCCTGAAACGTCGGCGACGGCGCCGGACACCACTTCCGTGAAGGGACCGGGTTCGGTCAGGAAGGCCTCGCCGCTGATGGCGGGCTTCACGGTCACCGAGCCCTTGAACCCTTCGGCCACGGCGCGGGCTTCCTCCTCCATCCAGCTGGCCAGGGAGGCTCCGGTGTGGCTCGGGTTGAAGCGGATGTTCAGGCGTGCGCGGGCGACGCCCGGGATGACGTTGGTCGCCGTGTTGGGCACGTCGATCATAGTGACTTCCAGGTTCGACGGCTGGAACTCGGGGTAGCCTTCGTCCAGCATCCGATCCTGCAGTCGGGCCAGCAGACGCACCAGAACCGGCACAGGGTTGGCGGCGCGGTGCGGATAGGCGACGTGACCTTGCACGCCCTCCACCACGATCTCGGCGTTAATGGAGCCGCGGCGACCAACCTTGACCATGTCGCCAAACGACTCCGCCGAGGTGGGCTCGCCGACGATGCAGTGGTCGATGACCTCGCCCTCGGCCTGAAGCGCCTCGACGACCTTTTTGGTGCCGTGGGTGGCGACGCCCTCTTCATCGCCGGTGATGAGGAAGGAGAGGGAGCCCTTCACCGCGCCGCTCTCGATCGCCCGCCCGGCGGCGGCGGCGAAGGCGGCGATGGCGCTTTTCATGTCCACGGCGCCGCGGCCGACCAGGACCCCGTCGACCACTTCGGCGTCAAAGGCCCCCTGGCTCCAGGCCGCAGCGTCGCCCACCGGGACGACGTCGGTATGTCCGGCGAAGCACAGGTTCGGACGTGCCGAGCCGTAGCGGGCGTAGAGGTTCTCGATGTCGCCGAACTTCATGCGACGGCAGGTGAAGCCCAGGCCGGCCAGGGTCTGCTCGACCACGTCCATGGCGCCTGCGTCGGCGGGCGTGACGGACGGCCGGCGGATCAGCTCCCGCGTCAGGGTGACGGCGTCGATCATCTGGCCTCCGGCGCAGCTAGTTCCTAAGTTCCGAAGACGTCCTAGACCGGAACCGCCCCATGCCCAAGATCGACATCGACGCCGCGCCCACCCGCTTCGGCACAGGCTATCCGCCGCCCTTCGATGCGCCCTGCAAGGAGCGCCAGCGCTGGAAGCTGGGGGATGCAGCCGGGCTCACCCAGTTTGGCGTGAACCTGATGCGCCTGCCGCCCGGCCAGTGGACCAGCCAGCGCCACTGGCACTCGGCTGAAGACGAATTCGTGTGGGTGGTGGAAGGCGAAGTCGTTCTGATCACCGACGCCGGCGAAGAGGTGCTGCGGGCCGGCGAGTGCGCGGCTTTTCCCGCCGGCAAGGCGGACGGACACCACATCCAGAACCGGTCGGACCGGCTTGCCGTGCTCCTGGAGGTCGGGTCGCGCAAGCCGGGCGTGGACGCCGTCGACTATCCCGACATCGATCTCGTCATCCACAAGGGAGAGACGACCTACCGCCACCGCGATGGGTCGCCCTACGAGGCCGAGACGAAGCGCAGCCGCTAGCCGTTGTGGGCGGCGGCCTTGGGCTCTTCGGGGGCCTGATCGATGGTGACGAACACCACGGGCTCGCTCCCCATGGCCTTAGCCACGTGCCAGTCGTTGGGGGTCTCGATCGCCATACCGCCGGCCTGCACCCGCTGCTCATCGCCGGTGACCAGGTTGGAGACCTTCAACTCGCCCGAGAGAACGTACAGATAGCGCAGGTAGGGCTGGCTATGCTCGGCCAGGGAGCCGTTGGCCGGCAGCGTCTGCTGCGTCATGGCCAATTCCACCTGGGCGGAGCCGCTGGACGGAGCCGCCAGACCGTCGGGGCTGACTTCCCCGGCGAAAGCCGGCGCGGCGACCAGGAAAGCGGTCACGACCGCGGCGACGATATCTTTTCTCATTATGGGACCTCCCGTCGCAAGCCTAGCACGGCCCGCGCCAATCCCTAATGAAAGGTTAAGCTTGGACTTGGTTGCGTCAGAGCAGCGGCAGGGAAGAGCGCGGCGGACGCGGGCAGTGGTCGAGGAGATACCAGTCTGCGCCGAGGATGCCCCTGTGAAGATCGTAGCAGAGAGGCTCGCCCACCCGCACGCTCTGGAAAAAGCCAGGTTGGACGCTGATTTCCGCTGCGCCAGCGGCCCCGGGCAGCCCCGTCACCGTAAGCTGGTGATAGATAAAGGTGCGATAGCGAGCTCTCCTGCGGGACCTCTTCTCTTCTTTCACTCGCTTTGCGGTAACCTGTACTTGGCCGAGTTCGCCCTGCTTGTTTCCCAGGGCCACGTTCAGCGCCGCCGGGCTCGTGGCGCCTGCCAAGATTGCCAGTCCGATGGGGACGATGAGCCAACGTGGCTTGGCGAACAGCGGACGTGACAGGATCAGCCAGACCAAGGCGAGCGCCATGGCGACGCCGCATCCGATCAGCGTGAGCTGGCCGAGCCCCCCAGGGGTGAAGTCGACATCGTAGAAGACACGCCCGCCGAACAGCCCAGCGCCCAGCAGCGCGCCCAAGTTAGCGCGGGGATCGAGGTCGGCGATGCTGAAGGGCGCGACGCTGCGTCGGTAGATGATCGCCAGCGCCGTGCCGATCCAGGGCGCCAAGCCAGCCAGGAGCATGGCCAGGCCGTACGGCCATGGCCAGATGACAACCCAGAACATGAGGACGAGGAAGGCGACGACGCCGCCTTGCTCAAGCTTTGCGCCGCGCCCGTCATCAGCTTGAACGAGGCGGCGCATCAAGGCGTCAGTCCCGCAGCAGTTCGTTGATGCTGGTCTTGGAGCGGGTGCGCTCGTCCACCGTCTTCATGATCACGGCGCAGTAGGTGGACGGCAGGGACGGATCGTTCGGGTTGGGACGCGACCCCGGCACCACGACCGAGTAGGGCGGCACCTCGCCCAGGCGGGTCTCGCCGGTCTTGCGGTCGATGATCGGGGTGGTGGCGGTCAGGTAGACGCCCATGGACAGCACGCTGCCCTCCCGGACGATGACGCCTTCCGCGACTTCGGAGCGCGCGCCGATGAAGCAGTGGTCCTCGATGATGGTCGGGTTGGCTTGCAGCGGCTCCAGCACGCCGCCGATGCCGGCGCCGCCGCTGATGTGGCAGTTCTTCCCGATCTGGGCGCAGGAGCCGACGGTGGCCCAGGTGTCCACCATGGTGCCTTCATCGACATAGGCCCCGATGTTCACGAACGAAGGCATGAGCACCACGCCCTTGGCGATGAAGCTGCCGCGGCGGGCGACCGCGCCCGGAACGGCGCGGAAGCCGGCGGCTTCGAACTGGGCGGCTTCCCAGCCGGCGAACTTCACCGGCACCTTGTCCCAGTATGGGCCAGGAGGGCCGGCGTGCATGACGGTGTTCGGGTTCAGGCGGAAGGACAGCAGGATCGCCTGCTTGACCCACTGGTTCACCGTCCAGGCGCCATCTTCGCCACGTTCAGCGACGCGCAGAGCGCCGGAGTCGAGCAGGTTCAGGGTCTCGTCAACGGCGGTGCGGACCGGACCGTTGGTGGCCGTGCTGATCCCGTCGCGAGCCGCCCAGGCGGCTTCGATCTCGAGCTGAAGGTCGGCGGGGGTGATGGTGGTCATGGTCAGGCAGCTTCCCTGAGCTGGGCGCCGGAAAGAAACGGCGCGAGCTTTTCGGTGCGGTGATGGACGAACGGTGCGGTGGAGGCCGGTGCGTGCGCGCCGACCAGAACGGTGGTCATGCCGAGCTCGGCGGCTGGCGCCAAGTTGCGCTCTGAGTCCTCGAAGAAGGCTGCACCGCGTGGATTGAAGCCATGAGCTTCAGTGATCCGGGCGAAGGCCTGCGGTGAGGGCTTCGGCTCATAGCCGGTCGAGCCGATGTGGAAAACGTCCTCGAACAGGTCAGCAAGCCCCAGGCGCTTCAGCACCCGTTCGGCGTGGACGTCGTCGGCGTTGGTGAAGATGATCCGGCGGCCGGGCAGGCGCTCAAGGGCGGCGAGCAGGTCCGGGTCGTGCGCCAGAGCTTCCAGCGACAGGTCGTGGAAGATGGCGTGAAATTCCAGCGGGTCGACCCCGTGGTTCAGCATCATGCCCTTCAGGGTGAGGCCGTGTTCCGCCAAGTAGCTCTTCTGCAGGCGGAACGCTTCGTCCCGCGGCAGGCCGGTGACCTTCTCCACGAAGGCGGTCATGCGGTCGACCAGCGCGGCCATGAAGCCGCACTCGGCCGGGTACAGCGTGTTGTCGAGGTCGAACAGCCAAGTGTCGACGTGAGAGAAGTCCGGCCGCGTCAGGTCAACGCTCATGCGCTGATCAGCGTGCCGGCCCCGTGTTCGGTGAACAGCTCGACCAGCATGGCATGCGGACGGCGACCGTCCAGGATGACGACGGCTTCCACGCCGGACTCCACCGCGTGGATGGCGGTTTCAAGCTTGGGGATCATGCCGCCGGTGGCGACGCCGTCGGTGATCGCCTGACGGGCTTCGGCCACGGTCATCTGACGGATCAGCTCGCCATTCTTGTCCAGCACGCCGGCGACGTCGGTGAGCAGGAGCATGCGCTTGGCGCTGAGCGCGCCAGCCAGTGCGCCAGCCACGGTGTCGGCGTTGATGTTGTAGGTCTCGCCGGCTTCGGACACGCCGATGGGGGCGACCACCGGGATATAGTCCTCCTCGGCGTAGATCATTGCTTCGATCAGCTTGGGGTCGACCTTCTTGGGCTCGCCGACGAAGCCCAGATCGACGATGCGCTCTTCCTCGCTGTCCGGGTCCTTCTTGGTGCGGGTCACTTTTTCGACGGTGATCAGGCGCGCGTCCTTGCCGGACAGGCCCACGCCGCGCACGTCGGCCTCCGCGCCCGCCTGGGTGATCCAGCTGGCGATTTCCTTGTTGATGGCGCCGGACAGGACCATCTCGGCCACTTCCATGGTGGCCTCGTCCGTCACCCGCAGGCCGTCGATGAAGGTCGACTTCACGCCGGCTTTGGACAGCCAGGCCGAGATCTGCGGGCCGCCCCCGTGGACTACAACCGGATGGACGCCCAACATCTTCAGGAGCACCGCATCCGCGGCGAACAGCTTGGCCACCTGCTCTTCGCCCATGGCGTGGCCGCCGTATTTGATGACCACGGTTTCGCGGTCGTAGATCTGAATAAAGGGCAGGGCCTCGGCGAGGGTCTTGGCGGTGGCCCAGCCTTGGCCTTGGGTCTCGTCAGTCACGGGCGGACGGGGCTCCAGCAGTTCGGAGCGCTCCGATAGCGGACGTGGAAGCCGGTGTCATCAGTTCCTCCCCCGAGGGAGAGCAACCCGGCTTCTCAGAGCTCGACCGCGCAGGCGGCCATGATCTCGGCGCGCAACTCGGGGATGCCGGTCCCCTTCTCGGAGGAGGTGGCGAGCACGCGCGGGAAGGCCGCGGGGCGCTTGGAAATCTGCTTCAGGGTCTTGTCGACCAGAGCCTCGACTTCGTGCGGCTTGATCTTGTCGGCCTTGGTCAGGACGATCTGGTAGGAGACAGCGGCCGTGTCGAACGCGTCCAACGCTTCCGTGTCGACGGTCTTCAGGCCGTGGCGCGCATCGATCAGCAAATAGGCGCGCTTCAGGTTCGGCCGGCCTCGCAGGTAGTCCCGACCGAGGTTCTGGAACTTGCGGGCCGTGGTGCGGCTGACCTTGGCGAACCCGTAGCCAGGCAGGTCGACCAGGCGGATCCGCTCGTCCAGGACGAAGAAGTTGATCTCGCGCGTGCGGCCGGGCTCGTTCGAGGCCCGCGCCAGCTCCTTGCGGCCGGTGACGGCGTTGATCAGCGACGACTTGCCGACGTTGGAACGGCCGGCGAAGGCCACTTCCGGCAGGTCGGGCGCGGGCAGGCCGTCCATGCGGACGGCGCCCATCATGAAGGTGGTCTCGCGTGCAAAGAGCTTGCGAGCCGCCTCCAGGGCCTCGTCGTCGAAGACCGGGTCGGCGGCCACTAGGCGGCCGCCTTCTTACGCCCGGTCAGCTTGCCGATGATGCTGTCGATCGGGTTGTCGACCTTGAACCGGCGCATCAGCACGTACTGCTGCAGGATCGAGAGGACGTTGGTCCAGGTCCAGTAGATCAGCAGGCCGATGGCGAAGGGCGCCATGATGAAGGTGAAGATCACCGGCATGAACTGGAAGATGCGCTGCTGCACCGGGTCCGGCGCCGGCGGGTTCATCGCCGTCGTCAGCCACATGGTGAAGCCATAGAGCAGCGGCAGGATGCCGATGTGCAGGCTGGTGTCGAGCAGGCCGCCGATCAGCGGGGTGGTCGCCGGATTCCACGGGATCAGGCCGAACAGGTTCCAGATGGTCGTCGGGTCGCGCGCGGACAGGTCCTGGATCCAGCCGAGGAAGGGCGCATGCCGCATCTCGATGGTGACGCTGAGCACCTTGTAGAGGGCGAAGAAGACCGGGATCTGGACGAGGATCGGCAGGCAGCCGGCGACAGGATTGACCTTCTCGCGCTGATAAAGGGCGAGGAGCTCCTGCTGCTGCTTGGCCGGATCGTCCTTGTACCGCTTGCGCAGCTCCTCCATCTGGGGCTGCACCTTCTTCATCTTGATCATCGACTCGTACTGCTTGTTCGCGAGCGGGAAGAAGATCAGCCGCACGGCGACGGTCAGCAGCAGGATGGCGATGCCGAAGCTGCCCACGTGCTGGAAGATGAACAGCAGGAACGAGAAGATCGGGCGGGTCAGGAACCACAGAAGACCCCAGTCCACGGCGTCGTCGAAGCGGGCGATGCCGAACTGCTTCTCATAGGCCTGAAGCACCTTCACCGACTTAGCGCCGCTGAAGAAGCGGGTCGTTTCGGTGATCTGTTGGCCTGACGGAATGGCGCGGGCTTGGCCGGTGAAATTAGACTCGAAGACTTCGATGCCTTGATCGTTCAAGTTGCGGAATTGACCGCTGACGGCCTCGGCCTGGTCCGGCACGAGTGCCGCCAGCCAATACTTGTCAGTCATGCCGACCCAGCCGCCCTTAGAGTCGAAGCGCTGCTGGACGTTGTCTTTGGCCCACTTGCCGTACTTGATCAGCTTAAGATCTTGCTTGTCCGTTCCAAGGGCGCCCACAGCGCCTTCGTGAACGATCTGGCTGCCCTGGTGGGCGGGCGGCAGGCCCTGACGCTGGATGGAGCCGTAGGGGGCGAGAGTGACCGCCTGGCCGGACGCGTTGGCGACCGTGTCCGTGACGGTGAACATGAACCGCTCGTCGACGGAAATCCGACGGGTGAAGGTCAGACCCGCACCATTGGTGTGGGTGAGCACGACGGGCTGGCCCGGCGAAAGCACCGAACCCTGCGCCAGGGTCCAGAGCGTGTCACGGTTGGGAAGGCCCGGCACATTCGCGCCCGCCCAGCCGATCTCGGCGAACCAGGCGTGCGGCGCGCCTTCCGGACGCAGCAGTTCGACCGGCGGCGAGTTCTTCGCCACGGTCTCGCGGTATTGGGTCAGGTAGAGGTCGTCGATGCGCGCGCCGCGCAGGGACAGCGAACCCCGCAGCGCCGGCGTGGCGATCGGCACGCGCGGACTGGCGGCGACGGCTTGCGGGCGGGTCAGACCCGCAGCTTCAGCTGCGGCGGCCGGCGCACCGGGCGTCAGCGGCGCCTCGGCGGCGGGGCGAGCACGGGCGGCCTCCGCCTGGCGGCGCTTGGCGGCGGGCTCGAGCACGAACATCTGGTAAAGGATGAACAGCCCGAGAGCGCACACGAGGAAGATGATCGTGTTGCGGCTGGAGTCGTCTTGCATAGCGGGGGCGCGCGCTCAGTCGTTTTGAGGAGGAGAGGCGGGCGCCGTCACGTCTTTGTCCCGCCCGTCGCGTTCGGCGGCGAGCCTTATCAGCGCGCTTTTCATATCGTCAAGCAAACGGGGCCAGGGGCGCTTGGTCACACCGCCCCGGGCGATGAACACATAGTCGTATCCGGCACGGCCATGCTGGGCGACCAGCAGGCGGGCGGCCTCGCGCATTCGCCGCTTGGCGAGATTGCGGTCCACCGCGCCGCCAATGCGTTTGGTAGCGGTGAAGCCGGTGCGGACGAGTGGCTCGCCGTCGGGGCGGGCGCGGGCCTGAACGACCACGGCGCCCTTGGCGCACGAAGGCGCCTGCGCGCAGAGCAGGAAGTCTGCGCGCTTCTTGAGGCGTTCGATGGGAAACGCGGCGTCGGCCATGCCGACACCCTTACCTCGGTACTGAGGTCTTAGGCGCTCAGGCGCTTGCGACCCTTGGCGCGGCGGCGCGCGAGGATCTTTTGTCCGTTCTTGGTGGACATGCGCAGGCGGAAGCCGTGACGGCGCGCGCGCACGAGACGAGACGGCTGAAAGGTCCGCTTCACGTGAGGCTCCAAGGTCAAAAATCGAGGCGCGGTGGATAGTGGAACCAAGGGAGCCTGTCAACGGCGCCGGCCCGGAATGCGCCACGTGCGGCTACTGGGTCGTCAGTCCTTGGGCTGAGCCAGTCCCCTGAGACCCCGCAGAATCATCGTGACGGCGAAGTCCGCCGCCGCCTCTGTATCGATCGGGCGCCGCTCCAGCATCTTCTCGCCCACGTCGCGGGCGATGGCGATGCTGGCGGCCGTCATATAGGCGACGTCGGCCGCCGGACCCTGGCGGGCGGCGAGGGCGGCCTCGATCACGGTGCGGACCTCCGCGTACACGGCCGCCATCTCCGGCGTCTCACCCAGAACATGGGGGTAGGGCTCGCCCGGCGGGCGCTTCTCGATCCAGCTGCGCTGCTCCTGCGCCAGAAACTGGAAGTAGGCGTGGATCGCCTCGTGCACAAAGGCTTCGAAGTCGCGCAGGTTCTCGCGCAGGCCCTTGAGGATCGGCGCAAACCGGCGGGCCCCGTCGTCGGACAGGGCGGCGAACACCTCCTCCTTGGACCGGTAGTAGTTGTAGAAGGTGCCCGCCGCGAGGCCCGTGCGGCGGATGATGTCGCGCACGGTGGCGGTCTCGTACCCCAGCTCGCTGAACACCGCCCGCGCCGCATCGAGGATCGCCTGGCGGTTCTGAACCTTGGTCCGTTCTCGTTTCCCCACCGGGAGCAGCGCGACGTTGGTCATGACTCGAATTCAAAGATGACGCGCGTCACTGTAGTGCGCGTCGCTGGTCTCGCAAAGCCGGCAGGTCGAGCTCAGGCGTGTCCGGCGGCGCGAAGATCGTCGATGACGCGGTCGATCGTGGCGGGCCAGTCCGACGCCTTGGATTGACGGTAGAGGCGCATGCTGGGGTACCAAGGCGAACCATCGCCGCTGCGCAGCCAGCGCCAGTCGAGCTTCAGGAAAGGCAGCAGCGTCCACACCGGTTTGCCCATGGCGCCGGCCAGATGGGCCGGCGCGCTGTCGATGGAAATCACCAGGTCCAGCTGCTCGATGATGGCGGCGGTGTCGGCAAAGTCGGTGGCGCCGGTGTCCTCCGGGTCCAGGCTGACCACGCCCAGGTCGAACAGGCGCCGGGCTTGCTCCGGAGGCAAGGACTTGTTGGCTGCATTAAAGCCGGTGGCGCTGGCCCGCCAAGCGAGGCCCACGCCGGACCAGCCGCGCCACTTCTCCCGCTTGTCGTCGGACGCTCCGAGGTAAGGGCCTGTCCAGAGGCTCTCCAGCGTCGTGCCGAGATAGGCTGGCATGGAGAAGTAGCGGGTCCAGTAGTCGTGTCCGCGGACCGCGACGAGTTCATCGCGTCCCACCGGAACGATCTCGTCCGCCGCATCCAGGGTGCTGAACAGCTTTGCGAGCGGCGGGCGGCAGCCGAGGGTGACGCGAGACGCGCCGCGAGCCTTAAGCTCGCGCGCGAACCGGCACATCTGGATCTGGTCGCCAAAGCCCTGCTCGTACCAGACCAGGATCGACTTGCCGGCCAGCGGCTGGCCCTTCCACTCGGGGAAGTCGTCCGTCACCGGCGGAACGAGGTCCGGGTACTCCTGGGCGCGCACTTCCATCAGCGGCCAGCCCTCGCGATAGCGCCCGCCCGACAGCAGGAAGTTGGCGAAGGCAAGCTTGGCGTAGGTGCTCTCCGGCTCGAAGGCGAGCGCGGTCTTGTACTCCAGCTCCGCCAGCTCGAAGCGGCCCTGGCCCTCGTAGACGCGGCCAAGGTTGGTGCGCACGCCGACGTTGGAGGGGCGGTGTCTGGCGGCCTGGCCAAGCCAGCGTTCGGCCTCATCGAACCGCGCGGCATTGAGCAGCGTCACGCCCATGGCCTGAGCGATCTTCATGGTCAGGGCTGGTTTGGCCAGCTCCTGCAGAATCCGAACGGCGCCCTCAGCGTCGCCGGCCTTCTCCAGGCGCATGGCTTCTTCGAACTGGGCGTCGCGGGCGGCGTCGGTCATGCACGCCGGGTCTAGCGGGTCCGTTCGATCAGCGCCATGGCGGCGGCCGGCGCGCGGACCTTCCCCTCGTGGATGACGTAGGCGAAGACGTCGCGGGGCGTGACGGACGCCGCTGCGGCGGGATCGACGGCGGGCAAGTCCTCGGGGCGGCCGCCCTCAGCGTAGGTCTTCAGGCGGCTGGCCCACAGGTCCAGCGTCTCAGGCGGATAGGCGGTCTCGACGTCGTCGGAGCCTGTCTGCAGCCTGGCGTAGACGAAGTCCGACGTGACGTCCGGAATGATCGGATAGCTGGCGTGGTCGGCCAGGCAGATCGCCACATTGTACTTGCGGCACAAGGCGATGAAGGCGGGATCCTTGAAGCTGTCGTGACGTGGCTCCAGCACGTGGCGCAGCGGCAAGCCATCGAGCTTGTCGGGCAGGAGCTGCAGGAAACCCTCGAAGTCGACCGGGTCGAACTTCTTGGTCGCCATGAACTGCCACAGGATCGGGCCAAGCCGGTCGCCCAGTTCGCTGATGCCCTGGTTCAGGAACACTTCCATCGACTGGCCCATGTCGGCCAGCACCTTTCGGTTCGTGCAGAACCGCGACGCTTTCACAGCGAACTTGAACCCGTCCGGCGTGCAGGCCCGCCACTTGGCGAAGCTGTCCGGCTTGAACGTCGAGTAGTAGGTGCCGTTGATCTCGATCGTGGTCACGTGCCGGGCGGCGTACTCCAGCTCATCCGCCTGGCGCAGGCCCTTGGGATAGAAGACCCCGCGCCAGGGCTCGAAGGTCCAGCCGCCGATGCCGAAATAGAGCCGCCCGCTCATGGCTTACTTCCTCTGGCTCGCGGTCTTGTCCCGCTCGGCCTTGAACTCGGCGCCTCGCTTCCACTCCGGCCAGGTGCGGGAATTGGCCAGCTCGCGGCCCAGATCGTAGGCGATGGTCACTTCCTGGGCGAGGCCGGTCAGGTCCCAACTGGCGTCGAACTCGTCCGCGGGCTGGTGGTATCGGGCTTCGGTGTAGGCCTTGGCGGCGGCTTCGCCTGCGGCCTTGCCGCCCTTCACGAGGTCTTCGCCAGACTCGATGGACAGGGCCGGCACGCCGCGCTTTGCGAACGGGAAATGGTCCGAGCGGTAGAAGCCGCCGGCTTCCGGCCGCGGGTCCGGCGTGAAGGTGCGACCGTGCGCTTTGGCCACCCGGATCAGGTCATCCTGAAGGGTGAGCGGCGCGTTGCCGGAGGTGCTGATGTCGCGCGCCGGCCCTGAGACGCTGAGGGCGTCCAGGTTGATGTCCGCCACGGTGGTGGCCAACGGATAGAGCGGGTTGGCGGCGTAGTACTCGGTGCCGAGCAGGCCCTTCTCTTCGGCCGTGACCGACAGGAAGACGACCGAACGCTGCGGCTTGGGCCCGCGCGCAAACGCCCGGGCGATCTCGATGATGGAGGCGACGCCATCGGCGTTGTCGACGGCCCCGTTGTAGATGCGGTCGCCCTTCGCGTCAGGCTCGCCGACGCCCAGGTGGTCCCAGTGGGCCGAGTAGATGATCCGCTCGTCGGGACGCTGGGTCCCCGGCAGGACGCCGACCACGTTGCGGGAGACGACCTTCTCTGCGTTCACCGCGTAGTCAGCGGAGAAGGTGACGCCGTTCAGGGTCACAGGCCGGAATTCGCGAGTTTGGGCCTGCTTCTTCAGGGCTTCGAAGTCGAGACCCGCCTTCCGGAACAGGCCGACAGCGACGTCGCGCTGCACCCAGCCTTCCACGGGCGCATGAGTTGCGCCGGGGGTGTCGCGGATGATGTCGAAGATGGCGTTGGTGTTCGAGTTCTTCACCGTCGCCCAGCCGTAGGAAGCCGGCGCCGTCTCGTGGATCACCAGGAAGCCGATCGCGCCCTGGCGGGCGGCTTCCTCGTACTTGTAGGTCCAGCGGCCATAGTAGGTCATGGCCTTGCCGCCAAAGTCGCCTTGCCCCGTCTCGAAGTCAGGGTCGTTGACGAGGACGAGCGCGATCTTGCCCTTCAGGTCCACGCCCTTGAAGTCGTCCCAGTTCCGTTCCGGCGCGCTGACGCCGTAGCCGACGAAGACCACCGGGGCGTCCTTCACGCTGACCTGGGTCTGGCCGGACGCGGAGGCGCGAAGGGCCACCTGCTCGCCCTGGGTCCAGGCCTGGCGCTGGCCGACTGCGGTGACGGAAGCCGACACCGGGCCCTTCATTTCGAACCGAGCGAGGGGCACGGCCTGGGTCCAGGCCCGGCCGTTGGGACCCGGATCGCCGCCGGGCTGCAGGCCGGCGGCTTTGAACTGTTGCGTGATGTAGGCGACCGTCTTTTCTTCACCGGCCGTGGCGGGCGCGCGGCCTTCGAAGCTGTCGTCCGCCAGCACCTTGACGTGCTGGGCGATGCGCGCCGGATCGATAACCGGCGTCTGGGCGACGGCCGAGCCGCTCAGGAGGGCGACAGCGGCCGCAGCGGAGAAAAGCGTCTTCAAGGAGGATCCCCCAACTCAGGATGGCGGGAGCCTATTGGCTTGCGGGGGAACGCGCTAGCGGTCCCCAGACGTCGCACGCTTGGCGATGTAGGCCTCCACGCCGTCGAGCACCCGCTGCAGCCCGAACTCGAAATGGGCGAGCTGGACGTTCTGGCCCCGGTAGGCGGTCTTCACCTCGGCCCCCACGCGGACCAGGTGGGGAAAATCCCCTCGGTCGATCAGATCGCCCAGCAGGGGCTCGTGCATCTGCCACCACTGCTCGTCGGTGATGCCGGTGATCCGCTCCACGTCGTCAGCTTCAAGGGCGGTGCGCAGGGCACCGCGGACGTAGTCGGCGACCAGATGCATGAGCTGATCGATCTCCACACCGGAAAGCCCCAGCCCGTCGAGCATTCCGAAGGCCGTGTTGGCCATGGCCAGGACGTTGGGACCCAGCGGCGGGCGGTGCGTGCCGACCTGGAGCATCCACGGGTGCCGGCGGCCCAGGGCCCAGTGCTGCTTGGCGAAGAACTCCATCCGATCGCGCCAGTGGGCGAGCTCGGGACCCGGCGCCTGCATCTCGCCCCAGATGGCGTCCAGCATCAGGTCGATCAGTTCGATCTTGGAGGGCGCGTAGGTGTAGAGCGCCATGGGCGAGAGGCCGACGGCCTCGGCCACGCGGCGCATGGAGATGGCGGCGACGCCTTCCTCGTCGGCGAGCTTCACGCCCGCGGCGACGACCTCGGTGACGGACAGGCGCGGCTTGGGGCCCCGGCGGCCGGTTTCGGCCCTGCCCCAGAGAAGCTCGATGCTTCGGCGGTGATCGGCGCCGCTATCTTCAGAAGACATACCAGAGCCTATATACGAAATTCACTTTACAGCATACGAAGTTTCAGCTTTAGGGAAGTCCGTACGCCGTACGAAGAGCTTTCCGGTGCGTCTTGCCGGCGCATCGCGTTTTGGAAGGTTTCAAGCACCGGGCCGCGGCGGGCCCAGAAACGAACGGTTCGATGCGTTCCCTTCCCATTCTGCTGCTGATCGGAAGCACCGCGCTTGCGGGCTGCGCCACGTCGGCGCGCCAGGCCGACGTGGCCTTGCCGTCGGCGTTTGAAGCCGTTCAAGGCGCGCCGGCCGACGCGATCGCGCTGGATCGCTGGTGGACGGCCTTCAACGATCCGCAGCTGACCCAGCTGGTGGACGACGCCCTGGCGCGCAACACCGACGCACGGACCGCGGCGGCGCGGCTGCAGGAAGCGCGCGCCACGCGGACCGGCAGTCTGCTGCAGCAGTTCTTCCCGCAAGGGAACCTGACCGGCTCGGCCCGTCGGACGGAAACCGAGCAGCTGGGCGGCCAGGTGATCAACATCCCAGGCTTCTCCAACACCGGCGTTTCGGAAGCCTACTCCGCCAACTTCGACGTAAGCTGGCAGCTCGACTTCTTCGGCCGCTTCCTGTCGGCGCGGCGGGCGGCGAATGCGGAAGTGGCGGCCAGCCGCTTCGCCTATGAAGCGGCGCGGGCCAACGTCGCCGCACAAGTGGCCGACGCCTATTTCCAGGCGCGCGGGCTTGCGATCCAGGTGGCCGATGCGCGGGAGACCGCGCGGATCCAGACGGAACTTTCCAACTTGGCCACCCGCCGTGCCCAGGCGGGGCTCGCGGCTTCCGCCGACGCCGACCGCATCGCCGGCGACCTCGCCCAGGCCAACGCCCAGGTGGCGGCGCTGGAAGCCGAGCTGCAGGCGCAGAAGCGGACGCTGCTGATCCTGGCCGGCCGGGTGGTGGAGCCCACCGCCAGCCTGAACGTCCCGCCCGCCGTGGGCGAGACGCCGCCGGTTCCGGCCTCCATCCCCAGCCAGCTGCTGGCCCGCCGCCCCGACGTGCGCGAAGCACAGGCGCGGGTGGTCTCCGCAGCCGGGCAGACCGCCTTGGCCCGACTTGCCTTCCTGCCGACCTTCACCCTCACGCCAGGCCTCGGCTGGTCCAGAAACATCCAGCCGGGCTTCGAGTCCGAGACCGCGAACTGGAGCATCGGCGGGGCGGTGAGCCAGCCGATTCTCGACATCCCGCGCCTGCTGGCCGAACTGCGGGCGCAGAACGCCCGGACCGAGCAGGCGGTGATCGGCTACGAACGAGCGGTTCAGACCGCCTTCCAGGAAAGCGAAGGCGCGCTGGTGCGCCTGGACGCCGACCGCCGGCGCGTGGCGCTGCTGCGGGACGGCGAGGTGCGCGCCGCGCGGGCCTTCGAGGCTTCGCGCATCGGCTACCAGCGCGGGCTGAACGACCTGCAGACCACCCTTTCCGCCGAGCAGTCGTGGCGGGCCACCCGCACCCAGCTCACCTCCGCCCAGGTGCAGGCCCTGCGCCGCGCGGTCCAGGCCTACCAGGCCCTGGGCGGCGGCTGGCCCGCTCAAGATTTCCCGACCAACGCCCAGGCCCGATGACCGACATGAGACGATCCCAACTGGCCATCCTGCCGCTCGCCATCACCCTGGGCGCAGCGAGCCTCGCGGTGGCCGGATGCCACAAGGCGCCGGAGCAGACCAAGCCGGCCGCGCCGCAGCAGGCGCGCTCGGTGCGCGTGATCACCCTTCAGCCGCGGGCGGTCGCCGGCGCTTTGGCCGCTTCAGGCGACCTCGTGCCCCGCGAAGAAGCCGCCGTGGCGCCGGAAGTGACCGGCTACCGCGTGCTTCGGGTGCTTGCCGAAGTGGGCGACTACGTCCGCGCCGGTCAGACCCTGGTGCAGCTGGATCCCGCCCTGTTGGAGGCGCAGGTCGCCCAGGCGCGCGCTCAGGCCGCGCAGGCGGAGGACCAGGCCCGCCGGGTGCAAGGACTCGACAACAGCGGCGTGCTTTCGCAGGAGCAGATCGTCCAGCGGCGCCTGCAGGCCGAAGCCTCGCGGGCCCAACTGCGCGACCTGCAGACCCGGCTGCGCAAGCTGTCGGTGACCGCTCCGGTGTCGGGGCTGGTTCTGGAGCGCACGGTGCGTCCGGGTGACCTGGCGGCCGGCGGCGCGACGCCTTGGTTCCGGCTGGCGCGCGATGGTCAGATCGAGCTGCAGGCCCAGATGTCCCAGGACGATCTCGCTCGGGTGCGCGCCGGCCAGCGCGCCACCGTCACCCTAACGGACGGCGTGACGGTGAACGGCACGATCCGTCTGGTCAGCCCGGAGATCGATCCGCAGACCAAGCTCGGCTACGTGCGCGTCAGCCTGCCAGCCCAGGCGGGCATCCGCTCGGGCGGCTTCGGCCGGGCGGTGTTCACCGACGCGGTCGGCCAGGGCCTGGCCGTGCCGGAAACGGCGATCCGCTATGACGCGGACGGCGCCAGCGTGATGGTTGTGCAAGCCAACAACCGCGTCCGCGAAGTTCCGGTCAGGACGGGCGAGCGCGGCGGGGGCTGGGTTCAGTTGGTCAATGGCCCGCCGGCCGGCGCCCGAGTCGTCCAGAACGCCGCCGCCTTCCTGGTGGACGGCGATCTCGTCCGGCCGGTCGAGGGCGCAGTCGCCCCGGCCGCCAATCCCGCGAACGCGAGCGCAGCGCGATGAGCGATCCCCATGTCCAGCCCGGCGGCGGCCTGAAGATCTCCGCCTGGGGCATCCGCAATCCGGTGCCTGTGGCGGTGCTGTTCCTGGCGCTGATGATCGCCGGGATTCTTTCCTACGGCATGCTGCCGGTGAAGCAGTTCCCGAACGTCACCTTCCCGATGGTCTCGGTCACCGTCACGCAGAACGGCGCCGCGCCCGGCGAGATGGAGACCCAGATCACCCGGCCGGTGGAGGACGCCCTGGCCGGCATCTCGGCGGTGAAGAACGTCCAGTCCATCGTCACCCAAGGTGTCTCGACCACGAACATCGAGTTCGAAATGGGCGAGGACCTGCAGCAGAAGACCGACGAGGTCCGCGCCAAGATCGACCAGGCTCGCGCGGTCCTGCCGCGCGACATCGACGAGCCCATCGTCAGCCGGGTGGAGATCGAAAGCGCGCCGATCCTGACCTATGCGGTCGCCGCGCCCGAGATGTCGGACGCCGAGCTGTCCTGGTTCGTGGACGACACCATCGCCCGGGAACTGCAGGCGCAGAGCGGCGTGGCCCAGGTCGCCCGCGTCGGCGGCACGACCCGGGAGATCAACATCCTGGTCGATCCGGACCGTCTGGCGGCGCGCGGCCTGACTGCGGCCCAGGTGAACAACGCCCTGCGTGGTTTCCAGCTGGACGCGCCCGGTGGTCGGGTGACCGTCGGCGGTCGTGAACAGACCCTGCGGATCCTGGGGCAGGTCGATACCGTCAACGAGCTGCGCAACCTGACCATCCCCACCGGTGACGGGCGTTTCGTGAAGCTCACCGACGTGGCCGAGGTGGGTGACGGCGCGGCCGAAGTGCGCGGCTTCGCCCGCCTGAACGGTCGTCCGGTCGTCGGCTTCCAGGTCATGAAGACCCGCGAGTCCAGCGACGTGCAGGTGGACGATCGGGTGGTCGCCGCCCTGGAGCGGCTGGAGAAGGCCAACCCCGGCGTGACCTTCACCCGGATCTTCGCCTCGGTGGACGAGACCCGGGCGAGCTTCGAGGCCACCCAGCGGGTGCTGGTGGAAGGCATGCTGCTGGCGGCGGCGGTGGTGTTCCTGTTCCTGCGGGATTGGCGCGCGACCCTGATCACCGCCTTGGCCATGCCGATCTCGCTGATCCCGACCTTTGCGGCCATGGCGCTGTTCGGCTTCTCGCTGAACGTGGTGACCCTGCTGGCCCTGACGCTGGTGATCGGCATCCTGGTCGACGACGCCATCGTGGAAATCGAGAACATCGAGAAGCGGGTGGCTGCAGGGATGCGGCCGTTCCAGGCCGCCATGGAAGGCGCCGACGCCATCGGCCTGGCGGTGGTGGCGACCACCTTCACCATCGTGGTGGTGTTCGCGCCGGTCAGCTTCATGCCGGGCATCGCCGGGCAGTTCTTCAAGGAGTTCGGCCTCACCGTGTCGGTGGCCGTGCTGTTCTCCCTGGTGGTGGCGCGCCTGCTGACGCCCCTGCTGGCCGCCTACTTCCTCAAGCCGACCACCAAACCGCACGATCCGCGGCCGATGCCGGCCTTCTACCGCAAGACCCTGAACTGGGCGCTGGACCACCGCATCCTGTCGCTGATCATCGGCACGGTGCTGTTCTTCGGCTCGATCGCGATGCTGCCGTTCATCCCGACGGAGTTCCAGCCGGCCGGCGATCCGGACTACGTCTACGTCAATGTGCAGGGGCCGCCCGGCGCCACGGCGTCGGACATGGAAGACACGGTCCGCCGGATCACCGCCATCTTCGAGAAGGAGCCGCTGGTCACCGGCGTGTTCGCTCAGGTCGGCTCCACCGCCATGAGCGGCGGGTTCGGCGGGGTTGGCGGCAGCGACCTGCGCAACGGCACTGTCACCGTGCTGCTGAAGTCGGATCGCGACGTCACCGGCGCGGAGCTGCGCACCAAGTACCGCGACCAGCTGCTGGCCATCCCCGACGCGCGGGTGAGCTTCCTGAACTTCCAGGGGACCGCCGGCTTCCAACAGGTGCTGACCGGCAGCAATCCGGCGAACCTGGACAAGGCGGCGTTCGAGCTGGAGCGCCAGATGCGGACCCTGCCCGAGCTGTCCGATCCCCGGCCCTCGACCCCGCCTGTCGGCCCTGAGGTGGTGATCCGCCCGCGAGCCGACGAGGCCGCCCGACTGGGCGTGTCGGTGGACACCATCGCCCAGGTGGCGCGCATCGCCACATCGGGCGAGATCGACGCCAACGTGGCCAAGCTGAACGAGGGAGAGCGGCGGATCCCGATCCGCGTGCGCCTGCCGGCCGACGCGCGGGCGGACGTGGAGCGCATCCGCGCCCTGCAGCTGCCCACGGCGAGCGGCGGCACGACTCGGCTGGACGTCGTCGCCGATGTGGAGTTCCAGGCCGGTCCCGCGCGGATCAACCGCCTGAATCGCGAGCGGCAACTGACCGTCGAGGCCGAGCTCAACGAGGGGCAGACCCTGGGCACCGCCACCAAGGCCGTGAACAACCTGCCGATCATGAAGAACCTGCCGCCGGGCGTGCGGCCGGGCGCGATCGGCGACGCCGAAGCCATGGCGGAGCTGTTCGGCTCGTTCGGCATGGCGATCTTCGCCGGCGTGGCGATGATCTTCGGCGTGCTGATCCTGCTGTTCCGCTCGTTCTTCAAGCCGGTGGTGATCCTCTCGGCCCTGCCGCTGGCGGTGGGCGGGGCGTTCATCGGCCTGATGCTGTTCCGGCAGTCGCTGTCGATCTCCTCGCTGATCGGCTTCCTGATGCTGCTGGGCCTGGCGGCCAAGAACTCGATCCTGCTGGTGGAGTACGCCATCGAGCGCGAACGGGAGGGCATGCCCCAGCGCCAAGCGCTGATGGAGGCCTGCCGCGAACGGGCCCGGCCGATCCTGATGACCACCGTTGCCATGGCGGCCGGCATGGTGCCCACGGCCCTGGCCCTGGAGCACGGGGCCGAGTTCCGTCAGCCCATGGCGGTGGCGGTGATCGGCGGCCTGATCACCTCGACCCTGCTGTCGCTGGTGCTGGTGCCGGTGGTCTACGAGTTCGCCGACGACTTCGAGCGGTGGCTGACGCCGCGCCTGGCGCGGCTGACCACGCCGCGGGAAGCCGCGCCGGCCGGGCGGGCGGCGCCGGACGACCGGCTCTAGCCAAGGCTGCGCCGCCCCTGCTGGCTTGCCCAGTGGGCGGCGCGGCTGAAGCGGCCTAGAGCTCGCCGCCGATCACGCGGGCGAACAGGTCCGGATCGACGTTGCCGCCGGAGAGCAGCAGCCCGATGGTCTTGCCCTTCACGTCGACCTTGCCCGCCAGCAGCGCGGCGAGGCCGACCGATCCGCCGGGCTCCACCACCAGCTTCAGGGTGGAAAAGGCGTAGCGCATCGCCTCGGCGACTTCCGAATCGGTGACGCCCACCGCGCCGGCCAGGTTCTTCTTCATCAGCGGGAAGGTCAGCTCGCCCGGGAACGGCGATTCCAGGGCGTCACACAGCGAGCGGCCCTGCGGCTTGATGGTCACCCGCTCGCCGGCTTCAAGCGACTGACGGGTGTCGTCGAACAGCGCCGGCTCCACGCCCCACACCTGGGTGCAGGGGGACAGCGTCTTCACCGCCTCCGAAACGCCGGCGACCAGGCCGCCGCCGCTGATCGGCGCAAGCAGGACGTCGAAGTCCGTGCCCAGCGCTCGGGCCTGACGGGCCATTTCCAGCCCCGCCGTGCCCTGGCCGGCGATGATGTGCGGGTCGTCGAAGGCGGGCACGACAACCGAGCCCCGCTCGCGCGCGATTTCTGAGGCGATGGCTTCGCGGCTGTCCTTGAGACGGTCGTAGAAGCGCACCTCCGCGCCATAGCCGCGCGTGGCCTCCACCTTCACGGCGGGCGCGTCCAACGGCATGACGATCACCGCCGCGATCCCGAGCAGCTGGGCGGCCAGGGCAACGCCCTGGGCATGGTTGCCGGAGGAGAAGGCCACGACGCCGCGGCTTCGTTCCTCTGGACTGAGCTGGACCAGGCGATTGTAGGCGCCCCGGAACTTGAAGGCGCCGGCGCGCTGCAGGACCTCCGCCTTGATCAGCACGCGCGCGCTCAGACGGGCGTTCAGCGCCGGGCTTTCGATCAGCGGCGTTTCCACCGCAACGCCGGCGATACGTCCGGCGGCGGCCTCGATGTCGGCGAAGGTGACGGTCATGGCGCCTGATAGCGCGCACGGCGGGGCCGCTCCAGGGGCTTGAGGCGAGCGGGCAGGTGGTCTAAACGGCGCCCGCGCTCGCTGGCCCGGCCCGTGCTGGTTTGACCTGGGGCGCCACAACTGATCTCAAGCTCATCCGCCGAGCACCTGTCGAAGGGCGGTTGGGCTCTTCCGGGCAGGTGGGGAGATCGTATCCAATGGCCAACGTGACCGTGATCGGCGCCCAATGGGGCGACGAAGGCAAGGGCAAGCTCGTCGACTGGCTGAGCAACCGGGCCGACGTGGTCGTGCGCTTCCAGGGCGGTCACAACGCCGGCCACACCCTGGTGGTGGGCGACCAGACCTACAAGCTCAGCCTGCTGCCGTCGGGCGTGGTGCAGGGCAAGCTGTCGATCATCGGCAACGGCGTGGTGGTCGATCCCTGGCACCTGTTGAGCGAGATCGAGAAGCTGGGCGCGCAGGGCGTGAACATCGGCCCCGAGCTGCTGGTGCTGGCCGACAACGCCTGCCTTATCCTGCCTTGGCACCGCGACCTCGACCAGGCGCGCGAGGCCGCCGCCACGAACAAGATCGGGACCACCGGCCGCGGCATCGGTCCGGCTTACGAAGACAAGGTCGGCCGCCGGGCGATCCGCGTCGCCGACCTGGCCGATCGTGAAGCGCTGGAAGCCAAGATCGACCGCCTGCTGGCCCACCACGGCCCGCTGCGCCGGGGCCTCGGCCTGCCGGAAGCGGACGGTGCGGCGCTGATGGCCGAGCTGACCGAGATGGCGCCGAAGATCCTGCCGTTCGCCAAGCCCGCGTGGCTGATGCTGGACGAGGTGGTGAAGGCGGGGCGCCGCGTGCTGTTCGAAGGCGCCCAAGGCGCCCTGCTGGACGTGGACCACGGCACCTATCCCTATGTGACGTCGTCCAACACGGTGGCCGGCCAGGCGGCGGCGGGCTCGGGCCTGGGGCCCAAGGGCACGGGATATGTGCTCGGCATCGTGAAGGCCTACACCACCCGCGTGGGCGGCGGCCCGTTCCCGACCGAGCTGTTCGACGAGGTGGGCCAGCACCTGGGCACGGTGGGCCGCGAGTTCGGCGTGGTCACGGGACGTGCGCGGCGCTGCGGCTGGTTCGATGCGGCGCTGGTGCGCCAGTCGGTGGCGCTGAACGGCATCCACGGCATCGCGCTGACCAAGCTCGACGTCGTGGACGGGCTGAAGACCCTGAAGATCTGCACCGGCTACCAGCTGGACGGCGAGGAGATCGGCTACCTGCCGGCCGGGCTGAAGGCCCAGGCGGCGCTGACGCCGGTCTACGAGGAGATGGAAGGCTGGAGCGAGACGACCCAGGGCGCCCGCTCCTGGCGCGACCTGCCGGCCAATGCGGTGAAGTACGTGCGGCGCATCGAGGAGCTGATCGGCGCCCCGGTGGCCTTGCTGTCCACCAGCCCGCAGCGGGACGACACCATCCTGATGCGCGATCCCTTCCAGGACTGAAGATACGCGCATAGGGCGCAACAGGTCCTTTACCTCGCCACAGTTAAGCAGGTCTCCGAGGCAAGGGGGCCTGCTGCCGTGTTCCACCACGACGCCAAACTGATCCAGAACATGCAGCCGCTGCTCCAGCGGGTGCTCGTGGTCGATCCGCAGCCGACCAGCGCCCGCTTCGTTGCGGGCCTGATGCGCGACGTCTGCCGGCCCGAGACCTGGATCGCCGAGAGCAACGCCCAGGCCATGGAGCTCGCGGCTGAGCACGATCCGCAGATCGTGTTCGCCGAGCTGTCGGATCAGAAGGTGGACGGCGTCGCGCTGACGCGGGCCCTGCGCCGCAGCGACCTGTCGTGCCGCAAGGCGCCGGTGATCCTGGTCACCAGCCAGGCGACGGCCGGCGCGATCCTGGCGGCGCGGGACGCGGGCGTGCACGAGTTCCTGCGCAAGCCGTTCACGGTGAAGGACCTGATGCGCCGCCTGGAAGCTGTGACCCTGCGCGGGCGCGACTGGGTGGAGGCGGTGGACTACGTCGGTCCAGATCGTCGCCGGTTCAACTCGGCCGAGTTCAAGGGGCCGCTGAAGCGGCAGGTGGACGTGCACGGCCCGACGGACGGCGCACGCATCGGCCAGTGCCTGAAGATCCTGCGCTCGGCGCTGGGAGCCATCGACCGCGACCCGGCGCAGGCGCTGCGGGCCATGCTGGCCCAGACCACCGAGCTGCAGCTGATCTCAGGCGGCGGCGCGGACAGCCGCCTGACCATGGTGGTGGGCGATTTCCACCGCTACCTGTTCGAGGCTTCCAGCCTGAGCCAGCGGCTCGACCGCAGCGAGGCGGAGCGGAAAGCCGCCCCGCTGCTGGCCTATCTGCCGAGCCCTGACCAGCGCGCGGCCTAGGCGTCGACCAGGTTGCGCTGTTCGGCGGCGGCGCGCATCGACTTCTGCAGCTTCTCGAAGGCGCGAACCTCGATCTGGCGGACCCGCTCGCGGCTGACGCCGTATTGCGAGGCGAGTTCTTCCAGGGTGGTCGGCTCGTCCTTCAGGCGCCGCTCGGTCAGGATGTGACGCTCGCGGTCGGTGAGCTCGCTCATGGCTTCCTCGAGGAGGCTCATGCGGATGGTCCGCTCCTCCGCGTCGGCGACCATGGTCTCCTGGCTGGGGGTCTGATCGTCGACCAGCCAGTCCTGCCACTCGCTTTCGCTGTCCGAGCGCAGGGGCGCGTTCAGCGAGGCGTCGCCGCCGGCGAGGCGGCGGTTCATGGACACCACTTCCTCGTCCAGCACGCCGAGCTTGGTGGCGATCTGGCGGACCTGTTCGGGCCGCAGGTCGCCTTCCTCCAGGGCCTCGATCTCGCTCTTGGCCTTCCGCAGGTTGAAGAACAGCTTCTTCTGAGCCGCGGTGGTGCCCATCTTCACGAGCGACCAGGAGCGCAGGATGTATTCCTGGATGGAGGCGCGGATCCACCACATGGCGTAGGTCGCCAGGCGGAAGCCGCGGTCGGGATCGAACTTCTTCACCGCCTGCATCAGGCCGACGTTGCCTTCGGAGATCACTTCCCCGATCGGCAGGCCGTAGCCGCGGTAGCCCATGGCGATCTTCGCCACGAGGCGCAGGTGGCTGGTGACCATCTTGTGCGCGGCTTCGGCGTCCTGATGCTCCTGCCAGCGCTTGGCCAGCATGAACTCCTCGTCCTTCGGGAGCATCGGAAACTTGCGGATCTCCGAAAGGTATCTGCTGAGGCCGCCTTCCGGCGACATCACGGCAAGCGCGTTCGCGGCCATGGATTATCCCCTCAATTTCTCGGACATCCGGCCGTCGCGCATCTGGCGCGCAAGGACCGTTCGCCCCCTCCAACCATTCAGATAAGTTCGAGGTTGCGGCTACGCTAGATCGCGGGGAGGCGACCGGAATATCCGACTGCGTTAGTCAGGTTTTCTAAGCCCCGAAATGGGCGGCTTCAAGGCAGGGATTCTCACAGAAGGCGCAGCAAAGCTCCGATCCGTGCTGGGCCAGGCCGGCCGAGGTGGGATCGAAGAAAAATCGCGCGCCGTGTCGGGTGATCGCTGGGGACCGCGTCCTTTGTGAAACCCGGAGCCCTCCCATGACCAAGATCACGCCCTTCCTGTGGTTCGATACGCAGGCGGAAGAGGCCGCGGCGTTCTACGTGGCGCTGTTCCCGAACTCGAAGATCACCTCGATCAGCCGCTACCCCGAGGGCGGGCCGGGCCCTGCGGGTTCGGTGATGACCGTCAGCTTCGAACTGGACGGCCAGTCGTGGACGGCGCTGAACGGCGGCCCGCACTTCCGCTTCAACGAGGCGGTGTCGTTCGTGGTCCACTGCAAGGACCAGGCGGAGGTCGACCGCTATTGGGACGGCCTGCTGGCGGGCGGCGGCGCGCCGTCCCAGTGCGGCTGGCTCAAGGACCGGTTCGGGGTTTCCTGGCAGGTCACCCCCGAGATCCTGATGCGGCTGAACAGCGATCCGAACAAGGCGAAGGCGCAGGCTGCGTTCGGCGCCATGATGCAGATGGTCAAGATCGACATCGCGGCGTTGCAGGCGGCCTACGACGCGGCCTGAGCAAACCACTTGGCGCCGGGGCTGAACGTGCCACGGCGGACCTCATCGATGGCGCAGCTGCGCTTATAACAGTTGATGGAGACCGCGTCCGGGCCCACCCGGATCCAGCGGTATCCCTTCAGCGGCCGAGGCAGGTTGTAGCGGGAGGGAAGGCGGATGAGGTACCGCTTGTCGACGCAGGCCTTGTAGATGCTGTTCGCATCTCGGAGCCGCGTCGGGCAGCCTGGCAAGGCTTCGAAGTTTGGGTTGCGCAGGTAGGGCGTTGATCGCTTGTCAGCCCGGACATTCCAAACGCCTGACACGATGAGGCCGATAACCAGAACGACGAGAGGAGTGAGGGAAAGGAAGACCTCCCGTCCTGCCTCACGCTGCGCTTTCGACATCGGCTCCATACCGCCATGTCGCACGTCAGGGTTTAGTCCGCGCTAAGCGCCGCCAAAAGTTCTTCCAGTCTCGCCATGTCGGCGGGCAGGGGGCTCTCGAACCGCAGGGCCTCTCCCGTCACCGGGTGCTTGAAGCCGAGCACGGCGGCGTGGAGCGCCTGCCGCTGGAGCCCGGAAGCGGCCAGCGCCTCGCGCACCGGCGTCGCCGGAGAGCCGGAGCCGTAGACCGGATCGCCCAGGCAGGGCGTCCCCTTGCTGGCGAGGTGGACGCGGATCTGGTGAGTGCGGCCGGTCTCGAGCTGGCAGCTGACGCGGGCCGCCAGCCGCTTGTCCGGCAGGCCGAAAGCCCGCTCCACGGCGTAGTGGGTGATCGCATGGCGTCCGCCGCTGTTCACCACGGCCATCTTCTTGCGATCATTGGTCGAGCGGGCGATGGCGCCTTCGATCGTGCCGCGTGTCGGCCAGGGCGAGCCTCGCGTCAGGGCGATGTAGATGCGCTCGATGTCGTGGGCGGCGAACAGGGCGGACAGGCCCTGGTGCGCTGCATCAGTCTTGGCGGCCACGATGACGCCCGAGGTGTCCTTGTCGATCCGGTGGACAATGCCGGGGCGGGCCACCCCGCCGATGCCGGACAGGCTGTCGCCGCAGTGGTGCAGCAGGGCGTTGACCAGGGTGCCGGTCTCGCTGCCGGGCGCCGGGTGCACCGCCATGCCGGGCGGCTTGTCGATGACGATCAGATCGGCGTCTTCGAAGAGGACGGTCAGCGGGATCGCTTCGGGCGCAGGCTCCGCGGGCTGGGGCGGGGGGACGGAGATCTCGTACAAGCCGGGCACAGCCTTGACCGAGCCGTCGCGCAGCGGCGCGCCATCGCGGCGAACACGACCTTCGGAAATCAGCGCCTGCAGGCGGGCGCGCGAAAGCTCCGGCAGGCTGCGGGCCAGCATCTTGTCGACGCGCTTGCCGGCCGCGGCGGAGGAGAGCTCGACCGTGAGGACCTCGGCGCCGTCGTCCTCCAGCCCCAGGTCTTCAGAGGCCATGCTTCTCGCTGGCGCCTTCCTCGTGACCGGCGATGGAGCCGTCCTTGAACAGGTATTCCCGCAGCTGGGCGTCGGCCTCCGGGTCGTTGCGCCGGATCCACTCCAGGACCATGGCCGCGTGCTCCAGCTCCTCGCGGGCGTTGTGCAGAAGGATCTTCTTCAGCTCCGGGTCTTCCGTGTCGTCGGCGCGCTGCCGGTACCAGTCCACCGCCTCCATCTCCTCCATGAGGGAGGTGATGGCGTAGTGCATATCGAGCGTCTTGCGGCTCAGCTTCTCGCGCGCGACATGGAGGGCCTCGCTCGACATGGATCGGTCATGCTCCTGTGGTTCAGAGCGGTTCTAAACACAGTGCGCGTCGGGGGCGAGGCATGAAGATCGATCGGCGCAGGGCGCTGGCTCTTCTGGGGCTGGGCGGAGCGGCGGGCTCGCAGGGCGCGCTGGCGGCCAGCCCGGCGACGCTCGCGACCTTCGAACACGGCGTGGCCAGCGGCGATCCCCTGGCCGACCGGCTGGTGATCTGGACCCGGGCGACGCCCGCCCAGGCTGACGCCGGGCGCTTCGACGTGCTCTGGGAGGTCGCAAGCGACACAGACTTTCGGGCCGTGGTGCGGCAGGGGCGAGCGGCCGCGGGACCCGACCGGGACTACACCGTCAAGGTCGACGTCACCGGGTTGAAGCCCGGGGTCGAGTACTTCTACCGCTTCCGGGTCGGGGAGGCGGTCTCGGCTGTCGGCCGTGCGCGCACGCTTCCCCAGGGCGGGATCAAGGACGTGGTGCTGGCGGTAGCGTCCTGCACCCTTTACCCGAACGGCTACTTCAACGCCTATGAAGCGATCGCCGCCCTGCCGCGCGTGGACGCGGTGCTGCACCTGGGCGACTACATCTATGAGTACGGCGGCCCCGGGTCCTATGGAATGGACTCCAAAGTGGCCGGCGAGCGGCCGCACGAACCGCCGCGCGAAGTGGTCAGCCTGACGGACTACCGCCGCCGTCACGCACAGTACAAATCCGATCCCCAGCTGCAGGCGGCTCACGCCCGCGCGCCCTGGATTGTCGCCTGGGACGACCACGAAACGGCCAACGACTCCTGGGTCGGCGGGGCCGAGAACCACAGCACCAAAACCGAAGGCGAATGGGCGGCCCGCAAGGCGGCGGCCCTGAAGGCCTATTACGAGTGGATGCCGATCCGCGAGCCGGGGGCGGGCCAGGATCTGGTCACCGCCAGCGAGCGCAGCTTCCACTTCGGCGATCTCGCCAGCCTGATCATGATTGAGACGCGGCTGGGCGCCCGGGACAAGCAGCTCGACTTCGAGGACGACGCGCCCAAGGTCGACGGCAAGGTCGATCTGGCCGCCTGGCGCGCCAAGATCGCTGATCCCGCACGGCGCATGATGAACGACCGGCAGGAAGCCTGGATCGGTCGTGAGCTGAAGCGCTCGGTGAAGGCCGGCCACGCGTGGCAGGTGATCGGCAACCAGGTGTTGATGGCCCGCATCGCGGTTCCCGATCCCACGCGTCACCTGGCTCCCGAGGTGCTGGCGGCGCAGGACGCTCGAGCGCGACGCCGGATGGATCGGATGGTCCGCGCCAGCCAGAACGGCCTGCCTTGGACGCTCGACAGCTGGGATGGTTATCCCGTCGACCGGGAGCGGCTCTACGGCTTGTTCCGGCAGGCGGGCGCGCGTCCGGTGGTGCTGGCTGGCGATAGTCACTGCTTCTGGACCAACGACCTGCACGACGACGCGGGCCGGCGCGTGGCTTGTGAGTTCGGGACCACCGGCGTCACCAGCCCGAGCGGCGGCGACTACGTGCCGGGTGTCGACCTTGGCAAGATCTATGCGGACGCCAACTCCGAAGTCGTCTGGAACAACCAGTCGTACAAGGGTTTCGTGCTGCTCACCCTGACCCACGAGGGCGCGCGGGCGGAGATGATGGGCGTGTCCACCATCACCGAGAGGTCGTTCACCACCGCCACCCTGGCGACCTTCGAGGTCCGGCCGGAGGGCAGCGGCCTGACGGCGCCGGTGAAGGTCTAGCGGGCGACCAGCCGGCCGCCTTCCACCTTGCGGTAGAAGCACGAGCGCTGGCCGGTGTGGCAGGCGCCGCCGTCACCCTGCGGATGAACCTTGAGCCACACCGCGTCCTGGTCGCAGTCGATGCGCAGCTCGACGACCTGCTGGATCTGGCCGCTGGTGGCGCCCTTGTGCCAGAGCTCGTTGCGAGAACGGCTGAAGTAGTGGGCCTCGCCGGTTTCGATGGTCTTGGCCAAGGCCTCGGCGTTCATCCAGGCGAACATCAGCACTTCGCCCGTGTCCGCATGGGTGGTCACCGCGGCGATCAGGCCGTTGGCGTCGAAGCGGGGCGCAAGAGCGTGCCCGTGCTCCAGCTCGTGCTTGGAAGCGGCGACAGGGAAGGCGGCGTCGGTCATGGCCGCCATATGGCGCCGCCGCCCCCAGCCGCGCTAGCCTGGCCATAGAATGAGTTTGAACGAATGGCTCAAGGGGCGGGTGATCGCCGCCGACGCGTGGGTGCGTCCCTGGGCGGCGAGGAGCCGGCTGCGGGCCGGGCTCTACGAGTTCCTGCTGTTCGGCCTGAAGCAGGCCTGGGCTTGCCTGTTCGGCGGGGCGATGCTGGCGCTGCTGCTGGGCACGCAACTGTTCTGGCCGGAGAGCGCGCCGATCGCCCGCTACGACTTCCTGGTGGTGGGCGCCCTGGCCCTGCAGGTCTTCCTGCTGGCCACCCGGCTGGAGCACAAGGACGAGGCCATCGTGATCTTCGTCTTCCACGTGGTCGGCACGGTGATGGAGGTCTTCAAGACCGCCCAGGGCTCGTGGATCTACCCCGAACCCAGCTTGCTGCGGATCGGCGGGGTGCCGCTGTTCTCCGGCTTCATGTACGCCTGCGTCGGCAGCTACATCGCCCGGATCACCCGCCTGTTCGAGGTGCGCTTCCAGAACTATCCGCCGGTCTGGGGACCCTGGCTGCTGGCGATCCTCGCCTACCTCAACTTCTTCACGCACCACTACCTGCCGGACATCCGGCTGGGGCTCTACGCCTTGTCGGTGCTGCTGTTCTGGCGGACCTGGTTCCAGTTCACGCCGGACCTTACGCCGCGGCGCATGCCCATGCTGATGGGCGCACTACTGGTGTCGCTGTTCATCTGGTTCGCCGAGAACCTCGGCACCTTCGCAAACGCCTGGATCTATCCCAGCCAGAGGCACGGCTGGTCGATGGTGCCGCTCAGCAAGCTGGGCGCCTGGTACCTCTTGATCATGCTGAGCTTCACGCTCGTGACGCTGGTGCATCCGCCCCGACGTCCGGGAGAGGGCGAGCCGACCAACCCGCTCGCCCGCTGAGGCCTACTTGCGGTTCACGAAGTCCAGGAAGCGCTGGCGCAGGGTGGGGTCGGTCTTGAAGACACCAGTGAACTGGGTGGTGATCGTCGAGACGTGACGGTGGTGCACGCCGCGGGTCGTCATGCACTGGTGCGCCGCGTCGATCAGGACGGCGACGCCCGCCGGACGCAGGCTGTCGGTGATGGCGTCGGCGATCTGCTGGGTCATGGTCTCCTGGGTCTGGAGACGGCGGGCGAAGATCTCGACCACCTTAGCCAGCTTGGAGATGCCCACAACGCGATTGGTCGGCATGTAGGCGACGTAGGCCTTGCCGAGGAAGGGCGCCATGTGGTGCTCGCAATGGCTCTCCACCTCGATGTCGCGCAGCATGACGATGTCGTCATAGCCCTGCACATCCTCGAAGGTCCGCGACAGCTCCTTGGCCGGGTCCGCCTGGTAGCCTTCGAACCATTCCGCATAGGCGTCGACCACGCGCTTGGGGGTGTCGAGCACGCCTTCGCGGCGCGGGTCGTCGCCGGCCCAGGCGATCAGGGTGCGGACGGCCTCCATGGCCTCTTCGCGGGTCGGGCGCTGCACCGGCTCCAGGTCGGCGGCGGGGACGAGCTTGCGGGGACGGATGACGGAGTCCATCTGACGGATTGTTCTTTCCGGGGCTGAGTTGCGCCGGGACGAGGGTCCCGGAAATGACGCGTGCCACCCAAGGTCGGCCGGGCCCGCGCCAGTCTCAGCGTGGCTTCCCGTCCGAGCGATCTGTATATGGGCCGAGCGGACAGCCCCGCAACCGTAACGCTACGATAAGCTTGAGCATGAACCTGAGCCTTTACGACACCATGACCCGCACCAAGCGGGCTTTCGTCCCAGCCGACCCCGAGCGGGTGACGATGTATGTCTGCGGGCCCACGGTCTACAACTTCGCCCACATCGGCAATTTCCGGCCGGTGGTGGTCTTCGACGTGCTTTTCCGCGTGCTGCGCCGCCTCTATGGCGAAGACGCGGTGGTGTACGCCGCCAACGTCACGGACGTGGACGACAAGATCAACAAGAAGGCCGCTGACGAGGGCGTGCCGATCTCGACCATCACCAACCGCTACCTCGACGCCTACAACGCCGATGCGCGCGCGCTGGGGGCCCTGCCGCCCAGCCTGCAGCCGCGGGTCACCGAGACCATGGACGCGATCATCGCCATGATCGGCCAGTTGGTGGACAACGGTTCGGCCTATGCGGCCGAAGGCCATGTGCTGTTCGACACCCAGAGCTTCCCCGCCTACGGCAAGCTGTCGGGCCGGCCGATGGACGAGATGATCGCCGGCGCGCGGGTGGATGTGGCTCCGTACAAGCGCCACCCGGCCGACTTCGTGCTGTGGAAGCCGTCCAAGGAGAACGAGCCGGAGTGGGAAAGCCCCTGGGGCTCGGGCCGGCCCGGCTGGCACATCGAGTGCTCGGCCATGATCGAGGAAGCGCTTGGCCTGCCGATCGACATCCACGGCGGCGGCATCGATCTGGTCTTCCCGCACCACGAAAATGAGCTCGCCCAGGGCGTCTGCGCCCACGGCCACGAGCACAAGACCGAGTACGCCCGCTACTGGCTGCACAACGGCTTCCTCAACATGGGCGAGGAGAAGATGAGCAAGAGCGTCGGCAACGTCGCCCTGGCTCACGACCTGCTGGAGTCCTATCCGGGCGAGGCGATCCGCTGGGCCCTACTGGCCGGCCACTACCGTGCGCCGCTGGAGTGGAACGGCGAGCTGATCGGCCAGGCCAAAAACGCGCTGGACCGGCTCTACCAGCTGCTGGTCGACGTCCGCCGTGTGGCCCGCGATCACGACGCCGAGCTGCCCGCGCCGGACAAGGGCGCGGTGGGTCGGGCGCTGGAAGCCTCGGGCTTCCTGCCGGCCCTGCTGGACGACCTGAACACGCCGCAGGCCTTCTCCTCCCTGTTCAGCCTGATGAACCTGGCGCGCTCGGAACTGCTTGCGGGAGAGACCAACTGGCGCCGCGTGGCCGACGCCCAAGCCGCCCTGCTGGAAGCGGCCAACCTGCTGGGCTTCCTGGTCCAGGATCCGGACGATTGGTTCCAGGGCGCGGCGGACGAAGGCCTCAAAGCGCGCATTGAAGACCTGATTGCGGCCCGGGCAGCCGCGCGCACCGCCAAGGATTGGCCCGAAGCCGACCGTATCCGCGCCGAACTTGCGGCGTTGAATGTTGAGGTGATGGATGGACCCGCCGGCGCGACCTGGCGGATCAAGGAACAAGCTTAGATGCCGATCGGACCGACCCCGCAGATGAGAGCCTCCATGTTCGGGCGCATGCCCGTAGGGGGCGACAAGAAGAAGGGCGGCGGCGGCGCGCCCGCCGCCAAAGGCCCCAGCGGCGTGCGGATCGAGCACCGCGTCGGCATCCAGGCGCCGGCCGAGGTGATCTGGGACGTGATCTATGATCTCGAGTCCTGGGACCAGTGGAACCCGCTCTACACCAAGGCCTCGGGCGACATCCGCATTGGCGGCAAGCTCGACCTGACCATGGTTCTGCCCGGACAGGCGCCGCGGCAGATCCAGCCGACGGTGCTGGAGTGGGTGCCGCACGAGCAGCTGCACTGGCGGCTGACCATGCTGAGCGGCTTCATCGTCATGACCCGCTACATCGAGATCGAGGCGCTGGCCGAGGAAAGCTGCATCGTCTCCAATGGCGAGATCATCGGCGGCATGATGGGCGGCTCGCTGGCCAAGCGCACGGGCGGGGCTCTCAACCGCAGCTTCCGCGACATGGGCGAGGCGCTGAAGGCCCGCTCCGAAGAGATCTGGCGCGCCCGCAAGGGCTGAGGCTCAGGCGCGGACCAGGCTCTTCAGGTCCGCATCCGCCAGCAGCCGCCGACCGGCCGAGGGCGCCCACAGCTGGCCCGGCAGGCGCACGTCCTTCAGGTCCATGGCCGCAAGAAGCGTGGCGAAATAGGCGTTGCTGTTGGAGCCGAGCGTGGCGGGCCAGGGGTAACGGATGTTGCGGGCATTGACTGCGGCCTGCAGGGCGGCCGCCGCCTGGAGCTTCGGCTCCACCACCTCGGGCGGGCCGGCGAACAGCTCGCCCTGCGGGAAGCTCTCGTCATAGAAGCCGGTGCGGCCGTGAAAGGTCTCGCCCCAGATGTACTCCTCGGCGAAGGGCACGATCCCGCCGAAGATCCGCAGCTGGGCGCCGGACGGGCCGCGCGCGATGCCATGGAATTCCCGCAGCACCCGCCCGGTCTCGTCCATCAGGGCGACAAAGTTGTGCGCGCCGAAGCGCAGCTCCCTGCGAGCGCCTCTCCACCGCACCGGCAGGCGTATGGCCGGCGTCTGCACCTTCACGAGCCTGAGCGTGCTCATGCGACTGCAGCTGACGGCAGAGGGCGATTGCAATCAGCGATTGACTGACCGCCGATGGGATGTTCTGAATTACACATGTAAACTTCAGGCGGCTCGCGATGCAGATCAGGTTGGGCGAGATTGGTCCTATGATCACCTTAGCCGCTCTTGCGGTTCCGATGATCGGCGTCGCGGTGCTTGTGGCTCGCAGCGGATGGTCGACAGCGGATGCGCGCGTCGATGCGTGGCAAATCGAAGGGCCGGCGTGCGGCCCCGGCTCAAGCCCGGTGGTGGGCGATCCGCGGCGGCCAGCCCGCAGCTTCGAGCTGCAAGGCGTTCGCTTCACCCGCCTGAACGGCAACGTAAGCTGCGTCAGCCTGCCGGTCGGCGGCCGCTTCAGCAAGGCGACGGAACTGGTCTGCCAGTTCAGTTCGCCCGGAATGCTGGAGGTCTCGAAGGACGGTGCGCGTCAGGCCTATGCCCCGGGCTGGGGCCGGCCGGCCACCATCCGAGTGCGGGATGGAGAGCCCTCCTGCGTCGTGGCCGGCTGGTTCCGCTGAGGCTTCAGCGGCCGGAGAAACCCGCGGCGTAGTCGATCACGCACATGGAGCCCCAGACCGCATGGGGGCCGCAGGCCACGCCAGCTGCGTCATAGGCGGGGCCGAACACGTCGCGCCGGTGGCTGCGGCCGCGCACGCCGCTGTCGATGACGAGCTGCAGGACCACGTCGCGACCGCTGCTCTGGCCGTAGGAGATGCCCTCGGCCGCCTGGGTGTAGGCGATCTTCTGGAGGCCCAGACGCTCGCCGAAGCCGCTGGCGGCGGCGCCATGGCCGATCGACCCCGACGGGCCTTGAGCGCGAACGTGGGCGCGGGCGGCGGACGCCAGCCGTCCGTCCGCCGAAAGCGGCGGCAGGGCCGGCTGCCGCTCCAGAAACGCGATCGCTTCGCGGACGGCGGCGGGATCATGCCGGGCCAGCACCGCGACGCCGCCGCGGCCTTCCTGCGCCGCTTCCCGCAGGTGGCGGGCGTAGGCGGCAGGATGGGCCCGGATCGCGTTCAGCTCGGCCAGGACGCTTTGCTCGAGATCGCCAGCCGACGCCGACGACGCCGCAGCGCTCCAGGAAGCGAGCGCGAGCAGGAAAACCCCAAGGCCACGCAGATAACATTTCATGCAATCGGGGTAGCATGTGGAGGTTAAGCCTCCGCTGCGGCGGCCCGTCCCTGGCGCACTCCGCCGCAGGCGACTACATCGGCAGCATGATCGACGACCTTTATTCGGCGCAGTTGCTGAAGCTGGCGGCCAACCTGCCGCGCAGCGGCCGCCTGGCTGCGCCGGACGCCAGCGTCGAGAAGGTGGCCAAGCTGTGCGGCAGCCGGGTGGTGGTCGACGTGTCGCTCGAGGGCGACCGGGTGGCCGACTTCGCCCAGGACGTGAAGGCCTGCGCGCTTGGCCAGGCGGCGGCCTCGATCCTCGGCGCCCACGTGGTCGGCGCCAGCGCGGCGGAGCTCGAACTGGCCCGCGATCAGTTCCGTGCTATGCTCAAGGAGGGCGCGCCTGCGCCTGTTGGACGTTTCGCGGAACTCTCGATGCTTGCGCCGGTCAAGGACTACCCCGCCCGCCACGCCTCGACGCTGCTGGCGTTCGAGGCCGTGACCGAGGCTGTCCGCCAGGCCACAGCCGCCGCCGATACGCGAACTAGCCCCGCCGGCGCGGCTTGATCCCCGGGTAGGCTCGGCGTAAGCGCTGAGCCGAATTCTCCCATCCCGTAGCCGGCATGACTTTCTACGAGAGCTGCGTCAGAGGCGCGCTGCGCGCCTACAAGCTGACGCTTTCGCCGCTGATCGGGCGGCAATGCCGGTTTCTTCCGACGTGCTCGGAATATGCGGCAGGGGCCCTGATCAGCCGTGGCCCAGTGGTGGGAGGCGCCCTCGCCATCCGCCGGCTGTGCCGCTGTCATCCCTGGGGTGGATCGGGATATGACCCGCCACCCCCGCGCAAGGGGAGCGAGCCTCCCGCGCGGAAATGGACGTGTGAGACATGATCGAACTGATTTTCCCCGACGGCTCCAAGCGCGAGTACGCCGAGGGCGTGACCGGCCGGGAAGTCGCCGGCTCCATCGCCAAGTCGCTCGAGAAGAAGGCCGTCCTGGTCAAGCTCGACGGCAAGCTGCTGGACGTGGACCGGCCGCTTGAGCATGGCGGCGCTTTCGAGCTGCTGACCCGCGAAAGCCCCGAAGCGCTGGAGACCATCCGTCACGACGTCAGCCACGTGATGGCGGAAGCCGTGCAGGAGCTGTTCCCCGGCACGCAGGTGACCATCGGCCCGGCGATCGAGGACGGCTTCTACTACGACTTCGCGCGGGAAGAGCCGTTCAGCCTGGACGACCTGGCCAAGATCGAACAGCGCATGAAGGAGATCGTCGACCGCGACGAGCCCATCAAGCGCGAGGAGTGGGATCGCGACGAGGCGATCAAGCACTTCCGGGAGATCGGCGAGGAGTACAAGGCGCAGATCATCGAGAGCATCCCGGCCGGCGAGAAGATCACCGTCTATCGCCAGGGGAACTGGAAGGACCTTTGCCGCGGTCCGCACCTGCCCTCCACCAAGGCGGTGGGCAAGGCCTTCAAGCTGACCAAGCTGGCGGGCGCCTACTGGCGCGGCGACCACCGCAACGCCCAGCTGCAGCGCATCTACGGCACGGCCTGGGCCACCGAGGCGGACCTCGAGGCCTACATCCAGCGGCTTGAGGAAGCCGAGAAGCGCGACCACCGCAAGCTCGGCCGCCAGATGGACCTCTTCCACATGCAGGAAGAGGGCAAGGGCATGGTCTTCTGGCACGAGAAGGGCCTGACCCTCTGGCGCACGGTGGAAAGCTATGTCCGCCGCCGCCTGGAGGAAGCCGGCTACAAGGAAGTGCGCACGCCCCAGGTGCTGGACCGCATCTTCTGGGAAAAGTCCGGCCACTGGGACAAGTACCGGCCGAACATGTTCGTCTGCGAGACGGAGGAGGGCGAGGAGCTTTCCCTGAAGCCGATGAACTGCCCGGGCCACGTGCAGATCTTCAAGTTCGGCCAGAAGTCCTATCGCGACCTGCCGCTGCGCATGGCCGAGTTCGGGGCCTGCCACCGCTATGAGCCGTCCGGCTCGCTGCACGGGCTGATGCGGGTGCGCGCCTTCACCCAGGACGACGCCCACATCTTCTGCCGCGAGGACCAGATCGAGGAGGAGACGGCGAAGTTCATCGAGCTGGCCAACTCGATCCACAGCGACTTCGGGCTGACGCGGGACCACATCGCCCTGGCGACCCGTCCGGAAGTGCGGGCCGGCAGCGACGAGTTCTGGGACAAGGCCGAGGCGCAGATGCTGTCGGCCGCCCGCAAGGCCGGCGTGGAGCCGGTGATCGCGGAAGGCGACGGGGCCTTCTACGCGCCCAAGCTCGACTGGGTGCTGAAGGACTCCATCGGCCGCACCTGGACGTGCGGCACGATCCAGCTCGACTACGTCCTGCCCGAGCGCCTCGGCGCCGAGTACGTGGCGGAAGACGGCTCCAAGCAGCGTCCGGTGATGCTGCACCGGGCGATCTGCGGCTCGCTGGAACGATTCATCGGCGTGCTGATCGAAAATTACGCTGGCGCGTTCCCGCTCTGGCTCGCTCCCGTTCAGGTTGTCGTGGCGACCATCACGTCCGACGCCGACGACTATGCGCGGGAGGTGGCCAAAACCCTTGCGGCGCAGGGCCTGCGTGTGGAAACGGATCTGCGGAACGAAAAAATCAACTACAAGGTGCGCGAACACAGTCTCGCCAAGGTTCCGGTCATTGCTGTGGTCGGTCGCCGCGAGGCGGAGCTGAAGCAGGTTGCGTTGCGTCGCCTAGGGTCTGATCGGCAGGAGGTCCTCGACCTTGCCGCCGCCGCGAACGGGCTTGCCTTGGAGGCGAGTCCGCCTGATGTTGCGCGGCGTGCGCGGGACGGCGGACCGTCGGTCGAAAAGGCCGACGTCATGGAGGCTGGATGAACGGCATCGCCGCACCGATCGTCGCTGTTGAGCCCGCCCGGCTGCCCGACTTCCTGAGACCGCGCCGCAGCGTGTCGGTCGTCATGGTCGTCTACATGACGGGCGAGGCGCTCGAGCAGAGCCTGCAATGCGTGCTCAACGACCCGCTGGTCGACGAGTTCGTCATCGTGGACAACGGCTCGACGCGCGTCGATGCGGCGCGTTTGCGCAACCTGGCCGATCGTGACGAGCGGGTGACCCTGGTCGCGGGCCACGGGAACGTCGGGTTCGCGCGGGGCGCGAATCTCGGCGCCCGGACGGCGCGCGGCGACCTGCTCGTCTTCCTGAACCCCGACGCCTTCCTGCAGCCCGGCTGCATCGCCGAACTGGTTCGCGAGATCGAAGAGCGCCCGGTGCCGACCATCGTCGGCGGCCGGGTGCTGAACTCCGACCGGACCGAGCAGCGCGGCGCCCGTCGCGGCGACATCACTCCGGTGACGGCCCTTCTGTCGCTCAGCCGTCTGGCCCAGCGGGTGCCGGCTCTGCGCCGCTACGAGGTGCACTGGGAAAGCGATGCGCCGCCCGAGCACGTGGCGCCGGTGCCGACCATCTCCGGCGCCTGCTTCTGCATGCGCCGCGAAGACTTCGACCACGTGCAAGGCTTCGACGAGGGCTACTTCCTCCATGTCGAGGATGTGGACCTGTGCTGGCGCGTCCGTCAGGCCGGGGGCCTGGTGCTATTTCATCCCAAGGCCGAGGTGATCCACCTGGGCCACACCAGCCAGACCAGCCCGCTGAGGGTCGAGTTCCACAAGGGCGTCGGGCTGGCCCGCTACTTCCGCAAGCGCTCGCAGAACCTGTCGGAGCGCCTGCTGGCCTGGGCGCTGTCGCCCGTGATCGTCTGCACCGCCATCGCCCGTCCGGTGATGTGGCGGTTCAAGGGACGCGCGGCCTAACCCCCTTAGAACGGGAACGTGCCTGCCCGGCTGACGCTGGCGGCGGGCGGCTTGCCCAGGATCCCCGCCATCCATTGCGCGGTGTCGACCAGGGCGGCCAGATCGTAGCCGGTGGTGAAGCCGGCGCGCTCCAGCATGAACACCAAGTCTTCCGTCCCGATGTTGCCGGTGGCGTTGGGTGCGAACGGACAGCCGCCGAGCCCGCCGCAGCTGGCGTCCAGCACATCGACGCCGGCCTCCACGCTCGCGAAGGCGTTGGCGAGGCCCGTGTTGCGGGTGTCGTGGAAGTGCATGCGCAGGCGTGCATCGGGAGCCGCGTCACGGGCGAGCGCGATCCGCCGGCGGACCGTCCAAGGATCGGCGACGCCGATGGTGTCGGCCAGGGCGATCTCCTCGACCTGCAGGGCGGCGGCGGCCTCGACGACCTTCATGACCTGAGCGTCCGACACTTCGCCGTCGAACGGGTCGCCGAACGCCACGGAGACGGTGACAGTGATCGGCGGGCCGCCGGCTTCGCGCTTCGTGGCGACGATGCCGCGCAGGGCGGCGATCTGCTCGTCCACCGAGGCGGCCTGATTGCGGATGCCGAAACCGTCCGAGGCGCAGACCACCACATTGGCCTCGTCGCAGCCGGCGGCGACACAACGGTCCCAACCCTTCTCGTTCAGCACGAGGCCGATGCGGGAGCGACCGGCCTGAGGGGGCAGGGCGACGGAGATTTCCTCAGCCCCCGCCATCTGCGGCACGCGCCTGGGGTTCACGAAGGAGACGGTCTCGATACGCCGGGCGCCGGCCGCCTCAAGGCGCCGGATGAACTCCAGCTTCTGGTCGACATCCAGGACCTTGGCCTCGTTCTGCAGGCCGTCGCGAGGACCGACTTCGACGATTTCGATGTGGCGGCTCATCGGCGGAGCACCCGGTAGTCGGCGTCACGCGCCTCGTAGACCCGCAGGGTCATGTCGTCACCGTTGGAGTAGTCGAGGCCCTCGATCTCGGCCACCTGCACGGCCTGAACGCCGAGCGCGCGAAGGGCGTCGCGGAAGGCGGCCTCCTCGCGCTGTTCGACGATGGCGGGGCGGTTCTCGGCGATGGCTTCGGCGGCTTCCTTGGCGTCCTTGAGCTCGGTCGGCGTGCCGAGGGCGAAGACCAGGCTCGGCTCGGCGTAGCCGGCCACCGCGACCGGAGCGTCGGCGATCCCCTGGCGAGGCAGCAGCTGTGCGGTTTCCAGGGCCTTCTCCGTGCGCTGGGAGATCCAGAGGTCGCTGAGCCGCGGGGCCAGCCCCGCACTGAGCGCGATGTGTCCGAGCACGCCCAAGCCAATGGCCGCGGCGGTCGCCTCTTGCGGCGCGTTGCGCACCAGCAGGAAGGCGCCGACCAGGCCCGTCGCGGCCAGCAGGCCGCCGGCGATCGCGCCAAAGGTCGCCGCGGCCCCCGCCCCATGCTCGCCCACCAGATAGAAGCAGCCGGCGGCGAGCGCGACGCCCACCAGGGCGCTGAGGACGGCGCCAGTCCAGCGCACGGACTTGTTCAGAGGCGCCGACAAGGCCGCCGCCGCCAGCCAGGCGAGCGCGCCGTAGGCCGGAAGCGGGTAGTGCACCAACTTCGTCGGCATCAGCTCGAACAGCAGGAAGCTCGGCAGAAACCAGGCGATGGCGAACCGCACGCCTGGCTCGCGGCGGCAGGTCCAGGCCACAACCGCCGCCGCAGGCAGCAGAAGGGTCATGGGAAAGGTGAGGATGGGCGCGAGCAGGGTGTGATAGCCGGGCGGCGCGCCATGGGTTTCCTGCCCGCCGGCCAACTTGGGCGCGAGATCGCCGCCGATGGCGGTGGACCAGAAGCCGCCGTCCGTCGCAACGGTCACTGCGCCGGCCCACGGGCCGACGATCGCCGCCACGACGATCAGGCCCCACCACCAGTTCAGCCGCCCCATCCAGCCGGCGCGCCGGTCGAGCAGGGCCAAGCCGATCAGGGTCAGGGCGATCACCAGCGGGCCGACCGGTCCCTTCACCAGCATCGACAGGCCGACGGCCACCCAGAAGATCCAGATGGTGGCCCGCCCCGTCTGTGGCCCGTCGCGGGCGGCGGCGTAGAGCCGGGCGAGGGCGGCCAGCGCGAGCGTCGTCGTGCCGCAAAGGGTCGCGTCGGTCTTGGCGATCATCGCCTCGGTGGACAGAAGCAAGGTGGCGCCGAACAGGGCGCCGGCCACCATGCCGGCTTGGGGGCCGAAGAAGGCCGCCGCGCCCCAGGCGCAAGCCGCCGCCGCCAGCATCGCCATCAGGAGAGACGGAACGCGATAGGCCCAGATCTCCCGCGCCTCGGGGCTGGACAGCAGGGACACGCTGGCCGCCTGCATCCAGTGGATGCCCACGGGCTTCTTGAACCTGGGCTGATCCTGGAAGCGGATCACCACGAAGTCGCGGGTCTCCAGCATCTGGGCCGTGGCCTGGGCGAAGCGCGACTCGTCACGGTCCAGCGGCGGAACCGCCAGCATGCCGGGCAGACCCGCGACGAAGGCGACAAACGCCGCCAGCGCAGGACCGCGCCACCCGCGGCTCCACCGCGCCAATGCACCCTCAAGCGTCATTTGGTCCTGATAGCACGATCCTTCCTTAAGCCGCCTTTTCCGCTATGGAACGGCGATGGTTCAAGCGCCCGACATCTCTGTGGTGGTTCCCGTCTTCGACGAAGAGGGCGCGGCCCCCGCTCTGGCGCGGGAAATCGCCGCCGCCTTTGCAGGCCGGAACTTCGAGATCGTGTTCGTGGACGACGCCAGCCGGGACAACACTCGTGCGGTGCTCACGGCGCTGAAGGGCGAGATCCCTGAGCTTCGCGTGCTGGCTCACCGCAAGAACTCGGGCCAGAGCCGGGCCATCCGGTCGGGCATCCTGGGCGCTCGTGGCCCGGTGGTGGTCACGCTGGACGGCGACGGGCAGAACGATCCGGCCGACGGGCCCAAGCTGGTGGACGCGCTGCTCGCCGGCCCGCCCGAGCTTGCCCTTGTGGGCGGCGAGCGGGTCAAGCGCCAGGACAGCCAGGCCAAGAAGATCGCCTCCAAGCTCGGCAACGGCGTCCGCAAGCGGCTGCTGAACGATACCGCCAACGACACGGGGTGCGGCCTGAAGGCGTTCCGGCGCGAAGCCTTCCTGCGGCTTCCCTACTTCGACCACATCCACCGCTACCTGCCGGCCTTGATGCTGCGCGAGGGCTACCAGACGGCGTTCATGCCCGTGCACCACCGGCATCGGCAGACCGGCCGGTCGAAATATACGAACCTCGGCCGCCTGTGGGCGTCGCTGTCGGACCTGCTGGGCGTCATGTGGCTGCAGACCCGCGCCCGCAATCCGCAGGGCGTGGACGAAGCCTGACGCAGGCCAGGATCAGGTCAGGGCCGTGAAGATCAGGGTGACCACGGCCAGGTCGATGAAGCGGAAGAACTTGCGCATGGCCGCCGCAACGCAAGAGCGGCGCCAGCTTCGTCACAGGGGGCGGTGAATCCGTTCGGCTGACGGGGCGAGAGCTGCCGGGCAGGGCTTGCCGCCCAGCGGCTCAGATTTCCGTCTTGGCCTTTGCGCCCTTGGGCGCGCGGCGATCCTTGGCGCCAGACCATTCGGCGCGATTGTAGCTGGTCTGGGCGGTGTCGATCGCCTGCGGTCCGGCCTTGAGGCCGCGCTTCTGTCCGTCTTGCCCCAGCAGCTGGGCGGCGAACACGGCCGCGGCGGGCGCGACCGGCTCCGGCTCGTGCACCGTGCGCGGCGCGTCTACCGGAACCGGCAGGTTGGCCGCGTCCGCCTCCTGCGCGCCCTCGCGCCGCGCAGCTTCGGAAGCTTTGCGGGCGCGGCGCAATTGCGCCGCACGGCGGATGGGATCGATCGGGGACGTCATCTCGGCGGCATCTTTAGCAAGCGAGGTTAAGGAGAACCTTCGCGCGCCTCAGCCCTTGGACGCCAGCTTCTCGATCTGCGCCTGCATCTCCTCCATGCGCTTGCGCAGGTCCGCCAGGGCGTCGTCGGCGGCCGGCGCCGCCGGCTCGGCCTTGGCGGCCGGCGCGGGCTCGTCCGCACGTCCGGGCTGAGGCGCGCTGTAGGCGAAGGGCGAGAACATCTTCATGGCCCGGTCGAACAGCGCCAGGTTCTGGCGGATCTGCTCGTCATAGGCGCCGATGCCGCCGGCCATGCCGGCGCTCTGGCCCAGGTTGGAAAACTGGTTGCGCATCCGCTCCTGCTGCTGCGCGAACGTCGCCAGCGACAGCTCCAGATAGCTCGGCAGGAAAGCCTGCATGGAGTTGCCGTAGAAGCTGATCAGCTGTCGGAGAAACTGGATCGGCAGCAGGCTCTGACCCTGGCTCTCTTCTTCGAAGATGATCTGGGTCAGGACGGTGCGGGTGATGTCCTCGTTGGTCTTGGCGTCGTAGACCACGAAGTCGACGCCCTGCTTCACCATCTCGGCCAGATGTTCGAGGGTGACGTAGGAAGAGGAGGCGGTGTTGTAGAGACGCCGGTTGGCGTACTTCTTGATGACGACGCGCTCGCCCGGCGCTCCGCCGCTGTCCTGGGTCTCGGCCATCCCCGTTTCCTCTTGTCGGGCCGGCTGCGGGATGCGCCCGTCCGGCTTCGCAGCGCAGTATCGCGGATGCGAGCGCAATGGCAAATGTTCCAGAAGTTGCCGCTGGCGCTTGCTTCACCGCCCGCCGTTCCGGATAGATGCAGATACCGCCGAAATCGCATCAAGGATCCGCCATGACCGACGTCGTCATCGTCTCCGCCGTCCGCACGCCCGTGGGCTCGTTCAATGGCGCGCTGTCCTCGCTGCCTGCGCATGAACTCGGCAAGGTGGCGATCCAGGCCGCGGTGGAGCGGGCCGGCATCTCGGCCGCCGACGTCGAGGAAGTGATCATGGGCCAGGTGCTGCAGGCCGGCGCCGGCCAGGGCCCGGCCCGTCAGGCCGCGGTGAACGCCGGCATCCCGGTGGAAGCGCCGGCGTGGAGCCTGAACCAGCTCTGCGGCTCGGGCCTGCGGGCCGTGGCGCTCGCCGCCCAGCAGATCAAGGACGGCGCGGCCAATGTCGTGGTCGCCGGCGGTCAGGAAAGCATGAGCCAGTCGCCCCATGCCGCCCAGCTGCGCAACGGCCAGAAGATGGGCGACCTGTCCTTCACCGACACCATGATCAAGGACGGGCTGTGGGACGCCTTCCACGGCTATCACATGGGCCAGACGGCGGAGAACATCGCCGCCCGTTGGCAGATCACCCGCGAGGACCAGGACCGCTTCGCCGTCGCCTCGCAGAACCGCGCCGAGGCCGCCCAGAAGGCCGGCAAGTTCGCCGACGAGATCACCCCGGTGACCATCAAGGGCCGCAAGGGCGACACGGTGGTCGACCAGGACGAGTACATCCGCCACGGCGTGACGATCGACGGCATCTCGGGCCTGCGCCCGGCTTTCAACAAGGAAGGCTCGGTCACCGCCGCCAACGCCTCCGGCATCAATGACGGCGCCGCCGCGCTGGTGCTGATGAGCGCCGACGAGGCCGCCAAGCGGGGGCTGAAGCCGCTGGCCCGCATCGTTTCCTACGCCAACGCCGGGGTCGAGCCGGAGATCATGGGCACGGGCCCGATTCCCGCCAGCCGCAAGGCGCTGGAAAAGGCCGGCTGGAGCGTCGGCGATCTCGACCTCGTGGAATCCAACGAGGCCTTCGCGGCGCAATCGCTTTGCGTGGTGCGCGACCTCGGCCTCGATCCGGAGAAGGTGAACGTCAACGGCGGCGCCATCGCGATCGGGCACCCGATCGGTGCGTCGGGTGCGCGCATCCTGACCACCCTACTGCACGAGATGAAGCGTTCCGGCGCCGCCAAGGGTCTGGCCACGCTTTGCGTCGGCGGCGGGATGGGCGTCGCCATGTGCGTGGAAAAGGTCTGATCGGCGGCCTGTCCGCCGGCGAACGTTGCAATCACCGAATAGGACGGCGAGACCGCTGAAAGCGGCGCCGTCCACCAGCGCCGGACACACCGGCGTTCTTTAGGGAGGAAGACGATGGCGAGAGTGGCTCTGGTCACGGGCGGGACCCGCGGCATCGGCAAGGCGATCGTCGAGCGGCTGAAGGCCGACGGCATGAAGGTGGCCGCGGGCTACTCCGGCAACGACGCAGCCGCCGAGGCCTGCGCCCGCGAGCTCGACGTCATGGTGATCAAGGGCAACGTCGGCGTCTTCGAGGACTGCCAGCGGGCGGTTCAGGCCGTCGAGGCCGAGCTCGGCCCGATCGACGTGCTGGTGAACAACGCCGGCATCACGCGCGACGGCGTCTTCCACCGGATGACGCCCGAGCAGTGGGGTGAGGTCATCCGGGTCAACATGGACAGCCTGTTCAACATGACCCGCCAGGTGATCGACGGCATGCGCGAGCGCAGCTTCGGGCGGATCATCAACATCTCGTCGATCAACGGCCAGAAGGGCCAGGTCGGGCAGACCAACTACTCCGCGGCCAAGGCCGGCATGATCGGCTTCACCAAGGCGCTGGCCCTGGAAAACGCTCGCAAGGGCATCACCGTGAACTGCATCGCGCCGGGCTACATCGACACCGAGATGGTGCAGGCGGTGCCGGAGAAGGTGCTGGAAAGCATCATCGGTCAGATCCCCGTCGGACGCCTGGGGCATGGTGAGGAGATCGCCGACATGGTGGCCTTCCTCGCCGGCGAACGGGCCGGCTATGTGACCGGCGCTACGCTGGCGCTCAACGGCGGCCAGTACATGGTCGGCTGAGCGCCTCTGGGGCGTCCAAAAAGCGCCCCAGTCCAGCGGCATCCCCTTGCGGGTCATGACGGACGAGCCTCCGGCGCATTTTCGGGCGATGTTCGCAGCTGCGGCCCTCGCCGCGGCGGCTTTCGCCTCGCCTGCCGCGGCCCAGCAAGGCATCCGTCTGTTCGACCGGCCCACGGACGGGCGCCAGTTCACGGTTCCGCCCGTGGCGCGCTTCGTCGCGGAGGACGGGCAGCAGTTCGTGCTGGACCGCAGCCAGGGGCGGCCGCTTCTGAAGTTCGAGAACAGTCCTGAGATATGGGCCCTGCAGGCCCAGCCAGGGCCGCGTGGCGACGTCATCTACAAGAACGACCTGGGCGAGCCGGTGCTGCGCGCCACGCGGCTGGGCGGCATCACCGTCTTCACGGCGACGCGGCCGAGCGGATCGGCCGCCGCCCTGGCGGGGCAGGGATCGCCCCTGCGACTGTCGCAGCTGGGGCCGCAGGAACTGTTCGACCGGCTGGCGCAGGCCAGCGCGCGGGCGAGCCGGGCCGCGCGCCACGGAATCCTGTTCGACGCCGAAGCCAACCCGAACTCGTCGGCCCTGATCGCCGATGCGGCGACGGTGGCCAGCCTGGCCATCGTGCGGATCTCCAGCCGCGCGGAAGGGCGTACGCTGCTTCTGCGGCTGCGCCGGGTGTTCCTGACCGAAGGGCGCAGGGCCTCCGTTCAGATGCAGCACGAGACGCTGGTGATCACGGTGGCGCCCGGTCAAGGCATGGCGGGCCGCCCGTCGTCCGAACGCATCGTCACGGTGGCTGCGAACCGCCGCTGAGGCGGTCAGCCCCGGAAGGTGTCCTTGGCGGCGCGCACCGCCGCAAAGGCGTCCACGTCCGAGCCGTTGGTTACGCCGACGCGCGGAGCTAGCTTCGGCGCCCGCAGGAACGGATTGGTAGCTTTCTCGAGCCCGACGGTGGTCGGCACCGTCGCCTCTCCACGATCGCGCGCCGCGAACACGGCCTCGGCCCGCGCCGCGACCGCAGGGTCATCGTCCACCGACAAGGCGAAGCGTGCGTTGGAGGCGGTGTACTCGTGGGCGCAGAAGACCTGCGTGTCGTCGGGCAGGGCGGCGATGCGTTGCAGGCTGCTCCACATCTGCTCGGCCGTGCCTTCGAAGATGCGACCGCAGCCCATGGCGAAAAGGGTGTCGCCCACAAAGGCGATCCGGTCGTCCGCGTCGTAGTAGGCGATGTGCCCCAGGGTGTGGCCGCCGCTTTCCAGCACCTGGAATCGGGTCTCGCCCAGCAGCACCTCGTCGCCGCCGCGCACCTCGCGATCCAGGCTGGCGATGCGGGTCACCTCGGCCGGACCCACGACCTGGGCGCCCGTGGCCGCGACAATGTCGGCGTTGCCGCCGGCGTGGTCGGGATGCCAGTGGGTGTTCAGGATCAGCGACAGCTTCCAGCCGAGCTTCTTCAGCTCGCGCAGGATGGCTCCGGATTCCGGGGTATCGACGCAGGCGGCAAGTCCGCTCGCCTCGTCGCGCACAAGGAAGCCGTAGTTGTCGGAGAGACAGGGAAACTGATGAACCGTCAGCGGCACGGCGATCCTCCTGCGGACGCGACAAGGCCCCGCGAACCGATTTAGGTTGCCGCCCGCTTATAGTCGAGCAAAGCCGCCATACGCATGCGCAGGGACGTTCTGGAGCTCCGCCAATTCTACGCGTCTGACCTTGGCCGGGCAGCCCGCGCCATGGTCAAGCGCAAGGTCGTGGAGGCCTGGGGCGATGCGCACGGGCTGGACGTTCTGGCCCTGGGCTACGCCACCCCTTTCGTCAGTCACCTGACCTCTTCGGCGCGGCGGGTCGTGGCCGCCATGCCGGCCAGCCAGGGCGTGGAGGTCTGGCCCGCCGACGGCCGCAACCTGACCACCCTGGTTGCGGAAGACGCCTTTCCGTTCACCAACGCCCTGTTCGACCGCATCCTGCTGGCCCACGCCATCGAGGAGTGCTCCGACCCCGTCGGCTTCCTGCGGGAGGTCTGGCGCGTGCTGGCGCCCTCCGGCCGGGTGATCGTGGCGGTGGCGGCGCGCAACGGCATGTGGGCCGACGCGGAGAAGACGCCCTTCGGCCATGGCCGCCCCTACAGCCGCGGGCAGCTGGCCGAGCTGCTGCGCGAAGCCGAGCTGGAGCCGTCGGGTTGGACCCGCGCCCTTTATGTCCCGCCGCTCGGCTGGATGTCGGGCTGGGCCGAGGGGTTCGAGCAGGTGGGCTCGCGCATCTGGCCGGGCTTTGCAGGCGTGCTGCTCATGGAAGCGGTGAAGCAGAGCTTTGCGGTGAAACCCAAGGGCGTGCGCGTGCGCGCCCGGGTTGCACGTCCGGTGCTGGCGCCCGCGCCGGGAGCGGCGCCCGCGTCACGACGTCCCGAACCTGTGCTCGTGGCGCCACTTGGAGGCGCGAAGCGGAAGCCCTAGCCTGACTTAGGATTTGTTGCTCAGTACCGGAGACTTGCGCCCATGAAGATGATCATCGCGGTCATCAAACCCAGCCGCCTGGACGCGGTGCTGGACGCCGTGACGGAAGCCGGAGCCTCCGGCCTGACCGTCACCGAGGTGCGGGGGTATGGTCGCCAGCGGGGCAAGACCGAGGTCTATCGAGGCGCCGAATACGAAATCAAGCTGCTGCCGAAAGTGAAACTGGAGATCGCCGTGCCGACGGATGTGGCCGACGCGGTGGTGGAAGCGATCACCCGCACGGCCAACAGCGGCAAGATCGGCGACGGCAAGGTGTTCGTGCTGGACCTTGAACAGGCGCTGCGCATCCGCACCGGCGACATGGGCGCCGCCGCGATCACCGGCTAGGCGCGGCGGCGACGGCGCTTCGGCGCTTCCGGCTCGGCGGCGGGCAGAGCCACTTCGCCGAACAGGTCCGTCGGCACCGCGCCTGCGCGCTCCTCCGTCCGCCGGCTGAGGAGAAACAGGGCGGTTTCCGAGCGCCAGTTCTCCAGCGGCTTGGTCGGGTCGATCGGCCGGGCGGACTTGCCGGTTACCAGCGCCGCGCAGGCGTCGATCCGCAGGTCGAGCTCGCGGCAGAGATCGACGAAGTCCTTCAGGGTGCAGAGGTGGATGTTGGGCGTGGAGTACCAGGGGTCCGGCAGGGCCCGGGTCTCCGGCATGCGTCCCGTCACCATCAGCGAGGCGCGAACCCGCCAGTGTCCGAAGTTGGGCACCGAGACCACCGCCTGGTCGGCGATGCGCAGCAGCTCCGACAGCACGTGCTTGGGCTCGCGCATCTGCTGCAGGGTCTTGGACAGGATGGCGTAGTCGAAGGACCGGGTCGGGAAGTGGTCCAGGTCGCGGTCGCCGTCGCCCTGCACCACGGCCAGGCCGCGGGCCAGGCAGGCGGCGACGCCCGCCGGGCTGATCTCCAGGCCCTGGCCGTCCACGCTCTTTTCGCGGGTGAGCAGCTCCAGCAGCTCGCCCTCGCCGCAGCCCACGTCGAGCACGCGCGCGCCGGGACGCACCAGGCGCAGGATCTCGCGGAAGTCCTCGCGGGTGGTGGCGATCACGGCAGGCCTCGCGCCTGAGCCGCAGAGCCCAGGAAGCCGCGAAGGGTGCGGTCCAGCTCCGGCTCATCAAGGAAGAAGGCGTCGTGGCCCTTGTCCGTCTCGATCTCAACGAAGCTGGCCCGGCAGCCGGCGGCGTTCAGGGCGCGCACGATGTCCCGGCTTTCCGCGGTGGAGTAGAGCCAGTCCGAGGAGAATGAGAGCACGCAGAAGCGCACGTCCCGCGCGCGCCGGAACGCCTGCGCCAGCACCCCGCCGTGCTGGGAGGCGAGGTCGAAGTAGTCCAGGGCCCGAGTGATGTAGAGGTAGGTGTTTGCGTCGAAGCGATCGACGAAGCTGGCGCCCTGGTGGCGCAGGTAGCTTTCCACCTGGAAGTCGGCGTCGAAGCCCCAGGACAGGCCGTCGCGCTGCAGCTCGCGGCCGAACTTCCGCTGCAGGGCGACTTCCGACAGGTAGGTGATGTGCGCAGCCATGCGGGCGACCGCCAGGCCCTTGGACGGGCTGACGCCGTGCCGCTCGTAGTCGCCGCCGCGCCAGTCCGGATCGGCCATCACCGCCTGGCGGCCCACTTCGTGGAAGGCGATGTTCTGGGCCGAGTGACGCGGCGCCGCCGCCATGCACACGGCGCTGAACATCCGCTCGGGAAAGTCCGCCGCCCACTGAAGCACCTGCATGCCGCCCATGGATCCGCCCACGACGGCGAACAGCTTCTCGATGCCGAGCGCCCCGACCAGCATGGCCTGGGCGCGGACCATGTCGGCGATGGTGATGACCGGGAACGACAGCGCGTAGGGCGCGCCCGTCTTCGGGTTGGTCGAGGAAGGGCCGGTGGAGCCCATGCATCCGCCCACCACGTTGGAGCAGATGACGAAGTAGCGATCCGTATCGAGCGGAAGTCCGGGGCCCACGAAACGGCTCCACCACCCGGGCTTGCCGGTGGCAGGGTGCGGCGAGGCCAGATGCTGGTCGCCGGTCAGGGCGTGGCACACCAGCACCGCGTTGGAGCGGTCTTCGTTCAGGCGGCCATAAGTCTTGTAGGCGATCTCCAGCGGCTCAAGCGTCGCGCCCGAATCCAGGCGCAGTCCCTTGCCAGCCGGAAACCGGTAGGTCCCGCCGTTGACCTCGATGGCTGGAGTGGCGGTCGCCGGAGCGGTCATGCTGGCCTTGGACCGCCAACCTCTTTCAGTGTCAATGGCTTCGCAGCGCAGACACCTGCGGCTATGACGTCCCGCGCGAAGGCGGAGCATTCATGGACCGGTTGATCCTGTTCCGGCACGGCAAGGCCGAACCGGACTCTTTCAGCGGCGACGATTTCGATCGGCGCCTTCAGCCGCGCGGCCAGAGCGAGGCTGCGGAAATGGGCGAGCGCCTTGCGGCGCAGGGCGTAGCGGTCGATCTCGTGCTGGTCTCGGCGGCGGAACGCACTCGCGAGACCTGGGACGCGCTGGCCGCCGCCTTTCCGCAGGCCGAGGTGCGGTTCGAAGACGACCTCTACCTCGCCGAATCGGCCGCCATCCGCCGGATCGCCGAAGCGGCGGGCGCCGATCGCAAGGCGGTCATGGTGGTCGGCCATAATCCGGGCCTGCACGAACTGACCCTGCGCCTGATGCTGGAAGGCGGCGCCGATCCGGCGCTGTTCAGCAAGGCGCAACGCAACTTCCCGACCGCCGCCGTCGCCCTGTTCGCCATCGGACCGGACGGCCGCCCGCAGGCGGAGGACCTTCTGCTTCCGGAGCGCTGGGCGTGAGCCGCATTTATAAGATCCTGCCGCGCAGCGAGTGGACCGCAGCCCAGGCGGCTGGCGCCTTCAACGGGTCGGCCATCGATCTGGCGGACGGGTTCATTCATTTCTCCACGGGCTCGCAGGCCGGCGAAACCGCCCGGCGGCATTTCGCCGGCGTCGGGGACCTCATCGTGCTGGAAGTGGAAGGCGACCGGCTGGGGGAGACGCTTCGCTGGGAGCCCTCGCGGGGCGGCGACCTGTTCCCGCACCTCTACGGGCCATTGCTGACCTCGGACGTCTGCGGCGTCACCGAAGCGCCGCTTGGACCCGACGGCGTTCCCCAGATCGGAGACCTCGCTTGAGCCTGCTGCACGGCCTCGCCACCGCCGCCCTGCGAACCCAGGATCCGGAAGACGCCCACCGCCTCGCCATTCGCGCCCTGAAGGCTGGGCTCGGGCCCAGTTCGGCGGCCGACGATCCGATCCTCGCGACCGAGGTCGCGGGCTTGAAGCTGCCCAACGTGGTGGGCCTCGGCGCCGGGTTCGACAAGAACGCCGAGGTGTTCGGGCCGATGCTGCGCGCCGGCTTCGGCTTCGTGGAATGCGGCACCGTTACGCCCAAGCCCCAGGCGGGCAATCCGCGCCCGCGGCTTTTCCGGCTCACGGAGGACCGGGCGGTGATCAACCGCATGGGCTTCAACAACGATGGGCTGGAGACCTTCGCCGCGCGACTGGCGCGCCGCGGGCCGGGAGTCGTCGGAGCCAACATCGGGGCCAACAAGGACGCCGAGGATCGGATCGGCGACTACGTGACGGGGCTGACGCGCCTGTGGGGCCAGGCGTCCTACTTCACCATCAACATCTCCTCGCCCAACACGCCCGGCCTACGGGCGCTGCAGACCCGGGCGGCGCTGGAAGAGCTTCTGGGCCGTCTGGCAGAGGCGCGGGACGCCCTGCCGGCGCAGGGGCGCGCGCCCATGTTCCTGAAGGTGGCGCCGGACCTGGAGAGCGGGGAGGTGGAGGCGATCACCGAGACGGTGGTCGCTCACGGCCTCTCGGGGATCATCGTCTCCAACACCACGATCTCGCGGCCGGCGCTCGGCTCGCGGTTCCGGGACGAGACCGGCGGCCTTTCGGGGACGCCGCTGACGGAGATGTCGACGCGCGTGCTTGCCGAGTTCGCCGCCGCCGCAGCCGGCCGGGTGGCGCTGATCGGCGTCGGCGGGATCGGCTCGGGCGCGGACGCCTACGCCAAGATCCGGGCCGGCGCCTCGGCGGTTCAGCTCTATTCCGCCCTGGTGTTCGAAGGGCCCGGACTGGTCACGCGCATCAAGCGGGAGCTCGCCGAACGTCTGCGGGCGGATGGCTTTGCAAGTGTCACGCAAGCGGTGGGCGCGAGATAGACAAGCTTCAGGAAGCGCTGGGCTATAACCTCACCCGCGTTGCCGAAGCGGCCGGGCTGGATTAACGGGTTGCTCATGGCGGACGCCGCAACGCCGCAGGACCAGCCCCGGCTTTCCCGGCGACGCTTCTTTTGGCCGGGCGGCCTTTCGGCGCGTCTGCTGATCCTCACAATTCTATTCGTCGCCCTGGGCGGTTCGTTGGCGCTGCCGGCGGCGCTCGCCGCTTATGAACGGCAGTGGCTGCTGGACCGCGTGCGGGCTGCCGAACTCGCCTCGCTGGCGCCTGAAGTCGCGCCCGACCGCGTGGTCAGCGAACAGCTGAAGACCGAGTTGCTGCGCGGGGCCGGCGTGGAGATCGTGGCCATCTCCCAGGACGGTATTCGTTCGCTGGTGTTCTCCGGCCCGCGAACCCCGCAACAGGCGCCCTACCTCGTGGACCTGCGCGACCGGGCGCCGGGGCTTGGCGTCTTCGCGCCGTTCCGCACCCTCTTCGGGCCGGAAGGTCGTCGCATGCGGGTGATGGCTGAGCCGCGTTTCCGGCAGGCGGATTTCATCGAGTTCGTGGCGCCGGACACCGAGCTTCGTCGAGTCCTCGCCGGCTATCTGTGGCGGCTGGTGCTGATTGTGGCGTTCGTGTCCACCATGGCCGGGCTGCTGGTCTACCTGACCCTGAACCTCTTCCTGGTGCGGCCCATGCAGCGGATCACCCGCTCCATGGAGCGCTTCCGGGCCGATCCCGATGATCCGGAGGCGCGGATCGAAATCTCCGGCCGTCGCGACGAAATCGGCCGCGCGGAAGCTGAGCTCGACCGCATGCAGGCGGACCTTCGGGTGGCGCTGAACTCGCGCGCCCGTTTGGCCGCGCTGGGCGAGGCCGTGGCCAAGATCAACCACGACCTGCGGAACATGCTGACCAGCGCCCAGATCGCCTCCGAGAGGCTGGCCGCGCTGAAGGACCCCAAGGTCACCCAGGCCCTGCCGCGCCTGGAACGGGCTCTGGATCGTGCTGTGAAGCTGGCGTCAGGCGTGCTGGCCTACGGCAAGAGCCAGGAGCCGCCGCCGGATCCCAAGCCCGTCCGTCTGGTTGACATCCTGGAGGCCGCCGCCGAAGAGGCGCGGCTGTCGGACGAGGGCGTCCGGCTGGTCTGCGAAGTGGGGCGCACCGACCAGGTGCTGGCTGATCCCGACCAGCTGCATCGGATCCTGGCGAACCTCCTGCGCAACGCGCGGCAGGTGATCGAGGCGCAGGAAGGCCGCAAGGAGCCTGGGCGCATCCGGGTCAGCCTGACCCAGGCGGAGAACGTCTCGCTGATCCACGTGGCGGACAATGGACCGGGCGTGCCGGAGCGGGCGCGCGACCGGCTGTTCCTGCCGTTCTCCGGATCCAGCCGACCGGACGGCGCGGGCCTGGGCCTGGCGATCGCCCGCGAGCTGGCGCAGGGCCATGGCGGGGATCTCTCGCTCGCTGACAGCGGACCGTCGGGCGCGGTGTTCGAGATCCGGTTGCCGGGCGCGCCCGTAAAGGCCGGCGCGCGCGGGCGTTCGGCCAGATCGCAGGCTTAAGGCGCGCGGGCCACGCCTTCGCGCCGCGGGTCGGCCGCGCCGCGCAGGCCCTGCGGCGTCACCTCGATCCCATGCAGCCCCGAGCCTTCGGCGCTGACGCTGCGCGCCAGCACCACGCCTTTGGCGGCCAGCGCCTGGGTCAGCTCCGGCGAGAACTTGTCGACCTCGGCCCCGTACTGCTCGCCGCGCGAGATCAGGTTCGGCAGGCTGATGGCGTCCTGCACGGGCATCTTCCAGTCGAGCATCGCGACCAGCGCCTTGAGGTTATAGGCCAGGATGGCTGGGCCGCCGGGCGAGCCGACCGCCGCAACGAACCGGCCCTGGCGGTCCAGCACGATGGCCGGCGCCATGGACGAGCGCGGCCGCTTTCCGGGGGCCACGGCGTTCGCCGCCGGTGCGCCGTCTGGGTCAGCGGGCGACAGAGAGAAGTCGGTGAGCTGGTTGTTCAGGAAGAAGCCGGCGACCATCCGACCCGAGCCGAAGATGCTCTCCACCGTGGTGGTCATGGAGACCACATCGCCATCGTTGTCGACGATCACGAAGTGGGTGGTGCCCGCCGGCTCGGCCGTGCGGTCGACGCCCCTGGCCGGCGCGCCTCGCGGCCTGCCGGGCGCGGGCGCCGGACCCGCCGTGGCCCCGATCAGGGCGGCGCGCTGGTCCAGGTAGGCCGGCTCGAGCAGACCATCCTGCGGCACCTGCACGAAATCCGGGTCGGCGATGTAGCGGTCGCGGTCGGCGTACATCAGGCGGCTGGCCTGCGAGAACAGGTACCAGCCCTGCGCATCGTTCGGATGCGATCCGATGTCCGTACGCTCCAGGATGCCGAGGCCTTCCAGAACCGCAGGGCCGCCCGAGGGCGCCGGCGGCGTGCAGACCACGTAGATGCGATAGGGACGGCAAAGACCCGGCGTGGCCTTGGGCTTGTAGCTCTTCAGGTCCGCCAGGGTCATAGAGCCGGGAAGCGGACCTTCCTGCAGCTTGGCGACAATGGCTTGGGCCACCGAGCCCTCGAGGATCGCTTTCGGGCCCTCGGCGGCGATCTTGCGGACCGTGGCCGCGTAGGCTGGATTGCGGAAGGTCTCGCCTGCCTTGATGCGGGTCCCGTCCGGCTTGGTGAAATAGGCGGTGGCGTCCGGCGACCGGGCTTGGGGCGAGGAGCCGTTGGCGGCCGCGCCCATGCGCTGCGGCACGACGAAGCCTTCGTCGGCCAGCCGTTCGGCGTCGGTGAACAGGGTGTTCCAGGGAAGCTTGCCATGCTGGCTCTGCGCCAGCGACAGCATGGCCACGGCCCCTGGTACGCCGGTGGAGCGTCCGCTGAGGATGGCGGTCCGCATGTCCAGCGGACGGCCGTTCGGGCCCAGGAACATCTCCGGCGAAGCGCCCGCCGGCGCGGTCTCGCGGCCGTTGTAGGCGGTCACCCGGCGGGTCTTGGAGTCGTAGAAGGTCATGAAGGCGCCGCCGCCCAGCCCCGAGCTCTGCGGCTCCACCAGGCCAAGCACGGCCTGGACGGCCACCGCGGCGTCCACCGCGCTGCCGCCGCGGCGCAGGACGTTCAGCCCGGCCTCCACCGCCATGGGGTTGGCGGCCGCCACCATCGCCTTCGGACCCGCGGAGGCGGCTGGGGCGGAGGGCGCTGCGGCGATCGGCGGCGGGGTCTGCTGCGGGACGCTGGAGCAGGCGGCGAGCAGGCCGGCGATGGCCAGGGCGGCCACGGTACGCGAGTTGGAAAACACGAGAGGAGACGCTCCACTGTTGGTGGCCGCACCATAGTGGGCGTGCGCTGCACAACCAACGCCGAGGGCGTCACGGAGACCGCATATGGAACCTGAACCGTACCAAGTGCGCCCCGGCGCCCGAAACCTGATCACCGATGTGCCCGGGTTGAAGGTGGGGCAGGCGCAGGCGGAGCTCGTTCGCACGGGCGTGACCGTGGTCCTGCCCGATGAGCGCGCGGTCTGCGCCTGCGACGTGCGGGGCGGCGGGCCCGGAACGCGGGAAACCGACGCCCTGGCGCCGGAGAACCTGGTCGACGCGGTCGACGCCGTAGTCCTGTCGGGCGGGTCGGTCTACGGCCTGGCGGCGGCGGACGGGGTGACAGCCTGGCTGGGCGCCCAGGGGCGCGGCTTCGAGGTGGCGCCGGGGGCTTCGTTTCCGCACTCGCCGGTGGTCCCCGCCGCGATCCTGTTCGACCTGGCCAATGGCGGCGACAAGCAGTGGGGAGGGGAGCCGCCCTATCGCGACCTGGGACGCGAGGCCGTACTGTCGGCAGGCGAGGCCTTCCGGCTGGGAACCGCTGGCGCGGGCTATGGCGCGATGGCCGGGGGGCTCAAGGGCGGCGTGGGGTCCGCGTCCGTCGTCAGCGCCGACGGCCTGACGGTCGGGGCCATCGTGGCGGTGAACTGCTGGGGCTCGGTCGTGGCCCCTGGCGGCCGCACCTTCTGGGCCGCGCCCTATGAGATCGGGTCGGAGTTCGGCGGCCTGGGCGCTCACGGGCTGGCGGCCGCTCCAGACGCATGGGGGCTCGCCAAGACAGCGGCTGAGCCGCGCAACACCACCATCGCCTGCGTGGCGACGGATGTGGCCCTGACGCCCGCCCAGGCGAAGCGGGTGGCCATCATGGCGCAGGACGGGATGGCGCGCGCCATCCGGCCGGTCCATGCGCCCTTCGACGGCGACGTGGTGTTCGCCCTTTCGACGGCGCGCCAGCCCTTGCCCGAGCCTGCCGCCTTCAGCCTCGCCCGGCTGGGCGCGCTGGCGGCGGACACCCTGGCGCGCGCCGTGGCCCGGGGCGTCTACGAGGCCTCGGCCTGGCCCGGGTCGGATGTCGCCTGCTGGAGCGCCCTGAAGCCCTAGGAGCCCCTCGCGCCTGCTGGTACAGTGACCAGCGTTATCTGAGGGAGGTTGGCATGGGGACGGTCCGCAGGCTCGCCGTAACGGCGGGGGTGATCTCCGTGGCTGGCGTGGCGGGCGCTCAGCCGGCGCAGAAGGTGACGGGGCCGGTCGCCACCTACTGGGTCAGCGCACAGACACAGACCGGCTTTGGCCTGCCCGGGATGGGCGGCGGCGCGTCTCGGCCATCCGCCATGGGCATGATGGGCGCGATGATGGGCATGCGCGGAAACAGCGTGTCGCGCACCCTGACCCTGCAGCTCGGCTCAAGCCGGCAGCCGACCGGGGCCCCGACCGGCGAGCACCTGCCGCCCGCGTCGCTGGGGCTCGGCCAGAGCCTGCCGCTGGTGACCCCCACCGCCCAGCCGGTGCAGAAGGTGGATGAGACCCCCGACGTCCCTCGCGAGTGGCAGAAGCCGCGTGGGCGCATGCTGATCTTCTGGGGCTGCGGCGAGCGCGCCCGCAGCGGGCAGCCGGTCGCCATCGACTTCTCCCAGCTGCAGGGGGGCAAGATCCCGGCGGGCCTGGAGGCGATCACGCGCGGCCTGGGGGTGACCCCCATGCAGCCGCCGGCCCCTGGCCGCAGCACCACCTACGGCGAGTGGCCGAACGCGCGAACCCGTGCAGCCTCCACGCCCACCGGCTCGTTGTTCGGCGAACATGTGGTCAAGGCCACCTACAGCCCCGAGATCCGCTTCGCCCTGAACGGCGCGCAGGACTTCCTTGGCCCGATCAACCTGGCCACCAACGCCCGGACGCCGGCTGGGTCGGTGCAGCTCGGCTGGAACGCCGTGCCGAACGCCCGCGCCTATCTGGCGACGGTGATCGGCGGCGGCCGCGACGAGACGGTGGTGCTGTGGAGCTCGTCGGAGGTGCAGGCGTCCGCCTTTTCCATGCCCGACTACATCTCCCCGTCGGACCTGACCCGGCTGGTGGGCAGCCGGGCCCTGCTCAGTCCCCAGACCACCCAGTGCCAGGTGCCGCGCGAAGTGGTGGAAGCCGCCGGCGGCGCGGGTCTGGTGCAGCTGAACGCCTATGGCGACGAGGCGAACTTCATCTATCCGCCCAGACCGTCGGACCCGAAGGCGGCCTGGAACCGTGAGTGGCAGGTCAAGGTGCGCTACCGCTCGTCCACCGGCGGGATGCTGGGCATGGCGATGCCGGGCATGGCCGCCGAGGAGGCAGGCCCTGCGCCACGCGGGCAGCCGCAGCCTCCGAACCGCAGCCCTGGACGCTCGATCCTGAGGGGCCTGGGCGCGGCGGCGGGGGTGCCGATTCCATAGGGGCGCAACGGGCCTGTGGATGAAGTTGAAAAAACCTCGCCGGACCCGCTTGCGCTTTCCAAACTCCCCGACTAGGTTCCGCGCCCTTGCCGCAAGGCAGTGCGCGCCCGTAGCTCAGCTGGATAGAGCATCAGACTACGAATCTGAGGGTCGGACGTTCGAATCGTTCCGGGCGCGCCATTTCTCTTCCCCACATCGAAATTTGTCGGCCGCCGGTCGGGTGGGTGAGCGACTGCGCTTGGTGTTGAGGCGCAGCAAGCTTGCGCCATTTACGCCCCGTCAGGGGGCGTGCCCTAGAATCGGGCCTGGTTGACCGGTTCGACGCGCCCAGATGCGCTCGCCGGTCAGCGGAGAACTCGCGCCTCAAGCCGAAGGCGGTGCAATGATCACGTCGGGCGGCCCTCGGCCGGAGACATTCCTGCAAACCGCGCCGGAAACGGACGCTGCGGCAAGCCTGCGCCGCGAGCGCGTCCTTCGCGACCGGCCGTTCGCCCTGCGCCTGCAAAAGGCGTGCGACCGCAACGCTCACGTGCCGGCATACAATCGTGGCCGCCAGGCTTGGGTGCGCAGCCAACTCGTCGAACGCTTCGACACCAACGTCAGCGTGGAGACCGTCAGCAAGTGGTTCACGGGCGTGGCGCGGCCGCGCGCGAACAAGATCGGGGCGTTGGCGAAGCTGCTGAACGTCGATGAAGCCTGGTTGGCCGAAGGCGCGCCCGCCGAGGCGGCGCCTGAGGAGCCGAGCGTCGCCAGCGGACCCTTGGCCGGTGCGGTCAAGGTCCTGGGCGGCTTCATCCAGATGTCCGGCGGTTATCCCGCGCCTCAGATCGCTGACCCCGCGCCCGACCAGCTGCATATGGTGATCAACGGCGCGCACCACGCCTTCCAGGTGGTGCTCGGGGAGCCGGAGGGCATGGACGCCTATCGCTTCGCGGTTCCGGAAGGCGGGGCTGACCGCGTCGTGATCGGGGTGGTCCCGCGCGAGCCGCTGCGCTGCGACTTCCTGGAGCTGCGCGCCGATCTGCTGGAGGCGTTTGGCGCGCGCCGCAGCGGCTTCATCGACGTGGCGTTGTCCCGCAAGCCGCAGGGCTATTTCACAGGCGACCAACCGTGGCCGCAGATCACCAGCTTCGGCGACGGTGTCTAAGCGCGCCTTGCTGGATCAGCGGGCGCGGCCGGCCTCGCTCGCGATGGCGTCGAGGTCGCGGTCGAACAGGCGGGCGGCCGCCGTGATCGTCTCGGACGCGCCCTTGAAGAAGGCCTGGGGGATCTTGTCGAAGTCGTCGGTGGGCCGGTGGTAGTCGGGATGGTCCTCGACCCCGAAGTAGATCCAGGGCACGCCCTTCTGGTGGAAGGCGTAGTGGTCTGACTGCTTGGTCCAGTCGTCGTGACCGGTCCAGGGCGGCGCGCCGTCATGCCCCAGCTTGAGGCGCACAGGGGCTGCAGCCGCCAAGGCCTCTAGGCGCGGGCGCAGGAAGGGGTAGGGCGTGGCGCCAGCCACGAAGATCTCGCCCTTGTCGCCGCGGCCCACCATGTCGAGGTTGATGGCGGCTGCGATCCGCGACAGCGGGACGGGCGGAGCGGCGACAAACGCCTTCGCGCCTTGCAGTCCGGCCTCTTCCCCGTCGAGGAAGGCGAGGATCACCGTGTGCTCGGGCGCGGTCTGGCGCAGGGACTCGGCGAGAGCGAGCGCCGCCGCAACGCCTGAGGCGTTGTCGTCGGCTCCGTTGTAGATCTCCCCCTTCTTGACGCCCTCATGGTCGTAGTGGGCGGTGACCACCAGCACGCGGTCGCTGCGTCCGGCGCCGTCCACCTTGGCGACAAGGTTCACCCCGCGAACGGTCCGCCCCTCTTCCTGGAAGGTGAAGGCCTGCTCGAAGCCTGCGCCCACCGGGGTCATTCCGATCTGGCGGATGCGGCCCAGGATGTAGCTGCGGGCCTTGGCGCCTCCCGGAGCGCCGACCTCGCGGCCCTGCATGTCATCCGCCGACAGGATGCGCACGTCGTCCAGCAAGCGAGCGCCCGGCGCAGGCGCAGGGGCTGCGGCCGTGCAGGCCAGGGCGAGGGTGGTTGCGGCGAGGACGCGAAGGCGCATCGGCAAGGATCTCCTTTGGATCTCCGCCCTAGCATCGCCGAGTGGGGCCGTCGCGTGACTTCGCCGCTGGGATCGTTAAGGTCCGCGCCGTGCCGAACCGCTTCTCCGTTTACGCCCCTGGCGGGCGCGTGGCCCTGCCGAACAACCCCTTCGGCAAGGACGTCGCCAACCACCAGCTGTTCCGCTCGCTCGCCCTGCATGGCGGCTATGAGCAGTTCGACGTGCTGAGCTTGCGGCCCAGCACCGACGAGGTGCTGCGCACCGATCTCGTGGGCGACGGCGCTTCGCCAACCCGTTTCATGGCGCGGGCTGTTACAGATCAGGCCGTCCCCGCGGCCTCGGGCGTGCTCCTGCGAGGGGCGGCCGATATCCTGGAGCTGTCCTGGCTTCGCCGACGAATGGTGGGCGATACGGCCTACAGCCTGATGGGCCTGGTTCATACGCTGGGGCCCCCGGCGATCCGCCAGACCATCGCCAACGCCCTGCATGGGCCGACCCACGCTTGGGACGCGATCATCTGCACCTCCCCCTCGGTGCAGCAGGCGGTGCGGCAGATGATGGACGAGTACGGCGACTGGCTCGCCGAACGCACCGGCGGCAGCGCGCCGCAAGGACCCTCGCTGCCGATCGTTCCGCTAGGCGTCGACGGCGCAAGGTTCGCCGGCCTCGCCGACCGGCCGCAGGTCCGGCAGGCCGTGCGCCAGCGCCTGGGCGTGGCCGACGACGGTGTGTTGCTGCTCTGGGTCGGACGGCTGTCCTACTTCGAGAAGGCGTTCCCCCAGCCCATGTTCCGCGCCGCCCAGCAGGCGGCCGAGGCGACGGGCGCCAAGGTGACCTTCGCCCTTGCGGGCTGGTTCCCCAGCGAGAACGATCGCGGCATTTACCAGGAAGCGGCCGCAGCCCAGGCGCCTGGCGTCGACATACGCTTCCTGGACGGGAACGACCACGGACTGGTGGGTGAGCTGTGGGCCGCGTCCGACGTCTTCATCTCGCTGGTCGACAACGTCCAGGAGACGTTCGGCATCACCCCGATCGAGGCCATGGCGGCGGGCCTGCCGGTGGTGGTCAGTGATTGGGACGGCTACCGCTTCACGGTGCGCGACGGGCAGGAAGGCTTCCTGATCCCGACGTTGAGCGGTCCGATCAACGGCGTGGGCGAGTTCATGGCGGGGCGTCACGTCATCGAGATGGACGCCTACCAGGCCTATGTGGGGGCGGTGGCCCAGCACACGGCAGTCAATGTCGCGGCTTGCGCCGACGCTCTGGCCCGACTGATCCGCGAGCCGGAGCTGCGCCGTCGCATGGGCGCCGCTGGGCGCGAGCGGGTGCGCACCGCCTTCGACTGGCCGGTGGTGGTCGGGCAGATCAACGCCCTGGCGGACGAACTGGCGCAGGTTCGTCAGGCGGCCCAGAAGCCCGTCACCCAGCATCGCCTGAACCCGATCAAGGGCGATCCCTTCCGCGACTTCGCCGGCTTCGCCACGGACACGTGGTCCCTGGATCTGCGCCTGAGCGCCCGTCCTGGCGTCACTGTCGAACAGGTCCGGGGAAGCCGAGCGATCCGTCTCGACAGCGCCTTTGGTCAGTGGCGCGGCGATCTGGAGGAGGCCGCGCAGGCCTTCGAACTGATCGCGGCGGCCAAGGCCGCGACCCCGCGGGAGGTGCTGGCCAGCTTCCCGCCCAACCGCCGCCGCCTGGTCGAGATGAGCCTTGCCTGGATGGCCAAGCAAGGCTTCCTCGAGTGGCGCCAGCAGACCTAGCGCAGCGAGTCCGGAACGATGCCGCCGTTTTCAGCGAGCTTGTTCATGACCTGCTTGTGCAGCCAGATGTTCATGCTGGCGGAGTCGCCGGTGTCACCCGTGTAGCCGAGCTCGCCGGCGAGCTCCTTTCGAGCCGACAGACTGGAGTCGATCGACAGCAGCTTCAGCAAGTCGACGATGGAGTGACGCCAGTCCAGGTTCTGGCCGTTGTCCGCGGCCATGGTGCTCAGCACCGCTTCCACGTCCACCTGGTCCATCTGGTATGGCTGGGCCGGCGCGGCCGCGGCGGCGGGCGCGGCCTGCGCAGCCGGAGCAGGCGCCGGGGCCGCCGGGCGCGGAGCTGGTGCGGGCTGGGCGGCGGCCTTGTCGCCTCCGCGGTGGAAGACCTTCGACATGATCGAGCCGAGGATGCTCATTTGACGCTCCGTGCTTGATGAGGCTGCGGAACGCCGGTGGACGATCTTGGATGCCACGGCGCCGCTGCGGGTGGGCTGGACCGACCAGCGCCGCCATGGTCAAAGCCCTGATGCCTTCCGCCGCGGCCTCTCGCGCGACCCCGGTCCAACTGCTGGTGCGCCTGGTGTACGGCGTCCGCGGGGCTGTTCTGGACCGGCCGATGACGCGCGCGGTGCTGCGCACATTGGGCCGCCCGCTGATCCGCCTCATGCACCGGCTGTCGGGTCCAGACGCGACGCCCCGGCCCAAGGCTCCGGGCTCGGTGGGAGAGCCGGTCCTGCGCCTGCCGCTGGGCTACGTTCCAGGTGAGCCGGACGCCGGCCGGGTGGCGGTTCTGCTGACCATTGAAGACGAGGGCGGGCTGGACGAGATCTGGAGCGCCCTGTCCCAGCTGGATATGAGCGCGGACCTGCTGGTGTGCAGCGACCTGGGCGCCGCGGTGGTCGCCCAGACGCAAGCTTGGACGCAGGGCGCAGCCGAGATCCGGCGCGCTGGCGGGAGGCACGGGCTGGCCGCGGCCTTGGCCGCCTTTCCAGAAGCGGCCGCATACGACCATGTCCTGGTGCTGCGCACCGGTTCAAGCGCGCCAGTCCGCCAGCTGTGCATGGCGAGCCTTCTAGGGTCGCCCGCGGTGGTGCGCGGCGCGCTGGAAGCGTTCCGACAGCTGCCACAGCTTGGCCTCCTGGCGCCGCGCACGGCCGCGCCGGCGCGAGCCGAGCTGGCCTGGGGTGAGGCCTATACCGAAGCGCGGGCGATCGCAGAACGCCTGGGCTTTGCGCTCTATGCCGACAGCCCGATCGACATGCCTGCGGGTGGCATGTTCTGGGCGCGCGGCGCAGCCCTGCAGCCCTTGACCGCATTTGCAGCGAGCGCCTCGGACGCGGCTCTGCGGCGACTGGTGTTCTTCGCCTGCGAGGCGGCGGGCCTGCGTTGGGCGAGGGCTGGGCAGGAAACGACCCCGTCAGAGGAAGAGGTGTTCTTCCGCGCCGACCTGCCTCGGCAGCTGGAACGGGCGGTCACCGACTATGGGCGCACCTTGCTGCTGCCCGGCCGGCCGCCCCGCAACGGTGGCGCGCCCTCCAAAGCGGCGTTCAAGAATCTATGCCGGCAGGAGCTCGATGACTTCCTGGCGAGCGGTGAGCGGCTTTCCCTGCCCACCTCGGACGAGCCCGTCGTCTCCATCGTGTTGGTGCTGTTCAACCAGGTCGAACTGACCTTCGCCTGCCTGCGCTCACTGGTGTTCGCTCTCGACACGCCTTGTGAGGTGATCATCGCGGACAACGCGTCGTCTGATCGCACCGCCGAGCTGCTCGGCCGGCTGGACGGTGCGCGAGTCGTTAGCAACGCCAGCAACCTGCATTTCGTGCGAGGCGTGAACGCCGCCGCAGAGCTGGCGCGCGGGCGGCACATCCTGCTGCTGAACAACGACACGCGAGTGTGGCCGGGCTCCATCGCCGCGGCGGTCGGGCGCTTGGAGCAAGAGGCCGATCTGGCGGCCGTCGGCGGTCGCATCGAGCTGCTGGACGGGGTTCTGCAAGAGGCCGGAAGCATCATCTGGCGCGATGGAACCGCCACTGGATACGGCCGCGGGGCGGACCCCTGGGACCCGGAATTTCAGTTCCGCCGGGACGTGGACTACGCGTCCGGCGCCTTCCTGATGATCCGGCGAGATGTGTGGCGCCGACTGGGCGGCTTCGATGAGGCGTTCGCGCCGGCCTACTACGAGGAGACCGACCTGTGCATGCGCATCCGCGCGGCGGGCCTGCGGGTGGGGTTCGAGCCGCGCGTGCTGGTCTCGCATTTCGAGTTCGGCAGCTCGACCGGATCCGAGGCGGCTATCGCCCTTCAGCAAGCGCATCGCGAGGTGTTCGTGGCGCGCCATGGTCCGGCGCTGGAGGCTGAGCACGCCGCGCTAGGCGCCCCGCCTCTGCTGGCGCGCATGCGCGGCGCGCAGCGTGGGCGCGTGCTGGTGATCGAGGACCGCGTCCCGTACCCGCACCTGGGCGCAGGCTACCCGCGCGCACGTGACATCCTGGCTGCTGCTTCCGGCGCAGGCTGGTTCGCCACCTTCTATCCGCTGGTGCAGCCGGGCGTGGACTACGAGACCGCCTATCGGGTGGTCTCCCCTGAGGTCGAGTTTGCGGCGGAGCGCGGCGCCGAAGGTCTGGTCGAGTTCCTGCGTGAGCGGGCCGGCTACTACGACGCCGTGCTGGTCAGTCGGCCGCACAACATGGCGACCTTCCGCAAGGCGCTGGCGCAGGTCCCGGGCTTCATCTCACCCGAACAGGTGATCTACGACGCCGAGGCGATCTTCGCCCTGCGCCAAGCGCGGCCGCCGGCTGGCGCGGTGGAGGCGGAAGTGGCGCTGGCGGCCGGCGTTGGGGCGGTGTTCGCGGTCAACGAGCTGGAAGCGCAGGCCTTCCGGGAGGCTGGCTGCCCGAGAGTGGACGTCGTCGGACATGCGGTGACGGCGGACCCGACGCCGGCCGACTTCGCGGGTCGCCGAGACCTCTTGTTCGTCGGCGCGCTCGACGAGGACGAGGGCCCGAACGCCGACTCGCTGGTGTTCTTCGTGCGGGAGGTCATGCCGAGGCTGGATGCGCGGATCGGCGACGCCTGGAAGCTGCGGGTCGCAGGCCGCGTGGGCGCCCCCAGCGTGCGCGCGCTGGCGTCCGACCGGGTGGTGCTGCTTGGGCCCGTCGGAGACCTGCGGCCGCTCTATGACGCGGCGCGGGTCTTTATCGCCCCGACCCGTTTCGCGGCCGGCGTGCCGATGAAGGTGCATGCCGCGGCGGCGGCGGGGCTGCCCGTGGCCGCCACTCCGCTCCTGGCGCGCCAGCTCGGCTGGGCCGAAGGGGCGGCGCTGGCCGTGGGCGAGGGGGCGGAGGAGTTCGCGGCGGCCGTTCAGCGCCTCTACGCGGACCCGGTGCATTGGACGGCGGTGCGCGCCGGCGCGCTCGCCCGCATTGCGGACGACTGCGATCCCAAGGCGTTCGATGCGAAGGTGGCGGCCATGCTGGCGGCCGTCCGCCGGCCTTAGGCGGCCATCAACTCGTCGAGCTTGCGGATGTCGGTCACGGCCGACGCCACGCCGCCCTCCAGGCGCATGACCTTGTTGCAGTACAGCCGCAGCAGGTCAGTGTCGTGAGAGGCCAGCACCAGGATGCCGGCCCGTTCCACGAGCTTCAGCAGGCGCTTGTGAGCGAGCTTCTGGAAATCGGAGTCGCCGACCGCGATCCACTCGTCCATCAGCAGGACGTCGGCTTCCACCGCCGTTGCTGCGGCAAAGGCGAGGCGCGCCTGCATGCCGGCGGAATAGGTCTTCACCGGCATGGCCAGGAACGGACCCAAGCCCGTGAAGCTGGCGATCTCGTCCATCCGGGCTTCGATCTCGCGGGAGCTGAGGCCGGCGATGCGACCGCGCAGCCGGATGTTGTCCAAGCCCGTGGCCGAGGGATCGATGCCCAGGGAAAGGTCCAGCAGGGCGGCGATGCGGCCCTGCACCTCGATCGCGCCCTCGTCCGGCTCGTAGGCGCCGGACAGCGCCCGCAGAAGCGTCGTCTTGCCGGAGCCATTGTGGCCGACGAGGCCCAGGCGGTCGCCCGGCTTCAGTTCGAGGTTCACATGGTTCAGCGCCGTGACCTCGGTCACGTGGGCGTGAGTGCCCAGGCGGCCGCCCACCGTCACGGCGGCGAGGCTCTTCTTCAGGGACTTCGCGTCGACCCCATAGACCGGGAAACGCAGGGTCAGGTCCCGGCAGGAGATCGAAACGGGCGGCGCCTTCTTGATCATAGGTAGTGCACGATCCGGCGACGGGTGACGGCGAAGATGCTGAAGGTCACGCCCCAGCCGATCAGCGCCATCAGGGTGAGAACGACGTAACTGCTCGACGCCACATGACCGCCCATCAGCGGCGCGCGAACGGCTTCGAGCATGTGATAGAACGGATTGGCCGCCAGCACGACGTGCTTGCCAAGCCGGTTCACCGGCCAGAACACCGGCGTCACGAACATCGCGAACTGCATGACCGAGGTCACGACCTGCGGAATGTCGCGGAAGCGGGCCGAAGCGATGCCGGCCAGCATGCTGATCCAGGACGCGTTCAGGACCAGGAACACGGCCCCGATCAGGAACATCGGCACGTCGGCGGTGCGCCAATAGCCGTAGATCACCAGCACGGCGACCACGATCACCAGGTGGTGCATGAGGTTGATCAGGTTCCGCAGCACCGTCCGCCAGACGAAGGTGAACATCGGCAGGCTGGTCTGGGACAGCATCTTGGCGGCGTGGACGAAGGTCTCGCAACCCTCGTTGATCATCCCGCTGATCGTGCCGAAGAAGACGATGCCCAGCGCGATCAGCGGCAGGAATTCGTTGATCGGAATGGCGAAGATCTTGGCGTAGACCACGCCGATGCCCAGGACCATCAGGCCCATGGACAGGGTGATCCAGAAGGGGCCCAGGATGGAGCCGCGATAACGCGAAACCACGTCGTGGGACGCCAGGGACCAGGCCAGACCAAGGCGGTCGCCCGAGGCGCGCAGGTCCCGCAGCGCCATGTGGAACTCGAACAGCGTCCCGCGCCGTCCTGTCCGCAACATGTGGGTGGCGGTTTCCATGTCCTCTCCTGGCGAAGGCGCCGCTCGTATCAGTTTCGCACGCGACCACGCAAGGATGGCGCCTCGCTGCGCCGGCGGCTTCTGCAATCGGAAATGGGCGATCGGAAGGCGCCGCTCGCGCCTGCTTTGCAACCGCGAGGGCATCCGTGGTAGCCGGGCGCCCAAGGGGTGCGGATCTGGCGTCATGACTTCCATCGATCAAATCACCCGTCACGGTTCCCCGCCCGCGCTGGAGCGGCGCAAGCGTGACGGCGCGTCCGAGCCCAGCCTCGAGGGCGCCGGCGTCTGGCTGGTGATCCCCTGCTACAAGGTCACCGGCCATATCGAGCGGGTGATCGCCAAGACGCCGGCCTGGATCGACGGCATCGTCTGCGTGGACGACTGCTGTCCGGACAAGTCCGGCGACTACATCGAGCGCACCGTCACCGACCCCCGTGTCGTCGTGCTGCGCCTGCCGAAGAACCAGGGCGTCGGCGGCGCGACCCTGGCGGGCTACCGCGAGGCCGCCGGGCGCGGCGCCCAGGTGCTGGTCAAGGTCGATGGCGACGACCAGATGGACCTGTCCTACATCCCGCACCTGGTGGCCCCGATCCTTCTGGGCGAGGCGGACTACACCAAGGGCAACCGGTTCACCTCCCTCAGCCACCTGAAGCAGATGCCGTCGATCCGGATCTTCGGGAACGCGGCGCTAAGCTTCGCGGCCAAGGTCTCGACCGGCTACTGGAACATCTTCGACCCGACCAACGGCTTCACCGCCATCGAGGCGCAGGTCGCAAAGCTGGTGATGGAGAAGCGCGTCTCCCGCCGGTTCTTCTTCGAGACGGACCTGCTTTATCACCTGGGCACCTTGCGGGCGGTGGTGCGGGACGTGCCCATGCCCTCGCGCTATGCGGACGAAGTCTCGAACCTGCGGATCAGCGCCATCGTGGGGCCTTTCGCCCTAAAGCACCTGCGCAATTTCGCCCAGCGCGTGCTCGGCCAGTATTTCGTACGCGATTTCAACGCCGCGAGCCTGGAGCTTGTGGCCGGTCTTTTCGCCCTGCTGTTCGGGGTTGGTTACACGGCCAGCTACTTGCTGACCCGCGTGCCGGGGCAGGCGGCCTCGGCCGGCGTGGTCATGGCCGCGGCCTTGCCGGTGATCCTGGGCGCTCAGCTGCTGTTGCAGGCCATGAACTTCGACGTGCTGAACGTGCCGAACCGGCCGATCCATCCGTATCTGCGTACGGTGGCGCGGATGGACGAAGAGGCGGGCGCTTGAACCCCAAGGACATCCTGATGTGCGCCGCCTTCGCGGTGGCGCTGCCGATCGGCCAGACGCTGTTCAAGTTCGCAGCGCTCTACAATGCCAAGCTCTCCGGGCCGCTGCCGATCCGCCTCATCACCAACTGGCCGCTGATCCTGGCGTTTGGCTGGTACGGCCTGACGGCTCTGTTCTGGTTCTACATCCTGACCCGGGTGCAGCTGTCGGCCGCCTACACCTTCTCGATCCTGGGCTCGGGCCTAGTGCCTCTGCTGGCGTGGGCGATCTTCAAGGAGCCGATCGGCTGGCGTTTCGCCGTCGGCTACGCCCTGATGCTAGGGGGCTTCCTGGTGATCATGCAGGGCCAGGCGCGCGGCTAGGAAGCTGTCGGCGGCGGCTTTCACCTCGCTGTAGGGCCGCTTGAACATCCGCTCATAGAGCAGGGCGCCTTCGTGCGGCCGCTGCGCGATTCTGTCCTCTGAAAGGGTCTGCACGCCGAAACCTCGGCGCAGCAAGCTCCAGAACATGGCCGGCCAGAGCCCGACCCAGGTCTTCGCCTGCGAGGGATAGAACCGCACGCTCGCCGCCCACGACAGCCACTCGCCGAAGGTCACCTTCACCCGGCGTACGGGGCCGTTCTGCGGGATCGGCATGGCCCCGTGGAACAGCGGCCCGGCCAGGCCGAGGCCGTTGTACAGCCCGAACTGCTCGATGGGTGCGCCGCCCAGCTCGCGTGAAAGCTCCCAGGCCATCAGGGCGCACATGTCGTGGTCCATGTGACCACCTTCGAAGGCGGTGACCACCAGCCGGTCAAGGGCGGGAAGGCTGCGGGCCGTGGCCCGCAGCTGTTCGTAAGCAGCTGGCAAGGCGGCGTGGACGTCACCGTCGAAGGCGCCGGAGCCCTTCCCGACGTGCACCACGCGAGAAGCCTCGATGCCGAGGTGCGCCAGGAACCGCTGCGACTCGGCTAGCCGCACCGCCGCAAGCTCGGGCGTGCGGTAGTCGGCGACATAGAGGAACCACTGATCAGTCCCGGCGCGGGCGGCCTCGCGGATCAGCGGAACCGCCCCGTACTCGTCGTCGAAGTGCGCGAGGACGTAGACGACCGCCATCAGTACGGATCGAAGTCGAGGAAGTTGAAGGCGGTGGCGTCCCGGCGCAGCTGGGCCGGACCGCCGCCGAGCGGCCGCCAGATCAGGTTCAGCGGCGAGGGGCGCAGCTTGTCCGGAACGGGCACGAAGCCCTGTTCGCCGAGCGGCCAGCGCGGGTCGAGCCCAAGGTAGAGGCTGAAGGCCATGGGCGGGCCGCCTCGCACCTCTGCCTCGACTTCGCCCGGCAGGAACGCTGCGCACTGGATGAACGGCATGTGCGTCTTGGTCCAGATGCCCACGAGAGAGCCCTGCCGACCCAGTCGGTAGGCGCCGGCGGGGTTCGCCAGCCGCCAACGGAGCAGCTCGCCCGACCAGGCGCCCTGGTACTGCACCGGCCGGTTGGCGAACTGGCGCGGAGCGCGTGTCAGCACGCCGGCATGCAGCTGACCGACATCCTGGAAGGCCAGCTTCTTCAGAAAGCCAGGCGTGCTGTTGGCGTTGGCGACGCCGACAACGAACTTGTAGCCCGCAGCCGCGCCCTGCTCGTAGGCGGCGTTGGCGAGTTTCGTGAACAGGCCTCGGCCCTGGTAGTCCGGATGGGTCGCCGTGTTCAGCGACAGCAGGCCTTTCACTGGCGCGCCGTCGATCAGGGCCACGGTAGGGCAGGCCACATAGTGCGCGGCCAGGCGATCGCCGTCCCAGGCGTCAGCTCCGACCACCTGCCCGGCCGGATTGTCCCGATAGCGCCAAGCGATCGCTTCGGGCGTGAACTTCGCCTCCGCGCCGAACACTTGGCTGAGAAGGGTGGCGTAGGCTGCGAGCTGCCCCGGCTCCACGCCGGCCGGTCGGATCGAAAGAGTGTCGCCTTGCATGGCGCGGAAAGGACCATGAAAGCTGCGGATCGCCAAGCTGGCGCGAATTCGCCTCTTCTCAGAGTTGAGGCCCGGCCGTAACACCTCGCCTTGGCTTGCGCGGTGGGGCGTTCAAGGTGAGCGAGACTTCGATTCGTCAGGGATGGCCGGTCCAGCCGACCGCGCTTTGGCGCTGGATCCTGATTGGCGGCTACGTTCTCATCGTCGGGCTGAACCTGCCCGGCCACCTGTCCACCGATTCCATCATCGGCCTGTTCGAAGGGCGCACCGGCGTTCGGACCTCCTGGGGTCCGCCCATGTTCAGCGCCATCCTGGGCGTGTTCGACAAGGTGATCCCGGGAACGGGCTTCTATCTCGCCTGCACCATCCTGCTGCTCATCGCCAGCTGGGCCAGCCTGCCGTCATTGCGCCCGCGGATGTCGTGGATCGCTCCGGTGGTTCTGCTGGCGGCGTTCGCGCTTCCGCAGGTGGTCGTCTACCAGGGCATCGTCTGGAAAGACGTGCTGTTCGCAAATCTGGCCGTGGCCGGCTTCGTCGCCCTCGGCCGCGCCGCGGTGCGCTGGCAGACCCGCGAGGCCGCTTGGTGCGTGGCGTTCGCATGGCTGTGCCTGGCCTTCGCCTGCCTCGTCCGCCAGAACGGTGCGGTTGCGGTGCTGTTCGCCGCGCTCGCGCTGGGCTGGATCGGCGCACGCACCTGGAAGAAGGGCGCGCTGTGGGCGCTCGCCGGCTTCGTCGCGCCCTTGCTGATCGCGTTCCTGCTCGACGCGGTGACGCCCGTGCGCGAGCCGCCCGGGACGAAGAGCCAGGATCGCGGCGTTCGCCTGGTGCAGAACTACGACCTCGTCGCCGCCGTGGCGCAGAACCCGAAGATCTCGCTGCCGATCCTGCAGGCCGACGATCCGCAGGCGCTCGGCGTCGTGCGCCAGCTCGCCGGCCGCGTCTACTCGCCTACGCGCATCGACACCCTGAGCCGGTCGGAAGAGCTCGCCAGCGCCATCTGGCGCTTCGAGGACGACAAGGTTTCGCGCCAATGGCTGGAGCTGATCCAGCGCGATCCGCTGGGGTACGCCGGGCGCCGGCTTTCCATCTTCGACTGGGTGTTCCGGACGCCGCAGATCGATCAGTGCCTGCCGGTGCACATCGGGGTCGCCGGCCCACCGGATCTCGAAGCCAAACTCCATCTGGTGGAAGGCATCGAGCCGCAGGACGCCGAGCTTTATAACTACGTGACCTGGTGGCTCGACACGCCGTTCTACTCGCACCTCGCCTATGCGCTGCTCGCGGGCGCGGTGGCCATCTTCCTGCTGATCCGCCGAACGGGCGCCGACATCGCCATCGCCGGGCTGATGTTCGCCGGCCTGAGCTTCGCCGCCAGCTTCTTCGTGATCTCGATCGCCTGCGACTACCGCTATCTCTACATGCTCGACCTCACGGCGATCACCGGCCTGCTCTATGTGGCGGTGGACCCGCGTGGGCGAACCCCGATCGAGTCCGCGCCGCGCTTCCCCAGGCTGCGCCGCCGGCGCTGAGCGGGCTCAGCCGATCGCCAGCGTCTCGTCGAGCACCGCGCCCGCCTCATAGTAGGCGCGGACCAGCTTTTCGTAGTGCTCGAGCTTCTGCCGGGCGTGGATCAGCTCGCTGCGCGCGGCGTCGAGGTCGCGAGTGACGGGCGACACCAGCACGCCCACCTCTTCGCGCCGTCGGGCGAGGGCGGCGGCAGCTTCCTCCAGTGGGGCGCGATCCGGCGCAGAGCCCCGGGCCGCCGCTTCAAGCCAGTCGTGCACCTTGGCCGCCAGTTCGCCGGCCCATCCCAGCTCCACAAGCTGACCCTGTCCTGCATTGTGGCGCAGGTCGGGGGTCAGAAACCGGTCGATCTCCGCCGCCGCCGCTGCATCCAGAGCGGGCAGAGGCGCGGCGTGAGCCGCCTCGATGCGAGCCGCCTCAGCCCGCCAGTCGGCCAACAAGGCGTCGTAGCTCACGAAGGCGCGGGGCAGGTCCCGGCTGTAGGCTTCGGACGCCAGCATGTAGGCGGTCCAGACGAGCACCGACTTTTCCGTCGCGAAGTGGTCGCGACGTGCGAGGGAGCCGGCCACCGCCAGCGGATGACGCACAGGGATGACGCAACGCAGGGCGAGGCCGAGGTCGGCAAGCACATCGCGCCAGAACGGCAAAAGCACCGAAACCCGCGGATCCTTCAGGAGCGGGAAGTCGCCCTCGCCGTATTCCGAGGCGAACAGCTCCATGGCGCGGTTGAGCCAGCCCCGCTCATCGGGGCGGGGAAGCGGCTGGAAGGGGAAGGCGAAGGGATCGTCCCAAGCCGCGCCGACCGCCCGCAAGCGCTCGTCGTTGAGCATGGCGATCTTCCAGGGCTCGAAGTAGCCCTTCGCATTGTGCTCGTCCCCCGGCATCACATTGTCCGGCAGGCGGGCTCCGGCTGCGGCCAGGAGTTGGGTGGCGGCTGACGTGCCAGAGCGGTGCATGCCCAGCACCAGATAGGCCGTGCGCGTCGTTTCGACGGCGGTGGTCGCGGACGCGGCTTTCACGGGCGTGTCGATCATATCAGGTGCGGTGGTAGGCCCCGCCGGCCAAGCCTGCAAGGGACCGGGCGCGGTTGATCGTGCCAGCCATCTGTTGCACAGAAGCGCTCGCCGCCGCGAAGGGATAGTACGCCGCATGGCCGTCTCGGCCCTAGACGACGAGGTCCTTCGGGTCGTTTCAGCCGCCGTCGATGTCGCCTTCTACCGGGCGGTCTACCCAGAGCTGGACGCGCCCGGATTCGACCCTGTCCGCCATTACGTCGAAAAGGGATGGCGCGACGGCCGCGACCCGGCGCCGTGGTTCTCCGTGCGCGACTACCTGGCCATGCACCCGGACGTCGCGAGCGCCGAGCAGGAGCCGCTTTACCACTACCTGACGGAAGGCCGGCGTGAGGGCCGAAAACTCACTCCCTCCGAGCACGGCGAAGGTTATCTGCGCCGCTATTCGGACCGGGGGGTGACGCCCGCCTGGCGCTTCGAGCCGCGCGTCACGCCCCGTGTGGCCCGGCCGGTCGTCAGCGCTCCGAAGGCTGTTTCGGACGAAGACCGCGCCCTGGTCGCCACCGAATTCAATGCGGATTTCTATAACACCGCCTATCCGGACGTGGCCGCCGCGGGGTTCGAGCCGCTAAACCACTTCCTGGTGACCGGCTGGCTGGAGGGGCGCGATCCCAATCCGCGGTTCTCGGTCCGCGACTACCTGGAGACGTATCCGGACATAGGTCTGGCGCGGATCAATCCCTTCGTCCACTACCTGCGGACCGGCCGGGCCGAGGGGCGCATGCCTCGCAACCAGCTGGGCTTCCGCTTCGAGATCCTGTCCCACGGCAAGCCGGTGGCGGAGCGGATTGCGGAAGCCCAGGCCGCGTCCGAAGAGTTCGCCGCCCGACCCGTTGAGGATCTGGCAAGCGGACTGGCCTCGTCCCGAACCGGCTTGAAGGATCTGCATCTCACCTTCAGCCACGACGACTACACCGCCAACCTGGGTGGGCTGCAGCTATGCCTCCAGCGCGAGGATGCGCGGGTGGCCGAGCTGGGGCGCGATCACCTCCACCTGTACCCGGCCAGGCACTGGCCAGTGCTTCGCACGCTCGAGGCCGCGCCCCTGGGCGTGCTGCTGAACGGCCAGCATCTCGGCTTCTTTTCCGTGGACGACATCGTCGGCGCGTTCGGCGCGGCGGCGGACGAGAGCCGCGGCGCCAGGAGCCTGGCCCTGCACAGTCTGCTCGGCCACAAGGTCGACGAGGTGCTCGCCATCTGCGGTGCGCTTGGCCTGACCGAGGGCTTCTTCTGGCTGCATGATTTCGCCAGCCTCTGCGCGGGCTACCACCTTCTGCGAAACGACGTGCAGGACTGCGCTGCGCCGCCGCCGGACAGCGCCGCATGCCGGGTGTGCGCCTATGGTCCTTGGCGCGGCCGCCACCTGGAAGAACACGAGCGGCTCTTCAGAGGGCTTCGCCTGACGGTGGTCAGCCCGTCCGAGCCGACCCTGAAGCTTTGGCGCGACAGCTGGACCTTCCCTCACGTTGACGAGCTGATCCTGCCGCACGCCACTCTGCTGGAGCGGGCGCCGGCCGCCGCTGCGCCTGAAGGCCCGCTTCGCGTGGCCTACATCGGCTTTCCCGCGGCGCATAAGGGATGGCCTGTTTTCCGCGACCTGGTGCAGCGGCTGGAGGCCGATGAACGGTACCGGTTCCTCCACCTGGGCAGCCGAAGGGCCGCTGATCTCGTCACCGAGTTTCACGCCGTGGATGTGACGGACGCCAACCCGCGGGCCATGCAGGAGGCGATCGAGACCTTGGCGCTGGACGTCGTCATCATGTGGCCGCTGTGCCGCGAGACCTTCTCGTTCACGGCCTACGAGGCGATCGCCGGCGGCGCCGCGGTGGTCACCGGACCCGACAGTGGCAACATCGCCGCCGTGGTGCAGAGGGGGCATGGGCGCGTCATGCCGGACGAAGCGGCGTTGGCGCTTGCGTTCGAGGACGGGTCCATCGCCGATCTGTCGCGCGCCAGCCGCAGGCCGATGCTCTACGACCTCGCCTTCAGCGGGCTGACGGTCGATCTGCTTTCGGCGGTCGCGAAATGAACCTGTCGCGCTATTTCGGACGCGCGCGGGGAGCCCTGCGGCGCAAGCAGAAGTTGGCGGCGGAGCGGGCCATCGTGGCCGCCGAGTTCGACGCCGCCTTCTACCTGTCGGGCAACCCTGACATCGCCAGCGCCGGGGCCGATCCGCTCGACCACTTCCTGCTGCACGGTTGGCGCGAAGGGCGCGATCCGAGCGCGAAGTTCTCGGTTTCGGCGTACCTGGAGACCTATCCGGATATCGCGCAGGCGGGCGTAAATCCGCTGGTGCACTACGTGCAGGCGGGCCGGGCGGAAGGGCGCAAGCCGCGCAATCCGCTGGGCTTCCGCCACCAGGTCATCGCCACCTCCCTGCCGATCGAGGCGCGCATCGCGGCGGCCGCCGAGCGCACCGCCAAGATCAGGCTTGGGGCAGCCGATGACCTGTTGGCCGCGCTGTCGCGCTCGCGCACGGGTCTGAAGGCTCTGCACATCACCTTCAGTCACGACGATTACACCGCCAATCTCGGCGGGGTGCAGCTCTGCCTCCAGCGCGAAGGCGCGCGTCTGGCCCAGCTCGGGCGCGACCACCTGCACATCTATCCCGCCACCCACTGGCCGGTGGTGCGGACCACCGAAGCCTGTCCTCTGGGCGTGCTGCTGAACGGCGAACGGCTCGGCGTTTTCACGGCCAGCGACATCGCCGAGCTCCTTCGCCACGCGGGAGAGGGCGCCGTCCGCAGCCTTGCCCTCCACAGCCTGCTCGGTCACAGCGTCGACGAAGTGGGCGCTATCGCCCGTTCGGCGGGCTTGAGCGGCGGCTTCTTCTGGCTGCACGACTTCGCAAGTCTCTGCGCCGGCTATCACCTGATGCGCAACGACGTGCAGGACTGCGGCGCGCCACCGCCGAACAGTCCGGCTTGCGGGGTGTGCCTTTATGGCCCTGAGCGGCGGCGGCACCTGGCCGAGCACGAGCGACTGTTCGAGATGCTGGAGCTGACGGTGGTCAGTCCCTCACGCTCGGCATTGGAGTTCTGGCGTTCCAGCTGGCGATTCCGCGCTGCGGGCGAAGTGGTGCATCCGCACGCGCTTCTGCAGCCCCGCGGTGCCGCGCCCGCTCAGGTCGAGGGGCGGCTCAAGGTGGCGTTCGCGGGCATGCCCGCGCCTCACAAGGGCTGGCCCGTGTTTCGCGAGCTGGTGGCGCGCTTCGTGGACGACGATCGCTACGAGTTCCACCATCTGGGCGCACGCCAGGCCGGCGGTGTCGACGCCACGTTCCATGCTGTCTCGGTCACCGACGATCAGCCGCGCGCTATGCAGGCGGCGCTGGAAGCCATCGGCGCTGACGTGGTGCTGATCTGGTCACTGTGCCGCGAGACCTTCTCGTTCTCGGCGTACGAAGCCGCGGCGGCCGGAGCGGCGGTGATCACCAACCCGGACAGCGGCAATGTGGCGGCTTTCGTTGAGGAACACGGGCTGGGCCGCCTTCTTGCGGATGAGGCCGCTCTCGCCGCCGCTTTCGAGAGCGGCGAAATTCTTTCCCTGTCGCGCGGGCGCCGGGCGGCGCAGGTCTATGACCTCGAGTTCAGCGCGCTGACGGTGGACCTGCTGATGGAGACCGCATGAAGGTCCTCTGCTACTCGAGCTTCACCTTCTCCTACCTCAACCGCGCGCGCGTGCTGTTCCAGACGGTGCGTCGCTTCCACCCGGAGTGGGAGCTGGTCGCCCTGATCACGGATGAGCCGCCGCCAGGGTTCGTCTTCGACGTGGCGAACGAGCCGTTCGATCGGGTGGTCCACGCGCGCGATCTTGGCGTGCCCAACTTCGAGAGCTGGCTGTTCAAGCACGACGTCGTGGAGATCTGCACCGCGGTGAAGGGGCCCTTTATCCATCAAGCCTGCAGCTGGGGCTCGGACGCGGTCATCTACCTCGATCCGGACACGGCGCTGTTCGCGAGCCTGGAGCCGCTGGAGCGCTGGCTGGAAGAGTACGACATCCTGCTGACGCCGCACCTGACCGAACCGAACGACGACTCGGTGGCGATCCAGGACAACGACCTGTCGGCCTCGCGCACCGGCATCTTCAACTTAGGATTCGTCGCGGTCCGCACCACGGGCGAGGGCGCGCGCTTCGCCAAGTGGTGGAACGACCGCCTGCTGTCCTACTGCTACGACGACATCCCGAACGGCCTGTTCGTGGACCAGCGGTGGTGCGATCACGTGCCGGCGCTGTTCGACAAGGTGAAGGTCGTCCGCGACCCCGGCTACAACGTCGCCAGCTGGAACCTCAGCACCCGCAAGCTCGCCATTGGCAAGGACGGGGCGATCACCGTGAATGGGGTGCCGCTTCGCTTCTGGCACTTCACCAAGCTGGGTCCCACCGGCGACACCATGACCAAGAAGTACGCCGGGGATAACTTCCCGGTTTACGAGATCTGGAGCTGGTACAAGCGGCAGGTCACGGCGGTGACCGACGACGCGATCCCCGGACGCTGGTGGGCCTACGGCACGTATGACGACGGCGCCCCCATCGCGAAGGCGCACCGGGTCCTGTATCGACAGCGGACAGATCTGCAGAAGGCCTATCCCAACCCCTACGCCACAGGGCGCGACAGCTTCCGCCGCTGGCTTGAAGTCGAGGGCGCATGAGCGCACGGCCGGGCCGGCGACTTGACAGTATGCGGAGCACACCGGAGACAAGCGCCGGTGTTCCACGGGGAGGGGCCGCACAAGGTGCGGTTGTGGTTTTGACTGAGTCCGCTGCGCCGCCAGCTTCGCTCGACCCCGTGGTGGCGAAGGCGAGGGCCGTCCAGGCCCGGCTGCTCGAGATGGCTGAACGCCTGGCGGAAGCCCGCGGCGTCGCCCACGACGCGCAGGTGCGCGAGGCCGTCACCCGCGCTGAACTGACCGACGCGCTCGCCCAGGCGCTGAGCGCACGCGCCGACGATCTTGCCCGAGCCCGCGCGCTTACTGTCCGCAATGGTCAAGAGTGGCGTCCGACGTCCGGACGACGCCACAACCGTCTGAGCCGTCGGATCGATCAGGTGCTTGCGCGCGCCGGCTCCTTCGGCGCTGCGCTGGTGATCGCTCGCGCTGGCGTGTGGCGCGGCACTGGGCGACGGGCCTTCGATCTCCGGCACATTGCCGCCTATGTGCGCCGTCGAGGCAATCCGTTAGTTCAGCCGCTCAGCCTGTTCGACCAGGCCTGGTATCTTCAAGAGAACCCGGATGTCGCCTCGGCAGGCGCGGCCCCACTGCTTCACTATCTGACCCGCGGCGGCTTCGAGGGTCGTGCCCCGCATCCGCTGTTCGACGACGGCTTCTACCGTGGCCGCAATGCAGCTGAGCTCGGCGAGACCGGCGTGACGCCGCTGGAGCACTTCCTGCGCTGGGGCTCTGCGCAGCTTCGCGATCCGCACCCGCTGTTCGACGTGACCTGGTACGGCGGCCAAGCGCCGGACGTCGCGCCGGGTGAAGACGTGGTTTCGCACTACGTGCGCACAGGCTGGGCGCAGAACCTCAGCCCGCATCCCTTGTTCGACGCGCACTGGTACGCCGCTCAGATGCCGGTCCACCAACGGACCACGCCGCCTCTGCTGCACTACTTGCAGGAGGGCTGGCGGGCCGGGCTGTCGCCGCACCCGCTGTTCGATCCGACCTGGTATCTGGAGTCCTATCCTGACGTCGCCGAGGCGGGCGTCGAGCCGCTGAGCCATTTCCTGCTGGCTGGCGCCTCCGAAGGGCGATCCCCCGGTCCATGGTTCGATCTGCCGCACTACGTCGCCGCTCGCGGCGGCGCTTTGGCTCCAGACCGCAATCCGCTGGTGGATTATCTGCATGGCGGCGCCTGGCAAGTGGGCGAAGCCAGCCCCGGATTCCCGACGTCAGCCTACCTCGCGGCGCACCCCCAGATCGCGCGTGATGGGCTTACGCCTCTGGAGCACTGGGCGCGGCAGCAAGCCCGATAGGTCTTGCGCGGCGCCTCGGGCGCAGATCCTGCGGCCTTTCGGCCGGCGCATTGACATCGTCAGGCCCGCTAAGCATCTCTCCGCGGCTTCGAGCATTCCGCGCGCAAACGCGCCCGAGCTCTTCAAGGCAGACCGCAATTCAGCCACCTTTGCGGTATTCTGACGGCCACCAAACGGGGACGGCTCGCGCGCGATGAAATTCCTGACCTTTATGGCGAACCAGCCGGACAATGTGCTGACGCGCACCTTGGCCGACGCCAAGCGGCCGTTCGCCGTCGCCGCGCTGTTCAGCTTTTTCTCGAACATGCTTTACCTGGCGATGCCGCTCTACACTTTCCAAGTGTATGGCCGCGTCATGGTCAGCCAGAGCGTGGCCACTCTCTTGTGGCTGACGATTGTCACGATCTTTGTGTTCGTCGTTTCCGCTGCCATCGATGATTTCCGTGCGCGCATCCTGATCAACTATGGCGTGGTGCTGGATCAGAAGGTCTCCGGGCGTCTGTTCAGCGGCCTCTTCGACGCCGCGGTCCGCGGCGACCCGAACGCCCGCAGCCAGGCGCTGCGGGATCTCGACACGTTCCGAACCACCCTGACCGGCGTCGGCGCCGCCGCGTTCTTCGACTTGCCGTGGATTCCCGTCTTCCTGCTGGTGCTGTTCGTCATCGACCCGTGGGTCGGCGTGGTGACCACGGCGGGCGCCCTGTTGCTGCTGGCCCTCGCTCTTCTGCAGGAGCGCTCCGTGCGCCCGCCGATGAAGGACGCCAATGACGCGTCGCTGCGCAGCTACGCCTTCACGGAAGCCGCCCTGCGCAACGCCGAAGTCGTCCGCGCCATGGGCATGCTGCCGACGTTGGGCGGGGCCTGGGCCCGCCACCGCAAGGTGACCATCGAGCGCGGCGCAGAAGCCTCCGAGATGTCGAACGTCTACACCGACACGATCAAGACCGTCCGGATGGCGATCCAGATCCTGATCATCGCGGTCGGCGCCTACCTGATCCTCAAGGGCAAGATCCACTCGGGCCTGCTGTTCGCCAACATGATCCTGGCCAGCAAGGCGCTGCAGCCGATCGAAAAGATCGTGGCCGCCTGGGAGCCGCTCAACAACATGGCGCGCGCCCATAGCCGCCTGATGACCGTGCTGCAGCGCGCGGAGCCTGCGCCGCCAGCGACGGCTCTGCCTCGGCCCACCGGTCATCTCAGCGTCGAGGGCGTCAACTTCGCTCCGCAGGGCGCCAGCAAGCTCGTCTTGGCGAACCTGAAGTTCAAGGTGCAGCCCGGCGAGGTGGTGGGCGTGATCGGCCCGTCCGGCGCGGGCAAATCCACCTTGGCGCGCTTGTTGGTCGGCATCTGGCGTCCGATCAACGGCGTGGTCCGTTTGGACGGCGCGGATGTCTTCACCTGGGACCGCGCCGACTTCGGCCGCCATGTCGGTTACCTGCCACAGGACACCGAACTTTTCGCCGGGACGATCCGCAACAACATCGCCCGCTTCCGCGCCGATGTGAGCGACGAGGAAGTGGTTCGAGCGGCCCAGATGGCCGGGGTGCACGACCTCATCCTGCGGATGCCCAAGGGCTATGACACCGAAGTTGGCGAAGGCGGGGTGATCCTGTCCGCCGGCCAGCGCCAGCGCGTGGGCCTCGCCCGCGCCATGCTCGGCGATCCTGCCTTCATCGTCCTGGACGAGCCCAACGCCAGCCTCGACGCCGAAGGTGAAGAGGCCCTGCTGAAGGCCGTGGAGGCCATGAAGGCGAACGGCTCCACGGTCGTCATCATCTCGCACAAGGCCGGCATCTTCCGCGCGGCGGACAAGATGCTGGTGCTGCGTGATGGCCGTGTCGAACTGTTCGGCCCGCGGGACGAAGTGATGAGCCGCCTGTTGAAACCCGCCGAGGTCCGCGCTGTGGAGGGCGGCCGATGAAACTTGATCTCACGCCGGTTCGAGACGGCTATGTCGCCCCGACGTTCGGCGGCGACGAAGCCCACGACGTCGATGAGCGTCTGAATCACCGCATGCGCCGGCCGATGATCCTCGGCGGCGCAGTGATCGGCACGCTGGTGATCGGCCTCGGCGTCTGGGCGTCCTTGACCCCTCTCGCCAGCGGCGTCACCGCGCCTGCGGAAGTGCGGGTCGAAGCCAACAAGAAGACGCTGCGTCACCGGCAGGGCGGCACGGTCCGTCAGATCATGGTGCGCGAAGGCCAGCTGGTTCGCGCCGGCCAGCCCGTCATGGTGTTCGACGATGTCGAGCCGCGGGCCAGCGTGGATGTGCTGCAGAACCAGGCTGACACCCTGATGAGCTCGGCGGCGCGGGCCACGGCCGAAGCGACCGGCCGCACCGCGGTGGAGTTTCCGCCCGAGCTGATGAACCGGATGAACGATCCTCGCGTCGCGTCGATGGTGCGCGACCAGCAGTTCCTGTTCACGACCAAGCTCCAGCTGTTCCAGAGCCAGGCCTCGGTGCTGCAGCAACGCGTCGACCAGATCCAGAATCAGATCGAAGGCTCTCAGGCCCAGATCGCTTCGGTGAACGAGCAGATCAAGCTGACGGCCGAGGAAATGGCCGGCTACCAGACGCTGTACGACAAGGGATTCGCGCCCAAGCCGCTGATCCTGCGCTACCAGCGCAGCATGGCGGACCTCAGCGGCCGAAAAGGCTCGCTGCTGGCCGAGGTCGCCCGTCTGCGCCAGCAGATCGGCGAGACCCGCATGCAGCTCACCAGCCTGCGCGACCAGCGCGAGACCCAGGCTGCGGAAGAACTGCGCGACGCCCAGGCCAAGCTGGCCGACACTCTGCCGCGCCTAGCCGCCGCCCGGCAGACCCTTGCCGAGACGGTGGTGCGCGCGCCGGTGGACGGATACGTCCTGAACCTGACTCAGTTCACCGTCGGCGGCGTCGCCGGCTCGGGCGAGGTGCTGATGGACGTGGTGCCGGTTTCAACCCCGCTGATCGTCCAGGCCATGGTCAAGCCTCAGGACATCGACGAGGTGCACGTCGGCATGGACGCTCGTGTCCGGCTGACCGGCCTCAACCAGAGGTTCGTCAGTCCCTTGCCGGCCAAGGTGACGGTGGTGTCCGCCGACCGCATCGTCAACGAGCAGACCAACGTCTCGTTCTATCGAGTCGATCTTCGAATCGCGCCGACGGAACTCAAGACGCTGAAAGGCGATGTAGAGATCACCCCCGGCATGCCGGCCCAGGCGATGATCGTCACTGGCAAGCGCACTGTCATGGGCTACCTGATTTCGCCGATCACGGACACTCTGCACGACGCTTTCCGCGAGCAGTAACAGGCGGTTGGACCCGGGTTTCGCCCCACCTCCAGCAAGGCTTTTTGCTGTTGCGTGATTGGCGCTCTTCCGATACGTCTTCCCTCGGGCTCGTTTAACCTTCGCCGCAGCGACCCTGTGGCGCTTGGGGTAATGGACCGCCGGGACTGCTCCATCGGGGATGGGGGTCAGGCGTGCCGGGGTCCGTGTGACACAGACTGGAGAGACTAATGGCGACTTATTTCTTCGAGACCATCACGGCGGCTCAGGCTTCGTCCTACACCGCTGCTGATCAGCTGGTGTTCACCAGCACGGCGACCACCGGTTCGCGCGTTGCGGTGACCTACGGCTCCGACCTGTTCGGCAGCACCACGACCATCACCGACACGGTGACCGGCCGCGCCGTGACCTTCGGCACCGGCATCGCCGGCGAAACCGTCTCCTTCGCGAACGGCTCGACGCTGTTCGTCGGCGGCACGGGCAACGAGACCTTCACCGGCACGGGCGGCAGCGATGGCGCTTACGGCGGCGCGGGCGTTGACACGCTGGTGGGCGGCGGTGGCGCCGACTTCATCCACGGCAACCAAGGCGCTGACTCGCTGGAAGGCGGCAACGGCAATGACACCATCTATGGTGGTCAAGACGGTGACACCATCCTGACGGGTGAAGGCATCGATTGGGCGCACGGCAACGCCGGTAACGACACCATCACGGGCGGCGGCAGCGCGGCCACCCTGTACGGCGGTCAAGGCAACGACAGCATCAACGGCACCACTGGTGCGGACCTGATCTACGGTAACCTCGACAACGACGTGATCGTTGGCAACGGCGGCGCTGACGGCATCTACGGTGAAGATGGTAATGACACCATCACCGTCACCGGCAATGCCACGGTTCAAGGCGGCAACGGCACGGACATCCTGACCGGCGGCACGGGTAACTCCTACCTGTACGGCGGTAACGGTTCTGACACCGTGAGCATCATCGCGGCTGGCGCGCACTTCGTGCACGGCAACGCGGACGCCGACGTGATCACCGCCAGCACCACGGCGACCGGCAGCGACACCATCTACGGCGGCGCTGGCAACGACACGATCACCGAAGCCGGCACCTCGGGCGCCGACTGGATCTCGGGTGACGACGGCGACGACACCATCACTTCGGCTGCCGGCAACGACAGCATCTGGGGTGGTGAAGGCGACGACACCATCACCGACTCGGCGGGCTCCACCACCGTGGACGGCGGCGAAGACGACGACATCATCACCGTCGGCAGCGCCACCACCGAAGCCCACTTCATCCTGGGCGGCTCGGGCGAAGACACCATCAGCATCGTGGGCGGCTCCGGCGGCACCGTGGATGGTGGTGATGACGACGACCTGATCACCGTCAACGCGGCCACGAGCGGCGCTGCGCTGACCATCAACGGCGGCGAAGGCGAAGACACCATCACCGGCGGCAACGGCGTTGACGTGATCAACGGCGGCATCGACGACGACTCCATCAACGGCGGCGCTGGCGCCGACTCGCTGACGGGCGGTGCGGGTGACGACACCTTCAACGTGTCGGGCTCCTCGGCTGTTGCTGGTGACTTCGACCTGGTCCTCGACTGGAGCAGCTCGGACTACCTCGAGTTCGGTGGCGTGTCTGGCACGGCGACGAACTTCACGGCGGTTGTCGCCACTGGTGCGAACGACTTCGCTTCGGCCCTCTCGGTTGCCAACAACGCGATGTCCGCTGGCGCCGACTATGTCGCCGTCCAAGTGGGCACCAACGTGGTGGTGTTCGCTGATACGGCCGGTGGCGTGAGCGCCGATCAAGCCGTGGTCCTGGTGGGCCGCAGCCTGACCGACATCAGCTACAACGACATCGTCTAAGCTCCGGCTCAGTCGTAGAAGTTGGGGGGCCGCTCTCCGGAGCGGCCCCTTTCTTTTGGCGCCGCGGGTGCGCTGATCGTTCATGGTGATCCGTCGGTCTCGGCCGTGCGCTAGGCGCTTCAGCCTACTCCTCCGCCTGAGGCTCCGCGGTTTGCACGCCAAAGACCGCCCTCTGGGCAGCCTTCCTACCGAGCTGTTAGAGAAGCGCTTGCGGAGCTAAGGCTCTAAACGCAAGCGGCCGGGCAGCGATCTTTGCGAATCACTACCCGGCCAAAGCGACACAGCCATGGAGAGCTAGGCTGACAACCCACTCTACACGAAAGCGACGCTTTAGAAAGTGGGAACCAACTTGACTGCGGCGTCGCAGTTGCGTGCGTAAGGGCGGCGGAGCCGCCCGCCTCATTCGTCCTCGAGCAACGCTCGCAGGCGCAACTGATCGGCCCTGTAAACCTCCCGGAGGTGGGCAACGTCTTCTGGAGTGAGAGTGGACGGATAGTTCATCTTGCGGCCCACGTGCACCTCGCGAGGTTGCGGGGCCGGCGCCTCCCTCAAGCCGAGAAAGCGTCGCACGTCGCCCAGGATCGAAGCCGGATCCGAGCGCAACTGCTCGGACTGTCGGATCAGCACCTGTTCGCGAGGAAACAGCGAAAATAGCCGCTCCAGTTGCTCGGCGTAGAAGCCCCGCTCCACATAGGAGAACTCGCGATGGTGTCCCCAGGGCGCGCTAGCGAAGAGCCGCTGCCGCCCGTCGCGGATGCACCACGCGAACGGTTCTGTCTCTGCCCCTCGCGCGTACTCCATCCGCCAGTGCGACCACGCCCGCTGGACCGGGTCGCGCAAGAGGACGATCAGCTTGGCGGCGGGGTTGTAAGCGCGGATCCGCTCCAGGCTGCTTGGCCAGTAGAGGTAGATGGGCGTCGCCTCTCCGCGCGGCCGTCCATCGTATGGCGGGAACTGCGCGTGATAGTCGGTGTAGTCCGGCCGTTCCCAAGCTCGCGCTTCGTCATCGAAGAAGTGCACTTCCTTGACCCGCGAGAGTGCGAGGTCCGGCTGGTCAGACAGATAATCGAAGAGGGCCGTTGTGCCCCCTTTCTGTACGCCGATGATGATGAAGCTGACGCGCGGGTCTTCGGACATCCCGCTTCAATCACGCGTCAGCATGCCCGCCGCAAGCCTTGGCGCGGCCTAAAGCCGAGTTCAGCGCCTCTCTTCGCGGCTGAACCGCCACTTCAGTGTCAGGATCGCGCCGGACATGATGAGGCATACGATGTTCGAGCCGACGACCGGCCAGCTCTTGATCAGGAAGCCGTAGGCGATCCAAAGCGTGAAGCCGGTCACCGTGATGACGTACATCCGCAAGGAAACTGAAGAAGCGTCGCGCTCGCGCCAGATCTTCACCAGCTGCGGTCCAAAGCTCACCATGGAGCAGATCGCTGCGCCCGTGCCAATGACGTTTGCCGTTAGAGACATCAGGCGCTCGCCTCACCAGAGGCGCTCCAGCGCAAGCAGAACTCCGGCGCGAGCGTCAAGCCGGCCGGCGGGGCGCTCGGCGCGTGCCCGTCTCTCAGGCACGCTTGCAGGTAGTACAGGGCGCGTTTCACGGCGGTCTCCGAGTAGGGCTTACCGATAACGCCGCACGCGCCCGCAAAGTCCTGCGGCAGCCGCTTTACGTTGGCGGTCATGAACAGAACAAGGCCGCCGGGATCGGTCGAGATGGAGCGCGCCGCTTCTACGCCTGTCGGACCGTCCGACAGATGCACATCCACCAGCGCGATGTCAGGCGTCAGGCTCCGGGCCAGGCGGATCGCTTCTTGGGAGCTCATGGCGTGCCCGACATCGGTGCAGCCGATCTCCCTAACCATGAACCCGAGCTCCGTCGCCAGGAGGACCTCGTCTTCCACGATCAGCACGCTAAGCGCCGGCTGGAGAGGCTTCATGCAAAGAGCGCCGGGTCGACGGGAATGGTCACCACAGCTCCTAGACCAGGCCGACGGTCCTGCAACTCGAGCCGTGCACGAAGCTGCTGGCAGAGCAGTTGAACGATGGTCATCCCAAAATTGCGCGGCGGCGCGCCGGGAGGCAGACCGATCCCATCGTCCTCCACCCTCAGGATGCAGCCTTCCGACGATGTGCGAGTGGAAACGGTGACGACGCCCGGTCGGCCGTCCGGAAAGGCGTGCTTCAAGGCGTTGCCGATCAACTCGTTCACCACCAGAGCCAGCGGCGCGGCCTGTGACGCGGGCACAGCCACATGCTCCAGATCCAGCCGCAACTGAAGATCGTCCCGTCCGGCCGAGCCGGCCAAGTCTCCCGTCAGGTCGCGAATGAACTCGGCCACGTCGAATCGAGTGACGTCGGCGCTCTGGAAAAGCCGCCGGTGAACGGTGGCGATGGCGCTGACACGCTCGAGCATGCCTCTGAGCGCGAGCCGCGTCCGCTCATCCTCCAAGCGACGGCTCTGCAGCAACATCAGGGAAGAGATGAGCTGCAGGTTGTTCTTCACTCGGTGGTCCACCTCGTGGAGCAGGGCGGTCTTCTGAGCCAGGGCCGCTTCGAGATCCTGTGTTCGGCTGTTGACGTCCGCCAGCAGGGCCTCGCGCGAGCGGAGCAGGGCCAATTGCTGCGCCTTGCGCTCGCTGACGTCAGTCTGGCAGCCGAACCAGTAGGTGATCTCCCCTTGGGCATTCCGCACCGGACTGAGGTGCAGGCTGTTCCAGAAAGTGGAGCCATCCTTGCGGTAGTTGAGCAGTTCGGCGGTGGCGTCCTGCCCATCGCGGATCGCACGGCGAACCTTGTCGACCTCCGAAGGATCGGTGTCAGGCCCCTGCAGGAAGCGGCAGTTGCGCCCCAGAACCTCGTCCAGGTGGTAGCCGGTGAGCTTCAGGAAGGCGTCGTTGGCCATGATGATCGGCTGATCGGTGCGGCGTGCATCGGCGATCAAGATCGGCAGACCGGCGCCCCGGACGACCGTCTCGAACGGCGCGTCCGCGCTGGCGCCGCCGTCCCGGTCGAGGGTCGGGTCCAAGGAAAGCTGGTCGCTCATCGGCCGGTGGGGAAACTACAAACCAGAACCCAAGCAAACGGAAATCGAGCAGGCCGGTTCCGCGCGACCCCAGAGCCTCTTGATCTGCCCCGCGCCCTTCGCCATCCAGCAGCGGTCAGAAGCTGGATGTGCAATGGACAACTCCACGCAAACCTCCCCTTCGCGGGACGTCGAGGCTCTCGTCGAAGCCGCGGTGGAACATCACCGCGCCGGCCGAGTGGAGCAGGCGGAGCCGATCTACCGGCAAGCTCTGGCCGTTGATCCGACCCATTGGCGCGCCTCGCACAATCTCGGCACCATCCTGCTGCGGCGAGGAGAGGCCGAGGCCGCCTTGCCATGGCTGGCTGCAGCCGCCGCATCAGAGCCCGAGGGAACTTCGCCACAAGCTTGGCTCGCCCACGCTCAAGCGCTCATCGCCGCCCAACGCTTCGAAGAGGCCGAGGCCGTGGTTACGGCTCGAAGCGCCGATCCGCGGGCGCTCATGGCCGAGAAGCGCCTGCGCCAGGCTTGGGGCGCTCGGCTCAACCGCGAGCACAAGCTTCCGGAAGCTAAGGCGCAGTTGGAACGCGCGCTCAGCCTTGATCCCGAAGATCCCGACACCAACACTGACCTCGGCTACCTGCACCTGCAGATGACCGACGCGGCGGGCGCGATACCCTTCCTGCGCAAGGTTCTCGCGCGAACGCCGGACGCCCTTGCAGCTGTCGTAAACCTCGCCTCCGCCCTGCGCGTCCAAGGCCAACTGGAGGAGGCGGAGCGGCTGTACCGTCGCGCTCTTGAGATCGACCCGCAGAGCGAAGCCGCCGTGATCAACCTCAGCGTCGTACTGACAGCCGCCGGGCGGACCGACGAGGCGTTGACGCTTGCCGAACATGCGTTCGCTCAGGGCAAAACCGGCCTTGGCCACCTGATCCGCGCCGATGCCCTCTCCCACAGCGGCCGGGATGAGGAAGCGATCACCGCCTATAATGCCGCGCTCGCAGCCCGGCCGGACCTCGTTCGTGCCCGTTACCGCCGGGCCTTCTCCCGACTGAAGCTCGGCGACTTCCGCCGCGGCTGGGAGGACTACGAGTATCGTTGGCTTAATCCGAACTTCGTCTCGGAGTCGGCGGCTGTCGTTCTGCCGCAGCTGATCCCACACCTGGAGACCAGGCTGACGGGGGCGGACCTGGCCGGCAAACGTGTGCTGGTCGTTGGCGAGCAGGGCATCGGCGACCAGGTGATGTTCGCCAGCTGCATCCCCGACCTGGCGCGGCAAGCCGACCGCGTGGTGCTGGTTTGCGTCAGCCGTTTGGCTCGGCTGTTCCGGGGCTCGTTCCCGGCGAACGTCGAGGTGCTGGAGCCCCGCGAAGCGAAGCTCAGCCTCTCTGACTTCGATCATGTGTTCGCCATCGGCAGTCTCGGTCGTCTCTACCGCAATGAACCCGAGGATTTCCCGAGTACGCCGTACCTCAAACCGAACCCCGCCCGCGTCGCCGAATGGGCCGAGCGGCTGGGGCCGAAGACGAAACGGCTGCGGGTGGGCGTCTCCTGGCGGGGCGGCACCAAGACGACCCGTGGCCAGCAGCGGTCGCTCACCCTCGCCAATCTCGAGCCCGTCCTGGGGCTGTCAGACTGCGAATTCGTCAACCTTCAGTACGGCGATGTGGCCGACGAAGTTGAGGCGTTCAACGAGGGGCGACTCAACCCCATCCGCCTGTTCCCGAAGGCGGACATGGACGACTTCGACGATCTGGCCGCCCTTGTGTCGAACCTGGATGTGGTGGTCTCGGTCCAGACCGCGCTGGTCCATCTGTGCGGCGCCATCGGCCAGGAATGCCTGACCATGCTTCCGCGCGATCCCGAATGGCGCTACGCCCCGGGCGGAGCGGCGATGTACTGGTACCGGTCCGTTCGACTGTTGCGCCAGATCAATGATGGCGAATGGGAGCCTGTGATCAACGCCATCGCAGATGATCTGCGGGCGCGCGTCGCCTGACCCGCCGCGCCCCTTGTTGCCGGAGAGCTTCGTGAACAATCCCCCCGTGCTGGATGTCTTCATCGGCTACGACCGCCAGGAGGTCGTCGCCTACCATGTGCTCTGCCAGAGCATCATCGAGCACAGCTCGCGCCCGGTTCGGTTCACTCCGATCAACCTGGCCAGCCTCAAGCCCATCTTCCAGCGCGAAATGGTGAACCTCCAGTCCACGGAGTTCTCCTTCTCACGGTTCCTGACGCCTTACCTGTCCAGCTACCAGGGTTGGTCGCTGTTCATGGATTGCGACATGCTGGTGCGCGGCGACATCGCCGAGCTCTTCGCTCTCGCGGACGAGCAGTACGCGGTGATGGTCTGCAAGCACGACTACGTGCCCAAGCAGGAGACCAAGTTCCTCAACCACGTGCAAACCAAGTACCCAAAAAAGAACTGGTCGAGCGTGATGCTGATGAACAACGCCCGCTGCCGCACGCTGACGCCGGAGTACGTCCAGTCCGCTTCTGGGCTGGAGCTGCACCAGTTCAAGTGGCTGGAGAGCGACGACCAGATCGGCGCCTTGCCGCTGGAATGGAACTGGCTGGTCGGCGAGTACGACTACGACCCGCAAGCTCGCAACGCCCACTACACCTTGGGTGGTCCCTACTTCGACGACTACAAGGACGTTGAATACGGCGATGAGTGGCGCGAGACCCTTCAGCGGGCCCGCACCGCTGACGGCAAGGTCGTCTAGACGCACACCGCTGTCATTGCGGTGACACACGTTTGCGGATGCTGGAGTATTCGCAGACGGAGATTCGATGCCGAGCTTGCCGCCGCAACCTGCCGGCGCGCCTCAAGGGCCGCAACCCGCCTTCTGGCCCATCCTGCTGGCGGGGGCGGCGGGCTTGTTCGTGTTGGCGGCGTTGCTGCTGCTCGGACGCCTGGATCTTCTGTCGGCGGCCATCGGCGGTCTGGTCATCGTGGCCACCGCCGCGACCCTGGTATTCGTCAGCGATCGCTCGGCGGAAGCCCGTTACGCCGCGGTCATCCGTGCCGCGGAAGAACGCGCAGGGGAGCCGCCGCCCTATGCCGCGCTCATCAACGCGCTTCCCGATCCGATCGTGGTGATCTCCGCCACCGAGCCGGACGACCTAACCAGCCGTCGCTACATTTTCGCCAACAGCGCCGCGCGGCAGTTGCTGCGGATCGATCGGCCTCAAGGCCTGCTGGTCGGCGTCATGCGCGATCCGGAAATCCTCGAAGCGGTGGACGAAGCGCTCTTCGACGCGAAGGACGCGGAGACCGTCTATGAGCCGGGCGGCTCCCAGGAGCGGACCTTGCGCGCCTACGCCCGTCCGCTTGGTCTGGCCCTGGACGGTCGGCGTCTCGCCCTGCTGGTTTTCCGCGACGAGACGGAGAGCCGCCGTGTGGAGCGGACCCGCAGCGACTTCCTCGCAAACGCCAGCCACGAGCTTCGCACGCCCCTGGCGTCCCTCACCGGCTTCATCGAGACGTTGCGCGGTCACGCCAAGGACGATCCCGCGGCGCGTGAGAGGTTCCTTGCCATCATGCAGGCTCAGGCGGGCCGCATGGCGCGGCTGATCAACGATCTGATGAGCCTGTCGCGCATCGAGCTCAACGAGCACATCGCGCCGGATGAGCCGGTGGACCTCGTCGCCTGCGTCTCAGATGTGGTGGACGCCTTAAGCCCCATCGCGCGGGAGCGAAGCGTCGCCCTTCAGGTCGTGCAACCGGAACGCTGGCCCGCGGTCATCCCAGGCGATCGCGACCAGATCATCCAGGTGGCGCAGAACCTGCTCGACAACGCGCTCAAGTACTCCTCCGAAGGCGACATCGTGCGGATCGAGGTGGCGAGCGGGCTGAGCGGCGAGGGCGCTGCGGCAGGCGCCGCGCGTGGCGTCGCTCGGGTGCCCCTCCTGACGCCCGACCAGGCGGGGGAGACCTACGCCGCCCTGCGGGTCACCGACCAGGGCCCCGGCATTGCACGCGAGAACCTGCCGCGGCTGACAGAGCGCTTCTACCGTGTGGAGGGGCAGAAGAGCGGGGAGCGGCTGGGCACGGGCCTTGGCCTGGCCATCGTAAAGCACATCATCAACCGGCACCGGGGCGGCCTGGTGGTGGAAAGCGCGCCGACGCAGGGCACCACGTTCACCGCCTACTTCCCGCTGCTGACCGCGGCAGCCGCGGAGCGGCCCCGCCCGCGCGTCGCAAAAGTTTCATGAGATTGTTGCATAGCCTGCCGCACAGCTGATGGAGCCGCGCTGGTGAAGCCCAACATCCTGGTTGTGGAGGACGAGGACGCCCTCGCCACCCTGCTGCAGTACAACCTCGAGAAGGAAGGCTACGACGTCGCCGTCTCGGCGGATGGCGAAGAAGCCATGGTGATGATCGACGAGCGGCTGCCGGACCTGGTGGTGCTCGACTGGATGCTGCCCAAGATCTCGGGGATCGAGGTTTGCCGCCGCCTGCGTCAGCGCGCTGAAACCCGCAATGTGCCGATCATCATGATGACCGCACGGGGCGAGGAGAGCGACCGGATCCGCGGCCTCGACATTGGGGCCGACGACTATGTGGTCAAGCCGGTCTCCATGAATGAGCTCGCCGCCCGAATCCGCGCCGTCCTGCGCCGCCTTCGTCCGGGGCTGGCGGAAGACAGCGTTCGTTGCGGCGACATCGAGATGGACCGTGTCGCCCATCGGGTGAAGCGCAAGGGCGAGGAGATCCACCTCGGTCCTACCGAGTTCCGGCTGCTCGACCACTTCATGCAGCACCCGGGACGGGTGTTCTCGCGCGAGCAGTTGCTGGACGCCGTCTGGGGCTCGGACGTCTACGTCGAAGCCCGCACGGTCGACGTGCACATCGGTCGTCTCCGCAAGGCGTTGAACGCCAATGAGTCGGACGATCCGATCCGCACCGTGCGCTCGGCCGGTTACGCCCTAGACGTCGAGCGCCAGCGGGCCTGAAGGGGCCTTCCAGCCTTGAGCGCTTGACCGTGGGCGCAGCCCACGCCAAAGCGCGGGTCCATGAACATCCTCCTCGTGGGTTCGGGCGGGCGCGAGCATGCGCTGGCCTGGAAGATCGCTCAGTCGCCTCAGGTGACGCGCCTTGTGGCGGCTCCGGGCAATCCCGGCATGGCTGCGGTGGCTGAGGTCCGCCCCGTTGCGGCTACCGACGTGGAGGGGCTTGTCGCCCTGGCCAAGGAGATCGGCGCCGACCTGGTCGTGATTGGTCCTGAAACCTCGGTGGCGGCGGGTCTGGCGGACGTGCTCGGCGGCGAGGGGATCGCCTGCTTCGGCCCGACCATGCAGGCCGGGCAACTGGAGTCTTCCAAGGCGTTCACCAAGGCGTTCGCGGATCGCTACGGCCTGCCCACAGCCGCCTATGTCGTGGCGGAGAGCGCCGACGATGCGAAGCGCGCACTGGACCGCTTCGATGCGCCCTATGTGGTCAAGGCGGATGGCCTGGCGGCGGGCAAGGGCGTGGTGGTCGCCACCACGCGCGGCGAGGCCGAGGCAGCGATCGACGACGCGCTTGGCGGCCGCTTCGGCTCAGCCGGCTCGCGCGTGGTCATCGAGGAGTTCCTGGACGGCGAGATCGGCTCGCTGTTCGCCTTGTGCGACGGCAAGACGGCCATGCTGTTCGGCTGGGCGCAGGACCACAAGCGCGCGTTCGATGGGGAGCAGGGCCCCAACACCGGCGGCATGGGCACCTATTCGCCGGCGCCGGTCTTCACGCCCGAACTGGTCGAGCAGATCCGGCAGCGTCTGGTGGAGCCAGCCTTCGCCGGTATTGCCGCGGAAGGGGCGCCCTACCGCGGCGTGCTGTTCGTGGAGCTCATGGCGACCCAGCACGGGCCGAAGCTCGTGGAGTTCAACGTCCGATTCGGCGATCCCGAGTGCCAGGTGCTCATGCTGCGGCTCGAAAGCGATCTCGTGCCTTACCTCCAAGCCTGCGCCTCCGGTACGCTCGACCAGATGCCGCCGCCGGTCTGGCGAGACGAAGCGGCGGTGTGCGTGGTGGTGGCCGCCGAAGGCTATCCCGGCACGCCCAAAGCTGGCGGCGAGATCCGTGGAGCTGACGCCGACCTCGGCGACCAGGTCGTGATCTTCCATGCGGGGACGAAGCGCGATGCCGACGGGACCTTGCGCGCCGCCGGCGGGCGGGTGCTCAACGTCTGTGCGCGTGGGGCGAGTCTGCAGCAGGCGCGGGACAAGGCCTATGCGGCCGTGGATGCGATCGACTTCGCGGACGGCTTCTGCCGGCGGGATATCGGCTGGCGCGCTCTGACCCGCTGAGGCCTTGCCCTGCCGGTCCGGCCCGGTAAGCTCCCGTTCAAACAGTTGTACGAACGAGGGAGCGCCATGGCCGTGATCGACGCCGCCGAGCAGGAGCGCGAAAAGGCCAACACCGGCGTGAAAGCGGTGGCGGAGAGCCATCGCTTCGACGAGGCGGCGCTAGATCGCTGGATGGCCGCCAATGTCGAAGGCTACGCCGGCCCGCTGCAGGTCTTCCAGTTTAAGGGCGGCCAGTCCAACCCGACCTATCAACTGGTCACGCCGACCCGGAAATACGTGCTGCGCCGCAAGCCCCCGGGCAAGCTGCTGCCGAGCGCCCATGCCGTCGACCGTGAATACCGGGTGATCACCGCGCTGGGGACGACGGGCTTCCCGGTCGCGCGGACCTGGGGCCTGTGCGCGGACGAGAGCGTCATCGGGACCATGTTCTACGTCATGGACATGGTGGAAGGGCGGGTGCTCTGGGACCAGACCCTGCCGCAGTGCCAGCCTGCTGAGCGGCGGGCCATCTTCCAGTCCAAGATCGCCACCCTGGCTCAGCTGCACAACACCGACTACGCGGCCATCGGGCTGGAGGACTACGGCAAGCCCGGCAACTACATGGGCCGGCAGGTCGACCGTTGGACCCGCCAGTACAAGGCGTCTGAAACCCAGCACATCCCCGAGATGGAGCGGCTGATCGAATGGCTGCCGCGCTCGACCCCGCCGCAGGAGCGGACCTCCATCGTCCATGGCGACTACCGCCTGGACAACATGATCTTCGATCCCGCTGCGCCGCGTGTGCTGGCGGTGCTCGACTGGGAGCTTTCCACGCTCGGCGAGCCGCTAGCCGACTTCACCTATCTGCTGATGAACTGGGTCAATGGTCCTCTTGCGCAGGTCGACGACCTGCCGGCCCACGGCATCCCGACGGTCGAAGAAGCGGTGGCGCAGTACTGTCAGCTCACCCAGCGCCCGGGCCTGCCGGAGCTCGACTGGTACTTCAGCTACAACCTGTTTCGGCTAGCCGGGATCATTCAGGGGATCCTGGGACGGGTCCGCGACGGTACGGCCAACCACCCTCAGGCGCACCTCATGGGGCCACGCGTGATCGCGCTTGCCGAAGCGTCTTGGCGGTTCGCTCAGAAGGCCGGCGCGGCCTAGAGGCCTTTCAGAAGCGAATCCAGGGCGGCTGGATCATCGAATTCGGCCTTCACCGGCCAGGCGACGACCCGCTGCCGCCAGGGGGCCGGCAGGCGCACCCAATCCTTCTCCGTGGTGACCAGGCCCGCGCCGAACTGAGCGGCGCGTTCGGCCAGCCGCTGCAGGGTCGCCTCGTCGTAGGCGAAGTGATCCGGGAACGGTGCGAAGTCCGCAAGCTCGCAGCCGGCGGCTTCCAGCGCCCGCTCCACCTTCCAGGGCTTGCCCACGCCGGCGAAGCCAAGTTGCGGACCGGACGGCGGCGGCCCCGCGGGACGCAAGTGCGCCGTGAGCACCGGCACGGCCGAAAGCGCCGCTTCCAGCTCGGGGTCCGCCGCGGCCAGGTCGGCAGGCAACAGGATCACTGCAGCGTCAGTGCGCGCCAGGCCGGTGTGCAGCGGCTCGCGCATCGGCCCCGCAGGGAAAACCCGCCCATCGCCGAACGGCCACTCGTCGCCCCGCGTCTCGCCGTCGACCACGATCAGCGTAAGCGCCTTCTTCACGGACGGGTTCTGATGGCCGTCGTCCATGATGACCACGTCGGCGCCAGCCGCCGCCGCGGCTCTGGCGCCGGCCGCTCGGTCGCGGGAGATCCACACGGGGAAGCCTTGTGAAAGCATCAGCGGCTCGTCGCCGACGTCGGCGCCGGTATGCCGGGCCGGGTCCACCTGAACCGGCCCCGCGAGCTTGCCGCCGTAACCGCGCGAGAGCAGGTGGACGTCGCAGCCGCGCCTGGAGAGACGCTCCGCCAGCGCCCGCACGATCGGGGTCTTGCCTGTGCCCCCCACAGTGACGTTGCCAATGCAGATCACCGGAACGCCAGGGTCCACGGGCGTTACGCGCGCAATGCGGCGCGCGGTGACGCTCGCCCAGATCCAGGACAGCGGGGTCAGCAGTCCCCGCGTCATTGGCATGACCCTGCGGTCCCGCTCGTACCACCAGCGCGGCGTGGAGAGCTTCATGCCGGCAGGAGCGGGTGGATCAGAGTCATGGCCGACTTCAGAGCCGCACCCTGCCTTTCCGCATAGGTGAACGCGGCCTCGCCGACGCGGCGGGCGATGTGCGGATAGGCGAGCAGGCCGCCGATGTGGCGCGCGAGGGCTTCACCGTCGGCCGCCTCGATGACGCCGGCCTCCGCCAGCAGGTCGTCGTACATGGCGCGGGCGTTGAACACGTGGGGGCCCGTGATCATCGGCGCGCTCAGGCGGGCCGGCTCCATAGGGTTGTGACCGCCGACGCCGTCTACGAAGCTGCCGCCCATCACCACCGCGTCCGCCGTCGCATAGAAGGCCCCGAGCTCGCCCAGCGTGTCCACCACATAGGCGGTGGTCTTCGGTGTGAGGGGCTGGCCCGCGCCGCGTCGCCCGACCGTGAAACCCAGCTCAGTCAGCTCTTCGGCGACGCCCGGCCCGCGTTCCGGATGTCGGGGCGCCACGATCAGCACGGCGGCCGGCGCGTCAGCAGCCCGGAAGGCGCGCGCGATCAGGGGCTCCTCGCCCGGATGGGTGCTGGCGGCCAGCACGGCGCGGCGGCCGGCGAGACCCTTTTCCAGTTCCGCAACCAAGGCTGCGTCCACCGGCGGCGCCACGCCGACGAGCTTCAGGTTCAGGCGCGGTCCAATCTGGCCGCCCAGCCGCTGCAGCCGCTCTTCGGTCTCTGCGTCCTGCGGCAGGATCAGGTCGAAGCAGGACAGCAGGGCATGCGCGGCAGACGGCGTTCGCGCCCAGCCCGCAGCGCTTTTCTCGGTTATCCGCGCCGAGATCAGCGCCAGGCGCACGCCCCTGCGGGCGGCCTCCAGCACCATGTTCGGCCAGAGCTCGCTTTCGACCTGCAGGCCGGCGTCCGGCCGCCAGTGATCGAGGAAGCGGTGAACGGCGCCTGGCGTGTCCACCGGCGCGAACTGGTGAATCACGCCGGCGGGCAGGCGGCGCGCCATCATCTCGGCCGAGGTTACCGTGCCGCTTGTCACCAGCAGGTTCAGCTCAGGCCGGCGGGTGCGCAGCGCCTCGATCAGCGGCAGCAGCGACAGGCTTTCGCCGACGCTGACCCCGTGCAGCCAGACCAGGGGGCCTTGCGGGCGATCGCGCGTGGCGCGGCCCAGGCGTTCGCGCAGGCGTGCGGGATCTTCCTTGCCCTTTGCGGCGCGCGCACGCAGCACCCGCGGCGCCAGCGGTTCGAGCAGGCCCGTGGCGATCCCGTAGAGCGCCAGCGGCAGGGGGCGGACGGTGCGGATCACACCACCTCGGCGGGGGCGAGGCGGCAGCCGTGTGCGTGGCTGGTTTCCACCTGCACTGTGGCATGTTCGATGTGGAAGCGATGGGCGAGCCCGTCGCAAACCTGGCGCAGGAAGGCGTCGCGGTCGTCCTCCGCCGGTCGCACGACGTGGACGGTCAGCGCCGTTTCCGTCGTGCTCATGGCCCAGATGTGCAGGTCGTGGATCTCCGTGACGCCCGGAAGCCCGCTCAGCCAGGCGCGCACCGTGGCGACATCCACCGCCTTGGGAGCTGCGTCCATGGCCAGGTCGAAGGAGTCCTTCAGCAGCCCGAGCGTGCCCAGCACAATGACGAGGGCGATCACAAGGCCCAGCACGGGATCCAGCCAGTAGAGTCCCCCGGCGAAGCCCATCGCCAGGGCGCCGATAACCACGGCCAGGGACACCGCGGCGTCCGCGGCCATGTGCAGGAAGGCGCCTCGGACGTTCAGGTCCGAATGACTGCCGCGCAGGAAGAGCAGAGCCGTCGCCGTGTTGATCACCACGCCAAGCGCGGCGGTCCACATCACCACTTCGCTTTGCACCGGCGCCGGGTCGATCAGGCGACGCACCGACTCGGAAACGATCGCGCCAACCGCCACCAGCAGCAGGACCGAATTGGCCAGCGACGCCAGGATCGTGCCCTTGCGAAGACCATAGGTGTGCCGCCCGGCCGGCGCACGCTTGGCGAGGATCGCCGCGCCCCAGGCCAGCACCAACGACAGGACGTCGGACGCGTTGTGGCCGGCGTCGGCTAGCAGGGCGAGAGAGCCGGTCCAGATCCCCGCGCCAGCCTCGGCCAGCACAAAGGCGGTGTTCAGAACAACGCCGATCGCAAACGCCCGGCCCATGTCCGCCGGCGCGTGATGGTGGTGGTGTCCGAACCCGTGGTGATGCACATGCCCATGGTCGTGACCATGGTCATGATCGTGCTCGTGATCATGGTCGTCGTGGTGCGCGTGGGAACGGGCGTGGGCCATAGGCCCCCTATGTCTCACCGGCGCTGCGCGCGATCAATGCGCGGGACGTCCCACCAGGGCTTCAGCGCGACGTGTCGCGGCGGAAAGACGCTCCGACCAATCCGCGATCAGCGCCCCGACCATGGCGTCGTCAGCGTCGGGCGGCACGTGGAACGGACCTTCCCAGACCACTGCGCCGCGGCCGAACGGGGCGGCGAACATCACTTTGTCCCAGGTCTTTTCCATCTGAACGGCGGGATTGGCCGCGATTCCCATCAGGAAGACAGGCTGGCCAGAGCGCTTGGCGATCTGCAGGGCCCCAGGCGCGATCACCTCGTTCGGGCCGCGCGGCCCGTCAGGCGTCACCACCAGAGCGCCGCCGCCCGACACCCAGCTCACCGCTTCGCGCAGGGCCGCTACCGCCTGGCGCGCCTTGGCCGAGTCGCCCTTCTTGGCGGAAGACACGCGGATCGCGGGGAAGCCCGACATAGCTAGCGCGTTGGCGATGAACTCGCCGTCGGCGGAGGGGGACACGAAAGCACGCGTGCGCTTGCGCCACCACTGGGGCGCGGTCGCCAGGCACAGCGGAATGCGGCCGTGCCAGAACAGGGCGATGGCGCCCGACTCGCCAGCCAGCACCGGCTCCACGCACTGGACGTTCTCGTGCGTCCAACGAACGGTGCGCAGCACGATGCGCAGATAGCTTCCTAGGATCCAGCCGAGCACCGCCTGGACCCCGTCGTTGCGCAGGACCTTCTTCACGCGGCGCTCTCCGCCTCCAAGTCCTGGCTCTGGGCCAGCCGGGCGTAGAGGCCGCGCTGGTTGATCAGGCTGGTGTGGTCGCCGCGCTCCACGATGCGCCCCTTGTCGATGACGTAGATCCGGTCCGCGCCACGGACGGTGGAGAGCCGGTGGGCGATCAGGATGGTCGTGCGACCGGCCATGAGGCGCTTCAGGGCCGCCTGCACCTGCGCCTCGCTTTCGGTGTCGAGGGCGCTGGTGGCCTCATCCAGCAGCAGGATGGGCGCATCCTTCAGGAAGGCGCGCGCGATGGCGATCCGCTGGCGCTGGCCGCCGGACAGACGGGCGCCCGCTTCCCCTACGCGGGTTTGATAGCCGTTCGGCAGGCCGGAGATGAAGTCGTGGGCCGCGGCGGCGCTCGCCGCCTGCTCGATCTGCGCCTGGGTGGCGTCCGGGCGGGCGTAGGCGATGTTCGCCGCAATGGTGTCGTCGAACAGGAAGGGCTCCTGCGTCACCAGGGCGATCTGGGCGCGCAAGGAAGGCAGGGTCACGTCCCGCACGTCGAAGCCGTCCACCCGGACGGCGCCTTCGGTGGGGTCGTAGAAGCGCGGGATCAGGTTGAGGATCGTCGACTTGCCGCCGCCGGACGGCCCGACCAGGGCGATGGTTTCCCCCCGATGCGCCTCGAAAGAGATACCCGCCAGCACAGGCTCTTCCGATCCACCGTAGGCGAAGCCAACCTCTTCGAAGCGGATCGTCGTTTCGCCGCGGGGCAAGGGCTGCGCGCCTGGCCGCTCGCGCACCTCGGGCTCCACGTCGAGCGCCTCAAAGAGTCGGCGGGCGGCGGACAGGCCCTCGGCGAACACCGTCTGCAGATTGGCCAACTGGCGCAGCGACTGCGAGGCGAGGCCCAAAGCGCCGATGAAGGCTACGAAGGCGCCGACGGTCATCTGGCCGCTTTGCGAGCGCCAGCCGGCGTAGGCGATCACCGCGGCGGTGATCAGGGTCATCAGGAGTTCCGTGGCGGGCGCGGCGCGCGCACGGGCGTTGGCGCCCTTCACCAGGAACCTCTGCCGACGGCCGACCACTTCCGCGACGCGGGCCTCTTCATATCCCTCACGGTTTTCGATCTTCACGACGCGGACGCCGTCGAGGCTCTCCATGATCGCCGTGGACAGGGCGGAGGTCTCGGCCATGGCGCCCTTGGCCGCCTTGGTGGTGCGCTTGGAAAAGCGGCGCATGATCGCGTTCACGCCAGGCACGGCCGCCACCAGCACAAGCGAGAGCAGCCGGTCGTTGGAGACCATCACCGTGATCGCGCCGATCACCGTCAGTGCGTGCTGCGTGTAGTTGATCACGCCGCTGGTGGCCGCCTCGCGGATCAGCCCGGCGTCGTAGAGCACCGAGGAAACGTAGGCGCCGGAATGCTGGCTCCGCAGCCTGGCGAGATCGGCGCGGACGAGCTTGCCGAACAGCTGGACTTGGATGTCGCCCACCACGCCGTTGCCGATCCGGTTCACCAGGCTGGCCTGGATCACCTGCGCCACCGCACGGCCGATCGCCAGGGCGCCGATGATCAGCGGCAGGGCGATCAGGGCGCCGGGCTTGTGATTGACCATCAGGTCGTTCACCGCCGGCTCCAGGATCCGGATCAGCTCGGCCGAGGTATAAGCCACGCAAATGCCGGCGATCAGGGCCGTGACCCAGCCCTTCCAGCGCGGCGCCATGTAGGCGCGCGCCACGCGGCCGATGACCGCGCGGGCGGAAAGCTCGGGCGTTTCGCGCTCGCTCATCAGCCTGCCGTCCACCGAGCGGGCGCGTAAGTCAAGCAGGCGGGCCGCGCGCCCGCGGCGCTGGGGCCGCTTCCGTCTGGACGCGCAAGGCCCTAGATACGCGCCCATGACCGCCGAGCCTGCCCGGACCGGATTCGATCTCTCCACCCCTGGCGGGCGGCTGAAGACCTATCTGGACTATCTCTGGAACGATCACGCCTACCTGCGCCTGAGCTTCCAGAACGCCCACTGGATTTCCGAGGAGCTGGTGCGCACCAACCAGCCCTGGCCGCATCAGCTTGCGGCTTGGAAGGAGCGCGGCATCAAGACGGTGATCAACCTACGCGGCGGGTTCGACGCCAGCTTCCACGCCCTGGAGAAGGACGCCTGCGAGCGGCACGGCCTGACCATGGTGGATTTCACCATCACCTCCCGTGAAGTGCCGAGCGTTGCGCGGGTCCTGGGTGCGAAGGAGCTGTTCCAAAACATCGCTTATCCGGCCCTGATGCACTGCAAGTCCGGCGCGGACCGGGCGGGCATCATGAGCGTGCTCTACATGCACTTCCGCAAGGGCAAGACGATCCGCGAGGCCATGGAGCAGCTGCACCTGCGGTACCTGCATGTGAAGCAGGGCAAGACGGGCGTGCTGGACTACACCTTCGAACGTTATCTGCAGCAGGGCGAACCTGCGGGTCTCAGCTTCCTGGAATGGGTGCAGAGCCCGATGTACGATCCGGCCGGCATGAAGGCCGACTTCCGCGCCCAGATGTGGGGCAGTCTGCTGACAGAGCGGCTGTTACGTCGCGAATAGCTTGCGTAAAGTCGGCCATCCGACAGACCTTTGAGCTGCCGGTATGCCAGTTTGCACCCATGGATGACGTCGGCATGAGTCCCGAGAGCGGCGAGGAGTACTACACCTTGCTCGGCGTGCGCGCCGACGGCGTGGCCTCGGTCGTCGACTTGGTGGCCGCCACCGAACTGTCGTTCATCCGCGACCGGGCCAACGCCCTGCTGCGTGAGCATCGCAGCTGCGACGTCGTCGAAGTGTGGCGGGACGGCTCGCTGCTCGAGAAGTTCGCCCGCCACTAAGCTCGATCAGGCGCCCGGCGCGCTGGGGTCCAGCAGCTTGTGCGCGTGGATGATGAAGTAGCGCATCAGCGCGTTGTCCACCGTGGCCTGCGCCTTGGCGCGCCAGGCCTTCACCGCTTCCTCGTGGTTCGGATAGGCGCCGACCAGGTCGATCTGGGTCAGGTCCCGGAATTCCGGCGGACCATCGACGCTCTTCAGTTCGCCGCCGACTACGATGTGGAGGAGCTGCTTGTCAGCCATGGAGCCCTTGTGGGTTCGGGGTGGGTCAGTTTGGAAGGGCGATATGCCGGACCCGCTCCAGGATCAATGGGGCCAGACCCGGCGCGGCGCAGACGAGGCTGGGCTGCATCGGTTTGGGCCCGTTGTAGGCGAACGGCTTGCCTGTGTGGTCGCCCACGAAACAGCCTGCCTCCCGCGCGATCAGGTCGGCCGCCGCCAGATCCCAGTCGAACTTGGGGAGCATGGCCATGGCCGCGTCGAACGCGCCGGACGCCACGAGGCACATCCGCAGGGCGGTCGAGCTGCGCTGCTCGATCCGCATCATCGGCCAAGGCGTCGGCCAGGCCGGGTGGCTGAACATCTTCGGATCACCCACCATCCCGCAGCCTTCCACGGCGCAGGCGCGGCTCGCCCGGATGCGTTCGCCGTTCAGGGTGGCGCCTGCGCCCACCGCCGCCGAATAGCTTTCGGAAAGCTGCGGAGCCACCACGACGCCTGCGATAGGGAGACCGTCTTCCACCACGGCGACGCAAACCGTCCACCAGGGCTTGTTGCGCAGAAAGGCGCGGGTGCCGTCGATGGGGTCGACCACGAACAGCCGCCGCTTCGACAGGCGAGCGTCATCGTCCGCCGTCTCCTCGGACAACCACCCGTAGTCCGGACGAGCCTGGCGCAGCCGCTCCGTCAGCAGCCGGTCGGATGCGAGGTCCGCATTGGTGACCGGCGAGTCGCCCGCCTTGTACTCGATCTCCAATCCGCGCTCACGAAGACGCAGGGCCAGCTCCCCCGCCTCGCGGGCGGCGTCGATGATCAGGCCCAGGTCCTCGGCCGCGTTGGAACTCATCGACCGGCGATGGCCAGGGCGTCCACCAGCAGAGACGGGGCGTTGCTCGCGCCTCGGATCTCCAGGTCCGATCCCGGGACCAGGCGGCTGTAGATGTCGATCAGGTTGCCCGCCACGGTGATCTCGGTGACCGGATAGGCGAGCTCTCCGTTCTCGAACCAGAAGCCCGAACAGCCCACCGACCAGTCGCCGGTGTTGCCGTTCAGCGAGGGGCCGAACATCGAAGTGACGAGAAGGCCCGAGCCGGCGTCGCGGATCAGCTGCGCCTGGTCGCGCTCCCCCGGCTGCAGGGTCAGGTTCGAAGGCGCGACCCCAGACGGGCCCGCAAGGCCGCGGGAGGCATGGCCGGTGCTCTTCAGGCCCAGCTGCCGCGCCGAGGAGGTGTTCAGCAGCCAAGTGGTCAGCACGCCGTCGTCGATCAGGTTGGCCGTGCGATTGGCCACCCCCTCGTCGTCGAAGGGGGAGGAGCCGAGCCCGCGCACCCGGTGCGGATCGTCGGTGACGGTCACGCCTTCGCCGAACACCGCCTGGCCCAGCTTGTCCTTCAGGAATGAGCTGCCCCGGGCGATGGACGGACCGGAGATCGCGCCGATCAACGGCGAGAGCAGACTGGCCGCCAGACGGTTCTCGAAGATCACCGGAGCGGTGGTCGAGGCGATCTTGCGCGCGCCCAGGCGAGCCACCGCGCGGCGGCCGGCCTCCCGTCCGATGAACTCCGGCGAGGGCAGGTCTGCTTCCCAGCGCACGGAGCGGCCGTCGTAGCCGGTTTCCATGCCGTTCTCGTCCCCGGCGATCGCCGAGGCTCCAACGCCGAAACCGGAGGCCTGGTGCAGGCCAACGAAGCCGGTGCTGGTCACAAGCGTCCAGGTGGAGGTGGACCAGGACGACGAACCGCCGTCGGAGTTTGTCACCTTCGGCACGGCGCGAGCGGCAGCTTCGGCCTCCCGGGCCCGGGCTTCCAGCGTATCGGCGCTGGGTTCGGTGGGATCGTAGAGGTCGAGGTCGGGCAGGGGGCCGCGGGCCAGCAGTTCGGGGTCGGCGAGGCCCGCGTAAGGGTCTTCAGGGGCGAGCCGCGCCATCGCGACCACGCGCTCCACCAGCTTGGCCCGCGCCTCGGCGCTGATGTCCGAGCCGGAGACAGTGGCTTGCCGGCGGCCCACGAACACGCGGAGGCCAAGGTCCCGGGACTCTTCCCGCTCCACTTCTTCCAGGTCGCCCAGGCGAACGCCAACGGACAGGGCGCGGCGTTCCGCGCCCACGGCTTCGGCCGCATCGGCGCCGGCCTTGAGCGCAGCGTCGACGAGGTCTTTCAGCAGGTTTTGATCCATCAGCGGCATATGGCCGAGCGGAGCCTCCGCCACAAGCGCGCCGGGCGCCTCAAGGGATGGCGTAGAAGAGAAGCGCCACGGCTGCGACGATGTAGCCGAGCCACGTGAACAGCAGGCCGCCCGCCCGACCGATGGAGGCGCCGCTGCTGCGGGTGAGGCCGACCGCATGGGCGACCCGGCCAGCAAACAGCAGAAGGCCGGACGCATGCACCACCAGCGGCGGCGCGCCGGCCAGCGTCAGGATCGCGAAACCTGCCAGGGCGGCCGGGATGTATTCGCTCGCGTTGCCGAACGCCCGGATGGCCTGAGCGAGTTGCGGAACTCCGCCATCGCCCAACGCAACGCGGTGCTGGCGTCGCTGCCGGACCACCAGCACCGACAAGGTGAGCAGCAGCACCAGGTTCAGTCCGGCCCAAAGGGCTGCGGCGTGGGCGGCGGGCAGGGTTTCCATGGTGCCTCCTCAATCCACCGGCTTGCCATCGCCGGGCAGGCCCAGGCGGCCCCACTTCTCGGTCACGGTGTCGATCACCGCCTTGTCCATGAACAGCTTCTCGCCCCACTCGCGCTTGGTCTCGGGCGGCCACTTGTTGGTGGCGTCGAGGCCGATCTTCGAGCCGAGTCCGCTCTCCGGCGAGGCGAAGTCCAGGTAGTCGATGGGAGTGTTTTCCACGACCGTGATGTCGCGGGCCGGGTCCATGCGAGTGGACATCGCCCACATGACGTCCTTCCAGTCGCGGGCGTTGATGTCGTCGTCCACGACGATCACCCACTTGGTGTACATGAACTGGCGAAGGTAGCTCCAGACGCCCATCATCACGCGCTTGGCGTGGCCGGGGTAGGCCTTCTTCATCGAGACCACGGCGATCCGGTAGGAGCAGCCTTCCGGCGGCAGCCAGAAGTCCACGATCTCCGGGAACTGCTGGCGGATCAGCGGGATGAAGACCTCGTTGAGCGCCTCGCCAAGCACGGACGGCTCGTCCGGCGGCCGTCCGGTGAAGGTCGTCAGGTAGATTGGATCCCGGCGCATGGTGACGGCGGTCACCTCGAACACCGGGAAGCGCTCGACGCTGTTGTAGTAGCCGGTGTGGTCGCCGTAAGGGCCCTCGTCGGCGTACTCGTCCAGGTGCACCACGCCTTCCAGCACGATCTCGGCCTGGGCCGGCACCAGCAGCGGCTGGGTCTTGGCGGGCACGAGGTCGACCTTCGCCCCGCGCATGAGGCCGGCGAACTGGTACTCCGACAGGGTCTCCGGCACCGGCGTCACGGCCGCCAGGATGGTTCCGGGATCGGCGCCGATCACCGCGCAGGCGGGCAGGGCGTCCGGCCGGCCCGAAGCCTTCCAGCGGCGGTGGTGCTGAGCTCCGCCGCGGTGCGCGAGCCAGCGCATGATAGTGCGGTTCTTGCCCAGCACCTGCATCCGGTAGATGCCGAGATTGTAGTCGTCTTCGCGATCGGCGGACGGGCCCTTGGTCACCACCAGCGGCCAGGTGATCAGCGGCGCGGGCTCGCCTGGCCAGCAGCTCTGGATCGGCAGCTTGGTCAGGTCGATTTGGTCGCCCTTGAGCACAACCTCCTGAACCGGCGCCTTCTTCACCGTCTGCGGCCGCATGGCCATGACGGTCTTGGCGAGCGGCAGCATGTCGAACGCGTCCTTCAGGCCGCGCGGCGGCTCGGGCGCGCGCAGGAACGCCAGCAGTTCGCCCACCTCCCGCAGATCCTGGGCGGTGGTGCGCTCGCGGCCCTCAAGGGTCACGCCCATGGCGACCCGTTTCACCGTGCCGAACAGGTTGACGAGGCAGGGCATGGACGAGCGCTCGCCGTCCGCGCGGATCACGTTCTCGAACAGTACGGCCGGCCCGCCGACAGCCAGCAGCCGTCGCTGGATCTCGGTCATCTCCAGCACAGAGGAGACCGGCTCGGTGACGCGCACCAACTCGCCCGCCTTCTCCAGCTTATCCAGGAACTCGCGTAGGGACCGGTACGCCATCTTGCCTCCGCCGACTGGCGCGGAAGCTAGGGCGCTGGGGCCCTGCTGTCACCTCTCGCGGTCAGGCGACCGAGGCGATCGGTTGGGCGATGGGCGTCGGCATGGTCAGGCGGCTTACCCGGGCGATCAGCTCGCCAAGGCTGAACGGCTTAGTGGCGTAGTGCGCGGCGCCCAAGCGCAAGGCTTCCAGGCCGCCTTCGGTGTCGCCCGACGCCGTCAGCATGATCACCCCGATGTCGCACAGCTGCGGGTCCTGCTTCAGTCGGCCCAGCACCTCGTAGCCGTTCATCACCGGCATCTGCGCATCCAGCAGCAGGACCTGCGGTCGATGCAGAATGGCGGCGTCCAGCGCCGCGCCCCCGTCCTCCACAGCCATGGTCTCGAAGCCGGCCGCGCTCATGGCGTCCACCAGCAGAAGGCGGACCGCGACATGGTCGTCTGCGATCAATACGAGCGGCCTTGGCATGTCGCCTCCCCTGGTCCCCGGGCAAGGATGGGGCAGCCCTCTGACCACAGGATTAGCGAACAAGGTTAATCGGCCAAGCTTTGGCGGGGTGCGGCGTCTCGTCGACGGCTGTCGGTTTCCGTTTCGTTCGCGAGCGGATCGCGCTAGCAGACTCGCGTGAACGCGCCTGCCGTCAGCTTTGACCTCGCACCGGCCCTGGTGGTCCTGCCAGGACCTCGGGCCGCCGTGGCCGACGGCGGCTCCGCCCAGCCGCTGCGCGCGCCCGATGCTCGGGACCTGTTCGATCGCGGGCCCGTGCTGGTCGCGCACTCGGCGATGACCGCCCGTCGCCTCGGGATGAACGCGCCGCCGCGCAGCGCCGGCATCTTCGACGCTCTCGAGCTCTTCGCCTTCGTGCGCCCGGCACGGTTCTGCGCCCCGTCCGCGGCTGGCCTGGCGCAGGCACTCGGCCTGCCCGAGCCGAAGGGAGCTCCGGCCCAGGCCCAGACCCTGCGGGACGCCTGCCGCCAACTCTTGGCCGAGCTCGCCGCCGCGCCGGAGCCTTCGCGCGAAGAGGCTCTTGCCGTGGCAGAGACCCTGGCGCGCGCCGGCTGGGCGTGGGGCCAGGCGACCATCGGCGCCCTGCGCGCCGCGCCGACAGGCAACATGTTTCGCTCATCCGGCCTCGATGTCTGGGCGCGCATGGTCGAGTGGGAAGCCGAGGCGCCGCCGGGCGAGGCGGGCTCCAAGCCCATCGTTCCCGACCATGCCGCCCAGCGGCTGAAGGACCTGCTGCATCGCTCGGGGCTGGACGAGACGCGGCCTGCCCAAGCGGAGTTCGCCACCGAAGCGGCCTTCGCCTTCCAGCCGCGCGATCGTGAGGGCGAGCCGCGGATGATGCTGGCGGAGGCCGGCACCGGCACCGGCAAAACCCTGGCCTATCTGGCGCCGGCCTCACTTTGGGCCGAGACGAACGGCCCGGCGGTGTGGGTTTCCACCTACACCCGCGCTCTCCAGCGGCAGATCGAGCGGGAAAGCCACTCCATCTTCCCCGACCCCAAGGTGCGGGCGAAGAAGGCGGTCGTTCGCAAGGGGCGCGAGAACTACCTCTGTCTCCTGAATTTCCAAGACGCGGTGAACGCGGCTCAGCTGGGCAACGGCGACCTCGTCGGCCTGGGCCTTGCGGCGCGTTGGGCGAGGGCGACCCGAGACGGCGACATGACCGGCGGCGACTTCCCCGCCTGGCTGCCCACCCTGTTCGCCGTCGCGCCGGCAGGGCAGGCGAGCCCCGGCAACCTCGTGGACAGGCGCGGCGAGTGCATTCACGCGGGCTGCCAGCACTACCGCACCTGCTTCGTGGAAAAGGCGATCCGAGGTTCACGGCGCGCCGACATCGTCATCGCCAACCACGCCCTGGTGCTGGCGCAGGCGGCGTTCGACGGCGCTCGGGCGGCGCGGGGCTCCAAGGCGGACAACGAAACCGCGCTGCTGAAGCGCATCGTCTTCGACGAAGGCCACCACCTGTTCGACGCCGCCGACAGCGCCTTCTCGGCCGCCCTGTCCGGCGCCGAAGCCGCCGAGCTGCGCCGCTGGATCCGCGGACCGGAAGGCCGCGGCCGGCGCGGCCGTGGGCTTGAGGCTCGCCTGCTGGACGTTCTAGGCGACCGCGAGGATGCCCGGACCGCCCTGATGGACGCCGGCCGGGCCGCCGCCGCCCTGCCGGGCGAGGGCTGGAGCAGCCGCATCGCCCCGCCCAATGGGGAGGTGAACCCCATCGGCCCCATCGAGGCCTTTCTGGTCGGCGTGCTGGAGCAGCTTCGCGCCCGCTCGGCGCCCAGCGACGTCGGCATGGAGTGCGCCGCCCGTCCAGCCCTGGATCTCGTCCGCGACAACGCCAAGGAGGCCGCCGCCGCCCTCGCCAAGGTCGAGGCGCCGCTGCTCGCCCTGGCCCGCCACCTGGAGGACATCCTCGACGAGGAGGCCGCCACCCTCGGCCCGTCGGAGCGGGCGCGGATCGAAGGCGCCCTGCGCGGCCTCGACCGCCGGGCGCGCATGACCTTGCCGGCCTGGCGCTCCATGCTGCGCGCCATCGACGAAGACGCCGAGGACGACCCGGACTTCGTGGACTGGTTCGACGCCACCTTCCTCTATGGCCGGGTGGTGGACGCCGCCTGCCGCCGTCACTGGGTGGATCCAACCGAGCCGCTGACCAACGCGGTGATCAAGCCCGCGCACGGCGTGCTGGTGACCAGCGCCACCCTGGCCGACTCCACCCTGGACGATCCGTTCGCCCTGGCGGAGATGCGCACCGGCGCGGCCCGCCTGCCGGACCGGCCCAAGACTCTTCGCCTGAGCTCGCCCTTCGACTACGCGGCCAACAGCCGGGTGTTCGTCGTCACCGACGTCGGGAAGGACGACCCGCGCCAGATCGCCGCCGCCATGCGCGAGCTGTTCCTGGCGGCTGGCGGCGGGGGCATCGGCCTGTTCACGGCCATCCGCCGTCTGCGCGCGGTGCACGAGCGGATCGCAGCTCCGCTGGCCGACAAGGGCATCGCCCTCTATGCCCAACACGTCGATCCGCTGGAGGTCGGCGCCCTGGTCGACATCTTCCGCGCCGAGGAGGACGCATGCCTTCTGGGCACCGACGCCGTGCGCGACGGCGTGGACGTTCCCGGCCGGTCCCTGCGCCTGCTGGTGTTCGACCGCGTGCCGTGGCCCAGGCCCGACCTGCTGCACAAGGCGCGCCGCACCCGCTTCGGCGGCAAGGGCTATGACGACGCCGTCGCGCGCGGCCGCATCGCCCAGGCGTTCGGGCGGCTGATCCGCCGGGCCGACGACAAGGGCTGTTTCGTCATGCTCGACGCCCAGGCGCCTACGCGGCTGTTCTCCGGCCTCCCGGAGGGCGTGGAGCTGCAACGCGTCACCCTTGTTGAGGCGATCGAGGGCGTCACCGAGTTCCTCTCCACAACCCAGCCTCAGCTCGGACACGAGCCCGACCTCGGCGTCGGCTGACGTCAACCTGAATTCAGAGAACTCTGCTTGACAGAGTTCTATTGCGCATCCACTCTGCGCCTCAGAGTTCTTTGCGACCTGAGGGAGGCTTCCATGGTGATCAGCAAGAGCGAGGCGGCGTTGGCGCTGTCCGACATCGAAAAAACAACGGCCCGGGCCGGCGTGCAGCGGGGCTATCGGATCATGGGCCCGATCCTCGTCTTGTGGGGTGTGATCTGGGCGATCGGGTACGGGGCGATGGGGGTGCTCCCCATTTCCAACTGGGGCGCGGTCTGGGCGGTGCTGGACCTGATCGGCATCGTCGCCAGCATCGTCATGGGCCGGTCGGCCAGCTCCGAGCGCAAAAGCGCCTACAGCTGGCGTGTCGCGCTTCTGGCTCTCACCGCAGGCGCGTTCGTGGCTTGCACCTTCAGCGTCCTGCGCCCCGACAGCGGCGCCGCCTATATGGTGTTTCCCGGCCTGCTGACCGGCTTCATCTACATCGTGGTCGGCACATGGCGGATGACGCGCCTGGCCTGGATCGGCGTCGTGATCGCCGCGGCCACCATGGTTGGTTGGTTCTTCTTCCTGCCCTACATCGCTTTCTGGATGGCGGTTGTCGGCGGCGGCGGCTTGATCGCTGGCGGCCTGTGGCTCAGGAGCGCCTGATGTACGAGCCTGACGACCTCATCCACCAGCCGCTTCGGCTGAAGATCATGGCCGCCCTGTACGCCGAACGGAACGCCGATCCGCTGGAGTTCTCGAAGCTCAAGAGCCTAACCCAGGCGACCGACGGCAATCTCGGCAGCCATCTCACCACCCTGGAAAAAGCCGGCTACGTCGCCGTCGAGAAGGACTTCGTCGGCAAGCGGCCGCGCACGCGCGTGGCCGTCACCCCGGCCGGCCGCAACGCCTTCCGCCGGCACGTCGACTACCTGCGCTCGGTGGTGGAGGGCGTGGACGATTGAGGGCCTGCGGGCTATCGAGCGCCGATGAAGAGCTTAGGCCTGGTTGGGCTGGGGCAGTTCGGCCAACTCGCCGCCCGCCACCTCAAGACCCACTTCGACGTGGTGGTCACCGACAGCGCGGCGGACGCGCAGGCCCGCGCCAGCGAGCTGGGCGTCCGTTTCAGCGCCCTGGAAGAGGTCGCCCGCTGCGAGATCGTCGTGGTCGCCGTTCCGGTGGTCGCCATGCGGGCGGTGTTCGAGGGCATCGCGCCCCACCTTCAAACCGGCGCCCTGGTGATCGACGTGGGTTCGGTGAAGATGCTGCCGGTCCAGTGGATGGGCGAGCTCCTGCCGCCCCATGTGAACCTGGTGGCCACCCACCCTCTGTTCGGTCCGCAGAGCGCGCGCAATGGCCTGGCCGGCCTGCGCTTCGTGGTCTGCCCGGTGCGGGGGGACCGGCACGAGACGGTGGCCGCGTTCGGCCGCTCGCTCGGCCTCACGGTCACCGTCACCACGGCGGAGGAGCACGACCGGGAAATGGCCTACGTCCAGGCTCTGACGCACCTGATCGGGCGCTCGCTGGTCAACATCGGCATCCCCGACGAACAGCTGAAGACGCCGTCGTACCAGCACCTGCTGGAGCTCTGCGGTCTGATCGGCGCCGACACCTTCGAGCTCTTCACCGCCATTCAGACGCAGAACCCCTATGCAGCTGAGGTGGTCACCGCCTTCGTGGAAGAGGCGCGCGGGCTCCTGGAACAGGTGGGCCACACGCGCCCCAAGTCTTAGCGGCGCAGGAACTCCGCCAGCGCGTCGATCACCGCGCGGTTGTGCTCTTCCAGGCCGATGGTGATGCGGATGTGATCGGGCAGACCGTAGTTGCTGACCCCGCGCACCAGCAGGCCTTTGGACGCCAAAAAGGCTTCGGCCTCCACCGCCGTGCGGCCCGGCTCCTTGGGGAAGCCCACCAGCAGGAAGTTGGCGGCCGACGGCAGCACCACGTCCAGGCCGAGCCCACCGAGCTGTTGCGACAGCCAAGGGCGCCACTGCTCCACGAAGTCGATGGACCGCTTCTGGAAGTCCTCGTCCTCCAGCGCCGCCACGGCCGCCCGCTGAGCGGCGATGGTGGTGTTGAAGGGCAGGCGGATCCGGTCCATGGCGGCGATGATCTCGCTCGGCGCATAACCCCAGCCGACGCGCAGGGCCGCCAGCCCGTGCAGCTTGGAGAAGGTGTGCGTGACCACCACGTTAGACGCGGTGCGGGCCAGGTCGAGCCCATCGTCGAACTGCGGATCCAGCGCGAACTCGCCATAGGCGCCGTCCAGGACCAGGATCACGCTGGGCGGCAGGGCCTCGTGCAGGCGGCGCACTTCCGAGAACGGGATCCAGGTGCCGGTCGGGTTGCCCGGATTGGCGATGAAGACGATGCGGGTGCGCTCGTCCACGCACTTGAGCACCTCGTCCACGTCGATGCGATAGCCCGGTTCCTTGGCCATCCGCACTTCCGCCTGTTGCGCATGAGCGCCGATGGCGTAGGCGGCGAAGCCGTATTCGCCCTGCACGATGTTGTCGCCCGGCTCCAGATAAGCCTGCTGCAGAATAGCGAACACTTCGTCGGAGCCGCAGCCGAAGATCAGCCGCTCGGGCTCCAGGCGGAACTTCTCGGCGATCGCGGTTCGCAGAATGCTCGCCCGCGGATCCGGATACATGTGCATGCTGTCTGCGGCGGCCACATAGGCTTCACGGGCCTTGGGGCTGGAGCCGAGAATGTTCTCGTTGGCGGACAGCTTGATGGGGTTTTCGACGCCCTCCGCCTTGGCCTTGCCGGGCACATAGGCGTGGATGTCCATGATCCCCGCCTTGGGCAGGGGGCGCGACGCGCGGCTGCGCTCGTCGCTGAGGTCAGCGGTGTCAGGCATGGAAGCCCTTGTGGATTTGGGGCGCCCGATGAGGGCGAGATGGCCCCGCTTCTACACGTCCAGCGGACCGGGCGCAGCCCCGATGACGCCCGACAGCCGGCCCGGCGCCCGGGCCAGACGCTCGTCGTCGCGCTGGTAGAAGCCCGACAGCAGGAAAAGCTTCAGACCTCCGGCCTGCAGCAGGGGCGTGGCGGCGACCCCGTCGCGGCTCAGCGCCTCCTCGATGGCAGCCGCCGATTGCGAGGCGTCGGTCACCCAGAAGGTGCGATCATCCCCCGTGGGCTCCACGTCGACATCGGCGACGGCGAGGGCCGACATCGGACCCCATGCGGCGAGGCAGGGCAGGGCGGCGAAGACCTTGATGCGCGGCTCGGCCAGCAAGCGGCCCCACCAGGCGCTGTCCGGCGTCAGCGCCAGGGCCGCGACCCCGCCCTTGACCCGAGCGGCGGCGAGCGCCTCCTCCGGCTTGGCGACGGCTTGCAGCGGCGGCGCAGCGCCAAAGCGCATGCGGGCCAGTTCAACGGTCCGCGCGCCGCCCCACACCGAAACGTTGAACGGGCCTTGCAGGCTCAGGCTTTCGGCCATCAGTTCGCGCCAGACCCGCACCACCAGGGCGGGGGTGGCGGCCATCCGCGGCTCGGCCAGCAGGCGGCGCAGGATCTCGGCCTCGCGACCCGGCCGCAAGCCGAAGCGCTGGGTGTCGCCGGAGGCCGCTTTCGCGGCCGCGACGGCGCGCGCCAGCCCGGCCCGCTCGTCCAGCAGGCGCAGCAGTTCGCGATCGATGGCGTCGATCCGCGTGCGGACCTCGTCCAGAGACGGTGCGGGCGCCGGCGTGGCTTCGGCCATTTTCTCCCCCGAAACGGCAGGGTCGCGACCTAAGTCATCGCCGCGACCGGCGCAATAGGGCGGCGCGCCGCAATAAAGTTGCCGCCGAAACCGTCGCCGGTGGTTGCGGCCCCTACGGCGCGCGCAAGCGGCGCACTTTCGGTTTTGCGGTGCAGCGCGCATATGGGGCTCCATGAGCGATACCTCCGGCGCCCTTGTCCTGTTTTCCGGCGGCCAGGACTCCACCGTCTGTCTGGCCTGGGCCCTCTCGCGCTTCGAGCACGTGGAGACCGTCGGCTTCGACTACGGGCAGAAGCATGCGGTGGAATTGCGGGCGCGCGACGAGGTTCGGCGCAACATCACGGCTCGCTTTCCGCAATGGGCGGACCGCCTGGGCGAGGACCACATGCTGGAGATGCGCGGCTTCGGCGCCGTCGCCCAATCGGCGCTGACTGCCGATCGCGCCATCGAGATGACCGAGAAGGGGCTGCCCTCGACCTTCGTGCCGGGCCGAAATCTGGTGTTCTTCGTCTACGCCGCCGCGCTGGCTGATCGCCGGGGTCTGAAGACCATGATCGGGGGCATGTGCGAGACCGATTTCTCCGGCTATCCCGACTGCCGGCGCGACACGCTCGACGCCGTGCAGACGGCCCTGAATCTCGGGATGGAGCAGGACTTCATCATCGAGACGCCGCTGATGCGGCTGACCAAGGCCGAAACGTGGGGACTGGCAAAGAGCTTGGGCGGCGAGGACCTCGTGGACCTGGTCGTGCGCGACAGCCACACCTGCTACCAGGGCGACCGCGAGCACTTCCACGATTGGGGCTACGGCTGCGAGACCTGCCCGGCTTGCGAGCTGCGGGCCAAGGGTTGGAACGAATGGGTCGCTGAGGGGCGGCCGACGCTGGCGGCATGAGCTACGCGGTAAAGGAGATCTTCCTCACCCTTCAGGGCGAGGGCGGCCAGGCCGGCAAGGCGGCCGTGTTCTGCCGCTTTGCGGGCTGCAACCTTTGGAGCGGCCGTGAACAGGACCGCGCGACAGCGGTCTGCACCTTCTGCGACACCGATTTCGTCGGCATGGATGGTCCCGGCGGCGGTCGCTTCCCCGACGCGCCGTCGCTCGCGGCTGCGGTCGAGGCGGCCTGGACCGGCGGCCCACATGAGCGGCTGGTGGTGCTGACCGGCGGCGAGCCCCTGCTGCAGGTGGACGAGGCTCTGATCGACGCCCTGCACGCCCGCGGCTTCTCCATCGCCCTCGAGAGTAACGGCACGATCGAAGCGCCGCCGGGGGTTGATTGGATCTGCATCAGTCCCAAGGCGGATGCCGAGGTCGTTCAAACCCACGGCCAGGAGTTGAAGCTCGTCTACCCTCAGCGAGGCGTCGATCCGGCCCGCTTCGAGCACATGGCGTTCGAGCGCTTCCTGCTGCAGCCGATGGACGGTCCCGACCAGGCGGAGAACACCCGCGCGGCGATCGCCTATTGCCTCCAGCACCCTCGCTGGCGTTTAAGCGTCCAGACCCACAAGTACCTCGGCATCGCCTGAGCGCAGTCCCGCGCTCCGCGACGCTCTTCCCAGAACATGAACAACTCCGTTTTCGAGATCACCAAGGCTGCCGGGTTCGACGCGGCGCACCACCTGCCGGATGGCGGCCCGGAGGGCAGCCCCTATACGCGCCTGCATGGCCACTCCTTCCGGGTGGAAGCCACCGTGCGCGGCCAGATGGTCCCGCCGGTCGGTTGGGTCGCCGATTTCGCGCAACTCGACGCCGCCCTGAAGGCGATCGCCAACGACCTCGACCACGGCTACCTCAACGACAAGCCGGGGCTTGAGAGCCCGACGCTGGAGCGCATCTGCCTCTACTTCGCCGAGCGTCTGAAGCCGCAGTTCCCAGGCCTCTGCCGCGTGGTGCTCTCGCGACCCACCATCGGCGAAAGCTGCGCCCTGATCGTCGAGTAGGCGCCGGCGCAGGGTGATCCTCGGCGCGCCTCGATCCGATTGACCGGCCTGTCCGCGCGCAGCTTAACTGCGGACATGAGAACCGCTTTGCTGGGCCTCGTCGCCCTGACCGCCTTCGCCGGCGGCGCGTCCGCTCAGAGCTCGGCGCCCCAATCCCCGTCGCTCCAGACCTTGTCGCCGCGCGCGCAGACCTGGCGTAACGACATCGCCGTCCTGTCCCACGACAACATGGAAGGCCGTCTGACTGGCTCGGCAGGTTACCTGCGCGCCGCGGACTACGTCGAAAAGCGCTTCCGCGAAGAGGGCCTGGCGCCCGCCGGCGACAACGGGACTTTCCGTCAGAACGTTGAGTTCGTTCAGCAACTGGTCGACCAAAAGGCCAGCCGCGCCACTTTGATCGGCGGCGCTTCCCCCCTGACGCTCACCGTTGGCGAGGACGTGACCTTCGCCGCCGGCGGCGCGCCGCGGCCCGAGCGCATCAGCGCGCCGCTGGTCTTCATCGGCTATGGCCTGCACCTGCCCGACCACGGCTACGACGACTTCGCGGGGGTCGACTTGAAGGGCAAGATCGCGGTGGTGCTGTCCGGCGGTCCCGCCAACATCCCCGGCACGGTGAAGGCCGCCGCGCGGTTCGAGCGCATCGCCCTGCTCGGCAAGGCGGGCGCCGTCGGCCTGATCACTCTAACGACGCCCAAGCAGGTCGAAATCCCATGGGCGCGCGGCAAGCTCTCCGCCAGCCAGCCGGGAATGTTCCTGGCCGATGCAAGCCTGCGGGACATGCCGGACGGCTTCCTGTCCGTCGGCCTGAACCCGGACCTCGCCGACAAGCTGTTCGAAGGCTCCGGCCACAGCTTCGCGGAAGTCTCCGCGATCGCGGACGCCTCGGGCAAGCTGCCGACCTTCAACCTCGCTCGGGGCCTCGACGCACAGGTGGTCTCCACCCGCACCACCATCTCTTCGCCCAATGTGGTGGCGAAACTGGAAGGCTCGGACCCGACGCTCAAGGCGCAATACGTCGCCTTATCCGCGCACCTCGATCACTTCGGGGTCGGCGCGGCGATCAACGGCGACAGCAACTACAACGGCGCCATGGACGACGCATCGGGTGTCGCTTCGGTGATCGGCATCGCCCACCAGCTCAAGGTTGGTCAGCGGCCGAAGCGCTCCGTTCTGTTCGTGGTTGTGACCGCCGAGGAGAAGGGGCTGCTGGGCTCCAACTACTTCGCGCGCAAGCCCACGGTGCCGGCCGGCAGCATCGTGGCCGATCTCAATCTGGACATGCCCCTGCCGCTCTGGCCGCTGAAAAGCGTCATCGTTCAGGGCGCGGATGAGAGCACGCTGGGCGTCCATGCTCGCGCCGCCGCCGCCGCCATGGGTCTGACGGTCGCACCAGACCCGCTGCCGGACCGCAACAGCTTCATTCGAACCGACCAGTTCAGCTTCGTCCGCCAGGGCGTGCCGGCGCTGGCGTTCAAGTTCGGCTTCGCCAAGGGCACGCCGGAGTTCGAGATCGAACGCCAGTGGCGCGCCAACGTCTATCACTCGCCCGCCGACGAAGTGGACCAGCCCGGCGTCTACTGGGACGAGGCGGTCAAGCTCGACGAGTACGTCGGCAAGATCCTGGAGCGGACGGCCAACGCGCCTGAGCGTCCCACCTGGCGGCCGACCAGCGTGTTCCGCCGTTATCTGAAGAACTGACGGGCGGCGCGGCCTATCGGTCGCGCTTCTCCTCGTCCTTGTCGCCGCCGCCGGGGATCGCAGCGCCAACCACCATGCCGGTGCCCTTGGCGGCCACGCCCACGGTCTTGGCTGTCACCCCAACGGCCGTTCCGGCGACGCCGACGGCCGCGCCGCCCACCGCCATGGCGAGGCAACCCGACAGCAGACTTGCCGCGGCGGACAGCACGACGGCTTGAGCGATGATAGTGCGGACACGCATGCGACGAACTCCCCGAGACAGGCGCCAGCCTGCCACAGAAGAGGTTGCCAATTAGGGCAGCGCCGTGCGGCCGATCGGCTCAGCGGCGGCCCTGGACGCCGGGCTGGAACACCCCGCCGCCGGTCTGTCCACGATGGCGCAGGAAGGCGTCCGCCAGCACGCAGGCGGTCATCGCCTCCACCACCGGCACGGCGCGGATGCCCACGCATGGATCGTGACGCCCCTTGGTGCGCAGCTCGATCTCTTCGCCGGCCTCGTTCAGCGTCTGCCGTGGCGTCAGGATCGAGGACGTCGGCTTGAACGCCACGCGCGCAGTCACGGGCTGACCCGTGGAAATGCCGCCCAGCACGCCGCCTGCCTTGTTGGACAGGAAGACAGGACCGTCCGGGCCCATGCGCATCTCGTCCGCATTCTCCTCGCCGGAAAGGGCCGCGGCGGCAAAGCCTGCACCGATCTCCACGCCCTTGGCCGCGTTGATCGTCATCAGGGCCGCGGCGAGTTCGCTGTCCAGCTTGCCATAGATTGGCGCGCCCCAGCCGGCAGGCACGCCCACCGCCTCCACGGCGACCACGGCGCCCGTCGACGAGCCCGACTTGCGCACCTTCTCCAGGTGCTCTTCCCAAACCGGAACGATCTCGGCGTCAGGCGCCCAGAAGGGGTTCTGATCGGTCTGGCTCCAGTCCATCCGATCAGGGTGGACGGCGTGGGGGCCGATCTGCACCACCGCGCCGCGAATGGTCACGCCTTCGAGGATCTTGCGCGCCACCGCGCCCGCCGCCACCCGCGCCGCCGTTTCGCGCGCCGAGGAGCGTCCGCCGCCCCGGTAGTCCCGCACGCCATACTTGGCGAAGTAGGGATAGTCGGCATGCCCCGCGCGGAACGCCTGGGCGATCTCGCCGTAGTCGCGGCTGCGCTGGTCGACGTTCTCGATCATCAGCGAGATGGGCGTGCCGGTGGTGACCTGTCCGGCCGTGCGCTCGTCCTGGAACACGCCGGAGAGGATGCGGACCGCGTCCGGCTCCTGCCGCTGGGTAACGAACTTGCCCTGGCCCGGCCGGCGCTTGTCCAGCCACACCTGGATGTCGGCCTCGGTCAGCTGCAGGCCCGGAGGGCAGCCATCCACCACGCAGCCCAGCGCCGGCCCATGGCTCTCGCCCCAGGTGGTGACGCGGAAAAGGTGGCCGAAGCTGTTGTGCGACATGGCGGGGCTTCTAGCGGAAGGCGGCCGGGCTCACAAATCGCCGTCGGGTCAGGCCGCCCAGGCGGCCGCAAACCGGCGCAGCAACGTTCGCGCCGCCGACTGGGTCTCGCCCGCCGTCTTAGGCGCCAGCCGCACGAACAGGTGGCCCTGAGCATGGCGCCCTCGCGCCGGCAGGCCTTGGCCGACCAGGCGCACCAGCCCGCGCTCGCCGGCCTTTTTGGTGACCCAGACGATGCGCCGGCCCAGCGGCGTCTCCACCGCCAGCCGCCCGCCTTCGGCCAGCATGCGGGGAGCGACCTTAACGGTCATCCACAGATCGTCGCCGCGGACCAGCATGTCGCCGTCGCCCTGCACCTGCACGGCGAGCTCGGCGTCGCCGGCGCGAACCGCGTCGCCGCTGCGCAGGCCAGCCGGCAGGTTGATGCGGATCGTGCGCCCGTCCGCCAGACGGTGCTCCACCGCTCCGCCATGCAGGGCGAGCTTCGGGCCGATGGCGAGAACGCCCAGTCGCGGCGCGGCCGGCGCGGGAGGCTGGAAGAACGGATCCCGCGCGACCGGCGCGTCCTGCAGCAGGTGATAGGCCGCCACCACGCGCCGGAACCGCTCGGCGTCTCCTCCGGCACGGTCGGGATGCGCCTGCTTCGCCGCCTCGCGAAACGCGCGTCGCACCTCCGCTGGGGAGGCGTGCGCCGCCACCCGCAGCAGCTTGCGGGCGTCCTTCAGCGTCATGTCCAAGGATCTGGCGGCCATCGTCCCACCGACCTTGGGCGGAATATGGTCAAGGCCCCGTTAAGCCTCCCCCCGTCTCGCGGGCCGCGCTATATGCCCGCCGATGACCGACAAGCCCGCTATCCCGCCGTCGCCCAGCGAGGACGAGTACGTCCGCCAGGTCACCGCGGCCGAGCCGCCGCCGCTGCTCAGCGAGGAGGACCCCATCGCCCTGTTCGCCGAATGGCTGAGCGAGGCGACGGAGAAGGAGCTCAACGATCCCAACGCCATGGCCGTGGCCACGGTGGATGAGGATGGCCTGCCCGACGTGCGGATGGTGCTGCTGAAGGATGCCGACGCCCGCGGCTTCGTCTTCTACACCAACACCCAGAGCGCAAAGGGGCAGCAACTGCTCGGCCAGCCGAAGGCCGCCCTGCTGTTCCACTGGAAGAGCCTGCGTCGCCAGGTGCGCGTTCGCGGCCTGGTTGGCGCGGTCACCGAAGCGGAGGCCGACGCCTACTGGGCGACCCGCGCCCGCTCGTCGCAGATCGGCGGCTGGGCTTCGGACCAGTCCCGCCCGCTGCCCGATCGCCTGGCCCTGGAGAAGCGCATCGCCGAGTTCGGCCTGAAGTTCGGCCTCGGCAAGGTGCCGCGCCCGCCGCACTGGTCCGGCTTCCGGATCGAGCCGCAGACCATCGAGTTCTGGCGAGATCGCCCGTTCCGCCTCCACGAGCGGCTGGTGTTCGAGCGGACTGGGCAGGGCTGGACCACCCAGAGGCTCTTCCCGTGAGCCAGACGATCGAGGCGGAGGTCACCGCCTGGTTCGCCGCCCGCTCCGAGCGCACGGTTGAGACCGCGCTCGCCCGCGTGTTCCTGGACGGCGGCACGGCCTGGAAGGTCAAGCGTACGGTCGACCTGGGCTATGTGGACTTCACCACCCAGGAGAAGCGGCTCTGGGCGTTGGAGCGCGAACTGGAGTTCAACCGCAAGGCCGCGCCGGACATCTACCGCCGCATCCATCCGATCACCCGCGCGTCGGACGGCGGTCTGGAACTGAACGGCTCGGGCGAGACCGTGGAGTTCGCGCTGGAGATGCGCCGGTTCGACGACGCCGCCGTGCTGGCGGCCCGTCCGGAGCGGCTGGACGGCGACATGGCCGAAGCGCTGGGCCGCACTATCGCCGACTTCCACGCCGGCGCGCCCGTGCGGCCCGATCGCGGCGTCGCCTCCCTCGATTTCACTCTTGGCTCCAACGCCCGCCTGCTGCGCGAGATGTCGGACCGGCTCGGGGCCGAGGACGTCGAGACGCTGGTGACCCTCACCACGGCCGAGCGCGAGCGCCAGGACGCCTTGCTGATCGAGCGCAGCCGCACCGGCTATTCGCGCCAGTGCCACGGCGACCTGCACCTGGGGAACATCCTGGTCGAAGGCGACCGGCCGATCCTCTTCGACTGCATCGAGTTCAACGACCTCCTTTCGGACGTCGACGTTCTGTCCGACCTCGGGTTCATCCTGATGGACCTGGAGTTTCGCGGCCGGCGCGACACGGCGGTGCGGGTTCTTTCCGGCTACCTTGATCAGGCTGCCCGCAGCTTCCCCGAGACCTTGTGGGGCGGGCTCGCGATTCTGCCGCTGATGCTGTCGGTGCGCGCCGCCGTCCGCGCCCATGTCTCGGCGCATAGCGGCGATGACGCCCTCTCGCGCCGCTACATCCAGGCCGGCATCGCCCATCTTCAGGCCCCGCCGCCCGTGCTCGCTGCCGTTGGCGGTTTCTCCGGCTCCGGCAAGTCGAGCTTTGCGCGCCAGGTCGCGCCTCGGCTGGGCGCCTCTCCTGGCGCTGTGATCCTGCGGACGGACGAGGTGCGCAAGCGTCTGGCCGGCGTCGCGCCCGCTGATCGCCTGCCCCCAGAGGCCTACGCCCCTGAGGCGCAGGCGAGGGCCTATGACGCCATGTTCGACGACGCCCGACGACTGCTGGAGGCCGGCCGGGCGGTGGTGCTGGACGCCACCTTCATGGATCCGGTCCTGCGTGATCGCGCTCAGGCGCTGGCGAAGGCGGTCGGCGCGCCTTTCCATGGCGCCTGGCTCCAGGCCCCTGCCGACGTGCTGCGCGAACGGGTCCGCGGACGTACGGGCGACGCCTCCGACGCCGACGTGGCGGTGCTCGAGGCGCAGCTGCATCGCGACCTCGGCCCGCTCGGCTGGCGCACCGCGCAGGCTGACCAGCCCTGCGCCATTTCAGCGGCGGAATGGCTCGCCGCCGAGGAGATTTGAACAAGCGTTTGCCTAAATGCGGACCGGACCGTAGCGTACTCGCAGAAGGCTGAAACAGCCCATGGGAGGACATCGCGATGCTCGGTCTCATGCAGGACTGGCCGCTGACGGTCGACAAGATCCTCGACCACGCCAACAACTGGCATCCGCGCCAGGAAATCGTCACCCGCTCGGTGGAAGGCCCGATCGTCCGGACCACCTATGCGGACGCTCACGACCGGGCCAAGCGCCTGTCGAATGTGCTGAAGTCGCTGGGCGTGCAGCCGGGCGACCGTGTCGCCACCCTGGCCTGGAACACCGCCCGCCATCTCGAGACCTGGTACGGGATAATGGGCATTGGCGCGGTGTGCCACACGCTGAACCCGCGGCTCTTCCCGGACCAGCTCTGCTACATCATCGGCCATGCGCAAGATAAGGTGCTCTTCACCGACCTGACTTTCGTGCCGTTGCTGGCCAGGTTCAGGGAGCAGATGGCCAGCGTGCAGCACGTGGTCATCATGACCGACGCCGAGCACATGCCGGACAGCATTCCCGGCGCGCTCTGCTACGAGACGCTGCTGGAGCAGGCGTCCGCCGATTGCGAATGGGGCGGCTTCGACGAGAACACCGCCGCCGGCCTCTGCTACACCTCCGGCACCACGGGCAATCCCAAGGGCGTGCTGTACTCGCACCGCTCCAACTTCCTGCACACCCTCGTCACCATGACCACGGACGTCATGGGCATCGGCGGGCGGGACGTGATCCTGCCCATCGTGCCGATGTTCCACGCCAACGCCTGGGGCATCGCCTTCTCCGGTCCCGCCGTCGGGGCCAAGGTGGTCATGCCGGGCATGCGGCTGGACGGAGCCTCGGTGTTCGAGCTCCTCGAGAGCGAGCAGGTGACCTTCTCCGCCGCCGTGCCGACCGTCTGGCAGATGCTGCTCAATCACCTGCGCGAAACGGGCGCTCGTCTCTCCAGCCTCAAGCGCGTGGTGATCGGCGGCGCCGCGGTCCCCGAGGCGATCCTTCGCGCCTTCCAGGACGACTACGGGGTCGAGGTCTCCCACGCCTGGGGCATGACCGAGACAAGCCCGCTCGGCACCGTGGGCACCCCCACCGCCGAGGTGCTGCGCATGAGCGCGGAGGACCAGCGCCGCTTTCAGCTCAAGCAGGGTCGCCCGCCGCTCGGCATCGAGATGAAGCTGACCGACGACGAAGGCCGCGAGCTGCCGCACGACGGCAAGACCTACGGCCGGCTGAAGGTCAAAGGCCCCTTCGTGGTCCGCGAGTATTTCCGTGGGGAGGGTGGCGACATCCTTGATCCGCAAGGCTTCTTCGACACGGGCGACGTCGCGGTTCTCGATCCGCAGGGTTACATGCAGATCACCGACCGATCCAAGGACGTGATCAAGTCGGGCGGCGAGTGGATCTCGTCTATCGAGATCGAGAACATCGCCGTGGGCCATCCGAAGGCCGCGCTCGCGGCGGTGATCGGCGCCGCTCACCCCAAGTGGGACGAACGCCCCGTCCTGCTGGTGAAGCTCAAGGACGGGGAGGCGGCCACGCGCGACGACTTCCTCCAGTACCTGGAAGGCAAGATCGCCAAGTGGTGGATGCCCGACGACGTCGTCTTCGTGGAGGAGATCCCGCTCGGCGCCACCGGCAAGATCGACAAGAAGCTGATCCGCGAGCGGATGAAGGAATACGTCCTTCCGACCGCAGCGGCGGCCCGCGCCTAGAGGAGGCGGTACAGGGTCTCGAAGTCTGGTTCGCTGTCGGCGGAAAGCTCGCCCCGCCGGACCAGGTCGATCATGTGCGCCAGCATGGACAGCGCGGCTGCCGGGTGCAGCCGCGGGTCCACCTCGGCGTAGAGGCGGGGAACGAGGTCGCGGATCCGGGCCGGCCCGTCCGCCAGCGCCTCGAGGATCTGGCGCTCGCGTCCGCGGCGGTGGGCGATGTAGGCGTCCAGGAACGGCGCCACCTCTCGGACCGGCGGCCCGTGGGTCGGCCACAGGGTGGCGAAGCCGCGATCCCGGATCATCTGCAGGCTGGCCATGTAGTCGGTCATGTCGCCGTCCGGCGGCGTGATCACCGTGGTCGACCAGCCCATGACGTGGTCGCCTGAGAACAGGGCGTTCTCCTCGGCCAGGGCGAAGCAGATGTGGTTCGAGGTATGCCCGGGCGTCGGCAGCGCCTCCAGCATCCAGCCGGGACCTGACACCACGCCGCCGGCGCAGACACTGACGTCGGGGGTGAAGCCGGCGTCGTGGCCCGCCTCCGTGCGCACCCCCGCGTCGTCCGGCCCGTGCGGCTCTGCAACTGCGCAGCCATAGACCGGTGCGCCGGTCTGCGCCTTCAACGCCGCCGCCAGCGGCGAGTGATCGGCGTGATGGTGCGTGATCAGGATTGCGGTGACCCGCTCGCCCTCGACGGCGCCCAGGATAGCGTCCAGGTGCGCCGGGTCGTCGGGGCCAGGGTCGATCACCGCCACCTCGTCATGACCGACGATGTAGGTGCCTGTGCCCGTAAAGGTGAACGGGCCGGGGTTGTTGGCGATCACCCGGCGTATGAGGGGCGAGACCTGCTCGCAGACGCCATATTCGAAAGCGAACTGACGGACGAACGGGATCATCGTCAGGCGGGCAGCACGCCCGAAAGATCGTAGCCGGCGTCCCGGCCCAGCCGCACCAGTTCTTCGCGCTCGCGCTCTCCGCTGATCGCCTCGCCGACCGCCCAGGTCACGATGGATCGCGTGCCCGAGCGGCAAAAGGCCAGCACCGGTCCTTGCGCCTGTTCCATCACGCGGCGGACGCCTTCCACCTGCTCGGCGGTCGGGCCGCCCCGCACCGGGATATGCACATAGGCGAGGCCGCGGGCTTGGGCGGCGGCTTCCATCTGGCTGCTGCTCGGCTGGCCCGGTTCTTCGTCGTCCGGACGATTGTTGATGATCGTCCGGAAGCCCTGGGCCGCAGCCTCGTCGAGGTCCTGCTCGCGGATCTGGGGGCTGACAGAAAGCTGGTCGGTGACCCGTCGGAAGTCGGCCATGGTGCGCGTTCTGCTCTGCTGCGTATGCTTTGGGCGCAGACTCAGACCTCAACTGGCGCCGGCGCGCAAGAGATCGGCTGGACGTCTTGCGTCAGGCCGCGGGGGCTGTGAGGTTCAAGGCTCACCTTGGCGGGAGCCCCATGCTTCGATTCCTCGCCCGGCGGCTGCTGGTGGCGGTTCCCACCCTGCTGCTGGTGATCACCCTGGCGTTCTTCATGATGCGCGCGGCCCCGGGCGGGCCGTTCGACACCGACCGGCGCCTTTCGCCCGAGATCGAGAAGAATGTCCTTGCCCGCTACGGCCTCGATCGACCGCTGGGTGAGCAATACGTGACCTATGTGGCGGGCGTGGCGCGGGGCGATCTTGGGCCGTCGCTGAAGTACCGCGACAAGACGGTGCTGCAGATCCTCAAGGAGAACTACCTCGTCTCGCTGGTTCTGGGGCTCAGCGCCATGGTGATCGGCTCGCTGGCCGGGGTGGGACTGGGCGTGCTCGCGGCCCTGAAGCGGGACGGGGCGCTTGACCGGGGCGCCATGGCCCTGGCGGTGCTGGGTGTTTGCATCCCGACCTTTGTCACCGCGCCCCTGCTGGTGCTGCTGTTCGCCTCCACACTGGGCTGGCTGCCCAGCGCTGGCTGGAACGGCGGGGCGCTCGCCAATCTCATCCTGCCCGTGCTGGTCCTCGCCCTGCCGCAGGTGGCGGTAATCTCCCGACTGACCCGCGCCGGCATGATCGAGTCTCTGCGGTCGAACCACGTCCGCACCGCCCGCGCGAAGGGGCTCTCCGGCTCGCGCATCGTCCTGCGCCACGCCATGCGCCCCGCGGTCCTGCCGGTGGTGAGCTATCTTGGTCCCGCCACGGCCGCCCTGATCACCGGCTCGCTGGTGGTGGAGCGAATCTTCAACCTTCCCGGCCTGGGCAAGTTCTTCGTGCTCAGCGCCCTGCAGCGCGACTACACGGTCGTGATGGGCATGGTGATCATCTACGCCGCGCTGATCCTCCTGCTGAACCTGATCGCCGATCTGGTGCAGGCCGCACTCGACCCGCGGGTGAAGCTGTCGTGAGCCTCGCCGCCGTCACCGAGCCGCCCGGGCGCAGCCTGTGGGCCGACGCCCAGCGTCGTCTTCTGCGCAATCGAACGGCCGTGGCCGGCGCAAGCGTGCTGGTCGTTCTCGCCCTTGCTGCGGCCGCCGGTCCCTACCTCCTCCCGTTCCGCTACGACGAGGTCGACAAGACCGCCGTTTGGCTTGCACCCCTGAGCGGCGGCCACCTGCTCGGCACGGACGCTTTGGGGCGGGACTTGCTAGCCCGGCTCTTGGTGGGCCTGCGCGTCTCCCTGGCCATTGGCCTTGTCTCGACGGTGGTGTCCCTGCTGATCGGGGTCACCTGGGGCGCCGTGGCGGGGTTCGCCGGCGGCCGGGTCGACGAGGTCATGATGCGCATCGTCGATGTGCTCTACTCCATGCCGTTCATCTTCTTCGTCATCCTGCTGATGGTCGCCTTCGGCACGCACCTGGTGCTGATCTTCGTTGCGATCGGCGCAGTCGAGTGGCTGACGATGAGCCGCATCGTCCGCAGCCAGACCCTCGCGCTCAAGCAGCGCGAATTCGTGGAGGCGGCGCGCGCAGCCGGCCTCACCTCCGCCGCCATCGTGCGGCGCCATATCGTTCCCAACCTGCTGGGACCGGTGGTGGTCTACGTCTCCCTCACCATCCCCGCGGCGATCCTGGCCGAGAGCTTCCTCAGCTTCCTTGGCCTGGGGGTGCAGCCGCCCATGGCTTCTCTCGGCACGCTCATCGCCGGAGGCGCTCAGGACATGGAGCTGGCGCCGTGGCTGCTGGCGTTCCCCTCTGTGGTGATGATCGGGACCTTGCTCAGCTTCAACCTGCTGGGCGACGGCCTGCGCGACGCACTCGACCCGCAGTCCAGCGGGCGGGCGCCGTGATGCCTAAATCAGAGGCATTTTTCGTTGCATCGGAAACCGTGTTACACGAACAGTGGCCACTGCTCAGTTACCTGAATTTCCGGGTGAATTCCGCAGACCGGGAGTTTCAGACCCCTGTTCTCCCACAGCCGCCGCACGATTCGTGCCTGGATGACGGCTCCGTGCGGAATCTGTGACCAGAATGCGACAGATCGTCCTTCCAGAACATTGCGGCCTCTTAATGTTGGTTGACCCTAGAATGGTCACGTCCGTAACTGCGCGGTAACCGCGGCGGTCCGTCGCGGCATCAACGTGGACGCGGCTGTGGCAGGGGGTCGCCGCCGCTGGAGGGATAATGTTGAGAATGCAATCCACCCGCGGGCGTCTGCTCGCTTCATCGCTGTTCGCAACGGTTGCGGCGTTCGCCGTGCCGGCGACGGTCGCGATCGTGGGCACGATGGCGGCCACCACCGCTTCGGCGCAGGACTACACGTCCGGCACGCTCGCCGGCAACGTGGCCGACACCTCCGGCGCTCCGGTCGCCGGCGCGACGGTGACGGTCCGTTCGGTGAACCAAGGCTTCACCCGTAACCTGACCACCGACAACAACGGCCGCTTCCGCGCGCCGCTGCTGCCGATCGGTCGTTATGGCGTCACGGTCTCCAAGGCCGGCCTGCAAGGCCCCGGCGAGCAGATCGTCAACGTTTCGCTGGGCGGCGAGTCGAGCTTCGACTTCACCCTCGGCGCGGAAGGCACCGCCGTTGAAGAGCTGGTCGTGACCGGCGCCGCGGCCAGCCCGACCCTCGACTTCGCGGCGACGACCCGCGGCACCACGGTCGACATCGAAGAGATCCAGCGCAACCTGCCGATCGCTCGGAACATCCAGAGCGTCGCGCTGCTGGCTCCGACCGTTCTGCTCGGCTCCTCCTCGGGCGACGCCACGTTCGCCAACCAGCCGTCGGTCGGCGGCGCGTCGATCGCTGAAAACGCGTTCTACGTGAACGGCCTGAACATCACGAACTTCAACACCTACGTCGGCGGCGGCACCGTGCCGTTCGAATTCTACAAGACGGTTGAAGTGAAGACCGGCGGCTACCCCGCCGAGTTCGGCCGCGCCACGGGCGGCGTGATCAACGCGGTGACCAAGTCGGGCACCAACGACTTCTACTTCGCCCTGCACGGCAACTACGAGTCGCGTGACCTGGCGACCACCGCGCCGGACACCTTCCAGTACGCCAACCGCCTGGAAGAGAACAACAACAAGGACCTGACGGTCGAAATCGGCGGTCCGATCATCCGTGACCGCCTGTTCGTCTACGGTATCGCGCAGTTCCGCGACTACGAGCGTCGTTTCGCCCGTATCGACCAGCGCTCCTACAACATCGACCGCAGCGACGACCCGTTCTACGGCGCGAAGGTCGACTGGCTGATCACCGATCGTCAGCGCCTGGAAGGCACCTACTTCAACACCCAGCGCAAGACCCTGCGCACGGGCAACAGCTTCGACAACACCACCGGCGCCCTCGGCGCCGCGCTGGCTCCGACCGAGTTCGATCGCGGCGGCGAAAGCTTCGTGTTCCGCTACACCGGCACCTTCACCGACTGGTTCACCCTGTCGGCCGCCTACGGCAAGAGCACCGACGCCGACTCCGTTCTGTCCGCGACGCCGGACGTGAGCCGCGTCGAAGACACCCGCAGCGGCACCACGGTGATCGTCTCCGACCAGAAGATCGCGAGCAACGACATCGTCGCTACCGAGCGTGAGTTCTATCGGATCGACGGCGACTTCTACGTCAACCTGTTCGGCCAGCATCACATCCGCGTCGGCTACGACAACGAGCAGACCACTCTGTTCCACGTCACCGAGCGGACGGGCGGTCAGCGCTACATCATCCGTCGCGGTTCGCTGAACGACCGCCGCGGTGTTCCGGCCGGTCAGGACTACATCGAAGTCGAAACCCTGCGCCTCGGCGGTCTGCCCGTCGAAGGCAGCAACGAGTCCTATTACATCCAGGACTCCTGGGACATCACGCCGAACCTGAACCTGCAGATCGGCCTGCGGAACGACATCTTCACCCTCAACAACCTGGCCGGTGAAGAAGTCCTCAACCTCGACAACAACTGGGGTCCGCGGATCGGCGTCACCTTCGACCCGTTCGGCGAAGGCAAGGACAAGTTCTACGCCTCGTTCGGCCGCTACTTCGTGCCGCCGGCCTCGAACCTCAGCTACCGCGGCGCCGACCTCGGCTTCAGCGAGTTCTTCCTCGCTCCGGCTGGCGGCGTGAACGCTTCGGGCGCGGTTCCGACCCTGGGCACCCAGATCACCACGGCCACCAACCCGACGTTCTCCGCCTTCAGCTGCCCGGCGGGCGGCGTCGGCGCGGGCGCGGGCGTGCAAGGTTGTACGGTGAGCTTCGGCGTCGGCATCGCCGAGCCGGCCTACTCCAAGACCTCGCGCGGCCTGAAGGCCACCTACGAGGACGAGTTCCAGATCGGCTACACCCGTCAGATCAACGACCTGTGGCGTGCGGGCGCGGCCTTCACCTACCGGACGCTGAAGCGCGTGTCCGAAGACATCACCCTCGACCCGTACGTCCGCGCCTACTGCGAGCGTAACGGCATCGAAGGCTGCGACGAGACCTGGAACAACTCCTGGCAGTACATCGTCATGAACCCGGGCGAGGACATCGAAGTCCTGTCCCGCGGTCCGCTGCCGGGCGGCACCCAGCCGACGCTCCTGAAGTTCACGGCTGAAGAGCTGGGCTTCCCGAAGCCGAAGCGTGAGTACCTCGCTCTCGAAATGACCTTCGAGCGCGCCTTCGACGGCAAGTGGGGCCTGCAAGGTTCGTACGTGCTGTCGGAGTCCAAGGGTAACTACGAAGGCACCGTTCTGTCCGACATCGGTCAGGACGACGCCGGCTCGACGATCCTCAACGACTTCGCTGGTCTGACGGACAACCAGTTCGGCCTCCTGCCGAACCACCGTGCGCACCAGTTCAAGCTGTTCGGCTCCTACGCGATCACCGACCAGCTGCTCGTCGGCGCCAACGCCCGCGTCATGTCGCCGAAGCACTTCGGCTGCCTGGGCGTGCACCCGACGGACTCGGCGGCGGCGGACTACGGCCACTACTCGCGCTACTGCGGCAACTACCTGCCGTCCGGCGCCAAGGCCGTGTGGCGCGGTTCGGCGTTCGAAACCGACTGGGTCAGCAACGTCGACCTGTCGGTCCGCTACACCCTCAACCAAGACTGGATGCCGCTCGGCAGCGAGCTGGTTCTCCGGGCCGACCTGTTCAACGTCTTCAATTCGCAAGGCGTGACGGAAGCTTGGGAATTCGGTGAAACGGACTCGGGCGCTCAAGACCCGAACTACGGCTCGCCGATCTTCTATCAAAACCCGCGCTACCTGCGCGTGGGCTTCGACCTGACCTTCTAATCAGGTCTGAGAAGACGAAAGTTGGGGCCGGCCTCGCGAGAGGCCGGCCCTTTCTTTTTGCCCGACTGCATGAACAGGCCGCCTCAGGCTCGGAGGATACAAAGGTGAGGCGAGGGTCCTCGCGCCCCGCCGCACGCGTGGCCAAGCGCAGGCCGCCTCTCGAGGCGGCGCGATCATTCAGATGTCGTGAATGGTCCGGCCCTGCAGGGGCAGGGCCGCTGCCGCCACTGGCGCTCTAGCGGAAGCGTTCCGGCGCCAGCACCAGCGCCCCGCCGTCCCGCATGCGGGCTTGGGCCAACTCGTCCATGATGGCCGAGGCACGGGGATCGCCGAAGATCCAGGCGGCCGCCGCAAGGGTCCGGACGGATGCGGCCGAAACGCCGAACATCCGCTCCAGCGCCTCAAAGGCCGAGGCGTTGGGCGTCATCCGGCGCAGCCGCGGCTCGCCGGATAGGTTCGCCAGGCGCTTGGCTTGGTCGACCGCCTGATAAAGGCCGCCCACCTCGTCCACGAGGCCGAGCTCGCGGGCCTGGGCGCCGGTCCAGACGTGACCGCGGGCGATCTGCTGCACCCGTTCCGGCGGCAGCTTGCGGCCCACCGCCACGCGGGTCAGGAAGTTCGCATAGGTGTTGTCCATCCAGCGGGCGAAGGCCGCGCGCTCCTGCGGCGTGAACTCCCGCCCCATGCTGAACGCGCCCGCGTAGGGGTTGCCCACGTTCAGCTCGCGCACGTCGACGCCATAGCGGCCCAGGGCCTCGCCCAGCGCGAACTTGCCGCCGAACACCCCGATGGAGCCGGTCAGCGTCGTCGGCTGGGCCACGATGGCCGAAGCCTCCGTCGCCACCCAATAGCCGCCGGATGCACCGTAGGACCCCATGGAGACCACCACCGGCTTGCCGGCAGCCTTGGCGGCCCGGATCGCCGACAGGATCTGCTCGGACGCCGTGTCGGAGCCGCCTGGCGAAGAAATGCGGAAGACGATCGCCTTCACGTCCTTGGCCTTGATGGCGTCGTAGAAGGCCTCGGCCACGTCGTCGGAATAGATGTTCGAGCTGCCGGCGAACGGATTGCCGCCGCCATCACGCCCGGTGACGATCGCCCCTTCCGCCTCGATCAGGGCGATGGACGGCGCGCCGGCCCGCCCGCGCTCGCGCCCTGGACCATAGTCCTCGAACTCGACGATCTCGGCGTCGGCGCCGGCCCGGCGCATCAGCGCCACCTGCGCCTCGCGCACTTGGCCCAGCCGGTCCACCAGCCGGTTGCTCAGCGCTTCCTCGGCGAGGTAGGGGCCCGCCTCCAGCGTGCGACGCAGGGCGGCCGCATCCACCTTGCGCGCCGACGCGGCGGCGGCGAGGTTGCTCTGGTAGACGGAGTTCATCCACGACAGCTGCGCCTCGCGATGCGCCGGCGTGTAGTCGTCGTAGAGGTAGCCGTTCACCGCGTTCTTGTATTCCGCGCGCTGCTCGAACTGCGGCTTCACGCCGAACCGATCGAACGCCCGCTTCAGAAACAGGTCCTGGCTGGACAGGCCCGTGACCTGGAACGAGGCCCCCGGCTGCAGCCACAGCTCGTCCGCGGCCGTGCCAAGCATGTAGGTCGCGGTCACCACGCCAGAGGGATAGAGGCCCTGGCTATGGGCGATCACCGGCTTGCCGGAGGCGCGGAAGCGCAGCACCGCCTGCCGCAGCTCGTCGGCCGAGCCGGGCTCGAGCCCGCCTTCCGGCAGGCGGATCAGCAGCCCCTTGATCTTCGGGTCGCTCTGCGCCCGGCGCAGCCCTTCCACCACCGACATCACCGACGCCGAGCGACGGCCGATCCCGGCGAAGGGGTTCTGCGGCGACTGATCGGACAGTGAGTCGCGGAGATCGAGCTCGAGCACCGCCCGTTGCGGGGTGGAGGAGCTGCTGGCCGCGCCGGCGGCCATCACCACCAGCACGAAGGGCACCCCGATCAGAAAGATGAGCAGGCCCGCGAAGACGCCGGCCACGGTGATCAGGAACTGCTTCATGTCGGGAAACCCGCACCCCAGAGGTCTTGGCGATCAAGCCCTTGGCGGGCCTGTCGCACACAAACGCAGACGCGTGAAGGAGGGTGCGCGCGGGCGATTCGACGATGGCGGGAGAAGATGGTCGGAGTGGCAGGATTCGAACCTGCGACCCCCGCGTCCCGAACGCGGTGCTCTACCAGACTGAGCCACACTCCGACTTGGAGGCGGGCCTTATAGGGGACGATTTTCTGGGTCGCAAGCGCGTAAGGAGGCGTTGCATCCGGAAAGATGCTGCGCTATCTCCACGCCCTCGCCGCGGGGGACTGCCCCCGAGCCGTTCCTGCTGGGGAATGGTGTAATGGTAACACTGCGGTTTTTGGTACCGTCATTCTAGGTTCGAGTCCTAGTTCCCCAGCCACTTCCTCTCTCCACCAAGCAAGCTGAAGTCATCGCGCGCCGCTGTGGGTCGCCGCGACAAAGCAGCTTTTGGCGCACATTCGGAATCGGTCGAGTCTCCCGCCCGAGAGCAGCGTGAGCGGACGATCCACCGATGTCGAATGAAGCCAGCAAGGCGATGGTCCGCCGCAACTTCGACAGCCGCTTTGCGACGCGCTGGCTGGTGGGCGACGGCATCGATATCGGCGCCGGCAACGATGCGATCGGCATGTTCTCCCAGATGCTGCCGCTGATGACCTCCCTGCGCGGCTGGGACCTGCCGGACGGCGACGCCATGCTGATGGAAGGCGTGGCCGACGAGTCGCTCGACTTCGTTCATTCCAGCCACTGCCTGGAGCATCTGCAGGACCCGCTGGTCGCCCTCGGCAACTGGGTCCGGATCTGCAAGCCGGGCGGCCACGTGGTGGTGATGGTCCCGGACGAGGACCTCTATGAACAGGGTATCTTCCCCTCGACCTTCAATGACGACCACAAGTGGACCTTCACGGTCTGCAAGACGGGGACGTGGAGCCCGCGCTCCATCAACCTGACGGCTCTGCTCGGCCACTTCGCCAGCGTGGTCAGCATCCAGAAGATCGAGGTGCTGGACGCCGGCTACCATTTCGGCGCCCCACGGTTCGATCAGACCGGCCTCGTCACCGGAGAGGCGGCCATCGAGTTCGTGCTGCGCAAGCGCACCGCGGATGAGATCGCCCGGGGCGGCCGCTACCCCGCCGCCTGATCAGACGCCGAACAGCGACAGGCCAGGGGCGTCCGGATCGCGGCTCGCACCGCCGTTCAGCGCCTTCTGCATGAACACGATGTCGACCCACCGGCCGTGCTTGAAGCCGACCGATCGAGCCACGCCGCTGTCCTCGAAGCCCAGCGCCCGGTGCAGGCCGATGGAGCCGGCGTTCGCGCTGTCCCCGATCACCGCCAGCACTTGGCGCAGGCCCATGTCCTCGCAGGCCTGCAGCACGGCGCTCAGCACCTCCCGGCCGACGCCGCGGCCCAGCGCGTCAGGCGCCACATACACGCTGTCTTCCACCGTGTAGCGGTAGGCCGCGCGCAGGCGGAAGGGCCCCGCGTAGGCGAAACCCAGCACCCGGCCTTCCTCTTCGGCGACCAGATAGGGCAGGCCGCGCGCCGCCACCGCCGCGCGCCGGCGCTCCATCTCCTCGGCGGACGGCGGCTCCTCCTCGAAGGTGCCGAATCCATGCAAGGCGTGATGGCCGTAGATCGCAGCCAGCCCCTCGGCGTCCGTCGTCTCCGCCGCCCGGATGATCATGCCGCTTCCCAGCCCCGCTCCAGCGCCCAGATGGCGAAAGCGTAGTCCAGGGCGATCTCCTTCAGGAAGTCGAACCGGCCCGACGCCCCACCGTGACCGGCTTCCATGTTGATCTTCAGCAGGATCGGCGCATCGCCCGTCGTGTGATCGCGCAGCTTGGCGACCCACTTGGCCGGCTCCCAGTAGGTGACCCGCGGGTCCGACAGGCCGCCGGTGGCGAGGACGGGCGGATAGGGCTTGTCCCCCACCTGATCATACGGGCTGTAGGAGAGGATCCGGTCATAGGCCTCGGTGTCCTCGATCGGATTACCCCACTCGGGCCACTCCGGCGGCGTCAGCGGCAGGCTCGTGTCGCTCATGGTGTTCAGCACGTCGACGAATGGCACCGCCGCGATGATCGCGCCCCAAAGGTCCGGCCGCAGGTTGGCGACCGCGCCCATCAGCATGCCGCCGGCCGACCCGCCATAAGCGGCGATCCGGCCCTTGGTCCCATAGCCTTCGGCGATCAGGTGCTCGGCGCAAGCGATGAAGTCGGTGAAGGTGTTGGTCTTCTTCTCGCGCCGTCCGTCCAGGAACCAGCCCCAGCCCTTGTCCGAGCCGCCGCGGATGTGCGCCGTCGCCCAAATCCAGCCCCGGTCCACCAGGCTCAGGTTTCGGATGGAGAAGCTCGGCTCCATCGCATGGCCGTACGAGCCGTAGCCGTAGAGCAGCACCGGCGCGGAGCCATCCAGCGGCGTCTCCTTCAGCATCAGCACCGTGACCGGCACCTGCTCGCCGTCCGGCGCGGTCGCATACAGGCGCCGAGCCACGTAGCGCTCCGGATCGTGACCGGAGGGCACCTCCTGGGTCTTGCGCAGGGTCCGCTCGCGGCTCTCCAGGTCGTAGTCGAACCACTGCCGCGGCGTCGTAGGCGACTGGTAGACGAACCGCGTGGTGGTGGTGTCGTATTCGTACCCGCCCTCCAGGTGCAGGGCGTAGGCCTCCTCGTCGAACGCGACGGCGTGTTCGCGACCGTCCCGCGTCACCACGACCAGCCGGTCGAGGGCGTTGACCCGTTCGGCGCGAACCAGATGCCCGGCAAAGGCGGCGAAGCCGGTGATGTAGCGGCCCGGCTGGTGGGCGATCCAGTCCCGCCACGTCGCCTTGGCGGGCGCCTCCGCCTCGGACACGCAGAGCTTGAAGTCGACCGCGCCGTCGTCGTTGGTGCGGATGACCCAACGGTCGCTCCAGTGGTCGATCTCGTATTTCACGCCCACGCGGCGCGGCTCGGCCATCGTCGCGGCGGCGGTCGGATCACTCGCCGGAATGAGCCACAGCTCGGTGGTCTCCTGGTTGCCCACGTGGATCAGCACATGGCTGTCGTCCGAGGTCGTGCCGACGCCCAGGAACATGCCGTCGTCCGGTTCTTCATAGACCAGCACGTCTTCGCCGCCGCGCGCCGGACGCCGGAAGACCTTGGCCGGCCGGGCGTTCTCGTCCCGCCAGATCCAGAACAGCCACTGGCTGTCGGGCGAGAAGGTGAAGTCGCCGTAGGCGCTTTCGATCGGGGCGCCCTGCACCTCGCCGCTCGCCAGGTCCTTCACATGGATAGTGTAGTACTCCGACCCCTGCTCGTCGGCCGCCCAGGCGTAAAGCGCATGGTCGGGGCTGTGGTGGGCCGCGCCCACCTGGAAGTAGGCCTTTCCCTTGGACAGCGCATCTTCGTCCAGCAGCACCTGCTCGCCATCCGCCTGGCCGCGCGGTCGTCGCGCGTGCACCGGATGCTCGGCTCCAAGCGCGTACCGGGCGTAGTATTCCCAAGGACCGTCCGGCGCCGGGACGGAGGAGTCGTCTTCCTTGATGCGACCCTTCATCTCCGAGAACAGCTGCGCCTGCAGCCCTTCCGTCGAGGCCAGCAGAGCCTTGGTGTAGGCGTTCTCTGCGTCCAGATGTTCGCGCACGTCGGCCCGCAGAGCCTTCGGGTCGCGCAGCACCTGCTGCCAGTTCTCGTCCTTCATCCAGGCATAGTCGTCCGTCCTGGTGCGGCCGAGCTGCTCGATGGAGTGGGGTTGCTTGCGGGCGTTCGGGGGAGGCGGAAGGCTCATGGGGGCCAAATGCGCCCGGCCGCTGCGGGGCTCAAGCGCTCCGCCATAGTTTCAACAAAACCGCCACTGGGCGCTTTCGCCTCATGCGCCGCGCCTTTCCAACCTCACCTGACTCTGATTCACTCCTGGACATCGAGAGCGCGCAAAGACGCGCAGGGCGTACAGTAGTCGGGTATCGCATATGGTCTTGGATCTCTCAGTCGAGCTGATCCACGCGACCGTCCAGCTGGAGCAACCGCTCGGCGACGGCACGCGGACGGTCGGCACGGGCTTCCTCATCTCGGAGAAGGGCGCCGATGGCCGCCCCCGCACCGTGCTGGTGACCGCCAACCACGTGTTCCAGAAGATGCCCGGCCAGATGGCCAAGATCGGCTACCGGATCGAAAACGCCGACGGCAGCTGGAGCTATGCGCCCCAAACCGTGCGCATCCGCGACAAGGGGGGCCGCGAGATGTGGACCCACCACCCCTCGCGCGACGTCGCCGCCATCTCCATCACCGCCCCGCCGGAGTTCGCCAAGGCGGCGATCCCGCTGAACTACCTGGCCAGCGACACGACCTTCTCTGACAACCATGTCGGCGCTGGCGACGAGATGATGGCCCTGGGCTTCCCTCGCGGACTGGCCGCCAACCAGGCGGGCTTCCCGATCCTGCGCTCGGGCCGCGTCGCGTCCTTCCCGGTGGCCCCGGCGAAGATCTTCCCGACCTTTCTCCTCGACTTCTCGGTGTTCCCCGGCAACTCGGGCGGGCCGGTGTTCATGAGCGACCAGTCCAAGCGTCGCTCGGGCGCGCAGCTTGCCTCCGACGGTCCCGGCGACGGCTTCATCGCCGGCCTGTTGACCCAGCAGGTGGAGCTGAACAACGAGCGCCTGGAGATCGGCATCGTCACCCACGCCAAGTACATCCGCGAAACCATCGCCCTGATCGATGATCCCGGCGCTCCGGTGACCGTGGCGCTCGCGCCGCCGGTGAGCGGTGCGCGGGCCGCCTCCGCGGAAGAGGCGGCCAGCCCTGACTGACGCTCGGTCTTAGCCGACCGGCGCGCCGGGGTAGAGCATCGCCAGGGTCTCGGCGACGCAACCGGGCTTCGCCTCGCCTTCGATCTCGATGGTGCATTCCATCTTCATCAACACGCCCATGCCTTTCGGCTCGGCGCTGACCAGCTTCTGGCGCAGGCGAACCCGCTTGCCGACGCGGACCATGTTGGTGAAGCGCACCTTGTCGGTGCCGTAGTTCAGCGCGTAGGCGACGCCGTTCAGCTGCAGCATGCCCTGGCCCAGAAACGGGATCAGCGAGAGCACCAAATAGCCGTGGGCGATGGTCCCGCCGATCGCCCCGGTGGCGCGCTCCACGTCCACGTGGATCCACTGGTGGTCTCCTGTGGCGTCGGCGAACTGGTTCACCCGCTCCTGGGTGATCTCCAGCCAGTCCGAAACCCCGATCTCCTGGCCGGCCAGCCCGCCGAGATCCTTCAATTCCACCGGACCCATTCGCGTCTCCTCATCCTCAGCTCACTGCGGCGGCTCGACAGGAACGCGCCGGCCTTGTGCAGGGCGGCCATAGCAGGGCCTTGACCCAAGGTCCGTCAAGCGCGGCGGCTGCGAAAGGCGATTGGCGACGGGGCAAGAACAGGGATTCAAAAGGTCTCGCGCATCGTTTCCGGAGACCTGAAGTCCCGATTGCAAGCAGGGTCTTTCCAGCTTTCGCCGCCGCGCGAGCGGATAGATGGCGTGCTGAAAACTCAAGCGTTCCGGAAGGTTGCGTCCAGGGCAGGTACAGCTTGCCACCTTAGTCCCGCGCTCGCTTGCATTGAGCTTCCGCGCTTGTATCGGGTCCTGGAATACCCACGGCTTGTTGTAAGGAAACAGGTGTTATCCTGCTTGTGCTTGCTCAGAGATCAAGATAAGCACCGCCACACTGTTTTAGAGAATCACTTCAGCGCCCGCAGTGGCGCGACTCCAGTGGAATGACGAAAATGGACGAGAAGTCGGAAGTCATCGAGATGACGGCGGATATTGTTTCCGCCTACGTGGGTAACAACACCGTCGCCGCCGCCGATCTGCCGAGCCTGATCCAAGCCGTGCACCGCGCCCTCGCTGGCGTGTCCACGGGCGCCGAGCCGGTGGAAGCCGCGCCGAAGGAGCCGGCCGTTCCGGTGCGCCGCTCCATCACGCCCGACTACATCGTCTGCCTGGAAGATGGTCGCAAGTTCAAGTCGCTGAAGCGTCACCTGCGCACCAAGTACAACATGAGCCCCGAGGAATACCGGGCGAAGTGGAACCTGCCGAAGGACTATCCGATGGTGGCTCCGAACTACGCCAAGGCCCGCTCGGACCTGGCCAAGCAGATGGGCCTCGGCCAAGGCGGCCGTCAGGCCCCGCGCGGCAAGAAGCGCTAAGGCTTCGGCCGCACGGCCAAGACTGATCTTTTCCTAAGTTGAGGCGCCCGCCGGCTTCGGCGGGCGTTTCTGATTCTGATGCAGCCCGACAGATATCTTCAGCTTCGCCTCAATTTTGACTTGCGGGCGATTCGCGCGTCGGGCGATATGTGATTCGTTACGATTCCAAAGAGTTGTTAAGGAATCCTGGGATGGCGGCGCAAATCGGAGCCCCTACCGCGGCGGCTCGCGCGCACGAAGAGCTGTTCGCCTACTGGGCGTCGCTCCGCAACGCCGGACGCCTGCCGTCGCGCCGCGACGTCGACCCCGGCGGCTTCAAGCGCCTCCTGCCGACCGTCAGCCTGATCGACGTGGTGTCCGATCCGCTCGACTTCCGCGTGCGTCTGGCGGGCACGGGCCTCTACGGCGTCTATGGCCGCGAAATCACCGGCCGGATGCTGTCCGAAGTCTACAATTCCGCCGCCGCCGACTATTGGCGCGCCGAGCTGACCAAGGTGGTGGCCGAGCGCCGGCCGTCCGTGGGCGTCCACAGCCTGGCCTGGCGCGGCGCCTCCCACCTGTCGATCATGTGGCTGCGCCTGCCGCTGGCGTCCAACGGCTACGACGTGGACATGATCCTGGGCTACGACGCCGTGGTCGGCATGAGCCAGATGCCCACGGGCATCCGCGCCGCCTAGGCGGCCTGCGCCAGCTCCGCGTCCCGCCGCACCCGCGCGACCATCGAAGCCAGACCGTTCGAGCGCTGCGATGACAGCGCGCTGGAAAGCCCCAGCTTGTCGAAACCCGCCTTGATATCGAAGGCCAGGATCTCGTCCGGCTGCCGCCCCGAGTAGAGCCGCAGCAGGATCGCGATGAGTCCCCGGACGATGTGGGCGTCCGAGTCTCCGCGGAAGCTCAGCGCGCCATCGGCTTGGGGCTCGGTCACCAGCCACACTTGGCTGGCGCAGCCGCGCACCTTGTTGGTTTCGGACCGTTCGGCGTCGGCCAGCGGCGCAAGCTCCTTGCCGAGTTCAATCACGTAGCGGTAGCGCTCTTCCCAGTCGCCCAGGAGGTCGAACTCGTCGACGAGTTCGGAAAGGACGCTGTCGATGGGGCTGGTCATGAGGCCGCCGACTTAAGGGCCGGCGGCGCGATCCGCAACCGGCGCCGTCTCAGGCGGTGCGCAGGATGACGTGGGCGCTGAAGCCTTGACCGGGCGCGGAAGCGAGTTTCAGCAGGCCGCCCATGGCTTGGCAGGTGAGGTCGCAAATCGGCAGGCCCAGCCCTGCGCCTTCGCCGTGGCGGGTCAGCGCGCTTTCACCCTGCTCGAACGGGCGCAGAAGACGGGCGAGCTCCGCCGGCTCCACGCCTTCGCCGTCGTTGGCCACCACGATCTCGGCCAAGTCCCGCTTGCGGCTGGCGAACAGGCGGATCTCGCCGCCCTCGGGCGAGAAGGCGCAGGCGTTCTGAAGAAGGTTGGTGAGTACGGTGCGCAGGCCTCGCGGGTCGGCGCTGACCGTCAGCTCGCAGTCACCCACGACCAGTCGCAGTCCGCGCCGCTCCAGCTCGTCTTTGAGACTCGCGGCCACGTCTTCGACGATCGGGGCCAGAGGCTCGGGCCGGCAGGTCAGATCGGCTGCGCCCCCTTCCAAGCGCGCGATCTCCAACACCTGATTCACAAGTTTCAGCAGCTTTTGCCCGCTGCCCCGGATGATCTGCGCGTATTCCCTGTACTGGGGATCTCCCAGCGGGCCGTAGAGTTCAGCTGCTAAGATTTCGGAGAAGCCGAGAATGGAGTTCAGCGGTGTGCGCAGCTCGTGGCTGACCATGCGCAGGAAGGAGCGCTTCTGCTCGTCCAGCGTCTGGGCCGGCGCAGACGTGCTGTTCGCCGTCGCCGCATCGGCCACGGAGCGCGTCGCATGTTCGTAGGCTGGCATCATGAACTTGGAGGCGCCCGGCTCGAAAGGAGCTGCGAAGATGGCGCATCGCACTTACGATTTGGTTTCGCGCGCGTAGATGTGCCGTTTGACGGTCGCGCAGCAGGCGAGCGGCCTTACGGGGACTCGCCAGGGCCGCTAAGCTCTCGGCTGTGACTCGCCCTTTGCGGACATCGCTGACGTGAGCCGGCCCCGAAACAGGCGCCGTCGTCCGGCCGACCGGGCTCCGGAATCGCGCCGGTTCGCGATCGGCTGGCACATGGGCTGGTCGGTGGCGGTCGCCGGCGCGACGCTGGCGCTGACCGCGTCGGGCCGCCTGGGCCAGGGCCCCGAGCTCACGGCCCTGACGCTCGGCGCCGCCGCCGGGCTGGTGGGCGGCCTGCTCTCCGCATTCACGGCGGGCGCGGCGCGCACCCTCGCCATTCTGGTTTGGACCTTTGCGGCGGCCTCGGCCTGTCAGCTGACCGGCGGCGTTCTTGGCCCGCTGGCCGCCTGGGCGCTTGCGCCGCTCGCCGCCGCCGCCGCCTTCCGCAAGGCCGACGTCCTGCCGCTGGGCGCCGCGGCCTCCGTCGGCGCCGCCGGTCTGGGCGTGCTAGGCGCCGTTCTCGGCCCCAAGCCGGTGCTGGACGCCGACGCCGGCGCCTGGCTCAGCCTGCTGTCCCTGGCCACCGTGGCGCTCGGCCTGGGCGCGGGCCTCGTTTCCCTGGCCGGCGTCTCCCGCCGCGAGGGGCGCGAGCGCAGCGACCTCGAGCACCAGCTCATCCAGCTGCTGGAAAGCCAGCCGCAACTCCTGCTGGGCGTTCAGCCCGGCGGGCGCATCCTGGAAAGCTTCGGGCATCGCCCTGGCGGCTTCGAGCGCGGTCTGGCCGACGGCAACCTCCTGGACTTCATCACCCCTGCCGACCGGACGGCGGTGGAGGAAGCCCTCCAGCGTGCTCTTTCGGAGGGCGACGCCGAGACGGGGTTCACCCCGCTTGGCGATCTGCATGGCCGTTGCGAGATCACCATCCGCCGGGCCAGCAACCTGCGCCTGGTGGCCGCGATCCGCGACGCCCGCGCCCAGTTCAACCGCGAGCGCGACCTGGAGCAGGCCCGCGCCTCGGCCGAGCAGCAGAACGCCGGCAAGTCGCGCTTCCTGGCCAACATGAGCCACGAGCTGCGCACCCCGCTGAACGCCATCATGGGCTTCTCGGACATCATGCGACAGCGGCTCTTCGGCCCCATGCCCGACCGCTATGTGGAATACGCCGAGCTGATCCACGAAAGCGGCGCGCACCTGCTGGAGCTGATCAACGACGTCCTCGACATGTCCAAGATCGAGGCCGAGCGGTTTGAGCTCGCCCGCGACATGTTCGACGCCCGCGACGCCGTCAGCGCCGTCCTGCGCCTGATGCGGGGGCAGGCCGACCGGGCGGGCGTGTCCCTGCGCGGCGTCCTGCCGCCCGAAGCCCTCGAGGCCGACGCCGACCGCCGGGCCATCAAGCAGATCGCTCTGAACCTGATCTCCAACGCCCTGAAGTTCACGCCTCGCGGCGGCGCGGTGACCGTCACCGTTCAGGGCGTCGGCGAGGTGCTGGAGCTGATCGTCACCGACACCGGCGTCGGCATCTCGGCGGAAGACCTCGACCGCCTCGGCCGCCCCTTCGAGCAGGCCGGCGACGCCAGCCAGAAAGCCGCGGGCGCGGGCCTGGGCCTGTCCCTGGTGCGCGCCTTCGCCAAGCTGCACGGCGGCGAGATGACCATCGAAAGTGCGCTGGGCGAAGGCACCACCGTGCTCGTCCGCATGCCGGTGCTGCAAGCGCCCCCGGCCCCGGCCTTTGAGCCGCATCCGGCCCCGGCCAACGACGTGAAGGTGAAGGCCTAGCGCGCCGCCACGCGCAGGAAGGCGCTGCCGGCGGCGAAGTCGCCCACCTCGACATAGGCCCGGCGGACCACGTCTCCGGGGAACAGGAACTCCACAACGACTGCCTCGCGCGGGTCCAGCCGTCCCATCGCGCCCGCCGCCGCGGCGGGGAAGCGGAAGGCCCAGCCGGTCTTCATGTCCTTGGGCCGCAGGTCCGACCCGGCCACGCTGCGCGCTTCTGCGGTAAAGCCCACCAGCATGCTGCGGGGCGGCACGCGGCGCTCGAGCGACAGGCCGGCGGTGGCCCCGCTGCTCCAGCGCGCCAAATAGGGCCCGGTGCTGCGGCTGACGTCGCGCAGCATCAGGCGCGCGCCATAGGGCTTTGCCCCGTCGGGGAAGCTGCCCACCGCCACCAGGGCGCTCGGCGCGTCCTTGCCGGCCAGGCCGAACAGGATCCTGTCGGACCCGAAGCGGTTGTCCTGCACCAGCCGCCAGCGGGTGGTGCGCGAGAAGTTGCGGTCGGCGCTCCAGCCGGCCACGTCGCCCGGATAGGTCAGGCGGCTGATCTTGGAATAGCCGGCGAAGGCGTCGCGCACCCGCGCGGCCGCCACAGCCAGGTCGGGCGAGCCGCAGGCGGTCTGCCGCGCGCGCGCCCGGGCGCGCCCTTCGGCCGCCTCCACCGCATTTCGCGGCTGGCCGGCCCGCAGCGCGGCCCCGCGCGCCTGCGCGGCTGACGCGCCCAGCGCCGCCGAAACCGCAGGCGTGAACAGGCCGCACCGCTGGTCGGCGGCGATCATCACCGTGCGCTCGTAGAGGAGGTTCAGCGCCTGCGCATGCGCAAGGCTTGGCGCGCCGGCCAAGGCCGCCGCGCCCATCCACCACCACCATCGAGACGCCGGCCGCGCTGTGTCGCGCGTGCTCGTCATGCGTCTTCTTTATCTCTGCCGGTCTTTGGTGACCGTAGCGGTAACCTAGGCCCTTGTGCTTGCCGTTCGCTTAGCGAGTGCGGTTAACGGGATGACACCAGCCGCCGCTTCGGCCCATTGTCCGCCCCATGTTGCTGTCCACTGACATCTGGGTCGGCGCCCTCGTGCGCAGAGCGGAACTGGAAGGCGCCTTCGCCGTGGTGGCCCGCAAGGGCGACACCCGCGCCGGCGCGGTGCTGGTCAAGGTCCTGAACCGCTCGGACGGCACGGCCCGCCTCTATGCCGAAGCCACGCGCCTGGACGGCGAACGCGTCTGGATGCAGCCCGCCCGCTCCACGGCGGAGGCCGAGCTCGACAGCTATGTGGAGCGCGCCGTTCGCAGAGACCCGGACATCTGGGTGGTCGAGATCGAGGACAAGCAGGGTCGCCACTTCCTCACCGAGGCGGTGGAGAAGGAATAGGGGAACAGCCCCTGCGCTGGCGGGTTCGACTCCGTCGATGCCGACGCTTGCCGACCTGCCCGTGCCCTTGGACCTCCAGACCATGGAGGCCAAGCTGGTGGACGAAATCCCCCGCGACGGCGGCTGGCGCTTCGAGCCCAAGTGGGACGGCTTCCGCTGCCTCGCCTTCCGCGCCGGCGACGAGGTCGAGCTGCACGCCAAGTCCGGCAAGCCCCTGGCCCGCTACTTCCCCGACGTGGTCGCCGCCCTCAAGGCCTTGCCGGTGGACCGCTTCGTGATCGACGGCGAGCTGACCATCGCTGTGGACGGGCAGCTGTCCTTTGACGCCCTGCAGCTGCGCCTCCATCCCGCCGAAAGCCGCGTGCGCAAACTGGCCGCAGAGCACCCGGCGACCTTTGTCCTGTTCGACTGCCTGATGGACGCCGACGGCCGCTCACTGGTGGACGCGCCCTTCACCCGCCGCCGTGCGGAGCTGGAGGCCCTGTTCGCCCGCTTCCAGCATGCCCCCGCGGTGCAGCTGTCCCCGGGCACGCAGGAGCGGCAGGAGGCCTGCGACTGGCTCTCCCAGGTCGGATCGTCCCTGGACGGCGTGGTCGCCAAGCGGCTGGACGGCCCCTACGTGCCGGGCGAGCGCGCCATGCTGAAGATCAAGCGGATGCGCACGGCCGACTGCGTGGTTGGCGGTTTCCGCTACGAGCAGGGCGGCCGCCAGGTGGGCTCCCTGCTTCTTGGCCTGTTTGATGATGACGGGCGGCTCAACCACGTGGGCTTCTGCTCGACCATCAGCAACGCCGAACGCGCCGAGCTGACCAAGCGTCTCGAAGCCCTGGGGGGCGGCCCCGGGTTCACCGGCAGCGCGCCAGGCGGTCCCAGCCGCTGGAGCAACGAGCGGTCCACCGAATGGACGCCCCTGCGGCATGAACTGGTTGTGGAGGTCCGCTACGACCACGTCACCGGCGATCGCTTCCGACACGGGACCAAGCTTTTGCGCTGGCGGCCCGACAAGGCCCCGGAGCAGTGCCGCATGGAGCAGCTCCGCCCCGAGGCCTCGCCTCAGCGCATCGTTCAAGCGATCGGCTGAGCCACGCCGCCCTCTCGCCGCGTGCGCCACAGGGAGTAGAGCACGCCGCCCGCCAGCAGGACCCCTGTCACAGCCAGGGACACCGGCGCGGGGAACTTCTCCCAGCCGGCGAGCTCGGCGACGAAGACCTTGCCGCCAATGAAGATCAGCAGCAGCGCAAGGGCGTGCTTCAGGTAGGCGAAGCGCTCGTTGATCGCCGCCAGGGCGAAGTAGAGCGCCCGAAGCCCCAGGATCGCGAAGATGTTCGACGTGAACACAATGTACGGGTCAGTCGTGATGGCGAAGATCGCCGGCACGGAGTCCACCGCGAACACCACGTCCGCCAGTTCGATCATGATCAGGGCCAGGAACAGCGGCGTAGCGTGCAGCAGCAGCTTGCCGCTGACCGGATCGGCCTTGCGGACGAAGAACTTCACGCCCTCGAACTCGTGGGTCAGCCGCAGGTGCCCGGCCAGCCATCGGTAGACGGCGTTGTCACGTGGGTCGGTTTGCCTCTCCTTGGCGAACAGCATCTTGCCGCCTGCGAAGACCAGGAAGGCCGCGAAGATCAGCAGCACCCACTCGAAGTTGGCCACTAGGGCCGAGCCCGCGCCGATCAGGATCGCCCGAAGAACGATGACGCCCAGGATGCCCCAAAACAGCACCCGGTGCTGGTAGGCGGGCGGCACGGCGAAGGCGGCGAAGATGGTCGCGATGACGAAAATGTTGTCCATCGCCAGGCTTTTCTCGATCAGAAAGCCTGTGACGTACTCGATCCCGGACTGCCGCCCGAGTTGGCTCCAGACCCAGACGCCGAACAGCAGTCCGATGGCGATGTAGCCGCCGGACAGCAGCAGGCTTTCACGGACGCCGATGACCTTGGTCTTCCGGTGCAGGACGCCAAGGTCGAGGGCCAGCAACGTCACCACCACGCCCAGGAAGACGGCCCACATCCAGACCGGCTTGCCCAGGGCGTCTTGCAGCAACAGGTCCATGTTCGGCTCCGCTTACACGCCCCAGCGGGGTTGGCCCTCGAGCCGGGCGAGCTGGTCCTTCAGCGAGAGCTTGCGGCGCTTCAACTGAAGCACCCGTTCGGAATCCGGGCGCAGGCGCGCGAGTTCGCCGCGCAGCTCCTGCTCGAGCTGTCGGTGCTTGTTGCGCAAACGATAGATGGCGATGTGTGTCATGAGCCTCCTCCTGGTTAGGATGGGCGGCTCGACACCGGATCGACGCACTGGGGGGAAAGGCAATCCGGACCCGGCATCGAGCGCACCCGATGCGGTCCGACATCACGACCAGTGTCCGTTCGTGGATCTGATCGCCAGAGGGGCCCGGCCCGCCTCTAAAAGTTTGGGATCGGCTGCGGCGCTTTCAAGGCGGGTCGGTGCGCCGCATGCGCTTTTTCCTGCAACTTGCGCCGGGGACCATTATATCGGCGCGCCATGAGCATCTCTTCCGCGGCGGACGCCGCCAGTCCTCGTCAAGGTCTTGCCGCCCAGGCGGCGAGACGGCGCACCTTCGCGATCATCTCGCACCCTGACGCCGGTAAGACGACGCTGACCGAGAACCTGCTGCTGGCCGGCGGCGCCATCCGCGCCGCGGGCCAGGTCCGTGCGCGAGGCGAAAACCGGCGCACCCGCTCCGACTGGATGAAGATCGAACGCGAGCGCGGCATCTCGGTGTCGGCCTCGGTCATGACGTTCGACCACGACGGCAAGATGTTCAATCTGCTGGACACGCCGGGCCACGAAGACTTCTCGGAAGACACCTACCGCACCCTGACCGCCGCCGATGCGGCTGTCATGGTTCTCGACGCCGCCAAGGGGATCGAGCCTCAGACCCTGAAGCTGTTCGAGGTCTGCCGCCTGCGCGACATCCCCATCGTCACCTTCATCAACAAGATGGACCGCGAGGCGCAGGACCCGATCGCCCTGCTGGACGAGATCGCCTCCAAGCTCGCTCTGGATCCCGCGCCGCTCTACTGGCCCGCCGGCTCCGGCAACCGCTTCAAGGGCATGCTGGACCTGCAACGGGACATGTTCATCCCGTTCGCCAAGAAGACCGCCGACTCCGACGGCGAACATCCCGAGCCCGTCGCCTTCCACGGCGGTAACAGCATCGCCAGCTACCTGGAAGAGGGCGAGCATCAGGAGCTCGAGGAAGGCGCCATGCTGGTGCAGGAGGCTTCCAAGCCGTTCGACCGCCAAGCCTTCCTCGAAGGACACATGACCCCGATCTTCTTCGGCTCGGCCCTGCGCCACTTCGGCGTCGACCAGCTGCTGGAAGGCATCGGCGCCTACGCCCCGCCGCCCAAGACCGTGAAGGCCGCCAAGAGCGGAGAGCCCATGGGCGTCGAGCCGGGCGACAAGGAGGTCACCGGCTTCGTGTTCAAGGTCCAGGCGAACATGGACCCCAACCACCGCGACCGGATCGCCTTCCTGAAGCTGACCTCCGGCAAGTTCAGCCGCGGCATGAAGCTGAAGGTGCAGAACACCGGCCGGCAGCTGTCGGTGAACGCCCCCATCATGTTCTTCGCCTCCGACCGGGAGCTTGCCGAGGAAGCCTTCGCGGGCGACGTGATCGGCATCCCGAACCACGGCGTGCTGCGGGTGGGCGACAGCCTCTCGGAAACCGGCACGCTGCGCTTCGCCGGTCTGCCGAACTTCGCGCCGGAAATCCTCCAGCGCGTCCGGGTCAAGGATCCGCTCAAGGCCAAGCACCTGAAGAAGGCGCTGGAAGGCCTCGCGGAAGAGGGCGTGACCCAGCTGTTCCGTCCCAACATCGGCGCCGACTTCATCGTCGGCGCGGTCGGACAGCTGCAGTTCGAGGTCATGGCCGACCGCCTGGCCAACGAATACCAGCTCGAGGTCATCTTCGAGCCCAGCCCCTATGCGGAAGCCCGCTGGCTCGGCGGCGACAAGGCCGACGTCGAGGACTTCGCCGGCAAGCACCGCTCCGCCATGGCCACGGACATCGACGAGCAGCCGGTGTTCCTGGCCAAGTCCAGCTGGGAGATCGGCTACGTGGGCGAGCGCTACCCGAAGGTGCGTTTCGAGCGGACCAAGGAGCGCACCTGATTCCCGCCTGACGCTCTGAAGGGGCTTGCCGCCACACGCAGCAGGTCTCTTGAGGCGGGGACTCTCGCGGAACGAGACTTCCGCTTGCGCTTTATTGTGGATGGTAAGCTGTTGTTAACCATACACAAGAAGTTAATGACTTGTTAAAGTCCTCGGCTCCGGCTTTGCTCAAAGCGTTCATGGCCCAAGCGGACCGTCTCATCCTGGGACGTTCGTGGTTGGGGAGGGGCGCTATGTTCGAGCTGGGTCGAGAGCTGAAGCGACTTCTGGGTACGGACCGTGGTTCGGCCCTGCAGGACGGCCTGACGGGTGGGGACCCCGCCCTGCTTGAACTGCTCGACTACAAGCTGCTCCTGGAAGAGGCCCGCAGCGCGGACGCCGCCTCCGGCCGCACGGGCGCTCGCGACAAGCCCGCCCGCCGCCTGGAAGCCGCCGTTGTCTGGCGCGAGGCTGCTCGCCGCTCCGGCGACGCCGCCCTTCTGCGCAAGGCCGCCAGCGCCGCTGAGATGGCTGCTGAGGGCTATGATCCGACCCGCCGCTCCGACGGCTGGGCTCGCGCCCGCACCGAACAGGCCTACTGCGCTCTTCTCGGCGCCGAGCTCTTCGGTGACGAAGGCCTGAACGCCGCCGCCGAGGTGGCTTTCCGCGACGCCCGCACCGCCGCCCGCGCCGGAGTCGCCGCGGCAATGGCCGACGTGGGCCTCGCCATCGTACAGGGCCGTCAGCATCTCGCCGCCGGTGACGCGGCCCAGGCACGCATCTGCGCGGACGCCTTCGCTATGCCCGCCGCGGCCCTGGACGCCATCGCCCGCCGCAACACCGCCGCCCGGCCGCTCGCCGCCGAAGCGCGCATCGCCCGCGCCGACCTGCTGTGCGGCTGGGGCGCACGCCTCAAGGACGAAAGCCTGGTGCGCATGGCGCTGGACGACGCCGCAGGCGCGGCGCGTCGTCTGAACCTCGCTTACGAGCCGATCAGCTGGGCGCGGGCCGAGATGATCCGGGGCGAGGCCCTGACCCTTTGGGGCGAGCTGACGGGCGACATCGACGCCATCGCCGCCGCCGCAGCAGCCCTCGCCGGCGCCCTGGAAGCCATCACCCGCGACCACAGCCCTCTCGACTGGGCGCGGATCCAGGTCTCGCTGGGCCAGGCTCTGCGGGCGCTGGGCGAGGCAAGCGGCGAGGAACGCGCCTTCGAGCAGGCGGTGACCTGCTTCGACCGCGCCGCCCTGATCCTGAAAGAAGCGCCGACCTCGCCGCTGCGCGGGGTGGCCGCCGGCGCCCGGGCCATGTGCCTTGCCCGCTCGGCCGAGCTGACCGGCGACCTCGCTGTGCTCGACGCCGCCGAAGCGGCCATGAAGATCGAGCTGTCGAAGCTGCAGGCCCGCCGCGACCCGGTGGGCTGGGCGCTGGCCCAGACCCATCTGGCCCGGCTCTACGAAGCGCGCATCGACATCACCGGCCACGATCGTGGCGAGCGCGCCGCGGCCGTCACCGCCCTCGACGCGGCGCTCGACGTCTTCGCTGAGCAAGGCCTCCACTCCATGAGCGTCATCGCCAGCGACGCATTGGGCCGCCTGCGGGCCGGCTCCTCCAACCAGCCGCGCACCGCCGTCTAGCTGGCGCGGAAGAGCGCTTCTCAACTCACAGTGGCGCTGCCACACTCTCTGCGTATGTGGAGGTGTGAGATGCGTTGGGTTCTGGCTCTTGGGGTGTCTGCGGCGGCGCTTGGCGTGGTCTCGGCCTTCGCTCAGCCAAGCATTGTCGATCCGACATGGCTTCGCCGGCCAGGTCCGAACGACCTGCGCGCCGCTTGGCCGAAGGGTGCGCTCGAAAAACGCCTCGAGGGGCGGGCGCTGATCGGCTGCGTGGTCACCGCGCAGGGAACGCTGACCCAATGTCAGGTGCTGGAGGAAACGCCCGCCGGCTCAGGGTTTGGTGGCGCGGCGCTTTCCCTGACCCCGCAGTTCCTGATGAAGCCTGCAACGCAGGATGGGCGACCCGTGGAAGGCGGTCGCGTCCGCATCCCGATCCAGTTCGATCTGCCCAGCGGCGTGGGCGCCCAGTACACGAAGGTTGCGCGCGTGATCACCAACGTGCCGTGGATCGACGCCCCAAGCTTCGACGACGTGCTGGCGGCTTACCCGAAGGGCGCCGCGGAACGCGGCGTGGGCGGGCGGGCGACGCTCAGTTGCACCTACACGCCGGCCGGCCGTCTCCGCGACTGCCGCGGCGCGAACGAGCAGCCGGAGTTGCAGGGCTTCGCCGCCGCCGCCATGCGCCTCGCGCCGAAGTTCCGCGGGCCGCCGTTGGAGGGAGACAACGCCCGCCAGCCCACCAGGACCGAGTTCGTCGTGGCGTTCGCGCCGGAAACGCTGAAAGGCGTGCGCACCGTCGGCAAGCCGTCCTGGACGGGCCGTCCGACTGTGGAGCAGTTCCGCGCCAGCTATCCCGACGCCGCCATAAAGGCGGGGGTGAATCAGGCCCGCGTGGTGCTCAGGTGCAAGGTGGAGGCGCAGGGGCGGCTCGGCGGCTGCCGACCCGAGAGTGAAGAGCCCGCCGGCTATGGCTTCGGGCAGGCGGCGGCCAGCCTTGCGCCGACGTTCAGGGTGTCTGCCTGGACGGCCGAAGGCCTGCCCACCGTCGGCAGCGAAGTGGCAGCCCCTATCCGCTACGACCTGCAGGCCCTCGCCGCGGCGTCAGCTCCGGCCGCCAGGCCCTAGCGGCCGCGCCACCAGCGAAGCGCGCCCTTCTCCGCCGCATCCAGGGCGGCGTGCAGCACTGCGCCCAACAGTCCAAGGATGACGAGCGCCGCGAACATGCGGGCTGTCTGCAGCCGGTTGCCCGCTTCCAGAATCCGCCAGGCCAGGCCCTGTGCGCCGCCCGATCCAGCCACGAACTCGGCGACCACCGCCCCGATCACCGCCTGACCGGCCGCCACCTTGTGGCCCTCCAGCAGGAACGGCACGGCCGAGGGCAGCCGCAGCCGCAGAAGCCGTTGCAGGCGCGAGGCTCCGTAGAGCTCGAACAATCGCTCCAGATCCGCGTCGGCCGACTTCAGTCCGGTCACCGCCCCCGAGTAGATCGGGAAGAAGGCGACGATCGCCGCCAGGCCCACGATGGCCCGCTCTGGGTGGTCGATACCCGCCCAGATCACCACCAGCGGCGCGATCGCTACGATGGGCGTCACCTGAAGGATCACCGCCAGCGGCCGGGCGGCCCGCTCGGCCAACGGGTCCAGGGCCACCACCAGAGCCGCCGCCTGGGCAAGGAGGCTCGCCACCACCAGGGCCGCGATGGCCATGACCAGGGTGTGGCCCGCCGACGCCAGCAAGGCGCGCCAGTCCTCCGCCACCGCCTTGGCGACGGCGCTGGGCGGCGGCAGGAAATAGCTCGGAACGCCGCTCACCCGACAGCCGATCTCCCACGCGGCCAGCAGGGCGCCGATCAGCAGAAGCGGTGCGAGAAGTTCGAGGAGGCGCTTCATCGAGCGCCGCTCGCGGCCAGCAGGTCGGACACCGCTTCGGCTGTGGCTCGGAACCCTTCCCTGGTGCGAAAGCCGGCCGGACGGGGCAGGGGACCGGGAACGGCGATCTCGCCAGCCAGGCGGCCCGGGCCCGGCGTCATCACCACCACGCGAGAGGCCATGTAGACCGCCTCCTCCACATTGTGGGTGACGAACACCACCGCAGGTCCAGAGGCGGCGCAGAGCGCCAGCACGTCGTCGGCCAGGGTGCGGCGGGTGATCTCGTCCAGGGCCGCGAACGGTTCGTCCAGGAGCAGCAGGCGAGGTTCGGTGACCAGCGCCCGGGCCAGCGACACGCGCATGGCCATGCCGCCGGACAACTGCGCCGGGCGTGCGTTCTCCGCGCCGCCCAGGCCCACCCGCTGCAGGGCCTCCAGAGCTCGCGCCCGCGCTTCCGGCCGGGCGGTTCCGGCCAGTTCCAAGGGCAGGGCGGCGTTGGCCTGCGCCGACAGCCAGGGGGCCAGGGTCGGCAACTGGAAGACCACCGCCGTCTCACCCCGGCCTGCCGCCCTGTGCACCTCGCCGCTCGTCGGCGCCTCCAGCCCGGCCAGCAGGCGCAGGGCGGTGGACTTGCCGCAGCCGGACGGCCCCACCAGGGCGACGATCTCGCCGGCCGCCGCAGCCAGGCTGAAGGGACCCAGCACGCGGCCTCGGCCGCGGTATTCGACCTCGACCTCGACCAGCGCCGCGGTCATGGCGCTTCGGGATGACCGACGAACTGCAGGGTGTAGGCGCGGCTGAAATCCAGGCTCTTGGGATAAACGCCCTGGCTGGAGGCCACCTCGAAGAACTGCTTCCAGCGCGCGTCGCTCATGGCGCCCAAGCCATAGGTCTCGGCCTCGCCGGACTCCACCAGGCCGTACCGGCGCATCTTCTCGCGCGCCTGGTCCAGCAGGTCCTGGGTCATCTCCGGATTGTGCTTCAGGATCAGGGCGTCGCCCGCTGACGGATCGCCATGCAGGTAGTCGCGCCAGCCCTGGGCGCTGGCTTCCACGAACGCCTTCACCAGCGCCGGATTGCCGGCGATCAGCCGGTCGGGCGCCAGCACCATGTTGGCGTAGCCGGGATAGCCCTCGTCAGCCAGCAGGAACACCCGCGGCGCGACACCGCCCTGTTTCTCCAGGGTATAGGGCTCACTGGTCACATAGCCCTGCTGCACCACCCGCTTGTCGGCCAGGAACGGCGCAGGGTTGAAGTTGTACTTGCGGACCTGATCGTCGCTGAACCCGTACTTGGCCTTCAGCCAGACCCAGAACGCCGTCACCGAGGCGTCAGCCAGCAGGATCGGCCGGCCCTTCAGGTCCGCCAGGCTCCGCAAGCCCGGGTCCGGATGGGCGATGAGCACCTGCGGGTCCTTCTGGAAGAAGGCCGCCACCGCCTTCACCGGGATCTCCTCCTGGGCGAGGTTCAGCGCGATGAAGCTGTTTGAGCCCATGCCCAGCTCGACGGCGCCCGAAGCCAGCAGCTGCGGCACGTTCACGCCCGGCCCGCCCTGCACGATCTGCACGTCCAGGCCGCGCTTGCGGTATTCGCCCGTCGCCACCGCCTGGTAGAAGCCGCCCTGCTCGGCCTGCGCCCGCCAGTCGGTGGCGAAGCGCACCGTCGCCAGTCGCGTGGTGTCAAGCTGGCCCGGCGCCGGCGCACGGTCCGAGTTGTCGCCCGGCGAGCAGGCGCACAGCACCGACGCCAGGAGCACGGCGAGACGACGCAAGGCTCTCATGGATCCTCCTAGCCGCGGCGCAGCCGCCGCTGCCCCGAGTTGCAATACGGCCAAGCCGGAAATGCAAGAGGGCGGCGCTGCGGTTTCCCGCGGCGTCGCCCTCATTCAGATCCGTTGGGGGATCTGGTCGCCTTCAGAGGCGGCTTTGAATTCCGTTGCGGGTCGCCCCGCTCTGTTCATCGCCCCCGGTTGTCGCTTGGTGCGGGTTCCGGTTTCCCGGTTCCGTGCAGTTTGGCGTCTGTCTGCGGCTGAGGAGTTTCGGGTCCGCCGTTTCCGGCTTCTCCGTTGTCCGTCGCGCCTCAGTCCCTGTCGGCAAGTTGACGGTGCGCCCGAACCCGCTATACGGCAAGCGCCGCCGACCGCCGGTATGTGGGCGAGGCGCTCAATCCTCTGTGAACCAACTGTTAACCACCTGTGGACGGCGCCGCTTTCCGCAAGCAAATCAACGCGCCGGCTTATCCACAGAAAGCCTCAGCGGCTGGCCTGCAGCGCCTCGCGCCGCTCCTCCAGCTCCAGCCACTCCTCTTCGGCCGCGCTCAGCTGCGCCCGGGCCGCGTCCAGCGCGCGGCTCAGCCGGTCGAACCCGGCCGGATCGCGCGAATAGAGGTTCGGATCGTTCAGGCCCGTCTCCAGCGCCGTGATCTTGCCCGGCAGCTCAGCCACCAGCGTCTCAAGCTCGGCCAGCCGCCGCTGGTCCTTGTAGGACAGCTTGCTGGGCTTGGCCGCCTCGAGGCGCGGCGCAGGCGCGGCCGCAGGCTTCTCCGGCGCCTTGGCGCTCGCGCCGCCGAAGAAGCCCGGGTTCTGGCCGATGAAGTCCTGCCAGCCGCCCGGCGTCTCCACCACCTTGCCCGAGCCGTCCAGCCCGATCGTCGAGGTCGCCAGCCGATCGATGAAGTCGCGGTCGTGGCTGACCAGGATCAGCGTGCCCTCGAAGTCGGCCAGCAGGTCCTCGAGCAGGTCGAGGGTGTCCATGTCCAGGTCGTTGGTCGGCTCGTCCAGCACCAGGATGTTGGCCGGCTGGGCCAGCGCGCGGGCCAGCAGCAGGCGGTTGCGCTCCCCGCCCGACAGGCTGCGCACAGGCTGGCGCAGCTGGCTGTCGCGGAACAGGAAGTCCTTGGCGTAGGCGTTGACGTGCTTGGGCTGGCCGCGCACCAGCACCTGATCCCCGCCCAGCGGCGTCAGCACGTCCTTCAGCGTCATCTCCGGCGACAGCGCCGCTCGGGCCTGGTCGATGTAGGCGATCTCCAGGTTGGTCCCGAGCTTCACCTCGCCCTCGTCCGCCGGGATCTCGCCCAGCAGCAGTTTCACCAGCGTCGACTTGCCCGCCCCGTTGGGCCCGACGATCGCCACCCGGTCACCGCGCAGGATCCGCGTGGAGAAGTTCTTCAGGATCACCCGCTCGCCGAACGCCTTGGACACGCCCTTGGCGTCCACCACCCGCTGGCCGGAGGTCCCGGAGCTGGCGATGCCCATGTTCAGCTCGCCGCGGCTGTCCTTCAGCCGCTCGGTCCGCTGCTGGCGCATGTCCATCAGCTTGCGCCGGCGGCCTTCGTTGCGCGCGCGCCGGGCGGTGACGCCGCGCGCCAGCCAGTGCATCTCCTTCTTGATCTGCACATCGAGGCGACGGGCTTCCTCCGCCTCCTGCTGCTCGATCTTCTCGGCCCAGTCCTCGAAGGCGGCGAAGCCCTCGTCCAGCCGCCGCACCTGCCGGTGCTCCAGCCAGAAACAGCGCTTGGTCACCCGCTCCAGGAACGCCCGGTCGTGGCTGACGATCAGGGCGGCGGCCCGGCTGGCGGCGATCTGCGCCTCCAGCGTCTCGATGGCCATGATGTCCAGGTGGTTGGTCGGCTCGTCCAGCAGCAGGATGTCCGCATCCTCCGCGAACGCCCGCGCCAGGGCCGCACGGCGGATCTCTCCGCCCGACAGCCCTTGCGACGACTTGGCCGGATCGAGGCCGAAGGTTTGCAGCGCCGCGTCCGCCTCGTGCGGCTCGGCCCCGCCGGCGCTGGCGTAGTCGCGCAACGTCGGCCCGCTGATCTCCGGCTCCTGCGGCACGAAGGCGATGCGGGTGCCCGGCGTCACCGTCCGCTCGCCGGAGTCGGCCTGCACCTGTCCGGCCACGACCTTCAGCAGGGTGGACTTGCCCGCCCCGTTGCGTCCCACTAGGCACGCGCGCACCCGCGGCTCCAGGCCAAGGTCGACGCCGTCGAACAGCATCAGCGGACCGTCGGCGAGGCGGACGTCTTTCAGGGCCAGAAGGGGCGCTCTCATGGGGGCGGTGAGATAGCGCTTCGGGCCGGGGGCGCAAGGCGTCCATTCAGATCGGGTCCGCGGATCACAAATCGCCGCGCCCCCTTGGGTTGGCGCCCGCACGGGTCTAGATGGCGCCCATGGCGGGTGAACCCTTCTGGCGCAGGAAGACCCTCGAGCAGATGACGGCTCGGGAATGGGAGAGCCTGTGCGATGGCTGCGGCCTCTGCTGCCTGGTCCGTTTCGAGGACGAAGACACCGGCGAGATCATTCCCACCCGCGTTCACTGCAAGCTGTTCGACGCCGACCTCTGCCGCTGCAGCAATTACCCGCAACGCCGCGACCACGTCCCCGACTGCATCAAGCTCACGCCTGGCAACATCGAGGCGCTGGAGTGGATGCCCAAGAGCTGCGCCTACCGCCGCCTGCACGAAGGCCGCGACCTTCCCAACTGGCACCCGCTCATAACCGGTGACCCCGAAAGCGTTCACCGGGCCGGCGTTTCGGTGCGCGGCCAGACGGTCAGCGAGGCCGCCCTGCAGGACCCGGAAGACGCTCTCGACTTCGCCGCCTGGGACCTTGTGGACGAACGCGGTCGCGACTGACCGGCCTGGCGCCCTCCCGGAGCCTCTCTCCGGCTTTCCGCTCGAAGCCTGGCCACCGGAACCCTTTGACCGGGCTGCGGTTGAACCCGCCTAGCCAAGGGTTCTGCGCATGTTGCTTCTGCTTCTCCAACGCATCTTCAGCCTGATCTCGTTGGCCTTTCTGGCCCTCGGCGGCTATCTCGTCTGGTCCTGGTGGCAGATGCGCGAGGCGGTGGACGCCACCGGCTTTGACGACGATCCGCAGCCGTGGCGGCTCTGGGTGGGCGTGGCCCTGCTGGCCTGGTCCTTCCTAGGCCGCACGCCGGTGCTGATGCTGCTGGGCCGCAAGGGCGATGATCACGACCGGCTCAAGCGCTCCTCGGGCGAGAAGCTCCAGACCCCCACCGGCGCCGTGCTCGACGTGGCCAGCGAAGGTCCCGCCGAAGCTCCGGCCCTGGTGTTCTTGCACGGCTGGGGCCTGGAGCGCGGCATCTGGTGGGAAGCGCGTCAGCGTCTGTCCCGTCGTTTCCGCGTGGTGACCTACGATCTCGCCGGGCTCGGCAAATCCAAACAGCCGGCCGATGGCAAGTACAGCATCGAGCGCTTCGCCGATGACCTGCGCGCGGTGGTCGAACAGCAGGCGCCGCGCAAGGTGGTGCTGGTGGGCCACTCCATCGGCGGCATGACCGTGATGACCTACTGCCGCCGCCACGCCGACACGCTGGGTGGGCAAGTGGCGGGCATCGTTCTGGAGAACACGACGCCGGTGGACCCGACGCACACCACTGTGCTTGGCGAGGCTCTCCACGCCACAGAACCCGTGTTGCGCTTCTTCTCCCGCCTGGGCGTCCCGCTGCAGCCGCTGTCCTGGCTGATGAACTGGCAGAGCTACCTGTCGGGCCAGACGCACATCGCCATGCGCATCGGCGGCTTCGGCACCCGCCCGACCCGCTCGCAGTTGGAACAGGTCTCGCGGGCCGCAACCGTCAACTCGCCGGCTGTCCAGTCCAAGGGCAACCTGGCCATGATGAACTGGAGCATCGAGCGCGAGCTGAAAGGGGTGCACATCCCGGCCCTGGTGTTCATCGGCGGTCAGGACATCGTCACCGTTCCTTCGGCGGGCGAGAACATTGCCTGGAGCCTGCCTCGCGCCCGGCGCCATCCGGTGCAGGACGCCGGCCACCTGGGCCCGATGGAGCTCGCGGACGAGTATAACAGCGCCATCGAAGCCTTCGCCGACGAGGTCTTCACCCAGGGCGCCCAGTGGGCTGACGCGCGTCCGGTGGATCTGGGTGCGCCAGATCCGAAGGTGACCCGTCTGCCGCTCCGCCGTCCCGGCGACGAGCAACCCGACCGTGGCCCAGGGTCCCTGTGATCTTTTTGCCACATCCGACCTTGCGTGCAACCGCGGCCGGACCAATCTAGAAGGGCCGTTCGAAACGGTTTTCACAAAGGGCTGAGTTTTGGCGCGCGACCCCTACCAGGAACTGGGAGTCACCCGCAGCGCGAGCGCGGACGAGATCCGCAAGGCCTTCCGCAAGCTCGCCAAGCAGTACCACCCCGACACCAACCCGGGAAACAAGGACGCCGAGGAGCGCTTCAAGCGCGTCAGCGGCGCCTTCGACATCCTTGGTGATCCCGACAAGAAGCGGAAGTTCGACGCCGGCGAGATCGACGCCGACGGGCGCGAAACGGCGCGTGGTTTTGGCGGTTTTGGCGGCGGCGGGGCCCGTGGACCCTGGGGCGATCCGCCCCCGGGCGGCTTCGGCTCGCGCCGCGGCTATCAGAGCGAAAGCTTCGAAGGCGCGGACCTGGGGGACATCCTGGGCGAGATGTTCGGCGGCGCGCGGCAAGGCCGCGGCGGCGGGCAGGGCGGCGGCTTCGGCGGTTTCTCCCAGCGGGGCGCCGACGTGCGCGCCAAGCTGGAGATTGACGTCGAGGAAGCCATCCGCGGCGGCAAGAAGCGCATCGCCTTTTCGGACGGCCGCACCCTTGATGTGACCATTCCCAAGGGCGCCCAGGACGGCCAGACCCTCCGCCTGAAGGGGCAGGGGCAGGCCGGCCGCTCCGGACCCGGCGACGCATTCATCGAACTCACCATCGCGTCCCACCCGATCTACCGGCGCGAGGGCGAGGTGCTGGTCATGGATGTTCCCGTGACCGTCTACGACGCGGTTTTGGGCGGCAAGGTCGAGGCGCCGACGCCTGACGGAAACGTCACCCTGACGGTGCCTAAAGGCTCCAACACCGGCACGCGGCTGCGGCTGCGTGGTCGGGGGCTGACCAACGCGCGGGGCGAGCGCGGCGACCTGTTCGCCCGCCTCGTGGTCACCCTGCCGGATGCGCCGGACGCGGAGCTGGAGGCGCTGGCCGAAACGTGGCGACAAAAGAGGCCGTACGCACCGCGCCGACGGAACTGAGCTGTAGCGTCGTGACAGAAGGGCGCACGCGCTCCATAAACCTCGCATTCAGGCTCGGTTCAGTCCTGGCCCGGTAGAAACGGCAGCATGAAACGCCTTCTCGTCATAGCCGCCCTGCTGACGGCCGCCGCCCCGCCGGCGACCGTCTTCGCGCAGGACTATGGCCGCCCGTCCGCGGGCGCCGGGCGCCAAGCGTCGCTGTCGCGCGTTCTGGCCATGATCGGTCAGCGCACGCCTGGCCGCCATTTGAACACAACCACGGGCGAAGCCGGCGGCAGAGCCGCTTACTTCGTCCAATGGCAGCTGCCCGACGGCCGTGTCGTGGTCTTCGTCGTGGACGCCGAGAGCGGCCAGATCATCGGCCGCCAGGGCGGCTGACCTACAGCCTGAAGAGGGACGCTTCCCCCGTGCGTATCCTGCTTGTCGAAGATGATCCGGATCTGTCCCGCCAGCTGAAGCTGGCGCTGGCCGACGCCGGCTATGCCGTCGATCACGCGCCCGACGGCGAGGAAGCCCAGTACCTGGGCGAAACCGAACCCTATGACGCCATCATTCTCGACCTTGGCCTGCCCAAGGTGGACGGCGTCTCGGTGCTGGAGCGCTGGCGCCGCGAAAGCATGGCCACGCCCGTGCTGATCCTAACCGCGCGGGGCGCCTGGAGCGAAAAGGTCGCCGGCTTCGACGCCGGCGCCGACGACTACCTGACCAAGCCCTTCCACACCGAAGAGCTGCTCGCCCGGCTGCGCGCCCTGCTGCGCCGGTCGGCGGGTCACGCCGCGCCCAGCCTCGCCTGCGGCGGACTGCGTCTCGACCCCCGCGCCGCCCGCGCCAGCGTCAACGGCGAGCCCTTGCGGCTCACTTCGCTGGAGTACCGCCTGCTGCACTACCTGATGATGCACCAGGGACGGGTGATCAGCCGCACCGAGCTGGTCGAGCACCTCTACGACCAGGACTTCGACCGCGACTCCAACACCATCGAGGTGTTCATCGGGCGCGTGCGCAAGAAGATTGGCTCGGACCGGATCGAGACGGTGCGCGGCCTCGGCTACCGCCTGACCTGCCCGGACGAGGAAATCGGCGGCCAGGCGGCGCGCTGACCTGCCCGTGAAGCTGGACGCTCTGCGCCATCCTTCCCTTGCCCGCCGGCTGGTGCTGCTCGCGGTCGGATGGAGCTTTGCGGCCCTTGTCGTGTCGGCGGTGGTGCTGGCCCTGCTCTTCCAGCAGGCCGCTATCCGCCGGGTCGACCAGACCCTCAGCGAGTCCATCGACAACCTGCTCAGCGGCACCACGGTGGTCGAGGGGCAGGTCTTCGCCCCGCCGCTCACCGACGAGCGGGCGAGCCGCGCTTTCTCCGGCCGGTATTGGCAGCTGGCGCGCCTCACCCCGGACGGGCGGCTGCAGCCGGTGGCCCGCTCCTATTCCCTGTTCGACACGGTGCTGAACACCCCGCCGGACCTCGCCCGGCGGCTCAAGGCCGATCCCAGCCGGCCGGTGGCCTTCGACGTCCGCGGCCCCGTCCGCGACGAGCCCCTGCGCGGCCGGGCCCGCTATGCGGAGATGCAGGGCATCCCGATCGTCTTCCTGGCGGCGGAGGATCGCACCGCCATCGACCGCGACGTGCGCGGCTTCATCGTGGCCACGGCGGCGGCCTTCATGCTGCTGGGCGGCGGGCTGATCGCCGCCATCGTCATTCAGGTGCGCGTGGGCCTGCGCCCGCTGTTCGACCTGCGGCGGGAGGTTTCGGACGTGCGCCGCGGCAAGGCCGAGCGGCTGGCCCGCAACTATCCCAGCGAAGTCGCGCCCCTGGCCGACGAGCTCAACGCCCTGGTGGCTCACAACCAGGAGGTCGTCGAGCGGCAGCGCACCCACGTCGGCAATCTCGCCCATGCCCTTAAGACGCCGATCTCGGTGATGCTGACCGAGGCGGGGCAAAGGCCAGGTCCCCTGGCCGAGGTGGTCTCGCGTCAGGCCGAGGTCATGCGCCAGCAGGTGGATCACCACCTGCGCCGGGCCCGCGCCGCGGCGCGCACCCAGGGGCAAGGCGAGCGGACCAGCGTGGACGAGGTGCTGGACGAACTGGCCCGCACGCTCGAGCGCATCTTCCTGGACAAGGGCGTGGAGATCGACTGGGACGCGCCCGACGACCTGATCTTCCTAGGCGAGCGCCAGGACCTGCTGGAGATCGCCGGCAACGGCATGGAAAACGCCGCCAAGTGGTGCACGGGCCGTGTTCGGGTGCGGGCGGAAGCGGTCAGTCCGGAGCGCCTGCGCCTGGTCGTGGACGACGACGGGCCGGGCCTGCCGCCGGATCGCCGCGAGGAAGTCGTCCGTCGGGGCGCGCGTCTCGACGAGAATGCGCCGGGCTCCGGCCTCGGGCTGTCCATCGTCGACGAGCTGGCCCGCGCCTATGGCGGCGCCCTGAAGCTCGACGACTCGCCGTTGGGCGGACTGCGGCTAGAAATCGATCTTCCGCGCGCCGAAGCCTGAGCGCTCCAAGAACCCAGGTCTCTGTTTAGCTTCGGAAAACCTTAACCCGGCGAGGCGCAAGGTCGTCCATTGCGGGCGATGGTTCCGCGTGTGGAGCGCCTATGCCGGCTTTGTCCGAGCGCAAATTGCAGATCGTCCGGACGCTCATGGAGTCCGCGCCCGATCAGGTGATCGGCGGTCTCCATGCGGCTTTGGCCGACACCGGCGGCGACACCCCGCTCGCCAGCGTGCGACGGCTGGTCGAAGGCGAGGCGCGCGAGCGCCGGCTGCGCAACATCATCCTCGAGCCGATCGCCCCCATGTGCGTGGGGGACGGCCGCGATCCGCACCATCTGGTTTTTCCCGCCCGCGCCCTGGGCGCCGTTTGGCGGGGCCTCAAGACAGTCGCCGCTTCGCAAATCGCCGAGGCCGAGCTCGCCCTTTACGACTATCGGCCGGGCGAGGTGGTGCCGCCGGTGTTCGACCGTCTGGGCCGTCTGGCCGCCCGTGGCGTGCGCGAGCGTTCCAACCCGGGCTTCACCGCCGCGGCGGAAGCCTGTGAGGCCGCATGGGCTGGCGGCGCCGACGCCTTTGTGGCCTGCCTCGATCTTTGCGCCGTGGTGCGCCGCTCGATCTACCGCCTGCAGGAATGGACGGGCCAGCCGACCGAGGAAGTCAGCATCACCGCCCGTCTCGCCTACAAGGACGCGGTGGCGATCTCCGAAGACGCCGGGCCGCGCTTCTTCGAGATGCTGGGCGCGCAGCTTCCGCACCGCTGGATGATCCTGCGGGTCATCTCCGCGGTCATGGACCGGCCCACCGAGCGCTATCTCGCCGCGACCGAGCTGGCTGTCTTTGGCGAGCGCGTCTTGCGCGACATCGAAGAGGCCCTGCGCACGATCGCCAAGTTCGACCTGGACGGCGGCGTCGAGCTGGCCAGCGAGGCGGCCCGGCTGGTCGAGCTGATCACCTTCGAAGCCACCGAGCTTGAGACCTGCATCGACCTCACCCACGAGAGCGGCTGGGGCAAGGAACTGGTCAAGCATCGCCGCTCCCTGGCCTCGGTTGTGGAGTCGCGTCTTCGGGAAACCGAGAAGTATTTCAACCTCGCCCTGCCCACCGGCGCGGCCAAGCTCAAGCGTATCCGCCGCAGCATTCCCCGCCTCGCGGTGGCGCCGGACCAGCGCAACGTGGGCCGGCTGATGAGCCTGCTGATGTTCCTGCGAGACATCCGCTCCAGCGCGAACTACGGCGGCTTCGCTTCGGCGCGCGCCCGCACACTGGAAAAGCTCGGCGAGGAGCTCGACTCCTATGTCGAGGAGGTGCTCGATTTCCTCAAGAACGGCGACGCCGAGAACGAGGACAACGCTTGCGCCTTCATGGCCATCGCCGCCGATGTCAGTCGCCTGCTTCGCGACGACGCCGCCGCGGATCTTGTGCGCCGTCGCACCGCTTCGGCCATCAAGCAAAAGGGCCAGGCCGCGGCCGTCGCGATCTGATAGCTCCGGCACCGTGAGCCGGAACGACCGCACCGACCTGTTCGCCGCCGCCGTCGCGGCCCAGCGCGCCTTCGACTTCGAAGGGGCGGCAGGGCTCTTCGAACAGCTGCTGGACGCCCGCCCGTTCGAGGCCGCCCACAACCTCGCCGTCATCCGCGTCCAGCAGGGGCGCACGGCCCAGGCCGAAGCCCTGTTCCGGCGCGCTCTCGCTCAAAAGCCGGACGCCCCTTGGACGCGGCTGGCGCTCGGCTCGCTGTATCTGCAGCAGGGGCGCTACGCGGAAGGATGGCCCCTCTATGAGGCCCGTCGCCAGGTTCCCGGCGAGGCGCGGGAGCCGCCGCACATCCTTCCCGATCTGCGAGCGCCCGAATGGCGCGGAGAGCCGATCGCCGGCAAGCGGCTGCTGGTGCTGCCCGAGCAGGGCTTCGGGGACGTCATCATGTTCTCGCGCTTCTTGGCGCAGCTTCGGTCCGCGGGCGCCGAACCGGTGCTGGCCGGCCTCCACAAGCCGCTGCAGCCTCTGTTCCCGGACGCCGTGGTGCTCCGGCGCTCGCAGCCCCCGCCTGAGGTGGACTTCTGGACCGTGCTGGGCTCGCTGCCCTTCCGGCTCAACGCGACGCTTGAGACGGTGCCGCCGCCGGGTGCGCTCGGCCCGTCCCGCCGCGGCGGCGGCGGTGTGGGCGTGATGGCCCGCGGCAACCCGAAGTTCGCCTACGACTTCACCCGCTCCCTGCCGGCGGCGGCTGCGGAACGCCTGCTGGCGCTCGGCGCGGACCTCCATCCAGACAGCACCGGCGCCGCCGACTTCCGCCAGACCGCCGAGATCATCGCCGGCCTCGATCTGGTGATCACCGTGGACACCGCCGTCGCCCATCTCGCCGGCTCCATGGGCACGCCGGTCTGGATCCTGCTGCCCGCCGTCAATCGCGACTGGCGGTGGCTCGAGGCGCGCGAGGACAGTCCCTGGTACCCCAGCGCCCGGCTGTTCCGGCAAGCCGGCCTCGGCGCCTGGGACGCGCTGGTTGACCGCGTGGTTCGCGAAGCCTCGCGGGTTATTCGCGCCCCTTAGGCATCCATGGGGCGGGGCCGCACGTATTGGGGAGCGTCGGGCGGTTAATCTAGATCAAGAAAGCGACACCCATGTCCATTCTCGACCGCATGTTCGGCGGCGGCCACGACAAGCAGGGCGACAGCTCCAGTCCAATCGGCCACGCCGACAACGACATGCGGACCGTCCTCGAGACCTTCCTCGAGATGAACCCCCAGCCCACCGAGATGCTCACCGCCGAGGCCGCCCGCCAGCAGCCGACCCCCGCCGACGCCGCCCAGCGCATCCTGCGCGAGCGCCACCTCGACAAGGCCGCCGACCTCCAGGTCCTCACCCAGGACATCAAGATCCCCGGCGCCGCCGGCGACCTCGAGGCCCGCATCTACAAGATGCACGAAAGCGACAAGCTCCACCCGGTGGTGCTGTATATTCACGGCGGCGGCTGGGTCATCGCCGACCTGAACGTCTACGACTCCAGCCCGCGTGCCATATCGAAGTTCGGCGACATCATCGTGGTGTCTGTACATTATCGACAAGCGCCGGAGCACAAGTTCCCCGCCGCTCACGACGACGTCTACGCCGCCTACAAGTGGATCCGTGAGAACGCCCAGAGCTTCGGCGGCGACCCGCAGCGGGTGGCGGTGGTCGGCGAAAGCGCCGGCGGCAACCTGGCCCTCAACGTCGCCATCCGGGCCCGGGACGAAGGCGCGCCCGCGCCGGCCCACGTCGTGGCGGTCTACCCTATTGCCGCCGGCTCGACCGACAGCCCTTCCTATCGCGAGTGGGCCGAAGCCAAGCCGCTCAACAAGGCCATGATGCAGTGGTTCTTCGAGCACTACCTGAACGGCCCGCAGGAACTCTCTGACCCGCGGATCGACCTGGTAAACGCCGACCTCCGCGGCCTGCCAGGCGTCACCGTCATCAACGCCGAAATCGACCCGCTCTGTTCAGAGGGCGAACTGCTGGCCGAGCGGCTGGAAGCCCAGGGCGTGGACGTGCGCCACAAGACCTTCCACGGCGTCACCCACGAGTTCTTCGGCATGGGCTTGGTGGTCAAGGACGCCGCCGCGGCCGAGACCTTCGCGGTGCACGAGCTGAAGCGAGCCTTCGGGACCGCCATCCTGCCGATCTGATGAAGCCGAGCCGCGCCTTGCCTTCCCGCGGAGGCGAGGCGCGGCTGCTCAGAAGCCTGCGCTCAAGGCGACGAAGGTGCGCCAATCCTTGTCGCCCGCCAGGTAAGGCGTGCGGGTAAGCGGCCGCGCCGCCTCCAGGCGCAGGGTCGCCTTGTTTGCGAAGCTCAGGCGTGTCCCGACGCCGGCTGAGGCGAGAGCAGCGCTCTCGAAGCCCGGCGAAGCGTCCTTGCGCCAGACCTTGGCGGCGTCGGCGAAGGCGTACAGCTGGAAGAAGTTGAGGGCCGCGCCGGGCGGGTCGAAGCCGAAGCGCAGTTCGGCCAAGGTGGCGAGGCCCTTCTCGCCTGAGATCTCGGCATAGTTATAGGCGCGGCCGTAGGGAGAGCCTCCGGCTGTGAACTCTTCGGACGCGAGCAGCGGATCGTCGGTCCACTGACCATCGGCCTGCACGTACACCCCGGTGCGGCGTCCGAGGTCCCGGTAATGTGAGCCGTGCAGGTTCAGCTTCCAGAACTGGGCGTCGGCGTCCCAGCGCGAGCGGTTCGCACCAGGCCGGTCGCTGGCCCCCAGCGCGTCCAATCCGGTTGAAACCTGCGCAAAGCCGGTGGTGGTCCGTCCATCAGCCGAGCGGGTCGCGAACACCGAGCCGCGCAGGACGCGCAGATCGTCCTGATACCCGCCATACTGCGCCCAATCCTGCTTCACGCGCGTCCCGTCCAGGCCAAAAGCCGCCCAGACGGCATGCCGGCGACCGCGCGATAGGGGGTGCGACAGGCGCACGCTCGCGGCGCGATGCTCGTTGCCGAACACCGCTCCGATATCGTTCGCCGAATCTCGAGCTTGAGCGGCGGAGCCGCGGATCGTCAGGCTGCCGCCCGTGGCCAGAGGGTAGGCGTAGGAGAGCTCGGCCTGACTGAACTCCCGGGGATCTTCCGGCACGATCAGCGCGGAAACCGCCAACTGATCACCGGCGACGAACGCTGAGTTGGCGGCCAGCCGTCCGTAGGCCTGCCAAGGCCCCGCGGAGGGAGCGCCGCGATTGTCGATGTAAAGGCTGCCGGTCCACAGTTGGCGGTCGGCTTGGACGACCAGCCGATGCTGCGCCGGATCGTCCAGCACGGGTTCGAGCTGGGTGCGAAGCTTGAAGCCCGGCCGATCGGTGGCGAGGGTCAGGCGGCGATCGAGATCGGCCAGACGCAGGGGGCGGGCGTCCGTCACCCCGTCCAGCAAGGTCGATACGGCTGGGGCTGTGCGGCCGGTCACCTGCAACTCGCTGATCCGGCCTTCGTAGACAACCAGGCGAACCATGCCTTCCGGCCCGGTCTGCGGCGGCACCACGGCGCGGGCCAGGAAGTAGCCGTCCGAGCGGTATTTGTCCGTGATCGCTTGGGCGATGCGCACGAGGTCGTCCATGGACACCTCTCGCGTCAGGTCGTCAGCGTAAAGCGGCGCAAGGTCCTTCAACGGATAGGCGGAAACGCCGTCAATGGTCACGCCCATCAGGACGAAGCAGGGCTCCGCACGCGTCGCGGCACAGCCGGAATCCGGAGCGCCGCTGTCAGCCGCCGCCGGCGCGCCGATGGTGATGGCGAGCGCCGCCATCACCGTCCCCGCCTGCCTGAAGCTCCTGCTCACTCGCGCCACGTGCAACCTTGGTAAATAGATCAGTAAGCATAGATCCTGCCATGACGAGGTAAAGTTCGAGCTAACCAAAATAAAAAAACAAGTGTTAGCGGGCTATTAGCCGTGACGTGTCATGTCGGGTGAGTATTTGCGAAATTCGCCGCCAAATCCTTGATTGGATCCGCCCATGTCTAACATCCGCTACACCCTTTCTGCGGCGTTCACGTCGGTGATCATCTTCAGCGCCACGGCGACCCTAGCGGCGGAGTGGAAGCTGGTGGAAGTCAGCGGAACCGTCCGGGTGACTGCGCCTGGCCGCGCGCCGGCTCCCGCGGTCGCCAACCAGACGGTGCCGGTGGGCGCCGACATCACCACCGCCGCTGGCGGGCGGGCCGCCCTCTTCAACGGGGCGCAACGGATCGTTGTGGGCGCGAACAGTCGGATGACGGTCGCGCCGCCGGAGACCCCCGGCATGGTTCGCATCGTGCAGGACCTGGGCTCCATCATGTTCCAGGTCGACAAGCAGCCGTCCAAGCACTTCCGCGTGGACACGCCGTTGTTGGCGGCCATCGTGAAGGGCACCACCTTCAGCGTGAACGTCGGGCCGTTGTCCGATGCCGTGCATGTGGCCGAGGGTCTGGTGGAGGTGCGGCCGAACGGCGGCGGCGGCGCCGCGGACATTGCGGCGGGCGCTACCGGCGTCGTTACGCGTGAAGCGCCTGGCGCGGTGACCAAGACTACGCCCTCCGTCCAGGCGGCGCCGGAAGCGGCCAGCAACGTCACGCCTCTGAACTATGCGGCTGTCTCCGACGGTCTCGTGCAGGCGGCGCCGACGTCTGCATCTGCGGCGGCTGCGTCCGCTGTGCGTACGGAGACCGGCGCGACGCCCACAACCAGCGCCGACGCGTCCACCCGTGCAGGCGATGTCACCTCGCCCGGCGCGTCCATCACTGACACCCCGGCAGCCCGACTTGCCCAGCTGCAGTCCGCACCAACGCTCCAGGCGGCTGGGGAGGTGGCGGCTTCCGGGCCGGGGCCCGGCAACGCGAACCCTGGAAACGGCGCCCAGCCGCCCATCACCTCGCCCGCAGCGACCACCGGGCAGGCGCCGGGCGACCAGATCGCTCCGGCTCCGGTGGGCAGCGGCGCAAGCGGGAACAATCTGGGTGGCGCACCTGCTCCGGCTGCCGATCCGCGTCCTGTGACGGTTCCGCCAACTGAAGCCAACGCGTCCGCCGGGGGCGTGGTCACGCTGCCCGCCCAAGCAGGTAACAACAATGGTGTCGGCCTAGGGGTCGGCGGCACGCCGCCGGGCCAGGGCGGCCGGCCTCAGGGCTCCGGAAACGATGCGCCAGCCGGTCAGGTCGGCTCCGGCCCAGCCGGCCCTGTGGGGTCGGGCAATGGCGTCGGCCCGGGCGCCGCTCCGCCCACCGCCGCTCCGGGAAATGGCCAAGGACCCTCGGCGAAACCGGAGAACGGCGCCGGGCCAGGCAATAGCGGCGTGGGTGTCGGGGGCGGCGGCGCGCCGCCCGGGCATGCGGCTGAAGGCCCCGGTCGCGGCGGTCCGTCGGCCGGAGATCCCCTCGGCGGCCAAGGTCCGGCTACGAACCCGGGCGCCGGCAACGGCAACGGCATCGGCGTCGGCCATGGGAACGGCGTGGGCGTCGGCGGCACGCCGCCTGGTCATGCAGGCGAAGCCAACGGCGGCGGCGCTCCGCCAGCTGGAGATCCCCCCGCCGGCGGAGGTCCGGCTGCGAACCCAGGCGCCGGAAACGGCAACGGCCACGGGAATGGCGTGGGCGTCGGCGGCACGCCGCCGGGGCACGCGAACCAGGGCTCCGGCGGCGGCGCTCCGCCGGCTGGAGATTCCCCCATTGGCCAAGGTCCGGCTGCGCCCCCAGGGAACGGCAACGGGAACGGCAATGGCGTGGGTGCCGGCGGCACGCCGCCGGGGCATGGCGGCAACGGCAACGGCAACGCTAGCGCCGGTCCTGAGCCGGTCGGACCTGGGGCCGGTGATGGACCGGACGTGCCCGGCAAGGGCAAGGGCGGCGGCAAGAACGGGTGATGTCGCCGAAACGCTCGGCCGTGCGCCAGACTCCGCTCTGGCTCGCGCGGTGGCTGGAGACGGCGCAACGCCTCGCTGGGCTGCTCGCCATCCTGGCGATCGTCGGCGGTGCGATGTTCTCCGGCGCGCTGCGGCCGCTCGATGACGCCTTCGCTGGGCTGCGCTTCCGGCTGCTCGGGCGAGCCGTCAGCCAGGCGATCACCGTTGTCGAGATCGACACCACCAGCCTGAGGGCTGCGGGTCGCTGGCCTTGGCCCCGCGATCGCTACGCCGTTGCGATACGCAACCTGCAAGCGGCCGGTGCAAACCTAGTCGCCTTCGATGTGGATTTCAGCGCCCCTTCGTCGGACCCGGCGGACCTTGGCCTGCAGCAGGCGATCGGGGCGCAGCCGGGAACGGTGGTGCTGTCCACCTTCGTCCAGCAGCGATCCCGATATGGCCGCGACACCACCGAAAGCGCGCCGCTGAGCAGTCTTGCGGCTGAGGCGCTTCTGGCCACCGTGAACGTGCCCGTCGATCCTGATGGCAAGGTTCGCCGCTATGCCTACGGCTTCGCCTCTTCGGATGGCGTCCGGCCGTCGATGGGCGCGACGCTCGCCGGATCGACGCCTGGACGGCAAGGCGCCTTCACGCTCGACTACGGCATCCGGATCGAAGCCGTGAGCCGGCTGAGCTTCGATGACGTCTACCAAGGACGTTTCGATCCCGCGTTGGTGCGTGGTCGCACGATCCTCATCGGGGCAACCGCTCTGGAGCTTGGCGATGAGTTCGCGACCCCCCGTTTCGGCACCCTCCCCGGTGTGCTGGTCCATGCGCTGGCGTCCGAAAGTCTCAGAAGCGGCCGCGACCTCCAGCGTCTTCACCCGCTCGCCATCCTGTTGATCGCGGGCATCGTGGTCGTCCTCCTGCGGCCGAGACGCACAGCCTTCTCCCTGGCACGGCTTCTGGGCGCCCATTTGGCCGTGGCCAGCCTGGCGATCGGGCTTCCGCTGGTCCTGCAGGCGGTGGCGCCGGTTGTCATCGATGTGACGCCGATCCTGCTGGGTCAGGTTTTGGTGCTCATCATGGCCGTACGCGTCGAGCTGAGAGGCCGCGCTCGGGCTGTGGTTGAAGCGCGCGAGGCTCACCTGCTGGAACTGGCTCAGCACATGCGCCGCAGCCGGAACAAGATCCGTCGCGCCAACAAGAAGCTGCGCGTCGCCAACGCGGCCCTGGACAAGGCCCTACAGGCCAGAACCGAGTTCCTGGCCTCCACCAGCCATGAGATCCGCACTCCGCTGAACGGCATCCTCGGCATGACGCAGGTCATCCTCGCGGACCGCCGGCTTGATCCGGCCGTGCGCGAGAAGGTCGACGTGGTGCACAGCGCGGGCGAGTCCATGCTGGCGCTCGTCGACGACATCCTGGACGTGGCCAAGATCGAGAGCGGCAACCTCGTCGTGGCGCCTGTCGAGATGGATCTCCACAAGCTCCTGGAAGACGCCGGGCGCCTGTGGTCCGCCAAGGCCGACGAGAAGGGCGTCCGGTTGCTCGTCGAGAGGGGCGACACGCCCGCTTGGATCCGCCACGACGTCATGCGTCTGCGGCAGGTCGTGTCCAACCTGCTGTCGAACGCCATCAAGTTCACGGCGGCGGGCCAGATCGTCCTGCGCGCCGGGCTCGCCGGCGACGACGCGCTGGTCGTCGAAGTCGCTGACACCGGGATCGGCATCCCGCCGGACAAGCTCGTCGAGATCTTCGAGCCGTTCCGTCAGGTGGACGGCAGCGTCACACGCAACTACGGCGGCACCGGCCTTGGGCTGGCGATCTCGCGTCGCCTGGCGCACGCGATGGGCGGCGAGCTTTCTGTTGAGAGCACCCTCGGAGCCGGCTCTGTCTTCCGCATTCGCTTGCCCTTGAACGCCGTTTCCGGACGGACCATCACCTCGGCGTCAGGCGGTGGAGTGCTGCTGGTCGACGCCAACCCTTTGACGCAGAGCGTGCTGAAGGCCGCCTTGGCTCCTCACTTCGGATCGCTCGAAGTCGCGGGAGACTTGGAGGAAGCGGCCGCGCTCCTGAGAACTCAAGCTTTCCAACTGCTCGTGGCAGACGGCGCCGTTGTATCGCAGGCAGGTTCGGTCGAGGGGCGCCTGGCCGAGTTGGTCGCACGAGCAGGGGGAGCGCGTCTTGTCGTGCTTTGGGCCGGCCCTTCTGAGATGCAGCCCAAGTTGCTGGCCGCTGGCGCTGACCATGTTGCGCAGAAACCGATACGCACCGTCGATCTGGTGGCCAGCTTGAAGGCGCTCTGCGAGCTCCGGCCCCCGACGCCAGCTCGGCCGGAACCTGTTAGCGCCCTGTAAGTCATCTGGCCGTAAGCTCGCGCAGAGGCGGAGGAATTTCGGATGCGCGTCCTGTTTGTCGACGACAACGCCATCAACCGCACGGTGGTGAAGGGGATGCTTGAGCCGAGCGGCGTCGAGGTCGCGGAGGCTGAGGACGCCCAGTCAGGCTTGGCCATGATCGAACTGGGCGACTACGCGCTGATCCTCATGGACCTGCGGATGCCGGGCATGGACGGTCTTTCGGCCATCCGACGCATTCGCGCGCGCGCCGATGCGAAGGCTAGGCTGCCTATCATCGTGGTCACAGCCGATGACGCGCCTGACATTCGTCAGCAGGCCCAAGCCGCCGGCGCGGACGATCTGCTGCAGAAGCCGGTGCAGATGGCGAAGCTATTCGAAACAATCGGCCGCGTCTTGGCGGCCCGCACAGACGAGGACGCCGTCCTGCTGGCCTGAGGCGGAAGCTCGGCCGCAATTCAGAAATTTACGCGTCTTTTGGGCTTGTTATCGGTAACAAGGTTGCGTCGCTTGTTGTGCCTTGCCAGGGTCTCAGTCCTCAGGGATCGGGGGCTCGGTATGTCCACGACAGTTCTTTACGGCCTGGACCAGCAAGGCGGCGTCCGGATGAGCGAGCGGCTCAGCGAAACGAGCCTCAATGCCCTGACCGCCCTCGCACAAGGTCGGCTGAGCCAGTTCCACAAGGTCGAGGTTTGGGTGCAGTCGATCTGCGTTGTGCGTCTACGCCGCGGCGCCTGAAGGGGTTCTCCTACCCACGCCTTAACGCGGGCTGGTCGGCGGCGGTCGGCCAGCGCAAGATGGCGCAGAGGTGGAGGAGACCTGGAATGCGGAAAAGGTGGATGAGCACGGCGGCGACGCTGTTGGCCTTGGTGCTGAGCTTGCCAGCCGCGGCGCAGCCCGCCGACGGGTACAAGCCGGCCGCTGCGGCCAAGGCGCGAACCGGACCTACGCTGCCGGTCGGAAAGTGCATCAACCTTTCCAACACACTTGAGACGCCGAAGGAAGGCGAGTGGGGCAGGCCGTTCCGCGACGACGACTTCCGCATCATGAAGGCGGCCGGGTTCTCCACCGTGCGCATCCCCGTGAAGTGGTCCGCCCAGGCGCAGGAGCGGGCGCCGTACACGATCAACCCCGCGGCGTTGCGGCGGGTGCATCGGGCCGTGGACCTAGCCAATGCGGCGGGTCTGAACGTCATCCTGAACGTCCACCACTACGACGAGCTGACATCGGATCCCGATACGCACGCCCAGCGGCTTGCGGGGCTTTGGCGGCAGATCGGCGAGAACTTCAAGGACGCTCCGCCGAACGTCTGGTTCGAGCTCCTGAACGAACCGCACTCGAAGTTGGACGACAGCAACCTGCCGGGTGTTTGGGGGGCGGCGTTGGCGGCGGTGCGCGCGAGCAATCCGACGCGCCCGGTGCTGGTCGGCGGACAAAACTGGAGCAATCTGGCGTCGCTCTCGACAATGAAGCTGCCGGACGATCCCTACGTCGTGCCGACCTTTCACTACTACGAGCCGTTCGACTTCACCCATCAGGGCGCGCACTGGACGTCGAACCCGCCGCCCTGGGGCAGAACCTACGGTTCAGAGGCCGACAAGGCGTTGCTGGCCCGCGACCTGCAGACTGTGAAGGCCTATATGGCGCGATCTGGCCGCGTGCCAATCCTGGGCGAATACGGCGCCATGGACGATCCGCGGGTGCCGGTGAAGGAACGGGCCGAGTACTACCACGCCGTGAGCTCAGCTTTCGCCTCTATAGGGGTGCCGAGCTGTGCTTGGGGCTATTACAGCGGCTTCCGCCTTAGAGACGACAAGGGATGGATCCCGGGCTTGCTGGAGGTGATTGCCAGTCCCAGGCCTTGAGCCGGGCTGGAGGCGAATGATCGACGGCAGGAGAACGACGGCGGGCGTCGCGTTCGGCATCGGTGCGGGCGCGCTCTGGGGGCTAGTGTTCTTGGCTCCCGAACTTGCCGGCGACTTCAGCCCGTTGCAGCTGACGGTTGGGCGCTATCTGGCGTACGGCGTGATCGCCGCTTTTCTGATCGCGCCTCGCTGGCGTGGGCTGTCGGTGCAGCTATTGCGCCGTGACTGGATCGCACTGGGCTGGCTGAGCCTCGCCGGAAACACGGCGTACTACGTGCTGCTGGCCAGCGCTGTGCAGCTCGGCGGCATCGCCATGACTTCGCTTGTGATCGGGTTCCTCCCCGTGGCCGTTACCTTGCTCGGCAGCCGGGACGTAGGCGCAGCGCCGCTGGGGAGGCTTTGGCCTTCGCTTGTTCTATGCGCGGCGGGCGCGGTCTGCATCGGCTGGCAGGCGCTGGTCGGACCGCAAACGGGCGCTCTGAGCGCCGGCGCAGCGGGCCTCGCCTGTGCGATCGGCGCCTTGGTCTCATGGACAGGCTATGCCGTCGGAAACAGCCGTGCGCTGGCGCGTCTGCCCGCTGTCTCATCACATGACTGGAGCTTGCTGATCGGACTCGTCACAGGTGTTCAGGCGCTGGCGATGGCGCCCGCGGCGGCCTTGTTTGGAGCCGCGCCGCTCGACGGGCCCGGCCTCGTCAAGCTGACGGGCGTCTCGGTGAGCGTGGCCATCCTGGCGTCCATTGTCGGTAACGGATTGTGGAACCGCATGAGCCGACTGCTGCCTCTGACGCTTGTCGGGCAGATGATCCTGTTCGAGACGCTGTTCGCCCTGCTCTACGGCTTCCTGTGGGAGCAACGATGGCCCACCGGTCTGGAAGTCGCGGCCTTCGTTCTGGTGGTGCTCAGCGTCACGTCCTGCGTGGCCGCACACCGCCGCCCAGGCGCGGAGGCTCAGGCGGCGGCGATCGTTTAAGCGGCTGAGAAGGGTTCGTGCCGCCGCTCGCAGGCGCGCAGCACAGCCTCGCCAGGGGCGGCGGGATCTTCGACCCAGACCTCGCGAGTGACGACCTGCAGCACGCCGTTGGGTGAAGGCTCGAGGTGCAGCGTGCCGCCGACGTCCATGTCCAAGGCCTGCAAGGCTTCTTCGGTGAGTTCGACCGCGACGCGGTCGCCGATCTTTTCGACTTTCAGAGCGATCATGGTGGCTCTCCTGAAAGGCGTGGGGACCTTTGATAACGGGCCACAGCTCATTCGGCTGCGGCGGCGATTAGCGCCTTGACCGGGAGGTCGGGCTCGCCCAATGCCGACCCATGGCGGTCTACACGGACATCACCGACGAGGAGCTCGAAACGCTTCTCGCCGATTTCGACCTCGGCGCTCCCGTGTCCTTCAAGGGCATCGCAGAGGGCGTGGAGAACTCCAACTTCCTGCTGGAGACCGAGAGCGGCCGCTTCATCCTGACCGTCTATGAAAAGCGCGTCCGGTCCGAGGACCTGCCGTTCTTCCTGGGCCTGATGCGCTGGCTGGCCGAGCACGACTATGCGTGTGCGACGCCCGTCGCTGACCGGGCTGGAGAGATCTCGAAGAGCGTGCGGGGCAAGCCCTGCGCCCTGGTCAGCTTCCTGCCTGGACTGTCCGTGCGCCGGCCCGGCGTGGCGCACTGCCGCGAAGCCGGACGCGGGCTGGCGGAACTGCACCGCGCCGCTGATGGCTTCCCGATGAGCCGCGATAACGATCTTGGCCGCGCAGCCTGGGCGCCCATGTTCGCCCGCCTCAAAGGGCAGGCCGAGGAGTTGAAGCCGGGCCTTGCGGACGTGATCGACGCGGATCTGGCTTACCTGGCCGCGAACTGGCCGACCGATCTGCCGAGCGGGATCGTCCATGCGGACTACTTCCCCGACAACGTCTTCTTCCACGGCGAGGCCTTCGCCGGGACGATCGACTTCTACTTCGCCTGCACCGATGCTTTCGCCTACGACATCGCCGTGGCGCTGAACGCCTGGTGCTTCGAGGCGGATGGCTCGTTCAACATCACCGCGGCCCGCGCGATGTTGGCAGGCTACGAGGCGGTGCGGCCATTGTCGGACGCCGAGCGGGCGGCGATCCCGGTGCTGGCGCACGGAGCTGCGCTGCGCTTCTTCCTGACCCGGCTGCACGACTGGCGCGCGACGCCGGCCGGCGCGCTGGTGAAGCCCAAGGATCCGCTGGAGTACGAGCGCAAGTTGGCGGTCCACCGGGCCTCGAAGGACCTCGTCCTGTTCGGGACGGCGCGCGCATGACCCCGAAGGTGGTGATCTATACGGACGGCGCCTGCTCAGGGAATCCGGGGCCGGGCGGCTGGGGCGCGATCCTGATGAGCGGAACGCACCGCAAGGAACTGAAGGGCGGAGAGCTGGCCACTACCAACAACCGCATGGAGCTGATGGCGGCCATCCAGGCGCTAGAGGCCCTGACCAAGCCCTGCGAGGTGGAGCTGCACACCGACAGCAAGTACGTCCAGCAGGGCATCCACGAGTGGATCCACGGCTGGAAGAAGCGCGGCTGGCTGACGGCCGACAAGAAGCCGGTGAAGAACGATGACCTTTGGAAGCGGCTCGACGCGGCCCGCAACCGGCACAAGGTCGACTGGCGCTGGGTCAAAGGCCACGCCGGCCATGAGATGAACGAGCGCGCGGACGAGTTGGCGCGGCTCGGCATGAAGGAAACCTTGGCCGCAAGGGTCGCCTGACGATCCGAAACCCATAATGGGGCGCAAGTCGTCGCCGCAGATCGCCTTCTATGGCGGCCCGCTCAGGTTTGGTTAAGCCGATCAGGCTGAACCATAGGGGTGTGCCAGGGGGGCTTTGATGTTCGGCAAGCGTGCGGCGGCGGGTGATGCGGAGCTGCGGGACCTCCGCGCCAAGTTCGACGCCATTTCCCGGTCACAGGCGGTAATCGAGTTCGAGCCGGACGGGACCATCATCACCGCCAACGCCAACTTCTGCGCCGCGATGGGCTATGGGCTGTCGGAGATCCAGGGGCAGCGCCACCTCATCTTCATGGATGCAGGCGAGGCCGCCCAGCCAGAGTACCGGGCATTCTGGAGCAAGTTGAACGCAGGCGAGTTCGTCGCCGCCAAGTTCCGGCGGATCGCCAAGGGTGGGCGCGAAGTCTGGATCCAAGCGTCCTACAACCCTGTGCTTGATGCGGCGGGGCGCACGGTGCGGGTGGTGAAGATCGCCACCGACATCACGGAAGCGGAGCAGGTCGCGCGCAGCAACGAAGCGCGCAGGCTGCGGAGCGAAGAGCTGCAGACGTCCGTCGTCTCGACCATGGCGACGGCGCTGGAGCGGCTATCGGCGGGTGATCTGACCTCTCAGATCTCGTGCACCTACGACGGCGCCTACGCCGCCATCCGCGATAACTATAATGGTGCGGTGGCGAGCCTACAGGAGGCTTTGGCTCTGGTGCGCGACATCGCCGAGCCGCTGGGCCGCGGCGCCGATGAGATCGCGGGCGCCGCCCAGGATCTGTCCCGGCGCACGGAGAACCAGGCTGCGACCTTGGAGCAGACCGCCGCCGCCCTCGACGAAGTGACGGCCACCGTGAAGCGCAGCGCCGCCGGCGCTCGCGAAGCCGCGGAGGTGGCGAGCGCCTCCCGCACCCAGGCCGAGCAATCCGGCGACGTGGTACGCGAAGCGATCCAGGCCATGGGAGAGATCGAAACGGGCGCCTCGAAGGTGACCCAGATCATCGGCGTGATCGATGAGATTGCGTTCCAAACCAACCTTTTGGCCCTGAACGCCGGTGTCGAAGCCGCGCGCGCGGGTGAAGCCGGGAAAGGGTTTGCGGTGGTTGCTCAGGAGGTCCGAGCGCTGGCCCAACGCTCGGCTGACGCGGCACGCGAGATCAAAGCCTTGATCAGCGCCTCGTCCGAACAGGTGGGCAAGGGCGTGCGCCTGGTGGGCGCCACCGGCTCGGCCCTGGCCGAACTCGTCGAGCGAGCCAAGCAAATCGACGCCTTGATCCTGGAGATCGCGCGGTCGGCCGAAGAGCAGTCTTCGGGACTTGCGCAGGTGAACACGGCGGTCAATCAGATGGATCAGGCCACCCAACAGAACGCGGCGATGGTGGAGCAGACGACGGCCGCCGCAGGCGAACTGCAACGTCAGGCGGACGAGCTTCGCGCTTCGGTCTCCCGCTTCAAGCTGAATGACCGGAGCGAGGGGGCAGCCACCGGGAATCCCGTTCACGCAGCGCACGATCGGCTGCGAGCGGTCACCAGCGCAGGACGCTGGTAGAACTGTGACCGACTAGGCGCTCGCCAGGGCCGCTGGCTCCACGACGCCTAGTCGTCCAAGAAGCTCCCGCCGCAGGGCGGCGAAGCGGGCGGCCCGTTCCGGTCCGACGGCGGGCAAGTCCACGGACACGTCGGCTGCGACCTTCCCCTGTTCCAGCACAACCACGCGGTCGGCGAGCTCGATGGCCTCGTCAACGTCGTGGGTGACCAGCAGGACCGCCGGTTCGTGGCTCGCGACAAGTCGCTTGAGCAGGCCATGCATGCGGATGCGGGTCAGGGCGTCCAGGGCGCCGAATGGCTCGTCGGCCAGGAGCAACTCGGGCTTGCGGACCAGGGAGCGAGCGAGGGCCACGCGCTGCTGCTCGCCACCGGAAAGCTCGTATGGCCAGGAGGCCTCGCGCCCAGCGAGCTCGACCTCCGCCAGTGCTGCCTTGCCGCGTTCCCGGACCTCCGGGCCGGAGAGGCCGAAGGTCACGTTGTCCAGCACCCGCTTCCATGGCAGCAGCCGGGCATCCTGGAACACCACCGAAAGGCGCTCTGGCGCGGTGATCTCGCCGGATCCGATGGCTTCGTGATCGAGGCGGGCGATGGCGCGCAGCAGTGTGGACTTGCCGCAGCCGCTGCGGCCCAGCAGGGCGACGAACTCGCCCTTGCGGATCTCCAGGTCGACGCCGTTCAGCACGCCTTTGAGGGTGAAGCGGCGCGACAGATCGCGGACGCGAACGATCGGGGAAAGGGCAAAGGGAGCGGTCATTTGCCGAACGTCCTGCGCCAGGCCACGAGGCGGCGCTCTGCGGCCCGGACGGCCATGTCGGAGGCCAAGCCGAGCAGGGCGTAGACCAGGATGCCGACCACGATGACATCGGTCTGGGCATAGACCCGGGCGAGGTTGATCATGTAGCCGATGCCGCTGGTGGCGTTCAGCTGCTCCACCACCACGAGCGCCAGCCAGCCGCTCATCACCCCGAAGCGCAGGCCGAGCATGAACCCCGGCAGAGCGCCGGGCAGGACGACATGGCGTATGAAGTCGAGGCGCGACAGACCGACCGTTTCGGCGAGCTCCACGTATCGGCTCTCGATGCCGCGGAGGGCGGTGTGGGTGTTCAGATAGATGGGCACGAAGACGGCGAGGGAGATCACCGTGATTTTCATGGTCTCGCCGATGCCGAACCAGATCACCACCAGCGGGATCAGAGCCAGGGTCGGGATCGCCCGCTTCACCTGAACGAGGCCGTCGAACAGGTAGCCGCCGATCAGACTGAGGCCGGCGAGGAGGGCGACCAGAAGACCTGCGCTGACGCCGAAGGCCAGTCCTTGGGCGACCCGCCAGGCGGAGATGGCAAGGTTCTGCTGAAGGCGGCCCTCGCGGATCAGGTCCACGGACGTCTCGGCGGCGGTCCAGGGCGCCGGAAGAACGCGCGGATCGATCAGGCCGAAGAAGCTGCCCAGGGTCCAGGCGAACAGCAGCAGGGCCGGGCCCAAAAGCCAGCCGAGCGGATCTGCGACGCCGAGGCCTAGCCGGCGAGGGGCGGCGGGACGGTCGGCGACGGCCAGCACTGGTTCCGGCAGCAAGACCTGGGGCGGTGCAGGCGTGAGCGGCACGGCGTGCGCGAGAGAATGGGCGTTCATCGGGCGTCTCCCGAAGGCGAGGCGGCGGCGAGGCGGGTCGTTTTGCGCGCGTTGGCGTAGGCCTGCGCCACCAGGGGTTCGAAGCGGCGGTCGAAGAGGATCTCGGCCGGGAAGGGCTCGTGGCCGGTGGCTTCGGCCATCAGGCCGATGGAGTCCTGCTCCAGCCGGATGGCCTCGCTCCAGTCGGCGGGCACGATGCGTGCGCCTTCCGAGCGGACGACGTAGGCGGCGTCGGCAGGCGAGAGGCCCTGACGGCTCTCGTAGTAGAGCCTGGCCCACTCGGCGGGGTGGTCGTTTTGCCAAGCGAGGGCGCGTGCCCAAAGCTGAGCGTACTGGCGCAGGGCCGCAGCCTTGCCGGGTTCACGCAGCACCTCCTCGCGCACGTAGAGCATGGTGAAGTCGTCACGCTGGCCATGAGCGAGCACGCGAGCGCCGTCGGCGGCGTAGTTGTCCAGATACCGCTTCGTCGGCGCGCCGGCGCCGATCGGAGCGGCGTCCACCAGCCCGCCGATCAGGGCGTTGACATAGGCGTCTGCGGAGGTGGACGGGGTTTCCACAAGGGTGACTTCGCGAGTGGAGATGCCCTGATCGCGCAGGATCTTCAGCACCAACTCGCCCTGCGCCTGACCCTGGCTGTAGGCGATGCGCTTGCCGCGCAGGTCGCCGAGGCTGCGGATGTTCGCTTTCGGCGCGATCGCCAGTTGGAAGGTCGGCTTCTCCTGCCAGTCGGCTTTTTGACGGACGGCGATCATGCGGACCGGTATGCCCACCCACGTAGCGTGGATCGGCGGGATGTTCATGGCCGTGCCGCCGTCCAGGACCTTGGCGTGGAAGGCTTCGGTGACGTTGGGGCCGCCGGTGATCTCGGCGAATTTGACCTTGAAGGGCAAGTCGTCGAGCCAGCCTTCGTGCTCAGCCACGGCCTGGGTGATCGGGTCGCCAATCACCAGGGTGACGCCAGGGGGCACCTGGGTTGGAAGGGGCGCTTCGAGGGACAGGCCACCCGTTTGGGCGCCGACGGCTTTCGGCTCGCGGGTCGCCGCGAACACCGACAGCGCGCCCGAGGCGCCGATCAGGACCAGGGCCAGGAGGCCAATACGTCGTGTGGGCACGGCGGGCTCCTTTGAAACTCAGGAAGCGAAAACGGCGGCCCGTCGCGCGAAGGGCCAAGAGTGCGACGGGCCGCCGGGCTGCTGATCAACCGAGGACGTTGAACAGCTCGCCTTCGAGCGCCTGCGAGCGGAAGCCGTCAGGACCGGTAGGGAGATCACCGGCGACGGTGATGCGCCGCACGACGCGCGGAAGATCGAAATGGGCGTAGTCGATGGGGCCAGCGTGGGAGACGGCCTGGTTATCCCAGACCACCAGGGTGCCGGGCTTCCAATGCAGGCGGACCTGGTACTCGGGCCGCGTCAGCTCGAATTCGAGCAAGTCCAACAGCGCCTGGCTCTCGCGCTCCTTCAGCCCCACGATGTGGGTGGTGGTGCCGAGGTTCAGGAACAGGAGCTTCTCGCCGGTTTCCGGATGCACACGGACCAGCGGGTGGAGGGAGACGAAGGGGCCCGTCGAGCGCCCGTCGCGGCGTTGCACCCGGCGGAAGCCGCCATTCTCGTAGGCGTTGGTCTGGTGGACGGCCTTCAGGTCGTCGATCAGCTCTCGGATCTTGGGCGACAGTCCCTCATACGCCGCAACGAGGCTCGAGAAGAGGGTGTCGCCGCCGTAGGGCGGGATCTGCACGCCGTAGAGCAGCGAATAGCTGTTCGGGTTGGCCACAAAGGTGATGTCGATGTGCCAGCCCTTGTAGTCGCGCGGGCGACGGCCGCCGGGAGGCAGGTTGTCGTTTTCCGAGCGGCGGACGCGGTACTCGTCCACGGCGCGTTCCCAGATCTCCGGATGGTCGTGCAGGCCCTCGGCGATCGGATGCGCCGGCGTCAGCGGGCCGAAGTTGCGGCCGAAGACCTTGAGCGCATCGTTGGAGAGCTGCTGGTCACGGAAGAAGATGACCCGCCACTTTTGAATCGCCTGACGGATCTCCGCGAAAGTTTCGGCGTCCAGCGGCTGCGACAGGTCCACCCCAGAGATCTCGGCGCCGATCACGGGCGTCACGGGTTCAACGATGATCCGGCGCGGGGCCTTGGCGGTTGTGGGATCGAGAATGGCGGGCTGGCTCATGGGGCCTCCTGATGGTTGGCGCCAGGCGTTTGGGGCGTCGGCTTCTTATTCCTACACAACAGATGGGAATTAAGAAGAGTAGAAAATCTATCTGGCGAGTCGATGTTTCTGCGGAGCTGCCGGAAGCTGACTTCGCGCTAGCGAGCTCGGTCACCTACAAAGAGAAACCAGGCGTTAGGGAATGGATCACGCACGCGCGCGCGAGCGCACCGGCGCGCGATCAGCCGCTATCCAGCAGTCGTCCCGTCAGAATTCCTAAAAGGCTCCCGACAACCTCTGCCTTCAATTCCTAGGACAAGTAGGAATGTTCAGCGCTCCGACGACTGTTCCTTGGGGGCGACCTTGCACGACCGAACTTCATCCCCGATGCGCCGCCTTTCCCTGCGCCTTTCCGCACTCACGGGGGCGGGCGCGGCGGCGCTCTGCGCCAGCACCGCCTACGCGGCGCCAGACTCGGCTCCCAATTGGCGGACTGCTGCAACCGGGACGGCGACTTCCGCGTCGAGCATCGCCGTGGACGCCGCCGACGCGGCGGACCTCACCGAGGTGGTGGTGACGGCCCGGCGCACGGCCGAGCGGGCCCAAGACGTGCCGATCCCGCTGTCGGTGGTGTCCGGCGACGCCCTGGAACGCAGCGGCGGCTACACACTGGTGGATATCCAGAACCGCGTCCCAAACCTGGTCGCGTTCAACTCCAACCCGCGCAACTCCTCCGTAGGCATCCGCGGCATCGGCGTCTCCAGCGCCGCCGACGGTCTGGACACGTCAGTCGGCGTCTATGTGGACGGCGTTTATCTGGGTCGGCCCGGGATGGCGCTGCAGGACCTGATCGATGTGGAGCAGGTGGAGGTGCTGCGCGGTCCGCAGGGGACCCTGTTCGGCCGCAACAGCTCGGCCGGCGTTCTGAACATCACCACTCGGCGCCCGAGCTTTACGCCCGGCGCAACTTTCGAGGTCTCCCTCGGCGACTACGACTACCGGCAGTTCCGCGGCTCGGTGACGGGGCCGCTGATCGCCGATCGTCTCGCTGGGCGGCTGACGGTGTTCCGGACCGACCGCGACGGCGTGCTCAAGAACCCGCGCACCGGGGTGGCCGGCAACAGCATCGGCCGTTTCGGCGTGCGGGGGCAGTTGCTGTTCACGCCGACGGAGAGCCTGAGCGCGAGGCTGATCGCGGAGTATTCGGACGAGAATGACACCTGCTGCGTCAGCGTGGTGAACCAGGTGTTCGATCCGGCAATCTCAGCCACCACCCGTCGGACCCTGCAGGCTTTCGCCGTCCTGGGCTTCACCCCGGCGGTGAGTCAGGACGTCTACGACGCCAACGCCCCGCAGAAGATGCGCACCGACCAGAAGGCGGTGTCGGCGGAGGTGAACTGGGACCTGGGCTTCGGCGACCTGACCTCGATCAGCGCCTGGCGCTACTGGCACTTCGACCCGCTGCAGGACAGCGACAACACCCCGCTCGACATCCTCCAGAAGAACGCCGCCATCACCAAGGACTGGCAGTGGTCGCAGGAGCTGCGGCTGGCGTCCAAGCCCGGCCGGCTGACCTGGCAGACGGGGCTTTATCTGTTCCGGCAAAAGCTGAAGGACCACTACGTCCTCAACCAGTTCGGCTCGGACGCGGGCGCCTTCTACACGGTCTACAACCGGCTCTCGAACCCGAGCGCGCCCGTGGTGAACATCGCGGCCGGTTCGCAGTACCTGGGCGACACGACGGCGATCACGGAAAGCTGGGCGGTGTTCGGCCAGGCCAACTATGACCTGACTGACCGGCTGATCCTCACCGCAGGCCTGCGCTACACCCACGACGAACGGCACGGGACCACCGTGACCTCGACGCGGGGCACGCCGTACGGGCCGACCTCGATCCCGTTCAACTACGACATCACCGTGGACGGCGGGAATTGGTCGTACCTGGTCAGCGCCACTTGGCGGCTGACGGACCAGGTGAACGCCTACGCCTCCTATTCCACCGGCTACAAGGCCGCGGGCCTCAACCTGAACTCGTCGGTGTCCGCAGGCACGCCGTTGGTGCTCGAGCCCGAGGAGGTCCAAGACGGCGAACTTGGCCTGAAATCCAGCCTGTGGGGAAACCGTGCGACCCTGAACGCCAACCTCTACTGGGCGGAACTCACGGGCCTGCAGGCCAACATCTATCCGTCCAACGGGGCGAAGTCATACCTGGCCAACGTTGGCGACGTCCGAGCTCGCGGGGTGGAGCTGGAAGGCGCCGTCGAGGTCACCTCGCAGCTGACCCTGTCGGCCAACGGCTCCTACAACGACGTGAGCTACAGCGACTATCCGAACGGCCCTTGCCCGGTCGGCCAGACGGCGCCGTGCGACATGACCGGGCGGCCGGTCTACCAGGCGCCGCGCTGGACGGCGGCGGCCAACGCCGAGTGGCGGGGTGACCTGGGGAACGGGATCGAGCCGTTCGCCCTGGTTCAGTACAGCTATCGCTCCGCCGTCTTCGGCAGCGTCGACGACGCGCCCTACAGTCGGATCAAAGGATACGCCCTGCTGAACCTGCGCGCCGGAGCGCGGTTTGGCGATCGATACGAGGTCTCGGCATGGGTGAGCAACGCCCTCGACGAGTTCTACCTCGCCACCCTCGGTTCCGCGTCTGTGCCAGGCGCGGGCAGCTGGGGCGCCACGGGGCAGCCGGGCGCGCCGCGCACCGCGGGCGTCACCCTGCGCGCCGACTTCTGATACCTTCCCACAGACAGGAGACCGTCATGGTCACATCCGCCGATCGCATTCCGTTGGGCCCGCTGTCCGTCACCCGTCAGGGCTTTGGATGCATGGGTCTATCCCACGCTTATGGCCGAGCCGACGAGGTCGAGTCTTTGCGGACCCTCGACCGAGCCATCGAGCTGGGGATCAACTTCTTCGACACGGCCGACGTTTACGGACAGGGGCACAACGAGGATCTGCTGGCGCGGGCCATCGTCGGGCGGCGCAAGCGGCTGGTGATTGCTTCCAAGTTCGGCAACCGGCTCGACCGCGAAACCAGCGGTCGCCAGCTGGACGGTCGGCCGGAGTACGTCCGCACGGCGCTGGAAGGCAGTTTGCGGCGGCTGGGGATCGACCATGTCGATCTCTACTACCTGCACCGGCTCGACCCGCAGACGCCGATCGAGGACACGGTGGGCGAGCTTGCGCGACTGAAGGCGGAGGGGAAGATCGGCGCCATCGGGCTGTCCGAAGTGGACGCCCCGACCTTGCGCCGGGCGCATGCCACTGCGCCCATCGCGGCGCTGCAAAGCGAGTATTCTTTGTGGACGCGCGAGGTCGAGGCCGAGATCCTGCCGACCGCGCGCGAACTGGGCGTGGGCTTCGTCGCATACAGTCCGCTGGGCCGCGGTTTTCTGGCGGGCTCCGTGCCAACGGAAGCGGAAGATCGCCGCAACATTCATCCGCGCTTCAAGCCCGACGCCGTGCAGGCCAACAGCAAGCGCCGCGCAGTGGCCGACGGATTGGCCGAGCGGTTGGGTATCACGTCCGCCCAGCTGGCCCTCGCGTGGGTGCTGAGCAAGGGCGTGGTTCCGATCCCAGGCACGCGCCACATCAAGCACCTGGAGTCCAACTGGGCGGCGGGCGAAATCGAGCTGCATCCGGCGCATGCGGCGGAACTAGAGGCCGCCTTCCCGCCGGGTTCGACGGTGGGCGCACGCTATCCGGCAGGCGCGCCGGCGGTGCCTGGGCTTTCGCCGCAGCCCGCCTGAAGCTCCTATTCCGCCGGCGCCGGAACTGGAGACCGCGCCGGGGTTGGGGCGGCGGCGCGGGCGCGCTTCCTCTGGAGGACCCGTCCGCGCCGCTTCTTCGCCCAGATGATGATGCCCGTGACGCTGAAGGCCGCCACCGCCGCGCCGAGGATCGAGACGAGGATGCGACCAGGCACCCCGATGATCCGGCCCGAGTGAATGGGAAACTGCGCCTGCAGGAAGATGTCGCCGGCTGTCCCCTTGCCTGGAATGTGAGCGCTGGCCGGTGCGCCCGTTCGGCCGTCGAAGTAGAGCCAGGCGTTGCCCAGCCCGCCGTCGCCGTGGTCGTTGCCGGGCTCGTAGAAGCCGACGCCGTAAACGTCGTACATCGGTGAGTAGAAGAGCCCGCCCGCAGGGTCGGAGAAGCCGCGACGCGCCCCTTCGGCGACGGCGATCTCGATCACCTGCTGGCGTGGCAAGCCGCCCACCGACGGCTCGTCGAACGCTCGCGGCGTCCGCTCGGAGAAGACGTCCGCCGACAGGGGCGAGAACATGCTGACGATCGGCCGGACCACCTGGGTTCCCAGGTTCATGGACACCGAAGTGACAGCCAGGGTCAGCAGCAAGGCCCAGAGCCACACTCCGCCTGAGCGGTGATAGTCGAACATCAGGCGATAGCCGCCCTGTCTCCAGCGGAAGGCGAAGGACTTCTTCCAGGCCGCAAGGCTGGGGAAGGAGATCCACAGCGCCACGAAGCAGTCGATCGCCCAGGCGATGCCGATCAGCCCCATCAGCAACACGCCGATGTCCACGCCCGCCACGAAGGGCAGGGTGAGGCTGTAATGCAGCTTGTACAGGAAGGGCATGATGTTCTCGCGGCTGAGCGAGACGGCGCCCCACTGGCGGCGGGCGAGTTCGGCCCCGGTGACGGGATCCAGAGCAAGCTGGTTGTAGCCGAGCGGCTTGCCCTTGCCGTCAGGACCAGGCTTGGGCTCGACGCTGAAAACCACCGAATGGCCGGGCTCGACTGCCAGCGGCATGAAGGTGACCTGCAGTTCAGGATGTTCGCGCTCGACCTTCTCGGCCAGCGCCAGCGGCGTCATGGGCGCGCCAGCCGTCGAGGACTTGTAGAAGGCTGGGTTGATCAGGCTGTCCACCTCGTGGTCCCACGAGATGATCGCACCGGTAAGGCCGGCGATGAACAGGAAGGCCGCCGTCGCCAGGCCAAGCCAGCGATGGGTGGCCACCAGAACCCCGCGCATCCTGTTCTCCGATCCTGGGCGAGCGCTGCTAATGCGAGTTAATCGCATCTTGCGTCGTCAGCTGCAACTCATTCGCAGACCGACGTGCGCTCGACATGGATGCGAGTCGCGTTCCCTAGGTGAACTGCTTGGCGAATGCCGCCGCGGCGCCGAACAGGCCGGGCTCGGGCGTGGTGATCAGCTTCACCGGAATGGCGGCCATCATGCTTTCGAAGCGTCCCTTGGCGACGAAGCGCTCACCGAATGCCGAGTTGGGCAGATGAGACGCAAGGCGTGCGCCGACGCCGCCAGCGATAACCACCGCTTTTGCGCCTTGCGCCAGGGCCAGATCGCCGGAGACGGCTCCAAGGCTGAGGCAGAAGCGCTCAAGCCCCGCGCGCGCCAAAGGCTCGGCCCCCGACAGAGCATCCTGCCAGAGAGCCCGATCGTCGCGAGCAGGAAGCGGCGCGCCCTCGATGACGGCGAGCGCTTCGACGATGTTGGCCAGCCCCGGTCCGGCGATGATGCGCTCCACCGACACGCGCCGGTAGCGGGCGCGCAGGTGGCGCAGGATCGCGTCTTCGATGCTGTCGAGGGGCGCGAAGTCGATGTGCCCGCCCTCGGTGGTGTTCACGAAGTAGCTGTCGCCGCGCATCAGCACGTGAGCGACGCCCAAACCCGTGCCTGGGCCGAGAACGGTGATGATGCCGTCCGTCGGCAGCGAAACGTCAGGGCCGCAGATGTGCTGCAGGTCGCCAGGGCTAGCCTGGGCGACGGCGTGACCCACCGCGCCGAAGTCGTTGATCAGGACATGCCGCTCCAGCCCCAACTCGGTGCGGAAAGCGCCCGGACGGACCACCCAGGGATTGTTGGCCATCTTCAGGATCTCGCCATCCACAGGGCAGGCGATCGAGATGGCGGCCGCCTTGGGAATCGGTCGGTCCAGGGTTTGGGCGAAAGAGTTCCAGGCCAGCTCGAGGCTTCCGTGTTCGGCCGTCTTGAGGATCACCGGTTCGTCCACCGCCGCCACCCTGCCGGCCGCGATTCGCGCCAAGGCGAACCGGGCGTGGGTCCCGCCGATATCGACGCTGACGATTTCCTCGTGGGAAGCGATGGCCTCGGGGGCGGCGCGGAGCTTGGCTTCAGCGGGCATGTACGCGCCTTTACCTTGAGACAGCGTTGTCAGCCACCCCGACGCTCAACGAACGCCGAAATGTCACGGCTGGACCGCAACGGTGACTTGGAAGCAGGAACGTCGCTGGCGGCGGTTGTTTCCGCCGGGGGCGTGTCAGCGAGGCTCGGGAACTCGACTTGCGCCTTCCAGATTGCCGGCAGGCTGGATGTTTGGAGCTGCCCCATGAGCCAATCATTGCACATTGTCTGCCCGCATTGCGACGGTGTGAACCGGCTACCGGCCCTACGCCTCGCAGACGAGCCGCGGTGTGGTCGCTGCAAGCGCGCGCTGTTCACCGGCGAGCCCTTAGAGCTGGACGCTTCACGACTGGACAAGCACTTGGCCGCCAGTGACTTGCCTCTGCTGGTCGACTTCTGGGCAGCGTGGTGCGGGCCATGCCGGACCATGGCTCCAATCTTCGCCAATGCGGCGGCCGAACTCGAGCCGAGGGCCCGCTTCGTGAAAGTGGATGTCGACGTTAACCCGCAGGCGGCGGCGAGGTTCGGCGTCCGCGGCATCCCGGCGCTGTTCGTTCTGCACGGTGGAAAGGTGCTGGCGCATCAGGCCGGTGTCGGAGACGTGTCGCTGCTGCGCGGGTGGGTGGATCGTTTCGCTCCCAGGCTGACTGCAGCCTGACGCGCTGACGCGACGTCACGGTCGACCAGGTGCGAGCCTCATCCTAAGCTTACGCCGTAAGCGCGAGGAGACGCCTATGAGCGAGCATGTGCGGACCGATGTGTCGGGGGGCGTGCTGACCGTCACCCTGAGCCGACCGGAGAAAAAGAACGCCCTGACCCGCGCGATGTACCAGGCGGTCGCCGACGCCATTGAGAGCGCGGAGGCCGATCGCGAGGTGCGGTGCGTGCTGATCCAGGCGGAGGGGGACACCTTCACCGCTGGAAACGACATCATGGATTTCGCCGCTGTGAACGCGGGCGACGCCGCAGCCGCCCAGCAGCGCGTTGGTGGCAACCCCCTGCTGGCCACGCTGGCCAAGGCCAAGATCCCGCTGGTGGCGGCTGTGCAGGGGCGGGCGGTCGGCGTGGGGGTGACCCTGCTGCTGCACTGCGACCTCGTTTATGTGGCCGAAGATGCGCTGCTGACCACGCCCTTTGTGAACCTCGCGCTTGTCCCTGAAGCGGCTTCCTCGTTGCTTCTGCCCCAGCGGATCGGCCATGCGCGCGCGTTCTCGATGTTCGTGCTGGGTGAGGCGATCGACGGGCTCACGGCCGCCGCGTGGGGGATCGCCAATGCGGCGCTGCCCGCCGCGGAAGTCCAGGCGCGCGCACACGCCGCCGCCGAGGCGATCGCCGCCCGCCCGCCCGCGGCCGTGGCCATCACCAAGGCGCTGATGCGCGACGTGCCCGCCGTAAGCGAAGCCATGCAGGCCGAGTTCGGTCACTTCGCAGCTCAACTGAAGTCGCCGGAAGCCGCCGAGGCGTTCGCGGCCTTTGTGCAGAAGCGCGCGCCCGACTTCTCCAAGCTCGGCTGAAGGGCGAACCATGTCACTGCAAGGCAAGACTCTGTTCGTGACCGGCGCCAGCCGGGGCATCGGCCTGGCGATCGCTCTGCGGGCGGCTCGGGATGGTGCGAACGTCGTGATCGCCGCCAAGACGGCTGAGCCTCACAAGCACCTGCCGGGCACGATCTATTCGGCGGCGGAGGAAGTGGAGAAAGCCGGTGGCCAAGCCTTGCCGCTGGTAGTGGACGTTCGCGACGAAGCCTCCGTCTTCGGGGCGGTAGAGCAGGCGGTCTCCCGCTTCGGCGGCATCGACATCTGCGTGAACAACGCTTCGGCCATTCAGCTGACTGGCACTGAGGCCACGGAGATGAAGCGCTTCGACCTGATGCAGCAGGTGAATGCGCGCGGCAGTTTCCTCACGTCCAAGGCCTGCATCCCGCACCTCAGGAAGTCGGCGAACCCGCATGTCCTGATGTTGTCGCCGCCGCTGGACATGAGCCCGCGCTGGTTCGCCGGGCACACGGCCTACACCATGGCCAAGTTCGGCATGAGCATGTGCGTTCTGGGCATGGCCGAGGAGTTCCGCGGCGAAGGCATCGCCTTCAACGCCCTTTGGCCGCGCACGGGCATCGCAACGGCGGCCATCCAGTTCGCTTTGACGGGGGAAGAAGGGCTGCGCCACTGCCGAAAGCCCGAGATCATGGCCGACGCGGCCTACGCCATCTTCAACAAGCCGTCGCGTGAGTTCACAGGGCAGTTCCTGATCGACGACAGCTTCCTGTACGGCGAGGGCGTGAGAGACTTCGACGCATACCGCATGCATCCGACCGCGCCGCTGATGCCGGACTTCTTCGTGCCCGAGAGCAGCGCGCCCCCGCCCGGCGTGGAGATCGGCCGCGGGTTCGGAGTATGAGCGTCACAGTTCGGGCGGCGAGCCTTGCCGATGCTTCCCTGATTTATCAGTTCGTCCGCGACCTGGCCGACTACGAGAAGCTGCTGCACGAGGTGGACGCCACGCAGGCGGACATCCGCCGCGACCTGTTTGGCGAGGCTCCACGAGCCTTCTGCGATATCGCCGAGGCGGATGGGCAGCCGGTGGGCTTCGCCCTCTGGTTCTACAACTACTCGACGTTCCGCGGCCGCCACGGGATCTATCTCGAGGATCTGTTTGTGCGGCCACAGGCCCGCGGTGCAGGCGCGGGCAAGGCGCTGCTGCGCCGGCTCGCTCAGCGGTGTGTCGAGGAAGGTCTGGCGCGCCTGGAGTGGGCGGTGCTCGACTGGAACGCGCCGTCCATCGCCTTCTATGACAGCCTTGGGGCTGCACCGATGAACGACTGGATCACCCGCCGGCTGACCGGCGAGGCGCTGGAGCGGCTGGCCGGCAGCTGACCTATTCCAGCCGATCAGCCTTACGCAGGGCAGGGAAGAGCATCGCCCAAACGCCCGTGACGAACAGCGCGCCGACACCTCCAAAAAGGGCAGCTCCTACGGGACCTAGAAGGCGGGCGACCACGCCGCTTTCGAACTCGCCGAGCTCGTTCGAAGCGCCGATAAAGACAGACGAGACCGCCGCGACCCGACCCCGCATGGGGTCTGGCGTGACCAGCTGGATCAGGGTCTGGCGGATGTAGACGCTCAGCATGTCCGCCCCGCCCAGAACGGCGAGAGCTGCAACCGACAGCCAAAGCTGGCGCGAGATGGCGAAGACGCAGGTCGCCACCCCGAACATCGCGACGCCCGCGAACATGAAGTGACCGGCCTGCCGGCGGATCGGGTTCGCCGCAAGCCACAGTGCGACGGCGGTGGCGCCCATAGCCGGACCTGCGCGCAGGATGCCGAAGCCCTCGGCACCGACGTGCAGCACGTCGCGTGCGAACACCGGCAACAGGGCCGTCGCCCCGCCGAGCAGAACTGCGAACAGGTCCAGGGAGATGGCGCCGAAGACGATCTTCTGCCGCCAGACGTACTGAAGGCCTTCCACCATCAGCGCCCAGCGCGAACCCGGCTGGACCTCCGGCTTGGCGTTCTTGCGGATCATCGTCACCGAGAAGATCGCCAGCAGATAAAGGCCTATCACGGTGAAGTAGGCGTGCGCGGGCGACAGACCGACCAGCAACCCGCCTGCAGCGGGCCCAGCGATGGACGCCGTCTGCCAGGCAAGTGAGTTCCACGCGATGGCCCGGGGCAGCAGCTTCCTTGGCACCAGCATCGGGCCAAGCGCCGTGTTCGCGGGAGCGAAGAAGGCGCGGCTAGCCCCGAACAGGGCGGCGATGCCGAGCAGCAGGGGCACGGACGCCACACCCTTCCAGGTCGCGATGGCAAGCGTCAGGACGCTGGCGATCTCGCCAGTCAGGCAAAGCAGCAGCACTTTCTTGCGGTCGTGCCGGTCGGCGATCTCACCGGCGGGCAGGGTCAGCAGGAACACCGGCACGAAGGCCGCCAGGCCGATCATGCCGACCAGAAAGGCGCTTTCCTCGACAGAGCGGGTTTGCCGCGCCAGGGCGTACATATGCCAGCCCATGGCGACGCTCTGGATCTGGGTCGCGAAGCTGCCCGTCCAACGGGAGCACCAGAATAAGAGGTAGTCCCGTTCCTTGAGCAGGGCGCGGGCGGAAGGGACGACATCGTCCTGGACGTGTTCGGGCATGGGCCGGGACCCTGACGCGAGTGCGGCTGCACCGCAACCCTAGCTGCGCGCTGGAGATTGTCAGCGGATCTTTACGCATCCATGCGATTGACGCCGGCGCGCCGTGATCTTACGTGCGCGCTTCACGACGGCGGCCGAAAGGGCCACTGCGATGCTGCTGCGACGACGCCCGGCGCTGATGCGCCTCCCGAACTGAACCGCCCGTCCGCCGGCGCATTAGATGCGCCCGGGCGCGGCAGAGCCGTCGCTCCTTCGCAAGAATTGAACACAATGTCCGCCCAACCCCTGGCGCCGGCCCCGGCGCTTACTCTGCTCACTGAACAGCCGCAGCATTCGGCCGCCATCGAGGCGCTGCTTGATCGCGCTTTCGGCCCTGGCCGTTTCGTGAAGTCCTCCGAGCGGGTCCGGGAGATCGCCGACTTTGCTCCCGAGCTGTCGTTCTGCGCCTTCGAAGACGGTGAGTTGCTGGGCGTCGTGCGCCAGTGGCGCGTGCGCGTGGGAGAGACGCCCGTGGTCTTCCTGGGACCTCTGGCGGTCGAAACAGGCCAGCGTAGCGCCGGTCTCGGCGGCCTGTTGGTGGAGCGCGCGTGCGAAGCGGCCAAGGCCGTAGGAGAAGCCGGCGTGTTGTTGGTGGGCGATGTCGCCTACTTCACCCGCTTCGGTTTTGAGTCCGCGCCGGCCAAGGGCGCCATCCTTCCCGGACCTGTCGATCAGCGGCGGGTCATGGCCCTCCTGTTCGACGCCTCGACTGAACTCGCCGGCCCAGTGCGGGGGCGATGAGCGACGCTTGAGGCGGGAAGGCTCGGCCCCTAACTTTCCGCTCATGGCGGACAACCAAAACCCCCCAGGCCTGGACGGCGTGATCGCCGCGGCCAAGGCGCAGGCTCCTGGCCGTGGCCTCCCGCCGGTGCACCTGTGGGATCCGCCGAACTGCGGGGACATCGACATCGTCATCCGCAAGGACGGCCTGTGGTTCCACGAGGGCTCGCCGATCGGGCGCGAGGCGCTGGTCCGCCTGTTTTCCACCGTGCTGCGTAAGGACCCGGACGGCTTCTGGCTGGTGACCCCGGTCGAGAAGATGCGGATCGAGGTGGAGGACGCCCCATTCATCGCCACCCGCGTGGACCGCGTGGGCGACGCGTTGCGCTTCACCACCAACGTTGGCGACGAGGTTGAGGCCGGACCCGATAACGCCATCCGCGTTGACGTAGGCGAGGATGGCGAGCCGAGGCCGTACCTGCACGTGCGCAGGGGTCTTGAGGCTTTGATCGCCCGTCCTGTGTTCTACGAACTGATCGAGTTGGCCGAGGAGCGGCAAACGCCGGAGGGGCTTGCTCTCGGCGTTGCTTCCAACGGAGCTTGGTTCGCTGTTGGCGCGCCGGGAGCTCACCAGCTGTGAACGGCGTGCCGGGGCTGGACCGGACTGGCGAGCCGGATTTGAGGGACTGGATCCGCACCCATCTTGATCCGCTCGAAGAGCGGGACGCGATCCAGGGCGGCGTGCGCTCCGACTACGACCTCAATCCGCAACGGCCGCGGGAAGTCGGCCCGCTGACGCCCGCATCCGTGCTGATCGGGCTCGTGGAGCGGGAGGCGGGCTACTCGGTGCTGCTGACCCGTCGATCGGACACCCTGCGCAAGCATACGGGGCAGATCGCCCTGCCAGGCGGACGGCGGGATCCGGGCGAGACGCCTTGGGAGACCGCGTTGCGCGAGGCGCAGGAGGAGGTGGGCCTGGACCCCGCCTTCGTGAGCCTCGCTGGGCTGTCGACGCCTTACCAGACGGGGACCGGCTTCCTGATCACGCCCGTGGTGGGCTTCGTGAATGCCGGCTTTACGCTCACGCCTAACCCTGACGAGGTGGCCGACGTGTTCGAGACACCGTTCGGCTTCCTGATGGATCCGCAGAACCACGAACAGCATGAGCGCACTCTGCCGACGGGTGAGCGGCGGCGCTTCTACGCAATGAACTACGAGGAGCGCTTCATCTGGGGCGCGACCGCGGGCATCCTGCGCGCCCTCTACGACCGGCTTTATGGGGCCGCCTTTGCTTAGAGTCCTGATTGCCCGGGGCATTCTGTTCCTCCTGCCTTTCGCGGTCTGGTTCCTCTGGCGCGAGCAGGCGCGGCGGAGCGGTCGTCCAATGGGCTCGACGCCTTATGCCTGGCTGTTCGCCGCCGGAGCGGCGCTGGTGGCTGCCAGCCTTGTGGTCACTGCGGTGCTGCAGCCCAGCCACCGGGGACAGACCTATGTGCCGGGCGAGGTCCAACCGGACGGCACGGTCAGCAAGGGCCGTTTCGAACAGCGAACGCCGGCTCAGCCATGACCGCGAACCTGGGCCCGCTCGACTGGATCACCGCGGCCGAAACATCCGCCGTTCTCGACGCACTTGAAGCCGCAGGCGGCGCCGATTGCGCGCGTTTCGTCGGCGGCTGCGTGCGCAATGCGCTGATCGGGCGGCCAATCAGCGATGTCGACATCGCCACGACCCTGACGCCGGTTGAGGTGACAAAGGCGATCGAGGCCGCAGGTCTTAGAGCCGTTCCGACCGGCATCGAGCACGGCACCGTCACCGCCATAGCCAACCATCAGCCATTCGAGATCACCACTCTGCGCCGCGATGTCGAAACCGACGGGCGGCGGGCCGTCGTGGCTTTCACCGCGGATTGGATGGAGGACGCTCAGCGGCGAGACTTCACCCTCAACGCCCTCTACGCGCGCCGGGACGGTTCGATCTTCGACCCGACCGGCCATGGAGTCGCCGACGCCCTTGCTGGCCGCATTGTCTTCGTGGGCGATGCCGAGACACGGCTGCGCGAAGATTACCTGCGGTCACTGCGCTTCTTCCGCTTCATGGCTTGGTATGGGCGCGAGGCGCCCGACGCTGCGGCCGTCGCTGCGATCACCAGACTGAAAGACCCCGTCGCGAGCCTCGCGGCCGAGCGGATCTCCGCCGAGCTTCTCAAGCTCTTGGCTGCTGACGACCCAAGGGGCGCCGTCGCGCTCATGGCCAGCACCGGCGTCATGGCTGTGGTGCTTCCTGAAGTGGTCAGTCGCACGCGCTTCGAAGCGCTGGTGGAGGTCGAGCGCGGCCCTCTCCCAGGGGCGGAGCCGGTGCTCCGTCTCGCGGCGCTGTTGCCGGACGAGCCGGCGCTGGGGCGGCGCTGCGCCGAGCGCCTGCGCCTGTCCAACGCCGAGCGGGATCGCATTGAGGCAGCCTTGGACCCATCGCACCCTCTGTCGCCCGCGATGACCTCGCACCAAGTGCGTCAGGCGCTTTACGCCCTCGGCGCCCAGGCCTTCATCGATCGGGCCAAGCTGCTTTGGGCGCAGAGCGGCGGCGAGGGTTGGGACCGCCTCATCGAACAGGCGGCCGGCTGGAACCCGCCGGCTCTTCCGGTGAACGGCGCCGACGCAATGGCGGCGGGCCTTCCGAAAGGCCCCTTGGTCGGCGCGGCGCTGAAGCAGGTTGAAACCTGGTGGATCGCCCAGGATTTCCCCGCCGATCGCGATGAGACGCTTTCGGTCCTGCATGAGGTGGCGCGCGAGCTGACCTCCCGGTAGGGAGGTGTCATGAAGCTCGGCATCCTGAAAACCGGCGCGCCGCCGCCCTCCGCGCGTGAGAAGTTCGGCGGCTATCCCGACATGTTCCGCAAGCTGCTGGGCGAGACCGCGTTCGACTATCGGATCTACGCCGTCGATGAGGGCGATTGGCCGGCCAAGGTCGACATCTGCGACGCTTACCTGGTCACCGGCTCCGCGTGCGGCGTCTATGATCCCGAGCCCTGGATCGGCGAGCTCAAGGCCTTCCTGAACCAAGCCAGGGGCCGCACGCCGCTGGTTGGTGTGTGCTTTGGCCACCAGATCATGGCCGAAGCGTTCGGTGGTCGCGCCACCAAGTCGTCCAAGGGCTGGGGCCTGGGCGCGCACACCTACGCTTTGAAGAGCCGGGAGCCGTGGATGGACGGGCAAGGGGATGAGATCCGTCTGCCAGCCTCCCATCAGGATCAGGTCAGCGAACTGCCGCCGGGCGCCGAGGTCTTTGCGGCCAGCGAGTTCACGCCGTTCGGCGCGCTGGCCTACCGCGACCAGAAGGCGATCTCGATCCAGCTGCACCCCGAGTTCGAACCTGCCTATGCGGTCGCCCTGATCGAAAGTCGGCGCGGCACCCGGTATTCCGAAGACGAGGCGAACTTGGGCATCGCCAGCTATTCGGCGCCTGACGATCGGGCACGCGTCGGAGGCTGGATCCGGAATTTCCTTTCCGGCGCAACAGTTTGACGGCTGTTCGGGTTATGGGGCCAAGCCCGCGGGGGGCGAAGCGTTCTCAGAGGAGCCAACCATGAGGGGTTGGAAGTTGGTCATCGTGGCGGCGAGTGCGGCCGCCGCCCTAGCGGTTGGCATCGGAGCTCAGGCCGGAAGCGAAGCCGAGGGCGCGCGGCAGGCGCAGTTCGCGGAAAACGCAGCCGGTTAAGGCCAGGCCACCAGCGGCGGCATCGACGACAGGATGCTCTCGATGTTTCCACCGGTCTTCAGGCCGAACATCGTGCCCCGGTCGTAGAGCAGGTTGAATTCGACGTAGCGGCCACGGCGGACCAGCTGCTCCTGGCGGTCGGCCTCCGTCCAAGGCTCGTCCATCCGGTGGCGGGCGATCTTCGGATAAGCGCTCAGGAAGGCCTCACCCACGTCGCGAGTGAACGCGAAGTCGCGCGCCCAATCTCCGCTGTCGTGATGGTCGTAGAAAATACCGCCGATGCCGCGCGGCTCGTTTCGGTGCGGCAAGAAGAAGTACTCGTCGCAGCGCGCCTTGTAGCGAGGGTGCCACTCGGGATCGTATTTGTCGCAGGCGGCCTGCATGGCTGCGTGGAACAGGCGGGCGTCGTCCGCCTCCTGGCTTCGCTGCTCCTCGACCATCGGCGTCAGATCTGCCCCGCCGCCGAACCACGAACGCGTGGTGGCCAGGAAACGGGTGTTCATGTGCACCGTTGGGGCGCGCGGGTTCACCGGGTGGGCGATCAGGCTGATCCCTGTGGCGACGAAGCGGGGATCCTCCTCGGCGCCAGGCATGGAACGCGCCATCTCAGCTGAGAAGGTCCCATGCACCTGGCTGACGTGAACCCCGCACTTTTCGAAGAAGCGGCCACGCAGAAACCCCATGACCCCGCCGCCGCCCTCCGCACGCACCCAGGGCTTCAGCTCGAAGCGGCCCGGCTCACCCGGATAAAGCTCGGCCGGAGCCTCGTCTTCGATCCGCTCGAACTCGGCCGCGATACGATCACGCAGCGTGTCGAACCAGGCGCGGGCTTGGGCGGTGCGGTCTTCGAGCAGGGCGCGATCGGTCATGCGGGCGGCTTAGGAAATCCATCCGTCTGGCGCAACGCCTCGCCCAAAGCCATGGCGGCGGCCGTGACGACGTTCAGCGAACGGGCGCCAGGCGCCAGCGGAATGAAAAGACGAGCGTCCGCGGCCGCGTGCACATCGTCCGGAACACCTGCACTTTCGCGACCCATAAGAAGCACGTCGTCATGCTGAAAGGCGAACTGTCCATAGGGCTCCGCCGCGCGGGTGGTGAAGAGCAGCAGGCGTCCTGAATCAAGTCTCAGAGTTTGCAGGAATTTCGCCCAACTGTCGTGACGCTGGACCTCGGCTTTGGCGGCATAATCCATGGCTGCGCGCTTCACCGCCTTGTCCGAAAGCGGGAACCCACAGGGTTCAATGATGTCCACCGGCACGCCAAGACAGGCGCCCAGTCTGAGGGCGGCGCCCAGGTTTTGCGGAATGTCCGGTTGAAAAAGAGCCAAACGCATTCTAAGCGAACCGCCACGGGATAGGCCGGGGCATACAACGACGAATCACGGATACGCCGCGCGTAGTTTCGCAAAGCGCTTCCGGTGACAAGTCCTGCCGTGACCTGTCCTTCAATGAGGTCCTGCCGGAAACTCCGGCCGGGTCCAATGCCGGGGCGGCCTCAAGCGGTTTGAGGACGTCCAACGGGTCAGGGGCGTCATGGGTCCCTGGCTCCAATCGAAGGGTAGCTTTAGGTGGCCGACACCGCAGTGGGCGCAAACCCCGACCCGCACGCTTCGGGCGAAGACCCGAACCGTCGCGACTTCATCCATATCGCCGCGGGCGCCGCGGTCGTGGGCGCCGTTGGCGCGCTGGCCTGGCCGTTCATCGACCAGATGAACCCGGCGGGCGACACCTTGGCGCTGGCCTCGATCGAGTTCGACCTGACCAAGGTCGCCGACGGCCAGCAGGTCACCGTGAAATGGCGCGGCAAGCCGCTGTTCGTCCGTAAGCGCACCCCGGCGGAGATCGCCTCGGCCGTGCGCGACGACAACGCGGCCCTGCGCGACCCGCAAAAGGACGAAGAGCGGCACAAGCCCGGCAAGCCGGAATGGCTGGTCCTGGTCGGCACCTGCACGCACCTGGGCTGCGTGCCCACGTTCGGCGGCGGCGATTACGGCGGCTGGTTCTGCCCGTGCCACGGTTCGCACTACGACACCTCGGGCCGCATCCGTAAGGGCCCTGCGCCGCGTAACCTGGTGGTGCCGGAGTACGCCTTCCTTTCCGACACCAAGGTCAAGATCGGCTGACACTGATGAGCGGACATTCCACTTACGAGCCGAAGACCGGCTTTGAGCGCTGGCTCGATCTGCGACTGCCGATCGTCCGGATGGCCTATGACACGGCGATCGAGTTCCCGACGCCCAAGAACCTGAACTACTGGTGGACGTTCGGCGGCATCCTCGCGATCTGCCTGATGATCCAGATCGTCACCGGCATCATCCTGGTGATGCACTACGTCCCGCACGTGGACCATGCCTTCCAGTCCGTCGAGCGCATCATGCGCGACGTCAACTACGGCTGGCTGATCCGCTACATGCACGCCAACGGCGCCTCGATGTTCTTCGTGGCCGTCTACATCCACATCACCCGCAACCTCTACTACGGCTCCTACAAGGCGCCGCGCGAAGTGCTCTGGATCATCGGCTGCGTGATCTACCTGCTGATGATGGCGACGGCCTTCATGGGCTACGTGCTGCCCTGGGGTCAGATGAGCTTCCACGGCGCGGTGGTGATCACCAACCTGCTGGGCGCCTTCCCGATTGTCGGCGAAAGCATCACGACCCTGCTGTGGGGCGGCTTCGCGGTCGATAACCCGACCCTGAACCGCTTCTTCGCCCTGCACTACCTGCTGCCGTTCATGATCGCGGGCCTCGTGGCCATGCACATCTGGGCGCTGCACGTGGTCGGCAACAACAACCCGATCGGCGTGAACGTGAAGTCCAAGGAAGACGTCGTTCCCTTCCACCCGTACTACACGGTGAAGGACGGCTTCGCGATCCTGGTCTTCATGCTGCTGTTCGCCTACTTCGTGTTCTACAACCCGAACATCCTGGGCCACGCCGACAACTACATCCCGGCCAACCCGCTGGTGACGCCGGCGCACATTGTCCCTGAGTGGTACTTCCTGCCGTTCTACGCGATCCTGCGCGCGGTTCCGGACAAGCTCGGCGGCGTGCTGGCCATGTTCGGCGCCATCGGCGTGCTGTTCGTGCTGCCGTGGCTGGATACCTCGAAGGTGCGGTCCATGCGCTACCGCCCGACGGCGCGCCTGTACTTCTTCATCTTCCTGGTCGCGGCGGTGGTGCTGGGCTTCTGCGGCGCCAAGCTGCCGGACGATCCGGTGATCCCGGGGCTGACCAGCTTCACGGTGATCGACGCCGACCTGAACAGCTACGTGTGGCTGTCGCGTCTGGCGACGCTCTACTACTTCGCCTACTTCCTGGTGATCACCCCGCTGCTTGGCCTGACGGAAACCCCGCTGCCGGTGCCGGACTCGATCTCCGCCCCCGTCCTGTCGCATCCCGCCACCACGCCGGCCGGCGCCGTGGCGTCGCCTGAAAAGAAGGGTTGAGCCCACGATGCTGCGCAAAGGTATTGCTCTCGCGGCGCTCGGGCTCGCTCTTCTGGCGGGCTCGGCCCAGGCCGCGACCCACCCCAAGGAGCCTGAAAAGCTCCAGTGGTCATTCGAGGGCCCGTTCGGCAAGTTCGATCAGGCTCAGCTCCAGCGGGGCTACAAGGTGTACCGCGAGGTCTGCTCGTCGTGCCACGCGATGAGCCAGGTCTACTTCCGCAACCTCGGTCAGAAGGGCGGGCCCTTCTATGACTCGAAGTACCCGAACCCGAACGACAACCCGTATGTGAAGGCCCTGGCGGCCGACATCCAGGTTGGCGACATCGATTCGGAAACCGGTGACCCGATCCAGCGGCCCGCCACCTCGGCGGATCACTTCCCGTCGCCGTTCCCGAACGAAGCAGCGGCTCGCGGCGCCAACGGCGGCGCGATCCCGCCTGACCTGTCCTACATCTCCAAGGCGCGCGAAGGCGGGCCGGATTACATCTACTCGCTGCTGATCGGCTACGTGAACCCGCCCGCGGGCCTCACCATCCAGCCGGGCCAGCACTACAACCCCTACTTCCCGGGCGACCTGACGGCGTCCTGGACCGGCAAGGGCCACGTGCCTCAGGGCGGCGTGCTCGCCATGCCTCCGCCGCTCTCTCCCGATCGGGTGACCTTCGACGACGGCACGCGCTCGACGGTGGCGCAGCAGTCCAGGGACGTCGCCGCTTTCCTCGCCTGGGCCGCCGAGCCCAAGATGGAAGAGCGTAAGTCGTTCGGCCTCGCCGCGATGATCTACCTGCTGATCCTCACGGGCCTCGTCTACGCCAGCTACCGCCGGATCTGGCGCAACGTGGCCCACTAGACCACGGGCGTAAGCCAACTGATCAGGGCCCGTCGGCAGCCGCCGGCGGGCTCTTTTCGTTGGCGAGAACCACTCGGCTCGCAGGAAAGTCGAAACGCAGCCGGTAGTGGGCGAGCACCGGCGTGCCGAGTTCGCCCAGGGCCGGCGTGTCTCTCGCTCGGAGCAGGCCTGCCGGCACCAGTTCGAACAGCCTTCCGTTCAGCTCGAGAGCCCTGAGCCGAGGGCGGTAGACGCCGTAGGGATAGAGCTCCTGGCGCTTCGTCGCGCGCGCCACGGAGGCGGCGTCGTCGCTTAGGCGCACCGCTGTGTCGGAGCCGGTGGCGAGGGTGAAAGCGCCTTCCAGCACCTGCGATCCGTCCGCAGCACGCGCCGCGACGGTCGGCGCGCCGGATTTCCATTCCAAGGTGTGCACGACGCCTGACAGTGGTGGGGACTTGCCTGCCGGCCAGACGGCCAAGCGGCACGGCGCAAAGCGCACATCGATGACAAAGCCCCGCAGGACATCGGCTCCCAGCACCCCGGCCACCGGCGTCGGCAGGGCGCCCGTCCGAAGATCCAGGTCCGTGACGGCGAGCGCGTGGGATCCAAGCCGTTCATTCGCCAGAAGCACCTCGCCGGCGACGGTCTTGCCATCGAAGCCTTCGGACTGAGCGCGGGTCTCGCCCAACTGACTGCCCGCTTGTCCTGTGTCGATAACGTAGTCTCCAGCGACCCCTGCCACGGATGCAGCGGCCACGACGACGCCGTTGTCCAGCCAGCAGCGAACCTCACCGGCACGCGCGATAGCTGGAGCGGCCGTCGCGGCCGTGAGAGCGGTCAGGAGGGCGATGGAGCGGCGGATCACGTCAGAGCCAGCCTAGCCCAGCTCGGGGGCGCGGGCGACGCCGCTCGGGCTCTGAAGCGCGCGCTGCGGCAGTCTTGCCGTGCAGATGGCCGAAATTGGCTGGATCGCGGCCGTGGCGCCTTACGCAAGCCGTGAAGGCCGGACATGATGGTCACATGTACACGCGCGCGTGGCGGAACTTCAAACGCATGCAGGACCTCACGGTCGCCCTGGCGAGCCTGATCTATGCAGGGGCAGGGGTGCATGCGGTCGGACGGCTCCCAGGTGGAGCTTCCACACTGATGCACTGGATCCTGCTATGGCCAGCGATCTTCTTGATGGTGTCGCTGGTGGCGCCGCTGGCGGTGCCGGTGCTGCGAAGGGGTTTGGCCAAGTACGTCTGGATGAGTTTCCAGGCCGGCTTCGGCCAGACGCCCGGGTCCATCATCACTGGGCTTTGCCTGCTCCTGGGCGCGGCCCTGTTCATCTATTGGCAGATCACCACGGTCTCCGCGACCGGGGTCTACCGTGCGAACGTCTTCTCCGCCTATGCAGCGGGAATTGGGATCCTGGCGGCGCAGGCGGTCCTCGTCCGGGCGCTTGAACGCATCCCCGACGTCCGCAAGCTGATCGTCGAGCGGACCTAAACCTCGCCCCGTCCGCCGCCGTTTCGCGCGAAGAAGGCGAGCGTGCGCAGCTTGGAAAGGCGAGCGCTGTCCTCGTGGTAGCCGGTCGGCGCCACGAAGGCGTGACCTGCATCATACATACAGACCTGCAGGTCAGGGTGGTGGCTGCGGATGGCGTCCTGATCCTTGGGCGGGATCAGTTCGTCGGTCTTGCCGAGGTGGAGGATGATCGGGGCTTTCGGCTGCTCGGCGAGGTACTCCACGATCTGGCCGCCGTAGAAGCTGCTGACGGCCGAGAGCCCCGTGCAACGGCTGGCGGCCAGCCAGGCCACCGTGCCGCCATAGCAGAAGCCCATCGCATAGACAGGCGGCTGGAGGGCGTCGATCGCAGCCTGTACGGCGTCCAGCACGTCAGCGCCCCAGGCCGTGCGCTTCCCGAACTCCATCTGCCGATCCATCAGGTCGGCGTCGAAGTCCTTGGCGGCGAAGCCCCGCTGGAACCGATCGAACAGGCTCGGGACAATGACTTCATAGCCCTGCTCAGCCCATTCGTCGGCGAGCTCGCGCAGGTGCGGCGTGACGCCCCAGATGGCGTGCAGGACGACCAGTCCGCCGCGGCGGGCTTCCTGCGGGGCGGCCCGATAGGCGTCGTACTCGAAACCGTCCTCGCCGCTGGCCAGCCGGATCGTCTCGCCCATCAGGCTTCTCCCGTCAGACGTTGAAGCGGAAGTTCATCACGTCGCCGTCCTGGACGACATACTCCTTGCCTTCCTGGCGCAGTTTGCCGGCTTCGCGCGCGCCGGCCTCGCCCTTCAGGCGGACATAGTCCTCATAGGCGATGGTCTCGGCTCGAATGAAGCCCTTCTCGAAGTCGGTGTGGATCACGCCGGCGGCCTGCGGAGCGGTGTCGCCCTTGTGGATCGTCCAGGCGCGCGCCTCCTTGGGCCCGACCGTGAAGTAGGTCTGCAGGCCGAGCAGGTGGTAGGCCTCGCGGATCAGCTTGTTCAGACCGGGCTCGGTCAGACCGAGGGTTTCCAAGAACTCGGCGCGCTCTTCCGGATCGAGCAGCGCGATCTCGCTCTCGATCTGGGCAGAGATCACGACGTGGTCGGCGCCGTCGCGCTTGGCGCGCTCCGCCACCGCGGCAGAGAGTTCGTTACCTGTGGCGGCCGAGGCTTCGTCGACGTTGGAGACATAGAGGGCGGGCTTGGCGGTGAGCAGCTGGAGCATGCGCCACGCCTTCTCGTCCTCGGCCGAGACCTGCGCCTTGCGCGCCGGACGGCCGGCGTTCAGCTCGGTCAGCGCCACCTGGATCAAGCGCAGGGTCTGGGCGCTGTCCTTGTCGCCGACCTTGGCGCGCTTCTCGAGGTTCGGTACGCGCTTCTCAAGGCTTTCGAGGTCGGCGAGCATCAGCTCTGTCTCGATGGTCTCGAGATCGGCCAGCGGATCCACCTTGCCTTCGACATGGGTGATGTCGTCGTCGATGAAGCAGCGCGCGACGAAAGCGACGGCGTCGCAGTCACGGATGTTGGCCAGGAACTGGTTGCCGAGGCCTTCGCCCTTGGAGGCGCCGCGCACCAGGCCGGCGATGTCGACGAAGTTCATCCGCGCCGGGATGATCTCCTTAGACGGGATGATCGCGGCGAGCGCGTCCAGGCGCGGCTCCGGCACCGCGACATCGCCGGTGTTCGGCTCGATGGTGCAGAACGGATAGTTCGCGGCCTGGGCGGCGGCGGTCTGCGTCAGGGCGTTGAACAGGGTCGACTTGCCCACGTTCGGCAGGCCGACGATGGCGACTTTCAGAGCCATGAGTGTCTTCGAAATCCTTGTGAGGGGCGCGACCTAGCACGTGGGACGCGCCGCATAAACCGCAGCTAGCCGCCGCGGCGGGCGGCTTGCTTCGGATCGACCTTCTCGGCGGGAGCGAGGCGCATGACCTCGGCCTGGTACTTTTCGTCTTCGCCAAGGGCCAGCAGGGGCATGGCGTCTGCGCAGGTCTGGAGGAGCGGCTCAAGCCACTGCATCTCCGCCTTGTGGAAGTCGGACAGAACGTGGCCCTGCACCAGTTCCTTTTGGCCTGGGTGGCCCGTGCCGATGCGAGCGCGGCGGAAGTCGGGTCCGACCTGGGCCGCCACGGAGCGGATGCCGTTGTTGCCCGCGGCGCCGCCGCCGGTCTTCATCCGGAAACGACCGGGCGCCAGATCGATTTCGTCGTAGAAGACAACGAGATCCATCGGCTTAAGCTTGAAGAACTTGAGCGCTTCGCCAACGGCGCGACCGCTCTCGTTGTAGTAGGTGAGGGGCTTCAGGATCAGCGCCTTTACGGCGCCTTCAGGGGTATCGATCGAACCCTCGCGGGCGAGCCCCTGGAAGCGGGAGCGCTCGGGGCCGAACCCCCAGCGCCTCGCAATCTCATCGACGGCCATGAAGCCGACGTTGTGCCGGTTTTTCGAGTAACCGGCGCCGGGGTTGCCCAAGCCTGCGATCAACAGCATGCGCGGGAACCCCGGCCCGTAAGACCGGTTGGCTTAGGCTTCGGCGCTTTCGGCTTCGGCTTCAGCTTCGACCGAGGCGCCGCCGATGGTCGCAACCACGGTGGAACCGTCGACCGCCGCCTGAACGCCGGCCGGCAGTTGCAGGTCGGAAACGCGGATCGTGGCGCCGATGTCCGAGCTGGCGAGGTCGAACACGACCTCTTCCGGGATCTGGTCGGCCGGGCAGGACAGGGTCACTTCGTGCAGGGCGATCGTCAGCGCGCCGCCGCGCTTCAGGCCCGGCGAGGTGTCCTGATTCGAGAAGTGCACGGGCACGGCGATCTTGATCTGCTGGTGCTCGTCGACCCGGTACAGGTCGAAGTGCCAGGGCTCGTCCGTCACCGGGTGCATGTCCACGGCCTTGGCGATGACCGGTTGGGTCTCGTCGCCGTACTTCAGGGTCACAAGGTGGCCCAGGAGCTTGCCCGTGTAGAGCGCCTTGCGGAACTCGTTGGACCGGACGGCGATGGCCACCGGATCCTTGTCGCCGCCGTAGAGGACGCCCGGGACCTTGCCCGCACGACGGACTTCACGCGCGCCGCCGGTGCCGGTCCGCTCACGCACTTCAACGTTCAAAACGATATCGGCCATAGCCTTGCCTCAAAACGAAGCCGCCGCGCTGGCGCGCGGCGACGCAGATCCGCGACCGGTTGGTCGGAAAGGTGCGCGTAGATACACAAAAGCCCCGGCCTGTGCAACGGGCCGGGGCTCTGTTTTCACGTCGTAATCCGAAAGGCGAGCTTAGGGCTTCTTGGTCTTGGCTTTCGGACGGGCTGGAGCGGCGGCGGGCGTGAGGCTCGCCTCTTCCGCGACCTTCACCGGACGAGCGTTGGGATCGACCGGGATCGGCATGCCCGCGCCCTTCAGGAGGCAGGAGCCGGTGTCGATCATCACGTGCTGGCCCAGGCAGAAGACGTCCTCGTAGTGCGGCTTGGAGACGGCCAGGCACTGGTAGAGGTTCAGCTTGGACATGTTGAAGCAGGTCGCCGAGGCGGGGTCCGCCATAAGCGGCATGACCTGCGCCAGGCTCTCGTCATTGGCGTAGCCGAGCGCGGCCAGGGCGGCGACCGCCATGCTTCGCACCACCACGGGCGAATAGGGCGGGCTAAGCGTGCTGGGCGAGAGGCCCAGCGGCGCGGCGCCCGTCGACGCTTCCGTCAGGCGAGCGGTTTCGGCCACTTCGCCCGCCAGCGGCGTGGCGGAGAGCTGTTTGGCGAGCGCCAGGCGGCCCGGCTGATCAGGCACGTGAGCCTTGGACCAGGAGGAGCGTTGGACGTCGTAGGCGGCCTGCTTCACCGCGCGACCTTGCTCGAGCAGCTTGCGGCCGTCCTCGCCCAGGGCGTTCTGAACAAGGCCTGCGGCGCTGGCCGACCCGGTGATGCCGATCACGTAGGCGGGGTCGCGCATGATCGAATAGGCGACCTGCTGACGCTGGGTCGCATCCGCAGCGTAGACCCGCACGCCGGCCACGAAGGCCGGATCCTGCAGGGCGGCCACGGCGCCGTAGGCGATGGCGCCGCGCAGCAGTTGCTGAGGTTCATAGGCCGCGCCGGTGCGCAGGCGCTCGGCGACATCCGCGCCGCTGGCGAACGCAGGCGAGATGGCCGTAGCCCGGGTCACATACAGGCGGTAGGCGCTGGCCTGCTCAATAAGCTTGGGCGACAGGCTCACGGCCGGCGGGGGCGGCGGCGGAGGCGGAGGCGGGGGCGGCTTTGCGCAACTCGCGAGAGTCGCGGCCACAGCGATCGCAGCCAGCGCCACGGCGCGGCGGACCGGAAGTACGAAAGTCATACGAAGGGCGTTCCCGGAAAGCAGTTGGGGCGAAGATACACGCGAGGTCGGCGAGTTTGTGTTCTCGCATGGTAAATTCTTGCTGACCAAGCTTGGCCGTTCGCCCGGCCGGAAACCTCAGTCGAACAGCTTGGAAACCGACTCTTCGTTGGCGATGCGGCGGATCGCTTCCCCCAGAAGCGCCGCACAGCTGACGCGGCGGATCTTCTCGTTGTTGAGGATCGGGTCCGGCTGCTCGATGGAGTCGGTGATCACCAGCTCCTTCAGGACCGAATTTTTCACCCGCTCGCTGGCCGCGCCAGACAGCACGCCGTGGGTGACGTAGGCCGAAACCTCGGCGGCGCCGGCGTCGATCAGCGACTGGGCCGCGCTGCACAGCGTGCCGGCCGAATCGACGATGTCGTCGAACATGATCAAACGTCGTCCGGACACGTCGCCGATGATGTTGGCGACTTCAGATTTGCCCGGGCCCGAGCGGCGCTTGTCGACAATGGCGAGGTCGGCGTTCAGCCGGCTGGCCACCGCCAGAGCGCGCACCACCCCGCCCACGTCGGGGGAAACGATCAGCAGCTCGCTGGCCGCCTTCGCGCCGTGATGGTCCTTGATGTCCTGCGCCATCAAGGGGGCGGCCTGCAGGTTGTCGGTTGGGATGTCGAAGAAGCCCTGGATCTGGCCCGAGTGCAGATCCATCGTCAGCACCCGGTCGGCGCCCGCACGGGTGATGAGGTTCGCGACCAGCTTGGCCGAAATCGGCGTGCGGCCGCCGGTCTTCCGGTCCTGGCGCGCGTAGCCGAAGTAGGGGAGGACGGCCGTGATCCGCCGGGCCGACGCGCGCTTCAGCGCGTCGATGCAGATCAGCAGCTCCATCAGATTGTCGTTGGCGGGGTAGCTGGTGGACTGGATGACGAACACGTCCTCGCCGCGGACGTTCTCGTCGATGGTGACCCACACCTCGTTGTCGGGGAAGCGCTTCACCTGAGCCTTGGTCAGGGGCACGTCCAGGTGCGCCGAGACGGCTTCCGCCAGCGTCTTGTTGGAATTGCCGGCCAGCAGCTTCATCGGGTCCCCCGAGCCTTTTCAGCTAATGGGCGGGCCTTTTACCAGCGGAGCCGCGGGAGTCTATCCCGCGGCGTCAACTCGTCCGGGTCCAGACATCGTTCGCCATGGTCAAGCTGCGCCCCACAATGGTCCAGACCTCGCCTTGGTAGAGCCCTGCCGCGAGGGCTCGTTAGACGTGTCGGGGGAAACGACAGGGACACAGAACACACATGCGTATCCTCATTGGCGCTGCGGCGCTCGCTCTGCTGGCTGGCGCTTCAGCTCAGGCTCAGTCGACCACCTCCACCACCACCGCTCCGTCGACGGGCGCTCAGAGCGCTCCGGCCACCAGCTCCAGCACGGCGCCGGCCACCAGCTCGACGGGATCGGCCGCCACGGGCGCGACGGGCTCCACTTGGGGCTCCTCCACCTCGGCCACGACGGATACGACCGGTTCGGCGACCGCAGACACCCAGGCCAGCGGCCAGACTTCCGCTGACCAGCAGGGCGCCAGCGCCTCCACGTCGGCGACGGACAGCAGCACCGACCAAGGCGCGGCCAAGGACAAGGACCGCAAGAAGACCCGCCGCTAAGCGGCCCCTGGCGGGCCCCTCCGCACGGCGGAGGGGCTCAGCCCTCCAGCACGATCGCCGACAAGAGCCGGCCGTAGTCGGGCTCGTTCTGCTTGAAGGCGCGGCGGTTCGAGAAGAACAGATCGCTCTCGGCGCAAGTGTCGCGACCGATCCATTCGCAGGTCTCCACGCCTGCTGCGCGCAGGCGCCCCAGCACGAAGCCCGGCAGATCGAACATGCGCTTGCCCGGATCCGCCGCTGGCTCGAAGAAGCGGGCGTAGGCGCGGTCCGCTTCGGTGAAGCGGGTCACGAATTCCGCTCCCACCTCATACGACTTCGGCCCGATGCACGGGCCGATCGCGGCCCGCATCCGGCGCCGCTCTGCCCCCAGGCTCTCCATCCGCGAGACTGCGGCTTCGACGACGCCGGTCAGGGCGCCTTTCCACCCCGCATGGGCGGCGGCCACGACCCGAGCCTCGTGATCGGCGATCAGCACCGGAGCGCAGTCGGCGGAAAGCGCGCCGCAAACCACGCCTGTGGTGGCGCTGACCACCCCATCGGCTTGTGGCGGTCCGGCCGGCCAGGGGCCGTCCGCCACGAGAACGGTGGCCGAGTGGACCTGGTAAGCCGTGACAAGGGCGCCACCCATGTGAACGCCCGCCCGGACGCGGTTTTCCATCACCGCGGCAGGATCATCCTTGGAGCCGGACCCGACGTTGAGACTGGCGTAGATGCCTTCCGACACGCCGCCCTGGCGGGTGAAGAAGGCGTGGCGGATGCCTGGGAGGTCCAGCAGTGGCGAGGTGAGGACCGGAAGGTCGCTCATGCGAACTCCTCGAAGGCAGGCGGTCTGAGACCGGGTGAGAAAAGGCAGCAGACCTTGAACAGCTCGCCCATCTCGTCGGCGCCCAGGAGGCGGTGCAGCTGCCGGCCGATGGTGGCGGTGCGATCCGGTCGGGCGCGCACCAGCGCTTCGGCTCGAGCGCCGATGCCCAGCCGCGACAGGAACTCCGCCTGGGTGAGGATCGCGGTCTCGACGCCTTGCTTGCCCGCAGCCGCGATGACCGCAGGAAAGTCGGCGTGGATGGTCAGATCGGCCTCACCCGCCGTTTCCAGCGGGTCCACCATCTCGTGCCGCTTGAGGGCCTGGAGCGTGTCCCCGAAACCTGGCGAGGCGCGTCCGTAGTCGATCAGAAGCGCGACGCCGCCGTCCAGGGCGATGCGGGCGCCGACCTCCGAGCCCAAGGCGGCCTGTGCGGCGGACTGTTCGTAGACCGAGCCCTGCGGCGCGTCGGGGAGCAGGGTGGAGACCGGTGTCGAGGCGAGCCCAAAGGCCAGGGCGCCAGCCTCGTCGACGCCCACCACCTGCTCGGCCCAGCCGATCGCGGTCCGCACGAACTGCCGCGCGGGCAGGCAGTCCAACAGCTCGTTGGCGACCAGCACGACGGGCGCGCCGCCCGGGACCTCCTCAAGCCGGTTGGCCCAACGGACCTGGTCGCCTAGCAGGCGCGCCTGCCGGTCACGGAGCGGCGCCGAGGTCTCGACCAGCCAAACGTCCGCAGCCTCCAGGAAGCCGGGCGCATGGCGCGCCGCGCGCAGCATGTCGCTCATCAAGGTCCCGTCGCCGGGGCCCATCTCGACCAGCCTGAACGACGCGGGTCGGCCCAAGAGCTCCCAGCAGCCCGCAGCCCACACGCCGATCAGTTCGCCGAACATCTGGCTGACCAGGGGCGCGGTGATGAAGTCGCCGTCGGGGCCCAGGGCCGGGCGGGTGGCGTAGTAGCCGTCCTGCGGGTCGTGGAGGCAGGCGGTCATGAACTGGGCGACGTTGATCGGACCGCTTTCAGCAATCTGCGCCCTCAGTCGATCACGCAGGCTCATCGGCACGCTTCGCGCCCGCCGGGATCTTGTCGTCGGCGTCCGTGCGGACCGCCGGCAGCGGCTCGCTGAGCCCGCGCCAGATCAGCCAAAGGCCCGCGAGGATCATCGGGATCGACAGGATCATCCCCATGGTCAGACCCAGCGGAAAGTCCGGCATGTAGGCGTCCGGTTCGCGGACCGTCTCCAGGCTGACGCGGATCAGGCCGTAGCCCGCCACGAAGATGCCCATGAGCACGCCGCGACGGTTGGTCCACTTGGCCGAATAGGTCGCCCAGGCGAGCACCGCGAACAGCAGAACGCCCTCAAGCGCGGCTTCGTAGAGCTGGCTCGGGTGCCGGGGCAGGGCGTCCGGCGCGGCCGGGAAGATCACGCCCCAGGGCAGGTCGGTGGGGCGGCCCCACAGCTCGCCGTTGATGAAGTTGGCCACTCGTCCGAAGAACAGACCGATGGGAGTGGCCACGGCGGCGATGTCGCCCAGCCGCAGCAGATCCAGCTTGTTGCGCCAGGCGAAAAGGATCAGCGCGAGAAGCACGCCCAGGGCGCCGCCATGGAAGCTCATGCCGCCATGCCAGGTCTTGAAGACCTCCAGCGGGTCCGTCCACAGGATCGAGGGCGTGTAGAAGAACACGTGACCCAACCGGCCGCCGACGATCACGCCAAGGGTGATCCACAGCATCATGTCGTCGATCTGCTCGGTGGTGAGCGGCGGCGGGCGATGGCCCCAGAGCCGGGGGTTCTTCACCAGCATGACGGCGTACCGCCAGCCGAGGAGGATGCCGGCCACATAGGCCAGGGCGTACCAGCGGATGGCGATCGGGCCGATTTGGAACAGGACGGGATCGAAATCCGGAAAGGGCACGGTTGCGCGGCTCCAGCGTTGTGCAGGTAGAGGGTTTAGACGAGAAGCCCTTCGCTTTCGACCCCTGCGGGGCCATATAGAGGTGTAAGGCGGACGCACGAGCGCGAGTCCGATCAGAGCGACAGATGCAGACCCAGAACCCCTTCCTCGACGAAATGGCGAAACTCACCGCCGCCGCTATGGGTCTCGCCCAGGCCGCGGGCGAAGAGGCGAAGACGGCCTTCCGCTCGCAAGCCGACCGCATCGCCGCTGAGTTCGACCTGATCCGCCGCGAGGACTTCGACGCTCTGAAGGCCGAAGTGGAAGCGTTGCGCGCCGAAGTGGCCGCGTTGCGCGGCGCCCAATCGGCGTCGGCTCCGTCGGCGGACACGCCCTGAACGTCCACAGAAACATCGGCGGCCTTGGCGCCGGGCTTGCACAACCCGGTGAACCGAACGCCGCGAAGCAGCTTACCTTTGTAGTCGCAGGCGATTCGGGCGCGGCGTTCCGCGCCCCGCCCACTGCGAAAGGACCATTGGTCTCATGGATATGACGCAGTCTGACGAAAACGTGCTCCTGGCGAACGATCCGCTGGACGTCGTCGAGCACGTGCTTACGGCGGAGAACCTGCCCTTCGATCGCACCGAGGATGGCGACCTCGCCTTCTCCCTGGCCGGCGACTGGAAGGACTACGAACTCTGGTTCGCGTGGCGGCCGGAAGCGGACTGCCTGCAGCTTTGCCTGTCCATGGACCACAAGGTGGCCAAGACCCAGCGCCTGGACGCCCACGAGCTGCTGGCCCTGGTCAACCCGCGGGTCTGGCTGGGCCACTTCGAGCTTTGGGAAGACGGCGAGATCATCTTCCGCCACGGCATGGGCCTGATGACCGGCGAGCAGCCGAGCCTGGGCCAGGCGGCGGGCATGATCGACGTCGCCGTCGAGGCGGCCGACCGCTTCTTCCCGGCGTTCGACTACCTGGTGCGCGGCGGCAAGTCTCCGCAGGACGCCATCGCCGCCTGCATGTTCGAGACCGTCGGCGAGGCGTAAGGCCCTTCACAGCCGAGTTTTCGAGGGCGTCTCCCGGCGACGGGACGACGCCCTTTGTTTTGTGGGCGCGGCCCCGCTAGGGTCCGCGCCGATGATGACACCTATTCTGATGCTGGGCGCCGGCCGCATGGGCGGCGCGATGCTGGCGGGCTGGCGCAAGGCCGGCGCGTTCGCCGCCTCCGACCTGATGATCCGTGATCCGAACCCGGGGCAGGCCGCCGCGCAGCTGGGCGCAGAGGGCGCGCAGCTCAATCCGGCCGACGCGGATTTGGCGCGAGCCCGGACGGTGGTGCTGGCGGTGAAGCCCCAGCTGTGGCGCGAGGCGGCGGCGGAGACGGTCTCGTGGCTGTCGGAAGATGCCGTGATCGTCTCGGTCGCCGCCGGCGTGAAGAGCGCCGACATCAGTCGCGAATTCGGCGGACGCCCTGTGGCGCGCGTCATGCCGACCACCGCTGCCGCGATCGGGCAGGGAACGGCCAGCCTCTATGCGGACGATCCGGCGGCCCTTTCCCGCGCGCGTGCGCTGTTCGAGCCGCTGGGCGCGGTGGTGGACCTCGCCGACGAGAACCTGATGCACGCCGCCACGGCGGTGTCCGGATCGGCCCCGGCCTACCTCTATGCCTTCATCGAAGCGCTGGAGGCGGCGGGCGTGACGGCGGGGCTGAAGCCCAAGGATGCGGCCGGGCTGGCGAGATCGACGATCACCGGGGCGGCCGCGCTGCTGGCGGAGGGCGGCGAAGAGCCGTCCGAGCTGCGGCGGCAGGTGACGTCCCCCGGCGGGACCACGCAGGCTGCGCTCGACGTGCTGCTCACCGAGCCCAGCCTGCAGACCCTTCTGCGGGAGGCGGTGGCAGCGGCGGTTCGTCGTTCGAAGGAGCTGGGGGCCTGAGGCGGTCCCGGAGCGGCCCTGCGGCCGTCCGAGACCTCGGAGAGATCAGGACGCGCGGGTCCAGGTCACGCCGCGGCAGATGATGCTCACGCAGCCTTCGACCTTCAGGTTGCCGTTCGGCTGGAGAGTCATCTTGGAGTCGTAGGTCTTGCCGGACTCCGGATCGTAGATCTTGCCGCCGCCCCACTTGTTCTCGCCAGCGGGCTTGAAGCCGGTCAGCATCTGCAGGCCGACGATGGGCCGCGACTTCAGCGACGCATTGGGGTTGTTCTGATCGGTCTTGGGCGCGCCGGCCTTGGTGGTGGGCTCCTTGAGCCAGTTGATCGTGCCGCAAAGCGTCTGGCCACAGGGCGCGATCTTCACCTTGGCGCTGCCGCCCTGGACGAGCCACTCGCCGGTCACGTCGGCCGCAAAGGCGGGCGCGGCGGCCAGGGACAGGGCCGCGGCGGCGATGAGCAACTTAAGCATGTTCGGACTTTCCTCCCGTTTCTTTCACAGGGTGGCTCGGCGACCCTGAATTGTGGATGAACTCAGCCGGGCAATTGCACCACGGCGCGCAGGCCGCCGAGCGGCGAGCGATCGAGCACGATGTCGCCCCCGTGGCCGCGCGCCACGTCACGGGCGATCGCCAGGCCAAGACCCACGCCCTTGGTGTTCTGATTGCGCGACTCGTCCAGTCGGCCGAACGCCTTGAAGGCTTCCTCGTAGCGGTCGGCGGGGATGCCGGGCCCGTCGTCGTCGACCACGATCTCCACCCCGCCGTTCGGGCGGCTGCGAACGGCGATCTCAACATGCTCGCCGTGGACCGCGGCGTTCATCACCAGGTTCGACAGGGCGCGCTTCAGCGCGTTGGGCCGGACCTCGGCGGTGAGCCTGGCGTCCGCGTCGAGCGCAACCTCGGCGCCAGCCCGGCGGGCGCCTTCGCTGACTTCTTCGATGAGCTGGCGCAGGGTGACCACCTCGAGACCTTCACCGCCTTCGCCACGGGCGAAGGCCAGGTACTCGTCGATCATGTGCTCCATCTCGAGCACGTCCTTCTTCATCGCGTCCGTGCGCTTGGACGGCTCCGAAAGAGCCAGGGCGAGCTTCAGGCGCGTGAGCGGGGTGCGCAGGTCGTGGCTGACGGACGCGAGCAGGGTGGTGCGCTGCTCGATGTGGCGCTGGATGCGCGAACGCATGGCCAGGAACGCCGTGGCCGCGCGGCGGACCTCGCGGGCGCCGTGCGGCTTGAACGCCACCGCCTCGCCGCCTCGTCCGAACGCTTCCGCCGCATTGGCCAGCCGTTCGATGGCGCGAACCTGGTTGCGGATGAACAGGATGGCGATGGCGGTGAGCAGCACCGTCGCCACCGTCATCCAGAGCACGAAGATGTGCCCCTGGGTCGCGAAGGCGCGATCGCGGGGCGCCAGCACGCGAAGCACGCCGCCCGGCACCGCCACGCGGATGTCGACGTAGGCGGGGTAGCGGGTGGTGTCGAACCAGAACGGCTCATCCAGCCGCTCGGACAACGCCCGCTGCAGCGCCCGATCGATGGGCGCGAAGAAGGAATAGCGTCGATTGACCGGCAGCTCCCGCCCCTGCTGGAGGGCAATCGACAGACCCATGGACTCTTCGGCCCGCCGCGAGAGGCGGGCAAAAGCCGGCGCGGTCGGCTCCTCCTGGTAGCTTTCAACAGCCCAGGCGATATCGCCGGCCAGCCCTTCGGAGAGGCGGCTGGTGACTGTCTGCCAGTGATTGTCGAAGAAGACGTAGGTGACCGCCACCTGCATCAGTGCGACCGGAAGCACGATGATCAGCAGGCTGCGCCCAAACAGCGTCTTGGGCAGCTGCCGCTTGATCCAGCGACCGAACACACGGGTGGAGACGAGCCGCATCAGTCCGGGGCGAGCCTGTAGCCGACGCCGCGCACGGTCTGCAGATAGCGCGGCGCCTTGGGGTCGTCCTCGATCTTACGCCGAAGTCGGGTGACCTGCACGTCCACGGCGCGGCCCGATGGATCGACCGTGCCGCGAGCGAGTTCGAGCCGGTCTACCGGTTCATGCGGGGTGCGGGCCAGATGGCGCAGAAGGGCCACCTCGGCCTCCGTCAGGCGCACCGGCTCGCCGTCGCACGTCAGCTCGCCGCGATCGGCGTCGAAGGCGCAGCGACCAAGCGATAGGCTCTGTCCCGGATTGGGCCGATCGGACGCGCGGCGAAGGATGGCCTCGATGCGCAACAGCAGCTCTTCCGGTTCGAAGGGCTTGGGCAGGTAGTCGTCCGCGCCGGTCCTGAGACCCTCGATCCGGTCCTCCGCTTCGCCGCGAGCGGTCAGCATGAGCACGGGGGTCTTGCCCGACGGACCGCGCTGTTCACGCAGCCAGCGGGTGAGGGAAAATCCGTCCTCGCCAGGCATCATCACGTCAAAGACGGCGAGGTCGAAGTCGAGACTCTCGATCAGCTTGCGTGCGGACTGCCCGCCCGGCGCGGCGGTGACCCGGAATCCGGCCCGGGTCAGATACTCCTTGAGCAGCTCGCGGATGCGGTCGTCGTCGTCGACCACCAGCAGATGGCGGCCGCGCTGAGCAGCATCGACGAGACTCATCCGGCGCCTCCTGTTCCGGGGCTGCGGGTTCGTCCGCCGGCCAGCGCCGCCAGGATGCGCCGCGCCCCGGCGACCCCGTCCAGCCCTGCCGAGCGGTAGGCCCGCGCGATCTGGTTTCGCAAGCGTTCGCTGATGGCGGCCTCGAAGGCCAACCCTTTTTCCGTCAGGGCGGCGGTGCGCCGTCGGCCATCGAGGTCCCCTGCGGTCTTGGCGACGAGCCCCTTGCCTTCGAGATCCACGAGGATCCGGCTGGCCGCCTGCTTCGAAAGGCTCGTGAGGTGGGCAAGCTCCTGGACGCCCACGCCCGGCCGCCGTCGCAACAGGAAAGCCGCTCGCCAGTGGGAGCGCCCCAGGCCCAGGTCGGCCGCTTCCAGACCGGCATCCACCGCGGTCCAGAGCGAGGCCTCGGCCAGCAACAGCAGCTCGAGCCCGGCATCCAGTTCGTCTTCGCGAAGGATCAGCCGCGGATCGGCCGGCATGGTCATGGAAGCAAGGGTCCGGTTTTGGAACAGGTCTCGTTTGTAGAGGCTTCGCCGCCCGACACCAAAGGCGCCGTGGAGCGTCAAACAAAAACGCCTCCCCGTAGAGGCGGGGAGGCGGGGAGGCGGTTCGTCCGAGGCTCGGGGGAGGCTCAGCTCGGGTGAGCGGCGACCTCGTCCTCCGCGCCGCCCGTGCGCGGATCTTCCCACGCTTCGGCGTTCTCCTCCGCGACCTGGGTCTGCTGGTCTTGCAGGGCGCCGTGCAGCTTGGCTGCGGTCTCGGCGACCAGGCGGCCCTGGTGGCGCGCACCATCCAACTCGTTCTGGCTGGGCATGCGGCTGCCATCGCCGCCAGTGATGGTCGAGGCGCCGTAGGGCGTTCCGCCGGTGATCTCGTCCAACGTCATCTGCGGGGCGTAGGAATAAGGCAGGCCGACCACGACCATGCCAAAGTGCAGCAGGGTGGTGATGGTCGAGAAGAGGGTGGTCTCCTGGCCGCCGTGTTGCGTGGCGGTGGAGGTGAAGGCCGCGCCGACCTTGCCGTTCAAGGCGCCTCTGGCCCAAAGGCCGCCGGCTTGGTCGAGGAAGTTGCCCATTTGCGAGGCCATGCGGCCGAAGCGGGTGCCCGCGCCGATGATGATGGCGTCGTAGTTCTCGAGGTCCGCGACCGTGGCGATCGGCGCGTCCTGCTCGAGCTTGTAGCCGGCGCCCTTGGCGATCTCGTCCGGCACCAGCTCGGGCACGCGCTTGATGTCGACGATCGTGCCGGGCACCGAACGGGCGCCTTCGGCCTCGGCCTGCGCCATGGCTTCGATGTGGCCGTAGGTGGAGTGGTAGAGGACGAGAACTCGGGTCATGCGGGGCTCCTGCTTCGCAGCCCCTCAATAATCATGACTTCGCGCGCGAGTTTCCTTCCGAGTTGGAAGAAGTCTCCTGCCCGAGAGAACAAGCTTAGCTGTTTCGCGGGCCGGTCCGCTTGATGACGCCGGAGAATGTCATGGCTGGCTCGCCGTCGGCGGTGACGGTGGCGCGCACGAAGATCAGGCTCCGGCCTCCGCGTGTGACCTCACCTGTGCATTCCACTAGCGAGCCTAGCGGCACAGCGCCGATGAACTCGCTGGAGAAAGTGGCTGTGACGCCGAAGCGCTCGCCAAGAGCCGGTCGGGCGATCTCAAACAGGCACGAGTCGGCGAAGGTCATCAGACAGCCGCCATGCATGAAGCCGCCGCCGTTCATGTGCCGCGGTTCGGCGCGGAACGCACAGCGCACCCCACCGTCATCGTCTCGCCGCCAGTAGAATGGCCCAGTGAGATCCTCGAAAGGATCGCCGCCCTTCCAGAAGGACCAGCCAGCCCATTCGCCCTCGGTGAGGGTGACGAGGGCGTCGCCCTGCTGCCGCTGCTCTGCCCCGCCGTCCATGCCCGCGCACCCTTTCTCGAATTGCTTCGGAAGAATTCAAACACTAGTTTGACCGCTCGCTCAAAGGTTCCGGAGCCAGGATGCAAGGTCGCGCGGTGTTTCTCTGCACAGGCGTGCGGACGCCTATCGGGCGATATGGCGGCGCGCTTGCGAAGGTGCGGGCGGACGACCTTGCGGCCCACCCGCTGAAGACCCTGGTGGAGCGGCTGCCGACGGTGGATTGGGACGCCGTGGACGAGGTCATCTATGGCTGCGTCAACCAGGCTGGTGAGGACAACCGCAACGTCGCGCGCATGGCCTTGCTGCTCGCGGGGCTGCCCATCAGCGTACCTGGCATTACGGTGAACCGCCTCTGCGCCTCGGGACTCGATGCGGTGATCGCGGGTTCGCGGGCCATCGCCGCCGGAGAGGCCGACCTGGTCGTCGCCGGCGGTGTGGAGAGCATGACCCGCTCGCCTTTCGTCATGGGCAAGGCCGAGAGCGCCTTCTCCCGCAACGCCGAGATCTTCGACACCACCATCGGCTGGCGCTTCGTGAACCCGGCCATGCAGGCCGAGTTCGGAACGCATTCGATGCCCGAGACGGCCGAGAACGTCGCGGACGAGCATCAGATCTCCCGGGCTGATCAGGACGCCTTCGCTTGGCGCAGTCAGCAGCGCTACGCCGCGGCCAAGGCGAGCGGCTTCTTCGAGGGCGAGATCGCCTCCATCACGCTGAAGGACCGCAAGGGCGAGACGGTGATTGCCGCCGATGAGCATCCGAGGCCGGACGCCAGCCTTGAGGCCTTGGCCAGTCTAAAGCCGGTCGTCCATCCGGATGGGACGGTCACCGCCGGCAATGCGTCGGGCGTAAACGACGGCGCCGCGGCCCTTCTGCTGGCATCGGAGGCGGCGGTCGCCCGTTTCGGCCTGGAGCCGCTGGCGCGCATCGAGGGCGGCGCAGCCGGCGGCGTCCCGCCGCGGGTTATGGGCGTCGGCCCGATCCCTGCCGTTGAGAAGCTCACCCGCCGGCTCGAGGTCCGGGTCCGCGACTTCGATGTTGTGGAACTGAACGAGGCGTTCGCCGCCCAAGCCCTGGCCTGCACGCGGGCCTGGGGGCTGCCGGACGACGCCGAGCACCTCAATCCGCATGGCGGCGCGATCGCCCTTGGCCATCCGCTCGGGGCGTCGGGCGCGCGGCTGGCCCTGACGGTGGCCAGGGCGCTCAAGGCGCGCGGCGGCAAACGGGCTCTGGCCACGATGTGCGTCGGCGTGGGGCAGGGGGCGGCGCTCGCCCTGGCGGCGGTCTGACATGCGGGCTGCCGTTGTCGCACTCGGGCTCCTGGCCGTCGCAAGTGAAGCAGTCGCGGAGCCATTCCGGTCCGGGCTCACGCCCGACGGCAAGGGCGTGCTGGTCTACCCCGGCGAGCGGATCACAGTCCGCCTTGCCGAGGGCGCGCCAGCGGTGGTGGACGTCGCCGCCGCATCATCGAGCGACGCGCTGCCGCCGAAGCCGGGGCGCAAAGGACCGGAGGCGCCGGTGGATCTGGGCGGCGCGCCGCAAGGCGCCGCGACCTTCATCCTGTCACAGGCCGGCCCGGATCTGGCGCTGAAGATCGACAGCGGGCTGGAGCAGGCGTTCGACTACCGGGCGGTGAGCACGGAGGGGGGCGAGCTCGCGGCCTGCACAGTGCTGCCGCTGATCTCCTCGTACGAAAAATGGGACGGGCGCCATGCTGTCGCCCTGCGGCTGGGGGAGTTCCGGTTCAAGGCGACCAACGAGGTCGTCTGTTCCAAATCCAGCCCCACGAGCCCGCAATGATCGCCGCCCTGACCGCCCTGCTGCTCGCAGCCCAAGCCGCGCCCGCGGCCAAGCCTGCGGCAGCCAAGCCTCCCAGCATGAGCTTCCAGCCGAAGACGATGGTGGAGGCCGGGGCGCTGCAGGTGGTGCTCGGCGAGCGGGCGGTCTTCCACCTTCAGAACGGTGCGCCGGTGGTGGACCAGGTGGAGAAGGGCAAGCTCGCCATCGCCCACCCTGAGGGCGCGGTCACCGAAACCTTCGCCGCGCCGGGCGATGGGAAGCTCGCGGCCGCATTGGACGGCTCGGCCGAAAAGCGCGCCTCGTCCCTGAAAATCTGGAACGGCACGGCCGAGCCGGTCAGCTACCGCGCCGTGGTTCTGGTGCTGAAGGGTCCGCAGACCGTCGAGCCGCGCCCCGTCCTCGTCTGCTCGGTGAAGCCGGGTGAGACTTGGGTGGAAACCTGGCCGGCCCCGGTGGTGGCGGTCGGCATGTCCGCCTTCAAGACCGGCGCCGGCGAGAACAAGCCCTGTCCGCCGCCCGCCGCCGTCGCGAAAGCTCCAGCCAAGTAGGACCATGGCCCTCGATCCCGAAACCCGCGACCAGCTCATCGACACCGTCCGTCGGTTCGTTTCCGAACGTCTCCGTCCACTCGAGGCGCAGGTGGCGGAGGACGACGCGATCCCCGAAGCGGTGATCGAGGAGATGAAGGGGCTCGGGTTGTTCGGGCTTTCCATCCCGGAAGAGTTCGGCGGCCTCGACCTCTCCATGGAGGAAGAGTGCCTAGTGGGCATGGAGCTCGGACGCACGAGCCCGGCTTTCCGCTCAAGCTTCGGCACCAACGTCGGCATCGGCAGCCAGGGGTTGGTGATGTTTGGCACGGACGAGCAGAAGGCCCGCTACCTGCCGGGCATCGCATCCGGGGAGATCGTCACCTCCTTCGCCCTGACCGAGCCGGAGGCAGGGTCCGACAGCGCCAATGTGCAGGCGCGGGCTGTCCGTGAGGGCGACCACTACGTCCTCAACGGTACGAAACGCTACATCACCAATGCGGACCGGGCGGATCTCTTCACGGTCATGGCGCGCACCGATCCGGACCGGAAAGGCGCAGGCGGGGTCAGCGCCTTTCTGGTCGAACGTAAGCTGCCCGGTGTGTCCGTCGGCAAGCCCGAGAAGAAGATGGGCCAGCAGGGCGCGAAGATCTGCGACGTGATCTTCGACAACGTTCGCGTGCCGGTCGAGAACCGGCTGGGAGACGAGGGGCAGGGCTTCAAGGTCGCCATGCAGGTGCTCGACCGCGGCCGGCTGCACATCTCCGCGGTGTGTGTGGGGGTGGCCGAGCGGCTGATCGCCGACTGCATCGCCTATGCGGCCGAGCGCGAGCAGTTCGGGCAGCCCATCGCGCAGTTCCAGCTGATCCAGGCCATGCTGGCCGACAGCAAAACCGAAAGCCTCGCGGCCAAGGCGCTGACGCTCGATGTGGCCCGCAAGCGCGACGCCGGCCAGAACGTCACAATGGAGGCGGCGGCGGCCAAGCTGTTCGCGTCCGAGATGGTCGGCCGGGTGGCTGACCGGGCGGTGCAGATCTTCGGCGGCGCAGGCTACGTCTCCGATCACGGCATCGAGCGCTTCTACCGGGACGTGCGCATCTTCCGCATCTACGAGGGCACCAGCCAGATCCAGCAGGTGGTCATCGCGCGCGAAATGCTTAAACGGGGCGCATGAGCATCGAGACCACCATCTTTGACATGCTGGCGGCGCTGGAGCCCGGCAAGTCCATCTCGCCCGAGCAGGTCGCCCGCGCTGTCGATCCGGAGGGCTGGCGCCGCCAGCTTGGCCAAGTCCGCGCAACGGCCGTGGGCCTCGCCCGGCAGAACCAGCTGGTGATCACGCGTCACGGCAAGCCGGCCAACCCTGAGAAGTTCAAGGGCGTGTACCGCCTGCGCCTGCCGCTGGAAGGCGACGTGATCCCGACGGAGGAACCGGAGGAGGGGCTGGAATGATCGTCTACGGAAGCTCGCTTTCGCCGTTCGTGCGCAAGGCGCTGGTGTTCGCGGCCGAGAAGCAGATCGAGGTGCAGCAGGTCCAGGCGTTCGGCACGGCCGGGCCGCCCGAGTTCTTCCAGGCGTCCCCGTTCGGCAAGATTCCGGCGCTGCAGGACGGCGACTTCCTGCTGTCGGACTCGACGGCGATCGTCACCTACTTCGACGCTCTCAAGCCCGACCCGAACCTCATCCCCCTGGAGCCGAAGGCGCGCGCCCGCACCATCTGGTGGGAGGAGTTCGCCGACACGGTGATCATGGCGCAGGGACAGAAGATCTTCTTCAACCGGGTCGTCGCCCCGCGCTTCCTGAAGATGGCGGGAGATGCGCAGGCGGCGGACACGGCGGCCGAGATCGAGTTGCCCAAGCTGCTCGACTACCTAGAAGGCCAAGTCCCGGCGTCGGGCTTCCTGGTGGAAGATCGCTTCACCCTTGCGGACATCGCGGTGGCGAGCCCGTTCGCCACGTTGCGCTACGCCGACTGTCCGGTGGACTGCGACCGCTACCCGAAAACCGCCGCCTATCTGACCGCGATATTTGCCCGGCCGAGCTTCGCCGGACTGCTGGCGCGGGAGGAAGCCTTCATCGCCCGTACGGCCTGAAGCCCCACGGCGGCAACCGGATCTGCAATTGAGGGTGGCGGAACCAACCGTCCGGCCTCCGCTTCTCTGCCCGAGCAGGAAACGGAGCTCCACCCCATGAACATCATCGACAAGGCCCTGGGCGCGATCACGCCCCCCGAAAGCGACGAGAAGCGCGCGGAAGCCACCGCCAAGGCGCGTGCCGCAGCCATGCCCGGCGACTGGCTGAGCGAAGCGCTCGATCACCACGACCAGATCCGCGCCGCGTTCGAAGCCTGCCGTTCGGCCGCTCCCGGCGAAGGCCGCGTCGCAGCCATGAAGCGCCTGGCGCTGGTGCTGAACGGCCACTCTCTGGCCGAAGAGATCGTGCTCTACCCGGCGCTAGCCAAGGCCGGCGAGAAGGGTCACGTGGGCATGGCCTACACCGAGCAGACCACCGCCAAGATGCAGATGGCGGAGCTGGAGCGGATCGAGCCGACCTCGGAAGACTGGCTCGAAAAGTTGGAACACATCCGCGGCGCGGTGCTGCACCACATCTTCGAAGAGGAAGGGACCTGGTTCCTGGAGCTCAAGGAGAAGTACGACGACCAGGCGTTCATCACCGCCCGGTTCAAGGAAGAGTTCCAGCGGTACGTCGGCTAGTCGGCCTCTTCCAGGGGAGCCTCGATGACGCAGACCAGCCCCTGCGGCTGGAAGTCGAGGCTCACCCGACCGCCGAGCTCGGACGCCAAGCCGCGTTCGAGCAGCCGCGAGCCGAACCCCTTGCGCTTGGGGGGCGACACGGTCGGGCCTCCTGCCTCGCGCCAGACCAGCCGAAGCAGGGGGCGGCCTTCCGTCGGGATCAGCTCCCACGTCACCGACACCTGACCCTCGGGCGTGCTCAGTGCCCCGTACTTGCTGGCGTTGGTGCCGAGCTCGTGCAGGGCCATGGAAAGCGCCAGGGCGGACTTCGGCGCGACGCGCACCGCCGGGCCCGAGGCGTTGAACCGCTCTCCGGCTTCGCCGAACGCTTCCGCGGCCCTTTCGACCACCTCCAGCAGTTCAGCCCCGGTCCAGCGCTCGTTGGTCAGGACATTATGGGCGGCGGATAGCGCCATCAGGCGAGCCATGAAGGTCTCCTGCGCGTCCTTGGGGGAGCCTGCCGAACGCGCCGACTGCGCCGCCATGGACTGCACCGTCGCCAGCGTATTCTTCACCCGGTGGTTCAGTTCGTTGATCAGCAGGGACTGGTGCTCGGCCGCCAGCTTGCGATCGTGGATGTCGATGCCGGCGCCCAGCCACCGAACGATCTCGCCGCTCTCGTCGCGGATCGGTTCGGCGCGGATAAGGTACCAGCGGTACTCGCCGTTCTTCAGCCGGTACCGGCTCTCGACCTCATAGACGCGCTGCTCGGCGCGGGCGGTGCGCCATTCGTCCGCGATGAACTCCGCCTCTTCGGGGTGGAGCACCGCCGTCCAGCCGTTCGGGAGCGCCTGCCGCACGGTCTGGCCGGTCAGCTCATACCAACGCTGGTTGAAGTAGGTCAGCTGTCCGTCGGGCGCCGCCAGCCAGACAATCGCGGGCATGGCGTCGAGCAAGGTGCGCATCTGCACTTCGCTGTCGCGGACGATCTCCTCGGCCTCACGGCGATCCTGGATGTCGATGACCGAGCCCACGTAGCCGAGGTATTCGCCCGTGTCGCTGAACCGCGGAGCAGCAGCGTCGATCGCCCAGCGCCACGTCCCGTCGTTGCGACGCAGCCGATACTCGACCCGAAACGAGGCGCGATTGGCGTTGGCGGTTACGAACGCCCGCTCGACCTCCTGCTTGTCGTCGGGGTGTGTCGCCTCGAGCCAGCCGAAACCCAGCGCGTCGGCTTCTGTCTGCCCCGTGAACTCGTACCAGGCGCGGTTCAGATAGGTGCATCGGCCGTCCGGCTCGGTGACCCACATCATGACCGGCGCGTGGTCGGCCATGTTGCGGAAGCGGGACTCGCTCTCGCGCAGGGCGCTCTCGACGTTCTTGCGTTCGCTGGCGTCCCGCAGCAGCACCTCGATCGCCGGCTCGCCATCCCAGGTGATCAGCCCTGCGTTCACCTCGACCGCGATCCGGGCGCCGTCCGGCCGCACAATCTCCAGCTCGGAGGGATCAAGCTTCTCGCCGGCGAGCAGGCGAACGATCCGGTCTTCGACCCGCGCAACATGCTCGGGCGCGTTGAAGTCGTGGGGCGAGCGGCCGATCAGGTCTGCCGGAGAGGCTACGCCGTAGATGCGGGCGGCGGCCGCGTTAGCGTAGACGAACTGGCCGCCACGGTTGATCACCAAGCCATCGGGGCTGAGCTCGGCCAGGGCGCGGAACCGTGCTTCGCTCTCGTGCAGGCCGGCGGCTTCAGTCAATAGGCAGCTCCAGGACTGCCGACCGCTTACCCCGCGTATTGGCGCGGCGCCAGCCGGGCGAGCGCCTCGCCATCTGACGGCCACAGCCACGAGTTATGAAAAGATGCATGGCCCTTGACGACGTCCTCGCGCAGATCCGCGCCTGCCGAGCATGCGCGGTCGATTTGCCGCACGAGCCGCGCCCTGTCGTCCGCGTGTCGAGCGCCACCCGCCTGCTGATCTGCGGTCAGGCGCCAGGGCGACGCGTTCACGAAAGCGGGCTGCCCTTCGATGATCCATCGGGCGACCGACTGCGGGACTGGCTCGGCGTCAACAGGGCGACGTTCTACGACCATCCGGCGATCGGGGTGGCTGCAATGGCCTTCTGCTTCCCCGGCACCAATCCCAAAGGCGGCGACTTTCCTCCCCCGCCACGCTGCGCCGAGCTTTGGCGGCCGAGCCTGATGGCCGCCCTGCCTCAGGCGGAGCTCACCTTGCTGGTGGGCGGCTATGCCCAAGTCTGGGCCCTTAAGGACCGCAGGCCGATGACGGAGGTGGTCCGCGACTGGCCGGCGCATCTGCCGAACTATCTGCCTCTGCCGCATCCGTCCTGGCGCAACACGGCGTGGCTGAAGCGCAACCCGTGGTTCGAGGCGGAAGTTGTGCCCTATCTTCGGGCCCGGACCGCAGAGATCCTGAAGCTATGATGCGCCTGTTCGCCGTTGTTCTGGCGGCCGTGAGCCTCGCCGCCTGCTCCCCCATGCTCATTCAGCAGGCTGGGCAGCCGCCGCTCGGTTTCCAGGGCCCCAGGTTCGAGCGCGACGTGGTGGTCAGTTTCGACGGCGCGCGCCTGGGCCTTTCAACCTGGAAAGCGCAGACGGAGCCCTGGGCGGTGATCGTGGGCGTCCATGGGATGAACGACTACGGGAATGCGTTCCGTCTTGCGGGACCCTGGTGGGCTGAGCAGGGCGTCACGACCTACGCCTATGACCAGCGCGGGTTCGGCCGCTCGCCCCGCCGAGGCGTGTGGGCTGGCGACGAGCTCATGATGGAGGATCTGCGTACTGTCGTGGCGTTGGCCCGCCAGCGGCACCCCAACGCCATCATTGCGGTTGCTGGCGAAAGCATGGGCGGTGCAGTGGCGATCGCCGCGTCCGCGTCGGAGCGGCCGCCGGCCGCCGATCGTCTGGTTCTGCTGAGCCCGGCGGTTTGGGGCTGGCGCGAGCAGCCGCTGCCGAACCGCACGTTGTTGTGGTTCGCGGCCAACGTCACGCCTGGAAAGGTCTACACGCCGCCGGATTGGCTGACCCGCAACATCCAGGCCAGCGACAATCGCGAGGAACTGATCCGGATGGGCCGCGACCCTCTCATGATCTGGGGGGCGCGCTCCGACACTCTCTACGGCCTAGTCGGCCTGATGGACCGGGCGGCCAATTCCATAGGCCGCCTTCCAGGGCCAACGCTGTACCTCTACGGGGCCAAGGACCAGATCATCCCGAAGAAGGCCGCTCGGCGCGCCGCGTCCCGCCTGCCGTCCCAGGCCCGCAGCGCCTATTACGCCCGTGGATATCACCTCCTGACGCGTGATCTTCAGGCGCCGGTGGTCTGGGAGGACGTGCTTGCCTTTGTCCGCGACCCGGCGGCTCCGTTGCCAAGCCAGGCGCCACCCATTCCGGGTGCGCCGACGCCTGCGGCGGCGGCGCATGCCGACGCGGGGTTGTGACATCCGCGCGTCGGGCGTAGAGGCTCCGCAACAGCGTTCCAACATCAGCCGGGCGTGCGGCAATGACCTTGTTCGATTCTACGTCTTTCGAAGGCCATGAAGGCGTCCACGCCTTCCACGATGAAAAAACCGGCCTCAAGTCAATCATCGCCGTCCACTCCACGGCGCGCGGTCCGGCGGCCGGCGGCTGCCGTATGTGGCCCTATGCGTCGGCGGATCTGGCGCTTGAGGACGCTTTGCGGCTTTCGCGTGCGATGTCCTACAAGAACGCCATGGCCGATCTGGAGCTCGGCGGGGGCAAGTCGGTGATCATCGGCGACAGCCGGACCCAGAAGACGCCGGCGCTCTTCGAAGCCTTCGGCCGCGCCGTCGAAAGCCTGGGCGGCAAGTATTGGACGGCGGAAGACGTCGGGGTGTCGCCGGCCGATCTGGCCCATGCGGCCAAGACCACCCGCTATGTGGCCGGCCTGGAAGGGGCGGCGGCCTCCTCGGGCGATCCCAGTCCGGTGACGGCCGAAGGCGTGTTCCGCGGCATCCGCCTCTGCGTCGAACGCAAGCTCGGCCGGGATCTGGCTGGTGTGACGGTCGCCCTTCAGGGTGTCGGCCATGTGGGCGGCTATCTTGCCGAGAAGCTGCATGCGGCGGGCGCCAGGCTGGTTATCACCGACGTCAACGCTGAAGCATTGGCCCGTGTCGCTGAAGCCACGGGCGCTCAGGTCGTGGCGCCGGCCGCCATCTTCGAAGTTCCGTGCGACGTGTTCGCCCCCTGCGCCCTGGGCGGCGCCGTGAACGCCGAGACCTTGCTGCGGATCAAGGCGCCGGTGATCGCGGGCGCGGCCAACAACCAACTCGCCCATCCGGACGTCGGCCGCGCGTTGCATGAACGCGGCGTGCTCTATGCCCCCGACTACGTGATCAACGGCGGGGGCATCATCAACGTCGCCGCGGAGATCCGGGCCCTAGGTGAAGGCGCAGCCTTCGATGCCCAGTGGGTGGAAAGCAAGCTCGCCCGTCTGATGCAGACGCTGGAGGAGGTGCTTGACCGCGCCGCTGCGGAAAAGCGTCCGACTCAGGATGTGGCGAACGAGATCGCCCGCGCGCGCATCGCCGGTGCGGAGCACGCGCGCGCCGCCTGATGCAGACCGCCGAGGCCTAAGCCGAGTCTGCCTGTGCGGGCTGAACGGTGGGCAGCAGCGCCGCCACGCGGTTGAGAAGCTCGGCGCGGCGGAACGGCTTGCCTAGGCGATCGACGTCTGCGGGGACGTCCTCGGCCGCCCCTGCATAGCCGGTGATCAAAAGGGCGGGCAGATCGGGCCGAAGCAGCCGTGCCTCGCGTAACAGTTCGCCGCCGGTTCTTCCTGGCATGGCGTAGTCGGTGACCAGCACATCGATCTGCGGATCAGCACGTAGCAGCTTCAGCGCCTCAGACGCTGAACTCGCCTCGCTGACGATGTGTCCGTGCTCGCGGAGCAGTTCGGCGGTGGAGGTGCGCACGAGTTCGTCGTCGTCCACCAGGAGCAACCGGCCCGTCCGAAGATCTCGGACCGCCTCCGCTTCGCGTTGAGGCGCCGGGCGTGTGGGACTGGCCGGGAGCCAGATCTCGGCGGTCGTGCCCGTCTCGGGAACGCTGTACAACTTGAGCGTTCCGCCGGACTGAGCCGCCAGACCGTGAACCATCGACAGGCCCAGCCCAGTGCCCTTGCCGATCCCCTTGGTCGTAAAGAATGGCTCGATCGCGCGCTGCAGGGTGACAGGGTCCATGCCCTGGCCTGTGTCGCTGACGGCAATACGGACGTAGCGCCCCTCTGGCAGGCCGTCCGTCTTTGGATCGGCGAGCCGCTGGTCGGCCGAAATCCGCAGGGCGCCGCCTGACGGCATGGCGTCACGGGCGTTGACCGCCAAATTTAGGACGGCGAGCTCGAGTTGCGCTGGGTCGACCCGCGCAGCGGGCAGATCCGGAGCGGCTTCGAACTCGACCCGCACGTTCGGGCCCACCGAGCGCTCCAGCAGGTCGGTCAGGCCGCCGAGCAGGTCGGCCACATCCACGTCGCGAGGTTCCAGCGTCTGTCGTCGGGCGAACGCCAGCAGGCGCGCCACGAGGGTTTTTGCGCGCTCGGCGCTGGCCAGCGCGCCTTCGACGATCCGCAAGGCCTTCGGATCGTCGACGAGGCGGCGCTGCAACATGTCCATGCCGCCGATGATCGGCGTGAGCAGGTTGTTGAAGTCGTGGGCCACGCCGCCGGTCATCCGACCGAGCGCCTCCATGCGATGGCCCTCCAGCGCCGCTTCCTCTCGCGTCCGGTGCTGGCGCAGTTCGCGCGCGAGCAGCACGGCCAAGACGCCGCTGAGGACCAGGCTCAGCAGAACTGCGACGGTCAGCAGGCTCACCGCTCGCACGACCGGAGCGTTATAAGCGGTGGCGGGCATCAGGACGTGCACGGTCCAGTTCGTTCCGGAAATCGGCCGGAAGGTGGCGACCTGGGCAGCGCCGTCAGCGCCCTCGAACCGATAGAACGCAGGAGCCTCGGTCCTGCTGGCCAGGCTGCGAAGGTCGGCCTTGTGTCCCACCTTCGCGGCAGCGGGGCCGACACGGGCGACCACGTTGCCGACGTCGTCAATCACCTCCGCGGACCAGCCACGGGGCAGGCCTCCGGAAGCCAGGACCTCGCCGACCACGGTTGGGTTGACCACCGCGCTGACGATGAACGGCACCGAGCCGTCCCGGACGACCGGAGCGCGAACAGCGAACGCATAGGTACCACGAGGCCCGATCATGATCCGTCCCACGGTCGGCCGCGCTAAAGTCACGGCGCGATGCAGGCTTTCCGGATCGATCACCTTGCCGCCCGCTCGACCTCCGATCGGACGCGGAACATCGAAGAGGCGTTCGCCCCCAGGATTCGCGACGCTGATGGTCCGCCAAAGCGGCTCGTCTGCGATCAGTCGGCTGGCTAGCCGCTGAAACCGCTCCCGGTCGAAACCGCCGTCCAATGCCGGCGACTGGGCGATCATCTGGACGCGACGCATGTCGGAGACCAGTTCGCGGCCGATGAGAGTGGCGGCGAACTTGGCTTGATCCTGCGCCTGGTGCTCGATGGCCACGCGCTGGTTGCGAAGAGATACGGTGCCGACGCCCGCCCCCAGGATGACCAGGGGCAGCAGTGAGGAAATGGCGAAGAGCCCTAGGGAGCGCCGCATAGCGGCCGCGCGATGTTCGGCATGACGCGCTCCCCATCTGCGCTGAAGGTGTCGAGGAACCTACGCCCATTCGCGGCGGCCAAAAAGGCGCCGCGGGAGCCAGGCTCAGTCGCCAGCGGCTTTACGCCGGTCCTCTTCCGTCATGCGGGAACGGACGCCGCCCTCCACACCGACGCCGGTGGCCATCGGCTGGTGCACAGCGCCGGGGTGAGGCGGCGGCCCGGCCGCGGCGTCACGCATCTGCACGTCGTGCACGACGCCGGCGGCGACAGCCTGAGTGGTCCCAGGCGCGATGCGATGGGCGGCGATGGCGGCCTTCGATTTCCAGCCGACCGCCACTTCCCGGCGGGGGTGGATGGCGGCGCGGACAACGGCATCGACGATCTTCTGCGGCGGGTCCATCAGCACCTGCCGCGGTGAGCGTCCCGTGTAGTTGGCGGCGTGGTCGAACCATGGGGTGTCCGCCGCGTAGGGCATGACCGTCACCACATGGATGTTCCTTTCGCCGTTCACCCGCAGTTCCTGGTTGATGGCGTTCGAGAGACCCAGCACGCCGTGTTTCGTGGCCACGTAGCTGGCGTAGTAGGGCATGGGCACGTAGCTCACTGCCGATCCCATGTTGATCAGCGTCCCTTGGCCCTGCCGCCGGAACTGATGAAGGGCGACGTGGCTGCCATAGATGACGCCCTTGAGGTTGGTGTCGACGATCCGGCTGTGGTCGGCCAGCGGCACCTCGTCGAAGCGGCCGAGCGCGCCAACGCCGGCGTTGTTGATCCAGACGTCCACACGTCCGAACTCGGCGACGGCGGCCTGGGCCAGCCGCTGGACGTCGGCTTCGCGCCCAACGTCTGTGGTGACCACCAGAGCTCGGCCGCCGGCGCTGCGGACCTCACCCGCGACCTGCTCCAGCACCTCCGTTCGCCGCGCCGCGAGGACGACGTTGGCGCGCCGCTGCCCGAAGGCGACAGCCATGCCACGGCCGAAGCCGCTCGACGCTCCGGTGATGACCACCGTTCGTCCCTGCAGAGCCTGCTGCTCGGAACGCTGATTGGTGGTGGCGCATCCCGCGGTCAGCGCGCTTGCGGAGAGCAGTGCGCACGAGGCCAGAAGAACGGCGAGACGGCTCATGTGGGCTTCCAGGCTGCGGCGCGGGGCACGCCTCAACCTGCCGAAGTCCCTGGTGGTTGCCGTCCTCTCAAAAAGCGAGAGATCAAGCCTGCTCGGCCGCCTTGGCGGCTTCATCGGCCTCATCGCTGGCTCCGACTTTCTCCTCCACCGTCGCGCTCAGCCGCTGGTAGATGCCGAGGATAAGCAGCAAACCGCCGCCGCCGGCCACCAGCACCACGGGATAAACGAGCTGGTTCAGGTCCGCCTGGCCGGCCTTGGATAGCGCCACCAGCGCGTCCATCAGCACAGCGATGATGATGACCGTGATGAACTTGGTGATGCTTCGACGCGTCTCGGCGGCGTTGCGCATCTCACGGCCACGGGTGACCTCTTCATCGAAGACGTATCGCGCCACGTCGAAGACGGCGAGCGACAGGATCAGATAGCCAAGCGAATTCACCATGGCCGTCACGAACGGCCGCCCCGTCAGCAGCGCGTGAATTAGTGAGATCGGGCCGATAGCCACGAGCGCCGCGGCGAAGCCCATCAGCACCAGGCTGACGGCCGTGTAGAAGGCGTTCGTCAGTTTCGACATACCGCCGCTACGCGCAGGCGCAGCGGCGGTTCCGAATGCCCTACGGCACGGCGCTCGCCGTCTGGAAGGTGGCGTCCCGCAGCTCGGGAAGAGCCTTCAGCTGCGGGGTGATCTTGGAAAGGTCGCCCACCACCACCAGCGTCATCTTCCCGAGCGGCAGCCGCTCGCCAGCGACGCGCGTCATGGTGGCCGGCTCCACCGCCAGAACCCGCGGCACGTAGCGATCCAACCAGTCGCCTGGCAGGCCGAGCAGGTCGCGTGTGGCGATCGAGTTCACCAGAGTGGCGGCGCTGCCGTTCTGCAGGATGAAGGTGCCGGCGAGGTACTGCCGCATCCCTGCCGCTTCCTCCGCGCCGGGCGGTTGGGTCTGCAGCTGTCGGATCTCGTGGAACACCTCCTTGAGAGCCGGGCCCGTAACGTCGGTGGTCACGTCCGCCTGGAAGGTCCATAGCGCGTCGTCAGGCTGGAACACGATCCCTGACCCCGGGGAGTAGGTGTAGCCTTTGCTCTCTCGGATGTTGCGGGTGATGCGCGAGCTGAAGGCGCCGCCGAGCAGCGCGTTGGTCACCCGGAGCGGGATGTCGCCTTCAGATCCCGCGCGTGGAACGCCGAAGCCCAGGCGGATCGTCGACTGCGGCGCGCCGGGACGGTCCACCAGCACCACCTGGGGTCCGGCCTTGGGCGACGGCGGGAGGGACAGTCGCTGAGGGCCGGCGGTCCAGCTAGCGAAGCTCGCCTGAATGGCTTGCTTCACAGCGGCGGCGTCGAACTGCCCAGCCACATAGAGGCGGGAGCGGCGGGCGCCGAAGTTCTCACCGTAGAAGCCCTTGATGTCAGCTAACTGATAGCCGCCGAGCTGCTCCGCCGTGGGGAAGGTGCGCCCATAAGGATGCTGTGGGCCATAGTAGGTCCGGGCGAAAACCATGGAGGCAACGGGGCCGGGCTGGGACAGGGCGACGGCCAGGTCGCGCCCCATGTTCTGCTTCACACGGGCAAGTTCGCTTTCCGGGAAGTCAGGGCGGCGCGCGACGTCGCTGACCAGACGCACGGCCTCGGCGGCGTGCTCCGACAGCACGTTCATGCCGATGATGGTCTGCTGAGCGGTAACGGTCACATTAAGGTCGCCGCCCATGCCGGCTGCGGCTTGCGACAGCGCCTGGCTGGAGCGTCCGGCCGCGCCTTCTTTGAGCATCTGCCCTGTCAGGTCGGCCAGCCAGGTGCGCTCGCCCTCGTTCAGGTTGCCCGCCGAGACCCGCAAGCTGACCACCGTCTTCGGCGCGATGCCGTACGGGATAAGCGTCACGGACAGGCCGTTCGGCAGGGCGAAGGTCTCTGTCGCCGGAACCCTGAATGGCTTCGGTTGACCAATCGGCGGCGGGGTGGCCGGGAAGGTTTGGGCGAGAGCCGGGGCGGACAGGCCAAGCGCGAGTCCGAACGCCGCCGCAAGACGGATCATCCTCATTTCGCAGCTCCCGTCTGGGCGCCCGCGCCGGCTTCGATCAGGGCGAAGGTTCGGTTGGTGGGGCGCAGGTACTCGCGCGCGGTGGCCTGGATGAGCTGCGGCGTCACCTTGGCGAAGCCGTCCTCGATGCGGTTCACGGCCCCGGCGTCGCCGTCGAACAGCGCGTAGGAGGCGATCAGGTCAACGAGGCCAAAGCGGGTGCTGGAGTCCAGCATGGCATAGAGGTCCGAGCGCATCTTGGTGCGCGCCCGCTCCAGCTCCTCCGTCGAGATCGGACGGTTCTGGATGTCGGTGATCACCTCGTCCACGGCGGCGGTGATCTCCTCGCGCTTGCGATCGGCATCGTGGGTGAACGACACGGTCCAGAGCATCGGGCCGTTGTAGTTGAACATGTTGCCCAGGCCGATGTTGATGCCGGCGTCCACGGAGCCGGTGACAGCCTTCTCCTTCACCAGCTTCTGGTGCAGCCGACTGTCCTCTCCCTGAGCGAGGATCTGGTCGAGCAGGCCCATGGCGTACCACTCGGGCGTGCCGCGCTTGGGCACGTGATAGCCGATGGCGTAGCCGGGCTTGGGAGCGAGCTTGTCCAAGCGGCTGGAGACCTTTTCCTCCGTCTGCCGCGGCTCGGAGATGTCGGGCAGGGTGACCGCCGCTCCGCTCGGGATGCCGCCGAAGTAGCGAGTGATCATGGCGCGCGTCTGGGCGTAGTCGATGTCGCCCAGCACCACGAGCACGGCGTTGTTCGGCCGGTAGAAGCTTTTGAAGAACTGAGTGGCGTCGTCGACCGTCGCCGCCTCGATCTCCTTCAGGTCGCCATAGAAGTTGTGGGCGTTGTACCAGTTGGTGTTGGCGGCCATGGGCAGGTCGATCCAAGGCCATCCGCCGTAGGGCCGGTTCAGGACGTTGACCTTCACCTCGTTGCCGACGACGCCCTGCTGGTTCTTCAGCACGGTCTCATTGATCACCGGCCGGGCCATGCGATCGGCTTCCAGCCACAGCACCCGCTCGAGCGCGTTGGTCGGCACGACCTCGTAGTAGTTGGTGTAGTCGAAGCGGGTGGAGCCATTCAGCGATCCGCCGGCGTTGGTGATGGTCCCGATGAACTGCCCCTTCGGCGCGTGCTCCGAGCCCTGGAACATCAAGTGCTCGAACAGGTGGGCGAAGCCGGTGCGCTCGCGCGGTTCGATCCGGAAGCCGATCCCGTAATAGACGCCCACCGTCGCCGTCGGGATCGAGGTGTCCCGGCTCATCACCACCTTGAGCCCGTTGGAAAGGGTGAAGCTCTGGGTCTCCACCTTGAGCCGGCCTGCGGGCGCGGCGCGGGTCTGAGCCTGGGCGGGCAGGGCCAAGCCTGCCGCCGCCGCGGTGGAAAGCAAAGCCGCCAGAGCGGCAGAGGCGAGAGCCGATCTCATCTGATCCCCCAGGTGGACCGCCACCGTGGCGCGGTTCAACGTGGGGTTCAAGAGCGCCCTCGCCCGGCGCCCGATCCGTCTCAGCTTCGACTTCCGAACACTTCCGGCGGCGGCTAAAGCGTCCGCATGTCCGACACGCCTCGCATCCTCGTCACCGGCTCCACCCGCGGCATCGGCGCCGCCATCTTCCAAGCGCTGAAGGCGCGCGGGGCTCAAGTGGTCGGGCACGGGCGAAGCGACGGCGCGGACACCCTCGGCGCGGACCTGTCGGATCCGGCCGCTGCGGACGCGCTTTGGGACCGTGCGCTGGACAAGCTCGGCGGCCGCATCGACGTGCTGATCAACAACGCCGGGGTGTTCGAGCCGGTGAAGACGGACGCCCCGCTCGACGAATGGCAGGCGGGCTGGGCGCGGACAATGCAGATCAACCTGCAGGCCAGCGCCGACCTGTGCCGCCGGGCGGTGCTGCACTTCCAGGCGCGCGGCGAGGGCGGGCGGATCGTCAATGTCGCCAGCCGCGCGGCCTACCGCGGCGACAGCCCGCTCCACTGGCACTATGCGGCGTCTAAGGCCGGCATGGTTGGGATGACCAAGTCGATCGCGCGCGGCTATGCCAAGGAGGAGATCCTGGCCTTCGCGATCTGCCCGGGCTTTGTGATGACCGGCATGGCCGAGGACTATCTGGCCAGTCGCGGCGGCGACAAGCTGCTGGCCGACATCCCGCTCGGGCGTGTCGCAACCCCGGAGGAGATCGCCAAGGTCGCAGCCTTCATGGCGCTGGACGCGCCGCCTTCCATAACCGGCGCGGTGGTTGACGTGAACGGCGCGAGCTTCGTCCGCTGAGCCGGGTGCGACGAATTCTCTCTATCGGTCGCTAGACCGAACAGACGGAGAACACTATCTAGGGCGGATGGCCGTCCTGGATCTCAAGCGCAAGCTCGCCATCCTGTCGGACGCGGCGAAGTACGACGCGTCCTGCGCCTCCTCAGGAGGCTCGAAGCGTGACAGTTCGAACGGCAAAGGCGTCGGCTCGACCGACGGCGGCATGGGCATTTGCCACGCCTATGCGCCGGACGGGCGATGCATCAGCCTGCTCAAAATTCTGCTGACGAACTTCTGCACCTACGACTGCGTCTACTGCGTCAACCGGGTGTCCTCGAACGTGCCGCGGGCGCGGTTCTCGGTTCAGGAGGTCGTCGACCTCACCCTCGGCTTTTACAAGCGCAACTACATCGAGGGCCTGTTCCTCTCGTCCGGCATCATCAAAAGCCCGGACTACACCATGGAGCAGCTGGTTCTGGTGGCGAAGACCTTGCGGGAGGTGCACGACTTCCGCGGCTACATCCACCTGAAGGTGATACCCGAAGCCTCGCCCGCCCTGGTGAACGAGGCGGGCCTCTACGCCGACCGGGTTTCGATCAACATCGAGCTGCCGAAGGACGAAAGCCTTGTCCAGTTCGCGCCGGAGAAGGACCTCGGCGACATCAAAAAGGCCATGGGCGCGGTGCGCCTCAGCCAGGACGCGTCCAAGGACAAGGCCATCAAGGCCCGCGCGCCCAAGTTCGCGCCGGCTGGCCAGTCCACTCAGATGATCGTCGGGGCGGACGGCGCCTCCGACGGGCAGATCCTGCGGCGCAGCGAGAGCCTCTACGGCGCCTACAAGCTGCGGCGGGTCTACTACTCAGCCTTCTCGCCCATCCCGGACTCCTCGTCGAAGCTGCCGCTGTCCAAGCCGCCGCTGATCCGCGAGCACCGGCTCTACCAGGCCGACTGGCTGATGCGGTTCTATGGCTTCGAGCGTGCGGAGATCATCGGCGAGGGGGAGGATCTCGACCTCGCCATCGACCCGAAGCTCGCCTGGGCGCTGCGCAATCGCGGCGAGTTCCCAGTCGACCTGAACGTCGCCGACCGTGAGCGGCTGCTGCGGGTGCCGGGTCTCGGCGTCAAAGCCGTCGATCGGATGCTGGACGTTCGCCGCTTCAAGCAACTGCGGCTGGAGGACGTGAAGCGGCTGACGCGCGGGCTGGAGAAGCTGAAGCCGTTCATCGTCACCGCGGACTGGACGCCCGGCCCGCTGACCGACCGCATCGACCTGCGGGACCGGCTGGCGCCGAAGCCCGAGCAGCTGAGCCTGTTCTGATGGAGGTCGTCCGGCTCGAGCACGTAACGGACTTCGCCGGCTGGCGCACGGCGGCCAGGTCTCTGCGCGCGCGCAGCGTTCCGCCGGAAGCGGTGATCTGGACGGTGGAAGGTCAGGGGCGGGACCTGTTCAGCGATGGCGGAGGGCCCCCCGCGCCAGCGGCCCAGTCAGCGAACTTCACCGTACCGCGCGACTTCATGGAGCTCGCCGAGGACGTGGCGCTGCATCGGTCGGAGGACCGGTGGGCGCTGCTCTACCGGATGCTGTGGCGGATCACGACCGGCGAGCCGAACCTGGCGCGGATCGCCTCCGACCCGAACACCGCTCGAGCGCGCAGCTATGCCCGTCAGGTGAGCCAGGCGGCGCACAAGATGAAGGCCTTCGTGCGCTTCCGCGAGATCCCGTCGGACACGGGGGTGGAGGCTTATGTCGCCTGGTTCGAGCCGGCGCACCGGGTGGCCGAGCGTACCGCGCCGTTCTTCGCGCGTCGGTTCGCCAATATGCGTTTCTCGATCCTGACGCCGGATGTCTGCGTGCTGTGGGACACTCAGCAGCTGGCGTTCGCGCCAGGCGCGACACCCGACCAGGCGCCGTCCTTCGACGAGCTGGAGGACTTCTGGCGCACCTACTACGCGTCCATCTTCAACCCGGCCCGGCTCAACCCCTCCATGATGCAGAAGGAGATGCCCAAGCGGTACTGGCGGAACCTGCCGGAAGCGCGGCTCATTCCCGAACTGATCGCCAGAGCCGAAGCCCGCACGGAAGAGATGGTCGCCCAGGCCCCGTCAGAACCGAACCGCCGAGCCCTGCGCCGGCATGAGCCGGAGCCGTCTGGGATCGTCGACGGTCACCACCCCTCGACGCTGGAGGAAATCCGCGCCGGCGTGCAGGCCTGCCGCCGCTGCGACCTGTGGCGCGATGCGACGCAAGGCGTACCCGGTGAGGGGCCTGGCCAGGCGCGGCTGATGTTCGTCGGCGAGCAGCCCGGCGACCAGGAAGACCTCGCGGGGCAGCCGTTCGTGGGACCGGCGGGGCAGGTGCTCAACAAGGCGCTCGACGAAGCCGGCGTCCCGAGGGCCGAGACCTACGTCACCAATGCCGTGAAGCACTTCAAGCACGAGATGCGCGGCAAGCGCCGGCTGCACAAGACCCCCGACACGGGCGAGGTCACCGCCTGCCGATGGTGGATCGACCACGAGCGCCAGATCGTCCGCCCGCGGGTGGTCGTGGCGCTGGGCGCCACGGCGGCCCTGTCCGTCTTCGGCAAACCGACAGCTATCGCCAAGTTCCGCCAGCAGGCCATCCAACTGCCGGACCAGAGCCAAGGCGTGGTGACCTATCACCCGTCCTACCTGCTGCGGGTGCCGGATGCGGCCGCCAAGGCGAAGGCTTACGCCATGTTCGTCGAAGACTTGAAGTACGCCTGGGCGCTGGCGGCCTGACCCCCTCGCGGAACCCGCTGCGGCGTCGCCAGTTCGCTTGGCATGACCGACCCTTCGCCCCATCCCGCCCACCTGGACGAGCGCGATCCGGCCAAGGCCGACGTGCGCGATATCCGTGAAGAAGCCGACCGCGAACTGGAGCACTACCAGGCTCAGGGGCGGAAGGACCTCGTTCTGCTGATCCCGGAAGATCGTTGGGACGAGTTCGTTCAGCTGACCGGCGGGCAGGCGTCGGGTGACGAGACCACCTACCGCGAGGTGACCTTCAAGAAGGCGGCTGTCACCGCGGTCATCGCGCAGGACGGCTTCTAAGGCTCAGACCGAGCCCTTCTTCTCCACGACCAGGATGCGGGCCTCGCCGACAGGATGAGCCACGTGCTCGTCGCCGGCTTCAGCCACGAACAGGTCGGCGGCGCCCAGTCGGACAACCTTTTCGGCGCCCGCTTCGCGGTAGTGCATGTCCACCTGGCCATCGAGCACCAGGAAGACCTCCGTGCCGTCGTTGACGTGCCACTTGTAGGGCTTGTCGGTCCAGTGCAGCCGGACGGTGGCGCCTTCGATCACGGCGAGGTCCTTGGCGCCCCAGGCGCGCTCGGCCGTGAAGCTGCGAACGTCCGTGACGATCTTAGGCATCAGGCGCGGAAGCCGGCTTCGGCGAAGTCCAGCATCTGCTGCAGGAGCCCGTCTACATCGCTCTCCTGGGTCAAGCCGCCGGAGAGGTGGTGCAGGCGATCGAACTCGGCGAAGCGGTTGTTGTGGACCATGCCCAGGCAGAAGTGCAGTCGCCAGTAGACGGTCTCCCGCGGCATGTGCGGGCAGGCGGCCATCAAGGCGCTGGCGAACCGCTCGAGGTGCGAGACGTCATGCTGCAGCGCCTCGCGCATCTCGGCTGTGCCTTCGGAGCGGGCGCGGATGAGGAACTGGATCGAGATCCGCCGCTCGTTGGCCGGGTGCGTCCACCGCAGAGGCGGTGCGAACAGCGCTTCCAGCACGCCGCGCAGCGAAGGCGTTCCGGACTTGGTCGCTTCGTGCAGAAGGCGGGCGCGCTCGCGGTTCAGCTCAGCCGCGCGGCGGCGGAAGATCTCGAACAGCAGGGCGTCTTTGGAGCCGAAGTGGTAGTTCACCGAGGCGAGGTTCACGCCGGCTTCGGCGGTGATGTCGCGCACCGAGACGTTCTGGAAGCCGTGCAGCGCAAAGAGACGCTCGGCGGCGTTGAACACCGCCGCCTTGGTGGCGGCTTCGGCTTCTTCGGTGACGGCCGGCTCGTGGAGCAGGGGATCGGTCATGCGAATCCCTAGAAATGGTCAGACAACTGTATGACAGTTGCTAAGCCCGGCCAACGCGTTGCGCCATGCGACGTGGCGCGCGCGGGTCTAGGCGGCCTTCTGGTGGATGGGGGCGTGGACGTCGCCCCAGGCCTTCAGCGCCATGATCACCGGCTCCAGGCTGCGACCCCGTTCGGACAGGCTGTACTCCACCTTCGGCGGCACCTGCGGGTAGACGGTCCGGACGATGAGCCCATCGGCCTCGAGCTCGCGCAGCTGGTTCGTCAACATGCGCTGGGTGACGTTCGGCAGACGCCGGCGGATCTCGTTGAAGCGCAGCACGCCTTCGAACAGGTGGAACAGGATCACGCCCTTCCACTTGCCGTCGATCAAGCCGAGCGTGGCTTCCACGGTGCAGCCGGGGCTGCAGTCCAGGCGCTCATGGCGGGGCTTGGCCATCACGGTATCCTTTTCGACACTATGGGCGGTTTTTGTGCGTTCTTGTGAAGCGCGTAGGTAGTCGTCATCTCGCCTCCAGCCAAGTCAAGGAGGCTCTCATGAAAGCTGTCGGCTACCGCGAACCCGGTCCCATCGATCGCCCGCAGGCGCTGGAAGACATCGAGGTCGCCGCGCCAACGCCGGGTCCGCACGACCTGCTGGTCGAGGTGCGCGCCGTGTCGGTCAATCCGGCCGACTACAAGATCCGCAAGAACGTACGGCCCGAAAGCGGCCACCGCATTCTCGGCTGGGACGCCGCCGGCGTGGTCCTGGCCGCGGGCGCCGAGGTGACGGGCTTCAAGGCCGGCGACGAGGTCTTCTACGCCGGCGCCATCGACCGGGCCGGCTCCAACGCCGAGCAGCAGGTGGTCGACGCCCGGATCGCCGGGCCCAAGCCGAAGAACCTGAGCTTCGCCGAGGCCGCCGCCCTGCCGCTGACCGCGATCACGGCGTGGGAGGCGCTGTTCGACCGCTTCCCGATCAGGCGCTCGCCTGAAAGCAAGGGTTCGATCCTGATCGTCGGCGGCGCCGGTGGCGTCGGATCCGTCGCCGTGCAGCTGGCCCGCAGGCTTACGGGCCTGACGGTGATCGCCACCGCTTCTCGTCCGGAAACCCAGGCGTGGGTTCGAGAGCTCGGCGCACATCACGTGATCGACCATAGCCGCCCTATGGCGGCCCAACTGGTGGAGCTGGGGATCCAGCCGGAGTACGTCTTTTCCACCACCCATTCGGACGTCCACTTCAAGGACATCGCCGAGCTGATCGCGCCGCAGGGTCACCTCGCCCTGATCGACGATCCCGAGACGTTCGACGTCGCGCCGCTGAAGCGCAAGTCGATCGCGGTGCACTGGGAGCTGATGTTCACCCGCTCGATCTTCCAGACACCTGACATGGCCGAGCAGGGCCGCCTGTTGGCTGAGGTCAGCCGCTTGGTAGACGAGGGCGTGCTGAAGACCACGCTCGCCGACCACTTCGGCCCGATCAACGCCGAGAACCTGATCCGCGCCCATGCCTTCGTGGAAAGCGGCAAAGCGCGCGGCAAGATCGTGCTGGAAGGCTTCTAGGCCCTTAGCGGGCGAGCTCCTTCATCGCCCGCTCCAGACCCTCGAGAGTCAGGGGATACATCCGCTCGCCCATCAACTGCCGGATGATCCCCACCGACGGGCTGTAGCTCCAGTGGCGCTCGGCCACGGGGTTAAGCCAGACCATGTGTTCGTAGATGTCGGCCACCCGCTGCAGCCACACGGCGCCGGCTTCTTCGTTCCAGTGCTCCACCGAACCGCCGGGATAGGTGACCTCGTAGGGGCTCATGGTCGCGTCGCCCACGAAGATGACCTTGTAGTCGCTGGGGAACTTGTGGAGCACGTCCCAGGTCGGCGTCTTCTCGTTGTGCCGGCGCCGATTATCCTTCCACACGCCCTCGTAGAGGCAGTTGTGGAAGTAGAAGAACTCAAGGTTCTTGAACTCCGTCCTGGCGGCGGAGAACAGCTCCTCGCAGACCTTGATGTGGGCGTCCATGGAGCCGCCGACGTCGAGGAACAGCAGGACGCTGATCTTGTTGCGCCGCTCAGGGCGAAGTTGGATGTCGAGGTAGCCCTTCTCGGCCGTGCCTCGGATGGTGCCGGCCAAGTCCAGTTCGTCGGCCGCGCCGTCGCGCACCCACTTGCGCAGGCGGCGCAGGGCGACCTTGATGTTGCGGGTGCCGATCTCGACCCCGTCGTCGAGGTTCTTGTACTCGCGCTGGTCCCAGACCTTCACCGCCCGACCGTGACGGCTCTTGTCCTGGCCGATCCGCACGCCTTCCGGATTGTAGCCGTTGGCCCCGAAAGGCGAGGTCCCGGCGGTGCCGATCATCCGGTTGCCGCCCTCGTGCCGCTTGTGCTGTTCGCGCAGGCGCTCCTGCAAGGCTTCCATCAGCTTCTCGAAGCCGCCCAGGGCTTCGATCTGCGCCTTCTCTTCCTCAGTCAGGAAGCGCTCCGTCAGAGCGCGCAGCCACTCCTCCGGCAGCTCTGGATTGCCCTCTTCGCCCAGGCTTTCGACGCCCTTGAACACCTGGCCGAAGACGCGGTCGAACTTGTCGAGGTTCTTCTCGTCCTTCACCAGCGCGGCTCTGGACAGGTAGTAGAAGTCCTCCACCGAGCGGTCGATCACCGCCTTGTCGAGCCCCTCCATGAGCAGGAGGTACTCCTTCAGCGTCACCGGCACCTTGGCCTGGCGCAGCTCGGAGAAGAAACGCATGAACATCGGGGAGCCTGGCGGCGAACGCTCGTTTGAACCCGCAAGATGCGGCCCGGCGTCCCCGATGTCCAGCAAGCCGGATCAGGCGGAGCGGCGCTCGCTGTCGAGTTGCCCCATGCTGGCGGCCGGATAGCGCGTGCCGACCGCGGCGTCTTTCGGCACGGCGGCTTCCAATTCCTGGGCGAGGCCGGACAGGTCCGTCGCCTGCAGAGCGCCCAGCGCTTCGTCGAGCCGCGTGCGGGTACGGGCGCCCACCAGGGGCACGATGTCGTCCCCCTTGGCCAGCGCCCAGCCGATGGCGGCCTGGGCGGTGCTCAGGCCGTGGGCCTCGGCGATCTCGCCGATGCAATCGGTGATCTGCAGGTTCTTCTGCAGGTTCTCGCCCTGGAAGCGCGGAGAGTGGCCGCGGAAGTCGCCTTGAGCGGCGATCTGTGGCGTGTGGCCGCTGATCAGGCCACGCGAGAGCACGCCATAGGCGGTGACGCCGATGCCCAGTTCGCGCAGCACGGGGAGAATCTCGTCCTCCAGCCCGCGGGTGATCAGCGCATATTCGATCTGCAGATCGACGATCGGATGAACCGCCGCCGCCTTGCGGATCGTCTCGGCGCCGACCTCCGACAGGCCGATGTGACGGACGTAGCCCGCCTGCACCATGTCGGCGATGGCGCCGACGGTGTCCTCGATCGGCACGTCGGGATCGAGCCGCGAGGGCCGGTAGATGTCGATGTAGTCCACACCCAGCCGCTGCAGGGTGTAGGCGAGAGCGGTCTTCACCGCCGCCGGCCGTCCGTCATAGCCGAGCCAGCCGCCGTCCGGCCCGCGCTGGGCCCCGAACTTGACGCTGAGCACGACCTCGTCCCGGCGGCGGCCCTTCAACGCCTCGCCGATCAGCATCTCGTTGTGGCCCATGCCGTAGAAGTCCCCGGTGTCGAGCAGGTTGATCCCCGCCTCGATCGCCGCGTGGATCGTGGCGATGCTCTCGACCCGGTCGGCCGGGCCGTACATGCCCGACATGCCCATGCAGCCGAGGCCGATCGCCGACACCTGCGGGCCGGTCTTTCCGAGGGTGCGCATCTGCATCTTGAAGTCTCCCGTCGACGGCCAGAACGCCGTTCCGAGCGGGAAGTTACGACCGGCGCGTTCTTCAGATAAGCTGCGCAGTCTGGAACGAGCTGTGCGGAAATCCGAACAATGCCAACCGCGAGCCTGGATGATCTGGACGCCTTCGCCGCCATCGCGCGGCACGGCAGCTTTCGCCGGGCGGCCACCGAGCGTGGAGTCTCGGCCTCTACCCTGAGCCAGAACCTGCGGGACCTGGAGACGCGCCTCGGCGTGCGGCTGATCAATCGCACCACACGCAGCGTCGCCCTGACCGAGGCGGGCGCGGCCCTGCTGGCGCGGCTTCAGCCCGCGCTTGGCGAGATATCCGCGGCGCTTGGGGAGGCCCGCTCCGCTCAGGCTGAACCGGCGGGAACCTTGCGTATCAACGCGCCGGAGCCTGCCGCTGAACTGGTGCTTGCTCCCCTTCTGCCGGAGTTCCTGGCCGCCTATCCGCGGGTGACGCTGGAGATCATCACCGAAACGTCCTTTGTGGACATCGTGGCCAAGGGCTTCGACGCCGGGGTGCGATGGGGCGAGCACCTGGCTCAGGACATGGTGGCGGTCTCCCTTGGGCCGCCGCAGCGCTACGTCTGCGCGGCGGCGCCGGAGCTGGTGGACCGCCTGGGCGCGCCCGAACATCCCCGTGACCTGCTGGAGAAGCCAGGCCTGCGCTTCCGCTTTCCAAGCGGGGCCGAGCCGCCATGGGAGTTCGAGCGCCAGGGCGAGGTCCTGCGGATCTCACCTACGGGGCCGTTGGTCACCAGCAACCGCGAGGTGATGATCCGCGCCGCCCTGAGCGGCCTGGGATTTGTGGTGAGCTTCGACGCCTATCTGGAGCCCTATGTCGCCACCGGCCAGCTGGTCACGGTGCTGGGCGACTGGTGTGAGCCATTCCCGGGGCCGTTCCTCTACTATCCGAGCGCGCGGCAGGCGCCCTCCGCCTTGCGGGCCTTCGTGGACTTCGTGCAGGCGCGCAGGCGACGGCAGGGCTGGTGAGGCTCAGCCGTCGGCGGTGGCCCGGCAGGCGATGGAGAAGGCGGCTGCAAGCTTGCCGTCCGGCGCAGGCAGGGGCGCAAGGCTGCGGCTCCCGGCCATGAGACGCACGGGCTCGCCCGACATCAGGGCGGCGGTCAGGGCGGGCGGCGATGGGGCCGTCGCGGAGAACCGCGGCTCTGCAGTGGCTGACGCGGTGAGGGTGAAGACCCGCTCGCCTATCTGCAGGCGAGCGGCGCCGGCGCTGGGCGGCAGGCGATCGCTCGCCACATAGAGCCCCGCAGGGCTGCGCAGGCAGGCGATGCGCAGGACATCCTGGCCCTGCTGGGTGAAGGCGAGGGCCGTGCCCGCGGTTGCGGAGCTCTGCAGCCCCCACTGTCCCATGGGCGGCGCAGGTTCGGGCGTGCTGGCGCATCCGGCCAGCAAGGCCGCGCCAGCGGCCGCAACGAACGGAAGGGTCCTCATCCGCCGATCAAACAACGTCGGCGCCCCTGCGCCAAGGCTAGGCGAGAGCGTTCTCGAAGGACTTGAGCTTGCGCCACACGGTCATGCGGGACACGCCGAGGCGGCGGGCGATCTCGACCGGCCCGACGCCAGCGCGCTGAAGCTGGAGGATCTCCTGGGCGTCGGGACGGCGACGGCGCACCACGCCTGCCGGCTCCAGAGCGGCGACGGCTTCCAGGGCGGCGCGCAGAGCGTGCCCGCCGGGGCCCTCGGTGCTGAGTTCCGGGTCGAGGATGCGCAAGGAGGCGCCGCGCTGCTCCAGACGATCAAGGACATCCAAAGCGCAGCGGCTGCTGGGGCCAAGTTGGGCCAGCCGGCTGATCACCAGCTGGTCGCCGGCGCCGATGAAATCGAGGATGGAGTCGAGAGTCGCCGTTTCCTCCCCAGCGAACATGGCCGCCGGTTCTTCCGCACGGACGACGTGGCAGCCAAGCGCCTTGAGCGCCGCGGTTTCATCCGCCGACTGCGCGTCCCTCAATCTTACGTACCCAATCCGCAGCATTCCCATCCGAGCCTTCAAGCCGAGCGCGATGATTGCTCCAGAAGGTTCCAGAATGCCGGCCCTTCGCCAAGCACCCTTTAGTTAAATATCAGCAATATTTTTCCGTAAACACCGTTAAGTTAGGCGAGATCGTGGCGACGCTTGGCTTTTGGCGCTGTGTCGTTGGAAAAAGTCTCCGCCCCGCGCCGGAGAATGAACTCATGGTCGACGGTGTCGCCGACCGGGAAGCCGTAGTCGCCGACCTTCACGAAGCCGCGCCGTTCATAGAACCGCTGGGCGCCGAAGTTCTCGCTCCACACACCGATCCAGACCGTGCGCGGGCCGTCCGCCTGGAGCCAGGCCATCACGGCTTCGAACAGCCGGCCGCCGACGCCGTCGCCCTGGCGACCCTGCAGCAGGTAGAAGCGCTTGAGCTCTCCGCAGGCGGCGGTCACCTGCGGGTGCGGCAGTCCGCAGGGGCCAGCCTGGGCGTAGCCGATGACCTCGCCTGTGGCTTCCACCAACCATGCGCCCTTGCCCGGGTCCGCCAGGTCCACCTGCATGGACGCCACGCTGTAGGATTGGGCCAGGAAGTTCGACAGGTCCTCGGGCGGGTAGAGATGGCCGAAGGTCTGAGTGAAAGTGGCCGAGGCGATCCGCGACAGGGCTTCGGCGTCGGCCGGGCCGGCGCGGCGGATGACGGTCTCTTGCATGGATGAGGCGCTGTTCTGAGGTAGGGTTTGGCTATGGATGTCGCGCTCTACACCCATCCGGACATGCTGGACCACCGGCCGGGGGACTGGCACCCGGAGCGGCCCGAACGCCTTGGCGCCGTGATCGACGCCCTGCAGGACGCCTCTGACCTCGATCTTGCGCCGCAGGACGCTCCGCTGGCCGAGGAGGCGGACCTCGCGCTGGTGCATCCGCAGTCGTACATCGACCGCATCCTGGCGCTGCAGCCAGGCCGCCGCGGACTGGAGCTGGACCCGGACACCTTTCTGTCGGCCGGCAGCCTGGTCGCCGCGCGGCGTGCGGCAGGCGCGGTGCTGCAGGCGGTGCGTGACGTGGCGGCTGGATCGGCGGAGCGCGCCTTCTGCGCTGTGCGGCCGCCAGGCCACCATGCCGAGCCGCAGACCCCGATGGGCTTTTGCGTCTTCTCCAATGTGGCGATCGCCGCCATGGCCGCCCAAGCCGCCGGGATGGCCAAGGTGGCGGTGGTGGACTTCGACATCCACCACGGAAACGGCACCCAAGCCGCGTTCGCGGGGAGGGAGGGCCTGATGCTGGCCTCCGTCCACCAATGGCCCATGTGGCCGGGCACCGGCCATCCGTCGGAGCGCAACCCGCCGAACATCTGCAATGCGGTGGTGGCGCCGAACGCCCCGCGCGAGGCGTGGCGACAGACCTTCGACGAGCTGATGAGCCGGGTGGACGCCTTCGCCCCCGATCTGATTCTGGTGTCCGCCGGTTTCGACGCGCACCGCGACGATCCCATCGGCCAAGCGGGACAAAATCTGGAGGCGGAGGATTTCGCCTGGGCCACGCGGGCGATCGCCTCGGTTGCACGTGCTCACGCCAAGGGGCGGGTTGTGTCCTCGCTCGAGGGCGGTTACCACCTGCAAGCTCTAGGGCAGTCGGCGCTTGCGCACGTCAGGGCCCTGTCAGAGGGGTGAGGAACAGCGGCGCGTGCATAGCCTAGCCGAAGCCGCCGGGAAGAAATGGCCAGCGTCTTGACCGCCGAGCTTCCTGCAGCGTCCCGCACGGCGCGACCGGGGGCCATCATACTGGCCCGCCACGGTGAGCCGGCGCTCTCCCGCAAGGTGAGGCTGAACGCCGCCGAATACCGTCAGTTCTGGGCCAACTACGAGATTCTGGGCTTGCTGCCCGGACAGACGCCGCCCGCCAAGCTGCAGCGGTTCGTGGAAGGCTGCGGCACGCTGGTGGCCTCCACCCGCCTGCGCTCGATCGAGAGCGCCCAAGCCCTGGCCCGCGGCCGCGAGTTCACGCGCCACGACATGCTGATCGAGGCTCCGCTGCCGCCGCCAAACTGGCCGGCGTGGATCCGTCTGTCGCCCAAGATGTGGGGCTTCTACGCCCGCGTCTGGTGGTGGTTCTTCAACCATCACGAGGGGCAGGAAACCCGCAGCGAAGCCGAAAAGCGCGCCGATGCGGCGGCTGAAATGCTGATCGAGCATGCGGTTCGCGGGGAAGACGTGGTCGTGCTGGCTCACGGCTTCTTCAATTTCATGGTCGGCCGTTCGCTGAAGCGGCGCGGCTGGCGGCTGGTGTCCAGCGAAGGCTGGAAATACTGGTCCACCCGCCGCTACGAACGCGCGCTTTAAGTCACCCCCGCAATGCCGGTGGATTCTCGCCGGCCGCGAATCTAGGTTCAGCTCATGTCCGAAGCCCCCGACATTGAAGGCATGACGTTCGAGCAGGCGCTTGCCGAACTCGAGCAGATCGTTGCGCGCCTGGAATCCGGCCAGGCGCCGCTGGAGGACTCCATTCGCATGTACGAGCGCGGCGCTGCCCTGAAGGCGCACTGCGAGAAGCGGCTGGAGGCGGCGCGCCTGCGGGTCGAGAAGATCGTCATGGGCGCCGGCGGGGCCCAGGGGGTCGAACCCGCCGAGTTCAGCTGATGCTGGCGCTTTCCCATCGGGTCCAAGAGGCGGCCGACCTCGTCACCGTGGCGCTGGACGAGCTGCTGCCGCGGGCGGACGGGCCGGAGTCGCGCCTGACCGAAGCCATGCGCTATGCGGCGCTGGGCCCCGGCAAGCGCCTGCGCCCGTTCTTCGCGCTGGAAACCGGCCGCATCTTCGACCTGGAGGAGCGGGCGGTGCTGCGCGCGGCCTGCGCGCTGGAGTGCGTTCACGCCTACAGCCTGATCCACGACGACCTGCCGGCGATGGACGACGACGACATGCGCCGTGGCCGTCCGACGGTGCACATCGCCTATGATGAGGCCACGGCGATCCTGGCGGGGGACTCCCTGCAGACCGCCGCCTTCGAGATCCTGGCCCATCCTGACACCCACAAGGACGGCTCGGTGCGCGCCGAGATGGTGCTGCGCCTGGCGCAGGCCAGCGGCGCCCGCGGGATGTGCGGCGGCCAGATGATCGACCTCATGGGCGTGCGCGACGACCTGGGCGCGGTGGCCCGCATGCAGCGCCTGAAGACGGGGGCGCTGATCGCCTGCGCCTTCGAGCTGCCCCTGGTGATCGCCCGCGCCAGCGAGGCCGAGCGCCATGCGCTGCTGGCCTTCGCCCAGGACCTGGGGCTCGCCTATCAGATCGTCGACGACCTGCTGGACCTGGAAGGCACCGAGGCGGACCTCGGCAAGAAAGCCGGCAAGGACGCGGCCAAGGGCAAGGCCAACTACGTCACCCTGCTGGGCGCCGACGCCGCGCGCGAGCGGCTCGCCCTGCTGACAGACCAGACCAAAGCCCACCTGGACGTGTTCGGGACCTCGGCCGAATTCCTGCGGGCGAGCGTCGATTTCGTGTTAGAGCGCCGGAAGTAATTCCGCGCATTCCCAAGGTCTGCGTTATGCCCCCGATCACGCCCCTGCTCGACACCGTCAACTCGCCCGCCGACACGCGGGGGTTGTCGGTAGCGCAGCTGCAGCAGCTGGCCGACGAGCTGCGGCTCGAGACCATCGACGCCGTCTCCCAGACCGGGGGCCACTTGGGCGCCGGCCTGGGCGTGGTCGAGCTGACCGTCGCCCTGCACCACGTCTATGAGACGCCCAAGGACATCCTGATCTGGGACGTCGGGCACCAGGCCTATCCGCACAAGATCCTGACCGGGCGGCGCGACCGCATCCGCACCCTGCGACAGGGCGGCGGGCTGTCCGGCTTCACCAAGCGGACGGAAAGCGAATACGACCCGTTCGGCGCGGCGCACGCGGCGACCTCCATCTCCGCGGCCCTGGGCTTTGCGGCGGCGCGCGACCGCGAAGGTCGCGACAACAAGGTCGTGGCGGTGATCGGCGACGGCTCCATGAGCGCCGGCATGGCCTATGAGGCCATGAACAACGCCGCCGAGACGACCCGGCAGCTCACCGTCATCCTGAACGACAACGACATGTCCATCGCCCCTCCCGTGGGCGGGATGAGCGCCTACATGGCGCGGCTGGTGTCCGGCGACGGCTATCGCTCGATCCGCAACCTGGGCAAGTCGGTGGCCAAGGCGCTGCCGCGGCCGCTGCAGGAAGCCGCCCGCAAGGCCGAGGAGTATGCCCGGGGCATGGTCACCGGCGGCACCTTCTTCGAGGAGCTGGGCTTCTACTACGTGGGGCCGATCGACGGGCACGACATGGATGCGCTGGTGCACGTCCTGCAGAACGCCCGCAACATCGACGACAAGCCTGTGCTCGTCCACGTGGTGACGCAGAAGGGCAAAGGCTATGGCCCGGCCGAGAACGCGGCCGACAAGTACCACGGCGTGGTCAAGTTCGACGTGGTCACCGGAAAGCAGGCCAAGGGCCAGACCAACGCGCCCAGCTATACGCGGGTGTTCGCCGAGGAGCTGGTCAAGCACGGGCAGGTCGATCCGAAGATCGTTGCGATCACCGCCGCCATGCCGGCCGGCACGGGCCTGGACCTGTTCGGCGCGCGTTTCCCGGAGCGCACCTTCGACGTCGGCATCGCCGAACAGCACGCGGTGACCTTCGCCGCGGGCTTGGCGGCCGACGGCATGAAGCCGTTCTGCGCGATCTACTCGACCTTCCTTCAGCGCGGCTACGACCAGGTGGTCCACGACGTGGCCATCCAGAAGCTGCCGGTGCGCTTCGCAATGGACCGGGCGGGCTTGGTGGGCGCCGACGGCTCGACCCACGCTGGCTCGTTCGACATCGGCTTCATGGGCGCGCTGCCCGGCATGGTCCTGATGGGCCCGTCCGACGAGGCCGAGCTGGCCCATGCGGTCGCCACCGCTGTGGCCATCGACGATGCGCCCAGCGCATTCCGCTATCCGCGGGGCGAGGGCGTTGGGGTTGAGATCCCGGCGATGGCTCAGCCGTGGGAGATCGGCAAGGGCCGCATCGTGCGCGAAGGCACGGCGCTGGCCATCCTGTCCTTCGGCACGCGCCTGCAGGAGAGCCTCAAGGCCGCCGACATGCTAGCGGCGCGCGGCTTGTCCGCGACCGTGGCCGACGCGCGCTTCGCCAAGCCGCTGGACATCGACCTGCTGCTGCGCCTGGCGCGCGAGCACGAGGCGCTGATCACGGTGGAAGAAGGCTCGGTGGGCGGTTTCGGCGCTTTTGTGCTGCACGCCCTGGCCGAGCACGGGGCGCTGGACCGCGGCCTGAAGGTTCGCACCCTGGTGCTGCCGGACGCCTTCCAAGAGCACGACAAGCCGGAGCTTCAGTACGCGGAGGCGGGGCTGGACGCGGAAGGCATCGTCCGCACCGCCATCAAGACGCTGGGCCTGGATGCGGCGGCCGCGGCGGGCCTGCGGGCCTGATCCTCAGGCCCGGCAGCTCGCCACGAACTGAGCGGCGGTCTCGCGCGGCGCGGCAGGAGCGTGAAGCCCTTTGCTGAACCGCGCCTGCCCGGTCTTGGCGAAGGTCGAGATCGACGGGTCGGCAGGCGTGAGCTCCACCGTCGTGTCGGCCGCGGGACCGAAGACCTCGATGCGATTGGAGCCAGGCTGGCATACCAGCATCAGGGCGACGTTGTCGCTGTTCGGCGCCCCGAACGCGAGCTTGGCGCCTTCCCCTTCGACGTTGTTCAGGGACCAAGCCATGCCCGGCAGGGCTTGCGGCGCGGGCTGGTGGGCGCAGGCCGCCAGGCTGACGATGCCGATCAGGCTGAAGATGGCTCTGCGTCGCATGGCTGGCGCTCCCTCCGAGAAGGAAACGCCGTCCAGGCGGCGCAGTTCACCAACGAAATCAGAAAGGTGAGAAGCGCTCGACCAGCGACTGGCCGGCCGGGGTCTTCTGAACGCGGCTGATGTCGCCACGGCCGCCGTAGCTGATGCGAGCTTCGGCGATTTGCGTGTGGCGGATGGTGTTGGCGCTGGAGATGTCCTCCGGACGCACGATGCCGGCGACGGTCAGCTGGCGAAGTTCGGCGTTGGTGCGCACTTCCTGGGTGCCTTGGATCACCAGATTGCCGTTCGGCAGCACGGTGGTGACCACCGCGGCGATGGTCAGGCTGATCTTCTCGGAGCGGTTCACAGCGCCGGAGCCGGTGTTGGCGGTCTTGGAGGCCGTCTCGATCGCGTTGGCCGGATCGAAGCCGCCCGGCAGCACCTTGCCCAGGCTGGACTCCAGGCCAAGGAAGTGCGGCACGCCCGCCGTCAGCGTCGAGTTGCGCGAGCTGGTCGAGGTGTTGATCGTTTTGGCTTGGTCGTCGATGTCGATGTTGACGGTCAGGATGTCGCCCACGCGGTTGGCCCGCTGGTCGGCGAAGAAGGCCCGAGCGCCGACGCGCCACAGGGTGTTTGCGCCGGCCGGACCCGGGTTCGGATCACGCGAGGCGGACAGCGGCATGATCGCCTGCTCGCGCGGGACCAGGGCGGCGGGATAGCCGACGGGAGCGAGCTCGGGACCGCGGATGGCCTCGGCGGCCGTGGAGCAGGCGCCGAGCGGCAGGAAGGCGGCGAGGGCGAGAAGACGGATACGCATCACGAAGGCTTCCTTCAGCGGGCGGCGTAGCGGGTGGTGGAGCGCGAGGCGGGGATGGCGGCGGGACCCACGGCCGCCTGGCCGGGACCGGTCACCACGGCCTGCAGGATCTTCTTGGAGGCGGGGTTCTGGACGCTGATCGCCTCGCCCACGGCGCCGGCCGTCATGGCCTTGCCTTGCAGGGACAGGGAGATGCCGTCGGCTTCGAACACCACCGTGACAAGGTCGTTGGCCCGGATCACCTGGGCGGCGACGTCGCGCTGCGCGACCACCGCGCCGGCGCGAAGCGGGCGGCGGGCGGCGAGGCCGATGATCGCGTCAGCGTCCGAAGGCGCGTCCGCTGGAGCTGCGACCGCCTTGCCCCACACCAGGTCGGTGGGTTGGACGACCTCGCCGGCGGCCAGGCTGCGAGCCCAGGTCAGCACCTCGACATTGCCGCGGGCGGCCGGAGCGCCCGCGGGACCAAGGCCGGTTGCGGCCGCGGTTTGCGGGCCGCGCACCACCAGGGTCTTGAAGCCCTCGGCGTTGGCCCAGTCGAGGCCGGCGCGGCGCGCGGCCATCTGCACGGCGGCGGCGTTCAGCACCAGGCTGGCGCCCGTGCGCGTCGCCACCGGCCGCGCGGCGGCGGCGCCGGCCCCGTCGAACAGGTCGCCCAGGGTGACCACGCCGTCGGCGTCGGAGGTGTCGGCCTTCAGGGTCACGGGCGTGCCGGCCAGCGCCGGGGTCGCGAGGACGGCGCAGGCGGCCAGAAGCAGGAGGCGCTTCATCACGACTTCACCTGGTTGGCTACGCCCAGCATGCTGTCGGCGGTGGAGATCACCTTGGAGTTCATCTCGTAGGCGCGCTGGGCGACGATCAGGGCGCTGATCTCGCTGACGGCGTCGACGTTGGAAGCCTCGGTGTAGCCCTGCAGAAGCTCGCCCAGGCCTTGGACGCCCGGCAGGCCGGCCGTGGGCGGACCGGAGGCGGCGGTTTCCTTGAACAGGTTTCCGCCTTGGGCCGACAGGCCGCCCTCGTTGATGAAGCTGACGAGCTCCAGCTGGCCCACCTGGGCCGGCAAGGTTTGCCCAGCCTGCAGCACCTGGACCTGGCCGCCCTTGGAGATGGTGATGCCGGTGGCGTCCTGCGGGATCGCGATGGCCGGCTGGATCTGGTAGCCGTCCTGGGTGACCAGCTGGCCTTGGTCGTTGACCGACAGGTTGCCGGCGCGGCTGTAGCCGATCTCTCCGCTGGGCAGCAGCACCTGGAAGTAGCCGCGGCCGTTGATCGCCAGGTCCAGCGAGTTGTCCGTCCGGGTCATCGCCCCTTGGGTGGAGATGCGATAGACGCTGCCGGCTTTCACGCCCGCGCCCACCTGCACGCCGGTCGGCACGATCGTGCCCTGGTCCGACGACTGCGCCCCGGCGCTTTCGAGGGTTTGGTACAACAGGTCCTGGAACTCGGCGCGCTGACGCTTGAACGCCACCGTGTTCATGTTGGCGATGTTGTTCGAGATGACCTCGACGTTCAGCTGCTGGGCGGCCATGCCCGTCGCCGCGGTGCGGAGAGCTTGCATCGCTTAAACTCCTACTGGATCCGCCCCATCCGCTGGACGGCGGATTTGGACAGTTCGCTGTTCGATTCCATGAGGCGGGCCATCGACTCGTAGGCCCGGCTGACTTCGATCATCCGGGTGATCTCGAGGATCGGACGGACGTTAGACCCTTCAAGCATCCCCTGACGCAGCTTGGCCGTCGTGACCGGCGCTGCCAGCTGGTTCGAGGTGTTGCGGTACTGGTTGTCGCCCGTCTTCTCGAGCGTGGAGAGGTTGTCGAAGCCGAACACGCCGATCTTGCCGATCCGCTGGTTGTTCTGGCTGACTACCCCGTCCTGCGAGATGCTGACGGCGCCCTGTTCGGGGTCGATCACGATCTCGCCGCCGCCGTCATCGGCCACGGCAGAGCCGTTGTCGGTCACGAGGCGGCCGCCCTCGTCCATGCGGAAGCGGCCGTCACGGGTGTAGCGTTCGCCCTCGGGGCCGTTGACCCGGAAGAAGCCTTCGCCCTCGATCGCGACGTCGAACGGGGCGTCGGTGCGGCGCAGCGCGCCCTGGCTGAAGTCGCGGGCGACGCCGTCGGAGGTGACGAACTTGACCGGCGGCGGCGCGCCAAAGGTCGTGGCCGGCGCCTTGGGCTCGGTCTTGGTCATCAGCGACTCGACCTTGAAGCCCGACGTGTCGGCGTTCGCGATGTTGTTCGCGATGATGTCCATCTCGCGACGCAGCACCATCTGGCGCGACAGTCCGACGAAGAGGGTGTTGTCCATTAACAGCTGCCTTGAGGCCGCGACACTTTTCGCCGCATGCTCTGCAAGGGTCGGGCCAGCGCGAAAAGCGCAGCATTTCCAAGCGTTAGAATGGTTAACGGGCGCCTCCCGGCAAAATTGGCCGGGCAGCTTCGGCCGCCGTTAAGACCGGTTAATAACGCCGTCTTAACCAAACAGGCGCGAATGAGACGGGGCTAGGATTCCAAGGAACGCGCGCGTGGCCGAAAGCAAGGTCAAGGAAGCACCCGCCGACGCCGAAGGCGGCGAAGACGGCGAGGGTGCGCCTGCCAAGAAGAAGCTTCCGCTCAAGCTGCTGATCATTATCGGCGCGGCGGTGCTTGTCGTGCTCGGCGGCGGCGGCGCAGCCGCCTTCATCTTCCTCAAGCCGAAGCCGGCGGAGGCGCATGGCGCCGAGAAGGGCCACAAACCGGAAAAGAAGAAGAAGGAAAAGAAGGAGAAGGGCGGCAAGGAAGGCGAGGGCGGCGAGGCGGCCCAAGTCCGCGAGGGCCCTGACGGCGTGCTGTTCTACACCTTGCCCGACGTGGTGGTGAACATGCAGACGGCCGATGGCCGGCCGACCTTCCTGAAGCTGAAGCTGACGCTGGAAATGCCTGACGAAGAGGCCGTGGAGGCGCTGGAGCCGAACATGCCTCGCCTGCAGGACATGTTCCAAACCTTCCTGCGCGAGCTTCGCCCCGAGGACCTCCAGGGCAGTCAGGGCTCCTACCAGCTCCGCATGGAGATCCTGCGCCGGGTGAACCTGACCCTCGCCCCCTCGAAGGCCAACGCCGTGCTGATCGAGGAGATGCTGATCAACTAGGCCGCAAGGTCTGGCTGAACGCGAAATCCCATGGCCGACGACAACGAGAACAACCTGGAAGGCGAGGGCTGGAACGCCCCGACGCCGTCGAGCGCGTCGGAGACGATGGCGTCCGAGCGGATCCTCAACCAGGACGAAATCGACAGCCTTCTGGGCTTCGACCTTTCGGAGGACGAGGCCAATGAGCGGACCGGCATCCGCGCCATCATCAACTCCGCGCTGGTCTCGTACGAGCGCCTGCCGATGCTGGAGATCGTCTTCGACCGCCTGGTGCGGTTGATGACCACCTCACTGCGGAACTTCACGTCGGACAACGTCGAGGTCAGCCTCGACAACATCTCGTCGATCCGCTTCGGCGACTACCTGAACTCCATCCCGCTGCCTGCGATCCTGTCGGTGTTCCGTGCGGTGGAGCTGAACAACTACGGCCTGCTGACGGTCGATTCCAACCTGATCTACTCGATCGTCGACGTGCTGCTGGGCGGCCGGCGCGGCACTGCCGCCATGCGCATCGAGGGCCGTCCCTACACCACCATCGAACGGGTGCTGGTCCAGCGGATGGTCGAGGTGGTGCTGGCCGACGCCCGGGAAGCGTTCGAGCCGCTGACGCCGGTGACCTTCGCCCTGGACCGCCTGGAGACCAATCCCCGTTTCGCGGCCATCGCCCGGCCGGCCAACGCCGCCATCCTGGTGAAGCTGCGCATCGACATGGAAGACCGCGGCGGGCGCATCGAGCTGCTGCTGCCCTACGCCACGCTCGAGCCCATCCGGAAGATGCTGCTGCAGCAGTTCATGGGTGAGAAGTTCGGACGCGACAACATCTGGGAAAGCCACCTCGCCACCGAGCTGTGGACCACCAACATGGAAGTGCGCGCCGTGCTGGACGAGCAGCAGGTCAGCCTGAAGCAGGTGTTGGACCTGAAGGTTGGCGACACTCTGATGCTGAACGCCGGCCCGGACTCTCCGGTCGAGTTGCGGGCGGGCGCGATTCCGCTCACCCACGGACGCATGGGGCGCCGCAATTCGCACATCGCCGTCCGCGTCGACGCGCCGCTGTCGGCGCATGCCCGCAGCGCCGTACAGAGGTTGGCATGACCATCGCCGGCCTGATCATGAACCTTGTGCTGGTCGCCCTTCTGCTGGCGGCCCTCAGCATGGGATGGCGGCTGAACCGCCGGCTCAAGGCCCTGCGCGACAGCCATGACGGCTTCGCCATCGCGGTTCGTGAGCTGAACGCTGCCGCCCTGCGGGCCGAACAGGGCCTCGCCGACCTGCGCGCCGCCACCGACGAAGCCACCGACGTGCTCGCTGACCGCATCGAGAAGGGCCGGGCGCTTGCGACCAAGCTCGAGCGGCTCGTGGAGCAAGGGCAAGGCATGACGCCGGCCCGCAGCGGCGCGGTGCGTACAAGCGCAGCCGCCCTTGAGCCGGAGCGTGAGGACGAGGACGATCGCGCGCAGGAGCGTCGCCTGGGCGCCCTGCTCGCCGCCGCGCGGGAAGCGCGCAGCCGGCCCGAGCGGCGCACCCCGCCGCCGTCGCGCCCCAAGCCCAGCTTCGAAGATGAACTGTTCGAGGACGCCCCGCCCGAGCGCGGCGCCTTCAAGCCTGTCCGCGGAGGACGCTCGTGAAGAACATGCCCCGTATCCTGCCTCTGGTGGGCCTCGCCATGGGCGGCGTCCTGGCGGTCAACGCCCTGTCTGGCGCCGAAGGGCTGCCCAATCTGATCGCGGGCGCGGGCAAGGCCTTCGCCGAAGAGCCGGCCAAGGGTCAGAAGGCGCCGGCCGCGGAGGCGCAGGCCAAGGACGCCGCGGCAAAGGCCCCCGCGCCAGCCGCCAAGGCGCCGGTCTGCGCGCCCACGGCTGCGGAACTGGCCAAGGAAGCCGGGCTGTCGCCGGCCGAGCTGCAGGTTCTGCAGAGCCTGGGCGAACGCCGCGGCCAGCTCGACCAACGCGAGGAGCAGTTGAACACCCAACTCGCCCTCCTGGCCGCTGCGGAAGCCAAGCTCGACGCCAAGGTGCGCACCCTGAACGGCCTGAAGACCGAGATCTCCGGCCTAATGGGCCAGGCCGACGCCGAACAGCAGGCGGAGGTGGAGCGTCTGGTGAAGGTGTTCGAGGGCATGAAGGCTAAGGATGCGGCCCCGCGCTTCACCATGCTCGATGACAGCGTGCGGCTGCCGATCGCTGCCAAGATGAAGGAGCGCTCGCTGTCGGCCATCATCGCCCTGATGCCGCCGGCGGAAGCCAAGAAGCTGACGGAAGCTCTGGCCAAGCGGTTCTCGGAAGCCAAGAAGGTGGCGGAGAACGCCGCCGCCACGGCTAACCCGGCGGCCGCCACCGCCGCGCCCGCGCCGCGCGCTGGCGCCAACCGTCAGGCTGCCGCGCCCAAGCCTGCGGCGCCTGCCGCGCCGAAAGCCGGATAAGGCATGAGCCTGCGCCAGACGCTGCGTTCGGGCGTCGCCGCGGTCTGCATCGCGGGTGTGGCTGCGCCGGCTGGCGCGGCGGCCCCGGCTGCTGCTCGCGAGCCGCTCGACGTGCGCGTGGCCCAGGCCGAGACCTTTTCCCGTGTCGAGTTCCATGGTCTGCGGCCCGCCAGCCGGCGCGACGGCCAGACCCTGACCTTCAGCTTCCCGCGCGACGCCGATCCGGATATCGCGCGTCTGCGCACCTCGCCGCCCAAGTGGATCAAGACGGCGGAGAAGCGGCGTGTCGGCGGCAAGCTGCAGCTGGTCCTGACGCTCGCCGATGACGCCGACGCCAAGGTGGGCGTCGCGGACGGAGCCACCTACGTCAACGTCTTCGAGAAACCGAAGCCCGAGGAGGCGCCTGAAGAGGCGAAGGTCGAGGCGGCGGCCGAGCCGGCCAAACCCGAGGCGCCCCGCCCGAACCCGGTTCCCGCAAGCGGTGTGGTCCGTCCGGAGATCGAGATCGCCGGCGCTCAGGTGCAGTTCAAGTTCCAGTGGGCCAATCCGGCGGGCGCCGCGGTGTTCCGCCGGGGCGATGCGCTGTGGGTGGTGTTCGATGCGCCGGCTACGCTGGACGTCTCGAAGGCGCCGCGGGGGCTGACCCAGTTCCGCGACGCCCAAGCATTCCGCGGGCAGGACTACTCCGCCGTGCGCCTGCAGGTGCCGCGCGACACGCCGGTGTTCGCCGTCTCCGAAGGCGCGGCTTGGACGCTCGCGATCGGGCCAGGCGACCAGGCCGCGCCCGGCATGGTCAAGGTGGATCGCGACGCTACCGAAGGACCCGCCGTGCTGAAGGCCGCCTTGGCCGGCGCCACGCGGGCGATCCGGCTGAGCGATCCCATGGTCGGCGACGAGCTCACCGTCGTGACCGCACTGGGTCCGGCCAAGGGCGTGGCCAGCCGTCGCGAGTTCGTCCAACTGGCTCTGCTGCCCACCGTTCAGGGGCTGGCGGTGGAGTCGCGCGTCGAAGACCTGCGGGTCGAGCGGGCAGGCGACATCGTCACCATCGGCCGTACGGCGGGCCTGACCCTGTCGCCCGCCTGGGCGGTCAAGGAGCGGCAGCAGGCCGAGCTGGGCGCACCGAAGGCCGCCTCCATGCCGGGGCTGATCGATTACGAGAACTGGCCCAAGACGGGCGAGAGCGGCTTCCTTGTCCGCTACGAGACCTTGCTTGCGAAGGCGTCGGCCGAAGCGGGCGCGAAGGGCGACGATGCGCCCATCGCCGCGCGGATGGCTCTGGCTCGCTTCCTTGTGGGCTCGGAGCTGTCGTTCGAAGCGATCGGGGTGCTGAACGCTCTGGGCCGCGACCGTCCGGAGGTGATGGAGAGCGCCGAGTTCCGCGGCCTGCGCGGCGTCGCCCGCGTCATGGCGCGGCGCTTCAAGGAAGCGCAGCTCGACTTCTCCGCGCCCGTGCTGTCGGACGATCCGTCCAGCTCGCTTTGGCGCGCCTACATCGCCTCCCAGCTGGCGCAGCACAGCGAAGCCCGCACCCAGTTCTCACGCGGCGTGCAGGCGTTCAGCCTGTTCGCGCCCGTTTGGAAGGCGCGGATCGCCCGGGCCGACGCTGAGGCCGCTTTGGCGCAGGGCGACCTGGCGGGCGCCGCCGCGCGCCTGAAGCTGGCGCTGTCCGAGAAGGTCGACCCGAAGGAAGAGCTGCTCACGCGTCTGGTGCAGGCGCGGGTTTTCGAGCTGCAGGGCGACAAGTCGCGGGCGCTGAACATGTATCAGGCGATCAGCCGCGCGCCGCAGGAGTACATCGCCGCCCCGGCCTTGCTGCGGGCCACCCAGATCCAGCTGGAAACGGATCGGATCACGCCCGTGCAGGCGGCGCAGAAGTTCGACGGGCTGCGCTATCGCTGGCGTGGGGACGCGACCGAGCTGGAGACGATCCGCGCGCTCGGGCAACTGTACCTCGGGCAAGGCCGCTACCGTGAGGCGCTGGAGGCGCTGCGTTCGGCGGGGCTGCGGCTGCCGGACCTGCCGGAAGCCCTGCTGCTGCAGGCCGACTTGAACAACGCTTTCCGCTCGCTGTTCCTCGATGGGCTGGCCGACGGGCTGGAGCCGATCCAGTCGCTGGCGCTGTTCTACGACTTCAAGGAGCTGACCCCGGTCGGGGCCGACGGCGACCTGATGGTCCGCAAGCTGGTGCGCCGGCTGGTGGACGTCGACCTGCTGGACCAGGCCGCCGACCTTCTGAAGTACCAGGCCGACAACCGGTTGGACGGCGTCCCGAAGGCCCAAGTGGCCACGGATCTGGCGCTGATCTACCTGATGGACCGCAAGCCGGAGCAGGCGCTGCAGGCGATCAACAGCTCGCGCACCACCATCCTGCCGACCGCGCTGAACATTCAGCGCCGGATCATCGAGGCGCGGGCTTGGGCGGCGCTGAACCGCCACGACGCAGCGCTGGAGATCATCGAGAAGGACAACTCGCCCGACGCCCAGGACCTGCGCGCCGAGATCACCTGGAAGCAGAAGAACTGGGCGGCCGCCGGCCCGCTGTTCGAAAAGGCGCTGGGGCAGCGCTGGAAGTCGCCCTTGCCGCTCTCGAGCGAGGAAGAGGGCAAGCTGCTGCGTGCGGGCGTTTCCTACAGCCTCGCCGGCGACGGGGCGGCGCTGGATCGCCTGCACGGCCAGTACCAAGGCTTCTTCGACGGGGCGCACAATCCGGACGCCTTACGGGTGGCGCTGTCGGGGGAGCCGAGCGGCGCCCTCAGCGTCGCCGACTTCAGCCGCATGTCGGCCGACACCCAGGTGTTCGAGGGCTGGGTCGCCAAGATGAAGGAGCGGTTCCGGACCCAGCAGCGTCCGACGGCCGCGCCAGCCCGGGCTCCGGCCCGCCAGGCGCAGGCCGCGCCCGCCGCCGCGCAGGGCTGAAGCGGCGCGCTCTAGCCGCCGGCGCCTCTCTGGAAGCTTTCCACCAGACTGCCGCAAACCAGCCGCCAGCCGTCCACCAGGACGAAGAAGATCAGCTTGAACGGCAGTGAGATGGTGACCGGCGGCAACATCATCATGCCCATGCTCATCAGCACGCTGGCGACGACGAGGTCGATCACCAGGAAGGGCACGAACAGCAGGAACCCGATTTCAAAGGCGCGCTTCAGCTCGCTGATCATGAAGGCGGGGGTGACCACCCGGATCGGCGTCTCGGCCGCCGTCGCTGGGCGCGGGATCCGCGACAGGCGCACGAACAGGGCGAGGTCCTCACGGTCCACCTGGCTCAGCATGAACTGCTTCACCGGCGCGCCGGCCGCGTCGAAAGCCTGGGGCAGCTCGATCTGGTGATCCAGCAGCGGCTTGATCCCTTCCTGGTACGAGCGCTCCAGGGTGGGGCCCATCACGATTGCGGTTAGGAACAGCGACAGCGAGACGATCACCGCGTTCGGCGGACTCTGCTGCAGGCCCAGCGCCGTGCGCAGGAGGCTGAGCACCACCACGATCCGCACGAACGAGGTGGTCATGATCACGATGGACGGCGCCAGCGACAGCACCGTCAGCAGGCCGATCAGCTGGACGACCCGGTCTGTCAGGCCTGCGCCCGTGCCGACATTGACGGACAGCTGCTGGGCCACCGCCGCGGCGGGGAACACCAGCATGACGAAGGTGGTCAGGACCGCCAAGCCCGCGGCCCGGCGCCACTCGTGGGGGGGCAGGGCGCAGATGGCGCGGTAGAGCTCGCGCATCAGGCCCGCTCCGAAGGCGCGGTCGCCAACTCGCTCGAGATCACCCGGCCTTCGCCCAGAAGCAGCAGCTGCTCGCGTCCGTCACAGGAGACGATGACGAGGCGGCGAGACGGGTCGAGGACCAGCGTCTCGACCACCGCCATGCGCCGGTCCTTCTTGGCCGCGGACAGGCGAGCCAGGTACTCCGGCCCGTATCGGCGGAAGGCTACCGCGGCCAGGCCGATAAGCCCCAGCGTCAGGGCGAGCGCGAAGACCGCGCGGATGAAGTCGGCGAAATCCATGACCGCAATGCCGGTGGAAGGAGTGTTCGCCCGCTTGTGCGCCTGACTCTCTTAAGCGGTGATTAACCCTGTTTATTCACCATGTTCCTCATGGACATGTCCCAGATTCCGCTTTTCGCCATGCTGAGGGGCCGCCTCGGCTACCTGAGCGAGCGCCAGCGGCTGATCTCCGAGAACGTGGCCAACTCTGACACGCCCGGCTACGCGCCCCGTGACCTGAAGGCGTTCAACTTCCAGGCGCAGATCAAGGCGGCCCAGGTGATGACGCCGGCAGTGACCCAGGCGGGCCACATGCTGCCGCCGAACGCCAAGACGGGCGCGGCCGCCGGGGTGAAGGAGATCAAGACGCGCGACTCCGAGACGACGCTCGACGGCAACTCCGTCGTGCTCGAGGAGGAGATGATGAAGATGAGCGAGGCGCGGATGAGCTACGACGCAGCCATCGGCTTCTACCAGAAGTCCATGAACCTGCTGCGCATGGCCGCCCGGGCGCCTGGCCGCTGAATCGCCCTAAGGAGATCGGGCCATGCCTCAGGTGAAATCCACATCGCAGGTCGCTCAGGCCATCGCCGCGTCCGCCCTGCGCGCGCAGCAGGCCCGCATGCGGGTCATCGCCGAGAACATCGCCAACGCGAACTCGACCTCCCGCACCCCCGGCGGCGATCCCTACCGGCGTCAGGCGCCGATCTTTGAGCCCACCGACGTGGCGGGCGGCGGGACGGGCGTTCGCATGGCGCGCGCCGAGGGTGACCAGAAGCCGTTCAAGACCGAGTACGAGCCGGGCAACCCGTCCGCCGACGCTCAGGGCTATGTAAAGCTGCCCAATGTCGATCCGCTGATCGAGGCGCTCGACATGAAGGAGGCCCAGCGGGCCTACGAGGCCAACCTCAACGTCATCGAGACGGCGCGGTCGATGGAGAACCGCACCCTCGACCTCCTGAAGAAGTAGGCTGAGCGATGATCACCGCCCTTTCCGCCGCCAACGCTTACGCCAAGATGCAGAAGGCGGCCGGCATCGACGCCGGCCTGGGCGGCGGCGCGCCCGTGCAAGGGCAGGGCGGCTTCGGCGATCTGCTCAAGGCGGCGATGAGCGATGCGGTGCAGACGTCTCGCACGGCCGAGACCCAGATCGCCAACCAGGTGCAGGGCAAGGCCGAGCTGATCGACGTGGTCACCGCCATCTCGGCGGCCGAGCACAGCCTGGAGACCGTCATGGCGGTGCGCGACCAGGTGATCAGCGCCTACCAGGAAATCATGCGCATGCCGATCTGACGGCGGGATCGCTCCCGCCGCCAGAGGCTGCACGTCCTATTTGATCACGCCGCAGGCGACCCGCGCGCCCGCGCCGCCGATGGGCTGGGTGGTCTGGTCGTCGGCGCTGGCGTGGATCAGCAGGGCCGAGCCGTTGGCGTCCTGCAGGCCCTGACGGCCGCCCGCGCCCTTGAGCGAAACCAGGGTTGAATAGAACTCGCCCGTGGCAGAGCCGTCGGCGGCGGCGAACAGGTTGGGCAGGTCGCCAGTCTCGTTGGCGTCGGGGTTCAGCAGGCCGTGCTTGCGGTCGCCCCCGCCGTGGGTGTGGCCGCCGGCCGAGGTGAAGTCCGACTTCGAGCAGTCGCCGGTTTCATGGAAGTGCAGGCCGTGCCAGCCGGGGGTGAGACCGCGGGCCTCGACGCGGATCAGCACGCCCTTGGGCGCGTCGGTCAGGGTGGCGGAGCCCGCCGAGGCGCCGGCGGCGTTCTTCAGCTCGACCTTCACGGTCGCCGGTTGGGCCAGGGCCGCGGAGCTGGCCAGGGCGGCGGCGAGCGCAAGAGGAAGGGCGCGGATCGTCATGGGAAACTCCTTGGACTTGAGGGCGGCGATCTAATCAGCCGATCGCGGCAATCCCAAGCCCCGTGACGCTCCGCGCCCAGACCCCGAGGGTCACGCCACCGTGAGGCGGACGTCCAGGTTGTTGCGGGTGGCGTGGGAGTAGGGGCAGACCACGTGGGCGGCCTGGGTCAGGGCTTCGGCCGTTTCACGGTCGACGCCGGGCAGGCTGACGGTCAGGGCGACATCGAGGCCGAAGCCTTCGCCGTCGTCGCGCTTGCCGATGCCGACCTGGGCGGTGACGGTGCTGTCGTCTGAGATCTTCACCTTGCGCTGGCTGGCCACGAACTTGAGGGCGCCGAGGAAGCAGGCGGCGTAGCCGGAGGCGAACAGCTGCTCCGGGTTGGTCCCTTCACCGCCTTGGCCGCCGAGTTCCTTGGGGGTGACCAGGGTGACCGCGAGGGCGCCGTCGGCGGTCTTGGCCGAACCGGTGCGGCCGCCGGTGGCGGTGCTCTGGGTGCTGTACAGAATACGCATACCTAGCTCCTGTGTGTCTTGCGATAGAAGTTATTGCGATATGCAATGGGTAGCGGCCGGCGGCGGCCTTGTCCAGCGGTAATTTATCGCGATATGATTTGTCGTGAGGTGGAGGTGTTGGCGATGACCAAGAGCGAAGGACCGATCGGCCTGGAGGACCAGGTCTGCTTCGGCGTCTATTCGGCCGGGATCGCCATCCAGCGGGCGTACAAGCCGCTGCTGGACCAGCTGGGGATCACCTATCCGCAGTACCTGGTGCTGAACCTTCTGTGGCGGCAGGACGCCCAGACGGTGGGGCGGCTGGCCGATCAGCTGGCGCTGGAGTCGAGCACGCTGACGCCGCTGCTGAAGCGGCTGGAAGGCGCCGGGCTGGTGCGACGCGAGCGTAACCCGGCCGACGAGCGGCAGGTGCACATCGCCCTGACGGAGGCCGGCCGCGCCCTGCGCACCCGGGCCAGCTGCCTGGGCGAGCGGCTGCTTGCCGCCTCGCAGATGAGCATCGCCGAGCTGTCGGAGCTGAACCGCAGCGTCCGCAAGCTGCGCGACCGGATCTACGCTGACATCGGCGGCTGGACGCCCGATACGCCGGCCTGATCAGGGCGCCGGGGTCGCAGGTCCAAGCCAGCGGTCGCGGAAGGCGAGCTGGGCGCGGCTGGGCTTCAGACCGGCGTTTTCGAACCGCACCACCTCGAGGGTGGAGTCGGCCGCCACCTTAAGGTCGGCCTCGCGCGTCTGGCCACGCTGGATGAACCGCACCTTGGCCGTCTCGTCCGGCTTCAGGCGCTCGAGGGCGTCCTGCCAGTCGGCGTCGGCGGCGAACTCGAAGCGGCCGATGCCCAGGATACGGTCGCCCCTTTCAACGCCGGCGGCGTAGAGCGCCGAGCCGGGCGCGGGCGCCTCGTCGAGGATCACCTCCGAGCCGCTGACCCGCACGCGCTGGGCGCCCAACCAGGCCTTCTTGGGCGACTTGGGCCGAAGCTTCAGGCCGGCGCGGGCGAACAGGGGCTCGAAGTCGGGCAGGGCGCTGCCCTGGATGCTGGCGGCAAAGAAGCGCTCGGCGAAACGGGCGTCGCCGGACACTTCGGCCAGGGCGGCCTGAAGGTCCTGCGGCCTGTAGGGCGTCTCCGACACGCCGTGGGTGCGCCACAGGCGCTTCATGTAGTCGTCCAGGGTCGCGGTCCTGGGCCGGCCGCGCAGCTCCAGGTCCAGGGCCAGGCCGATCACCGCCCCGTAGGGATAGTAGGAGGTGAAGATGTTCGGGTTGGTGGGGTCCAGGGCTGCGGCGGCGTCCACGAAGGGCGCGCGCAGGCTCATCTCCTGGGGCGAGCCGTACTGGCGGCCGGGCCCGTTCACTACGCCGTTCAGGGTGCGGCTGAGGTCCGCCAGGTAGGCGTCCACCGTGGACTGGCCCGAGCGGCGGATCAGCAGCGGGCCGTAGTACTGGGTGAAGCCCTCGGCCAGCCACAGGGAGGGCGTGGGGTTGGCCCGGGTGAAGTCGAAGGGCTCGAGCTCGGCCGGGCGGATACGCTCCACATTCCAGGCGTGGAACAGCTCGTGGCTGGCAGTGCCGAGCTGGGCGAAATTCGCCCGAAACAGCGAGCTGGCGTTGCTGATGATGGTGGAGTTGCGGTGCTCCATGCCGTCGCCGGTGATCTGCGGCAGGTAGTCGGCGATGAAGGTGTAGGTCCCGAAGTCGAACCTCGGCGCCTGGCCGAACACCTTGATGTGCTCGGGGACGATCTTCTTCAGCTTCTCGGCGAACTGGTCGGCGTCGGCCTCCGTGCCGTTGTGATGCAGCGCCAGCCGGAAGGTGTAGGTGCGGCCGCCGTCAGCGACCTGCCACTCGCGCAGGTCGAAGTCGCTGAGCTCGGTCGGGCTGTCCATGAAGTACTGGAGGTTCGGCGCCCAGAAGGTGTCCGCGAGGCCGGCGGCCGGCGGCAGCTGGGTGGCGATCTTCCAGGCCGGATCGGCGCGCTTGAAGCTGACGCGGATCGGCTTGTCGTCGAAGCCCGAGGCCCAGAGGAAGGTGGCCGGCATGTTCAGGTGCGCGTGGGTGGCGTCCACCTGGGAGTAGGTGCCGTCGCCACGGTCCGCATAGAGGGTGTAGGTGACCTTCACGACGCCGTCGTGGCCGGCGACGGTCCAGCCGTAAGGGTCGGTGCGATCGATCTTGAGGGCGCGGCCGGCGCCGTCCACCGCCGTGACGCGGTAGACGTTCTTGGCGAACTCGTGGATCGCGTAACGCCCCGGGGACGAACGCGACATCTGCAGCTTCAGAGGGCCGGCGGGCACGCCGCGCCAGGTGGCGGTCACCTGCGCCTCGTGGTGGGCGGCGTTGTCGAACGCAATCTCGTACTGCACGGGCGCGCCGGCGCCCGGATCACGGGCGGCGGCGACCTGAGCGCCGAGGCTGCCCGGCGCCGGATCCTGAGCCTGAACCCCGCTGGCGGCCAGCAGGCACGCGACCGCGGCGCCGAAAAACAGATTGCGCATGAAATCCCCCCCAGCGGCGGCGCACTCTTCCGCCTGCATCAGTGCGCAGCATGGCGGCTCGGCGGTGGCGCCGCAAGCCGAGGCGGGTCGCGCCGCATCGGCCCGCTCAGGGGCGTGACTGAAGTGGGGAGTAGCCGGCCTAGCGGCGCGCCGCAGGCGTGGTGCAGCCGACAGTGTTGCTGAGCACCGGACGCCCGCAGTCCCAGACCTCGTAGCCCGGATCGCCGAGTTTTTCCTTCAGGCGTTCCGCCTCCTGCGCCAAGTCGGCGTCGGTAGGCGCGTCGATGATCTCGACGCCGCGGATGTGACCGTTCGAATCCAATCTGTAGAACCGGTACGGCACCGCCGACGCTCCCCTCATGCGTGCAGGGGGATGATGCGGGCCGCATCGAGGTTGCGAAATAAACTGGATCAAGTGGAAGCGCCTGATGGCGAAACTCTTCGTTAGATCAGCCGCTTAAGCTTGGAGGCGGCCTTCAGGAGAACGTGGCGCGCCCAGCTCAGCTTCATTCGGCCGCAGCCGCAATGTCGGCTGTTCATCAGACGCTCACGGTTGCGCCGGTTAGTGATGCCGCCGTTGCGCCGGTCGGCGTGCGCATAGTCTCGAAACCGAACGCGCCGGAGCTCTCCACTGATCAGATCCCCTCTCGCGCGGCGGCTCATCGGCGGGGCCGCGCCAACCCCCGGCGCTGAGGCGCTTTGGGCGGGCGCGTTGATCGTCCTGCCAAGCCTTGTTCGGGCGGTGCTGGCGCCGATGCTGGGCGAGACGGCTCCGTTCGCCTCCTATTTTCCCGCGGTTCTGGTGGCCAGCGTCTTCGCCGGCTGGCGCGCGGGCCTGGCCGTCACCGTCGGTGCGGCCGCAGTGGCCAACTACTTCTTCATTGCGCCGTTCGGGGAGCTCAGCCTCAGCCTTACGAACGTGGCGGCCACGGCGCTGTTTCTGGTGACCACGCTGCTGATCATCGTGGTGGCGTCCAACCTGCGCCAGACGGTGAGCGAACTGGATCGCACGGTCCGGCGCGAGGAGAGCTTGCGGGTGGAACTGGCCCACCGCGTGAAGAACAACCTGGCGGTCGTCCAGGGCCTGGCGCGGCAGACGTCGCGGCTCAGCAGCGATCCGGAAGCATTCTACCACGCGCTCAGCGGCCGGCTCATGGCCCTGGGCCAGGCGCACAATATCCTGAGCACGGGCGAGTGGGAGGCCTGCGAGGTCTCGGTGCTGGTTCGCGAAGCCTTGGGCCCGTTCCAGTCGGAAGGCAGCGTGGCTTTTCATGGCGAGGCTTGCCTGATCCCGCCGGACTCCTGCGTGCCGCTCGTGCTGGCGTTGCACGAGCTTGCGACCAATGCGGTGAAGTACGGGGCGTTGAGCGAGCCGAACGGGCGGGTGGACGTCGACTGGCGCATCGAGCCGGCGGACGGAAACCGCCTTCTTCTGCAATGGCGAGAAAGCGGCGGGCCGATCGTGCAGCCGCCGCAACGCCGCGGGCTGGGCTCGCGGCTCCTGAGGCCGCAGCCCGGCCTGGACGACGCCCGCCTGGCGTTCGATCCGGACGGCGTTCGGTGCGAATTCGAGATCGGCGGAGCGACGCGCCTGCCTGCCTAGCCGGGCGGCGCTGAGCCCTGGGCCATGCGGCCGGCGAGGCGCGACTGCCCGAAGCAGACCTACCGAACGTCAGCTAGGGTGGCTAGCAGGCGGCGACCGCCTTTCAACGCGCCTGTGATCGCGCGATCAGGGCGTCGAACTCGGCGACGTTCGTCTTCAGTTTGCTGATCGCCTGGATCGAGATGTTCACCTCGTTCGAGTGCATCTGCAGGGCCCCGGATTCGAGTGCGTCCAGCTGTTCGATGAGCAGCCCGCGTAGATACCGCCACCGGGTCACGAGGTCGGTTTGATCTTCCATGATGAATGCCTCCCTCAGAGGAGCGTCAGGCGACTTCCGCCGCAGCTTGGCGCGCCGAACCGTCTTGCACGCGTGCGAAGGCGCCGGCCGGGGGGGAGCGGACTGGCCCCTACCGGAGCGAGCCGCGGTGGATCACGCCGACGCGTTGGCGCTGGTGTCGAGACGCGAACTCGCTGCCGCCTCAGGGGCGATCGCAACGCCGAGGAAGCTCATCACGCCTTCGGAGAAGCTGATCTCATCGATCCGAACCCCCGAGTTCCGCTTCAGGCCCGACAGGTCGCGGTTCGAGAGATGAAGCGTCATGTCAGAGCGCACCAGACCGCGGCCTTCGGCCGTGGCGATCCACTGACGGATCTGCTTGATGCGAGTGTCAGTAGCCGGCGTGGCGATGGTCATGCTGAATTCCTTTGGACTTGGATTGGGGCAAGCTGATCAGGGCGCCATTGCGAGACACGGGGCCGTGCCATCGTCGAGCGCGGTTGACCGGCTGAGTCTGCGTCTCGCTCGGCCTGAGCTTCAGCGCCAGGCGCCGCACCGCGACATCTCACACCAGGCTCAGAGCAGAGATGCGTCAGGCGCGACGCGTGCTGCGCGCGTCGTTCAACAGCGTCACGCGCGGCCGTTGTTGGGCGGCTGCCGATGAGCGCGGATCGGTTAGATCGCGGCGGATCGGGCCGCCGGCGGGACGTCGCGGGTCGTTCATGATGTCGCCTTTCGAAATCTGATGGTCGCACCCAAGCGGGTTCGGCTGGCGGGTGAGCGAGCGGCGCGCATTGCGTGCAGTCGCCCGCGCTCGTTGCCCGCGCTCGGTGGTTGTGTTGATCAATGCGGCGCCACCAGACGGGCCTCGCCGACGAGGACGCAGGCCGCCCCGCCGCGTTCCTCCACCGCGCGGGCTCCAGCCCGGGCTCCGGCCACCGCTTGTTCGCGCGATTGATAGTCGCCGTAGAACGCGCCGTTCTGAGTAACGGACCAGACGCCCTTGAGCTGGGCGGCCGTGAAGGTGCGTATGGTGGTGCGAGCCATCAACGCACCAACCCTGTCATGCGGAACACGAGGGGGAGCGCGGCCCCGGCTAGCGTCAGCAGGGCGCAGGCGAGGAAAATGCCAGACATGGAGTTCTCGACGGACGCCACGACGGGAACGATCGACCGCTTCGCTGGCGGCACACGCCCGACGGCGCACCGAGGTTTATAGCCTAAACCCGGGCGTATAGGTAGGTAATTCTAAGGATTATCGATACGCCGTTGGCTGATCGCGCGTTGTCTCACGTTTTTGCTGACTCTTGCGTCAAGTCATTTCGAATAAAAGAAGCAGGCGAAAATGCTCAAAAGCCACGCTCGCCGCGCTCGTGATCAATGTCCTGGATGGCTCACGCCGCGTATGTCTAGCGACCATAAATCATAAGCGCCGGCCGCCGGGTCGATTTATTCGGTGGCGCTCGCAAGGCCAGGGAGTCGGCGCGGCGCGGCCGTCTAAGCAGACATGCCGAAGGTCAGCTAAGGGTGGAAAGCGGACCTTGTGCGGGGGGACCGTGCTACTTCGCTGTCGCGCCTCGGCTCAGGTCGCCAGAGCTCGAGCAAAGCGTGCATTTGCGCCCTTCCAAGAGAAGGCTTTCATGTACGCGTCTACGTAGGCGCCGGCCCGTGAGCCGTAGTCCATGTGATAGGCGTGCTCGTACATGTCGAGCGCGAGCAGCGGGCGGCCGTCAGCAAGGGTCTGAGTGTGATCGGAGGACCATTGGTTCACGAGCCGCTGATCGCGTTCACTCCAAGTCAACAGCACCCATCCAGAGCCCCCGCCGAGGGCCTTGCCCGTCGCCGCAAACTCTGCAGCCCACTGATCATGGCTGCCGAAGTCTCGCTCAATCGCGGTCGCCAACGCTGATGAGGGCGCTCCGCGTTCACCGAACCCATCGAAGTGGACCTCGTGCAGGACCATCGAATTCCAGGCGAGCAGCTCCTCCCGCTTCAGCCCATTCACGAGAAATGTCGGAGCGGTCGCCATGTCCAGCTTGGCGAAGTCGGTCTTGATGGCGCCGAGTCTTCTCACGGCGCCGCCGTAGTTGTTGTCGTAGTGGCTTCGGATGAGCTTCTCCGAAAGACCTGGGACCTTGCTGGGGTCGAAAGCCAGAGGTTTGGCCGAGAAAGTCAGGGGGCGCGAGGCAGGCGCAGCCTGGGAGCTCGTCGCGGCCCCAGCTGCGATGGCGGCTGTGTTGGTCAACAGAGCTCGGCGATCCAGGTCAGGCATGTCGGCTCTCCTATGGAGCTGGATGGAAGCGGAGGCGCAGCGTCCTGGTCAGTCTATGGATGGCTAGTCTCGCCACACGCAACCATGTTCCCGAAGGCAGCCACGGATCAGCAGCGGAGACGAGCCCGGCGCCCGGAGGTGGACGGCTCGCGATCCAGACAGCAGACCATCCGAAGGCCCGCTATGGGTCGGAGCTGACCTTGGCTCCCGGCGGGAAAGCGGACTTCCTTCAGCCTCGCCGCAGAGCGGACGCTCCGACGTCAGCTGGGGGTGGAAAACGGACCTACTGTTCGATGCTCAGCGCGTCGGCAAGGCGAAGGGTGTGGAGCACCGCGCCGTCAGCATCCTCGATGTCTATCCGGTGGCTGAGGACCACGCGGCCCGTTTCCTTGATCAACTCGCCAGCCAATCCCCGCGCTTGCTGAACAGCATGGGCGATTGCAGCCGCAAGATCCGGGAGGTCCTGACCCTCCGGGTCCGGCACGTCCACATAGTCGTGCAGATGGAAATAGTACCGGGCCATCAAGGCAGAGCGCGCGACCTAACGGTGGAGTTTCCGCCCATAGCTAATGGTGAGGAGCAAGCGATAAGAGCTCCCAAGCCTAGGCGGCCATGATGCGAAGCCGCTCCGAAGGCCGGATGTCCGCCTGAAGGTAGGTCCGGTTGAAATCTCCCCGTGCCGCCAGCGCATCCCAATCCAGGATGTCGACGGACTTTTGGGCTACTGCGACCGTGCCGCTCAGCGTCTTCAATGTCCGGTTCACGTGGATCGAGGTCAGGCCGGTAGCATCGGCGAGCTGGGCCTGGGTGAGCGGAAAGTCGAAACGGAGTGCCTGCTTGTCGTCTCCCTGTCGGCAGCGTGTCGCGGTCTCGCAGAGCAGGTGCGCAATACGTGCTGCCGCACTGCGGCGGCCCAGGTTCACGACCCACTGGGCAAGCACGGCGGCGTCGACCATGCAGTCCCGCCAGAAGGCCTCCGCCAGCGCGGGATAGCGCGCGGTCATCTCCCGAATGGGGCGATGCGGCACCTGAAGGATCGTCGTCGTAGACAGGGCCTGCAGGGCGGAGGTGGCGCGCGGCTCCACGACCGAATTCAGGTCGGCCATGTCGCCCGCAATGTGCAGCGCCGTGATCTGGCGCTCGCCGTTGGCGTTCTGATCGAACCGACCAAGTACGCCGCTCACCACGAAGGTGGCGTGGTCGGTCATCTCCCCTAAGGCGACATGGTCCTCATTGGGGCGCACCTGAGCCGCGTAGACAGGCAGGTTCAGGACGGCCTCCTGCTCTTCTTTGAGGAGCCGTGATCTTAGGTTGAGGCGATCTAGAAAGGGTTGGAGGTTCGAGCTGTTTCGATGAGCCACAAGCAGCGTCCCAACTTTGCAAGCGGGAGCACAACTCACTCTCAGCCATCGATGCCTGCGGGCTGAATGATCGATGATGTAAGCCAGTTAACACAGATCACTAGGCAGGCCCAATCACACTCATCGTGTCGCCGTCCGCTATGGGGCGTAAGCGGACGTCGGGATCCGCGCCGCAAGGGAGATTTGCCCTTGGCGTCGCCGCCGCTCCGCCTGCTAAGCGGCTCGTCCGGCGACGAGCCGCCGCAGCGCGGATCAGGGGCGGGCTTTCACGGGAAGCCTGAACGGCGCTCCCAAGCGGTTGAAGGCGTTCGTGGCGGCGATGGTGATCGTAAGATCGACCAGGTCCTTGGGCCCGAACGCGGCGGCAGCGGCCGCATAGGCTTCGTCGGAAGCGTGGGTCTCGCTGACGTTGGTGACCTCTTCGGCCCAGGCCAGGGCGGCGCGGTACAGGTCTGGAAACAGGTGCGGGACCTCGCGCCAGACGGGAACGAGAACGACCTTCTCGATGGGCATCGTCTTCAGCAAGTCCCGCGTATGGAGGTCGATGCAATGCGCGCATCCGTTGATCTGCGAGACCCGAAGGAAGACCAGGTGGATCAACTCCTCCGGGAGTTCGGTGCTGTGGGTCACGTAGTGGTGCAGTCCGAACAGAGCCTTGGCTCCCTCCGGCGCAACGTTGTGCCAAACAAGGCGGGTGAGGTCGGTCATGCGGAGCTCCGTCACGGTGACGCCGTTCATCGGCGATCGGAGCTGTGACGAGACAGCCGCTGCTGGCGTGACATCTGCCGGCGCGAAGTGGCGGCTTTCGCCGCTGCAGATCAGGGAGCTGCGCCGAGGGCCAGGCCGTAGAGCAGGCCCGCCGCCGCGCAGGCCAGGAGCAGCGGGATCATGCCGACCTTGAAGCGGAAGGCGGCGATGGCGGCGGCGAGGGCCAGGAGGGCGCTGGGCAGGTTCAGCGAGGACAGCACCGGCAGTTCGAGGTCAGCGCCGAAGCCTTGCAGACGGACCATGCGCCCGAACAGCACGTGCAGGGCGAACCAAAGGGCGAGGTTCATGATCACGCCGACGACGGCGGCGCTGATGGCGGCGAGGGCGGCGTTCAGGGCGCGCGCGCCGCGCAGCGCTTCCACGAACGGCGCGCCCAGGAAGATCCAGAGGAAGCAGGGGACGAAGGTGACCCAGGTGGTCAGGGCGCCGCCCAGGATCGCCGCCGTGAGTGGGGGCAGGCCCGTGGCGGCGCGGAATGCGCCCATGAAGCCCACGAACTGGGTGACCATGATCAGGGGGCCGGGCGTCGTCTCGGCCATGCCGAGGCCGTCGAGCATCTCGCCGGGCGCGAGCCAGCGGAAGGACTCCACCGCTTCCTGCGCCACGTAGGCCAGCACCGCATAGGCGCCGCCGAAGGTGACGACGGCCATCCTGGAGAAGAACAGGCCGATCTGGCTGAACACAGCGTCGGGGCCGAGCCAGACGAGGCAGGCGAGCACGGGCGCCCACCACAGGACCAGCAGGGCGAGGCTGATCTTCAGCGACCAGGCGAGGTTCGGGCGGGCGTGGTCGGGCGTGCCTTCGCCCAGCACCGTTTCGGCGTCCGCCACTTCGGCGCCCCCGGCGGGGCCGTGACCGCCGCCCACCAGCACCTGGCGAACGCCCAGTCGGGCGGCGACGAAGCCGAAGAGGCCGGCCGCGGCGATCACCCAGGGAAAGGGGATCTTGAACACGAACAGGGCGAGGAAGGCGGCGCAGGCCAGGCCCGCCATCAGCGGGTTCTTGAGCGAGCGGCGCCCGACCCGCAGCACGGCCTGCACGACCACCACCAGGACGGCGGCTTTCAGCCCGAAGAACAGGGCCGCCACCGGCCCGACCTGGCCGAACAGGGCGTAGAGGATGCTCAGGGCCATGATGGCCAGGAAGCCGGGCAGCACGAACAGGGCGCCGGCGACGAAGCCCCCAAGCGTGCGGTGCATCAGCCAGCCGATGTAGATGGCGAGCTGCTGGGCCTCCGGTCCAGGGAGAAGCATGCAGTAGTTGAGGGCGTGCAGGAACCGCCGCTCGCCCAGCCAGCGCTTCTCCTCCACGAGGATGCGATGCATGACTGCGATCTGGCCGGCCGGGCCGCCGAAGCTCAGGGCGGCGATCCGCGCCCATACCTTCACGGCTTCGGGGAAGGGGACTTCGGGCCGAGTCGTGAGCTGGTCGTGTCGGGTCTGGTCCATGCGCGCGCTCCTTGGGTCCACGTCATGGCGGACGGGGCCGAAAGAGCGGGTTCTTGGACGCACGGGCGTCTTGATCCGGGCGACCCGCACCAGCCCGGGAGGCGTGAACCCTAGCGCCGGGGCGCGAGCGCTTCAACGGGCAGGCCTGCACGCCAGCTGAGGGCGATTTCACCAGATCCTCAGGTTCCGCTCATGACTGGACGCCGGTGGAGACGGCATGCCTGCGGGCTCACAGTCATGCCTGGAGGCGATCATGAACCGTCGTGCGACCCGTTACCTGCTGGCCTGGGGCCTGTGCCTGGCCACCGTGGCGCTGATCTATGTGGCGGAGGGGGCGCTGGGGCTGAACGGGCCGCCCAGCCGGCTGACCAAGCGCATCGAGCTGGCGGTGTTCGCAGCCGGCCTGGTCGGCATCCTGCTGTCGCGGTTCCGGGCGAAGGGGCTGGCGGCGGCGATGTTCGCGACCGGCGCGGCGCAGGCGGGGGCGTCCATTGCGGCGATCGCCGGCGGCCTGCACGACGGGTCCGCGGGGGCGATCCTCGACATCGTGGGGGTGAACCTGTTCTTCGGTCTGCTGTTCGCCGCCTCGGGGCAGCTGTTCCGCACCGCGGCCAAGCCGCGGCCGGAGGAGGGCGGGCCTGCTGCGGCCTAGCGGCCCTCGGCGCATCAGCGTCTTGCCGCGAAAGGCGCCACAGCCTCATCTAGCGGCAGGCGGGCGAGAAGGGCGTGGGGTGACGTACAGGTTCGAAGACTTCGTGCTGGATCCGGAGCAGCGGCAGCTGCGGCGGGGCGACACGGTGGTCCCGATCAGCCCCCGCTACTTCGACGCCCTCCATCTGCTGGTGGCGGAAGCCGGGCAGCTGGTAACCAAGGACCGGCTGCTGAGCGAGGTCTGGGCCGGGGTTCCGGTGACGGACGAGGCGCTGACCCAGTGCGTGCGGACCCTGCGGCGCGAGCTGGGCGACCAGGCGAGCGCGCCGCGGTTCATCGCCACCGCCACCAAGCACGGCTATCGCTTCATCGCCCCGGTGAGCCGGCTTGGGGCGGAAGAGCCGGCGCGTGAGGCGGGCGTGGTTGGGTTCGCTCTGGGCGGGGCGGCGGGCGCGGGGCTGGCGGGCGTGGCCGGCGGGCTGCTCTACGGAAGCCTGGCGATGCCTGGGGCCAGCATGGGCGGAGCCTCGGTGCTCAGCGTCCTGCTGGTGATCAATGTGGCGATCGGGCTGGTCGGCGGGTTCGGGGTGGCGCTGGGCATGGCGCTGGGCCGGGCGAGCCTCGCCCGCGCTGGCGTCGGACGCGACCTGGGCCTGGTGATCGGCGGCGCGGTGGGCGGGCTGGCGACGGGCGCGGTCTGCAAGCTGTTCGCCCTGGACCTGTTCGCCCTGCTGTTCGGCGCGGCGCCGACCGCAATGACCGGCGGGGCCGAGGGACTGGCGCTGGGCGCGACGGTGGCGGCGGGGGCGGTTGTCGGGGCGAGAGCGGGGCGGGGCCGGCTGGCGCCGGTGCTGGGCGCCGGCCTTGCGGGCGCGGCCGCGGGCGCGGCCATCATCCTGCTGGGCGGGCGGCTGATGGGCGACAGCCTGGAGCTGCTGTCGGCGACCTTCCGGGCCTCGCGCCTGACGCTGGGGCCGCTGGACGGCGGGTGGAGCCGCGTCGCGCTGGGCGCGGTGGAGGGTTTCGGATTCGGCGCTGGCGTGATCGGCGGGGCGCGCCTGGGGTGGCGTCAGCTGGCGGGCGCCCGCCCTAGGTAGTGGTCAGCCGCGCGACACGGCGGCAAGAAGCGGTCGATGATTCCCGGGTCTTCTTCCGAGAGCGACGGCGCTCGCCGGCCTGATCGGGTGCGGCTGGCCAACTGGCTGCTGTTGCGCTTCATCCTGGATGTGGCGGCGGGCCTACGGGCGTCGCGCAATCCGATGGACGGCGTCATCGTCGCGACCATCTCCCAGGCCAATGTGGCGGCCATCACCCGGGACTTGGAGCAGCAGGCCCTGTTCGGCGGAGCCGATGCGCCGCCGCCGGACGACCAGCGCCGACCGATCAGCGTCAACGCCCTCGCCAACACCCTGCGCGCGCCGTTCGAGACCGTGCGGCGCCGGGTTCGGGCGCTGGAGGCCGTCGGGCTGTGCGAGCGGCGGGAAGGCGGGCTGATCGTGCCCACGCGGGTGGTCACCACGCCCGAGTTCCTGAGCCACGTGAACTTCGCCTACGACCGGCTGCGGCAGCTGCACGCCGACCTGGAGCGGTATGGCCTGCTGCCGTCCCTGCCGCCGGCGGTCACGACGCTGGAGCCGCAGGCGCGGCCGGTGCGGGCGGTCTCGCGCCTGACCACGGACTTCATCCTGCGGGTGGTGGACGAGGTCACCGCCGAAGTGGGCGATCTGGCCGGCGCGGTGCTGTTCCTGGAGCTGGTGCGCGCCAGCACAGAGTCGCTGGACCCGGACTTGGTGGGCCTGGGCGCCTGGAGCGGGGAGCAGGTGTTCGCCGACGAACTGCGGCGCGGCGTGCGCCCCGCGCGGCTGGCGGTGGAGATCGGCCAGCCGCTGGAGACCGTGCGCCGGCACGTGCGGCGGCTGCAGGAAAACGGCTGCTGCCGGCGGGCGACGGGCGGCATGGTGGTCGGGCGCGAGGTCATGGGCGGCGCGGCGGCCACGCGAGTGATGGCCGCCAACCTGGTGAGCCTGGACCGGCTGATGGCGCAGCTGTCGCAGCAGGGCGTGCTGCAGCTGTGGAGCGCGTTGCCGCGCGGTGAGCCGGCTATGACGCGGACCGTGCCGTTCTAGTACTGCGCGAGATCAGCGACAGCAGATCGCCGAGACGGTGCGGCTGCACAAGGTAATCGTGCTATCTGAAGCTTAAGCTTATGCTCACCTGAAAGTTCTACTCACCTCACCAAGAAGAACGAGCTGGTGGGTATGACTATGGTGGCGAAGCGTGGCGCCCTCGCGGCGTGCGTGCTGATGGCCATGGCCGGAGCTGCGCAGGCGCAGGAGAAGGCCTGGTCGACGGAGATCGTCTACACGGCGGACGTGATGGGGCCGGTGTCCGGCGGCGCAAGCCGCGCGGGACGGTTCCTCGACAACCTGGACGTGGTGGTGGACGGGGACCTGGAGCGCATCGCCGGCTGGCGTGGCGCGACTGTGCACGCCCACCTGCTGAACAACAGCGGGGGCAAGCCCAACGACCTGGCGGGCACGCTGCAGGGGGTGGACAACATTGAGGTCTCGCAGGCGCGCGGGCGGCTCTACGAGCTGTGGGTCGAGCAGGCGCTGCGGGACGGGGCAGTTTCCGTGCGCGGCGGGCTCTATGCGGTGGACAGCGAGTTCTACAGCACCGAGGCGTCGGGCCTGCTGATCGCGCCGAGCTTCGGGGTTGGGTCGGAATTCGCCTCCACGGGGCCGAACGGGCCATCGATCTTTCCGCTGACCGCGCTGGCGGTGCGGGTGAAGGCGGAAGGCGGCGGGCGCTATGTGCAGGCGGCGGTGGTGAACGCCGAGCCCGCCAGCCTGAACGACGCCGAGGACCTGCAGATGGGGCTGGACGACGGCGCGATCCTGATTGGCGAGGCGGGCCTGCAGGGACCGGCGCACGTCGCCATCGGCGCCTGGACCTACACGGAAAAGCAGACGGTGCTGGAGGCGAGCCTTGCGGGCGCGCCAGGGCCGCGGCGGTCCGCGCGCGGCGGCTATGTGCTGGCTGAAGGGCCGCTGCCTCAGCGCGCAGGCTTGCCGGCGGCGTCGGTGTTCGTGCGGGCGGGGATCTCGGACGGCCAGACGACGCCGTTCCGAGGCGGCTGGCAAGCGGGCGTCCGCTTCCAAGGCGTGCTGCCGGGATCGCCGGACAGCGAGGCGTCCTTCGGCGTGCAGCAGGGATTCCTGTCCGGCAGGGCGCGCGCGGCAGGCGCGGCCGAGGGGCTGGAGCTGGGCGAGGCGGAGAGCGGCTTCGAAGCGACGCTTTCGCAGCGGTTCGGGCGCCTGACCGTGCAGCCCGACCTGCAGCTGATCCGCCATCCGAGTGGGGACCGCACGCGGGACTTGGCGGTGATCGTGGGCGCGCGGGTCAGTCTGTCGCTGCTCTAGACCAGAGCCCGGCCCGGCAAAAACTGCCGGATGGTTAACGAAAGTAGCCAATCGTTAACCATGACGTGCGGAAGGTGGGGCCTCGGTCGCTGCGGCGATTCCAGTGGCTTTGGAGAGGCTTACCCCATGAACGGCGCTGAGGTCCTGGACGTCGGTCGCGACGCGATCTGGCTGACCCTTCAGCTGTCGGCGCCCGTGCTGATCGTGGGCCTAGTGGTGGGTGTGGGCATCGGCTTGCTGCAGGCCCTGACCCAGATCCAGGAAGCGACGCTGGTCTATGCGCCCAAGATCGTGGCGATCTTCGTGTCGCTGCTGATCTTCCTGCCGCTGATGGGCGCGCTGATGAGCGGCTTCATGCGGCACATCGCCGAACGAATCGCGGCGATGTAGCGCCGAGCGCAGGATGGAGTCCTACGCCACAGCCCAACAGGTCTTCGCAGGCGGGCTGATCTTCGCACGTCTGGCGGGGATCATCATGCTCATGCCGGGCGTGGGCGAGGGATTCGTGCCGCCGCGCGTGCGGCTGGCGTTCGCGTTCGTGTTCGCCCTGGTGCTGTTTCCGGTGATCGGGGGCACGGCGCCCCCCATTCCGCCGCAGGTCAGCGGCGTGGCCGGCGCGGTGATCAAGGAGACGCTGATCGGCCTGATGATCGGCGGGATCCTGAAGCTGTTCATGGCCTCCCTATCGACGGCGGGGGAGGTGATCTCCATCCAGACCACCCTGTCGTTCGCCCAGACGGCCAACCCGGCCATGGGCTCGACCACGCCGACGCTGGGCACCTTCCTGAGCCTGCTGGGCATGGTGCTGATCATGTCCACCAACCTCCACCACCTGTTCATCGGGGCGGTGGTGAAGAGCTACAGCCTCTTTCCGTTCGCGCGGGACATCATGGTCAACGATGCGGGCCAGCTGGCCGTGCAGACGGTGGGCAAGGCCTTTGCGCTGGGGGTGCAGATGTCGGCGCCGGTGCTGGTGTTCGGCTTCATCCTCAATGTCGCCATCGGCCTGGTCGCGCGGGTGATGCCGCAGTTCCAGGTGTTCTTCGTGGCCGCGCCTCTGTCGGTGCTGCTGGGCCTGTCGATCTTCGCCCTGAGCCTGGGCGTGGTGGGCATGGTCTGGCTGGACCGCTACCGCGAGATCCTTGCGCCTTTCGGGGTCGGCAATGGCTGAGGAGAACGAAGGCGCTTCCAAAACAGAGGAGCCGACACCCCAGAAGCTGCAGAAGGCGCGGGAAAAGGGCGACGTCGCCAAGACCCAGGACCTGTCCGGCGTCTTCGTGCTGGCCTCGACGGCGGCGGTGCTGACCGCCATGGGCGGCTGGATGTGCCGCAACGTGGCCATCGCCATGCTGCCGTTCCTGGAGCATCCGGACCAATACGTGCTGCACGGCGGCGGCGGTCTGGCTGTGGCCCGGAAGGCCATGCTGGCCTGCGCGCCGATCATGCTGATCCTGCTGGTGGTCGCCAGCATCGCAGGCGTGGCCGGCCACCTGGTGCAGACCGGCATCATGTTCACGCCGGACAAGCTGAAGCCAGACTGGAAGAAGGTCTCGCCCATGGGCGGGCTGAAGCGGATGTTCGGCCTGGACAGCCTGATCCAGTTCGCCCGCTCGCTGATCAAGGTGGTAATCACCGCCTATGTGGCCTGGTGGGCGGTGAAGCCGCACATGAGCCAGCTGCAGAACCTGGCGGCCCTGGACCCGGCGGCCATCCTGCCGTTCTGCGTCCAGATCCTGCGCCGGCTGGTGTTCGCCGTGGTCGGTCTTCTGCTGGTGGTCGCGGCGGCCGACTGGTTCATCCAGAAGCAGCGCTTCATGGCGCGCATGAAGATGACCAAGGAAGAGGTCAAGGAAGACTACAAGCAGACCGAAGGCGACCCGCACGTCAAAGCCAAGCAGAAGCAGATCCGCCACGAGAAGGCCCGGCGGCGGATGATGCAGGCGGTGCCCGGCGCCACGGTGGTGGTCATGAACCCGACCCACTACGCCGTGGCGCTGCGCTACAACCAGGGCGAGGACGCCGCTCCCATCTGCGTGGCCAAGGGCCTAGACGCCCTGGCGCTGAAGATCCGTTCGGTGGCCGAGGAAGCCGGCGTCCCCGTGGTGGAAGACCCGCCGCTGGCCCGCGCCCTCTACGCCGCGGTGGAGATCGACGACATGATCCCGCCCGCCCACTACGAAGCCGTGGCCAAGGTCATCGGCTTCATCCTCAACGCCGGACGCCGTGTCGCGTCGCGGCCGCTGTGAGAGAATGCGTATGGTTGATTCGTCGGGCGCACTGTCCGCGCCGGGGGCAAACAGGGAGGCGCAGTCGCTCGCGATGACTGAGCCGACGTCCAGCAAACGCGCCAAGCGCAAGGTCGACCCGCTGACCGCGGGCGCCGTGCTGTTCTTCCTGCTCGCCGTGGCCTTCGCCGCGGCGCCCGCCGTGCATGCGGGTCCGACGACCCTGGCCGGCCTGATGCTGCTGATCGGCTTGGCCGGCGTGGCCTGCCTTGGCCTCTTCGTGCTGCGCGGCTCGGCCGAGCCGGCGCCGGACAGCGAGCCGGGCGCCGACGCCCTGATCCTGGCCCTGTCGGAACCGGCAGCCATTGTCCATCCGGACGGCCGCATCCAGGGCTCCAACGCCGCCTGGAAACAGGTCTGCGGGACCGGGCCGCGCCTGCCCAAGTCGGGCCCTTCGGCCGCCAGCCTGTTCGCCGCCTTCACGACCGCGCGTCGCGGCGAGGCGGGCCGCGCCTCGCTGCGCGCCAACGGCGGCGAGCACGAGGTGCAGGTCACCGCGCTGGGGACCCGCCGCTTCCTGGTCCGCATGGGAGGCCATGGCCCAGCGCTGGCTCTGCCGGCCGCCGCCATGGAAGTGATCAACGCCGTCGCCAAGGCCGGCCCGCCGCCGCCCAAGGTGCTGGACGCCTTTGCGGCCGCCTCGCCGTTCGGCGCGGCCCTGCTGGAAGGCGAAGACCCGTTTGCGGCCCTGATCGTCGAAGCCAACCCAGCCCTGAAGTCGGTGGCTGGCGGCGGAGAGAAGGGCCAGGCTTTCGGCGAGCTGATCGAGCCCGCCTCCCGCGCCGACGCCGCCCAGCGACTGGCGGCCGGTGCGGTCGCCGCCCTGGAAGTGCGGCTGGCGCACGATCCGGCGCGGATCGCGCACCTGTATCTGGCGAAGAGCGACGGGCGCTGGGTCGCTTATCTGGTGGACGTTTCCGACCAGAAGCAAATCGAGCTGCAGCTGGCCCAGAGCCAAAAGATGCAGGCGATCGGCCAGTTGGCCGGCGGCGTGGCGCACGACTTCAACAATCTGCTGACCGCCATCTTCATGCAGCTCGACGTGCTGGCCTCGCGCCACCCGGTGGGCGATCCCTCCTACGAGGGGCTGAACGAAATCCGTCAGACGTCGGCGCGTGCGGCCGATCTGGTGCGCAAGCTGCTGGCCTTCTCGCGCAAGCAGACCGTCCAGCGCGAGATCCTCGACCTGGGCGAGCTGATCAGCGAGTTCGAGGTGCTGCTGCGCCGGGTGCTCTACGAGGACGTGAACCTGTCCACCGAGTATGGCCGCAACCTGCCGCAGGTGCGCGCCGACCGCGGCCAGCTCGAGACGGCCGTCATGAACCTGGCGGTCAACGCCCGCGACGCCGTGCGCGCGGCCAAGGGCGGCGGCACGGTGAAGATCCGCACCGCCCGCCTTACCCAGGAGCAGGCGCGGGACATGGGCTATCCCGGCGCGGTGGGCGACCAGGCGCTGATCGAGGTCAGCGACGACGGCCCCGGCATCCCGCCGGACCTGCGCGAGAAGATCTTCGAGCCGTTCTTCACCACCAAGCCGGTGGGCGAGGGCACGGGCCTGGGCCTCGCCACCGTGTACGGCATCGTCAAGCAGTCGGACGGCTTCATCGGCCTGGAGTCCAGGCTAGGCGAGGGCACGGCGTTCCGGATCTTCCTGCCGGTCCATCACCAGGACGCCTCTGTGGTTCCCGCCTCGCAGCCGGCGGCGCCCAAGCGCCCGGTGGCGCGCGACCTGTCCGGCGCGGGCCGCATCCTGTTCGTGGAGGACGAGGACGCGGTGCGCGGCGTCGCCGCCAAGCTGCTGCGCGCCCGCGGCTACGAAGTGATCGAGGCGGCGAGCGGCGAGGAAGCCCTGGAGCTTGCCGAGGAGCACGCCGGCGAGATCGACCTGATGATCTCCGACGTGGTGATGCCCGGCATGCAGGGACCTGACCTGCTGAAGCAGGCTCGCCAGTACCTTAACGGCGCGCCGGTGATGTTCATCTCCGGCTATGCGGAGTCGGAGTTCTCGGACCTGCTGGAAGGCGAGACCAACGTCTCGTTCCTGCCCAAGCCGATCGACATCAAGACCCTGGCCGAGCGGGTGAAGCAGGAGCTTCAGAAGGCGGCTTAAGGCGGCGTTGGCCGACCTCGGAGGGCTTGCTGCCGCCCGAGGTCGCGCTCGTCTTTCAATAGAATTCCGTCAGGGCGGCGCCGTGCAGCGGCAGCTCGCTAGTCCGCCCCACAGCGGCGACGGCGGCCTTTAAAGCGGGATCGGCTCGCACCTGATCGAGGCGCGCCGCCAGCTTGAGGTCAAACGCGGCACGCTGATCCGGCTTGAACCGGCTGAGCTCGAACAGGGCGGCCCGACGCTGGTCCGGATCCTTCAGGCGGCGTGCGTAGATCGCCACAGCCGCGGCGGTGTCGCCCGCGCAAAGCTGCGCCTTCACCGCGGCGGTTGGATCGTCCGCTTCATGGGCGACGGTGTAGGCGAGTTGTTCTCGAAGGCTGGCGGCCTCGCCGAGCTGCGCATAGGCGCAGGCGCGTTCGGCACGGACCCAGATCGAGGCATACGAACTGAGCTCGCCTTCGGCCGACCCGAACGGCTTCAGAGCATCCAGCGCCTCTTGCGGGCGGCCGGCCGCGTTGAGCAGGAGCGCGAGATTGACGGACTGGATGACGTTGGGCTTGCCGCGTTCCGGCCGCGCCGCAAACACCCGCATGGTCGTGACCGCCTCGTCCGTACGCCCGAGTGCGTAGAGGGTCATGGCCTTGTCATTGCCAACCCAGTTGTATTCGGCGTCCTCCGTGGAGTTAGGTCGGGCCAGCCAGCCGGAGATCAGCGCAAGCGCCTCGTCCAGGCGGCCCAAGGCGCGCAGGTCAGTGCTCAAGGCCAGCAGATTTTCGGCGGAGGGTTCACTACCGAAAGCGGCCTGATGGGCCTGCAATGAGGCCGCCGTCGCGGTAGCCACGTCGTAACGTTTGCGGTCCATTGCGACGAAGTCGTCGAACCGCTTATCGAGGCTAAGCTTCGTGAGGGAGGTCGCGCCAACCACCCGTTTGGCGGCGCCCCAGGCGCGCGAGGCGTCACCGCCGGCGGCCAGACGCTCAGAGTAGAGAATCCAAAGATCGTCAGCGGCCCCGTACTGCTCGCTGTTCCAGCCAGCGGTCATAAGCGCGGCCATGTAGCGCTGGAATTCGGCGGGGTGATCTGCCAGCTCGAAGCCGAACACGACCGCGACGTCGTCGATGAGCAGGGCGAACGTACCGTCATCAGCGAGACTGGCGGCGCGCTCGATGGACTGCAGGGCGTCGGCGCGATCGCGGGCGGCGGCGGCCGCGTAAACGAACCGTGTGGCCCAGGCCAAGGACGAGGCGTCCGGAAATGCCGTCGCTTTGCGCGACCACTCCACGCCGTTGTCGATGTCGCACATCGCCAGGGTGGTCAAAGCGGTCGATTGCTGGGCGCTTGTGAGTTGCTCGAAGCCGCGCCGGCCCACGAGCCGTTTCAGTGCGGCGACGTCGCAGCCCTTGGTTCTGACGGCCTGAATGACCCGCGTCGCTTCGGCTTCGAAGGAGCGATCGGCCTGCGCGTGCGCAGCGGTCGCGCAAAGTAGCAGGCCGCTCGCAGCAGCGGCCACAATCACAGATTTCACCGGTAAGCTCCCCCAAATACGGCGTGCATCCTGCCGCAACAGGCGCAGGAGGCCAAGGTGCAGCTCGGGCGTTCCAAGGGCCGAGCGCCGCGAGCACCCCGCCTGGCCGGGGCGCTGGCCAGCGGACTGATCTCGCAGATCGTGGGCCGCTAAGCCTCTAGGCGGCGCAGGGCGCCTTGCGCCGCCGCCACGCCGGTAGCGAAGCTGGCCTGGAGGAGGTAGCCGCCCGTCGGCGCTTCCCAGTCCAGCATCTCGCCGGCCACGAAGACGCCAGGGCGGGCGGAGAGCATCAGGTCCGCGTCGACGGCCTCCAGAGCCACGCCCCCGGCGCTGGAGATCGCCCGGTCCAGGCCTTGGACACCGGTGAGCTTCAGGGGCGCGGCCTTGATGGCGCGGGCCAGGGGGCCGGGTTCGGCGGGTAGCTGAACGCCATGAGCCTCGCGCAGAAGGCTGATCTCCAGGGGCGAGAGGCCGGCGGCCTTGCGCAGAAAGGTGGCGAGGCTCTGGCCGCGGCGTTCAACCGCCAGCCTGGACGTGAGCTTCTGAACCGTGAGGTCGGGCCGCAGGTCGATTTCGAGCATGCCGGCGCCGTTCGCGACCGCTTCGCGCAAGGCGGCGGAGATGGCGTAGACGGCGCCGCCTTCCAGGCCGTAGCGCGTGACCACGGTCTCGCCGAGCACGGAGGCGCCGCCGCCGGACAGGCGCACGTTCTTCAGTGGCTGGCCCTCGAAGCGCGAGAGCAGGACGTCGCTCCAGGGGACGTTGACCCCCATGTTGCTGGGCTGGAACGGCGTCACCGCGACGCCTTCGTCCTGCAGAAGGCCGGCCCAGGCGCCGTCAGACCCGAGCCTTGGCCAGCTGGCGCCGCCCAGGGCCAGGATGGTGATGTCGGGCCGCACGGCCTGCCCATCGATCTGCAGGGCGCCGTCCTGCGTCCAGCCTTGCCAGGCCGCCCGGGTGCGAACCTGCACGCCCCGGCCGTCCAGGCGCCGCAGCCAGGCGCGCAGCAGCGGAGAGGCCTTCAGCGCCTTGGGGAAGACACGCCCGCTGGTGCCGGTGAACAGGGGCTGGCCCAGATCCTCCGCCCAGGCCATCAGGGCGGCGGGCGGAAAGGCTTCCAGAAGAGGGCGCAGGCGCGGGGCGGCCGCGCCGTAGCGCGCCACGAAAGCCTCGAAATCCTCCGAATGCGTGAGATTGAGCCCGCCGCGCCCGGCCATCAGCAGCTTGCGCCCGACCGAGGGCATCTTCTCGTAGACCGTCACGGCCACCTCGGCGTTCGCCAGGACTTCCGCCGCCATCAGGCCCGCCGGGCCGCCGCCGATCACCGCCGCCGTCTTCATGTCGGGGCACATAGCCTGCTCCACGCCCCAAGTCGCGAACTACGCGGATCCGCAGCGCAGATGGGGATCGCCTGTCCGCCCACAAATCGAAGACCGATGTTCGCCAGCTGCTGACAGAAGGCTGTCAGCAGCCCATGATTAGGCTCTCAGCATCTTCCCCGAAGCACCTGAGGAGCAGCTGTCATGTCCCGCGATCTCGTCTTCTACACCAACCCCATGTCGCGCGGCCGGATCGTGCGCTGGATGCTGGAAGAGGTGGGCCAGCCTTACGACACCCAGATCCTCGACTGGCCGCAGATGAAGGCCGCCGAGTACAAGGCCATCAACCCGATGGGCAAGGTGCCGGCCATCCGGCACGGCGAGGTGGTGATCACCGAATGCGCGGCCATCTGCGCCTATCTGGCCGACGCCTTTCCGCAGGCCGGGCTCGCGCCCGCGCCGCAGGATCCGAACCGGGGCGCGTATTATCGCTGGCTGTTCTTCGCGGCCGGCCCCCTGGAGGCGGCCGTGGTCAACAAGGCTCTCGGCGTCGAGGTCCCGGCGGACAAGCGCGGCTTGGCCGGCTACGGCTGCTACGAGGACGTCATGGACACCCTGGAGCAGGCGGTTTGGGACGGCGGCTGGCTGGCCGGCGACCATTTCACGGCGGCGGACCTTTATGTCGGCTCGCACCTGGCCTGGGGCCTGCAGTGGGGCACGATCGAGAAGCGGGCGGCGTTCGAGAAGTTTGCCCAGAAGGCTACCGCTCGTCCCGCCGCCGAGCGGGCGCGGGAGCTGGACGACGCCCTCATCCCCGCGCACCAGCCTGAACCGGCTGAATAAGGTCCCACCGGTTGCCGTAGAGATCCTCGAACACCGCCACGCTGCCGTAGGGCTCGTGGCGGGGCGTTTCGAGGAAGCGCACGCCGGCCGCGCTCATGCGGGCGTGGTCGGCGGCGAAATCGTCGGTTTCCAGAAACAGGAAGACGCGCCCGCCGGCCTGATCGCCGATGCGGGCCTTCTGTTCGGGGCCGCTGGCGCGGGCCAGCAGCAGACCGCCTTGCGACCCCTTAGGGCGGACCACCACCCAGCGCTTGTCCGGACCCATGGCGGTGTCCTCTGCGAGTTCGAAGCCGACCTTGCCGACATAGAAGTCGATGGCCTCGTCATAGTCGCGGACCAGCAGGGCGGTGAGGCTGAGGCGGGACATGGCGGCAGGCTCCATCAGATGGCGGCGCCGGCTTGGCGGATCAGCTCGCGCATCCAGGCGATCGCCGGCTCGACGGCCCGGTCGCGGAGGAAGACGAGGTTCACCGGCACCGGCTGGGACGGGTAGGGCGGCTCGATCAGCTTCACCCGGCCGGTCTCCGCGGCCAGCTGGGCGAGCCTGCGGGGCGCGATGGCCACCAGCAGGGTGCGGCTCGCGATGGACAGGGCCGAATAGGTGTCGGGCGCGGTGACCCCCACCTGACGGGTGAGCCCCGCCGCGTTCAGCGCGGCTTCAAAGGCGCCGCCGTCGATCCAGCTGGCCTTGGTCACGAGGTCGGGGCGCTCGTCGGGGCCGAGCCCCGGAAGCTGGCGCGAGATGGTGACGTGCGGATAGGAGACCAGCGCTTCGAGGCTGACCTCCGGCAGGGCGGCCAGCGGGTGGTCGGCGCGGACCACCCAGCAGAGGGTCTCCTCCAGCACCGGCTCGCGGGCGAAGCGGTCCGGCGCGGCGACCACCCCGCCCAGGATGAAGTCCACCCGGCGGGTGTCCAGGCGATCCAGGACGTCGGGCAGAAGCTCCTGCAGCACCACCTCGGCGCGGGGCGCGATCTGGGCCATGCGGCTGGCGATCTCCGGTCCCAGGACCGTGGCGGAGTAGGCGCCCGCCACCAGCACGAAGCGCCGCTCGGTGGTGGAGGGATCGAAATCCTGCGGCGATACGGCGGCTTGAAGCTGGTTCAGGGCGGCATGCACCTGGGCGCCCATCTCCAAAGCGCGAGGCGTCGGCTGCATGCCGTTGGGGCCGCGCACGAAGAGCTCGTCACCGAGGGAATAGCGGAGGCGGTTCAGCGCGTGGCTCACCGCCGATTGGGTTAGCCCCAGGCGCGCGCCGGCGCGGGTGACGCTGCGCTCCTCCAGCAGCACATCGAAGACCCTCAGAAGGTTGAGGTCGGGCAGCAAGGATCATGTACTCCGTTCATATGCTGCGTGACCACATATCATTTGGATCATCGGCGTACCGCAACTATCTGGCCCGCTGAGGGGAGAACACCGGGCGCGCCTTGGCGGGCGCCGGCGGTCCCCCGTCCATTCGTACAAACCAGAACCTCCAGAGAGGGCTCGCCTCGTGAGCGATCCGCACTCCAACTCCGCCGTTCCGACCAAGCGCGGCCTGAAGCGTTTCCGCTGGCCGCTGATCCTGGGCGGGCCGCTGCTGATCGCGGTTGCGGTTGTCTATTTCGTGGTGACCGGTGGACGGAGCCAGGCGACCGACAACGCCTATGTCCAGATCGCCAAGGCGCCGGTGGCGCCATCGATCGGCGGGCGGGTGACGGAAGTCTTCGTCCGGGAGAACCAGTTCGTCCGCAAGGGCACGGTGCTGTTCCGCATCGACGCGCGAGACTTCACCGCCAACGTCCAGGCGGCCGAGGCGCAGGTGGCCGACGCCGAGCTGCGGATCCGTGCGGCGCAGGCGGCCTATGGCCAGCAGCAGGCGGCGGTGAGCGCGGCGCGCGAGACCTTGGCCTACGCCGCTCGGGAAGCTGCGCGCCAACGGCAGCTGGCCGCGGCGGGCGTCGCTTCCCAGCAGCAGGTCGACCAGGCCGCCCACGCCGCCCAGCAGGCGCGTGAGCAGCTGGCGGTGGTGCAGCAACAGGCGGCCCAGGCGCTGGCCCAACTGGGCGGCAGCGCGGGCGCTTCGCCCGCCGGACACCCGAGCGTGCTGGCGGCCAGAGCCCAGCTGGAGCGGGCGCGGCTGAACGTGTCCTACACCACGGTGGTCGCCCCGGCCGACGGCATCGTCACCCGCGTCGAGCAGATGCCGGTTGGCACCTATCTGAACGCCTCGCAAACCGCCTTCTGGCTGCTGTCGGGCAAGCCCTGGGTGGAGGCGAACTACAAGGAAGACCAGCTCGCCAAGATGAAGATCGGCCAGCCGGTGCACATCAAGGTGGACGCCTATCCGGACGCCGACCTGACCGGACGGGTGGTGAGCTTCAGCCCCGGCACCGGCTCGGCCTTCTCGGCGCTGCCGGCGCAGAACGCCACGGGCAACTGGGTGAAGGTCGTCCAGCGCCTGCCGGTCCGCATCGAGTTCGATCGCGACCCGCCAGGGATGGCGGCCCGTGCGGGCCTGTCCGCCCACGTGACGGTGGATGTGAGCGCGCCCGGCCGCGCCGGCTAAGGATACCGCCTCATGGCCTCCCAGACGGATACGGCCAACCGCTGGCCCATCACCATCAGCATCATGCTGGCCACGGTGATGAACTCGATCGACACCACGATCGCCAACGTCGCCCTGCCGCACATCCAGGGCAATGTCTCGGCCTCGTCGGAGCAGATCAGCTGGGTGCTGACCAGCTACATCGTGGCGGCGGCGATCATGACGCCGCTGAGCGGCTGGCTGGCCGACCGGTTCGGCCGCAAGCGGCTGTTCCTGGTGTCGATCGCCGGGTTCACGGTGGCCTCCATGCTGTGCGGCATCGCCACCAGCCTGCCAGAGCTGGTGATGTTCCGGCTGCTGCAGGGGGTGTTCGGCGCCTCGCTGATTCCGCTGTCGCAGGCGGTGCTGCTGGACATCAACCCGCCGGAGAAGCACGGCCAGGCCATGGCGATCTGGGGCGCGGGCGCGATCCTGGGGCCGATCCTCGGGCCGGCGCTGGGCGGCTACCTCACCGAGAACCTGTCCTGGCGGTGGTGCTTCTACATCAACCTGCCGATCGGCATCCTGGCGCTGCTGGGCGTGTGGTTCTTCATCTCGGGCGACAAGGTCAAAGGCCAGAAGCCGTTCGACTTCCTGGGCTTCGGCATGCTGACGCTGTTCGTGGGCGGGCTGCAGCTGATGCTCGACCGGGGCCCCAGCCTCGACTGGTTCTCTTCGCCCGAAGTGTGGGCCGAGCTGCTGGTGGCGATCGTCGGGCTGTGGGTGTTCGTGATGCACACCATCACCGCCGAGCACCCGTTCTTCGACCTGCGCCTGGCCCGGGACCGCAACTTCGTCACGGCCAGCATCTTCGGCTTCTTCATCGGCATCCTGCTGTTCTCGACGATGGCCTTGCTGCCGCCGATGATGCAGACGCTGCTGGGCTATCCGGTGATCACCGCGGGCCTGGTCTCCATGCCGCGAGGCATCGGCTCGCTGGTGGCGATGTTCGTGGTCGGGCGGCTGGTGGGCCGGGTGGACACCCGCCTGATCCTGTTCGTCGGCCTGTCGATCAGCGCCTTCTCCCTTTGGGAGATGATGAAGTTCGACCTGTCGATGACCAGCACGCCGCTGGTGGTCACGGGCATCATCCAGGGCTTTGGCATCGGGCTGATCTTCGTGCCGCTGTCGACGCTGGCGTTCGCCACCGTCGCGCCGGAGCTGCGGGCGGAGGGCTCGGCCCTTTACACGCTGATCCGCAACATCGGCTCCAGCGTCGGGATCTCGGTGATCCAGGCGATGACGGTGTCCAACACCCAGGTGATGCATTCGTCCCTGGCCGCTCAGGTGATCCCATCGGATCCGGTGGTGCGGCAGGGGCTGGGGGCGGCGCTGAACTCAGCCGGGGGGCTGCTTGGCCTGAACGCCGAGATCACCCGCCAGGCGACCATGATCGCCTACATCGACGACTTCAAATTCATGTTCATCATCACCCTCGCGTGCATGCCGATGCTGCTGCTGATGCGCACGCCGCGGCGCGGGGGCGGAGCAAAGGTCCATGCCGTTGCCGATCACTAAGTCCCTGCGCGTCCTCGCGCTGTCCGCCTCTGCGCTGACCCTGGCCGCCTGCGCCACGGTGGGCCCGAACTTCCAGACTCCGGCTGCGCCGCAGGGCGCCGCCGCCAGCGGGTACGCCGCGGCGAACGATCCCGCGCCGCGGACGCTGAACCTGTCGCCCGAAGCGCGGGCGGCGGGACCCTGGTGGCAGGCGTTCGGCTCGCCAGAGCTCGACGCGGCGGTGCGCCAGGCCCTGGCCGACAGCCCGACCATCGCGGAAGCCGAAGCCAATCTCGCCAAGGCGAACGCCCAACTGGCGGCCGTGCGGGGACGGGAAGGCGTGCAGGCGGATGTCTCCGCCGGCGCCCAGCGTCAGCGGGTGAACACCGCTGCCTTCGGCATCTCCGGCTTCCCCAGCCCGACCATCAACCTGTTCTCGGTGGGCGGGACGGTCAGCTACGACCTCGACCTGTTCGGCGGCCAGCGCCGGGCGGCTGAAGCGGCGGCGGCGCGGGCGGAAGCCGAGGCGCGGGAAGCGGACGCGGCCTATCTGACGCTGACCGGAAACGTGGCCCTGCAGGCCATGCGCATCGCCGGGCTGCGCGCCCAGATCGCCGCGGTCGAGCAGATCGTGGCCGACGACCAGCGGGTGATCGACATGGTGCGCCGGGCCCAGCGGGCCGGCGGCGAGGCGCCGTCGGCGATCACCGGCGGACAGGCGCAGCTGGCCGAGGACCAGGCGTTGCTGCCGCCCTTGCAGCGCGAGCTGACGGCCGCGCGCCATCAGCTGGCCCTGTTGAGCGGGCGCTCGCCGGCCGAGTACAGCGCCGCCGACTTCGACCTTGCCCGCCTGAGCGCGCCGACGGCGGTTCCGGTGAGCCTGCCGTCCGAGTTGGTGCGCCGGCGGCCGGACATCCTGGCCTCGGAGGCCGAGCTGCATGAAGCGACAGCCGAGATCGGGGTGGCAGCGGCGGCGCAGTACCCAAACCTGGCGCTGTCGGCCGGCCTGACCCAGACCGCGCTGAAGCCGGAGAACCTGTTCAACTACAGCGCATCGGGCTGGAACGTGCTGACGGGCGTGACCGCGCCCATCTTCCATGGCGGGACGCTGCGAGCCAACCGGCAGGCGGCGGAGGCCGAAGCGCGCGCGGCGCTGGCCCGCTATCAGCAAACGGTGATCCGCGCCTTCGGTCAGGTCTCCGACGTGCTGTCGGCGCTGGCCACGGACGAGCAGTCCATCGAGGCGCTGACCCGGGCGCAAGGCTCGGCGCAGGCCGGGGTGCGCGACGCCGAGGCCGCCTACCGCCTGGGCGGCGGCACGCTGCTGCAGGTGGTCGACGCCCAGCGTCAGCTGAGCCGCGCCCGCCGCGCCCTGGCCCAGGCCGAAGCGCAACGCTACGCCGACCTCGTGCAGCTGTACGCCGCGACGGCGGCGGACTGGCGGACGAGCGCCTAGGCCGATCCTCCCCCTCAGGGGGAGGTGGCCGAAGGCCGGAGGGGGTTCCCGCCGCGGAGTCGGCGGGTGAAACCCCCTCAGTCGCTCTGCGACAGCTCCCCCTGAGGGGGAGCATCTCTCACGCCTCCGCCCTTTGTCGTCCGCTGGCTTCGGCGGCGAGGCGGCCGGTGAGTTCGGCCATGTGGTGGAAGTCGGCTTCGAAGGCGCCGAGGCCCTGGGTGAGGCCGCGGAGTTCGGCGATCAGGTCCTGGCGCTCGCTTTGCGGCAGGTAGGCTTCGATGCGCTCCCAGCCGCGCCAGTCCTCTCGTGGACCAAGCCCCAGGATCTGGCCGCGCCGCGCGGTGAGCGCCGAGGTGACGTTGGAGGCCGCGGGGGTGGGCGAGTAGACCACGAGCCGCTCGATGGGCTCCAGCAGGATGGAGCCGGCCTGGGCGAGGGCTTCCTCGATGGCGAGGCGGCCGGCCATCCGGAAGGCCATCTCGGATGAGTCGACGCTGTGGGTCTGGCCGTCCAGCAGGGTCACGGCGAGGTCCGTCACGGGAAAGCCGAGCGGCCCCTTGGCGAGGCCGTCGCGCACGCCGTCGGCCACGGCGGGGATCCACTGCTTGGGCACCGCACCGCCGAGCACCCGGCTGTCGAACATGAAGCCCGAGCCCCGGGGCAGGGGCTGCACCTCGATAGTGACGTCGGCGAACTGGCCGTGGCCGCCGGACTGCTTCTTGTGCCTTGCGCGCTGGGTGACGGCCCGCAGAATGGTTTCCCGATAAGGCGTGCGCGGCTGGGCGGTGTCGATCTCGACACCGAAGCGGCGTCGCAGGCGCTCCAGGGCCAGTCGCACGTGGCCCTCGCCCTGGCCGGCCAGCAGAACCTGACGGCCCTCGCTGTCGTGGGTGAGGCGCAGGCCGGGGTCTTCCTCGACGATCTTCGCCAAGGCGCCGGACAGGCGCACGTCGTCCTTGCGGTGCCGGGCCGACAGGGCGACCGAGAACAGCGGCCGACGGGCTTCGGCGGCGGCGCGAGCCTTTTGCGGCTGGCCGGTCATGGACAGGATCTGTCCGGCCGTCGCGCTTTCCACCTTGCCGATGGCGCAGATGTCGCCGGGACGCGCAGAGGCGATCTTGGCGAGGCTGGCGCCCTGGACGCCGAACAGGCCGCCGACGCGGCTCTTCTCCCCCGAAGGGAGGGTGAGGTCGGCGTTGTCTTCCAGCGCCCGGCCGAAGGTTCGGGCATAGGCGAGCTTGCCGGATTGGCCCGCATAGGCGGTCTTCAGGACGTAGGCGCCGGCGCCGTCCACCCCGACGCGTTCCGCCGCGCGATCGGGCAGGGGCGCTTCGTGCCGCAGGGCCTTGAGCAGGCGCCGGATGCCGAAGCCGTTCAGGGCCGAGCCGAAGAAGACCGGAACGATCAGGCCCTCGTTCATCTCCCGCACGAGATCGGTGAACACCGCGTCACGACTGGGGACCATGTCGGACAGCAGCTGTTCCAGCAGGGCGTCGTCGAAGTCGGCGAGCTGCTCCATCATGTGGAAGCGGGCCTGGGCTTCGACCTCGGCAAGTTCGCCGGGGATCTCCACCTGGGCGGAGGGCTCGCCGGGGCGATAGAGGTAGGCGCGCTCCAGGGCCAGATCGATGAAGCCGGAGACCCGTTCGCCGTCCCAGGTCGGGATCTGCCGGGCGACCAGGGGCGCGGCGCTGACTGGAGCGAGCGCCGCCAGGAGTTCGTCCAAGGCGCCGCGGGCCTGGTCCATCTTGTTGATGAACAGGGCGTGGGGCACGCCGAGCCGCTCGAGATCGCGCAAGGTGGGCTGGAGCAGGGCGGCCTTGGCCGGGTCCGGCTCGGCCACCACGATAGCCAGATCCACCGCCGGCACGGCGGAGTCGAGGTCGGCGCAGAATTCCAGGGAGCCGGGGCAGTCGACCACCGCATAGCGGTCGCCCATGAAGTCGAAGCCGGCGAGGTTCAGCTCCACCGAATGGCCGCGGGCCTTGGCTTCAGGGCTGGTGTCGCCAACCTTGTCAGCCGTGCCGCCGCCTCGTCGCTCTAAGGCGCCGGTGGCCAGCAGCAGGGCCTCAAGCAGAGTGGTCTTGCCGGCGCTTGTGGGGCCCACGAGCGCCAGCGCCCGTACGGAGCCCGCCGTTGGAATCGGCATTGTCGTCCTCCCATCGCTTTTGGCGCTGAGGACGCCTCCCGGATTGCCCCGGTCCGAAAGGACGCCTTCGGCGCAGATGACAGGCGGTTCGCCGACTGGGCGGCGGCCGCCCAACTGCCGGTGACTATGCGCCTGGCCGTGCCGATGCGCCAGCCGCGCGCCCGTCGCGAAATCGTGTGCACGGCTGCGTTGCAGAACGATGGTATCGTGACGCCGTTGAATGGGGGTGCGGCCGTGACGAAGGCGCCTTGGCGCATCGCGCCCCCGTCACGGTCGTGCACCGCTCCTTTCGGAGAACCTGGGACATGGCCGAAGGTCGTCACATCGAGAACCCCTTCGAGTACGCGCTGGAGAAAACCAGCTGGGCGCTGAGGGACACCGGGCGAATGCTGGGCGCCGAGCGCCGGCCCCGCACGGCCGCGGCGCCGACGGTGAACCGCATCACGGCCGCGGACCTGCGCGCGGCCTTGCGCGAAGGCATGGCCGATCTGGGCGCCGCGCGCGCGGACATCGTGTTCATCGGCGTCATCTATCCGCTGGCCGGCCTGCTGCTCCTGCAGGTGGCGGCAAACCGCAATCTCCTGCCGCTGGCGTTCCCGCTGGTGTCGGGCTTTGCGCTGCTGGGGCCGCTGGCCGCGGTGGGGCTCTATGAGATCAGCCGACGGCGGGAGCGGGGAGAGCCGGCATCCTGGCGCGACGCGGCCGGGGTGCTGTCCTCTCCCGCCCTGGGCTCGATCCTGGGCATGGGGCTGATCCTGCTGGCGCTGTTCGGCGTCTGGCTGGCGGCGGCCTGGGCGATCTACAACGCAACGCTTGGACCGGAGCCGCCGGCGTCGGCCGGCGCGTTCCTGTCGGACGTGTTCTCTACGCCCGCCGGATGGACGATGATCGTGGTGGGCTGCGCGGTGGGCGCGGTGTTCGCAGCCGTGGCCCTGGCCGTCAGCATCGTGACCATCCCGCTGCTGCTGGATCGCGACATCAGCCTGCTGCGAGCCATCGGCGTGTCGCTGAAGGCGGTGCGGGAGAACCCGACCACCCTGGCCATGTGGGGGCTGATCGTGGCGTCCGCCCTGGTGCTGGGCTCGGTCCCGGTGCTGGTCGGGTTGATCGTCGTGATGCCGCTGCTGGGGCACGCGACCTGGCGGCTGTACCGTCGGCTGGTGAGTTCGTGAGAGGGCAGGCGCGGCAGGGCGCCGCAGGATGGTGGTAGCGGTAACATTTTTGTTGCCAGCTCAGCTGTGAAGAGCTATCCAAACGCCATGCCCTTCGGGCGTTTCCTCCCAAAGACTTTCAAAGGCCGCGCGCTTGCGCGGCCTATTTTTTTGGCCGGCCCGCGACCGCCAAGTCCCTGAAAACATTTGGCTGACAACGCTGTCATTTTTGCTTGCGCGCGGGATATTCCAGGCGTAGAGCTGTTCATGCCCTTCGGGGCGTTTCCTCCCTAAACTTTTCGGCCGCGCCGGCATGGCGCGGCCGTTTTTTTGTCTCCAAGCGGCGCCATAGGCGGCTCGCGGCGCGCGGCCAGCTGCCGCCGAGGTGGCAACCGCCTGCGTCGCGCCATCGTTGGATACGGTTCGACAGGCCAGGTCCGGCCTGCAGCAATGGAAGGAGATCCCATGTTCAGGTCCTTGAGCCTCGCGGCTGTTGCAGTGGGCGCGGTGTCGTTGACGGCCTGCTCCACGGTCGATCCCTACACGGGCCAGGTGGTGCGCGATAACACCCGAACGGGCGTGCTGGCCGGGGCGGCCGGCGGCGCGCTGCTGGGCTACCTGACCAACACCAACCGCGGCGAAGAAGGCCGGACGAACGCCCTGATCGGGGCGGGCGTCGGCGCGCTGGCCGGCGGCGCCGTGGGCAACTACATGGATCGCCAGCAGGCGCAGCTGCGCGCCCAGCTCGCCGGGACCGGCGTGGACGTCCAGCGCCAGGGCGACAACATCGTCCTCAACATGCCCTCGGACGTCACCTTCGCGGTGAATCAGGCGGACATCCAGTCGCGTTTCTACCCGGCGCTGGACACGGTGGCGCGGACGCTGAGCGACTATCCGCAGACCCTCGTGGACGTGGTGGGTCACGCCGACGCCACGGGCCCGGACGCCTACAACCAGACGCTTTCGGAGCAGCGCGCCTCTTCGGTGGCGAGCTATCTGGTCAGCCGTGGCGTGATGCGCGACCGCCTGTTCGTGGCCGGCCGCGGCGAGACCCAGCCCATCGCGTCGAACGACACGGAAGACGGCCGGGCTCGCAACCGCCGCGTGGAAGTGATCGTCCGGCCGTTCCGCGGCTGAGGCGAGGGCCGGGCCCTAGCGGCCCGGCCCGAACACCAGACTGAGCACGCGCCGCGCCGCCTCGAGGCTGACGCCAAAGGCGACGTGGGAGGACAGGGCGTAGGCCTGCAGCTTGGCGGGAGTCTCAGAGGGACCAGGCCCGAGCCGCAGCCGGGGCACCGCGCCCTCGTCCGCCACAAGGGCCACGACCAGGCCGTAGATCGACCCGAACCCGCTGCGCACCGCTGGGGCGACTTCGGCCAGGGCGCCGTAGACCGCTCCAAGAAAAGCGCCGAAGGCGTAGTGCACGGCCTCGCCGGCGCTCGACTTCTGAGCGTCGGCCAAGCCCTCGCCGGTGACGCGGCGCACCGCACGGTCGGCGGCCTGCACGGTCGCGGGGTCGCCGTCGCCTCCGCCGAGGTCCTGGCCGGCGGCTTCGGCCGCCTTGCTGGCGGCGGCCTGGTATTGCTCCATGGCCCAGGAAGCGGCGAGGCCGGCCGCGGCGCCCAGAAGGACGCCGCGCCAGACGTTGGACGCCTCGTGGCTCATCCGCGGTGGGTCACGGCGGCGCGCGCCGACTCGGCGCGGCTGCGTACGATGCGCCACAGGGCCGGGGCGTTGGCGATCGCCAGGCGGCGCAGGGCCGGATTCAGCAGCAAGGCGCCGCCGGCCAGCGCGCCTACGACCAGCAGGCCGGTGGAGACCGGGCGCTGCTTCGCCTGCTGGGCGGCGATGCGGGCGCCCTTGGTGGCCTGGAGCCTCGAAGTTTCGACCGCTGTGCGAGCGCGGTCGCGGGCCTTGGCGGCGACGGGCCGCGAGCGGCCCAGGAAGCGCTGAAGGGTGCGGCCGGGGTTCACGGTGTCGGTCGTCGGAGTGTCGGTGGTCAGGGTCACGGTCATGCTCTCTTCGGTGTCGATGAGGCCCTAACGCGAAGCTGCAAGGTGCGTTCGCCGGCTAGCTCGCTCCGGGCATGACGCCGGCGATCTGCGAGGCCTGGTAGCCGGCCAGCAGGAGGATCAGCACGCCCACGGCCAACGTCATCGGACGGGCCGGCACCTTCTTGACGATCAGCCCGGCGAAGGGCGCGGCCAGGAGGCCGCCGACGACGAGCCCAGCCACGGCCGTGCCGTGCTGGCGCAGATCGCCGGCTTCTTCCCAGCGGCCCGACAGGAGGGCCGCCAAGAACGCGGCGGAGACCGTGCAGGTGACCAGAAACTCCGAGGCGCCGACGGTGCCGATGGCCCGGCGCGGCTCCACGCCCGCTCCGACCATGGTGGAGGAGACGACCGGACCCCAGCCGCCGCCGCCCAGAGCGTCAAGAAAGCCGCCGGCCACCCCGATGGGGGCGGCCCAGGCGCGATGGAGGCGCTTGGTCCGGATCTCCCGGGCGGCGCGCACGAGGATGTAGATCCCGACGACAGCGAGGTAGGCGGCGACAAAGGGCTTCACCGCCTCGCCGGGCACGCCGGTCAGGACGGTGACGCCCAGCACGGCGCCGACCACGCCGGCCAGCGCTAGCGGCAGGAACAGGCGCCAGTCCACGTTCTTGTGCGTCATGTGCGAGGTGGCGGTGGCCGCGGTGGTGAACACTTCCGCCGCGTGGATGCTGGCCGAGGCGGCGGCGGGCGGAACGCCAAAGGCCATCAGAACCGACGAGGAGATCACGCCATAGGCCATGCCCATGGCCCCATCGATCACCTGGGCGACGAAGCCGACGACCAGGAACAAGACGAAGGTGTCCATCCGCGCTCCACGTTCCGCAGGACCGGAGCGGCTGCACGGCCTGGTGGTTCCCACAACCGTCATGAGTGGGAACGGCGGGCGCGTGCGGCGGGTTGGCTGGGGGAGCGCAGGAGACCGTTCCGCCTCAGGAGAGTTCGATGAGCGAGAACCGCAACGCCAACCGCAGCCGCCCCGACCACGAAGACGCCAGCGAGGACGCGGTGGACGCAGGTCCGCTGGGCGACGGCGAAACCGAAAGCGGCCTGGGCGCGGAAGGCGACACCGCCACCGGCGCGACGGGCTCCACGACCGGTGCGGGCGCGAGCCAGGTGGGCGCAGGCCTGGGCGGCAGCCGGCCCTAGGGCGTCAGCGGATCGATCCAGGCCTGGGCGGCGGGGCGGGCCTGCAGGCGCTGGCGCCAGGCGAGCAGGGCTGGCGTGTCCGGGTGCGGGATGGGCGTGAGCAGCCAGCGCTGCAGGGATAGGCTCAGGGCGATGTCGGCCAGGGTGAACTGCGCGCCTGTGACGAAGGCGCCGGTCCTGGCGAGCTGGGTCTCCAAAAGGCCCATCAGGCGCGTCCACTTGTCGGCGCTGGCCTGAATGGCGGCCGCGTCGAAGCTCTGGTCGCCGCGCAGCAGCGCCAGGGCCGCCGGCCGCCAGGCGGTGTTCAGCTCGGTCGCCTGCCAGTCCAGCCACATGTCCACCTGCGCGCGCGCCCAGGGATCGGCCGGATAGAGATCGTCCCGGCCCGCGCGCCCGGCCAGATAGCGGCAGATCGCATTGCTTTCCCACAGCGGGCCCTGGTCGGTGACCAGCACGGGCACGAGCCCGTTGGGATTGAGCGCCAGGAACTCGGGATCGCGCGAGGAGCGCTCGCCCGCCCAGGCGCCCTCGTGCTCGAAGGCGAGGCCGGTCTCGGCGGCGGTCCACATCACCTTGCGGACGTTGATCGAGCTAAGTCGGCCCAGGATGCGCAGCATGTCGGCTCCGTTCGTGCTGCGGGCCTCTTCGGCCATCCGCGTCGACCGGCAAAGAGCCAGCCGGCGCGAACTGGACTAGTCGGGCCAGCGGCGGAAGATCACGCTGGCGTTGACCCCGCCGAAGCCGAAGCCGTTGGACAGGGCGTAGTCGAAGCTGGCCGCTCGTGCGGCGGGCCCGACCAGGTCCAGGCCGGCGGCGCGCTCGTCCGGCGTTTCAAGGTTGAGGGTCGGCGGCAGCATCTGGTCGCGCAGGGCCTGCACGGTAAAGACCGCCTCGAGGCCGCCGGCGGCGCCAAGGGTGTGGCCGGTGGCGCTCTTGGTGGCGCTGATCGCCGGGCCGCGGTCCGACCCGAACACCGCGCGGAGGGCCGCGAGCTCGCCGACGTCACCGACGGGCGTAGAGGTGGCGTGGGCGTTCACGTGGCCGATGGCGGCGGGTTCGAGCCCCGCCTGCGTCAGGGCTGCGCGCATGGCCTGCTGGGCGCCCGAACCGTCTTCAGGACCGGCGGTGAGATGGTAGGCGTCGGCGCTGGAGCCATAGCCCACCAGTTCGGCGATGGGTGTGGCGCCGCGGGCCAGGGCGTGATCGAGGTCTTCGATGACCAGGACGCCGGCGCCTTCCGCCATGACGAAGCCGTCCCGGGCGGCGTCGAACGGGCGGGACGCCTGTTCGGGCGTGTCGTTGAAGCCGGAGGACAGGGCGCGGGCCGCACCGAAGGCGCCAAGACTGACGCGGTCGACGGCCGCTTCCGCCCCGCCGCAGATGGCGATGCGCGCTTCGCCCGAGCGGATCAGGCGCGCGGCGTCGCCGATGGCCTGGACGCCGGCGGCGCAAGCGGTGACCGGCGCACCGATGGGTCCCTTGAAGCCGTAGCGAATGGAGACCCAACCGGCGGCGAGGTTGCTGAGGAACGAAGGCACGGTGAAGGGCGACAGCCGGCGCACGCCGCGCGCATCGGTGGTGCGCACCGCTTCGGCGATAGCCGGGAAGCCGCCGATGCCCGAGGCGATCACCGTGGCGGTGGCCGCCTGTTCCTCGAAGCTTTCAGGGCGCCAGCCGGCGTGGGCCACCGCCTCGTCCGCCGCCGCCAGGGCGAGCTGAATGAAGCGGTCCATCTTCTTCTGATCCTTGGGCGGCGCCGCCATGTCGGGGCCGAAACCGCCCGGCTCGTCCGCGGGCGGCACGAGGCCTGCGATCTGCGCCGGCACGTCGGGGGCGAAATCGGCGGGCAGGCGGCGAACGCCCGAGCGGCCCTCGATCAGCCGCGTCCAGGAAAGCTCGGCGCCAACGCCCAGAGGCGTGACGGCGCCAAGGCCGGTCACCACGATACGCATGTCAGAAGTCCTCAGCGCTCGAACACGAGCAGGGTGGAGGTGGCCGAGGCGATCAGCCGACCGGCCTGGTCCGTCAGCTTGGCCTCGGCGAAGGCGGCGCGGCGGCCGAAGCTGAGCACCGTGCCGACAGCGCGCACCGGCCCCGTCCGCTCGGTCATGGCGCGGTGATAGGCGACCTTCAGCTCGAGGGTCGTGTAGCCCTGGGCGGCGGACAGCTTGGTGTGCACCGCGCAGCCGCAGGCGCTGTCCAGCAAAGTGGCCGCATAGCCGCCGTGCACCGAGCCGATGGGATTGTAGACGTGCAACCCCGGCTCGGCTTCGAATACCGCCTCGCCATCGGCGACGGAGGTCAGCCGGAAGCGCATCAGCTCGCCGATGGGCGGCTGGGCGCCGCGATCGATCAGGGTCTGCAACTGTTCCAGGCCGGAGGCGCCTTGAGCCGCCAGTTCCGCCGATGGGTTCATGATTGGCCCTCCAGGCCGAGCCGCGCCGCAAGCTGGGCGCGGGAGTGCGAAAGGATGGCGTCCGAGCGCGCCGGGTCAGGCTCGGCGCGGGCGAGCGCGACAGCGCCGACCAGCTCCGCCAGCACCGAGCTCGCCAGGGCCTCAGGCTCGGGGCGACCAAGGGCGCCGATCAGTCCGGCCAGCACCTCACGCACGCCTTGCGCACCAGCCGCGTACTGGTCGCGTGCAGCGCCCGGCAGGCGGGGCGCATCGGCGGCGAGAACAGGGAGCGGGCAGCTGCCGCCGGCGAAGTCGCGGTGGGCGGACGACAGATAGAAAACGATGTAGCGGGTCAGCGCTTCGCCCGGCGGAAGCTTGCGGACGCGCGAGGTGAACAGCGCCACCCCGTCCTGGTACATCTGGTCGACACCTGCGGTGACCAGCGCCTCGCGGGAGTCGAAGTGCGCGTAGAAGCCGCCATGGGTCAGGCCCAGCCGCTTCATCACCGCCGCCACCCCCACCGCGTGCAGACCCTCGTGGCGGATCACCTCCGCCGTCTCCTGCACCAGCCTGCGCCGGGTCGCTTCCTTGTGCTCGCTACCGTACCGCATGGTTCGCCTGTTTATATGATGGGTATCATATAAACCAGCCGCCAGTCAGCGACAAGGCGGCTCACCTGAGGCGGCCGCGCCGGCCTTCCGGCGATGGGGTAGCTAGAGGAGACGCTTCAGGCGGGAGTGGGCTTCAGCTCTGGTCGGACGGCCTCAAGCCGTCGGACGCGGCGCCGTCCTGGCCGGAGGACGGGCTGTCGCCGCCCACCTGTTCGCTATTCTCGATGATCGCCTGTTCCTCAGGACCGGGAGGATGGGTGGAGGGCGCCGTTTCAGCGCCCTCTTGCCGTTCGCCCATCGGGCTCAGCTCCCTGCACCGGCGGTCTCATCCGGACCATCATCCACCTGACCGCCAGCTCCGAACTCGCGGCCAGGCATAACCGAGTCGGCCGCGGGATCGCCTTCGCGCGAGCCGCGGCTGCGGTCCTTGCCGTTGGGCGCACCGGCGGCGTGAAGCGGGCTGCCGCTCTCGTCGTAGGACTCGCCGGCGTCGGCGGGTTGCGAACGGTTGTTGTCGTCGGCTTCGCTCATGCGTCTTTTCCTTACGCTTCTGGCAGGGCTCACATCGACTGGCCGGTGAGACCTTCCTGGCTCTGGTCGTGTTGCGCGCTCGACTGGGACGCGCCGGCCACGGCGGTTTCGGCGGTCGAGGTGTCGTCGGTGCGAGCGAGGTCGCCCAACGAAACCAAGCCGCACAGCTTGCCGCTCGCCCGCTCAAGCACCGGCAGACGACGCACCTGGCGGTCGCTCATCATCACTGCGATCTCATCAAGGTCCTGGTCGTCATAGGCGACCACGATGTCGCCCGCGCTCATAAGCTCAGAGACCTTGGCGTCCGGGCCACGTCCGCTGGCGACGCCGCGCACGGCGATGTCGCGGTCGGTAAGCACACCGGCGACCTGATCCTCCGACCCCACAACCACTGCGCCGATGTCCTCGTCGAGCATCAGACGGGCCGCCTCCTGGACGCTCTGTTCAGGGGTGACCGTCCGCACCTGACGGCTCATGATTTCCGATACCTGCATGGCTGCCTCCGCATGTCCGCTGCGGACCGGCAACCCGAGGCCGGTGGCGATGTTCCGGCCCCAACAAAGGTTGTTCGCCAGCAAGTAAGAACCGCGGCGCGGGTTCGGGTATTGGTCGGGCGCAGCGATGGAGAGCGTAATGGCGCGAGGTTCGGACGAGCTGACGCCGGTGTCGGCGGTGGGTGCGCAGGTGCTGGCGGCGGGCCTGTTGGGCATGGGCGCGCTGTTTGCGGCGGCGCCCGGGCTCGCCTCTCGCGTCTTCGGTCTGCCCGCGGGACGTGAAGCCTGGCCCTACGTGCGGGCCCTGGCGTTCCGGGACCTGGCGGTCTCGACCGCCTTGCTCGCGGCAAGCCGCGGGCGGGCCGGACCGCTGAGGTGGCTAGCCGCCAGCGTGGCGCTGATCCCCATGGCGGACGCCGCCATGGTGGCGGCCAAGCGCGGCCGGCGGGGCGCCCCGTCGGTGGCCCTGCACGGCGTGGCCGGCGTGGCGCTGGTCGCCTTAGCGGCCTCGACCTTCTTGAAGCCGCGCCGGCGCTAGGCCTGACTGGGGACCGCGCGGGCCTGGAGGTCGCCCGCCCAGGCGGTGAGCGCCGCCTCGCCGGCGGTCAAGGCTGCGAGGAGCTCGTCGCCCAGGGTGACGACGCGCCCGGCGCGAATCTCCTCCTCCCGAGCTCGAGCCGCTTCGCCCAGGGCGCTCAGCCCGACCATGGCGGCGGTGCCGGCGATGCGGTGCGTCTTGGCGACCAGCGCCTCGGCGTCCTCGGCGGCGCGGGTCTCGGCGATCAGGGTCTGGAACATGCCGATCATCCGCAGAGCGGCGGCCGGACCCATGGCTTCCAGCTGCTCGCGGGCGTGCCGGTCCGCTTCCCCGGCGCGGGGCTCGCTGGCGGGCGGGGCCGCGGGCGCCGATCCGCCGAGCCAGCGGCGCAGGGCCCGATCGAGGTCGTTGGGATCGAGCGGCTTGAGGAGGTGCTCGTTCATGCCGGCCTCCAGGCAGGCAGCCACCTGCTCGGGGCCGCCGCTGGCCGTCAGGGCGAGGATGGGCTTGTTCCAGCCAGCGTCGCGCAGCTGGCGCGTGGCGGCCAAGCCGTCGAGCACCGGCATGTGGACATCCATCAGGATGAGGTCAAAGGCGCCGGAAATGGCGGCGGTCACCGCCTGAGCGCCGTCAGCCGCCACTTCGCACAGACAGGCGTGCTGGGACAGCAGCTCGCCGAGCAGTTCGCGGTTCAGCTCCACGTCGTCCACCACCAGCACGCGCCTGCCCGGAAACTGGGCGCGACCTGAGCCCACCCGGCGGGGCCTGGCCGACTCCGCGCGGCCACGGGGCAGGGCGAGCTCGAACCAGAAGGTGGAGCCCAGGCCGATGTCACTGCGCACACCCACGGAGCCGCCCATCAGCTCCACCAACTCGCGCGAGATGGCCAGGCCCAGGCCCGAGCCCCCGAACATGCGGGTCACCGAGCCGTCCGCCTGCGAGAAGCGCTTGAAGAGATGCGGCAGGCGGTCGGACGCGATGCCGACGCCCTGGTCGGTGACGCTGACGTGCACGCGGGCGGCGTCGCCCTCCAGCTGAGCGTTCACCCCGACCGTGATGGCGCCCTCAGCGGTGAACTTCACCGCATTGGACAGGAAGTTCAGCAGCACCTGCCGCAGGCGGAAAGCGTCGCCGACCAGCACGCCGGCGTCGTCGCCCTCGACCTTGAGCTCCAGCCGCTTCTCACGGGCCTGAGGCTCCACCATCGAGAGCGCTTCGGAGATCAGGTCGCCCATGCGGAACGGCTTGGCCTCCAGCGCCACGGCGCGGGCCTCTAGCTTGGAGAAGTCGAGGACGTCGTTGATCAGGGCGTTCAGGGCTTCGCCCGCGCTGCGGACCTGCAGCACGCGACGGCGGTCGGCGTCGGACAGCTCGCGGCTGTCGGCCAGCAGGCGTGAGAAGCCGATCACCCCATTCAACGGGGTGCGCAGCTCGTGGCTCATGTTGGCCAGGAAGACGGACTTCGCGCGGTTCGCCGCCTCGGCTGCGTCGCGGGCGTGGGCCAGCTCGGTCGCCATGGCGGCGAGTTCCTCGGTACGGTGTTCCAGCGCCGCCTGCGCCTCCTTGCGGGCGGTGAGGTCCTGCACTTGAGCGACGAAGTGGCTGGGCGCGCCGTTCGGCTCTCGCACCAGGGCCACCGACAGGTGCACCCAGACTACCTGGCCATCCTTGCGGAGGTAGCGTTTGTCGAGGCCGTAGCTGGGAGCCTGGCCGTCCATCAGCCGATCGATGTACGCCAGGTCGAGGGCGAGATCCTCCGGGTGGGTGATGGTCTGGAAGTCGAGGGCCAGAACCTCGTCCGCCGTGTAGCCGATCAGCTCGCAGAAGGCGGCGTTGACCTTGCTGAAGCGGCCCTCCAGCGTGACCAGCGCCATGCCGATGGAGGCGTGCGCGAAGGCGGTCTCGAACAGCTCGGTCTGCGCCTTCCGCTCGCTGATGTCGTGCATCAGGGCGGTGAACTGCCAACCGTCGGCGTCCCGCGTCGCCGTGGCGGCCAGCTCGGCGACGAACAGCTCGCCGTTCTTGCGGCGGGCGGGCACCTCGATCCGCTTGTCGAGCACATGCGGCACGCCGGTGACCAGGAAGCGTTGCATGCCGGCGTCGTGAAGGTGGGCGTGGCCTGGCGGCACGATGAGATCGGTGAGCGGCGCGCCCACCGCCTCGGCCTCGCTCCAGCCGAAGGTGGCGGCGGCGAAGGGGTTCCAGTCGACGACCTTGCCGGCCTCGTCGATGGTGATGATGGCTTGCTGGGCGCCTCGCACGATGCGGCTGGCGCGCGCCTCGCTGGCTTCGAGCCGCGCTTCCAGACGGCGGCGCTCCGTGATGTCCCGGATGACGGCGACCAGCTCGCGGGGCTCGCCGTCCTCGCCGCGAACCAGACGCAGGCGGGTCTCAACCGGCACGCTGTGGCCGTCGCGGTGCATGGCCCGGTGCTGCAGGGTGGCTTCTTCCTGCCCGGCGGCCATGGCGGCGAAAGCGGCGAGCAGCTCCGGCTGGTCGTCGGGATGCACGAAGGCCTGGGCCGGGCGGCCGGACATCTCGGCGGGCGAGAAGCCCAGCAGGCGCGACACGGCGGGGGAGATGTAGTTGCTCGACCCGTCGAGGCGGATGCGGGTCACCACGTCCGCCATGTTGTCGGCCAGCAGGCGGTGCCGCTGTTCGCTGCGGACGATCTGCTGCACGGCGCGGCGCTGGGCGGTCACGTCCTGGACGATGCCGAACAGGGCGATGGCGCGGCCATGGCCGTCGCGCTCGGACGTGGCCTTGAGCATCACCTGCCGCAGCTCGCCGTCGGGGCGCTCGATCGAGAGCTCCGCTTCCACCAGCTCAGGGCTGGCCCGCAGCCGCGCCCCCAGGCCGCGGATTATCTCGCGGTCCTTGGGCGCATAGACCTCAAGCAGGCGTTCGATGTCGGGTGCGAAGGCGCCCGGCTCGAAGCCGTGCATCCGGTAAAGCTCGTCCGACCACTCGACGGCGCCGGTGCGCAGGTCCTGGCGCCAGTGGCCAAGGCCGGTCATCGCCTCGGCCAGGGAGAGGAGGCGAGTGCGCTGGGACAGCGCCCGTTGCGCCCCTCCGGCGGCCAGGAGGTCCATGGCCGTCTGGGCGAGGGTGCGCAGGGTCTCGATCTCGGCTTCGCTGGGCGTTTCCCGGGGATCGGGCCCGAAAACGCATAGAGCGCCCAGGTTGCGACCTTCGCGGTCGGTCAGGGCCGCGCCGGCGTAGAAGCGGATGTAGGGCTCGCCGGTGACCGCCGGATTGTCGCGGAAGCGCGGGTCGTGGACGGCGTCGGTGACCACCAGCACGCCGTGCGGATCGGCGCGGATGGTGTGGTCGCAGAAGGCGATCTCGCGCGGGGTCCACAGGGCGTCGAGCCCCACCCGGGCCTTGAGCCACTGGCGCTCGGCGTCGATCAGGGTGACCGCGCTCATGGGCGCGTTCAGCAGGCGCGCGGCGAGGGCGGCGAGGCGGTCGAGGCCGGGGTCCGGCGTGGACGGCTCGATCTGATAGGCGGCCAGCGCCGCCAGCCGCTGCGCGTCCGTGGGATCGAGGGGAGGCATGTCCTTCCTTCCGCCGCGCCCGGCGAACTGTCGCCCTATTCCGAAGCCGCGCGGCTTTCCGTCGCATGCAAAAGGCCGGCCGCGACACGGGCTTGGAGGTCCAGCGCGTTCGCCGCCGCCGCGCCGGAGGTGGTGTTGTCGAACACGCACCAGACCTCGCCAGGGCGGACCTGCAGCTCCGAGGCCAACGCCTGAAGCTGGGTCTCGTCATATGCCGAGTAGTACATCCGCGGCGAGCCGTGCCAGCGCCAGTAGGCCAGCCCGCTCCAGCCGCCTGGCCGCGCCGCCGCTTCGCTGAGGGCTGGATCGGCCGCCGCTCGCGCGACACGGAAGCCGGCCAGCATGGCGTCGGCGTCAGCTTCGAACCAGCTGGCGTGCCGTGGCTCGCAGACGACCGGGCCCGACCAATGCTCGCGCAGTGCGGTCCAGAACCGCTTGGCTAGCGGAGCTTCGAATACCAGGCTGGGCGGCAGCTGCACCAGCAGGGGGCCCAGCTTGTCACCCAGCGGCTCGGCCTCGACACGGAAAGCGGCGAGGGCCGCGTCGGCGTCAACCAGACGGGCGGCGTGGGTGATCGCGCGCGGCAGCTTCAGGGCGAAGCGGAAGTGCGCCGGGGTCTGGGCGGCCCAGCGTTCATAGGTGCTGGTCCGATGGCTGCGGTAGAATGTGCTGTTGATCTCAACGGCGTCGAAGCGGCCGGCGTAGCGCTCGAGCCCCGAGCCTTCCGCGGGGAATTGCTCCGCCACCGCTCGGGGGATCGCCCATCCTGCCGTCGCGATCCGAACCCGAGGCGCCATACCCAAGCAACGCTCAAGCTGGAGGCGGGTTCGAGGGCCCGCCATTAGAGAGCTCCTTCGTCTTGCAGCGCCCATGAGAAAGGGCGGCTCCCCGGGGGAGCCGCCCTTCGCCCGTCAGGGAAGGCGCGCCGGGTTACGGCACGGCGGTCCCCGAAGCGGTGTTCGGCGTGATCCCATCAGCCGGCGCGCCCTGGGCGGTGGCCGGGTCGGCCGGAAGGGTCGGGGGCGTGCCGGGCAGGGCGCCGCCGGTGGTGGCCGGCTCCTGAGCCATGGTGGCCGGGGTCGAGGCCGAGGTGCTCGGCGCGATCGGCTCGGCCGTCATGCCGGGCGTGGCGGCGGTGGGCGCCGAGCCGTCAATGGTGGCCGAGTAGGGCTGCGGACCAGCCGGCAGGGTGGCGCTGGCGTTCACGCCGGCGTCCACGGCGCTGGCGCTGGAGGCAGGAACCGCCGGGCGCACTCGGGCCGTCGTGGCCCGGGTCGAGCTGCTGGTCCGGGCCGAAGCGTCCACGCCGGACGTGGTCGCGGCCGGGAGGGTCGGCTGCAAGGTGTTGGCCGCCAGCTGCTGCCCGCCGGCCGAGCCGCCGTTCAGGGCCGAGGCGGAGGTGGAGGTGGTGGTCGAGGCCGAAGCGACGCCGCCGGCCGTGGCCGCCGCCGTGGCGTCCAGGGCGCCCGGGGTCAGCTGGGCCACCTGCTGGTTGTCGTCGGCGCCGCGGGTTGCGTACCAGCCGGCCGCGCCGAGCGCCGCCACCGCCGCCAGGCCGGCGGCCACAGCGCCGGCGGGCACGCCGCTGCGCTTCTTGACGGCCACGCGCTTGCCGACGGGGGCGGCATGAGTGGTGGTCGAGGTCTCGTGAACGGTGCGGTCGGCGGCGTAGGCGCGCTCGCCCGCCATCGACTCGCTGGTCATCACCGCGGGCGCCGGGTCGGCAATGGGCGCAGCAGGAGCGGCGGTCACGGAAGCGCGAGCCGCCGGTGCGGTCGCCGCAGCGGGAGCCGCCGCGCGGGAGGCGCCGCCGAAGCCGCGCTTCTTTTTCTTGCCCTGTTCCCAGATCGGGGTCGCTGCGAACAGCGGGGCGTCGTTCGAGTTGTCGGTGCCGGAATAATCAACAGCCATTTTCAGTCCCTCCAGGGCAGTGTCGCCAAGACCAAACGGGAGGCTGTTCAGAACGGTTCCGTTACCGACAAGTGCAAGCGGAGCCATTGGTGACTTTGTGGCAAGGCCTGAAGTCTGGCCGTCGTTTCGATGCTGGTCGTGCTCTGCTCGGCATTACAGGGTGATGTGCTGAGAACGTGCCCGAAGACCTGATCTGTTGTGGCGGCTTTCTGGCGCAGCTCGTCACGAAATGACCTTATTCTCGCCTTGGCCGAACCCGGTGCGGCCAAACGCCTGTTTGTCCGCCTTGACCGCCCCGCCGCCCGCCCCCCAAGCTGGATCCCTTGAGGCTGGAGGATTGGATGGCGCTGAAGGCTAGGCTCCAACGCGAGTGGCGTTTTGTGCGTGGGCTCCGCCGCACCCTGGGCCGGGTGAAGTCGATCTCGCTCGATAGTCCCAACCTGATCTGCGACGACCTGGAAGCGGCCGTCGCCGAGCACCGGGACCGCCCGGCGATCACCTTCGAGGGCCGGACCCTGACCTATGGCGAGTTGGACGCCATGGCGAACCGCTTCGCCCACTGGGCCAAGAGCCAGGGGCTGCGCCGCGGCCAGACAGTGGCGCTTTTCATGCCCAATCGGATCGAGTACTTCGCGGTCTGGTACGGCCTCTCCAAGGTCGGCGTGGTCACCGCCCTGATCAACAACCAGTTGGCCGGCCTGCCGCTCGCCCACTGTCTGAACATCTGCGGCGCCAACCACGTGATCGTGGACGCAGAAACCTCGCCGGTGTTCGAAGCGGCCAGGCCGCTCAACGAGCGCACCCTGACGCAATGGGTGCTGGGCCGCGCCGTGGGCGGCCAGCGGGACCTGGGACAGGCGCTGAAGAGCTGCAGCAGCCTGGCGCCGGACCGAGCGCTGCGCGAGGACATGCGGGCGCGGGACACGGCGCTCTACATCTTCACCTCGGGCACCACGGGCATGCCCAAGGCGGCGCGGATCACCCACGTGCGGGCCCAGCTCTACATGCGCGGGTTCGCCGGCTCGACCGGCTCCAACGCCAACGACCGCATCTACGTCGCACTGCCGCTCTATCACGCGACGGGCGGGCTCTGCGCCCTGGGCGCGGCGTTCCTGAACGGCGGCTCTGTGTTCCTGCGCAAGCGGTTCTCGGCCACTCACTTCTGGGAAGAGGCGGCGGCCGAGGGCTGCACCATGTTCGTCTACATCGGCGAGCTGTGCCGTTACCTGGTGAACCAGCCGGAAAGTGAAGCCGAGACGCGGCACAAGATCCGCATGGCGTTCGGCAACGGCCTGCGTCCTGACATCTGGCCGGTGATGAAGCAGCGGTTCCGGATCCCGGAGATCCTGGAGTTCTACGGCTCCACCGAAGGCAACGTTTCCCTGTTCAACTTTGATGGCCGGGAAGGCGCGGTCGGTCGGGTCCCGAAGTGGCTGCGCAACCGGTTCAACATTCGGGTCATCCAGTTCGACGTGGAGAACGAGAAGCCGATCCGCGGGCCCAACGGGTTCTGCATCGAGTGCGGCCCGGGGCAGGTGGGCGAGTGCATCGGCAAGATCGGCGGCGAAGCGCGGGCCGAGTTCTCCGGCTATGTGGACAAGGCGGCGTCGGAGAAGAAGGTCCTGCGAGACGTCTTCGAGAAAGGCGACGCCTGGTTCGCCACCGGCGACCTGATGCGGCTGGACGCCGACGGCTACCTCTATTTCATCGACCGGATCGGCGACACCTTCCGCTGGAAGGGCGAGAACGTCTCCACCAACGAAGTGGCCGAGCGGCTGCAAGCGGCGCCCGGGGTGCTGCAGGCCAATGTCTATGGCGTGGAGGTGGAGGGGACCGATGGGCGAGCCGGCATGGCGGCGCTGGTGGTCGACCCCGCGTTCGACATCAAGGCGTTCGGCGACCACGTGACGCGCGAACTGCCCACCTTCGCCCAGCCGCTGTTTGTGCGCATCCTGCCGGCCATCGAGACCACCGGCACTTTCAAGCTGAGGAAGATGGACCTGGTCGCCGACGGCTTCGATCCGGGTAAGATCAAGGAGCCGCTCTACTTTCATGACCCCAAGAAGGGCTATGTGAAGTGCACCAAGGCCGTGCACGAGAAGATCGTCACGGGAACGGTGAAGGTCTGAAGAGGCCCACCGGCGGCAGGGCGATGGGAGGGTTGCGACGTCGCAGGACCTGCCACGCCCGCCGTTCCGGCCTATATGTGGCCCCATGCTGGAAACTGCCGCCGCGCCCTTGAAGGGCGCCGCCCTGATCAAGGACGAGGTCAAGCGCCTGCCCGACGCCCCCGGGGTCTACCGGATGTTCGGCGAGGACGGCGAGGTGCTGTACGTCGGCAAGGCGCGCAGCCTGAAGAAGCGCGTAACCCAGTACGCGCAAGGCCGCTTCCACACGCAGCGCATCGCGCACATGGTGGACCTGACGCGCTCCATGGAGTTCGTCACCACCCGCACCGAGACCGACGCCCTGCTGCTCGAGATCAACCTGATCAAGCAGCTGAAGCCGCGCTTCAACGTCCTGCTGCGCGACGACAAGAGCTTTCCCGAAATCCTGATCCGGCGCGATCACGAGGCGCCGCAGCTGCGCAAGCACCGGGGCGCGCACACCATCAAGGGCGACTACTTCGGCCCGTTCGCCAGCGCCTGGGCGGTGAACCGGACCCTGAACACTCTCCAGAAAGCGTTTCTGCTGCGCTCGTGCACGGACAGCGTCTACGAGAGCCGCACGCGGCCCTGCATGCTGCACCAGATCCGCCGCTGTTCGGCGCCCTGCACCGGCCTGATCAGCCAGGACGACTACCAGGGCCTGGTGGACCAGGCGGAAGCGTTCCTGCGCGGCAAGAGCCGGGCGGTGATGGCGCGCATGGCCGAGGAGATGCAGGCGGCGGCCGAGGACCTGGAGTTCGAGCGGGCGGCGCGCCTGCGCGACCGGGTGCGGGCGCTCGCCTCCATCGCCCAGGAGCAGCAGATCAATCCCGAGACCGTGGATGAGGCGGACGTCTTCGCCCTGCATGCCGAGGGCGGGCAGGCCTGCGTGCAGGTGTTCTTCTTCCGGGCCGGCCAGAACTGGGGCAACCGCGCCTACTTCCCCCGCGTCGACAAGTCGGACGAGGACGTGGACGTGATGAGCGCCTTCCTCGGCCAGTTCTATGACGACAAGCCGATCCCGCGACAGATCCTGCTGAACATCGAGCCGGCGGAGAAGGAACTGCTGGCCGAGGCCTTCTGCCAGAAGAGCGGGCGCAAGGTGGAGATCAACCGGCCGCAGCGCGGCGAGAAGCGGCAGCTGGTGGACCACGCCCTAACCAACGCCCGCGAGGCGCTGGGCCGCAAGATGGCGGAAAGCTCGGCGCAGTCGAAGCTGCTGGCCGGCGTCTGCGAAGCCTTCGGCCTGGACGGCCCGCCCGAGCGGATCGAAGTCTACGACAACAGCCACATCATGGGGACCAATGCGGTCGGCGGCATGATCGTGGCGGGGCCGGAAGGCTTCCAGAAGAGCCAGTACCGCAAGTTCAACATCAAGAGCACCGAACTCACGCCCGGAGACGACTTCGGGATGATGAAGGAGGTGCTGCGCCGCCGGTTCGGCCGGCTGGTGAAGGAAGAGGAAGAGGGCTCCCAAGCGATCCGCCCGGACTTGGTGCTGATCGACGGCGGCCAGGGGCAGGTAGCGGCGGTGATGGAGATCATGGCCGACCTGGGCGTGGACGACATTCCGGTGGTGGGGGTCGCCAAGGGGCCGGACCGCGATGCGGGGCTGGAGCGGTTCTACATTCCCGGCAAGCCGTACTTCATGCTCGAGCCGAAAAGCCCGGTTCTCTACTACCTGCAGCGGCTGCGCGACGAAGCGCACCGGTTCGCCATCGGGAGCCACCGGACCCGCCGGTCCATGGACCTGAAGAAGAACCCTTTGGACGAGATCGAAGGCGTGGGACCGGGCCGCAAGCGCGCCCTGCTGCATGCGTTCGGGTCGGCGCGTGGGGTGTCCCGCGCCTCCGTGGAGGACCTGGCCAAGGTGGACGGCGTCAATCTGGCGCTCGCCCAGCGCATTTTCGACTTCTTCCGGAAGTCATAGATTGCCGTTCCTTCGCGCAGCCCTGGAGGCTCACTCCCGATGAACGACGTCGGCCGGGGCAAGCTTGAGCCGCTGGACGCCGACGCGTCGGAGTTCGAGCCGCATTTCGATCCGGAGCTGGACGGAGCGGACCACGACGATCTGGAGCCGGCGCCGCGGCGCAGGTTTCCGTGGCGCAAGCTGTTCCTTGGGCTGGTGATTGTTGCGTCGCTGCTGGTGGTGCTGACTGCCTGGCTGAGCTGGAGCCTGCCGGTCTCGCGGGCGCTGGATCCGTTGCCGACGCCGGCCCTGGTGCTGGTCAGCGCCGATGGCCAGCCGTTCGCCCGGCGCGGCGCGGTAAAGGAAGCGCCGGTCACGATCGAAGAGCTGCCGGCCTATGTTCCGGCCGCGTTCATCGCCATCGAGGATCGCCGGTTCTATCGGCACTTCGGCCTCGATCCGATCGGCATCGGCCGGGCGATGATGGCCAACATGAAGCAAGGGCGTGTGCGCCAGGGCGGCAGCACCATTACGCAGCAGCTGGCCAAGACGGCGTTCCTGACCAACGACCGGACTTTCCGCCGCAAGGGCCAGGAGGTGTTCATCGCCCTGTGGCTCGAAGCCCGGCTGACCAAGGACGAGATCCTGTCGCGCTACCTGTCGAGCGTCTACTTCGGCGACGGGGTGTTCGGCCTCCGCGCGGCGGCGCGCCACTACTTCAACAAGACCCCGGACAAGCTGACCACGGGCGAGGCCGCGATGCTGGCTGGGCTAGTGAAAGCGCCGTCGGCCCTGAACCCTATCGATCACCCCCAGGCCGCGGCGCGGCGCGCCCGCGTGGTTCTGCGCGCGATGATCGACAACAAGGCGATCACCGAGGATCAAGCCCGGAGGGTGGGCCGCATCCGCATCCGGCCGCAGGAAGATCTGCCAGTGGGCGGCTACTTCGCCGACTGGGCGGCGCCGCAGGTCAAGCAGGCGATGGGCGCCCAATACGGGATCGTCCGCGCCCGCACGACCCTGGACTCCCGGCTTCAGCGGCGGGCCGAGCGCGTGGTGCGCAACTATTTGGATGGTCCTGGCCGGCGGCAGGGCGCGACCCAGGCGGCGCTGGTCGCCATGCGCCGCGACGGGGCGGTGGTCGCCATGGTGGGCGGGCGCAGCTACGCCGCCAGCCAGTTCAACCGCGTGGTCCAGGCTCGCCGTCAGCCCGGTTCGGCGTTCAAGCTGTTCGTCTACCTGGCCGCCATCCGCGACGGCGCTCGGCCGGAGTCGCTGGTCTCCAACGAACCCATCAAGCTTGGCAATTGGTCGCCGAAGAACGCTGAGGGCGCCGCCGGCGGCTACCTGACCCTGCGCGACGCCTTCGCCCACTCCAGCAACATCGCCGCCGTGCATGTGGCCCAGCAGGCGGGACGCGATGCGGTGGTCCGCGCCGCGCGCGACCTCGGCGTGGAAAGCCAGATGGTGGAGGACGCCACCCTGCCGCTGGGCACGTCCGAGATGTCGCTGCTGGAGCTGACGTCGGCCTATGCGGCGGTGGCCGCCGGCCGCGGGCCGGTGAAGCCCTACGCCATCCTGGATCCGGACTCGCCGCCGCCGGTGGGTGAGTCCCTGGCGGAAGACGAGCGCGAAGCCCTGCTCGAGCTGTTGCGCGCCACCGTCGACGAAGGCACCGGCCGGGGCGCCTATGTGGGCCAGCCGGTGTTCGGCAAGACCGGCACCACGACCGATCACCGCGACGCCGTGTTCGTCGGCTTCACCGGCGACATCGTGGTCGGGGTTTGGGTCGGCAACGACGATCATTCTCCGATGAAGGGGGTGACCGGCGGGGGCTTGCCGGCGCAGATCTGGCGCGAATTCGTCAGCCAGGGCCTGTCGGCGGGTCTGGTGGAGCGGGTGCGCCCGCCGCCCCCGCCGCCGCCGGAGATCGTGGCGCCCGAGCCGCAGGACGAGGTCGGCGGCTTCTTCCGACGCGTTTTCGGCGGACTGTTCGGCCGGTAGAGGCGTTTTTGCGGCTCGTGCGTTGATCAACGCCCGTCAAGCTTGCGAAGATCGCCGAATGAAATCCCTGCCGAACATCCTGACCTCCCTGCGCCTGGTGCTGGCGCTGTTCATGTTCGTCGCCCTGGCCGCGGCGGCCGGCGCCTTGCCGGGTGTTGGAAACAACATCGAGCAGCAAACCCAGTTCACCCTGCAGAAGTGGGCCTTCTGGTCGTTCGTGATCGCCGCCGTCACCGACTTCTTCGACGGCTGGCTGGCGCGGCGGATGAACGCCACCAGCATCTGGGGCGCGATCCTCGATCCGATCGGCGACAAGGTGCTGGTCTGCGGTGCGATTTTGGGGCTGCTGATGAGCGGTCAGATCGCGATCGCCTTGCCGGCGGGCTTGATCCTGTTCCGTGAGTTCACTGTCAGCGCCCTGCGCGAGGTCGGCGCGGCCAAGGGGGTGAAGCTGCCGGTGACCATGCTGGCCAAGTGGAAGACGACGCTTCAGCTCACTGCGCTGGCCGTCGAGCTGTTCCTGATCACCTGGGGCCAGGCCCTTGCACCCGACGTGCTGCAGCCTGCCACTCTGGCGGCGCACGGCCTGCTGTGGCTCGCCACCCTCGCCACCTTGATCACGGGCGCGCAGTACTGGGAGCAGACGCGGAAGGCGCTGACCTGACCGCGGCGGGCGGGCAGTCGGGGCGGTCTTTGCAGTAGATCACCTTGGCCCGCTCCACGACCTGCTGGACTAGGTCAAACGAGGCGACCAGGTTCAGCATGCGCACTTCCAGCTGCTTTTTCTTCAGCTGAGCGCCCATGGGCGAGGCGGTGAAGGCGTCCTCATAAGCCTTCTCTTCCGACGTCAGCACGGCTTGGGTGAGCGGCGGGGCGGCTAGGCGCTTGTTGATGATGGACGCGGCCAGCGGGGAGCGCCGATAGCGGACCATCGCCTCCAGCTCCTCATCCGTATAGCTGCGGGCATAGACGTCGACGGCGCGGGCCTGGAGTTCGGCAAGCACTTCCGGCTTTTCGGTGAACGCCTGCTCCATGGCCGCGAGCAGGCCCGGATCCACCTTCTCCTTGATGAACGGCTGCATGAACTGCGCGCCCCGTTCGAGGCCGGGGCGGATGTTCTGGACGCCCGGGTCGAGCTGCACCAGCTGCTGGGCGAGTTCTCGCGTGCGGGCCGTGGCCGGCTCGGTGCGGAGCGGCGGGATCTGGCTGAGGTCGGGCGCCTGCGCATGGGCGGCGGGGGCGACGAGAACGAGCAGCGCCAGGAGCGCAGCGAGCAGGCGCATAAGGAACCCTTGGACGAGCGGAGTAGGCTTCAGCACTCCGCCAGGTTGACGGCGAGGCCGCCCAGCGAGGTTTCCTTGTAGATGGCGCTCATGTCCTCGCCCGTGCGCTTCATGGTCGCGATGACCTTGTCGAGGCTGACGGTGTGCTGCCCGTTGCCGAGCAGGGCGAGACGGGCCGCGTCGATCGCCTTCACAGCGCCCATGGCGTTGCGCTCGATGCAGGGGACCTGGACGAGCCCGCCGATGGGATCGCAGGTGAGGCCGAGGTTGTGCTCCATGGCGATCTCGGCCGCGTTCTCGATCTGGGCGTTGGAGGCGCCTAGGGCCGCGGCCAGTCCGGCGGCGGCCATGGAGCAGGCGACGCCCACTTCCCCCTGGCAGCCCACCTCCGCGCCCGAGATCGAGGCGCGGGTCTTGTAGAGCGCGCCGATGGCGGCGGCGGTGAGCAGGAAGGTGCGGCGCCCGTCCGGCGTGCCCTGGTGGAAGCGGTCGTAGTAGCGGAGCACGGCGGGCAGCAGGCCGGCCGCGCCGTTGGTGGGTGCGGTGACGACACGGCCGCCGGCGGCGTTCTCCTCGTTCACTGCGAGAGCCCAGAGGTTCACCCAGTCGAGCGCCGCCAGCGGATCGGCGATGCGCCGGTCCGCCTCGTTGATCAGGCTCTGCCAGACCTGATGGGCGCGCCGCTGAACCTTCAGCCCGCCCGGCAGGACGCCGTCCGTGCGCATGCCGCGGTCGATGCAGGCGTACATGGCGTTGGTGATCTCATCGAGGCCGGCCAGGATGTCGCCTTGGGAGCGCCAGGCCCGCTCATTGGCCATCATCAGCTCGGCGATGGTCAGGCCGGCCCGTTCGGCCTGCGCCAGCAGCTCGGCGCCGGACTCGAAGGGATAAGGCGGCTCGGCGCCTGCGGCTTGGGGCGCGTTCTGGCCCATCTCGTCTTCGTCACGAACGAAGCCGCCGCCGATCGAGAAATAGGTGCGCTCGGCCAGCACCTCCCCGGCCTCGTCCAGGGCGGTGAACTTCAGGGCGTTTGGATGCTGGGGCAGGCGGCTGCGGCCGAGCCAAAGGATGTCGCGCGCTTCGTCAAAGGCGATGTCGCTCCGGCCGGCGAGCTTCAGGCGCCCGCTGCTGCGGATGGTCTCCAGCTCGCTGTCCGCAAGGTCGGGATCAAGCGTGCGGGGCGTGAAGCCGGCGAGGCCCAGGATAACCGCGCGGTCGGTGGCGTGGCCGCGTCCCGTGAGAGCGAGCGAGCCGTAGAGCGCCGTCTCCACCCGCTGCACCGCATCGACGTCGCCGAGCCGCTCCAGAAAGCGGGCGGCGGCGGTCATAGGGCCCATGGTGTGCGAACTGGAGGGACCCACCCCAAGCTTGAACAGGTCGAAGACGCTGACGTTCATGGGATCGAGAATGGGCCCGCTTCAGGGGCAATTCTCGCCTTTTCAGCTCATCGGATTGGCCGGCGGCGGCGGGTCGCCCGGCAGCGGGATGAACTCGTCGTGGTCGAAGTCCGGCAGCTTCATGCGTCCGGCCTTCCAGTCCGCCTTGGCCTGCTCGAGCCGGTCCTTGGAGGAGGAGACGAAGTTCCATTCAATGAACCTCGGTCCCACCGGCTCGCCGCCCAGCAGCATGACGATGGCGCCGGTCACGGCGGTGAAGGTCACGTGATCGCCGGGCGCGAAGACCAGCATCTGGCCTTCGTGGAATTGCCGGCCGTCCACTTCCACGACGCCCTGAGCGACATAGGCGGCGCGCTCCGGATACTCCGGCGGCAGCTGCGCCTGGGAGCCGGCGTGCAGCTCCCAGTGAACATAGAAGAGGGGCGAGAAGATCGGCACGGGCGAGGTAGCCCCGAAGGCCGAGCCGGCGATCAGGCGAGCGACAATGCCCGGAGCTTCGTAGGTCGGAAGGTCGCCAGCGGCATGGTGGCTGAAGCCGGGATCGGCTTCCTCCGCCTCGACCGGCAAGGCGACCCAGGTCTGGATGCCGTTCATGCGCCCGCCGTTGGCGCGCAGATGCTCGAAGCGCTCCGAGTGGGTGATGCCGGAGCCCGCGGTCATCCAGTTGACCTCGCCCGGGCGGATCGGCTGAACCATGCCGACGCTGTCGCGGTGGGTCATCTCTCCCTCGAAGAGGTACGAGATAGTGGACAGGCCGATGTGTGGATGGGGCCGAACGTCCACGTTGCGCGGAAAGCCCGGCTCGAACTCGGCAGGGCCCATGTGGTCGAAGAAGATGAAGGGGCCCACCATGCGCCGCGGCGCATAGGGCAGGACGCGCCCGACCTCAAACCCGCCCAGGTCCTTGCGGCGCTGGTCGATAACTAGTTCGATCATCCTGGCCTCCGACGCTGACGAGGATCAGCTTTGCGCGCTGATGTAGGGGCTGACCAGACCCAAGGGGGCCGCCGTGGTGTGCTTCACCGAGCGGATGACGATGCGGCTCTCGATGTTGGAGACCAGCCCCAGGGAGAGGATCCGCTCGCGCAGGAAGTCGTCGAAGGCGTGCATGTCGCGGGTGACGATGCGCAGCTCGTAGTCGGCGGCGCCGGTGACGGTGGCGCACTGCACCACCTCCGACAGCTTCATGATCGCCTGCTCGAAGGCGTCCAGATTGTCCTTGGTCGGCAGGGAAAGCTTGACGGTGCAGTAGACCTCGAAGCCCAGCCCCAGGCGCTCGCGGTCTAGAATGGTCACCCGGCGCTGGATGACCCCGGCGTCTTCCAGTCGCTTGATGCGCCGCCAGCATGGGCTGGAGGACAGCCCGACACGGTCGGCGATCTCCGCAACGGAGAGGCCTGCGTCGTGCTGGATGAGGTCCAGGATCTTGGCATCGACGGCGTCGAGCGGCTCAGACAAGTTTTCCTCCGTCTCCCCGGGCCTGCCGATGCGGTTCTTGCCCCGGAACCGAGGGCCGGGGGCACGCTTTAGGCAAGCAATTGCCTCGATCTTATATGATCTTCTAAGGCTCTAGGGAGGCCCAAAAGGAAAGAAATTGCGATGCGGCACCTCGAAGTGACGCTCGACGACAAATTTCTGCTCACCGAGGGGCGTGTTTTCATCACCGGGGTCCAGGCGCTGTTGCGCGTCATGATGGACCAGCACCGGCTTGATCGCGCCGCTGGGCTGAATACGGCAGGCTTTGTGTCTGGCTACCGCGGATCGCCTCTCGGCGGTCTGGATCAGCAGGCGGGACGAGCCGCCAAGCACCTGAAGGCGGAAGAGATCGTCTTCAAGGAAGGCCTGAACGAAGACCTCGCCGCGACCGCGGTGTGGGGCAGTCAGCAGGCCAATCTGTTCCCGGGCGCGCGCTACGACGGCGTGTTCGGCATGTGGTACGGCAAGGCGCCCGGCGTGGACCGGACCGGCGACGCCTTCAAGCACGCCAACTTCGCCGGCGTCTGGCCCAAAGGCGGGGTGCTGGCGGTGGCCGGCGACGACCACAACTGCAAGAGCTCCACGCTTCCTTCCCAATCCGAATACGCCTTCCAGGACTTCGAGATGCCCGTGCTGGCGCCGGCCGACGTGCAGGAAGTGCTGGACTACGGCCTGCTGGGATTCGCCCTGTCGCGCTTCTCCGGCCTGTGGACCGGCATGATCGCCCTGGCCGACACCATGGACTCAGGCGTCACCATCGACGTGGGTCTGAACCGCCACCAGTTCGTCCTGCCGGAGAACTTCCGCCTGCCGGCTGGCGGGCTGGGCATTCGGCTGAAGGATCAGCCGCTCGACAAGGAGCGGCGGCTGCGAACCCAGAAGATCCCCGCCGCCCTGGCGTTCGCCCGGGCCAATCGGATCGACCGGGTGATGCTGGGCAGCCCGCGGCCGCGCCTCGGCATCGTGTGCCAGGGGCAGGCCTACAAGGACGTCATCGAGGCCTTCGCCGCCATGGGCATCAGTCCGGCGGAAGCCGCGGGGCTGGGCGTCGCCATCTACAAGGTCGGCATGCCCTGGCCGCTGGAGCCCACGGGCATCCGGGCGTTCGCGGCGGGTCTCGAGACCCTGATGGTCATCGAGCACAAGCGGCCGCTGATCGAGACGCAGGCGCGGGCGGCGCTCTATGACCTGCCGGCCCATGCGCGGCCTCGGATCATCGGCAAGACGGACGAGAACGGCGGGCCGCTGCTGTCGCAGCTGACCTCGCTGTCGGTGGCGGAAATCGCGCTGGCGATCGCCGACCGCCTGCCGCAGGGGCCGCACAGCGAGCGGGTCAACGACTACCTGAGCCGGGTCTCGGCGGCCTCCATGGCGGCGGTGACCCTGGCGTCGGACCAGCAACGCAAGCCGTTCTTCTGCTCGGGCTGTCCGCACAACACCTCCACCCGCCTGCCGGAGGGCTCGCGGGCGCTGGCCGGGATCGGCTGCCACTACATGGCCAGCTTCAACGATCCGAACACGGACCTCACCAGCCACATGGGCGCGGAGGGGCTGACCTGGATGGGGGCCTCGCCCTTCACCGAGGAGAAGCACGTCTTCGTCAACCTGGGCGACGGGACCTACAACCACTCGGGCTCGCTGGCGGTCCGGGCGTCGGTCGCAGCCGGTTCGAACATCACCTACAAGCTGCTCTACAACGACGCCGTCGCCATGACGGGTGGCCAGCGGGCGGAGAGCGGGTTCACGCCGGCGCAGATCACGCGCCAGCTCGCCTCCGAAGGCGTGAAGAAGATCGTGATCGTAGCCGCCGAGCCCGAGCGCTACGAGCAGGTCACCGACCTCGCCCCCGGGGTCGAGGTGAAGCCCCGGTCCGAGCTGATGGCCGTGCAGAAGAACCTGCGCGAAATCCCCGGCGTCACCGTGCTGCTCTACGATCAGGTCTGCGCCACCGAGAAGCGGCGCCGGCGCAAGCGGGGCAAGATGGATGCGGCGCCGCGGCGGGTGATGATCAACCCGCTGGTCTGCGAAGGCTGCGGCGACTGCTCCAGAACCTCGCACTGCGTGTCCGTGGAGCCGCTGAACACCGAGTTCGGCCGCAAGCGGAAGATCAACCAGTCGAGCTGCAACCAGGATTACAGCTGCCTGGACGGCTTCTGCCCGTCCTTCATCACCTTGGAGGGCGCGGAGAACCCCCACCGCGAGGCGATGCCGGCGCTGACCGCCGACTCCACGCCCCTTCCGCAGTTCGAGACGCTGGAGGGCGTGCGCAACGTGGTGTTCACGGGCGTGGGCGGCACGGGCGTGACGACCGTGGCGTCCATCCTGGCCATGGCCGCGCACGTGGACGGCCGCGCCGCCTCGGTGGTGGACATGACGGGCCTAGCCCAAAAGGGTGGGTCGGTTTTCAGCCACGTGCGGATTGGCGAGACGGAAGAGACCATCGTCGGCGGCCGGGTGCCGGCGGCCAGCGCTCATGTGCTGATCGCCTGCGACCTGTTGGTGGCGGCCAGCGCCGAAGCGCTGTCGCTCTATGCCAAGGACCGGACGGTGGCGTGCGGCAACGCCGATTTCGCGCCGACGGCCGAGTTCGTCACCTCGCGTGACGTGCGCTTCGACGGCGACGCCCAGGCGCGCCGGATCGCGGCGGCGGTGAAGTCGTACGAGGCGATGCCCGCCCAGAACCTGGCGGTGAACAACCTCGGCGACGCGATCTACGGCAACATGATCATGCTGGGTTTCGCCTGGCAGAAGGGCCTGATCCCGGTGTCCAGCCGCGCGCTCTATCGGGCGATCCGGCTGAACGGCGTCGATGCGGAAGCCAACCTCCAGGCCTTCGAACTGGGGCGGAAGGCGGCGCACGATCCGGAAAGCCGCGGCAAGCGCGAGGATGACACCCCGACGCCGGAGACCATGCCGGTGGACGAGCTGATCTGCCGGCGCGGCAAGGAACTGGCCGCTTACCAGAACCAGGCCTACGCCGATCGGTATCTGGACACGGTGGAGAAGGTCCGTCGGGCGGAAGCTCGGCTGGGTTCGGAAGCCTTGACCCGCGCGGTGGCCACGAACCTCTACAAGCTGATGGCCTACAAGGACGAGTACGAGGTCGCGCGCCTCTACACGGACGGCCGCTTCGCCAAGTACCGGAACGAGACCTTCAAGGGCGGCAAGACCAAGGTCTGGCTGTCGCCGCCGCTGCTGGCCCCCAAGGGGCCGGACGGGCGACCCAAGAAGATCGCGTTCGGCGGCTGGATGCTGGATGCGGCGTTCCCGGTGCTAGCCAAGATGAAGGGGCTGCGCGGGACGGCGCTGGACGTGTTCGGCTACACCGACGAGCGGAAGATGGAGCGCGGCCTGATCCGCGACTACCAGGCCGGTGTCGAGAAGCTGATCGCGGGCCTCACGCCCGAGCGTTTGGGGACGGCGGTTCAGATCGCCAGCGTGCCGCAACAGATCCGCGGCTTCGGTCACGTAAAGGACGCTGCGGTTGGTCCGGCCAAGGCCGAGGAAGCCCGGCTCTGGGCGCAGTGGGACGCGCCGGAGGCTGCAGCCCCGTCGGGTGCTGCGCACACGGTGCTGGCCAGCGTGTGAACTGAACGCCGATCCGTCCAAGCGGCGGGGCGGCGGCCCTGGTGTCCGCACGTCTTGGTTGCGCTCGCTTCCACTTGCGCGCATGCTCGCCCACAGAAATGGAGAGCAAAGCCATGCGCCGGTTCCCGTTGGTTCTCGCCCTCATCGCGGCCACCGCCGCCTCAGCGGCCGCTGCGCAGACGGCGGGCGGCGGCGGAAGCGCAGGTGGCGGGAGCAGCGGCGGCGGGGGCAGCAGCGGGGCTCAGCCGAGCGTCAGCAGCGGGCGTGGGTTCACGCGTTTCCCGGACGGCATGGACGCCATCTATCGGATCCAAGCTGAAATGTTCCGGCAGAACCTGACGCGGATCGCGCAGGACGCCGATCAGCGCGTGCTGGTGCACCGGGCCATGCGGGTCGGCGATGTCGTGCGCAAGGGCGACTGCGCGGGCGCCGAGGCCCTGGCGCGGGCGGAAGGCGATGCGCCCATGGCGGCGCGTGTGGTGCAGTTCTGCGAACCCGGCAAGGGATGGAACCGCCAGGCCCGCCAAGCCCTGCGCAGTCGCGGCTAAGAGGCGCCCGCCGCGGCGGGCGTGGCCGAGTCACAAGAGAGTAGAGCAGTCGGACGGCGTGGTGCACCTGACCCGCACCGGCCGCCAGCCGACTAGCGGACGCCGCCTTGGCGGTTTCCAATTCGGAGTTGAAGCGTTAGCGCTGGGTGATGGCCGAATTCGATTTCGATGCGGTGGTCGTTGGAGCGGGCGCCGTGGGCCTCGCCTGCGGCTATGCTCTGGCAAGACGCGGGTTGGTGACCGCGGTTCTGGAGGCGGAGGCCGCAATCGGCCAGGGCGTCTCATCGCGCAATTCCGAGGTGATCCACGGGGGGCTCTATTACGCCACCGGCTCGCTCAAGGCGCGGCTGTGCGTGGAGGGGCGCCGGGCGCTCTACGCCTTCCTGGATGCGCATCATGTTGAATACGACCGGTGCGGAAAGCTGGTGGTCGCCACCACGCCTGAGGAAGCGGCGCGGCTGGATGCGATCTTCGACCAGGCGGTGACAAACGGCGTCGAAGGCATGGCCAAGCTGAGCGGCGAGGAGGCGCGGGCCATGGAGCCCGACCTCCGCTGCATCATGGCGCTGCATTCCCCCGAAAGCGGGGTGTTCGACAGCCATGGCTACATGCTGGCGCTGCAGGGCGAGATCGAACAAGCGGGCGGGGCGGTGGTGCTGTCGACGCCCTTCGAGGGCGCCAGCGCGCTGGACGGCGGCGGCTTCGAAGTCCGGGCCGGCGGGGCCGAGCCCACGGTGCTGACTTGCCGGTATCTTGTGACCGCCGCAGGGCTGTCGGCGCAGGGCGTCGCCCGACACATCGACCGCTTCCCTGTCGAGACCATCCCGGAGATCCACTACGGCAAGGGCATGTACTTCCGGCTGGCCGGAAAGGCGCCGTTCGCTCGCCTGATCTATCCGCCGCCCGTACCCGGCTCGGTCGGCGCCCATTACCGGCGGGACCTGGGCGGGCAGGGCGTGTTCGGGCCGGACCTGTCGTTCGTGGACGAGCTGGACTACAGCGTCGATCCAGAGGCGGCGGGACGGTTCTACCGCAACATCCGGACCTTCTGGCCGGACCTGCCGGACGACGCGCTGTCGCCGGACTATGCGGGCATCCGTCCCAAGCTGCATGGGCCCGGCGAGCCGCAAGGCGACTTCCGCCTGGACGGCGAGGACGCCCACGGCATTGCGGGCCTCGTTGCGCTGTTCGGCATCGAAAGTCCTGGGCTGACGAGCTCGCTGGCGATTGGCGAGGAAGTGGCCGCGAGGCTGGGTCTCTGAGGCGATAGCCAGCCGGGGCGAGCCCGGCCGGCTTCGTCGTTTTCGAACGTTAGCGCGGGGCAATCCGCATGATGCGCCCAGGATCTGAGTCGATGGCCACGTAGAGCGCGCCGTCCGGACCAACGATGACGTCGCGGATGCGTTCGCCCAGGTCCGTCAGCAGGCGCTCCTCCCCGACCACCTTGTCGTCGTCGAGCGAGAGGCGCACCAGCGCCTGTCCGGCCATGCCGCCCACGAAGACGCTGCCCTTCCAAGCCGGGAACAGGTCGGCGTTGTAGAAGGCCATGCCGGACGGAGCGATCACCGGATCCCAGTAGTAGACCGGCTGCTCCATGCCTTCCTTTTGAGTGATGCCCGTCAGGATCGGCGCACCCGAGTACTCGATGCCATAGGCGATGGTCGGCCAGCCGTAGTCGCGGCCGGGCTTGGGGATATTGATCTCATCGCCGCCCCGCGCGCCGTGCTCGATGGTCCAGAGTTCGCCGTTGCGAGGGTTGATGGCGGCGCCCTGGATGTTTCGGTGGCCGTAGGACCAGATCTCAGGCTTTGCGCCGGCGCGGTTCACGAAAGGGTTGGACGCGGGGACCGAGCCGTCCGCGTTCAGGTGGATAACCTTGCCCAGCGTGCCGTCGAGCCGCTGCGCCTGCATGCGTCCTTCATCGATGGAGCGCTCGCCCGTCGTGACGAACAGCGTGCCATCCGGAGCGAACACGACGCGCCCGCCGTAGTGGAGGGTGGACTTCAGCGAGGGGGTCTGGCGCCAAATCACCTGCACGTTCTCAAGCCGCGGCGCGGCGCCGGTGGACGACACCAGGCGGCCGCGACCGAGGGCGGTGTGGTTGCCGCTCTGGTCGCCTTCCGAGAAGACGAAATAGACCAAACCGTTACGGGCGTAGTCCGGGTGAATGGCCAGCCCCAGAAGACCGCCCTGGCCGCGGGCGTCGACCTTGGGCACGCCGGCGATAGGGGCTGAGAGCTTGCCGTTCTCGAACAGCCGCAGATTGCCGGCCTTTTCCGTGATCAGCAGGGCGCCGTTTGGCAGGAAGGCCATGCCCCAGGGTTTGCCGATGCCGGTGACATAGTCCTGCGCCTGGAAGGCCACATTGGACCGGACCTCCGGCACGCGGGTCTGGCCGGCGAAGGCGGCGCGCTGGTTCGGGGCGTTAGGCGCCGGCTGCTCAACCGGCGCGCCGGACGCTGGCGTGGAGGCGGGGGCGGCAGGCTGCTGTTGGCGCGCCTCGCCATCGGATCCACCGCAGGCGGCCAGCAATGCCGCCAGCGCGGCGGTGATCATCAGTCGCTTCATCCGGCTTTCTCTCCTCGTCCCGAAACTCAGATCGAACCCGCCACGTGGGCGAGGGCGTCCTTTGGCGCGGCGCCTTCCAGATGGATCAGCGACCACACGGCATAGAAAAGCAGCGGCCAGCGCTGACCGCCATCATCAGCTGCAAAGCTTGCCTTCACGGCGTTCGGATCGCGGACCCGGCGGACCGCGTCCAGCCGGCTGATCCGCTCGCCCACGTCACGGGCGCGAGGCGCGATCCAGGCCTCGACTGGAACGGTGAAGCCCTGCTTGCGGGCCCAGGGCTCGGCGGCCGGGCAGGCGCGCTCCAGCCACTTGCGCAGGATCCACTTGCCGAAGCGACCCTGGACCTTCATTCGGTCCGGCAAGGCCCAGGCGAAGGCGGCGACCTCCGGGTCCAGAAACGGGGTGCGCCCCTCCAGTCCATGCGCCATCAGGCACCGGTCGAGCTTCAGCAGCAGATCGTTGGGCAGCCAAGTGGCCACGTCCGCCCACTGGGACTTCTGCAGATTGCTGAGTTCGCGGGGCGCAGCCGCCGCCTGCCGCCAGCGGGCCAGCACGCCGGGATCGTCCGTCCGCGGCTCGGCCGGACGGCCGCCCAGCCAAGTCGGGCGCAGCGCGCGGCGATAGCGGCCGTAGCCACCGAACAGCTCGTCGCCGCCTTCACCTGTCAGCACGACGGTGAGGTCGTGCTTGGCCGCTTCAGCGAGTTTGTAGGTGGGCAGGGTGGCGTAGTCGGCGGTTGGGTCGTCCAGCGCCCAGGCCACTTGGGGCAGTATCCGCCAGAAGTCCTCCTCGCCGAAGGTGGTCTCCCGCCAATCGAGGTCGAGCGCCCGGGCGATCCTCTCCGCCTGGCGGCGCTCGTCCCGGGCGCCGGGCGCATCGAAGCCGCAGGTGAAGGCCGTGACCGGACGGCTGTTCAGCCGAGCCATCAAGGTGGCGATGGCGGCCGAGTCGATCCCGCCGGAAAGGAATAGTCCGTAGGGCACGTCCGAGCGCTGATGGACGCTCACGCTGTCTTCCAACACGGCGTCGAGGTCGCGCAGGAGAGCTTCCTCCTCGCTTCGGCTGGGGCGGACGGTGGGAAGAGGAGGGCGACGGCGGGCTTCGACGATGCGCCCATCCTTCACCTCGACCACCTCTCCAGGCGCCAGGCGCCGGAGGCCGCGGAAGATGGTCTTCTCGCCCAGCACATAGTTGAAGGCGAGCAGCTCGCGGCCGGCGTCCTCGTCGAGCTCGGCATCCAGAAGACCGGAGGCCAGGAAGCTGCGCGGCTCGGAAGCGAAGGCGAGACCGCCGGCGTGCTCAAGCAGGTAGAGGGGCTTGATGCCAAATGGATCGCGCGCGAGCCAAGTGCGCCCGTCCGCGCCGATCAGGCACAGGGCGTACATGCCTCGAAGCTTGTCAAAGGCGGCGGGACCTTCCTGAGCGTAGATGTGCAGCAGGGGCTCGAAGTCGGAACCGGTAGAGAGCTTGCCGGCCAGTTGGTAGTCGCGGGCGAGCTCCCGATAGTTGTAGATCTCGCCATTGCCGATCACCGTGCCGCCGGCCGCGTGCATCGGCTGCCAGCCGCCTTCCAGGTCGATAATGGACAGCCGGGCGTGAGCAAAGGCCGCGCCGTGCGCGTGCTCGACCCGCACGCCGTCAGGGCCGCGATGAGTGATGGCCCCGATCATGGCGCGCGTGGCGCGATCGGACTCGGCGGGATCGGCGTCGAGGACGCCCGCGATGCCGCACATCAGGCGGCCCCGTAGTCGGCGAACAGCGCCTTCCAACGCGCGACGACGGCCTCTTCGGAGAACTCGAGCTTCACGCGTGCGGCGCCCCGCTCGATCATCCGCTCGCGCAGCTGGGAGTCGGCAAGAACCCGGTGCACGCCTTCGGCCAAGGCGACGGGGTCGTTGACGGGCACGAGCAGGCCGTCGCGGCCGTCGTCGATCAGCGCCTTCGGTCCCTGGCTGGCCGCGGCCACCACTGGCAGGCCGTGGGCCCAGGCCTGGATCACCACATTGCCGAGGGGCTCATAGCGGGAGGGGAAGACGCAGACGTCTGCGGCCCGGTAGAGCGCCGAAGGATCGGTGCGCCAGCCCAGGAAGCGGACGCGGCGCTCGACGCCCAGGGCGGCGGCCATGGCCTTCAGCTTCGCTTCCTGAGGACCCACGCCGGCGATCCAAAGCCAGGCTTCGGGCACTCGGGTCAGCGCCTCCAGCGTGACGTCATGCGCCTTGGCTTCGTGCAGGCGGCCCATGGACAGAAGCAGCGGCGCGTCCTGCGGCGTCGACAGAGCCGCACGGTTGACGGGGGCCACGTCCTGGGCGGGCCGGGCGAAGTTCGGGATGAAGCGCACCCGGCCGGCCGGCCAGCCCTGGTTGACGATCCACTCGGCGATATCTTCGGTGTTGGCCACCAGCTCGTCGAAGCCGGCGTAGTACTTGAGATTGTAGTAGCCGCCGAGGCGACCGATGCGCGCCCACGGTCCCTTCGGCGAATGGCGCGCAGCGCGGTTCATCCACGCCAGGGTGAGCTGCGCGCCTTGCAGCTTGGCGTATCCGGCGGCTGCGGTGCGCGTGAATATGTCGAGCGGGCCGCCGAAGCCGAGCACCTTGGTGGGCACGCCCGCGGCTTTGAGCGCGGCCTCCCGTCCAGGATTGCGCCGCAGGGCTGCCGCCTGAGGCAGGCCCGCACGCTGCAGGGCGGTGACCAGGTCGACGAAGTAGGTTTCCGCCCCGCCTTCGCCGGCCGTGCCTAAGAGGTGGAGCACGCTCATGCGCCGGCGAACCTAGCGGTTCGCGATCGTTCGCCCAAGCCGCTTGAAGGGACGAATTTTGATGCCTATAACCCGCGCCTCGCTCGCGAGACCCGTGGCTGGGTAGCTCAGATGGTTAGAGCGGTGGATTCATAACCCACAGGTCGGCGGTTCGATCCCGCCCCCAGCTACCACGGTCTCGCAGCGACGTTCGCCACATCGTCCACCAAGGCCGCCGAGTCGATGACGGTGGATTTGTTCGGACGCGAACAATCTTTGGAACGCTTCTGCCGCTCAAGTGTTTTCAAATGTTAGTTCTCAGCTCGGGGTGGCGCTGAGCCGCACGTCTGAGGGGGCGACGCGCTTAATCAGCCGTCGAAGAGTGCGGGTGCGTGGATGAGCCTTCCTGCCTACGACAGCGAGAGCCGGTTCCGGCTGCTGATCGAGGCCGTCAGCGACCATGCCATCTACATGCTGGATCCTGAGGGGCGGGTGCAGACCTGGAACCCGGCGGCCGAGCGGATCAAGGGCTACACGAAGAGCGAGGTCGAGGGGCAGTCGTTCGAACGCTTCTTCACGCCGGAGGACCGTGCAGCGGGCGCGCCCCAGGACATCCTGCGCCGGGCGCGCGAGCACGGCCGGGTGGAAAGCGAAGGCTGGCGGATGCGCCGGGACGGCAGCCGGTTCTGGGCCCTGGCCACTGTGCACGCCATGCGCAGCGAGGCGGGGGAGCTGATCGGCTTCGCCAAGATCACACGTGACATGAGCGAGCGCCGGGCGGCGGAGCAGGCCCTGCTGGAGAGCGAGCGGCGCTTCCGTCACCTCGTCGCCGGCGTCGTGGACTACGCGATCTACATGCTCGACGTGGACGGCACGATCTCCAACTGGAACCGCGGGGCGGAGCGCATCAAAGGCTACACATCCGACGAGGTGGTGGGCCGGCACTTCAGCCTGTTCTATTCGCCTGAAGACCGTCGGAGGGGAGCGCCAGCCGCCGCGCTGGAGCGGGCGCGCGCCGAAGGGCGGTTCGAAGCCGAAGGGTGGCGCGTGCGCAAGGATGGCCAGCACTTCTGGGCATCGGTGGTGATCGACGCGATCCATGACGACGAGGGCCGGCTGATCGGCTTCGCCAAGATCACCCGTGACGCCACAGAGCGGCGGAACGCGCAGTTGGAGCTGCAGAAGGCTAACGAGCGGCTGGCGCAGGCGCAGAAAATGGAGGCGATCGGTCAGCTGACGGGGGGCGTCGCCCACGACTTCAACAATCTCCTGATGGTGGTCAGCGGACAGGCCGAGCTGCTGCGCCGGCGCCTGGCGGATGACCCGCGGGCTGCAAAGGCGCTGGACGCCATCGACATGGCCTCACGCCGAGGCCAGGACTTGACGCGCCACCTTCTGGCCTTTGCCCGCCGCCAGCGGCTGCGGCCCATGGCGGTCGCCCTCAGCGATCGAGCCGCTGCGCTTCAGGAGGTGCTGGACACCAGCCTTGGCCGATCCATTCACGTGACGGTCGACCTGCCGGAGGCGCTTTGGCCTGTGGAGGTCGATCCCGGAGAGCTCGAACTCGCCCTGCTGAACATGGCGGTGAACGCGCGTGACGCCATGCCGGGCGGCGGCGCCATCAGCATTCGCGGCGAGAACCGAACCCTGAAGGCTGGGGAAGTGGAGGACCTGGCAGGCGACCATGTGGCGCTGACGATCCAGGACACCGGTCAAGGCATTCCGCCCGACATTCTGGCTCGCGTCTTCGAGCCGTTCTTCACAACCAAGGAGGTGAACCGGGGCACGGGCCTTGGCCTGTCGCAGGTCTATGGCTTCGTGCAGCAGTCCGGCGGGCGGGTGACCGTCGACAGCCATCTGGGGCGCGGCACCACGTTCACCATCTACCTTCCGCGCACCAACGCCGATCCAAAAGCGCCCGCGGCGACGCTGCAGGTCGGAGCGCCGCGGGGTGTGAGCGTTCTGGTGGTGGAAGACAATCCGGAGGTGGCGGAGGTCGCGGCCGGGCTGATCGAGCAACTCGGCAACCAGGTTCGAGTGGTGGGCAGCGCTGAGGCCGCGCTACGGGCGCTGGAGGAGGGCCCGCAGCCGGACCTGGTGTTCAGCGACATCGTGATGGCCGGCGAGATGGACGGCCTGGCCCTGGCGCGGCGGCTTCGGGAGGAGCGGCCGGGCCTACCCGTGCTGCTGGCCACCGGCTACAGCCGCGCAGCGAACCAGATGACGGACGAGTTCCCGATCCTGGCCAAGCCCTATCAGCTCTCCGATCTGAGCCGCGCCTTGGCCAAGGTGCTGGCCAGCGGCGCTCCACAGAGCGAGGCTGTCTGAGCGGTCAGGCAGCGCGCATCGAGGCGACCTGCTCGACGATGTGCGCACGATAGAGCACCGCCAGCAGGTCCGTCTGGGTGATCACCCCAACCAGCACGCGGTTCTCATCCACCACCATGGCCTCGTGCGCCTGGCCGCTGGAGAGCAGGGGCAGGAGAGCCTCGATCGGCGTCGAGGGGCGCACGCGGTGCACGAAGGGGTCCAGCACCTGCTCCACAAGCCGCCGGCGGCCGGCCAGCAACTCGGCGCGGCGGACCATCCCCACCACACGACCTTCGACGTCGATGACGGGCGCGGTGCGCAGGTCGTGCTGTTGCAGAAAGCTTAGGGCGCTTTCGGCCGTCTGATGCGCATCCACGCTGATCACATCGCGCGACATGATGTCCCCGCAGCGGATCTCGGAGTGGATGCGCCGGTGCGCGGCCAATTCCACCTGCCGGAAAAGGGCGTCCAGGTCTTCGCGGCTGACGTCCAGCAACTCGCCGTAGTGGGCAAGGGCCGAGTCCAGGTCGGCGGGGGTGTAGCCGACCCGCTCCGACGGCGGCCGGTCGCGCGAGCCGTGCGTATTGGCCGCGGGAGCCGCAGCTGGGGCGCGATGCGGATAGGAGCGGCGGCTTGCCCTTGCGTAGGCCATGCCGGCGACCACCAGCAGCACCGAACAGAGACCCACGGGCGCTAGGGCGAAGGCGTACGCCGCTGGCCCGCCTGCGGCGCCAGCCAGGGCCGCGCCCAGCGCCACCGCGCCTCCGGGTGGGTGGAGGCAGCCGAGGAGGGACATCAGCAGGATAGCCATGCCCACCGCCACCGCGGCGGCCAGGGCCGGCTGCGGCAGGAGCAGTGCGCAGGTCACACCGACCACCGCCGACAGGATGTTGCCGCCGATGACGCATCGCGGTTGGGCCAAGGGACTGGCTGGAACGGCGAACACCAGCACGGCTGAGGCGCCGATCGGCGGGATCAGGAGGGGGGACAGGTGCGGACCGCCGCCGGCGAGAGCCCGGGCGAGCAGGCCGGTGGCGGCGATGCCCAGCAGGGCGCCCGCGGCGCCCCGCGCGGCGTCAGCCGGCGAAATCGGGTGGCGGCCGCGCAGCAGCGCGCGGGGATCGAAGCTCATTCCTGCTCTGTGCCAGAGCGGGCGAGCCGCGGGAAATGCGAAACTCTGAGGCGCCCTGCAGTTTTTCGACGCAGGAGGCCAAAAATATGGACGCCCCGGCCCAAGAGCCGAGGGCGTCCACGACGTGGCTGGGGGCCCGTCTTAGCGGAGAGCGCCGCCGAACAGGTTCGAGACCGAACCCAGGTCGGCGCCAGCGTCGTTGCGCGCCTTCAGCGTGCCGCCAAAGGTGTAGCGTAGGCCGATGCGGAAGGTGTTGGCGTCGAGGCCGAGGTCGTCGCTGTTCAGGTGCTCGTAGGCGCCCGTGACGCTCCAGGGCGTGCCGGCGAATTGGTATTCAGCGCCCACGCCGGCGGTCCAGCCGTCCGCGTCGCCGAAGTCGCTGTCGAGGGTCAGGGCGCCCAGCGAACCCTTCACGACGAAGTTGTCGGTGTAGAAGTGGCGAAGCTCGGCCCGCACGGCCCAGCCGTCGACGTTCAGATCGTCGGCGTTCGCGTAACCCAGCTGGCCGTACAGGGTGGTGGACGCGCCCAGGGCGAACTGGCCTTCGACGCCGCCGCCGACAACATCCACATCATCGCTGTGGTCCACGCCCACGAAGCCGCCGATCAGGCCGCCGGAGATGGTGGTGTTCAGGTGGCCCGTGGCCGACAGGGTGGTCTCGTCGTCACCGTCGGAGTCGGAGAAAGTCGCCGCGCCCTCGATCAGCGCGCCCAGCGAGCCGGCGTCGAAGCGGATCGCCCCTTCCAGCTGGCCAGCGTCCGCGTCAGCGTCGCCCAGGCCGTCGATCTCGACGTTGGAGCGGCCGTAGTTGGCGCCCACGTGGCCAATGGTTTGCGCGCCGGCCGCGGTGGCCGAGGCGAGCAGGGCGAAGGCGGCCGTGGTGGCCAGCAGGGTCTTGGTCATAAGCAATCCCAATCAACTAAGGGTGGGCGCCTCTAGAGAAGCTTGACTGCAGCAGCAACCAAGGAAGCTCGACGGGACGGGGATTGCTCGTAGGTGTGGCGTAGCGGTCACAGCCGTGCGCGCTAGGCCCCTAGTGCGCAAGGGTTTTGCGCTTCCTGGCATTCTGAGGGTCGGCGAACCCGCCGTCGGGCAGGCGCTGACGTGGGCTCCGCTGACCGCGGCGGAGATCCGCGCCGCCGCCGCGCAGAACCCTCAGGGCGCTTGATAGACCTTGGGCGCCGGAGCGATGGCGATCGGCCCCAGGGTGGTCATGCCGGCCTGGAAGGTCAGGGTGGCTTGGGCGGTGTCGCTGGCGCCTTGGCGAGCGGCGGCCACCGCCGCCGCGGCGTTGGCCCGCTCGGGCGGGATCACTTCCATCTCACCCATAGCGCCAAGGGCGCGGGGCGCCTGCTTGAGGCTGACGTTCAGCACGCCGGTGACGCGCCCGTCGCGGCCCACTGACAGCGTGCCGCTATTGGCGCCGATCAACGCTTCGCCCGCGGTGACCCCAGCCTGGCGCACGCTCATCTGGCCGCCGGCGGCCACCCAGTTGCGCACGGCGTCGGGCCAGTTGTCCCCCTTGAAGGCGCTGATCTTCGATAAGGTGGCGTTCCAGACCATGTCCACCGGCTTGTCGCCGGCGATGCGGGCGAACAGGCCTGAGAGGCGGGCCTTGCCCTGATCGACCCGGGCGAACACGCCCCCTTCGTCGTCCGGCCCGGCTCTGAGATGGATCTCGACCTTCTGGGCGGCCGACAAGGCGAAGGGCTGGGCCCCCGGGCCGGGCCGGAACGCGAGGTCCAGACCCTGGAAAGAGACGCTGGGCGGGTGGCTATCGAGATGGGTCAGGCTCGTGCGGATCACGCGACCGGTCACGGTCACGGGGCCGCCCACCGGGCGAACAAAAGTCAGACCCTGCGGTGCGGCCAGCATCCAGGAGGTCGGCGAGATCAGATAGGCCTCGCCTTCCAGCACCGGCGCCTGCAGAGCCCAGCCGGACGGTTCGGCTACCCGCGCATCGCGCAGGGTGACATCCATGCGGAACGGGAAGCCGCCGATGCTCCGCTCGGCCCAGGTGATCCGGTAGCCGGCCTCGTTCAACTGAGCGACGGCCGCGTCCATACGCGTCTGCGCCTCGCCCCGCGCCCAGAACCAGACGCCGCTCCAGGCGATGGCCAGGATGAGGGCGAGAACGAACGGCAGGTAGAGGAACAGCCGACGGGGTTTGCGGGGCGCTTCGGGATCGTGCACAGACATGGCCCTTCTTTAGCGCGGGGCGGGATGTCGGACGAGCGCTGGGTCTTCGGTTACGGTTCCCTGATGTGGCGGCCGGGCTTCGCGTTCGCGGAGCGGGAGCCTGCGACGCTCCACGGCCGGCGCCGCGCCTTCTGCATCTATTCCGTCCACCACCGGGGAACGCCGGAGCGCCCGGGATTGGTGCTGGGGCTCGCGCCGGGCGGCGCCGTGCGCGGCATGGCCTACCGGGTCGCCGAGGCCGACTGGCCAGAGGTTTACGCCTATCTGCGTGAGCGTGAGCAGCCCACCGAGACCTACTATGAGACGGCGCGCCCCGTCCGCCTGGCGTCAGGACGAAGAGTGGACGCCTTGGTGTTCCTGTCGGATCCAGGGCACGCGCAGTGGGCGGGCGCGCTGAGCCTGGAGCGCCAGGCCGAGCTGATCGCCGGGGCGCGTGGGCTTTCCGGCCGCAACGTCGAGTACCTGCGCGATCTGGTCGAGCACCTGCGTGAGGCCCGCATCCGCGACCAGGCCATGGAGCGCCTCCTGGCGCTGGTCGAGGCGCGCGAGCTGCAACTCGCCGGCTAGCGGCCGAGCTGGCCCTTCAACTCGTCGATCTTCTTGGACGCTTCAGCCTTGGTGAGGTCCTCGGCCGGCGGCTCCTCGTGCGCTTCTTCCGACAGCGTCGTGAGGTAGGACGCCTGGGCGCCGGTCATCGGCTCGTCGCCAGTGACCCAGTTGTCCGGGTCCTTCTGGGTGTTGGAGCCCGGATTGGGGTCCAGCTTGGGATTGTGAAGTTCGTGCTCTTGGGCCATGTCGCCGCCTCCGAAGTTCTCGTTCCGTTCTGAACGGGCCGGCGGCTGCAGGGTTCCAGCCTAGAGGGGAAGCAGTCGGGCGGAGGCGGTCTCGATGCGGTCTTCCAGGATGCGCATGAACTCGGCGCGCTTCAGGCCCGGCGGGATCGGCTCCAGGTATTCGAAGACGATCGTTCCGGGTCGGCGCAGGAAGCCGCTGCGGGGCCAGTGGACGCCCGAGTTGGTCGCCACGGGATGCACGGGAACGTCGATCTCGCGGTAGAGGGCGGCGATGCCGGGCTTGTAGTCCGCAGGCTCGCCGGGGACGGTGCGGGTGCCCTCCGGGAAGATCACCACCTGGCGACCTTCGGCGAAGCGCTGCTTGGCTTCCCGAACCAGCTTCTTGAGGGCGGTCGCTCCGGCTTCGCGGTCGACGACGATGGTGCGCACTCGCGTGGCGTACCAGCCGAACCAGGGGATCATCATCAGCTCCTTCTTCATCACAAAGGAGGAAGCCGGCAGCCAGGTGAACTGGGCAAAGACGTCGAGCATGCACTGGTGCTTCGGCGCGACAAGCGCGGCGCCCTGCGGAATGTGCTCGAGGCCACGAACCTCGACGCGAATGCCGCAAACTCGCAGCAGGACCAGCAGGCCCCGAGCCCAGAACCGGAACATGGTGAGGATGAGCTTGGGCGGACCCAGCAGAATGGGGGTGCAGGCAAGCGCGACGACCACCGACCACACATAGAAGAGCGCCACGAACAGCAGCGAGCGGATGGTGGTCACGGTCAGTCCTTCTGCTGGCCGGGCGCTTGCGCGGCGGTGGGCGTCTCGCGGGGGCCAAGCCCAAGCACCGCTTCGCGGCCGAGGATCGCCAGATACTTGGAATACTCCACCACCATCAACCGGGCGGCGCGTGGGCTGCGCCACCAGCGGCGGTTCTTCAGAGCCGGAGTCGGCACCGCGTAGGACTGCAGCTGGTACTGCGGCTCGGGCAGCACGGCCCGAAGCTCAAGCATCGCGCGCGGCATGTGGTAGTCGGTGGTGACGATCGTCAGGGTGTTGTAGCGCATCGCCTGGGCCCATTCGGCCGTCTCCCGGGCGTTGCCCACAGTGTCGGCGGCCGTGAATCCCAGGTCCACGCAGCAGTCGTACAGGCGGCGCACAGCGCGCGAGACGGTGCGGATGTCCTCCCGGCTGGCTTCTCGGTTGACGCCGGAGACCAGCACGCGCTGGCCAAGGCCGTTTTCCAGCAGCCCGACCGCCGCGGCGATGCGCTCGTTGGAGTTGGCCCCGGTAAGGGTCGCGATGCCCTGGCTGAACCGCGGCTGGGGCGCTGGCGTCGACTGCTGGACCCGGTGCGCGTAGGCGAAGAGGCCCGCCAGCCAGATCAGCACCAGCACCAGAAAAGCGGCCACCGACCTCATTGCATCTCCCGGATCAGCGCACCGGCGGTCAGGCGCGCGGCCGCGGCGGCGACGCCAGCGGCCAGAAGCGGGCAGGGTAGCACGACCAGAAGATCCGCCCAGGCGACGGGCAGGGCAGGCGTGATGCCTTCCCCGCCGCCGATCAGGCGCAGCACCGCGCCGCAGCCGGCCGCAGCGAGCGCGCCGAAGGCGCCGCCAACCGCCGCCACGCGGGCAAAGCGCATCTGGAACAGTCGGGCGATGAAGCTGTCCTCCGCACCGGTGAGGTGAAGCACCTCGACCACGTCGCGCCGTGCGGCGAGCCCGGCGCGGGTGGCGTAGGCGATCACCGAGGCCGCCGCGCCGGCGATCAGCAGGAAGACGACGCCCCCGAGCGCGCGCGCCACGCCCGCGGCCTTGCGGATGTCGGCGATCCAAAGGCTGTGGTCGTCCACGGAAGCGTCCAGTCCCTGGGCGCGCAGGACGCGGTTTAACGCGTCCGCGTTCGCCGGAGCGTCACGCGCCAGGGTCACGGCCACCAAGCGCGGCACCGGCAGGTCCTCCAGATCGCTGATGTCCCCCAGCCAGGGGCGGATCAGGTCGTAGGCTTTTTCCGGCTCTAGAGCGCGGGCCTCGGCGACCCCGGGAACTCCGGCGAGTGCCTCGGTGGCGCGGGCCGCAGCCGCATCCGGCGTTTCGCCGCCCCTGGCGCGAACGACGACAGTGGCCTCGCCGGTCAGCTGCCGGCTCCAGCCGCTTGCGGCGCGATCGGCCGCGACCACGCCAAGCGCCGTCAGGCAGGCCAGGAAGCAGAGCACCGCCACCACGAAGATCAGCGAGGCGTCGCGCGCATCCCTTTCCGGGAGGAAAGGCGCTGGGCGCCAGCGGACGGGGTCGAAGATCTGGCTCATGCCTGAGCGGGCCCTTGCGGCGGTCGCAGGCTGAGGCGGCCATTCTCCAGGTGCAGGGCGGGACGGCCGGAGCGGGCGACCATGTCCTGGTCATGAGTCGCGATCAGCACCGTGGTGCCCAGCCGGTTCAGCTCGACGAAGAGACGATAAATCCGAAGCGCCATCTCGTGGTCGACGTTGGCGGTGGGCTCGTCGGCCAGCAGGATCTCGGGGCGGCCGACCACAGCCCGGGCGATGGCCAGGCGCTGTTTCTCGCCGCCGGCGAGCGTGGCCGGCATGGCGTGCATCCGCTGCCCGAGCCCGACCCAGGCGAGCAGCTCGGCCACGTCGTTGCGGTAGTCGGGCGGCTGATGTCCGGCCAGCCGCAGGGGGAGGGCGGCGTTGTCGAACGCGGTCAGGTGTTCCAGCAGCAGGAGGTCCTGGAACACAACCCCGATCCGGCGGCGAAGGTGCGGCCGCTCGCGCACTGGCATGTGGGCGACGTCATGGCCGAAGAGATGGATCAGGCCCTTGGACGGCCGCGCGGCCAGGTAGATCAGCCTGAGCAGCGAACTCTTGCCGGCGCCGGAAGGGCCCGTGATGAAGTGGAACGAGCCGGGCGCCAAAGAAAAGCCGAGGTCGCGCAGCACGTCGGGTCCACGGCCGTAGCGCATGGAGACGTCATCAAACCGGACAATGTCGCCCTCGGCGTCGATCGCCGCAGTGACGTTAGGGTTTCTGGACATGAAGGCCGAAATCGGCGACCTCGAAGGAGGTTGCTGGAGCGTCCGATTCGGCCGTCATGATACTGACCTGTCCAGAGTGCGCCACCAGCTATTTCGTGGACGATGCCCGCATCGGCCCCGAAGGGCGCCGCGTGAAGTGCACCAGCTGCGGGCACCGCTGGACGGCGCGACTCGCGGGTCAGGAAATCGACCCCTTCGACGACCTGATGGTCGAGCCGCCGCCCGAGGTGGTCGCCGAGGCGCCGCCTGATCCCCTGCCGTCCGACGTCGCTCCCGACGATGATCTCGTGGTGGAAGGCCCCGATCCTGCCGCCCTGCGCCGCCAGGCCCTCCGAGCCGCCGCCAAACCGTCCGCCAAGTCGGAAGGCCGCTCGGCCGCCATGCTTTGGGCGGGTATGGCCGCGGCTGTGGCGGCCCTGGTCGCCGGCGTAGTGGTGTTCCGCAGCGAAGTGGTCCGCCTGTGGCCGCAAAGCTCCGCCGCCTTTGCTGGCGTCGGGCTGGAGGTCGCCGGCGCCGGGCTGGTGATCGAAGGGGTCAAGGGCCGGGCCGTGATGGTGGGTGGCCAGCCGGCGCTCGAGGTGAGCGGCCAGCTGCGCAACGCACGAGATGCGACCACAGAGGCTCCGCCGCTGCGGGTCAGCCTGCTGGACCGGCGAGGCAAGCCGGTGGCCGCCACAGTCGCCACGGCGGCGAACCCGGAGGTGCCGGCCCACGGCAAGCGCTACTTCGCTGTGTCGATCCTCAACCCGCCTTCGACCTCGCACCAGCTGGAGGTCAAGTTTGACGCGGGCGCGAAGCCCGAGCCCGAGAAGGCCGAGAACGGTCACGGGCCTGCAGCCGTTGAAAGCAAGGCCGCCCCCGGCGCCTCGCACGAACATGAACCCGAACATGGCTGATCCCGTCACGGAGATCCTTGTCACCGAAGCCGAAGTCGCCGCGCGAGTCGAAGCCTTGGCGCGGGAGATCGCACCTCGCATTGACGACGAAACGGTGGCTGTCTGCCTGCTGACCGGCGGGCTGTGGTTCTGCTCGGACCTGATGCGCGCCCTGGCGCGGCAGAACCGCTTTGTTCGCTTCGATGCGCTCTGGCTGGCGTCCTACAAGGACGAACGGGTGAGTTCCGGCCGCTGCGAGGTGCGGGCCGACATGCAACGCCCCCTGGTCGGCAGGAAGGCGCTGGTCGTCGACGACGTGTTCGACACCGGCCTATCGCTTTCGGAAGCCGCTCGCCTGGTGAAGGACTCTGGCGCCAGCGAGGTCCTCACCGCGGTGTTCGCGCGCAAGCCGTGGCCGACTGCAAGGGCCATCGAGCCCGACTTTGTGGCTTGGGAAGCTCCTGCGCGGTTCCTGGTCGGGTATGGCATGGACGCCGGCGGCGCCATGCGCGGCCTGCCCTACATCGGCGCGATGGACTAGGCGCCTTGAGCGCCCTGGTTCTTGTTGTTCCCGAAGTCGAGACGTTGCTCGCGGACATACGCGCCGAGCACGATCCGGCCGCCAAGCTCGGCATGCCGCCGCATGTCACAGTGCTCTATCCGTTCGCGTCGCCAAAGCGACTGGGGCCAACCGAACGCATGGCTCTGGCCGAGCTGATCCTGGGCTTTCCAGCCATGGACCTCAGCTTCCAGCGGACGGCGCGGTTTCCTGACGTCCTGTGGCTGGCGCCCGAGCCGGTGGAGCCGGTTCTGGCGCTGGCGGACGGCCTGACAGCGGCGTTCCCCAAGTACCCGCCCTATCGCGGGAAGTTCACAACGGTGATCCCGCACCTGACCGTCGCCCAGGCGCCTGCGCCGGTCCTCGACCAGCTGGAGCCGATCGTGCGGGCTCGCTTCGCAGAGCCTGTGCGCGCTCGGGCCGATGCGGTGGCGCTGTTCACCACGGTCGAGAAGCGCTGGGTCGAGGTTGACCGCTTTCGGCTCGGCTAGAGCCAGGGTGCGGCGCTCTCGCGCGCCAGCATATCGTCGTAGCTCGGGCGTGGGCGCACGACCGCGAATTGGTCGCCCTTCACCAGCACCTCGGGGACGAGCAGCCGGCTGTTGTACTCGCTGGCCATGGTCGAGCCGTAAGCGCCTGCGGTCATGAAAGCCACAAGGTCCCCAGGCTTCAGCGGCTGCAGCGGGCGATCACGGGTGAAGGTGTCGCCGGTCTCACAGACTGGACCCACCACGTCGTAGGGCAGGGGCTCGCCCTCGCGAGGCTTTACCGGCCGAATGTCGTGATAGGCGTCGTACATGGCCGGGCGCAGCAGGTCGTTCATGGCTGCGTCGAGCACCAGGAAGCGACGACCTTCCAGCCGGTGGTGAATGTGCTGAACCTGCGCGAGCAGGATGCCGGCGTTGGCCGCAATCATCCGTCCAGGCTCGAAGGCGAGCTTGGCATCGAGGCCCTTGGTCACCCGGGCGATCATCGCGGCATAGTCGGCCGGTGACGGGGGCTCAGGCTGGTTGAAGTAGGGCACGCCCAGGCCGCCGCCCAGATCTAGGCGCTCCACCCCCAGGCCTTCGGCGCGCAGGCGGTCCACCAGACCACGCATCTTGGCGAAGGCGGCCTCCATGGGCGCGAGGTCGGTGATCTGGCTGCCGATGTGGCAAGCGACCCCGACGGCGCGCAGGCCGGCCATGTTCGACGCCATGGCATAGAGCCGCTCGGCCTCGGCGAAGGAGACGCCGAACTTGTTGTCCGCCTTGCCGGTGGAGATTTTGGCGTGGCCGCCGGCTTCCACGTCCGGGTTGACCCGGATCGCGACGTCTGGGCGCTTGCCCATCTGGCGACCGATGGTGTCCACCAGCGCGAGCTCGGGCTCGGACTCCACGTTCAGTTCCGCCACCCCGACTTCAAGGGCATAGGCGATCTCGCGGGCGGTTTTGCCGACGCCGGAGAAGACGATGCGCTCGCCGGGGATGCCTGCGGCCAGGGCCCGGCGGATTTCGCCTTCCGATACGACGTCGGCGCCGGCGCCGAGGTCGCCCAGCGTGCGCAGCACCGAGACGTTGGAATTGGCCTTCACCGCGAAGGCGATAAGGGGATCGGCGACGCCTGCGCCGGCAAGCGCGTCACGCAGGACGGTGAAGTGCCGCTCGAGCGTAGCGCTCGAATAGACGTAGACGGGCGTGCCCACCGCCTCAGCAATGCGCGAGAGCGGGACGTCCTCGCAAAAGAGTTCGCCGTCCCGCAGATCGAAATGGTTCATTGGGGCTCCGCCGGGGGCGCAGCCGTGCCCGGGGCTGGGGTGATGCTCTCGCCACCGGTGCGACGCGGATCGAGGGTGCGAACCGGGCGGGTGGGGTCCTGCCGCTGGGGCGCAGCGACCCGGCCATTCCCGGGACCGGGGCGTTCCAGGTCGCCCATCTTGCCGCAGGCCGAAAGAGGCAAGGCGGCCAGCGCCACGGCGAATGCGGCGCGCACGAAGCTCGTCATGCCAAGATCTCCTTCCAGCGGCGGACTTGAGCACGAACCTGATCGGGCGCGGTCCCGCCGTAGCTCTTGCGGCTGGCCGCAGAGGCGGCCGGGGTCAGGACGTCATAGATGCCTTGTGTGATGCGTCCGTCCAGCGCCTGCAGCTCGGAAAGCGGCAGGTCCGGAAGCTCGCAGCCCAGTTGCTCGGCCCGCTTCACGGCCGCGCCGGTGACGTGATGGGCGTCGCGGAACGGCAGCCCGAGCTCGCGCACCAACCAGTCGGCCAGATCAGTGGCGGTCGAGAAGCCTGACCCGGCGGCGGCGGCCATGCGCTCGCGGTTCGGCGCTAGGTCTGCGACCATGCCGGTCATGGCGCGCAGAGACAGCTCCAGAGCGTCAAAAGCCTCGAAGGTCGGGACTTTGTCTTCCTGCATGTCCTTGGAATAGGTCAGCGGAAGGCCCTTCATCACAGTCGCCAACTGGGTGAAGGCGCCCATCAGCCGTCCGGCCTTGGCCCGGATCAGCTCGGCCGCGTCCGGGTTCTTCTTCTGCGGCATGATGGACGAGCCGGTGGTGAAGGCGTCCGACAGCTTCACGAAGCCGAATTGCGGCGTCATCCAGATCACGATCTCTTCGGCCAGACGCGACAGGTGGATGGCGCAGATCGATCCCGCCGCCAGGGACTCCAGGGCGAAGTCGCGGTCCGAAACGCTGTCCAGGGAGTTGGCCGTCGGACGGTCGAAGCCCAGCGCCTCGGCGGTCATGTGCCGGTCGATTGGGAAGGGTGAGCCGGCCAGGGCCGCGGCGCCCAACGGGCTTTCGTTCATCCGCTTGCGGGCGTCGGCGAAACGCGAAGCATCTCTGCCGAACATCTCCACATAGGCCAGCATGTGGTGGCCGAAGGTCACCGGCTGGGCTGGCTGCAGGTGTGTGAAGCCCGGCATCAGCGCGTCAGCATGCGCTTCCGCCTGCGCCAGCAATGCACGTTGCAAGCCTTGCAGCAGGCCGACCGTGCGGTCGCAGGCTTCGCGGACCCACATGCGGAAGTCCACGGCCACCTGGTCGTTGCGCGAGCGGGCGGTGTGCAGGCGCCCCGCCGCAGAGCCGATCAGCTCGCGCAGGCGCGCCTCCACGTTCATGTGGATGTCTTCGTATTCGTCGCGGAACGGGAAGGTCCCGGCGGCGATCTCCCGGCCGATGGTTTCCAGTCCGCCTAGGATCGCATCGGCGTCCTCGCTTGAAATGACGCCGGCCTTGCGCAACATCGCGCAATGCGCCCGCGAGCCGGCGAGGTCCTGGAGGGCCAGTCGCTTGTCGAAACCGATGGAGACGTTGATCGCCTGCATCAGCTCGTCGGGCTTGTCGGAGAAGCGTCCGCCCCACATGGCCTGCCCAGCAGGGGTCGGCGTGTGCGGGGCGTCAGGGGAGTCGGCGGTCATATGAGCGATCAATCTTCGGCCAAGCCGCGGCGCGGCCTGCTGGCGTGGGCGTTGTGGGGCGTCGCCGTCTTCGGCGGTGCGGCGGTTCTCTACATCATCGTTCAGGCTTCGACCAAGCCGGCCTCTGAACGGACGGCGCCGGCCGCGCCGCAATCGGCCGCCGCCACGGGCGGCAAGAGCCTCGCCGAGAAGCTCACGCGCCCGGCCGCGCCGACGCCTGGCCCGGACTATGTCTTCTATGACGAGGCCGGCAAGCCGGTGAAGATCGCCGACCTGAAGGGCAAGGTGGTGATCATGAACATCTGGGCGACTTGGTGCGCCCCCTGCAAAGTCGAGATGCCTACGCTAGCCAAGCTGCAGGCGGCCTATGCCGGCAAGCCGGTCGAGGTGGTGACGGTGAGCATCGACAGCGTTGAGGACGCGACCAAGGCGCGTCTGTTCATCGCGCAGAACGATCCGCTGAAGTTCTATCACGACCGGGAAGCGAAGATCCCGTGGGCGCTGCAGCCCGCCGCGCTCGGCGCGCCGACCACGGTCATCTACGGCAAGGACGGTCTCGAGCGCGCCCGGATCGCGGGGGAAGCGGACTGGTCGGGACCCGAGGCTCGCGCGCTGGTGGACGAGGCGCTGGCGGCGAGCTGAGCGCCGCCAGTCCCCAGATCACCTAGATCAGGCCGCCTGGTTGGCGGCGAGCGCCGGCTCGTTCGTCAGGCTGCGCAGCAGGGCGACCAGCGAGGCGCGGGATTCCGGCGCCAGCCGTTCGTAAGCTGAGAGCAACTCCAGAGCGCCCGGTGTGCGCATGCGCGTGAGCACGTCGATGTCGCTGTTGGTCCCGCCTTCCGGCGTGTCGAGCACGTCCATTAGATCCACGACGCGGCATTTCAGGGCGCGGGCGATCTGCACGAGGCGCGAGAAGGAGATCCGGTTTGCGCCGTTCTCGTACTTCTGAATCTGCTGGAAGCTGACGCCGCACTGTTCCGCCAGGGCTTCTTGCGAGAGGCCGATAGTCCGGCGGCGGATGCGCACGGCCGCGCCGAGCGCAATGTCCATCGGGTCGGGCGCCTTGGTGGACGGATCAGGCATCTACTTCCCTCTTAAGCTTCTTCTCGGACAGCGGACCGGCAGCTCAAATCCAGATCCTCGGTGCTCATCAGGTGCGACAAGGCCAGCTCGATGGCCGGGCGCCGCAACCTAAGCTGTAGGCTGAGGGTTGGATGTACATGCGTGGTCACGCCGGAGATGACGCCACCGGTGGAGGAGTCCCCCACCCTGGCGTGCAAGAAAACACGGATGCGGGCTCCGGCCGCGGCCGCGCGGTGGGCGGAGTGGTGCTCGCGCTTGCGCTCTCAGCGAGCTTGGCGTGGTGCGTTGGCCGTGGCGGCGACAGCGCTCTGGACCCGCGGACCATGACGCCGGCTTCACCTGCCGCCATACCCTCCGTTCAGACCCGTCCTGCGGCGCATGCCGAGCCGAGCGAAGCGCAGGTCGCCAAGGCTTACGAGGATGCAAGGGAGGTTTACGCTCAAGGCGGGGCGGAGGCCCTCACCCGATTTTCGCAAGGCTGCCTGGAGTCGCTCCAGGACGACGCACGGGTGCTCGACTATTGCCTGGCCTTCGGACTGTTTGCGGACGCGATCCGCGGGCGAGCGCCGGACGAGGCGGAGCAGGCTCGTCGGCTGGCGGCGGCTGGAGCCGCTCTGCCGGACGACGCCAACCCGGCTGCGCGGCTGGACGCGGTGCGCCGCCTCACTCGGAACGCTGGCGGCGCGGCTTCCCCAACCCCGTCGCAGGTCACCGCGCGCGCGGCTGCCGAGGCCGCCCCGTCAGCGCGAAAGGATAAAGCCGCTGAGACGCGGAAAGCCTCGTCTCGGGCGGCGGCCGCCGCTAACGCCAAGGCGAACGCCACCCGCTGCCGGCTGATGTCGACGCCCGCCGAGCGGGTGCTCTGCGCGGACGCATCGCTGCGGGCTGCCGACCGACGGATGCGAGCGGCTTACAACCGGGCGATCTCCTCCGGTTCCGGGGCGGAACGACGCCAGCTGGTTCGTGATCAGGCCGCTTGGCGGGTCGAGCTGCATGCGGCGGCGCCAAATCGGCGCAAGGTCGCCGCGCTTTACGAAAGCCGGATCCGCGAGCTCCGGGCTGCGTCACGTCGATAGCGAGTTAAGCTTCTGGTCACCGAAGCAGGGCGGAACTGCCGAACTCTGTGATCCAGTGATTCGGGATGATGCGAGTCAGTCGTTCAAAGCCTTCCTTCGACCACGGCGCCGCGTTGCGTGTGCCGCCTCAGCACGACTCAAAGAGCTGGCGAATGCTCTGGATGTGGCTGGGGGATGACGCACGCGCCGTGGCGGAAGCCTCGGCTGTGCAGGTGCGTACCCCGGAAGGGCCCGTGGTGGCGCACTGCGGCGATTGGATCGTGCTCTCCCATTCGGGAAGCTTCCATGTGGCTCATGCCGCGCGGGCCTGCGACGCCTGAGGCGTCGAGCTCTCAAGCTCAAGAAGCCAAGAGGCGACGGCGAGCGGGCGCGGCCCGCGTGCGACAACGCGCTGTGCCGCAACCCTTAAGAAAACCGACGTTCGCGGGGCCGGCGGTCGCCAAGCGTAACCAATTGTCAATGCAAAGCTGCTGTAGGTACCCGGTGCGAGTAGCACGTGTACGGGGCGTATCTCTTCTTACCGGACCCTGACCGACAGAACGTCGGCCAGTTCTCGACCAGGATGGTTCTTCCATGGCGACGATCTCGAACCTGACGGCTGCCCAGATCAGCACGCTGTCCATCACGTCCATCCAGTCCCTCTCGCGGACGGAAATGGGCGAGCTGAACGCGACGCAGGTCGCTGCGATCACCACGACGGGGATCGGGGCGCTGACCGCCACTCAGGTGTCCGGCATCACAGCGGCGGCCGCCAAAGGCCTGACCGCAACCCAGATCCCGGTCTTCCAGGCCGGCGTCGTGTTCGACACCAACCAGCTGATGGCGCTCAGCGGCTCCCAGGTCGGAGCCCTGACGACGACGCAGCTGGACGCCCTGGACACCACCCACATCCGCGCCCTCTCCGCCGCGCAGATTGGCGGCCTCAGCGCGACCAACTTCGCGAGCCTTGAAGGCACCCAAGTCGCCGCGCTGAGCAGCGCCGCGATCAAGGGCCTGTCGACCACCGTCCTTTCCGGCCTGTCGACCGCCGATTTCGGCGAGATCACCGCGACGCAGGTCGCATCCATGTCGGCGGCCCAGCTCGGCGCTCTGTCGACCACCAACATCAAGAGCCTGGACGCAACGGCCGTCAGCGGCCTGTCGGCGGCTCAGATCAAGGGCCTGACCACCACCCAGCTGGCGGCCTTCACCACCACCGACATGGGCGAGCTTTCGTCCACCCAGGTCGGCGCTCTCTCGACAGCCCAACTGGCTGCGATCTCCGACACCAACCTGTCGGCGCTGAACGCGACCCAGATGTCGGGCCTCACGGCCGCACAGGTGAAGAGCCTGTCGACCACCACGTTGCAGGCGCTGAACACCACGGACATCGGCGAGCTGAGCGCGGCGCAGATCGGCGCCCTCAGCAACGCCCAGCTGGCGACGTTCAGCTCGACCGAGATGTCGGGCCTCAGCACCACCCAGCTCTCGGGCCTGACGGCCGCCCAGCTCGGCTCGCTGAACACCACTAACCTGACGGCCCTCTCCAGCACGCAACTGGGCAGCCTGAAGTCAGCGCAGCTCGTCGGCCTGACGACCACCCAGGTGGGCGGCCTGTCGACCACCGATTTCGGCAAGTTCACGACCACCCAGGTGGCCGGCCTCAGCGCCGCCCAAATGGGGGCCCTGAGCACCACCAACCTGTCGAGCCTGACCTCCACCCAGATGTCGGGCCTGACGGCGGCTCAGGTGAAGGGCCTGACCACCACCCAGCTGTCGACGATGTCCACCACGGACTTCGCCGAGTTCGGAGTGACCCAGCTGCAGGCGCTTTCGGCCGCCCAGCTCGGCGCCATCTCCACCACCAACCTGTCGGCTCTCGACAGGACGGAGATGCAGGCCCTGTCCGCAGCCCAGGTGAAGGGCCTGACGACCACGCAGATCTCCAGCCTGTCGGTCACCGACATCGGCGAGATGAACGCGAGCCAGCTCGGCGCCCTCTCGACGGCCCAGTTTGGGGCGGTGTCCACCACCGCGCTTTCGGCGCTGGACGCCACCCAGATGAGCGGCCTGACAGCGGCGCAGGTGAAGAGCCTGTCGACCACGACCCTGCAGGCGCTGACCGCCACCGACATCGGTGAGCTGAACGCTGCGCAACTCGGCGCGCTGTCGAACGCACAACTTGGTGTTCTGAGCTCCACCGCCCTGTCGGGTCTGAGCACGACCCAACTTAGCGGCCTGACCGCCGCGCAGCTCGGCTCGCTGAGCAGCACCAATTTGTCCGCTCTGAGCACCACGCAGATCCAGGGGCTCAAGACGGCCCAGATCGCCGGCCTGACGACGACCCAGCTCAGCGGCATGTCGACCACCGACTTCGGCAAGCTGTCGTCTACCCAGCTGTCCGGCCTGAGCGCGGCGCAACTCGGCTCGCTCAGCACGACCAACCTTTCCGGTCTGAGCGCCACTCAGATTTCCGGTCTCAGCGCGGCCCAGGTGAAGGGGCTGACCACCACTCAGCTGTCGACGATGTCCACGACGGACTTCGCCGAGTTCGGAGTGACCCAGCTGCAGGCCCTGTCGGCCGCCCAACTGGCCTCAATTTCCACCACCAACCTGTCGGCCCTCGACGCCACGGAAATGCGCTCGCTTACCGCGGCGCAGGTGAAGGGCCTGACGACCACGCAGATCGGCGCCCTGTCGACCACGGACCTGGGCGAGATGAGCGCGGCCCAGCTCGGCGCGCTTTCCACGGCTCAATTCGGCGCGATCAACACGACCAACTTGTCGGCGCTGAACGCCACCCAGATGTCGGGTCTGACGGCCGCGCAGGTGAAGAGCCTGTCGACCACGACCCTGCAGGCGCTGACCGCCACTGACATCGGTGAGCTGAGCGCGGCGCAACTTGGCGCGCTGACCAACACTCAGCTGGCGACCCTGTCGTCCACGGCCATCTCGGGCCTGTCCACCACGCAGCTCTCCGGCCTGACCGCGGCGCAGATCGGCTCGCTCAGCGCGACCAACCTGTCGGCCCTGTCCAGCACGCAGCTCGGCAGCCTGAAGGCGGCGCAGCTGGTCGGCCTGACCGCGACGCAGGTCGGCGGCATGTCCACGACGGACTTCGCCAAGCTCTCCGCCACGGCGATCGGCGGCCTGACGGCCGCGCAGGTCGGCGCGCTGTCGACCACCAACCTGGCCAGCCTGACCTCCACCCAGATGTCGGCGATGAGCGCCGCTCAGGTGAAGGGTCTGACGACTACCCAACTGTCGACGATGTCCACGACGGACTTCGCCGAGTTCGGGGTGACCCAGCTGCAGGCCCTGTCGGCCGCCCAGCTGGCGTCGATCTCCACCACCAACCTGTCGGCTCTCGACGGCACTGAGATGCGCTCGCTTACCGCGGCGCAGGTAAAGGGCCTGACGACCACCCAGATCGGCGCCCTGTCGGCCACGGATGTGGGCGAGATGAGCGCGGCTCAACTGGGGGCTCTGTCCAACGCTCAGCTTGGCGCGATCAACACCACCAACCTGTCGGCGCTGACCTCCACCCAGATGTCGGGTCTGACGGCCGCGCAGGTGAAGAGCCTGTCGACCACGACCCTGCAGGCGCTGACTGCCACCGACATTGGCGAACTGAGCGCTGCGCAGATCGGCGGCCTGAGCAACGCTCAACTGGGCGTCCTGAGCTCCACGGCGCTGTCCGGCCTGAGCACTACACAGCTCTCCGGCCTGACCGCGGCGCAGATCGGCTCGCTCAGCGCGACCAACCTGTCGGCCCTGAGCACCACACAGGTGCAGAGCCTCAAGGCGGCTCAGGTGGCTGGCCTGACGGCGACGCAGGTGGGCGGTCTGTCGACCACCGATTTCGGCAAGCTGTCGAGCACCCAGGTGGGCGCCCTGACGGCGGCCCAGGTCGGCGCGCTGTCGACCACCAACTTGTCGAGCCTGACCTCCACCCAGGTGTCGGCGATGAGCGCCGCCCAGGTGAAGGGTCTGACGACCACTCAGCTGTCGACGATGTCCACCACGGACTTCGCCGAGTTTGGGGTGACCCAGCTGCAGGCCCTGTCGGCCGCCCAACTGGCGTCGATCTCCACCACCAACCTGTCGGCTCTCGACGGCACTGAGATGCGCTCGCTTACCGCGGCGCAGGTAAAGGGCCTGACGACCACCCAGATCGGCGCCCTGTCGACCACGGATGTGGGCGAGATGAGCGCGGCTCAACTGGGGGCTCTGTCTAACGCTCAGCTCGGCGCGATCAACACCACCAACCTGTCGGCGCTGACCTCCACCCAGATGTCGGGTCTGACGGCCGCGCAGGTGAAGAGCCTGTCGACCACGACCCTGCAGGCGCTGACCGCCACCGACATTGGCGAACTGAGCGCCGCGCAGATCGGCGGCCTGAGCAACGATCAACTGGGCGTCCTGAGCTCCACGGCGCTGTCCGGCCTGAGCACCACACAGCTCTCCGGCTTGACCGCGGCGCAGATCGGCTCGCTCAGCTCGACCAAGCTGTCGGCCCTGAGCACCACACAGGTGCAGAGCCTCGGGGCGGCTCAAGTGGCCGGCCTGACGGCGACGCAGGTGGGCGGTCTTTCGACCACCGACTTCGGCAAGCTGTCGAGCACCCAGGTGGGGGCCCTGAGCGCCGCGCAGGTCGGCGCGCTGTCGACCACCAACCTGTCGAGCCTGACCGCCACCCAGGTGTCCGCGATGAGCGCGGCCCAGGTGAAGGGTCTGACGACTACCCAACTGTCGACGATGTCCACCACCGACTTCGCCGAGTTCGGGGTGACCCAGCTGCAGGCCCTGTCGGCCGCACAGCTTGGCGCTGTCTCGAGCACCAGCCTGTCGGCTCTGGACGGCACTGAGATGCGGTCGCTGAGCGCGGCCCAGGTGAAGGGCCTGACGACCACCCAGATCGGGGCGCTGACCACCACGGACATGGGTGAACTGTCCGCGGCTCAGATCGGCGCGCTCTCGAACTCCCAACTGGGCGCGCTGTCTACGACCAACCTGTCGGCCCTGAACGCCACGCAGATGGAGGGGCTGAGCGCGGCTCAGATCAAGGGCCTGAGCACGACCACACTCGCGGCCCTGACCCCGACGGACATTGGAGAACTCTCCGCCGTCCACATCGGCGCTCTGAGCAACGCCCAGCTGGGCACCTTCAGCTCCACTGCGATCGGCGGCCTGAGCACCACTCAGTTGTCCGGCCTGACCGCGGCGCAGATCGGCTCGCTTAGCGCGACCAACCTGTCGGCCCTCAGCACCACTCAGGTGCAGAGCCTCAAGGCGGCGCAGGTGGCCGGCCTGACCACCACCCAGGTGTCTGGCCTGTCGACCACCGAGTTCGGCAAGCTTGGCTCTACCCAGCTGCAGGGGCTTACCGCCGCTCAGATCGGCGCCCTGTCGACCACCAACGTCACGGGCCTGAACACCACGCAGATGCAAAGCCTCTCGGCGGTGCAGCTGAAGGGCCTGACGGGCACCCAGGTGGCGGCTCTGTCCAGCACCGACGTCGGCGAGCTGACGGCGACCCAGTTCAAGGCCCTGACGGCCAACCAGGTGGGCTCGCTTAGCACGACGGTGGTCAGCGGCCTGACGTCGACGATGATCGGTCAGCTCTTCGCCGCGACCCAGATCGCGGGCCTGACGGAGACGCAGATCGACAACATCTCCGCCACCCAGCTCGGCGGCCTAGCGGCCACCCAGATGAGCGGCTTCACCGCCGCCCAGGTGCAGACGATGACCAACGCGCAGATCGCGGTGTACCTCGGCGCGAGCTGATCCGAGACCTAGCGGACGCGCCGGAGCCTTCGGGCTTCGGCGCGGCCTGCCGCCGCACGGCCACGCTGGTGGTTGGCGCTGAAGAATCCGCCATGCGATCCTTGACGGGCCGAATCACGCCTTGAGATCCGCATGTCCGAGAACGCCTTCCTCGCCGCCCTCCAACGGGTGACGGACCGGACCTTGTCGCTGCCGGACCTGATCAATGCGGCCGGCGCCCTGACCGAGGCCGGCCAGCCCAGCCTGGCGCAGCAGCTCTACAAGATCTGGATCGGCTTCAATCCCGACCATCCGCAGGTCTATGTGGCCTGGTTCAACATGTCGGCGCTTTGCGGTCAGTTGGGCGACGTGGCCGCGGCCATCGAGGCGCTGAACAAGGCCATCGAGCAGAATCCCGAGTTCGTCCCGGCCTACATCAACCTGGGCGGCATGCTCGAGAAGACCGGCGCGCTGCCCAAGGGCATCGAGGTCTGGAAGAGCGTTCTGGCTCGCCTCGCTCCCGTCAACGGACAGGCGGTCGGCTACAAGCTGGCCACCCTGCGCCAGCTGGCGCGGGTGCTGGGGGAGGCGCAGGGACTGGAGGCGGCGGAGGTCGCCCTTACAGAAGCGCTGACGCTCAATCCTGGCGATCGCGAGGTGATGGAGCAGTTCGTCGCCATGCGGCTGGCTCAGTGCAAATGGCCAGTGGCGACGCCTTGGGAAGGGGTCGAGCGCAAGGAAATCGTGGCCGGCGCGCACCCGCTCTCTCTTTGCGCCTATTCGGATGACCCGCTGCTGCAGCTCGCCGGAGGGGCGCGCTATGTCGAGCGGGCGATCGATGAGCGCTCGGGGCCGGACGGCAGCGACCGTCGCAACGCGATCGTGGCTCCGGGCGGTCGGCGTCTTCGCGTCGGCTACGTCTCGTCCGATCTGCGGGACCACGCCATCGGCTACCTGATGGCCGAGATGTTCGAGCTGCACGATCGCGACCAGGTCGAGGTGTTCGCCTACTACTGCGGGCGCGACAGCACTGAGGCCCTGCACGAGCGCATCAAGGCCGCGGTGGAGCACTGGCGCGACTTCAAGGGCCTGAGCGACGACGAAGCCGCTCTGATGGTCGCCCGCGACGAGATCGACATCCTGGTGGACGTCAACGGTCACACCCGCGACGCACGGACCGGCGTCTTTGCGCGCCGTCCCGCTCCGATCCAGGTGAACTGGCTCGGCTATCCCGGCACCATGGGCAGCCCCTACCATCACTACGTGATCGGCGATCCCTGGGTGATCCCCGCCGGCAGCGAGCTCTATTTCTCCGAGCACGTGGTTCGGCTGCCCTGTTACCAGCCGAACGACCGCAAGCGAGTCGTAGCGCCGCACCGCCCCAGCCGGACGGAAGCAGGCCTGCCGGAACAGGGGACCGTCTTCTGCTGCTTCAACGGCCCGCAGAAGATCACCCGTTTTGTGTTCGAGCGCTGGGCGCAGATCCTGCACGCGGTGGAGGGCAGCGTGCTGTGGCTGCTGGAGGGCACGGGGGAAAGCAACGCCCGCCTCAGAGCCTACGCCAAGCTGGTGGGGCTTGATCCGGCGCGGATCGTGTTTGCGCCCAAGGCGCCGAACCCTGCGCACCTGGCCCGCTATCCACTTGCCGACGTCTTCCTCGATACCGCGCCCTACGGCGCCCACACCACGGCCTCGGACTCGCTGTGGATGGGGGTGCCGGTGGTCACCTTGTCGGGCCGCTGCTTCGCCTCGCGTGTGTGCGGCAGCCTCACGCGGTCGGCCGGCCTGCCGGAGCTCGTCTGCGAGACGGCCGAGGACTATGTGCGGCTGGCGATTGAGCTTGGCCGCGATCCCGCGCGCGTCGCCGAGTTGAAGGCGCGGCTGGAGGCGGGGCGTGCAACCTGCGACCTCTTCAACATGGAGCAACTGGTGGAGAGCCTCGAAGGCCTCTACGCCCATATGGCCGGCGACTATATGGCGGGCCGCCTGCCGCATCCTGACCTGCGCAACCTTGCGACCTACCTCGCCGTGGGCGCCGAGCTCGACCACGAGGCGCAGGAGATGACGGCGGTGGTCGACTATCACGGGCTCTATCGCGAGAAGCTGACGGCACGGCATCGCGTGCGGTCGCTGAGCGCCGACAGCCGCCTGTGGTCGGAAGCTGACGCCGGGCAGGAGCTGGGTGGGCCGCCGCTCGCGGAGCCCGCGCGGCGCAAGCGTGCCGCGAGTTAAGCGCAGCGAGCCGTGCTCGCCGCCTCAGGGTTTCGTTAACGGCTGGTTCTTAAACAGGGTTAACCCTGCCGCAGCCGGTTGAGTCATGAAGCCCGTTCTCCTCATCCAGCCCAGGTTCGGCGGCGACATCTTCTTCTGCATGAAGATCGCGGCTGTCTGCGCCGCGCAGGGCCATCGGGTGATCTTCCCGGTGGAGGACCAGTTCGGCTGGATCCCGCAGAACCTGAACATCCCGGCAGGTGTCGAGATGCCGCTGCTCAGCGAGTCTTTCGACTACAAGCCGCTTTACGAAGGTGTTCGAGCTCAGGCGGAGGCGGCGTCCATGCAGGGCGACTGGCGCTTCCATTTCCAGCCTCTGGAAAACGAGCACTGCATGTTCCTCGCGCTCGATTCCAGCTGGAGGAAGAGCCCGCGCGACACAATGATCCTGAAGTACCTGATCGCCGGGATCGAATATGCGGACTGGGCCGACTCCGTCAGCCTCAAGCGCAACCCCGAGCGCGAAGCAGCGCTGCTGGCGCACCTGGGGATCGATGAAGGTCGCGACTTCATCCTGATCAACGAGAACTGCCGAACCCGGCAGATCCACGTGGAGGACCGCGGCGACACGATCCGAATGGGCGTGGTGCCGGGCTTCACCATGTTTGACTGGGCCGGCGTCGCCGAGCGGGCGCGGGAGATCATCACCGTCGACACCGCCTTTGTGCTGATGCTCGAGGTGCTGAAGGTGAAGTGCCCGCTGCAGATGATCTCGCGCTACGAGCCGCCGGATTTCCAGCCAATCGCGCCGCTTCTGCGCCTGAACTGGCATCTCGCCCTGACTGTCGAGGACCTGCGCCCATGAATGCGGTCGAAACCGGCATCCTGGCGCTGGGGCAGCAGCTGAAGGCGCAGGGACGTGTCGACGACGCTCAAATCCTGTTCGACCATCTGGCGAGCCTGAGGCCGCAAGACCCGCAGGCGGCCGTCTGGCGGAGCGGCGGGGCGGAGCCCACGCTGGCCGCTTTGCAGCGCCTTGCCGCCCAGCGCGCCAGCGGACTGAAGGCGATCTCGCCCGCCGAGGTGGAGGCCCACGCCAACGCCGGCGTCACTCTCTTCAACCAGCACATGGCAAGCGGCGCGACGGAAACGGCCGAAGCGTATGCCGCCGCTCTGGCCGAGGTGCTGCCCAATGCGGTCCAGATGCTGGACGCGGCGATGGGCTGCAACCGCACGCTCGGCCGCTTCGAGAAGGCGGTGACCTACGCTCAGAAGATCCTGGCGATCGAGCCGGATCACTTCAACGCCCACCAGCTGATGGCGGACGTCTGCAAGGCGCTGGGCGAAGCCGATGGCGAAATCGGACACCGCCTCGGGATGGCGCTGTCGAGCAGCAACCCCAGCCACGCGCTGCTGAAGCTGCGCGACATCCATGACGTCGCGAGCGCCATCCTCTGCCGTCCCCTGACGGAGCGCAGCGAGCTGCAGCTGTCCGCGCTGTTGAACGCGGCGGCCCGCCTGGACGTGCAGGCCGAGCCAGGCACGGAATGGCAGGGCTGGGAGAAGCATTATCGCCTGCTGCTGCAGGGCGTTGACATGACCGCTGTGCGCGGTCCCACGCCTCCGGCGGCCTCCGACGACGATGTTGAGTATGCCGATGCTCGTGGGCTGCAGCTGGGGCTCGTTCACCTAAGAAAGATGGCCGAAGCCGCCGGCGCCGAAGCCGTGTTCTTCGCAGCCGCCGACGAAGCCTATGTGGAGCTCTACGCCCGCTGGTACGCCCTGTCGGTTCTGAAGCACAGCGATGTGCCCTGCGTGGTGGTGATCCACGTCATTGGCGGGGCGGGGCGCCTAGCCGAAATCGCGGCGAAGGTGGGGATCGATGATCCGCGCCTGATGTTTGCAGCCGATCGGTTCGACGCCGCCTGGGTCGCCACACGCTGCTACGACGCGCCGCCGAAAGGCCTCATCGACAAGCCGGTGGCGCACTACCAGAGCGTCCGGTTCCAGCGGCTGGGCTCGTTGCTGGCGGCGCTGCAACGTCCTGTGTTCGTGTCGGACATTGACCTTCTGCTGCAGCGTGGCGTCGCGGATCTCCTGGCCCGCTGCGCGAGCGATGATGTGGTGTTCAACGAAAACGCCATCAGCCATGCCGCCGGGTCGCGACTGACCGCCAATCTCGTGCTGGTGCGCCCGACCGAAAGCGCACAGGCCATGCTGCGCTGGCTGCGGGCGTACCTCGACCGTGCGTTGGCGGGCGCGGAGGTGACGCGCTGGATCGACCAGCTGGCGCTGATCCTGGCCCGCCATCACCTGGCCTTCCGCCAGCCGCAGGCGCAGCTCGGCTACTTCGACACGAGCTCGGACATCAACAACGTGATGTACCCGAGCTACCAGGAGCACCCGTTCCGGTTCCTTTCGCTCTACCACGGCTTCGACACCTCGAGCCTGGAAGGCGATCCGCGGGTGCTGGGGGACGCGGAGACGTCGGCGCCGAAGAAGGCCCGCACCCGCAAGGCCAAGTGAGAACGGCTTCATGAAGCGCATCCTCGTCACCGGCGGCGCCGGCTTCATCGGTTCGCACCTGTGCGAGCGGCTGCTGGACCAGGGGCACGAAGTGCTCTGCGTCGACAACTTCTACACAGGCGCGCGGCGCAACGTGGCGCACCTGCTGGCCAACTCGAACTTCGAGCTGATGCGGCACGACGTGACGTTCCCGCTCTTCGTCGAGGTGGACGAGATTTACAATCTCGCCTGCCCAGCGTCGCCCATCCACTACCAGTACGATCCGGTGCAGACGACCAAGACGTCGGTGCACGGGGCCATCAACATGCTGGGCCTGGCCAAGCGTCGACGGGCCAAGATCTTCCAGGCGTCCACCAGTGAGGTCTACGGCGACCCCACTGTGCACCCACAGCCCGAAGAGTACTGGGGCAACGTCAATCCGATCGGCTTTCGCTCCTGCTACGACGAGGGCAAGCGCTGCGCCGAGACCCTGTTCTTCGACTACCACCGCCAGCACAAGGTGCGGATCAAGGTCGCCCGGATCTTCAACACTTACGGTCCGCGCATGCACCCGAACGACGGGCGCGTGGTGTCGAACTTCATCGTCCAGGCCCTGAAAGGCGAGCCGATCACTCTGTATGGCGACGGCCTGCAGACCCGCTCGTTCTGTTTCGTGGACGACTTGGTGGAAGGCTTCCTGCGCCTGATGGACACCGGCGACGAGGTCACGGGTCCGATCAACCTGGGCAACCCCGGAGAGTTCACCATGCGGGAACTCGCCGAAAAGGTCGTCGAGCTGACCGGAACGGGTTCGGACATCGAGCACCGCCCCTTGCCGCAGGACGATCCGAAGCAGCGCCAGCCGAACATCGACAAGGCGCGCGAGGTTCTCGGCTGGCAGCCGACGATCCAGCTCGAAGAAGGTCTTCGCAAGACCATCGCCTATTTCGACGGGCTTCTGTCGGGGCCTGCCGCCGCCTGAGGCGCTCTAGTCCGTGAACACCACGGTCTTGCGGCCGTTCAGCAGCACGCGGTCTTCCAGCGTCCATCGCACGGCTCTCGCCAGCACCCGTCGCTCGATATCGCGGCCCTTGCGGACCAGGTCGCGCGGCGCGTCGCGGTGGCTGATGCGCTCCACGTCCTGCTCGATGATCGGGCCTTCGTCGAGATCGGCGGTGACGAAGTGCGCCGTCGCTCCAATCAGCTTCACCCCGCGGGCGTGAGCCTGGTGGTAGGGCTTCGCGCCCTTGAAGCCGGGCAGGAACGAGTGGTGGATGTTGATGCACCGGCCGGCCAGCTTGGCGGACAGGTCATCGGACAGCACCTGCATGTAGCGCGCCAGGATCACGAGGTCGGTGCGTGTATCCTGGATCAGCTTCCATAGCTGAGCCTCCTGCTGCGCCTTGGTTTCCGGTGTCACCGGAAGGTGGCGGAAGGCGATGCCTTTGAGGTCAGTGTGCGGGTAGGTGCTTTCCGGGTGGTTGGAGACCACGGCGGTGATGTCCATGGGCAACTCGCCCTGCCGCCAGCGCCAGATCAGGTCCGACAGGCAGTGATCAGTCTGAGACGCGAGGATCATCACCCGGCGGCGGTCGTTCGGATCCCGCAGGGTCCAGTCCATGGCCAGGCTCTCGGCCAACTCGCCGATCGCCGCGCGCAGATCCTCGACGGCGCCCTCGCCCGGCGCGAACACCACGCGCATGAAGAAGCGGCCGGTCTCCTGATCGTCGAACTGCTGCGCGTCGAGGATGTTGGCCCCGCGCTCAAACAGCAGCGCGGAGACACGCGCGACGATGCCGGTCCGGTCCGGGCAGGAAAGCGTCAGGATCATGGGCCGGCAATTCCGTAGCGACTGACAGGGTAGCGCCCCGCCGCAGCGAAGCCGTCCGGCTTTAGCGGTCCGGGCGGGCGCGATCAATTCGGCGCACGTGCAGGTTTTCTGCGCGCCCTTCGAAGTCCCTTGGCCAGAGGCGCAAATCCGTTGAGCCAAGCGGCGCTTCAAGCGTTGGGCGACTCCGGAGGAGAGCTGCGTGACCGACGACAACAAGCGCATCGACGGGCCGGGCCGTCAGATCCAAGGTGATGGACAGGCCAGCGGCTTGCCGGCCGAAGGCCAGGTGGACGTCGGCGCCTTGGAGCCTCTGGAGCGCAGCGGCCAGCACCACTGGAAAGAGGCGACCATCACGGATCCGGACCTCGGCTCGAGAAGCAACGTCTTCTTCGCCGCGGTCGAGATGACCCGGATGCCGATGATCCTCACGGATCCGAACCAGCCGGACGACCCGATCGTCTTCGCCAACGGCGCCTTCCTGGACCTGACTGGCTACAGCGAGGCAGAGGTGCTGGGCCGCAACTGTCGCTTCCTGCAAGGCGCGCAGACGGATCCCGAAACCGTCGCCGAGCTCCGCGACGGCATCAGGGAGCACCGGGCGGTTTCGGTGGAGATCCTGAACTACAAGCGTGACGGCACGCCGTTCTGGAACGCCGTATTCGTCGGCCCGGTGTACGGCGACAAGGGAGAGTTGCTTTACTTCTTCGCCAGCCAACTGGACGTGACTCGCCGGCGAAATTCCGAACAGAACTTCCGGCAAGCGCAGAAGATGGAGGCCATCGGCCAGCTCACCGCTGGCCTAGCGCATGACTTCAACAACCTGCTGCAGGTGGTCAGCGGAAATCTGGAGATGCTGCGGGGACGGGTGAACGACACTCGCGCCGAGCGATATCTCGACAACGCCGCCGCCGCGGCTGATCGGGGCGCGCGGCTTACCCGTCAGCTGCTGGCCTTCGCGCGCAAGACCCGCCTCGATCCGCAAACCATTGACCTGTCGGTGCTGGTGAACGGCATCGAGGAGATGATCGAGACCACGCTTGGCGGGAAGATCGATCTGCACTTCTCGCTGCGCCGGCGGCTGCCGAAGGCGGTGGCGGATCCGACTCACCTGGAGATGGCGCTGCTGAACGTGCTGATCAACGCACGTGACGCCATGCCGGATGGGGGGCTTGTCACCATTTCCACCGGCTCGCTGGCCACTGATCCCGCTGCGCGCGGCCTGCCCCCTGGCGAGTATGTGGTGCTTTGCGTGGAGGACGACGGCCAGGGTATGCCGCCTCATGTGCTGGAGCGCGCCGCCGAGCCCTTCTTCACCACCAAGAGCGCAGGCAAGGGCACGGGCCTGGGCCTAGCCATGGTCAGCGGCTTCGTTCAGCAATCCAAGGGCAAGCTGGAGATCGAGAGCGAGCTCGGGCGCGGCACCATCGTGCGGATGATCTTCCCGGTGGGGCAAAGCGAGGCTTTAGCGCCTGAACCTAGGTTCGTTCCGCAGGCGGCGCGGGTCTCGTCCGAAAGCGCCGCGCATATCTTGGTGGTGGAGGACACGCCGGAGGTTCTGGAGCTGGCGCTGGAGATCCTCAGCGGCCTTGGCTACCGGGTCTCGACAGCGACCAACGGCGAGGACGGCCTGAAGGTGTTCCAACGCATGATGAATGAGGCCCCGGTGGACCTGCTGTTCACGGATCTGGTGATGCCTGGCGGCATCAACGGCATCGTCCTGGCCGAGGAGGTCCTGAAACTTGCGCCCGAGACTGCCGTCCTGCTCACCACCGGCTACAATGAGGAACTGACGGTTAACGGACCGCCGCGGCCGGGCCTGGACGTCATCGGGAAGCCGTATCGCCGTACCGAGCTTGGCGATCGGGTGCGTCAGGCGCTGGGCCGGCGCAGCACCGCCCCGGACGAGCGCAGCCCGTCCGAGATCGGTCCGGCGGAAGCCTAGGAGCTCAGCCCTCCCAGGCGCCGTTCACAAGTCGACGCAGACCAAGCGGGTTCTCCGGCTTCAAGGCTTCGGGCAGCAAGGCGGCGGGCAGATCCTGGTAGCTCACCGGCCGAAGGAAGCGGCGGATGGCCAGGGTGCCGACCGAGGTGAAGCGGCTGTCGGACGTCGCGGGGTAGGGGCCGCCGTGAACCATCGCGTGGCTGACTTCCACGCCGGTCGGCCAGCCGTTCACCAGGATGCGGCCAGCTTTGCGCTCCAGAACCCGGACCAGCTTGCGGGCGTCCTCGTGGTCGGCGTCGCTCATATGCAGGGTGGCGGTGAGCTGGCCTTCCAGTTCTTCCGTCACCTTCATCAGTTCCTCGACGTCTCGGCAGCGGATGATCACCGACGATGCGCCGAAGTTCTCTTCCGAGAGCGTCTTGTCGGCGAGGAACACCTCGGCGCTAACGGAAAATACGGCGGCTTGGCCGAGGTGCGGGCCGTTCGGCTCGAGACCGCGGCCGACCTCCTGAATTCCCGGCACGGCGGCCAGGCGCTCCAGTCCCTTCACATAGGCTTGGTGGATACCCGGGGTGAGCATGACGGCGGGCGAGGCCTGGCCGACCGCTTCGCCGGCAGCTTGCACGAAGCGGTCCAGGTCGGGGCTTTCCAGCGCAACCACGAGGCCGGGGTTCGTGCAGAACTGGCCAGCGCCCATGGTTAGCGAGCCCACGAAGGCTCGGCCCAGGTCCTCAGCCTTCTCAGCCAGCGCGCCTCGCATCAGGTAGACGGGATTGATGCTGCTCATCTCGGCGAAGACCGGGATCGGCTCAGGACGGGCAGCCGCCAGCTTCACGAGCGCCAACCCGCCGCCGCGCGATCCGGTGAACCCGACCGACTTGATGTGGGGATGGGTGACCAGAGCGCCACCGAGTTCATGGCTGTGGCCGGTGACGAGGCTGAAAACACCTTCGGGTAGTCCGGCCTTGGCCACGGCGGCCTGAATCGCACGGCCGACCATCTCACTGGTTCCGGGGTGTGCCGGGTGGCCTTTGACGACCACGGGGCAGCCAGCCGCCAGGGCCGAGGCGGTGTCGCCGCCGGCCACCGAGAAGGCCAGCGGGAAGTTGCTGGCGCCGAACACGGCGACGGGACCGACGGCGATCTGGCGCAGACGCAGGTCCGAACGGGGCAGGGGCGTGCGTTCGGGCATAGCTGGATCAATACGGGCGTCGAGCCAGTCACCCTGGCGAACCACCTGAGCGAACAGGCGCAGCTGGCCCACGGTGCGGCCGCGTTCGCCTTCCAGGCGGGGGCGCGGCAGGCCCGTTTCGGACATCGCGCGCTCGATCAGTTCGTCGCCGATCGCCAGGATTTCTTCAGCAATGCTCTCAAGGAAGGCTGCGCGCTGTTCCGGGCTTGTGTCGCGATAGGTGTCGAAGGCGGCCCAGGCGAGTTCGGCGGCGCGGGCGGCGTGCTCGGCGGTTGCGGACGTGAAAGCCGGCTCCAGCTTCTGCCCGGTCGCGGGGTTCACCGCCTGGAAGGTCTCGGCTCCGCGTTCGCGCGATTGGCCGATGAAGACTTCACCCGTAAGCGCCATGGGACCTTCTACTCCTTGTTCGATTTTGCCGCCGAGGCGCGGCCTACGCCGCTGTGACGCTCGTCGCAAGCGCTCGCTCAGCGAGGGCCTTCATGTAGTCATCCACGACCGGATGGGAAGCCTCGATCCAGGCGAGGCGCCTCTCTCGTCAAGGTTGTGTAGCGCGACTTCATTTTCCTGGAAGGTGGTAAACCCAAGTTAGCCGAGGTCCTGCGCGTTCGTGATCAAATGGGTGGGTGTCGTTCCTTTCTCTTTGTGAGACAGCCTCATGAGCCTGGACCTAAGCGAGTATCGCTCGTTCGCCCCGAAGCGTCCGAACAGCGGCGTGGCCGCGATGCCTTTCGCCCGTCGGCTGAACCGCTTCGGCCTCATCGCCCCGACCGTCCTCTCGGCGCTGCGCCAAGCTGCTGAACGGCCGGATTGGCGGGAAGTGGGTGAGCCGCTGGTGGCGGGCGTTTCCGGCGGCGCGCGAGTGATCCTGTCGGGCTGGGCTGGCGAGGAGCTGCAACTGCCCGACGGAGGGCGTCAGATCTGCCGGATCCTTATACCGGGCGATGTGGTCGGGCTTCCGCGCTCCCGAGCGCGCGCCGCCTGCGCCATCACCGCACTGACCCCGGTCAGCCTTGCCGACGGCTCGGAGGTTTTTGGGGCTGGCTACGAGCAGGATCCGACCTTGCGCGCTGCGGCAGCTGCCTTCCAGGAGGAAGCCGAGGCCGCCCTGCTGAACCACCTGCTGCGGCTGGGAAGGCTCAACGCGCTGCAGCGGACGGCGCACCTGTTCCTGGAGCTCCACGAACGACTGGCGGCGGCCGGGCTGACCCAGGGCGCGCGCTGTCCCATGCCGTTGACGCAGGAAGTGCTGGCCGACGTGTTGGGTCTATCGGTGGTGCATGTGAACCGCACGCTCCAGACTCTGAAGCGCGAGCGCCTGGTGTCCACCCGTCGCGGCAGTCTCGAGATGCTCCGGCTGGACGCGCTTGGAGAACTTGCATGCCTGCGGATCGGGCGGGACGGCGCCAGCGCGCCTCGCACCTTCGGGCAAGAAGCCCATGAGGTTGGATCCCAGCTGATAGCCTGAGCTGCGCCGCAGCTCACGGCAGCAGCGTGGCCGCTCTGCATGCGGGCGCTCCGTGGGGCGCCTGCGAATCCAGAGCCGTCGTGAAAACAGCACCTTATTGGGCGGATGTTAGTGCCGCTGCGCGCCGGACGCTCATCCTCGGCGCAAACCGGGCGGCGGACGATCGCCTGGGCGACGGATCTGGGTGAGATGACGCAATCGGCAGTGGAGCGCGCCAGCGCCTTGGAGCGAGCGATCGTTGGGCTGCGGCGCTCCGGCGGCCTTGAGGCGGCGGCGGCGGAGGCGCTTCGCGCAATCAGCGGACCGATCGAGCGCTATCCCGCCGCCAGGGCTGTGAGCCCGGTCGCCGGCGAGCCCCGCACCAAGTGGATGCTCAGCGGTTGGGCCTGCGAGATGCGTGTGCTGCCCGATGGACGCCGGCAGATCTACTCGTTCGCCTTGCCGGGGGACGTGGTTCTGTCCCGCCCGGTGAACGTCAGTGGACCGTGCTCGCTGGTCGCGCTCACGCCCATCGAATGCGTTGACGTGGCGCACCTGCTGTCACGGGCGCGGAAGCCGGATCGCGACGAAATCTCGAAGGCCATGAACCGAGCGCTGCACGAGATGCAGGAGCGCCGCTACGAAGCCATCGTCCGACTAGGGCGCCGTTCGGCGGTGCAACGGGTGGCGGATCTATTGCTCGAACTTCACGACAGACTGAGCGACGTCGGATTGGTGTCGGACGACGGCTTCCGTCTGCCGCTGACCCAGGAGCATTTTGCGGACGCGCTCGGCCTCAGCGTCGTCCATGTGAATCGCAGCCTTCGGACTTTGAGGCTGAACAAGCTGGTGAACTTCCGTTTCGGCCGGGCGAGCGGCTTCGACAGGGCGGGATTGATCACCTTCAGCCAGTCGTCGTTGGAATCCCTGCCGCGGACCGCCTTTGCGGGCGGCGACCCGGCGGCCGCTTAGCTGTGGCGAGCTAGGCGTTCAGCTCATCGTCCCAGGCCTCGTCCGACGTCGTGAAGAGGCCGTAGAAGCCGGCCTCCTTGTTGGCGACGAGTTCGCGCTGTTGGTCCAGGCCTGGAGCCCAGAGATCGCCAACGCTGGCGGCATGGCCCTGGTGCGTGAAGCCCCCGGCCAGGATGACCAGTTCGTCCATTCGGCGCGCCATGGAGCCTGGCAGCCTCGCGCCAGGATCGGCACGGATCTGGACCACCAGTTCGCCCAGGCCGCTGACGTCTCTGACAGGAGAGATCTCCACACCAGGGCACAGGGTGCGCCAGTCGTCCCCCGCAGGCGCGACCCAGGCTGCCGGCGCAGAGGCGCCCATGGACTGCACGGCGCCCGCGCACTTCGGACATAGCGCAATGTGCTGGACGATGAGCAGGGCGGTTCCCGGGGAGCAATCGCCGAGGGCGTAGGCCGCCAGGCTCTCCGTGGAGGGATGGTGGCTTAGGGGAGACGCCGCGGGACGGATCGCGGACGGCGGCTCAATCGACTCTGCTGACACGCTGTTTCACTCCAACGCCCGCGCCACGCACTCTGTGATGCGGCTGAAACCCACATGAACGGAAAAGTCGCCGTTCGTGAACGCCCTCAAACGTCGGGACGGCGAAGTTGATCTGCAAGACGGCGCTGGCGCCACTTCCGTGATCGTTAAACCCGCTGGCCCTAGCTGAGCAGGAACGAGGTCTGGGTGAGGGCATAGCGGTTGGAGAGGGTGGCGAACTGCACGGCGTCGGCGGCGTCGCCTCCGTTCAGGTCGAGGTAAAGGGCGCCGTTGGCGGCGGTATAGTGCAGGGCCGCCACGCCGGCCTCGGTGGCGCCCAGGCCGTTGACGAACAGCACCTGGCCGCCGGCGATCCCGAAGCCCTGCAGATCCAGCTCGATCTTGTCGTTGCCGCTGAAGTCGGTGATCACGTCGACGCTGCCGTCGAGGCTCTCGAAGCGGAACACGTCGAGTCCCGAGCTGCCGGTCAGGTTGTCTGCGCCCGCGCCGCCTACGATGGTGTCGTTGTCGTTGTTGCCCTTCAGGACGTCGTCGCCCGCTCCGCCGCGGATCAGGTCGTTCTGGTCGCCGCCGGACACGGTGTCGGCGCCTTCGCCGCCGTCCAGCACGTCGTCGCCTGCGTTGCCGAAGATCTTGTCGTTTCCGCCCACGCCCTGGATCGTGTCGGCCGCCGCGCCGCCGTTCAGCGTATCGGCGCCGCTGGTGCCCATCAGCACGAAGGCCTCGTCGTTGATGATCGAGCCTGTGGCCGTGGCTTGGGTGATGGCGGTGACGCCGGACGCGTTCGACAGGGTGACGGTGAAGCCTTCGTCGGGCTCGAACGCCGTGTCTCCGGCGACGTTCAGCGTGATCACCTGTGAGCTCTCGCCAGGCGCGAAGCTGACCTGACCGCTGGGCAGGCTTCCGCCGAAGTCAGCCGCATCGGCCGCGGCGCTTCCGGATCCGCTCACCGTCCAGTCCGCCGTGGTGGTCATCGACAGGTCGCCCGAGCGGGTGACGGTGAAGGTGAAGGCGGTGGAGCCGCTGTTTCCTTCCATCTGGCTGGCGCTGGTGGCGGCGAGGCTGAGGGAGGTCGGTGCGCCATCGTCGTTGACGATCGATCCGACGGCCGTCGCCTGGGTGATGATCGGCCCGCCGGAAGGATCGGACAGGGTGACGGTGAAGCCCTCGTCCGTCTCGAACGTCGTGTCTCCCGCCACTTCCACCGTAATCAGCTTGGAGCTCTCGCCGGCCGCGAAGCTGACCTGACCGCTCGGCAAGGTCCCGCCGAAGTCGGCCGCATCGGCCGGATTGGTCCCGGAGCCGCTCACCGCCCAATTGGCCGTCACCGCGGCCGACAGATCGCCGGCGCGCGTGACGGTGAAGGTGAACACCGAGGGCCCGCTGTTGCCCTCCGCCAGGCTGGCGCTTGTCGCAGACAGGCTCAACGAAGGGGGAAGAGGGTCGTCATTGGCTATCAAGCCGGAGGCTGTCGCCTGGGAGATCACTGAGCCGCCGGAGGCATTCGACAGGGTGACGGTGAAGCCCTCGTCGGCCTCGAACACCTTGTCGCCCGCGACATCCAACGTGATCAGCTTCGAGCTCTCGCCAGCGGCGAAGTTGACCTGACCACTCGGCAGCGCTCCGCCGAAATCGTCGGCGTCAGCTGGCGCTGCGCCAGATCCGCTCACGCTCCAGTCTGCCGTCGTCGCCCCTGAGAGGTCGCCCGACCGGGAAACGGTGAAGGTGAATGCGGTGGAGCCGCTGTCGCCCTCGCCTCGACTGGCGTCCGTTGCGGCGAGGCTCAGGGAAGGGGCGGTGTCGTCGTTTACGATTACGCCGCTCGCGGTGGCTTGGGTGAGGGCCGCACCCGAAGGGTTCGAAAGTGTGAGGGTGAAGCCTTCGTCGACCTCGAAAGCCGCGTCTCCAGACACTCCGATCGTGACCTGCTTAGAGCTTTCCCCGGCGGCGAACGTGACTTGGCCGCTCGGCAGCGCACCTGAGAAGTCGGCGGCGTCGGCCGGAGCGGCGCCAGACCCACTCACCGCCCAGCTTGCCGAAGAGACCCCCGATAGGTCGCCTGAGCGCGTCACTGTGAAGGTGAAGGTCGTTGTGCCGCCATGGCCCTCGGCCTTGCTGACGTCCGTGGCGACGACGCTGAGCGCCGGCGCGGCTACGGCGCCGTTGGTGAACCCGACCGAGGTCTGGGTGAGGGCATAGCGGTTGGAGAGGGTGGCGAACTGCACGGCGTCGGCGGCGTCTCCTCCGTTCAGGTCGAGGTAAAGGGCGCCGTTGGCGGCGGTGTAGTGCAGGGCCGCCACGCCGGCCTCGGTGGCGCCCAGGCCGTTGACGAACAGCACCTGGCCGCCGGCGATCCCGAAGCCCTGCAGATCCAGCTCGATCTTGTCGTTGCCACTGAAGTCGGTGATCACGTCGACGCTGCCGTCGAGGCTCTCGAAGCGGAACACGTCGAGGCCCGAGCTGCCGGTCAGGTTGTCTGCGCCCGCGCCGCCTACGATGGTGTCGTTGTCGTTGTTGCCCTTCAGGACGTCGTCGCCCGCTCCGCCGCGGATCAGGTCGTTCTGGTCGCCGCCGGACACGGTGTCGGCGCCTTCGCCGCCGTCCAGCACGTCGTCGCCTGCGTTGCCGAAGATCTTGTCGTTTCCGCCCACGCCCTGGATCGTGTCGGCCGCCGCGCCGCCGTTCAGCGTATCGGCGCCGCTGGTGCCCATCAGCACGAAGGCCTCGTCGTTGATGATCGAGCCTGTGGCCGTGGCTTGGGTGATGGCGGTGACGCCGGACGCGTTCGACAGGGTGACGGTGAAGCCTTCGTCGGGCTCGAACGCCGTGTCTCCGGCGACGTTCAGCGTGATCACCTGTGAGCTCTCGCCAGGCGCGAAGCTGACCTGACCGCTGGGCAGGCTTCCGCCGAAGTCAGCCGCATCGGCCGCGGCGCTTCCGGATCCGCTCACCGTCCAGTCCGCCGTGGTGGTCATCGACAGGTCGCCCGAGCGGGTGACGGTGAAGGTGAAGGCGGTGGAGCCGCTGTTTCCTTCCATCTGGCTGGCGCTGGTGGCGGCGAGGCTGAGGGAGGTCGGTGCGCCATCGTCGTTGACGATCGATCCGACGGCCGTCGCCTGGGTGATGATCGGCCCGCCGGAAGGATCGGACAGGGTGACGGTGAAGCCCTCGTCCGTCTCGAACGTCGTGTCTCCCGCCACTTCCACCGTAATCAGCTTGGAGCTCTCGCCGGCCGCGAAGCTGACCTGACCGCTCGGCAAGGTCCCGCCGAAGTCGGCCGCATCGGCCGGATTGGTCCCGGAGCCGCTCACCGCCCAGTTGGCCGTCACCGCGGCCGACAGATCGCCGGCGCGCGTGACGGTGAAGGTGAACACCGAGGGGCCGCTGTTCCCCTCAGCCACGCTGGCGCTCGTCGCAGACAGGCTCAACGAGGGCGGGGTCAGGGTGATGACGTTGTTGCTGAGCCCGCCGCTGCTTCCGATGGAAAGGACCCCGGACACAGCGCCCTGAAGCGTGACGACAGTTTCGAAGGAGCCGTTGTTGTCGCCGTCAATCCTGAGGAGGGTGTCTGCGCCACTCCTCTCGAGCTGCACGTTCGTTGTGCTGGTCAGGCTGTGGCTCAGCATGATCCGGTCGCCGTCATAGTCGCGGATCACGTCACCGTTCAGCTCCAGGCGCGAGCCCTGAATGGTGTCGATGCCAGCGCCGCCGGTGATCGTGTCGGCGCCCAGTCCGCCGATCAGGGTATCGGCGTCCCCGCCGCCGATCAGGATGTTGTCGGCCTCGTTGCCGGTGGCCTTGAAGGGGCCCGCCCCCGTGAAAACGAGATCTTCCACGTTGGCGGGGAGGACGTAGGTCGCAAGTGCGGTTTCGACCCGGTCGCGGCCCGCGTCTGCGGTCTCGGTGACCACGTCCCCCACCTGCACGATGTAGGCGTCGTCGCCAGCGCCGCCTGCGAGGGTGTCCTTGAGCTTGTCTGCGCCGCCGCTGAGAGTGTCGTCGCCCGCGCCCCCGGTGATCTTGTTGACGAGGTCGTTGCCGGTCCCCTGAAATCCGACGCCAGAGCCGAGCCCTGTGAAGGTGAGTTTCTCGATATACGCGCCGAGGGTGTAGCTCGACAGGGTGGTTTTGACCGTGTCCGTGCCACCGGCATCGCCGCCGCCGACAGGATCGACTTCGCTGACCACGTCGCCGACGTTATCCACGGTGTAGCTGTCGTTGCCCGCTCCGCCCCGCAGGGTGTCTGCGCCTGCCTGCCCATCCAGGGCGTCGTTGCCGATGCCGCCGATGATCAGGTTGTTGCTGACGTTGCCAAAGCCCTTGAAGGCCGCCGTTCCCGCATAGACCAGCTCCTCGACATTCGGCCGGAGTATGTAGGTCGTAAGCTCGGTCTGAACCCTGTCGCGCCCGGCGTCGACCAGCTCGGTGATCACATCACCTGCCATGACGACGTAGAGATCGTCGCCTGCGCCGCCGACCAGGGTGTCGTTCAACGCGTCCAGACCACCGGTCAGGGTGTCGGCGCCGAAGCCCCCGGTGATCAGATTGGCCAGCTCGTTGCCGGTTCCTGCGAAGTTGCCGGCGCCGACGAAGGTCAGGTTCTCGATGTTGGCGCTGAGAGTCACGTCGGTGAAGATCGTGCGTACAGTGTCCCTGCCTTCGCCTACGAACTCGACCACCACGTCGCCAGCGTCATCCACGGCGTAGATGTCATCGCCCACGCCGCCGATCATCGTGTCGGCGCCGCTTCCGCCATTCAGGAAGTCGCCACCGCCGAGACCGACCAGCTTGTTGGCCCCGCTGTCGCCGGTAAGCACGTCGCGGTAGGCTGAGCCTTCGAGGTTCTCGATCGACACAAGCTGGTCAGGCGTTGACCGCGAGAGCGAGCTGTCCTCGTTCGCCATGCGCGCCACCAACGCGGCGTACCAGTCAGCCGCAATCTTCTGGTAGCCGGAGGCGTTCGGATGCAGGCCGGGGTCATGCGGCGGCGCCGTGATGTCCGCCGGCGTCAGGTCGCTCATGTCGACGAATGTGACGTCCACACCCGCCGCACGCTTCTGGGCGATGAGATCCGGGATCATCGCATTGTAAGCCTGCGCCAGCGCGATCCGGGTCGCGGGCTGGTCAGCCGTCATCGGCGGGATCGGGCCGACAAACAGCGTTGGGGCATTCGGCTGAGCCGCGATATCGTCGATCAGCCGCGAGAGCTTGCCGAGGATCTGCGTCGCTGTTGGAAGCGGATTGCCCTTGGTGTTGTTGGTGCCGGCGATCAGCAGCATCACGTCCGGCTTGGCGGCGGAAATCCAGGCGGCGACGTTGGCGTCCATCTGGTCGATGGTCCAACCTGGGTGCCCTTCGTTGTCAGGGTCGCCGATGTTTCCAGCGACCACGGAGCCCACGAAGTTGATCGCCAGATCGCCAGCGACCGTCAGGTCCCACAAAGGGCCGCGGTAGCCCCCGGCAGTTTCGTACTGAACTCCGAAGGTGATGGAGTCGCCAAGCGGCATGACGCGCGGGGCATACTGGACGGCGCCGTCGGCGATGCTGGCCATGACGCCTGTGGTGGCGTTCGAATAGCTCGCAGTGTCGTTTCCGCCGCCGCCATTCAGGGTCTCGCCGCCGGTCATCCCGGAAAGGAGATCGTCCCCGTCCGAACCGGTGGGCATGACAGGCCTCCGAAGATCGGGTTAGCCGCGGGGCGGCGATAAGTCCTTGTGTCTAGCCCGAGGGAGCGTCGCCAGATCTAACAACGGACATATTCTGCGGCCGTCAGCAGACTGGTCCGATCGGGCGTGGTGTCGCTGAACCAATCTTCAGGCTGCCGAGTGAGAGGCGACGCTCGCAGGAGGTCTCACCACCGTTCCGCTCGCCCAGCTCCTCGCCTCGTTGGGCCTCACCGCCGGCGCGCGGGCTGCAGGCGCGGGCGCCTCGAAACGCCACGGCTCGTAGCAGGCGATGCCGGCCAGCTTGTAGCGGTCATGCAGGGTGACCACGCCACGCCGCAACGTGATCAAATTGTCCCGTCTGAGCTTCTGCAGGGTGCGGTTGATGTGCACGAGGCTGAGCCCCAATGCCTCGCCGAACACCTGTTGCGTGATCGGCATTCTGAAGGAGTCGTTCTTCGCCAAGCCAACCCGCTCCAGGCGGTCATAGAGCTCCAATAGCAGGTTCAGAACGCGTTCCGCTGCGGTCAGGCGACCGACGCGGACGAGGTGGTTCATCAACTGCTCTTCGTCGCGGCTGGCGGCGTCGGCCAGCCTTGTGGCCCATCCGGCGCTCCGCGAGGCTGGCAGAAGATCGGCATCCCCGAGGGTGGTGTTCGTCAGGGCGAAGAACATCCGGCCTTCGCTTGGCGAACTCAGCCGGACGAGATCCCCGGGCAGTTCGAAGGAGAAGACGTAGCGGCGTCCGTCGCGCAGGATCACCGCCTCGGCCAGCCATCCGGACAAGACGACCTCGACGCCGCCGGAACGGCCTCCCTCCGCGTAGATGGAGGCGCCTGGCGAGAAGCGGCGGGTGCGCCGCCAGAACATCTCGTCAGTGTCGGAATGCGACGGCATGTCCGAGACATAGGCGCACGGGCTACGCCCAATGCTGAGACCATTCGCGAGCGATTGCATTGACCCACCCCAGCAGTGCCTTCGTTAAGGCCAAGGTTGTTTATTAATCCGTTATAACTCTTGCCAAGATTTGGCCTCACTTCAGTAAAGTCATAATCACGAACGCGTGTTGATTGCATTCGGTCCGAGAAGTAAGCTTCACTGTAAGGCGTCTGCAAGGTCTCTAAGCTTTCGGCGTCTCGATCACCTGTAATCTGCGCATCTTTCGGTGACCGGCCAGTGACGCCTACTTTCCGGTTGATTGTTCCTATTCCTATATCCTGAATAGGATTTGCGTCCGATCCCTAAGGTGGTGCTGTATTCGCACCGGATATCATTTGATGATGGAACGCCTCTGGCGTTCGCGTGAGGAGCTACCCGCAGACAAGCTCATCTACCGACTTGCAGCCGCAAGCGGCGCGTGCGCATTCGCACCTTGACCGTTGTGGGTACTTGAGGAGCCCTAGCCAGGATGGACTCTAACCGTCCCAAGCCGGCCCGCCACGTGAGGCGCTGGCGGCCATGGGTGGCCGCCTTGTTCATTACCGTCGTGTGCGCAGCGCTTTGGGCAGGGATCGCGCTGCTTCTGCATCTGGCTCGCTGACCGAGCTGAGGCTGGCCTAGGAGGCCAGCGGCAGCGCCTCATCTGCGGCGAGCCAGGCAGGACGCCTGTTCAGACCGGCCGTCTGTTTGCGCAGCTGGACGATCTCGTCAGCGAAGTACTCGTCTAACCATCGGCGGTCGTCCGCGCTCATCCGGTCTTGCTGAACCTTGCTTCCGTTCAGGGCGTAGTAGGCGGTGCGCAGCGTCGCTTTCAGACGTGGCGCCTTCTGCCAAAGGTGTTCGCCGGCGTTGTTGATCGACAGCGCGACGCGCTGAAGCGCGCTGCTCTTCACGTCGGTGGTGACATTGTGCTCGCGGATCGGCGGGCCGGACTCCAGCCTCTCGATGCCGAGGTGAGCTGTGATCCGCTGCATCGTGCCTTCGAAATCCGACTTCACGTCGTCGTAAAAGGCGACCAGCAGGCGAGATCCGAAGATCTCCTGCCAAGCCGGCAGGTAGCGCGAGTACATCCCACCGCTCAGGGCGCGCCAGCCGGTAAGCCCGCGCTCCTGCTGCGGGCGATCCCTCAGTTCCCTGCATTGCTCCAGGTAAGCCCGGAAGCTGAGGTCCTGCGAGATGCGCAGCCGGGAGCGAGAAAAACGCCACAGCGAGAAGGCGCGGGCGCCGGGCTCCCTCAGGATGACAATGATGCGCACGCCGGGCAGGGCGGCGTCGATGCCTTGGGCGAGCCGCTCCCGCCCGTAGAAATAGCTGGGAGTCCCTTCCACCACGGCCGCGGCGTCCGTCTTCGAGGGAAAGTACCCCGCGTATTCCGAGATGTCCGGCAGCGGGTCGCCGAACTCAAGCGGATTGAAGAAGTGCGTCTCTTTCACGTTTGAGACCGCGACGTTCGACTGTTGAGCGAGGGCGTGGAAGACAGCCGTCGTGCCGGCCTTGTTGACGCCAGCGATTATGGCGTTCGGCGTGACCATTGAGGGCGCTCTCTTTTGGGGGTTGATGTGCTGTGCGGGCCAGCGCTGGGCGGGCGCGGATAGGCCGCGGTAAGGTATGAGGTCGGACCGTTGCGAGCCGGGCGAGCCGCAGGCGCAGGCGCCTTGGGCTTCAGCGCCATGGGCGCCATTGCGATGGCGAAGAGCGTGAAGACGAGGGCGTCGTTCTTCGCGAGCGGACCGTAGTTATGGAACATGATGTGGATGGCGTAGGGCAGAAACGCCAACAAGACGGTCGCATTCCGGCGCGCCATCAGGATCACTGGCGGCACGAACATCAGAATGCCGATGCCGTAGTAGTTCAGCATCGTCAGCACGTAATTGTGCAGTTCGAACTGCGTCACAGGCCCTGGGTTCGGAAACTGCAGCAGGAAGTCTGCGTGATCGCCCCAGTAGAGGGTCGGGTCGAAGCCGAGACCGTACCCGATCGGCCGCTCCCGGAGCAGCTGGAGTCCGTAGTAGATCAGGGTCTCGCGGCCTTCGGAGGACTTGTCGCCGGTGGTGAAGGCGCGCAGGCCGGTGCTCTGAAGCGCCTCAAACGCCATGCCGGCGAGCGGGATCGCCATGATCACCAGAGGTGAGGCGAGCAGAAAGGCCTTTGGCGCTCTCACCGCCGAGTAGATCGCCAGAAACAGCGCCGCTCCAAGGATGGGAGAGCGGTTGCCGCTGGCCAGGCATGCGACGCTGAAGGCGGCGATCGCGCCTACGGCCACTGGGTCGAACCGGCGCGGCGCGCCTGCGGCTTCGCCGAGCCGTTGCCGCCAGATCAGGAGAGCGGCGAAAGCCAGCGTCAGGTGGGTCGCCAACGCGATGGGCGTGTTGGCCAGACCCGGGGGACGCGATCGATCGTACCGGACCAGTTCGCGGGTCAGGTCAGCGATGGTGTCGCGCGCACTCCAGGCGACTTCCAGCCCTACAAACTGCGCGACGGCGAACGCGGCGCTGACGCCCACGGCCGCCACGAACAGCAGGACCACGGTCGTACCCCCGCAGACGCTCGCGACCATGGTGGTGAACACCAGGAACAAGGCGCTCTGCACATGGATCTCGACCAGTTCACGGGCCAGCTTCGGCAAGGCGATGCCGTTGAGCAGACTAATCACGATGGCCAGCAGCGCAACGCCGGCGATCAGCAACAAGAATCCGCATTGGCGATGCAGCGCGTTCAAGGCGATGCGCGGGTCGATCGCCGCCAGCACCAGAATGCCGCCGACGATCGGCGCCGCCCGGACGGGCATGCCGCCGACCGTCCAGGTCATGGCGCCAACAGAGAGCAGGATCGCCAGGAAGAACAGAGAGCCGCCCGCCAGCGCCTGCAGCGAAGGGGCAGCCCGCTGTGATCGCGTGTTGATGCCGGCGAGGTGACCTGCGCTGTAGGTCATGCGGCGGCTTCCGGCGAGCCTGCGCTCGCCTTGGTCATCAGCCGGGCTGGCGCGGCGGTCTCGAGAGCCTGGGCGGGCCGGATCGGAGCCGACTTCGCACCTGCTGTGCTGAGCGTCTTGCGCAGCTCCTGCATCGGCCGCTCGAGCCCATAGTAGGAGGCGGCCGCGATGGCGAACGACACCGCCGCCAGCAACGGAGCGTAGAGCGCGACGCTCGTCCCCGGCAGAAGCGTGACGAACACGAACTTCACGAAGTAGTGCCAGAGGTACAGCGAGTAGCTGAGCTTCCCGATCCAGACGAGCAATGCGTTGTCGAGCAGCCGAGCGGGCGCGGATGGGCGGAAAAGCACGCCTGTCAGGATGACGGCGATGCTCAGGCCCAGCAGGCTGTAGCGCACGGTCTCCCGGAAGTAGGTGTCGCGCACCAGCAGGCACATCAGCACCACAAGCAGGGCCCCGACGCTGCAGAGCGGGTGGCCTAGGCGGTAAAGGAAGGGCCGCAGGCCGGGGATCCGGAACGTGGCCGCGATCAGGACGCCGAAGGCGATGGAGTCGAGCCGGTATTCCGTGTGGTTGTAGAACACGCCTGCCGCCGCCAGATCAGGGCGGGCGAAGCCGACGGCCAGCCGAAGCGCGAGGCAGCCGGCGCAAACCACCAAGGCGGTGGTGAGCACGGCTCTAGCGTTCGCCCGCAACAGCACCACCAGCGTGGGGAACAGGAAGTAGAAGTGTTCCTCGACGGACAGAGACCAGATGATCCCGAAGGGCTGAGACCTGTGATAGTTGGCGAAGTACAGGAGCGCTGAGGCGACATCGACGCCCGAGATCGCAAAGCCGATCGCCAGACAGTAGATCGTCGTGGCTGCGACGAAGACGATCAGAGCCGGATACAGGCGGAGCGCGCGCCGGATATAGAAGTTTCGAAGCGAAATCTGCCCTGTCTTCTCAGCCTCTGAGAACATCAGGTGGGCGATCAGGAAGCCGCTGATCACGAAGAAGACGTACACGCCCAGTCCGCCGGGAATCCTGTCCGTAAGCAGGTGGGACGCCATTACGATCAGGATGCTGATCGCTCTCAAGCCATCCAAACCTGGGATGTTTCCCGAGCCTCCCGCCCACGGCGGCATGTGTTCGCGCATGGTCAGCCCCGGCAGAAGTCCATGGACGTTCTGTGGCAGCCAAACTTTCCTGCGGACATAACCTAGGACAAACCCCGTGGCCTGCGCGCGTGGCGGGCCATCTGGCCGGTTGTTAGCCTCTCTCCTGACGGTGCGATGCCGTTCGAACCCGGACCGGGAGAGCTCGTGATGACTGGATCTCGCCGGGTCCTGGCGGTGGCTTCGGCCGGCGGCCATTGGACCCAGATGATGCGGCTGACGCCGGCCCTGCAGGGGTGCGACGTCGTCTTCGTCAGCACGCTTCCTCAGGAACGGCTACCTCCCGGCGTCCGCTTGCATGTTGTTCCCGACGCCAACCGCAATGCCTGGTTCGGCATGGTGCGCCTGATCCTTTCCATGGGCTGGGTGGTGCTGCGCGAGCGGCCCGATGTCGTGATCTCGACAGGCGCTGCGCCGGGCTATGTCGCCATACGTCTGGCGCGGCTCTTCGGCGCGCGAACGGTCTGGCTCGATAGCCTGGCCAACGTCGACCAGCTTTCGATGTCGGGTCGGCTCGCTCGCGCGCACGCCGACCTGTGGCTGACGCAGTGGCCGCACGTGGCGAAGCCCGAAGGCCCGCATTTCCTGGGAAGCGTCATATGATCTTCGTGACCGTCGGCGTTCAGCTGCCGTTCGATCGTCTCATCCGGACCATGGACGAATGGGCCTCCACCAGGAGGCGGCGCGATGTGCTCGCCCAGGTGGGCGCGAGCACCTATGTCCCACGTTCCTTGGAGACCCGCCCCTTCCTGAAGGCGGATGAACTCGAGACGGTGTTGCAGGACGCGGAGCTGATCGTGGCTCACGCCGGCATGGGCTCGATCATCACCGCGCTCGAACTCTGCAAGCCGATCTTCATCCTCCCCCGGCGAGCGGCTCTCGGCGAGCACCGCAACGATCACCAGCTGGCGACCGCCACCAGAATGGCCGCCCAGCCGAACGTCACCGTTGCGGATGATGAACAATCTCTCGTCGGTATGCTGGACGCCTTCCGCCCGCATCAGGCGGCGCAAGGTCTCGCAAGCCAGGCCAGCGAAAGGCTGCTCACCGAACTCACCGCATTCATCCAGGCGCCCGCCGGACGCGGGCGACCGGGAGCGCGCGCCTAGGCGTCAGCCGCCCCCTCGTGTCGTGGCTTCAAGTTCGCTGAGCCCGGGCGCTAAACTTGCGAATTGCAGACTGCAGGCGCTCACGGATGGCGTTGATCGCCCAGGCGCCGTCCGCCCCAAGGCACGGCCGACCGATCATCATGATGGCGCCCTGCACCGCAACCGCCGCCGCGCCGCTCAAGGCAAGCACCGCCACGGGGTGGAAAGCCGCTGACCGCGCCCAGAACGCCGCCGCCCAACAGGCGGCAAGCACGGCGGCGCCGGCCAGGAAAAACCGGACGTGGAGGCCGATCACCGCGCCCCAAGACAGCCCCGTGATGCGCAGCGCGAGGTCGAGCATCAGCACGAAGTTGAGGAAGATCGCCGCTCCCACCCCGACGGCGACGCCGCCCAAGCCCCAGCGCGAACCAATCACGGCGCCGGCGAACACGGCGCCTGCATAGACCCACTGCCGCCAGGCGCGCCGGTACACCGCGCCTTTCGCCCGAGCCAGGGAGTCGCTCATCTTGTAGCTTGTCCGGAAGAGCATGGTCGCGGCCAACACCTGGAACGGCACGATCATGCCGGTCCAGCGACTGCCCAGAACAAGTGTGACGAACTCCGGCGCCAAGACCACAAGCACCACGCTGACGGGCAGGGTGATCATGGTGACGATGGCCATGGCGCGGCGGAACGCGCGCGTGAGGCGCTCCGTGTCGTCCTGCACGTGAGCCATGGCTGGGAACAGGACCTTGTCTACCACGGTGCCGAACAGCATGGTGGGCACCATCAGGAAGTTGTAGGCGCGGCTGTAGAGGCCCAGCGGGCCCGCGCCCATCCAGCGCCCGACGGCGAAATTGTCGATGTTTAAGGCGACGAAGTTGCCGAAGAGCCCGATCGAGAAACCGACGCCGCTGGTGAGCAGGCGCTTCAGATAGCTGAGCTTCACCAGCAGCGATTTCGGATGCCGCTGCCAGATCAGGAGCAGCACGGTGCGGGCGCCCACCTGGGCGAGCTGACCGGCCACCAGGGCCCAAACGCCAAAACCCAGGACGGCCATGGTCACGCCAACGATGCCCAGCCCGAGCGCGAAGCTCATGGCGTCGATGCCAGCGATAGCGCGATAGCGACGGCGGCGCTGCAAAAGCGCGAACGGCATGATCGCCGGAGCAGCCAACAGAAATGAGGTGGAGAACGCCGCGATCACCGGCTGCAGCCCGTCGATGTCGAAGAGGCTCGCCAGCGGCCCGGCGCCGAGGAACGTCGCGACCGTGAGCAGGGCGCCCAACCAGATGGAGAAGGCGAACCCCGTCTGGATCTCTCCGTCCTTCAAATCCGGAAGCTGAACGACCGACTGGGCGATCCCCAGTTGCGCCAGGATCTTCGTGAAGTTCACGAGCACCGTCGCGGCCGCGACTACGCCGAATTCGGCCGGCGCGAGCAGGCGCGTCAGCAAGATCATCACGGCGATGCGGATCACCAGCTCGATGCCGGTGCCGAGGAACTGCCAGAGCAGACCTGAGATCGTCTGCTGCGTCAGGTCGCTGGGCTTGGCCTTCGCCAGCGGCTTCTGATCAGAGACCACGGAGCGATCGACAAGATCGCCGTGCACATTGTTCATGACAGCCTGCCTCGCTGGGCCGCGGGTCTGATCGGAAGCGCCAGGTTGGAAGCGGTCAACTCAAGGGCGTCGCGGGAAGGCGATCTGGAGGCGGGTTCGATCCCAACGTGACGTTGGTGTAGCGCGCAGCCAGCCGCTCGCCTCGCGCAGCAGGGGCGCGGTAGACGCCGAACTTGAAGTAGGGCCCGAGCTTGTCCCGATAGCCGATCGGTCCGCGGTAGTCGGCTACTAAGACGCCGTCCCGCCACATCTGAGCCAAGCCGTTCGGTCCTTGGCTGATCCGGAAACGGTAGACGAACCGGTGGGGCTTGCCGCGCTCGAGCTTGGCCTCCTCGTAGATGACGACGGGGGGCGGCGCGGCCTTAATCGGATCATCTTGCGTATGCCGAACTTCGACCTGGAACCGATCGTTCGGCAGCAGCCGCTGCACCCAGGGCGGAGACACCGAAGGCTCGCCGCGATCGGCGGTCGCGTGGAGCTGGCCCAGGTTCACCCATTCCGAGGTGCTGGCCACTCCTGGCTCCACTTCCAGGGTGAAAGCGAGCCAGATGTCCTTGTCGAGCGGCATGCGGGCAAGGTCCGACAGTTCCGTCCTCTCGACAGGGTGCGCCTTGCGGGCGTCCTTGGCCCAGTAATCCCCGGGCCTGATCTCGAAGCGATAGCCGTTGTCGCCCTCGGCACGGGCCGACCAGGGTGCGCCCGAACTCTGCAGGCGCCATGCGCGTCCTGCTACGCGGCAGGCGATTGGGTTGACCGAAGGGGCGCAGCCATCATCGAAGTTGGCCTGGACCAACCCAAGCAGCCGCAGTGGGTTGTCGTGCACGCCAATGGCGTACTTGTCGATCACCACTGAGGCGGCCGCCGAGCCCAGCCCCAAGCTGGCGACAACGGCGGCGGCGATGATGACGGTGGTTCTCGAGCGCAACATCAGTGGTCCTCTGCGCAGGTCGTCGCCAAGGGCCGGAAGCAGCCGGCCAGGCGCCACGGATCAGGCGTCGCGCTGCACCGACCTTGCGAAGAAAGAGATCGCGAAAACATGGTCTTGAGCAGCGGCGCCATGACTCCCGCTAACACGGGCGCGCAGGCGCAGATCGAACATATGACGTATGTGCTGCGCGCCGGGCGCAGGCCGCCGCGGCCGTCGCGACGTGCGTGTTTGTCCTTTGGCAGGACAGCGCGCGCGTGCGTGCGGCATGATCATCCCGAACAGGAAAGGCGCAGAGCATGCGGCCCTCGCGAGGCTTGCTGGTGATCGCCCTGTCGTCCGCGTCGATGGTTCACGGAACCTGCGTTGCGGGCGAGCCGCCGTCTCGCGCCGCCCGTTCCGGCGAGCCGAGATGGCCGTCGCGGACGCTCACCTTCGATGAGCTTGCGATTCAGGAGCAAAGCGCCGGCGCGCCCTGGAGCATCAAGCGCGCTAACGGCGAGTATCGGTTCGAAGTCCGGCAAGGCGAGCGCCGGCTGAAGGCTGGCGAACGGGAGCGGCCGATCGAGCGCTCTGAAATCCAGCTGCAGCCGCGCCTGCACTTCGGCGTGGACTACACGGTCAGCTATGAGTTCAAGGTCGAGCCGGGTCCGCCCAACGCGTCGGCATGGGTCAACATCGGCCAGATCCACGCCACCGAAGATCCTGAAGACGCCAAGCGCCTGGGCCCGCTGTTCGCCGTCCAGCTCGCCGGCGAGCGGATGCGGATCGTCGCGCGGGCGGACCCGCAGCGGATCAGCGTCAGCCGTCCGCGCGATCTCTGGCTCTTTCGGGATAACGCCGACTTGGTCCGCGGCCGCTGGCACCGAATGGACATAGAGATCCGGGTCGCGCCGCTGGGCGACGGCCGGCTCGTCGTGAAGCGCGACGGTCTCGAGATCGTCAAATACGCGGGCCCGCTTGGATACAATGATGCGGTGGGGCCCTACTGGAAGCTCGGCATCTATCGCAGCACGTCACCTGAGCCGCTGGTGGTGGAGTTCCGACGCTTCACCCTGACGGAAGGCGCGGGTGCCGCCGCCTCGGCCGCCCTGCGATAGGGCGGCCCCGTTTCGCGACCTGAGCGTCTGGCTGCTGGTCCGACGTGTCCGCCCACCCAGTGGCCTATTCGACGTAGTAGCCTGCGTACTTGCCGTAATAGTAGCCAGGGTCGCCATAGCCGGAGCGAGACTGCTGCTTCAGGTCGACCTGGGTAAGCGCAATGCCGGCGACCCGCGCGCCGCTCCGCAGCAGCATCTTGAGCGAGGTCTCCACCGCCTTGCGCGGCGTCTTGCGCCATTGGGCCAGCAACAGCACCGCGTCAGCCAAGGGCGCCAGCGTGCGGGTGTCGGCGACGCCGAGCACCGGCGGCGCATCCAGGATCACGATGTCGTAGTCGAGCCGCAGCTGCGCCAGGAGCTCTTCCATCGCCTCCGTCGCGAAGAGATCGTGTTTCGACTTCGAATGCTGCGCGAGCGGCAGGAAGAAGGCGCCCGTCTTGTCGTCGCGGACGACAGCGTCTTGGAGCGTGCAGCGACCTTCCAGCACCTCGAGCAGACCGACATCTACGGGCGGGATATATCGGCACAGCGAGGGCCGCCTGGAGTCGCAGTCCACCAGGATCGTCTTGTAGCCCTGCATCGCGAACGAGCTGGCGAAGCTCACGGCCGTATGCGTCTTGCCCTCGCCTGGGAGCGAGGAGGTGATCGCAATGATGTGTGGCGCATCGCCATCGGACGTTTCCAGCAATGATGCCCGAACACCCCTCAGGGCTTCAGCAAATGCCGACATGGGCTTGGAGGTGAGATAAGCGCCAGGCGAGGTGCGGCTGCGCCGGTTGAGCAGCGGGACCGATCCCACATAGGCGGCGCCTACGCGTTGCTCGATGTCCTCGCCCGTGGTGAGTCCGGACGCCAGGATTTCAGCTGCGGCGACGCCGGCAAGGCCCGCCATCAAAGCCACCAGCATGCCGGTCGCAAGGTTGAGCTTCACGTTTGGCGACGAAGGACCTGTTGGCCGTTCGGCAAGAGCAAGCAGGCGAGCGTCCGGCTCGACCATGCCGACCATGGCGCTCGTTTCCTTGAAGCGGTTCAGGAAGCTTTCGTAGACGGCGCGAGCGGCGTCAGCGTTCCGCTGAAGCTCGTTCAGCCGCACCGCGGCCTGATTGTTCGCCGCAAGCGTGCCCTTGGCCGTGCTGAGCGTGCCCTGCACAGCGTCCAGGCGCTTCTGCGAGACCTGCACCTTGGCCTGGAGGTTCGAAACGATCCGCTTGATCTCGCCGGCGATCTGCCGATCCACGTCGGCCAGGCGTTGCTGTTCCTGCTGCACTTCCGGGTAGGCCGAGGTGAAGGTGACCTCCAAGCCCGCCAGACGGCTGCTGATCTGCTGACGTTGCAGGCGCAGCGCCTGGATCACCGGCGAGTTCAACGCCTCGCCGAGGTCGTCCCCGGAAGAGCCGCGCGCCAGCTGCGCGAGGGCGGTGTTCAGGCGCGCCTGATCTTCGGCCAGCGCAGCGCGGGCCGCGCCGGTCTGCAGGTTGTACGTCGAGATCTCCTGCTCGTTCAGCGGCACGCCGGATGCGCTAAGCAGCCCGTTCGAGATCCTGAATTGCTGAACCGCTGCGTCGGTCTGTTCGACCTGCTGGCGCAGGCCTACCAGCCGCTCGGCGAGCCAGCGGTTCAGCGTGGTGGTGGCCTCCGCCTTGGAGGCCGCACTCAGCGTCAGGAAGTTCTTGGCGTAGGCGTTCGCGATTCGCGCCGACTTCTCCGGATCAGAGGACGTGATCGCGATCTCGATCACATAGGTGAGCCCTTCGCGCCGGATGGACAGCTTGCCGAGCAGCACGTCGACGACGCTCTGCCTCACTTCAGCAGCGGTGGGTTCCGGCTGCGGGAAGAAAGACCGCAACCAGGCTCTGGGCCCTGTTGGCTCCGTCAGGGTTCCGTTGAATTCGGGGTCGTCAACCAGCTGAAGTTCCTGCGCGACCTTGGCGGCGAGGGCGCGGGAACGCAAGATCGCAACCTGGGTGTCGACGATGTTCGCCTCGGTGTTCGAGCGTGGCAGGTCTTGGACCACTGGGGCTGCGTCGACCATGTTCTGGTGCCGCGCATCGACGACCACTTCGGCCGCAGCCGTGTACTCCCGAGGCGCGGCCAAGGTGCCCACGACGAAGCACCCGAAGATCGCGATCGCCAGCGTCAGGAAGAGGCTCGCGCGCCGTCGGAAGACGGAAAGCCATTTCTGAAGATCGAGCGGCCCGCTCTGCGGTGGGACGGCCTGCTCCACGACGCTGGTTGGCGGAGCGGGGATCATCCACCCGCCGAAAGACCCAGACGAAGGATGCGACTGCTGCAGGTTCATGATCACCCACTCATACGGCTAGCCTTCGGTCTAGACCGCCGCAGAGCGCGCAAACCGGTCACAGGTTAAATCCGCGTGCGACCGCCGATGGAAAGCGGCGGCCTGTGACCTGCGGCCCTGCCGAATGCCATCGCTCTCAACGCGGGTGGTGAACACAACTGCGTCGTGTGCGCCCGCGGATACTCTGATGTCATAGTCTTCCGGCGGCCCTGGCCAATGATCTCGCCGGATTCAGGAGCGATTTGGCGATCGACCGGCTTTGAATGGATGCGGCGGATAATGCGATTTTGCGCCTGATCCGGTCGTGTGGTCTCACGCCCCCACGTGCGGCCGCTCTTCGCATTCTGCTTGATCCCGTCGAATCCTATGGCGCGGGTGTTTCGATCAGCACGATTTCCGCAGTTCCTGGCCCCAAGCTGATGATCGGCGGTTGGGCCTCCGAAATGCGCATCTTGCGAGACGGCCGCCGTCAGATCTTCTCCTTCGTGATCTCAGGCGATGTCGTGCTCTCCAGGGGAGCGGAGGGCGCGGCTCTCAGCGACCTGGTCGCCTTGACGCCGGTCACCTGCGCAGACGTCACGCAGCTGCTCGCACGCGCCCAGGCAGAGGAGCGGGATGAACTGCGTCAAGTGCTGGATCGCGCGCTCACCTTAAGCCGCGAGCGTCGCTACGACCTGGTGCGCCGCTTGGCTTTGGGGACACGGGTGGCGCGGGTCGCCGATTGTCTCTTGGACGTGCACGACCGGCTCGCCGTGGTGGATCTCGCAACAAGCGCCGGCTTCGACATGCCCCTGACGGTCGAGCAGATCGCAGACGCCTGCGAACTTGCGCCTGCCCAGGTGCGCCGGAGCCTTGCCTTCCTGCGTGCAAGGGGCCTGATCAGCTTAAGGGGCGGACGGGCCATCGCCTTCGATGCGGGGGGGGCTCCGCGCGATCCTGCAGCGCTGAGCCCGCAGTTGCGAGGTGCGGACCTGCACCGGCGCAACTGTTTAGCGAATGTTCGAGATCGGACCGGCTGCGCGCACCAATTTCTGCGCGGCTCCAGCTCAGCTGGAAATCCCTGCATCCGCAGGGACGGCATTCACACGCTCGAAAGCAGCCCGCACCCGGGCTGCCGGGGCGACCTGACGCGCACAAGGGGCGATTACAACAATGCATGTCGCAATGATCGGCACGGGCTATGTCGGCCTGGTCTCAGGCGCCTGCTTCGCCGACTTCGGCCATATCGTCACTTGCATCGACAAGGATGCGAGCAAGATCGAGCGGCTCAGGGCCGGCGGCATACCCATCTACGAACCTGGTCTCGACAAGCTGGTCGCGGACAACGTCAGGGCTGGGCGGCTGTTCTTCGACACCGATCCCGCAGAGGCGGTCAGGACGGCCGACGCCGTGTTCATTGCGGTGGGCACCCCTTCGCGTCGAGGCGACGGCCACGCTGACCTCTCCTATGTCTACGCGGCCGCCGAGGAGATCGCCGGTCTTGTCGACGGTTTCACCGTCGTGGTCACGAAGTCGACGGTTCCGGTCGGCACGGGCGACGAGATCGACGCCATCATCAAGCGGGTGCGCCCGGACGCCGATGTGGCCGTGGTGTCCAATCCGGAATTCCTGCGCGAAGGCGCGGCCATCGAGGACTTCAAGCGGCCCGATCGCGTGGTCGTCGGCGCGCACGACCCGCGCGCCGAGGCGGTGATGCGTGAACTCTACCGTCCGCTCTTCCTGAATGAGACGCCTATCCTTTTCACGGGCCGGCGCACCTCGGAGCTGATCAAGTACGCCGCCAACGCCTTCCTTGCGCTGAAGATCACCTTCATCAACGAGATCGCGAACCTCTGTGAAGCCGTTGGCGCGGACGTTCAGCAAGTCGCGCGCGGCATCGGTTTGGACAACCGGATCGGCGGCAAGTTTCTCCACGCCGGTCCAGGCTATGGCGGCTCTTGTTTTCCGAAGGACACGTTGGCGCTCGTCCGCACGGCTCGCGACGCCGGCACGCCGGTCGAGCTGATCGAGACGACCGTGAAGGTCAACGACGCTCGCAAGAAGGCCATGAGCCGCAAGGTGATAGGCGCCATCAATGGCAAGGATCTCACTGGGAAGACTGTCGGCGTCCTGGGTCTGACCTTCAAGCCCAATACCGACGACATGCGTGACGCGCCAAGCCTGGACATTGTGCCGGCGTTGCAGGCCGCTGGCGCTCAGGTGCAGGCCTTCGATCCTGAAGCCCATGAAGCTCGCCAGATGCTGCCTGATGTGGCGTTCAAGAATGATCCCTATGCAGTGGCCCAGGGCGCCGACGCTCTGGTGATCATCACGGAGTGGGATCAGTTCCGCGCGCTGGACCTGGATCGCATCAAGCCCTTGATGAACAAGCCCGTGCTGATCGACCTGCGCAACATCTACAAGCCCGACGATGTGCGGGCGAGCGGCTTCGCTTACACGGGCATCGGGCGGGGATGAACACCGGACGATCTACCCTCGGATGAATCCGCCTCGAACGCCGTTCAGCTGAAGCGTGACTTGGACCTGTTGTCCGGCGGTATAGCCGTGAACAACCAATGAGCGCCTTGTCCCGGCAGGATTGTCGCCGCCTTCTTGTTTGTTGAACAAGGTCAAGGTCCTTGCCCGTCTGGGTCGAATACTGGAACTCGACCACGTGTGACCCCTATCTTGCCACAGTTCGGACAAGCACCGTCTGCCGGCTAGCTGGTGGCGCCCACATTGGGTGGGTTATGTTTCAGTTGTTTAGGTTGAGAATTATCGCGAGAGGCGAACGAACACTCGGAAATACCCGCGTTGTCGTGATGATTTCGGAGTAATCCGCGCGAAACCGAGACGAGTCGCCGCATTTACTCGCCGCGGCTGGGTCTCTATCGCTCCGATCCAGGGGGGCGGGTGTCGGTTGCGGCGCTCACCATCACGACAACCCTTTGACCCGCTGCATGCATCGGCGGGCAACGAGGATCGCGGCATGTATTTCGATGAGACGCCCTACGGGATTCACAATTCCGGAGATGCTTATAGCTTCAAGCAGGCGGGCGATGTTTTTCGCTTCGAGGTTCACTCGGGAGATCAGTGGCGGCCAAGAGACGGCGCCAAGGAGCGCTCGGAGGTCTCCGCCCAAGACACTCTCGAGTTCGATAAAACCTACACCATGACCTACGACTTCATGGTCGAGCCGGGGCAGAAGATCACGTCGGATTGGCTCAACGTCGGCCAGTTCCATGGTTCTCCGGACAGTGGCGACTACGGCTCGCTGGGCCCGGTGTTCGCCACCCAGCTCGACGGCGAGCGGATGCGCTTCATCACGCGGACCGACGAGGACCGGATCACCACCTCGCGGCCCGACGACAACGTGCTCTACACTGACAGTTCCGACATCATCCGGGGCCACTGGTACCAGATGAAGGTCGAGATCCGCTTCGACCCGGACGGCGCTGGCCTCATCAAGGTCTGGCGCGATGGCGACCTGCTGGTCAACTACAAGGGCGGCGTCGGGTACAATGACGCGGTCGGCCCCTATTGGAAGATGGGGATCTATCGCGAGGCTTCCGCCGAGACGCTCGCCGTCAACTACCGCAACTTCGACATCGCCGAAGGCGGTGCGACGAGCCAGCCTCCGCCGGTGACGAGCCCTCGGCCCACCCAACCGGACGACACGGTCACCGATCCGAAGCCGCCCATCTCCGACTCGCTGGACCTCCGCGCGTTGGACAATAAGCCGACCCTGCTGACCGGCGCCGACGGTGCGGACCGCCTGGTGGGCGCGGGCGGCGCCGATACTCTGAATGGCGGCGCCGGCAACGACAACCTCGTGGGTGGCGCAGGAGCCGACAAGCTGGACGGTGGAAGTGGTGCGGACGCCCTATCTGCCGGTGGTGGCAACGACTACCTCCGCGGTGGCGAAGGCGCCGATCTGCTGAAGGGCAACGATGGCGACGACACCCTGCTCGGGGGCTTCGGAGCGGACACCCTGACCGGCGGGTCCGGTCGTGACGTGTTCCGCTTCGAAACCCGGGACGGAAGCGTCGACACCATCACGGACTTCAGCAAGAGCGACCAGATCGAGCTTGCCTTGAAGAGCCTTGGCGTGAGCGGAAGCGTGCAGTTCATGAACGGCATGGGCTCGGCTGCGGCCGGAAAGGCGACGCTGCATTACACCGCGTCCGACGGTGCGCTTTATCTGGACCTCGATGGCGGCAGTGCGGGCAACGCCGTGCAGATCGCCACCCTCTCGAACCACGCCTCGCTGAGCGCCGGCTCGTTCATCTTCACCTAAAGGCTCTGCAGCGCGCCGCGCTGGCAAAGCGACTCGCGGAACTATGAACAGCGCCGCCCGATGGGCGGCGCTGTTTTTCTTTTCCGCTTACTGGGATCAGTAGGCGCGGGCGTCGTGGAACAGAAGCGGCACCGTCCGCAGCATGATCCGCACGTCGCGCATCAGCGACCAGTCCTTGATGTATTCGATGTCGGCTTCCACCCGGTGCGCCATGTCCTGCAGGACGTGGATCTCCCCGCGCAGGCCGCGGATCTGCGCCAGGCCGGTCAAGCCAGGCCGAGCACCGAACCGAAGCTGGTAGTTGGGCAGCGCAGCGCCATAGAGTTGATCGTGCGCCAGTGCGTGCGGCCGTGGCCCCACCAGAGACATGTCGCCCTTCAACACGTTGATGAGCTGCGGCAGTTCGTCGATGCTGCTCTTGCGCAGAAAGGCGCCGACGCGGGTGATGCGCGCATCACCACGAGTGGCTTGGGTAAGCCCTTCGCCATCTTCCAGAACCCGCATGGTTCGCAGCTTCAGGATCACAAAGGTCTGGCCCTTGTAGCCGGTCCGGTGTTGCCGAAAGAAGATCGGCCTGCCGGACTCCACCCAAAGGGCTGCTGCGGCCAGCATCAGCAACGGCCCCACGAACAGCAGGGCGGTCAGCGAGACTAGGATATCGAACGCCCTCTTCACGAGGCTTAGGCCGACGGCAGACCCTTGGCTCTCGGCGGCTTGCGCGGCAAGCGAGTGCGTCGCGGTCGCTGGGGCTGACAAGATGACGGTTTCGGTGAGCGGATCAGAAACGGTCGACGTTGTTCGCCAGGTCCGTGGCTCGAGCTCCGTCGCGCCTGTGTCGGGGCGCGACCGCGCCTGCTGCGACTCAGGCTCGACGACGTCGATCTTCATGACATCTTGCTGGGTTGCGGCCTCAAGCATCGTGATGTCCCCATCGGTATCTCGTGAGATGAGAGGCTTAGCGCCGAACCCCGTGCTCCAATCGGACCCATGTTAAATCGCACGTCGGAGGATGAACTACTTTCGAGGGTGCAGTTGACCGGCCATCTCATGGCTAGCGTGACTGTTGTTAAAGCAAGGCCTGGTGTCGTTCCGAGGACGCGAAGTCGCGCGCACGGACTGTCCTCGGGGCTGCTGAAGCCCACGCAGATGCGGCCGGGCGTTCAGGCCGTTGGCTGGCGTTGCGACCACTTAGTCGACGCGTTCCCGCGCGAGGTCGACGTAGTGTTCTGCGATGCGATCAGCGACGACGCCTGACTCCCACAGCCGCCAAGCCTTCTCACGGTTCCGGGCCCCTATTGCAGCCGCGAGTTGGGGATCTTCGAAGTAGCGTCGGATTTCACGTGCGACCGACTGCGCGTCCGGTGATCGAAGGAGAGACCCGTTTAGGCCGTCCTCCACCGCATCCGTGATCCCGCCGATCGGGGTGGTGATGATCACATCGCCCGCCGCCATGGCTTCCAGCACGGCGTTCGGCATGCCTTCCGGATGGGCTGTCGGCAAGACGAAGAGGCGGGCGCGGGCGAGCAGCTCCATCTTCGTCTCGCCGCCTACGTAGCCGACGAAATCGATGCGGTGCTCCAAGCCAAGCTCGTGGGCGAGCGCGCGCAGCCGCGGCATGTCCGGACCGTCCCCAGCCATGCACAAGCGGGCCCGCGGGAAGTCGCCGGCGACCTGCGCGAACGCCTCAATCGTCGCCGCTCCGCCTTTAGCCGGCAGGAACCGGGACATGAACACCAGCATCTGCGGGTCCTTGACCGGCAGGCGCTCGAGAACGGGGCGGAGCTTGTCCCCCTCGAACATGGTGCTCACAACGTGGATCTTGCGCGCCCCGACCCCTTCGACCACCAGGGCGTCTTTGAAGCCGGAGGACAGCAGCAGGACCCGGTCGACGCGTCCGTGAGTCGCCTGGAAAGCCCGGCGCTTCCACCCTGAAGCCTGGATCGCCTCGAGCGCTTTCCAGTCCCAGCCCCGATAGAAGAGAAGCACCTTGGCTTTTGGCTGCACCAGTTTGGCGATCCAGGCGAACGCCATCTCCCGGGGCAATGATGAAAGATCGAGTGTCGGGTTCAGGTGGACGACGTCGAAGCGTCGACGCGTCAGCAGGACGGCGAACCGCAGGTAGTCGTAGGCGAGTCGCTTCATTGTCGCGACCTTGCCCTGTTCCTTGTGGCGACGGCCGTTGGCGAAGCGGGACACATCCACGCGCCGTCGCATCTTCCGCCGCATGATCCGCAGGAAGTTGTTCACGCCGCCTTTGGCCCGCGCGTCGTGCGCGATCACCAGTGCACGCAGCCGTGCGCCGTGCGGAGACGAAAGGGTGCGGGCGGAGGCCGCCTTTGGCGTGACCGGCGGCGGTGCGAGCGCCTCACGAGTGTTGACGTGCTGGGACATGCCGAAGCGCTGCTCCTGATTGGAAGGAGTTCTGGAGCAACTGCAGCGGGCGCAAACCGATGTGGCGTGCGACTTTGAAGCGGACGCTTCGCTCCGCAGGTCGCCGCCATGTGCTCGGTTGCTTTGCGTGCATGCTGCCGATCCAGGTTGCGCAAAGATCTATTCCGCGCCCTCTCGGCCGGGTCGAACAAAGGACAAAGCGCGCGTCAGAACAGCGGACCGTTGCGCCACCTCTGCTCTGAAGGGCCTGCACGCGGCCGAATCCGCCGTCGAGCCCTCAATAGTTGGAATCTCGGAGCGCGGACGGCCGTACGAAATCTGCTGATGCGAGGCGGAGTTTCGCGCCCGCCATGAGCGAACGTGTCACCATCTTCATGCCGCTTGTCTCGGACGCGCCGCGTGGCCTCGCGGCCGAGGACAAGGACTACCGCCCGGTTGAGGCGGAGCGGCTGGAGGGCGACATTTATCGGGTCGTCGGGGTTCAGCCACCGCACGAGCGTTGGGCCTACCCGTCCGGCGCCACAGTGTTCGCGGTCAAGATCCACGCGGTGACTGTCATCGTTGCGCCGTCGTCGGAACCGACGCCGGAACGCATCGTCAGAGATGAGGCACCTGGCCGAGCAAGGCCGCGCCTGGAACTCCGCGAGTTCGCGACCAGCGCCCGAGGCGCTCGGGCCGCCTTGTTTGCAGTTATGGTGGTTCTGGCTGCCGCGGCTGGCTCAGCGCTGCTTGGGCGAGGCGCATTCTTCGTATTGCAGCCAGCGGATCCGATCCGCGCAAGCGTGGTCGCAAGCTCGCTGCTCCTGATCGCGGCGCTCTGGCGCGCGAAGGGGTGGCGTGAACTCCAGGCGGTTGGGACGCCTTCCGCGATCGTCGGAGCGGCTTTCGTGCTGTCGCTGATCGTCGCCCGCTGCCAAGCCTGATGGTTGTGCCGAGCTGCGCGATCTGCTGCGGACTTTACCAGATGATTGAGGCGGCCTAGCTGCGCGCCGCCAAAACAGCGGCATGGATCAGCTCGGATCATTGCTCGCCCGCGCGGCGACACATCAGAACAACGACCTTGTGGCGGAGGCGCTGCGGCCAGTCGCGCCACCACTCTCCGGCACGTTGGTGGCGACGCTTGAACGGCTGCGCCGGCGCGAACCGGCGTCGGTGAGAGCGCCGTCGCTGCGCCCCCTCACGCACCTTCAGCGTCTTGAGGCCGAGAGCATCCACATCCTTCGGGAGGTGGTGGCCGAGTGTGAGAACCCGGTGATGCTCTATTCGATTGGCAAGGACAGCGCGGTGATGCTGCACCTGGCCG